>OY763044.2:4800000-6462155 GCA_963666825.2 uncultured Saccharicrinis sp. | reverse complement strand
AATGGCAACTCTGCTTTACCTGCTTTTACATATAAAGTATAATTTCCTTTATTAACTTTTAAAGGCACATTAATCTTAAGATTTACCATTTGACTATCATTGGGTTTAATAGCCACCTGCCTCACATCATAGGCACCTGATTTTAAAGAATAATTCCACGTTCGGGGCATTCCTGATACCGATAAATCGCAAAACTCAATTTGCTCTCCGTTATTTAAAACGTCCAGTTTATAACTTACCGATTCGCCTGGCGCCAAAGAAATTTTAGTGTTCGAGGTGTAGATTTCAACCTTATTGGCAGACTGTATGCCCAACACTCCAAATGCAATCATTAAAGCACTAAAAAATAACACCTTAATAAAAAATGGTTTCTTTTTCATAGTTCCCTATTCCTATTAAAATTTATTAAATGATATACACAACCTCAGAGAGGAAATTAATCCATCTCTGAAGCATTATTATTAACAAAAACCTTTTATTTTAAGTCGAAAGACTATATCTATGAAGTAGCATCATCATCTAAAATATTTTAAGTATTAATATTTGTATAATGATTTTGATGCACCAAAAATAGCAATCGTGAATTATTGTAAGAAAAACTTTAAGGACTTTAACCTTACTTTAACCAATGTTATAATGATGCTAAATCACGTGAAAACACCAGTCAGGTTTATTAAATAAACCTGACTGGTGTTTTTTTAAGGTCTTGCCCATCTGCACCAACAGTCTGAATGAATTAATTTTATAGAGGTAAGTAGATAATTACTTATATTTGCCACTAGTAAAAATTAGGGATACATGGAATTATTCAAAGGACAAAATGCTCTAAAGTTTGCTGATCGTTTCCGTACGGATGATGATTGCTTGGAATATTTGGCCAACATTAAGTGGTACCAAGGTTTTAAGTGCGTTAAATGTGGGCATCAAGGCTACCAGCAACGCAAGCATCACGGAAGAATCTGCAACAAGTGTGCGCATATTGAGTCAGCTACCGCCAACACACTCTTTCACAAAGTGAAATTTGGAGTACGCAAAGCCTTTTACATTTGCTTTGAGATGTCAACCTCAACCAAGAGTTTGTCAGCAAGCTATATGTCAGAACGTATAGGAGTGACTGAAAAAACAGCACGACTATTCATGCATAAGGTTAGGGAAGCGATGCAATCAAGCGGCAACAACCCGATGGATGGAAATGTACACATCGACGAATTTGTGGTAGGAGGCAAAGAAGAAGGTAAGGTTGGTCGCAGTTACAACTGCAAGAAAAAGAAGGCGGTATGTGCTGTTGAGCTTACCGATGATGGGAAAGTAAAACGTATGTACTCGATGAAAATCAACAATTACTCATCGAAAGAACTTAAAAGGCTTTTTGATGCTCATATATCCCAAAATGCCAGTGTGACCACTGATTGTTGGAGAGGTTATCGCCCTTTGATGAAGGATTACAACATAGAACAGATTGAAAGCATGGGAGGCATGAATTTTAAAGCCTTACATACAATGATACACCAAGTGAAGTCGTGGATTAGAACAACCTATTCTTGGGTTAGCGAATGGCATATAGATAAATATTTTAATGAGTTTTGCTACAGAATCAACCGATCACAAATGAAAGATAACATCTTTAACAACTTAATGTACCGCATGGTGGAAGCTGACAAAATTAATCAGAAAGATTTGATAGGTGCTTAGCTACTGACCTCCATAATTTTATATTTTTATATCAGAAAATTAAATACATCATTAAAAAAAATATACTATTATGATTTTAGGCGTTTGTGAATGGCTTAGCTTTAAATTAGGCTGGGATGTAAAAATGATTCGAATTGCATTTGTTTTATCTGTACTCTTCTTAGGTGCAGGAGTTGGTTTATACCTAATTCTTTGGTTAGTAAAAATGTTTTCAAAATAGATATGATTGCAAGCTTATGGCTTGCTTCTTTTTCTTGTATTTCATTTATTCAATCAAAATAAATATTACTCAAATCATCTACTATAACCTACCCGAACAACACAAAATGATTCTTTTTATATTCCATTAATATCGTATACTTACTGATACTGAATATAAACAGGACGGGGTGTCAGTTTTAAAATCTCTTCGGGTATCATTAAGCGGTGCGGAGCTTGAATCAAATCATTATCATAAAACAATTTAAAACCTGTAAACTGTATGGGTTCTTTATAAATATAATCTCTGTAAGTACTCTTTTTTAACCCAGGTCTGCCCCACCCATCCATATTAATAACAATCTGTACTTCTTGATGTAATTGTATCTGAGTGTAATCTCTCACCATAGCCTGAGTAAATCGATGTACAACAAATATTTTTGGAGGTAAACTATAGGTAATAACTAATTCTTTTAAGTAATTGCTGCAAAAGTTAATATCCTCTGCGGTAACATAACCTTTAACAGTACCGGGTACATCACCTTCTTTCATTGAAAACTCCGGGTCCAAGCCTAAATGAACATGAGGTAACATCAGATATTTCTCCAATAAAGGCACTTCTTTCTGAACATTACTTAAACCAGGCTGGATATCTAAGAAAACAATAGCATTGCCCATACGAGCAATACTTAGTACGGAGTCAATTTGCGATGCAGGCATTCGATATCTGTATGTAGAATCTTTAAATGGATTATTTTGGGCAACAACAGCTACATAATGCAATGCTGGTATCACAGGAGTTAAAGTATCTGCTTTTTCCCATTTTTGAATTTCGTCATTCAATTTTTCCCAGAGTTGCTTTGGAGGATATTTTCCTAAAATACCCATTTTTTTTGAAAATAAATTACCGTAAAAAGCAACTACACGCCGAAAAGGTAATATGGCTCCTTCCAAAGGAACTGGTTGTGCAGTAACAGGCCAATATTCTTTATTATCAGTAGCAGAGAGCACTTTAAGCTTTTCCCAATACTGAATAGAATCCACATTTAACAGAATGCTGTCACCATACGAATAATCTGAAACACCAGGATTTAAATATTTATTGCTAAAAGCATTAAATATAAGACTCATAAACAAGATTATTCCTGTAATACGAATCCACTTCTTTAAAATATATTGCTTTAAGCTAAAATGCCCTTTCATAAGTTTAACAAAAATACTAGTGAAGTTCTTTTTTCAATCTAATTGCAAACGCGCAATTCTACGAGCTAGAGAATACAACCTATTGATTAATTCAATCATTTCTGTTTCGAATCGAATGATGGTTATTCTGTTTCTATCCTGTACAGACAAACGATTAATAAGTCGGTCTTTTATCTCCAGAATATCGTTTTTAAATGCCTTTTTATTGGCAATAATTTCAGTAGCAAGTCCCTTGTTGTCATCTTTAAATGATGCAAAGGCACTTTTTAATGCCACCACGCTTTGAAGGTATATATGAGCAAACCTTTCATGTGTTTCTTTACTCATTTGCAAATCATATTCAATTCTATGCTCTGCAGCTTCAACCATATCTGTAGTGATAACATCAGCTGCAGCTTCTAAAATATTGGTGATTTCCATCTGGTTCTTTATCCTTATCGATTCTTTTGAATCTAATTTCTCTTGCTGTAACTGCTGTAAATAAGACAGGATTTGCTGTTGTTGAAAATCGATCGCTTTATCTGACAAACGGAGTTGTTCGAGATCCGTTGATGAACCCATCAGTGCTATATTCAAGGCCTTATCTAGCAATGTATTGGTATTTTCTGCCAGTTTATTAAGTTCCTTATCAACCAAATCAATGGCAACACTTGTATGCTGCAGATAATATTTATCAAGTAATACAATTTCATCGTCATCATTTGATTTGGCAGGGAAGGCTTTGGTAATTAACAAAGCAATAGGAGTTGTAAAGCCAATCATAAGAGCCGCATTTACCACATTAAATATGGTATGTGCATTAGCAATTTGCCGTGGTAAATCGTTGGGGGTAATCATTTCTGTGAAAAAAGCTAACTGAGGAATAAACCAAACCCATATCGCAGCTCCAATAATCTTAAACAAAATATGTGCAATAGCCACCTGAACCGCTGTTCGGGGTTTTCCTATGGCTGATAAAAATGCGGTTACACAAGTTCCTATGTTAGCTCCTATAACGATAGATATTCCTCCCTGACAAGTAATAAATCCCTGAGATGCCAACACTATTACAACACCTGTAGTTGCTGATGAACTCTGAATTAAGGCTGTAAACAATGTTCCTATTAAAATGCCCCACAGAGGATTGCTTAAATCATGCATGGTTTCAATAAAAGGCGGATATGATTTTAAAGGTCGCATACCTTCGCTCATAAAGTTCATTCCTAAAAAGATAAGTCCTAATCCCAGAAGTATCCTTCCTATCTCACGATATTTTTTATTATTGGAAATTACCGTAGATAAATACCCAAGAATAATCAATAGCAAAGCAATTTTGGTAACCTTAAATGCAATAATCTGGGCTGTAATTGTTGTGCCAATATCTGCACCTAGTATCACTCCTAAGGTACTCTTAAAGGTCATTACTCCGGCAGCAACAAATCCTACTGCTAAAACAGTTGTTACAGAGGATGATTGAATGACTGCTGTAACACTTAATCCTGCGATAAGACCTTTCCAACGTGTAGATGTCATTTTATGAAGAAAGTATTTAAGGCGGTTACCTGCAGAATCCTTTAGAGCCTTTGTCATCACATCCATACCGAACAGAAAGAGAGCAAGCCCTCCAATTACTGTATATATTAATATAGTCCAATCAATAGTCATTGCAGTCTCTATTTTTGTTTAGCAGTTTGTTGTTGGTAACCTGTAGAATCGTTGAGTAGTAGATCTGTTAATTTGCCGAATGTAGAGTTGTTAAATTGTTAGCTCTTTACTAAATATCACCTACTCTCAATCTAATGACCTTACCTTTTCCCTGTTCCCTTTTCCTTTCCATCTTTAACCCTTAATATACCCCCGGAACGTGAGTCTGTTCATCTATTGGAGGTCGCATATAACCTTTTTTATCTTGTAATGGAGGCAGCTTTAATTTTTTATACTTAACCTCTTCATAAGCAATCATTGACAATAAATGAGAAATACAGTTTAACCGGGCTTTCTTTTTATCATCCCCTTCCACAACAACCCAAGGAGCCTGTTTGGTATCTGTATAGTTAAACATATTATCCTTTGCTATTGAATAATCAATCCAATGTGTTCGCGATGCCATATCCATCTCACTAATCTTCCACCTCTTTAAAGGAGTTTCAATACGTTCCTTAAATCGCTTTTCCTGTTCCTCATCACTTACTGAGAACCAATATTTAATAAGTATTATCCCTGAACGTATCAGCATACGTTCAAACTCAGGGCACGAACGCAAAAAATCTTCATATTCATCCTGATTACAAAATCCCATCACTTTTTCAACACCGGCACGATTATACCAACTACGATCCAAAAGCACCATCTCACCTGCAGCGGGAAGATGAGTTACATAACGTTGAAAGTACCATTGAGTTTTTTCTCTTTCTGTAGGAACTGGTAATGCAACTACCCTGCACACCCTGGGATTAAGACGTTGGGTAATTCTTTTGATCACGCCACCTTTGCCCGAAGCATCTCTTCCTTCAAATATAACAACGACTTTAAGTCCTTCATATTTAATCCACTCTTGTAGTTTAACCAGTTCTAATTGCAGTCTGTCTAGTTCTTTAAAGTAAAATTCTTTATTCAGTCGACCATTTTTCTCATATACAACTTCTTGATGATGCTTTGTTTGTTGCTTTGATCCCATAATATCTGTTTTTAGTAAAGAGCTTATATAATTTACTAAAAAAATGTCAGATATTGACATCTATAAATTCAGAAAGAAGAAGAGTAAACTATAATTAAACTGGTATTTAATTAACAATATCTTAATTCAAATATGGATATTTACAATCACTTATCAATACAATAATTTAAGTACAATAAAATCCTATAAATTCACATTCTGCTATAATATTATATTGCAACTCAGCCTGAATAATTACATTAAAGCAAATAACCAACCAACAAACTGATATTCTAGACCTTACTATTTTTCCACAAAGAATTATTTTTTAATTAACACATGCCTCTGACAAAGTCAAACTTAATATCAAATTAATCACAAAGTTCATACTTAATGTAAATTCGACCCTTTGCGATCTTACTTAATCATAAATTTGTTAAACAACCCTTATTATTGTTTGCACTCTTAACAAAATTTCCTATTTTGCAAACACTTTTTAAACCCTAACAACAAATAATCACCAATCCTATTATGTTAGATGAGATAATACTTAAGAGAACTCAAGATGCTAACAAAACATATGCATTTACAGACAACTCTAACCCTAAAATAATATCAGAATACTGGTTTCAACAAACACCGGCAGGTAAATTGTTATTTCTGGTATTTTATACACAAGCCTGCAGATACTCAAAATGTACAGGTTGTAATTTGCCTTCCAAAATGTCACAACACCATATTGGTTATTTAGATTTAATGGAACAGGTGGATTATGTGTTCTCCAAACTACTAAAAGAAGATGAATTAAATTCTATCAATAAAATTATTGTTTCAAACAACGGATCTGTTTTAGATGAAGATACCTTCTCTACAACTGCTTTAATGTATTTGATTGCAAGAGTAAATCAACATTGCCCTAATGTTTCTGAATTCTCATTAGAAACAAGACCAGAGTATGTTGATATGGAAGAGCTTGAAGTATTGAGCAGAGCTTTACAGGAAGGAAATAAACCCACTTCACTTGAATTGTGCATTGGTTTTGAAGCCTACGATGAAAAGATTCGTAATGAACAATTTATGAAAGGTTTAAACCTCATAAATATTGAAGAATTAGCGGATAAGATCAATAAGAACAATTCTCGTTTTAAAGAAAAGTACAAAGAATCGTTTTCTCCTATGAAACTGAAAACATACTTTATGCTAAAACCTGTTGTTGATCTAAATGATGAAGATGCTATAAAAGATGTTCATTTAGGAATTGATTACCTTGATCACATAGCTAAAAAGTACAATATAGATGTTAATATGCATCTTAATCCTACGTATGTTGCAAAAGGCACTTCATTAGAAGAGGCATTTAATAAAGGTTTATATACTCCACCTACTTTAGAAATGACTAAAAATGCAGTTTTACATGGTAAAGCAAAGCAAATTAGTATTTACGTAGGATTGTTCGATGAAGGACTGGCTGTTGAAGGGGGAAGTTTTATAAAAGATACAGCAGAAGATAAGGAGTTGTTGAAAGCATTGAAAGCATTTAATGAAACACAGGATTACTTAATTCTTGAAAATTAGTAAATAATAAATAAACTGCTGATTAATACAAAAGTAATTTATCCTGATATAAATAAAACTAATGGTATTGAAATCAGAAAGTCATCATTACCTATAAATAAATAACAAATTATGAAAATCAGACCAAGACTAAAACAGCTTGCTGTTAGCTTTTTCTTTTTCACTTTTGCACAGCTAATTGTAGCCCAAAGTGTAAATTACTTAACACCAAAACCGTTATCTCAGGTATTAAACACAAGTCTAAAGCCAGTTACCCAATCCAGTAAGGTTAAAGTTCCTATGATTACCTGGGGTGGAGATATTGCTACCATATTTGCAGATATGGAAGGAACCTTTAAACAAAACGGTGTAGATGTTAATCTGTTTAGAGAAGATGACTTTAAGAAACAGGTTCAGATGTGTATTAACGGTGAAACCCCATACTTAAGAGGTACAATGGGTATGATCAATGCAGCTTCTGATGCCTTTAAAAATACAGGAACTGATTTAGTTGTCATATATCAGCTTACATGGTCTGTCGGAGGAGATGCAATGGTAGTCCGTCCAAATAAAAACTTAAAAAATATCAACACTGTTGCTCTTCAGTTATATGGTCCACATATGGACTATGCTGCTAACTTATTAAATACAGCAAATCGTTTAAATTCCGTACAATTTAAATGGTTAAGTCAACTAACTATTTCAGATCGCGAAGGTGGTAAAATAGTTGACCCAGTAACAGCTTTTCAAGAAAGTAATGATTTAGATGCTGTAATGTGTATTATCCCTGATGGTTTATTGTTAACATCAAACGGTAATGTAGGAACCGGAGCTGAAGGTTCTGTAAAAGGAGCCAACATATTACTTTCTACAAAAACTGCAAGTAGAATTATTTCTGATGTTTATGCTGTGCGTCGTGACTACTTCGAAAGTCATAAATCTGAGGTTATGGGATTTGTGAAATCTTTAATGATTTCTGAAGAAAAATTCAGGGATTTGGTTAAAAACAAATCTGCTAACCTGGGTAAATATAGACAGTTAATGAGTCTTTCTGCAGAAAAATTATTAGGATCATCTCAATTTACCTCTGATGTTGAAGCTTTACTTGGAGACTGTGAATTTGTGGGATATAATGGTAATGTTTCGTTTTTTACAGGTAAAGGAACAACAAGAAACTTTAATACTTTAAATTCTGAGATTCAGAAAACATTTAAATCCATTGGCTTATTAAGTACATCTACTCAGATTAAAAATGCTAATTGGGATTACAATTCACTAAAGTCAGGACTTAAATATGCTAGTACAACAACTCAGGTTGTTAAGAAATTTGACGAACAAAAAGTTACTAAAGCCATCGAAAATAAAATTCAGGCTGAGTCAACTAGCTGGGAAGAAGAAGGAACTTTATTTGTTGTAGAAATTAATTTTGATGCCAACCAAAGTGATTTTACAGTAGCTAAATATGCCAGTGATTTTAGCAAAGCATTAGAAATTGCAGAAACAAATAGTGGGGCATTAGTAGTAATTGAAGGTCACTCTGATCCATTAGGTATATTAAAAGCAGAAAAGCAATTAAGAAACAACGAAGCTGGTCACAAATCAGCTGCCGAAATTGCTCAAATGAAACAACGTGTAAAAAGCCTTTCATTAGAAAGAGCTCAAAATGTTCGTTCTAACTTTTTAAGTTATTGCAAAAGTAAAGGTTTAAATATTGACCCATCTCAGTTTGTTGCAGTAGGTTTAGGTGTAAATGCTCCAAAATATAATCCTCCAAGAACAAAAGAAGAGTGGGCTGCTAACAGAAGAGTTGTTTTCCGTATTAAACAAGTTGAAGCTGAGCTTGACGAATTTAGTCCATTGTAAACCCTGAATTATTGAAACTTGTCAGGAAAATCAACAGATCGATAAAGTCAACAGATTCATATATATATTGCCTGTCCCGATTCACCGGGACAGATGATTATTAAACCTGGTGAGTTTTACATCCCAAACGGAAGAAAAAATAAACAAATGAAGCATATAATTTATATGGCGATATTGGCAGTTTTTGTGGGCTGTCAATCTCCTTCTCAACAAAACAACAACTCTTCACAACCCAAAGAAGATAAAGAATATATCGAACCTGAAGTAATTACTTTTAACGACGACGATGGTGAAGCAGATATAAGTCGTAATTTCTATTTTATTTTCGATGTTAGTGGCAGTATGAATGAAAGCTGCGCCGGAGAAAGAAAAATTGACGGTGCCAAAATGGCCATTTTCGAATTTCTAAAAAAAGTACCTGAAGATGTAAACATTGGCTTAATGCTTTTGGGTGTTAAAAATGAATACGGTATTGAAGAGGTTGTTCCTTTAGGTAAAAATAATC
Organism: uncultured Saccharicrinis sp.; assembly: GCA_963666825.2. Classification (GTDB taxonomy): domain Bacteria; phylum Bacteroidota; class Bacteroidia; order Bacteroidales; family Marinilabiliaceae; genus Saccharicrinis. Next base: position 6,452,505 of record OY763044.2, on the reverse strand, counting down.
TTGATCAGTTCAAAGCTCAGATTGAAAGTGCAGAACCAACTGGTAGTACACCTTTATCGAATGCAATCATTGTTAGTAGCAATAAACTTGTAGAGCAGTATAAAAAGCAACTGGGTTATGGCGAATACCGCTTAATTGTTATTACTGATGGAATAGCATCAAACCCGGATCTTTTTCTAAAAAATCTTAAGATGCTACAAAGATATCCGTTTATTGCGTTGTATGGTATCGGACTTTGTATTGATACAGACCACGCATTAAAAAATTACTCAATAAAGTATACGGATGCTTATAATTATGAAGAATTTGGAAAAGCCTTACAAGAAACACTATCCGAATTAGAAGCATTTGATCCATCTGATATTAACGATGAAGATTTTTCGCAGTTAGGTACAAATTAACACTGTAATCGACTGTATTTATATAGATCTTAAATAATTTGAATAACACAAGGTATGAAAAACAGTAAAGGTCCTTTAATCTTATCTGTCCTGATAATAACTCTGGTTGTAGCGGCATATTATGGTAAAAGTTGGTTTTTTCAAAAAAGAACTGAATCCACATCTGATACAAAAGGAGTTAAAAACATTAACTGGTCAGGAGATGGTTATATGGGATACTCTTATCTACATACACTCGAAATGAAAAAACAGCTGGCCCGAAAAGGTTTGGCTTTAAAGTTTACAGATGATAATGGTGATTATGCCACCCGATTGGAAAAGTTCAACAATAAGGAGTTTGACTTCATTGTACTACCAATCAACTCTTATTTAGAACATGGTAGTAAATATAAGTTTCCCGGGGTTATAGTTGCAGGAATCTGTGAGTCGAAGGGCGCAGATGCAATTGTGGGTTTTGAGGATGTAATGCCCAATGGAAAAGTAAACGATCTGAATAATGAAGATCTTAATATTTACTATACTCCGGCATCTCCAAGTTCTTTTTTATTAGATCTTACCATTTCTGATTTTGCTTTGGACGAACTGGAGTCAAACAAACATTGGCGACATGAAGCTAATGGTTCTGCTGAAGTTTATGAGTATGCGAAAAAAGCTTCCAGAGACAGAGCAGTAGGTGATGCCTTTGTTATGTGGGAACCGGAAGTTTCAATGGCCGTTAATAAACTGGGCATGAAAAAACTTTGGAGTTCTGGTCAGTTTGGTGGATATATTATTGATGTAATCGTTTTTCATAGAGACTATATTGCTAGTCATCCGGAAGATGTAAAGGACTTTTTAAAAACCTATTTCCGGGTATTGAATTATTATCATTCTCGCCCGGAAGAAAACATTAAAGAGTTAAGTAAAATATCTGATTTGGATGAAGATGATGTTGAAAATATGATTAGTACTATTGACTGGTATTCATTAAATGAAAATTGCGCAAAGCTTTTTGATATTCCACCAGCGGTAGGTATGCCATCTCACGATGGATTAATCAATTCGATTTATGCATGTTCCGATGTAATGAAAAGGGCTGGAACCATTGAAAATGAAATCGATGATCCCTATTCCATTATAAATAGTTCATTTATTGATGAGCTAAAAAATGATGAAATAAAAACAGTGTCATCCTCAAAATCAAATGAGAAAATTACATTTAATGCTCTGTCAAAAGATCAATGGAACGCCTTGTCTGAGATTGGGGTGATGAGGGTAAAACCTATTACATTCCAAAGTGGAGCCAACATCCTTGATTATCAGGGAGAGGAAATTGTTGATAAAGTAGCGGTCATGCTATTAAACAACTATCCTACTTACAGAATTGAGATAAGAGGACACACAGGATCTGGTGATGAAAATGCAAACCTTAAGTTATCGCAGCAAAGGGCCGATATGGTTAAACAACGGCTAATTGCAGTTCATGGCATTGATCCTAACAGAATAAATGCAAAAGGTTACGGTGCCAGTCAACCACCTAAAAAAATGAATGGAGAAAATCCAAGAGCATATTATTTACGATGGGCTCGTGTTGAATTTGTATTACTGGACAACTAGTATATTCAGTGACATACAACAGTATTTATTTAAGTGTAAACACTTAAATTTAAACACATTGAAATTTGAATTAAACAATACAGACAATAGTCGATAAAGCCCAACTTGAAAGAAAACACAGATTAATGAAGATGCTTTTAGATCAAAATAAGATTCCATCAGCGGAGGACTTTAGACCAGTAGCAATACAAAAGGCCTTAACCCGATATTCAATGGGTCACTGGAGCTTCAGATATGCCTGGCCCCTGTTGATTGGTTCTTCTGCTTTTGGTGTTTTGTTTGGTTTTTCTTACAACCTGTTTTTAGCAATGATAGGTATAACCGGTTTTGCCAGTATTAATTTTGTTTTGAATCAATATATAAATGCCGAAAAATTTAAACGAAAGTATATTGATGAATTATTGCTTTTACAAGAAAGAAGAACCAGGTTAAAACAACAAAACCTAAAAAATGAACTGGAAAAATACGGATTAGCTGATGGCGCTAATCAACTTAAACAGTTTACAATTAAATACAGAACCCTGGTTGAAATTTTGGATTCTAAATTTGATAAAACACAATTAACATATAGCAGATATCAGGGAATTGCCAGTGAAGTTTATTTATCAGGAATAGATAATTTAAACGACATGCTTTTGGCTAAAAAGACCATGGCCAGTATAGATTTAAAATACGTTTCTGACCGCTTAAGTAAACTGGATGAAAAAGACAGCAATAATAAAGCTGTTGAGAAAGAAAAAGATGCTTTATTACGAAGCCAGTATTCTTATAAACTTCAGGAAGAAAAGATTTATAAATTAATGGCTGAAAATGAAGCTGCCTTAACTCAAATTGATGAAACAACAATAGCTATTTCTGAGATTACAAAATCAACTAATCGAGAAGCTCAGGTGAACATGGAAAATTCCATGAAGCAACTTGCAGAAATGGCTGAACGCACTAAACTATATTCGAGATGATAAAAAATTAATTTAATCAAAATGAACAATAACCCAGAAAACATTCAGCCTCAAGTTGCGGAAGCCGTAAAAGAAGGCAATTTGGATTTTAACCATAAAGAACCTGAATTAAAACTTCATTCTATAACAACTGAAGAAGAAATTGAAAGAGATCTTGGTCTTCCTGTTGTTAAAAAGGATGAAATTGATCCTGCAATTGATGCCCAGGCTGAAAAATTAGTGAATGATCTGTTAGCTGGAAAACTGGACGATCACACTAAAAAACGTTACGTGAATGAAATGGGATTAAAATATCAAAACGCCCTTTCAAATCACAGTCAGATACTTGACCAATCCATGAAAACGCTTGCTAAAACACAAGATGGTGGTCCTGTAGCTAAAAACTTACTAGACTTGCGCAATCAGGTAGAAGACCTGAATCCACGCAAGTATAACCTTGATAGTCCTGCCGGTGCCGTAGCTAAATTTTTCAGAAATGTATTCGGCAAAGGAAATCCGGTAAGCAGATACTTTGAAAGATACGAATCAGCTCAACATGTTATTTCTGACATTATAGAAAACCTAAAGGCAGGAAGGGATCAATTGATTGATGACAATCAAACCCTGGAGTTTGATAAAAAAGCCATGCGCGATTCAATGGATGGATTGATTAGAGCTATAAAGATTGGTGAAGTTCTTTATGCTAAACTTGATAGCAAATTTAAATCCCTAAATGAGCAGGATGGTGAACAAGGAAGATTCATTCAAGAGGAACTTTTATTCCCGTTAAACCAACGCGTTATTGATTTACAAACCACATTAGCAGTAAATCAACAAGGTGTCATTTCTTATGATTTATTGATTCGTAACAATAATGAACTTATAACAGGTGTAAACAGAACAGTGACAATTACTGCTAGTGCATTAAGAATTGCTGTAACCACTCGCTTGGCTTTAAATAAGCAAAAACAAGTACTGGATGCCAAAAAGAAAATTGATCAAACCACAAGCGATTTAATTGAAGATAACGCACGTGTTTTACAAACTCAGGGTGTTGAAATTCAAAAACAAGCTACAGAGTCTGTTATTAACGTAGATAAACTGGCTAATGCATTTGACTCTTTAAATCAAGCCATGGATGAAATTTCATCTTTCCGAAGAGAGTCAATTCCAGCTATGCGCAGTACTGTAGATAAATTCAAGAACCTTACCGAAAAAGCCTCTGCTACTATTGAAAGAATGGAACGAGGAAAAAGTGCAAAGGATAATGTAATCCTTGACGTAACAGCTCTTGACTAAACAAATAAATAACCCATTATACAAAAAAAGTAATGAATAAGATTAAAGTTGTAGTACTAATGGCCCTTGGCCTTATTTTTAGTGTTTCAAATGCATTTTCTCAAAAAAATGAATACAAAGTAGCATGGTCTATATACGCAGGATGGAATCCTTGGGCCTATGCACAGGAGTCTGGAATTCTAGAAAAACATGCAGATCAGAATAATGTAAAAATCAAATTGGTTAAGATGGATTATGTGCCATCTATTGAAGCATATACCAGTGGTGAAGTTGATGCTTGTGTAATGACAAACATGGATGCTTTAACTATTCCTGTTGCTTCAGGTATACCAACAGCTGCAATTATCTTAGGAGATTTCTCTAACGGTAACGATGCTTTAATTGTTCGCAACAATTTATCTGTAAATGATTTAAAAGGCAAAAAAGTTAGTTTGGTAGAATATTCTGTTTCTCATTATTTATTATCCAGAGCATTAGATAAAAATCAGATTAAAGATAATGAAGTTGACGTTATCAATGTAAGCGATAGTGACATTGCTCCTGCTTTTATTGCGAATGATAAACAAGAAGCTGTTGTAACCTGGAATCCTATGGTTATGGAAATCATGAAGACTCCGGGAGTATCTAAGATTTTCGATTCATCTCAAATACCTGGTGAAGTTTTAGATATGATGATGATTAATAAAAAAACATTAGATAGCAATCCTGCATTAGCAAAAGCGTTAAGCGGAGCATGGTTCGAGGTAATGTCAATCATGTCGAAAAGAGGTGCGCTAAGTGACAATGCATTAAGTCAAATGGCAAAGGCCGGAGGTTCAAGTTTAACTGAATATAAAGCTCAGTTAAAAACAACAGCCATGTTTTATACAGCACAAGATGCTGTTGATTATATGTCAGGTGAAGAAATTAAAACGAATATGCGACGCGTACGTAACTTCTGTTTTAAATACCACTTATTAGGAGACAGAGTAAAATCAGCTGATGATCTTGGAATTCAGTTCCCTGATGGTTCTGTTTTAGGAAATCAGAATAATATTTTATTTTATTTTGATGCTTCATACATGAGCGAAAGCCTTTAATTTATTTGAGAAGTTATAAGAGGTTTGGTCCAGTGCGACTTAACCTCTTTTTATTTTAATATTATATCAGTATGTTTTTTGATATTAATGCTAAACCGGGCAAAAAAATATCGGTAGTCTTATCCATCGTACTTTTTGTGATTGGTATTATGCTATATGGACATGGGGCCAACGTTCGACATGCAGAAAATCCCAATGACAAGCTCATCCCTACCCCTGGCCAAATGTACGAAAGCTTTACAAGAGCCATATTTCAACCAGTTGTTCATGAAGAATATGATGAAGATGGAGAGTTAATACCTTCTGACGAACCTAAAACATTGAAAGAGGCCCGGGAAAAAGGTGTGATGTGGAAAATGCTTAAAGAAGGTGAATACCAGTTATGGGAAGATACCAAAGCCAGTGGTTATCGCATTTTCATAGCCATGTTATTTATCTTTCTGGGAGTATTAATTGGACTGTATATGGCTATGTTTCCTTATCTGGATAAACTACTATACCACTTTATCTTGTTTTTTGATAAAATACCAGCCCTGGCCATACTTCCAATCCTTTTTATCATATTTGGTTTGGATGAAACAGCTAAAATCTCATTAATAGTTATAGGTGTTGCCCCCACAGTAATTCTGGACACCTATTTAAGAGTTAAAGATTTACCCAAAGAGCAAGTAACAAAAGGAATGACGCTGAAAGCAAGTACACATGAGATTATTTATAAAATTGTTTTTCCTCAGATATTTCCCAAAGTATTGGATACAATCAGACTTAACTTTAAAGCTGTCATCCTGTTTTTAATTGCCGGAGAGGCTTTAGCAGCAGAAGCTGGTTTAGGGTATAGAATATTTGTTGTTAGAAGATATCTGGACATGGCAACAATTATCCCTTATGTTATTTATATTAGTTTATTGGCTTTCTTAATTGACTTTGCATTAAGAATGTGGATAAAGAAAAGATTTACCTGGACAAAACATTAATACGATGGCAGTAGACGAAAGCGAATTCATAATAAATCTGGAAAATGCTTATCAACAATACGATGATAAAGTAATTTTAAATGGAATTAATCTGAAAATAAAGCGCGGTGAGTTTGTTACTGTTGTTGGTCCTACCGGGTGCGGCAAGTCAACTACACTTCGCTTAATTCTTGGTTCTGAACTTCCATCAGCAGGTAATGTACTATTCAAAGGACAAACGATAAAAAAGCCGGAAAGAAGCCGGGGAGTTGTTTTCCAGAAGTATTCATTATTTCCTCATAAAACAGTCAGAGAGAACGTAATGTTTGGTTTAGAGTTAGAAACTTTTGACTTGTTTGCGCCTATTCATCATCCATTCAGATTTATGAGAAAAAGAAAGGAATTTAAAGCTAATGCTAATGAATATTTAAAAAGAGTTAGATTACTGGAGCATGCCGATAAATACCCAAATCAATTATCAGGTGGTCAAAGACAAAGAACAGCCATTGCACAGGCCATGATTATGCAACCTGAATTATTGCTAATGGATGAACCATTTGGAGCTTTGGATGAAGGTACACGCGAAGAGATGCAGGTGTTTACCCTTGAACAATGGCAAAAGACAGATTCTACTGTAATTTTTGTGACTCACAGTCTTGAGGAGGCCATATTTATGGGAACCCGATTAATTGTTATTTCACAATATTATGAACATGATAATGGTTCTGAAGGTGCAAAAATTGTAAAAGATGTAGAGATTCCATGGGCACACCCAAGATCTACAAAAATTAAAAAAACAGCTGAATTTAATGAGCTGATGGAAGAAATACGATACGAAGGATTAAATCCAAATTTTCTTCAAAAGATTGGTGATTTTGACCTATCTCATAAAGATTCAATAAAAGATATAGAATAGAGAATCCGTTTAATTAGTTCTCTTCTTTAATACATTAAACACAATTATTGCATTATCATTTGGTTTTGCAGTAATTGTGTTTTGTTTTTATAAAATTACTCGATTGCTGATTTCTTAAACTATCGGCTACCATTTAAATTTATTAGTCCCCTTACTCATTTCGTACAAACATTTATATAATTCATCAAAAACCTATATCTATCTGCTCTTTTTACCGTATAGATGAAACAAAACACATCATCGTATTAAAAAATGAAGAAGTTATCGCTTATTATCACTGTATTATTAATCTCAACTTTATCAACCACAAGCTATGCTCAGGAATCTGTAGACAATTGTATTCTATATGCCAAACGACTACAAAGAACTATTAATGAAAGAAACTTTAAGAATTTTAAAAATAATTACACCCAGGCATTAAAGGACATTTCGGATGTTGAATCAAAAGCTGCTTCAAGCAAATTTGGACATGATGAAATTGCTGACAATGCAGATGGATGGATTAAAATGAATCAGATATTAAGTGATTTTAATGGTGGTAGTATTTCATATAAAGGAGAAACGATAAATCTTGAAATAAAAGACTATGCTCCAATTTTAGAACAAGCAAAAGAGAATGCTTCAAAAACGCATTTTGATGAAGCAATAAATATTATTCAGGCAACAAAAATATACGAAAATCGCTTAAGGGCTATACCTCATCTGGACAAAGCAAAAAAGTACTCTGACAAATATAATGAAGAGGTTAAAGCCAATAAAGCACTCATTAATTACGAGGAAGCTTTACGATTGTATAATCAGAAAACTGATTTTGACTTACGTGTAGAATCTGTGCCTTTATTTGAAAAAGCCTTAGAAGAAAAAGATCCTTATAAAGATACAAGACCTTTACTAGCCAAACTTTATTCTGATGAAGCTGATCTTTTATACGAATCCAATAACCTTAAAGAGATAGGAAAAGCAATTTCATACTATGAAAAGGCAATGGCATACGTAAATAATTACAATGCCGCAAACGGGAAAATATTAGGCTTAAAACAAAAGGCTGCATCTATACTATACAAACAAGCTGCAGAAAAAGAAAAGATACCTTCTTTTAATGCACAAAAAGAAGCTTCAAATCTCTACATCCAGGCAAATATGTGGAGTCCGGGCTACAAAGATGTTGAAGAAAAAATAAATACCACATCAGTAAAATCCAGGTTAAATGTTATTATAATAGATAATGCAGGAGGAGTAATCACTAAAAATCCAACTACCAATGAAATCTTTTCAGAAACAAACAAATACATAATCCAACCTGCCATTAAAACTCCAGTGATTAATTTGGAGAACAGTGATGATCGCATTAAGGTTTCAAAAGAACTAGGTTTTGGATTTATTTTAATGAGGATAGATACTAATAAAATAGCTTATACTTACAAAGATATAAATACTGATACAGAACCAGTTAAGATTGAAAAGTTCTTTTTAAATAAGAGAAGTATTTCAACGGGAAAAACTTCGGAAAACGAGATTTCAAAAGAGGAGTACAATGAAGGTATTAAGGAACAAAAAGCTTCAGGTAGACTTTCTGATTCCAGATTTAGATTATCATATAAATCATATGCAGGAACACACTCTACGATAACAAACAAGGCTATAGTAGAAGTTAGTTGTCCTTTTGAAATTTGGGATGTCAGAAATCCGAATCAAATACACAAAATAACAGACATCATATATACAGAAGAAGTCTCGGATAAAAAAGTTAAAACTACTTATAGTGGAAGTATGAAAATTAAACCGGAACTTATGGACGAAGGGTCAGTAATGTATGAAAATGAATTAATGGAAATAGCAAAAAAACAAACTCCTCCTATATTTTCTATTCTAAACTCATATAAGGATGTTATTGTTAAAACGCTAAACGAGATACAGTATATCACCTATGAATAATGAAAATGCCATTTTACTACACTTGATTTATGTGAAGTAAAATGGCATTTCCTTATAAATTATCAAAAGTCTATTCCTTCATTTTTATATTGCCCATCCAATGATGATGTGAATTAGAATCTTCTGAACTGTTATAGTCATCTGTTTTTCCTTCACCTGTGGCATTTTCAAATTTGCCAGTCCCACCAACTATTACAAAATCATCTTTCCAGTATGATGTAACATAAGATGGATGCTCTTCTGTTTTCCCAGGTATTACAACACCTTCCAGATTAACAAACAAGGTATCTTTATCCATATCAACAAAATACGAATTAGCATTACCATAATGACCATTCTGTGGATTAACACAGAAATCAAAAAATACTTTAATGCTGCCCATTGGGTTCGAGGTACCTTCACAGTTTACAATCACACGAACAGGCAAAATTGTATCTGTGCAATTGGGATTTGGCAATGTATCCAGCCCTGTATAAACATATGTTCCCAAAAAATCAGCACTAAAATCTTTTGTAATCATTTTTGAGGAATCATTGCCAGGTTGCGATTTAGAAGAGTTGTTTTTACATGAACCAAAACTGACTGTTAAAAACAGAATTATGGAGTAACTTAAAACGGTGGTGAGTGTTTTCATACGCTACATTTAGTTTGATGACTAATTTGCTATCTTATTGTCTTTCTTAAACATTTGAATTCACACCTTAAGTTAGCTATATTTAAAACAAGAAGCCAATCAAACTAATTCTCTTTCTTAATCATTCTTCAACAACCCTTCAATAATTGGTTTTTCAAAATCCACCCACTTTTCATAACCTTTATCACTCAAGTGTACTCCATCAACTGTCAGTTCCTTTTCCATTTCACCATCTGAGTCAACAAACTGTTCAAATAAATCAATTACCGTATAATAGCCTTTTGTTTCATTAGCTTTAATAAATTGATTTACCAATAGAACATCTTCATTGATAAAGTCTCTGCGCGTTGGCAAAACAGTACGCACATATATTTTTGTTTCCGGAGATTTACGATGAATATATTTTGCGGCTTTTAAAATATTATTTGCCACATATTCTGCAGAAGGCACAATCTTATCATATTTAAAACGCCCATCACCCTCTTTGTAGTGCTTATTAAACAGGTCATTTATGCCTATTAAAATAAACACAGCCTTTGGTTTAAAATATACAATTTCATCCATCCTTTTTAATACACCATCACTAACATCTCCGGCTATACCCCTGTTGTAGACTTTAGGTATACTAAATTTTTCGGACCAATCCCTTCCTTTTTCTGTAATACTGTTTCCTATAAATACGATACCATTAAAATCCAAGGGTTCATTCATAAACACTTTAATCCTTTGTTTGTAATGTTTTATCGTCCAATCATTGTGATAACGAGAAACAATTTCTTTAGTTGGATATAGTTTAGCTTTATCTTTTGCTGTAAGCTGAGTTTGTTGAGCATAAATATTTATACCTGCTAAAAGAGTGCAACACACTATCAGCCCTTTAATATTTTTTCCAAATAATTTCAATTTCATTTTTCCAGATAATAATTCACATCATTAAAAATAATTAATCATTTTTTCAATAATGATGCGATATGTTTTACCTCCAAACTTACATACTCAATGACTCTTTGAAATGTAAAATCAGCTAATAATCATGGAAAAATTTCCATATTCCTGTTACTTTCTCTTAAATAAAAAAGATTGCTTCGTTTTATCGTTATTCACATTCAGAATATAAATCCCACTTTTCAGACTTTCTGTAGATATAGCAAACTTATCCTGATGATTTATTTTTTTATTCTGAGTTAATACTGCTCTTCCTGAAATATCAAATATTGAATAATTGATGACTCCGGAATATTCAGTTCCCAGATTACAGAATAATATATCATCGCAAGGATTTGGATAAATGGATTCTACACCTCTGTTAGTTTTTTCTATATCTTCACTGATACTTGTTGGTGTAGATGAGCTTTCATCATAGTAAATCAATACCTTATCGAATATTACTCCAGGATCTAAGGCATAAAGTTTTACATTTACACTTAAGTCATCATCAGTATAATCTAATGCAGTATTTGTAAATCCCTGCAATACATTTTGTGCCCATTGCGAAGTTGGATAAGCATGATTAATACTAATTATTTCAGGAGTACTATCATCTATGGAGATAGCTATTCGTAAATCTCGACCTTCATACAATCTTCGGGTTGGCATACAACGAACCTCAAGAGTAAATGAATTATTCGTTAAGTCAATATTTTGCTCAATGTAAGGAGCTCCTGTAACCGAAGTAAGTGAAACTGAAGTGTAAGGCAAATTAACAACTGCTTTTTCAGAAGTTGAAAGTCCTTCTATAGTTTCCCAAACAAAATTCTGTGCATCATGTTTATTTGTAAACTCCCATGCAGGAATAACAATGTCAGCACTTTTATTTTCATTTTCAGTAGACTCTGATAATTGAGCATTTGTAATTTTTATAGCTGCAATTTGAGCATTAGGTTCACGCTGACTAATGACAAGAGTATTGGTTCCGGCAACTAAAACCTGACTCTTAACTTTTATCCACTCAAAGCTGTCTCCTGTAGCATAATTATTTTGTATTGACTGCGATCCGTTTAGAGTAATATACCACGAATCTTCTTCGGGAGTAGGTGTTTTAGCATAAAAGTAAATTTCAGCATAAGCTGCTTCTTCCATTTCAAAAGTAAATTCTGCTTTCCCTCCGGTTGTAATACTTTGCAGACCAGTCTTATCTCCAAAAACCAAATCGTTTTCATATTTCATTGGAGAAACAAAGGTACCTGATGACAGATCAATATTAGCATATTCAATGTATGCTTCGGTAGCTACAGTAGGCATATCATAAACATCCTGATCCCGAATATCGCAACTTATAATTTTATTCCATTTACCATCTTTTATACCCGTATTATAATAATCTGTTTTTTCAATAATCGCATTGTATGCACTAACAGCCTTTTCTGCATAAGCAGTAGTGTTTTCATCTCCATTTTGTGATGCAACAATACTTTTATATGCATATAAAAACTTTTGATTCATCAAGTTGGCTCCCATTATAGGATAATATACTGTTTCATAAAAAGCATCGGCAAGGTCAGAAGGCATAACATTATAAATATCCTCAGCTGTAGCAGCTATTTCTTCATAAGCAGCAAGTCTATCATCTATTTCATTGTCTGAAAAACTAACCAGATTCATGTGTTCTGGTTTTGCAGCTTGTGCCAGTTGAAAATACTTCATATATATATTGGTAATGCTTTCGGCATATGTATCTCCAAACTGATAAGTTACCCACTGATTAATATATTCACGCACATTATGTGCATCCCATTCGTTATAATCCCAGGCCATGTCCAGACAGAAATTCATCACCATTTCGGCCGGTTTAATATCACCAACATTAAATATCCAGATACGATCTCCTCCAAAATCGGCAGCTTTTTTCATTTCTGTTGCAATTAATGCTGGTTGTGTTGATGTAATCCACAAATAGTCGGATGGACTGCCCCAATAAGATACATGATAATATACCCCACTTCCACCAGAGCGTTGTTGTTCTGTAGGATTAGATACCTGTCGTACATAGCCGTGGTTGTCATCCACCCATCCAAGTGTAATGTCATCAGGTAAATCCATATTGTTATTGTATATATCCAACACCTCCTTATATGGCCAGAAAACCTGAGGTACGTTTGTAATGGTTGGATCGACATATGTAGTCAATAAATTACGCTCTAAATCAATCACTTCTTCTGTTTTTTCAGTGGCAGCATCTAATGACGAAGCTCCTGACATGCCCCCATCACCAGCGCCACGAATACCCACTGTATATACATTTTCATACATACAGTTATTTTGTACCCTATCCTCCAAAACACCCATAATAACATCCAGATTGGTAAAAGCGTTCCAGGACGAAGTGCTATATGGCCATTCTTCGGTATTATATAATAATGGTTCATGATGTGAAGATCCCATTACAATGGCATACTTATCGGCAACAACTTTATTATCCGCATAAAAATTAAATGACTGTGTACAAGGATGCATAGCAGGCCATATATAATTAGCTTTCAACCTCAGTAAAAGCTCAAAGACTTTTTCGTACGTCGTAGGACCTATATCTCCAATTGGGTCGTAAGTATACTGTGCCCATTCCTGCAATCCCCAATCTTCATCGTTAATAAAAATACCTCTGAACTTTACTGTTGGTTCTGACGAAAATGCATCTATCGGACAAATATTAACCTCCTCTTTTTGTTGAGGAGTTACATCAGCCCACCAGTACCAAGGCGAAACTCCTATAGCTTTTGATAACTCAAAAATTCCATAGGCAGTTCCTCGTCTGTCACTTCCAGCAATAACTAATGCTTTTTGGCCACCCCATGTTGGCTGATCAATTGTTTTAGCATGATAACATTCCCATTTGCCCTCAATATTTGACGTTGTAATTACCCCGGTTTCGGATAATTGGTTGATAAGCTCATTATTACCAATAGAACCAACAATAATGGTATAATCTCCTAAATCATCAGCAGATGTTGAGATCCTTGGCTTTTGACCAACAATCATTTCTATATCTGAACACAATAAGTTGGCTGATATTTTAACAACTTCAGCATCATTGGGATCGTAATAAATACAAATTGAATTAGTTTGGTTGATTGGAAAACCATCAGTTGAATTACAATTAACTGAAAAAAAGTCGCGACTAAATACATTTCCGACGATGAAGAGAAATATGAAAGTAGTAAACCCCCATTTGATTTTTTTCATGATTTGTGCAGAATTTTCTGATTTAAGATTTATGTAGATTTATTCAAGCTTAAGAAGTGTAAACGCATCCATTTATAACACAATTTACATTAAATTAAAGATGCTATCACTATTATAAAGATGCTACTCCTATTGATATTTAACAATCTAAAAGACTGTGAGATAGAAAAATCCCACAATCCTTAGTATATTTTTTGTTTATATTCCTGATAATTAGCCTAGAATTAGAAGCTATCTAATTTACTTAGCCTTAGTTTCTTTACTACCGAGATAAGAAGTTTTTTTATCTCCAAAAACAATTTCGAACTTATCCACAACCACTCCCGGATCAATCATATAGATCTTTAAATTATGATTCCCTAATGTTGGTATATCAATTGAAGTATGTTGAATTGTTACAGAACTAAGCACATTTTTTTGCCATTCCTTATTATGCTCATTCATCTCCTTTTTAAGTTCTGCATTCATGATAACAGGCTCTTTATCATCAATGCTAATGGCAAAACGAAGTTGATAATCGCTATTTACAGGTTGATTTGGCAAACAGTAAAAATACAAATTCGAGATACCAGAGGAGCTTGTGTTAATATTGTATGATAAATATGCTGATTCTTTTATTTTTAATGTATCCTGAGATAAGCCACTTATTGGATAACTTCCTATAGCATCACTTTCTCTTCCCAATCCTGCAATTGTTTTCCAGGATTTGTCATTACTACCTTTAATATCTGAATAATGCTCAGCTTCTATTGAAACCACTCCATTATCTTCAACAAAAAGAGCTGATTCATGATTATTATATTCAACTTTTTGCGCTATAACCTGAAGATCAAGGCTACTGTCATTTACATTTAATTTAAGAAGAGCCTTTTCTTTTGTCGAATCAGGAAATTTACTCCAGTCAACCGATAACCAAACTCTTTCTTCTGTAGATGTAGAACCCGATTCTTTAGATATTTTAATCCATGGAATGTCATTACTGAAAGACCATGATAAGTCCTGAGTTCCTGAGTTTACTACATCAATAAAATAAGAACAATCTGTTGCAGAATTAAATACTGGAACACTAACTTTTTGCTCTCCAGAATTAATAGGCTGGTCACTTCCTTCTATCTGAATAAAACCTGCTTTTTCACTTTCTGATTTATATGCACCTGTTTCAGGCATATTAAATACCGGAAGTTCACGAGGATTATATGACATCATATATTTCCACTTCCCTCCTGCTAATGAATCATTATAAAAACTAGTTGCCTGCTTTATTTTTTCATAGGCTAATTCGGCCTTTTCGGCATACAGATTGGCACTATTTCTTTTTTGCTTTGCATACTCACGACTTTTATAAGCATACAGCAACTTCTTATTCATATTAGAAGCACCAATAACCTTATAAGCTACAAGTTGATAAAAAGCTTCTTTCTTATTTTCAGGCAGCTTACTTATTAAATCCTCTACTTTCAGCTCAATATTCTCATAAGCATCTATTCTTTGTTGAACCTCATCACCATTATTATATAATGAAAACTCAGGATCAGATATTTCAGTGTTAGGATATACCGATGTCCAACCCATATGTTCAGGTTTACGGGCAAAACCTAACTGAAAGTATTTTTCTAAGATGCTACCTATTTCACTGGCATACTTATCTCCAAACTGCTCTTTAGCAAATTTTTCATAATACGAATTAAGATTATCAGAAGTAAACTGATCCGGATTCCAGGCCATATCAAGAAAGAAGTTCATCCCAATTTCGTTTGGTTTAATGTCTCCTACATTTACAATCCATACATTTTTACCATTCGTTTGATATGCTTTATACATTTCTTCCCATATCAAAGCAACAGGAATAGACTCTAACCATAAATAATCGTGAGGTCTGCCCCAGTAAGAAATATGATAGTAAACTCCGGCTCCTCCTGAGCGCAATCTCTCCTTTTCGTTTGAAAGCTGACGTATATATCCATTATTATCGTCTGCCCACATTATAGTTACATCATCAGGAATATTTGCTCCTGCTCTATATAACTCTAAAACCTCTTTGTAAGGACAAAATATTTGGGGAATAGACTTAGCTTCCTCCCCCTTAATATCAGTAAGAATTTCACGTTGTGCATTGACTACATCACCCAGAATTCTTACTTTATCTTCCTTATTTTTTCCTCCCGGCATTCTACCATCATGAATACCCCTCATACCAACAGTATAAATGGCATCATACTTAGCTCCTTTGTTAACTCTTTGACTCCAGTATTCTGTAATTTTCTCTGAGTTGATGTCAAAATTCCATTTCCCTCTGTCGCCCTCTTCCGGATTCCATCTGTGCCATTCATCCACATTATTTCGAAGCATTGGTTCACAATGAGAAGAACCAACCCATATACCATATTTATCAGCCATCCATATATTATCAGGATATGTAAAAAAGGCTCTGGTACATTCATGCATGGCTGGCCAAATATAATTTGCTTTTAAACGAAGTAACAATTCGAAAATTTTCTCATAGGTTTTAGGACCTATATCACCAGTTTCAGGCTCAAAAGTTTTCGATGCCCAAGGCTTCAATCCCCAGTCTTCATCATTTAGAAATATTCCACGAAACTTAACTTTTGGTCCATCCTGAAGATAATAATCAGCAGGGATTGTAATGGTCTCCCTTTTCGTTGGTTCAACATCATTCCACCAATACCATGGAGATACTCCTATCTCTTTACTTAATTCCATTAAAGCATATGCAGTTCCTCTTGGTTCACTACCTACGATCCATAACATATGGCTTTCATTCTTCTTTCCCTTTACAATCTTTATAACATAACTTTCCGGATGTTGTTTCAGATAAGAAGTATCCAGGCCTATTGCTAAACATTGACTATCAAAATCAGGGTTAACCCCTAAAGTTCCTGTCTTTATCAGGTAATCAGATTTAGCATTTCCATTTATAGAAAGTTTGCTATTTGATATTTTGTATACATCACTTTTAAAAAGCTCCAAAGCGGTAAAAACTAGAGAATCTTCTTTACTATCAATACTAATATTTGCTTTGATTTTTGGAGATGTAATTACAAAATCCTGTTGCTTTTTTGCAAATAAAAAAACTGGCAAAAAGCATAAAACAAGCGTAAAAATTAAGGGTAATTTCTTATTCATTTTAGTTCAAATAACATTTATTTATTTTCACTAAAATACAGCTATACAATCAAATGTAAACTGTAAAAAAATCCACCCAATACAGGATAAACATTTTTTTTACAGTAATTTAATCCATCTGGTTACAAATGCTTTTTTTGCCAATACAAAACTATTAACCATCCTTATAATTTACATTTTCTTTTACAATGAACTACCTGCCAAAAGTTTATATTAAGAATACTTCTTTTTATATGAAGTTGGCGTTTCGCCAAAGAAATTTTTAAAACTTTTACTGAAATAATCAGGATCACTAAAACCCGTTTCATAACTCACCTGAGTAATAGTTGTGTCCGGATTACGAAGCAATTCTGCAGCTTTTTTCATTTTTACAATACGTATAAACTCTTTAGGAGCATAACCTGAAACAGACTTCATTTTCTTAAAAAAGAACGAACGCGTTATGTTTAGCTCTGTAATAACATCTTCAATTGTATAATTCGGAGTTTTGATGTTTTTTTCAACAGTTTCTATAACCTGAGATAAGAACTCCTGATCTTTATTTGATGTGGTTAATTTCTCTGGTTTAAATCCAGGTTCTTTACTAAATTTCTCTTTTAGCTGTTTACGCTGATTGATGATGTTTACAATTCTGGTTCTTAAGTATTCTAAGTTAAACGGTTTTGTTATATAATCATCTGCACCACTGTCAATACCTTCTATTTGACTACTAAGCGAAGACTTCCCTGTTAAAAGGATTATTGGAATATGAGAAGTTTCAAAATTATTTTTGATATGTTTTGTCAATTCAATACCATCTAACTTAGGCATTTTGACATCTGTAATTATTAAATCAGGGTTTACCTCCTCTGCCAGTTTAATACCCTCTTCACCATTAATAGCCTCAACTACAGAATATTCTTTACTTAATTTATCAACTAAATACCCTCTCAATTCTTCATTATCATCAATAATCAACAACTTGGATTTTACAGCATAAGTAGTCTTTATCAATTGAGTATTACCATGTCTTTCTTCTTCTTCACTATCATAAGTAAAAAAAGGTTTTCTCTGCTGAAGAAAAGAACCTACTTCTGTATTATCAAATTCATCCTCTTCATAAAAAGATTGGTCAATAGGTATTTCAATAGTAAAAACACTACCTTCATTTTCTTTACTTGTTAACGAAATTGTTCCTTTATGTAAATGAACCAGTTCTTTAGTTAAAGATAATCCAATACCGGAACCTTTTAAGTTTGAATACATATCATTTTCGATAAACATGAATCGCTCAAATACTTTATCGATATACTCTTTACTAATTCCTTTTCCTTCATCAGCAATCTCAATTTTTAGCTTCTCTGCATTTTCTAATACCGAAACTGTAAATTTCACTTTATGATTGGAAGGTGAATGTTTCAACGCATTTGATATTAAATTATTCAAAATCTTATCAACATGACGAACATCTATTAATCCGTCCTGTTCCGGAATATCTGATTTAAATAAGAATTTAATTTTTTTCTTCTCTGCAAATGGTAAAAAAGTTAGATATATGTCATTTAAATAAGCAATTATTTCAATTTTCTTCACCCGTAAATCCAACTTACCATTCTGAAGTCTTCTAAAGTCAATTAACTGCTCTATTAATCTATTAAGGTATTCTGCATTTTTCTTCACTAGATTAATACTGTTTCTAACATCTTTAGTAAATGATTTAGCTTTTACAATATCATCAACAGAATTATTAATAAGCGTTAGCGGAGTTTTAAACTCATGCGAAATATTGGTAAAGAATTTAAATTTTTCCTCTGATAAAATATTTTCATATTTAATCTTATGTCTTACCCTGATTTCAGAAATAATAAAATAGTAAATAACAACAATTACAATCAGATACAGAATATATGCCCAGATAGATTTCCAAAATGGAGGTTCTATAACAATTTTTATTGTACGCATCTCATCCATCCATTTCCCCTTACTGTCTGTTGCTTTTAATTTAAAGGTATATTTCCCTGGAGGTATCCCTTTATACACAGCATTTGACTTACCTATTACAGTATTCCATTTTTCATCATAATTCTCTAAAATATAAGAATACTGTATCTTTTCAGGATATTTAAAGTCCATCACAGCAAAGTCTATACCTATGGAATTTTGATTGTGCTTTAAGTTTATATGTTCTGTTTCATTAATTGATTTTTTTAAAGGGCTACCTTCTCTTTCAGGAAGTTTAACCTCATTAAAAAGTTTGAATGCGGTAAATAAAATTGGGTAATTATTCTGTTTATTAAAGATTGAATCCGGATTAAACCGTATGTATCCATTAACAGTTCCAAATAACAGATCTCCATTTTTAGCTTTATATCTACAACTTTCTGTAAACTCACTATGTCCTAATCCATCATTATTATCAATTAATTCAATAGTATGTTCCTGAGCAGAAAACTTAGCTAATCCATTATCAGTACCAATCCACAGATTTAACTTTTTATCTTCTAAAATAGACAATGCAATATTACTAGGTAATCCATCTTTTCTGAAATAATGATTAAAAATAACAGTATCCTTTTGAATATTCATACTATTTAATCCTCCACCATATGTGGCAACCCAAAGAGTATTGTTTAAATCCTGGTGAATATCTAAAATATCGTTATTTGCCAAAGAGTTTACCTTAGAAGCATCCTTAAAGTATCGCACAAACTTTTTCTGATCTGAAGCAATGTATTTTGAATCAAGATAATTTAGCCCATTTACAGTACCGATCCATATGTTATTGTTTCGATCCTGATAAATCTTCCTCACCCTGTTATCGCTCAAACTATTAGAATCAATATCACTTCTTGAATAATTTTTAAAGCTTATTTTAACATTTGAATTTCGAATAATACTTAGTCCCCCATGATAGGTTCCAACCCATATCTGTCCATATTGATCCTGATATAATGAATATATATCGTCAAAGGCAAGGCTATTGGGATCATCATCAGAATGTCTGTAAACTTCAATTTCATACCTTTTATCCTTTTTACCATCAAAGTCCAGTACGCCTTTGATATGGTATAAACCATTACCTTTTGTTCCTACCCACAAATTATTTCCATCAGGCAAAATAGCATATACATTACTTCGAATGTATTCATCCTCATTTTTTAAATCGTCCGGAATTGTAAAAAGTATATTATTATTCTTATCACAACAATAAATATTTCCATACTTTGTTCCAACCCAAACTCTCTGATCAAAGTCTTCAGCTATACATCTAACATTATTTTTTGAATCTAAAATATTACTTTCTTCTAATTCCTTATACTGAAAGAAACTCTCTGATAAATTAAGTTTATTTAGTCCTCCCTTAAAGGTTCCAATCCAAAGGTTCTCTGAGTTATCTTCAAATAGAGAAATAACAAAGTTAGATGACAGACTGTTGGTATTATTTCTATCGTGATAGAAGTATTCAAATTCTTCAAGTTCTCTGTTAAATTTAAATAAGCCTCCACCATAAATACCAATCCAAACATTCCCCCATTTGTCCTCTAAAAACTTTTGTTTATCTGTCTCCCCTAATGATTCTCTGTTTTCGCTATGTAAATCAAAATGCTTTAATACATTTTTCTCAGGATTAAACATCACTACACCCCGTAATTGAGTTAATATCCAGAAAATACCCTCATGATCACAGAAAATCTTATAATAGTTTGATACATTGTCATATTTAAGATTTCTTACAACTTTATCTTTATTGACGTAATATAAACCACTACCCTGTGTAGAAATAAGAATATCATTCGATTTTCCTTCTTTTATATCTCTAACTTTTATTGTAGTATCCTGTATAGCACTCCATACATTAAAACTTCCATTTTTATATTCGTAAAGGCCTTTATTATCAGTTCCAAAAAGAATATTATTTGGTGATATTTCGTAGTACTTATTAAAATAATGAACTGAATCTATGATGTGACTCCTTGATTTTTTTAATGACGAAATACTAATACTATCATTTTCTAAAGCAAATAAACCTTTTTGTGTTCCAAACCAGATTTTTCCGACAGTGTCTTTAAAAATAAAAGTTTCTTTATCTGAAGTAAATATGTCTTTATCACTAAAAAAGTCAAATTCCATTTCCTCAGAATCCTTTTTTTGCTTTACTCTTATGATTACACCTTCATTTGAGGTTATCCAGACTCTGGTAGGAGAGCTTGCAAATATACCAACATGGCTCCTTCCCAAAGACATTCCTTCAGGTAATTTCGGATTGATATGTATAAATTTCTCTGTCTGAGGATTAAATCTTAACACCTGATAATCATAAGTTAACAACCAGATGTAATTTAAACTATCTTCAAACATAAAATATATTCTATCACTTGAAAGACTTTTTTTATTCCCAGGTTCGTATATAAAGCTTCTGATTTCTTTACCGTCGTAACGGTTTAATCCATTTAAAGTACCAAACCATAAATAACCCTCCTGCGATTGCATGATAGTTCGAATGGAGTTATTTGATAATCCTTCATTAATAGAGATGTGTTCAAACTTTTTTTGAGAGCTTATATTCTGAGCAACAAAACAAACAAATATTGTAAAAAAAAGTAAACGTAAATTTACATATCCCTCTTTAGCTATTTTAATAATCATCATCCGTAGTAGAAAATATAAATGATTTAATATCGCAATTTAATTAAATTAGAAGTAAATTATAGTATTGATATAACTAAGTTTTATAACTAACTATATATATATACTTAATAATACCTCTTATTTCAATTAATTCAACTCCTTATAATTAATCAATAACATTAAAATTAATTACATTTTCATTATAATAGTTTATATCACTAATATTTCTTGAGCTAACATTCTTTAATATAATATTTTTAACAGGAAATTGTTTTTGCGCTATAACCTTAGTAATAAATTGAGCACTAGTTGTTGATATATTTTTTAAAAATATATTACTTATAGATGTGATACTTTCCTGATTAACAGATCCTGATTTTTCTTCATCAGCTTGCTTATCCGGATCAATACTTAATATTCCATTTGATAAATCATCACATTTTATATTATTCAGAGAGACATTAAAGACGTATCCTCCCTTTTTTTCATTCGTTTTAATGTATAACAGATGGTCTAATTTTGCTTCCTTTCTAACCTCACAACTATCAATATAAATATTTTCAACACCACCTGCTAAGTCACTTCCCATGGCTAATAACTGTTGGCTATTCTCAACTAAGCAATTTCTAACAACAATATTCTTTGTTGGAATATTTACACACCATTCATCCTGATTTCTGCCGGCTTTAATGGCTATAGCTTCATTACCAATATCAAACACACAATTTTCTATTAAAATATTTTGAGACATCTCAGCATCAATGCCATCGTTGCTGAGCTCTTTAGCTGAAACTTTAATATTTCTGATAACAATATTTTTAGACATGTAAGGATGAATAACCCAGAAAGGGCTATTTGTAATAGAAACTCCATCAACAAGCACGTTACTACACCTGTTAAATTGAATAAACTGAGGACTTAAATAACTGGTTTCATAAGCCATTTGTCTGTTATTAAGCGGGACTTTATGAAAGGTCATACTCTCAAGTATTTCAAGACTATTCTTTCGTTCACTAATTTGGTCTGACCATTCATTCCAAACTTCCATTTTTGCTTTCAATTCACCATTTCCAGTAATAGCAATATTGGAACAATCATAAGCATATATCAAAGGAGAATAATTAAAACACTCTATACCATCCCATGAGGAATATACAGAAGGCAAATAATCTTCAGGTTTTTCAGAAAATAAGAGAGTTGCACCTTCTTCAAGATGCAGATTAACATTACTCTTAAGATGAATCATCCCGGTAAGCCACTCTCCCTTAGGAACAACAACAACACCTCCTCCTTTTTCATTTGCAATTTTAACTGCTTCCTTTATGGCTAATGAAGTTCTTTCCTTATCTCCCTCTTTTGCACCAAAATCAGTGATTAATATCCTTTGGCAATTATTAAAATCAGGAAATTTTATTGTTGGCATTTCAAATGGTGTAGAAATTGAAACCTGATCTATGTATAATCTTGTTTCTTCTTCATTACATGACATGAACAATAACAAAAAACTTAGTAGCGTCAATAATAGGAATACTTTTCTCATCGCTTTGCTATCATCTTAATATTACAACTCTAATTCTTCTAATTAATTCCATATTCAACAAAGAAGATGGATGGAATATAAAAACAGAAGCAATCATCGGTATAAAACCAATGATTGCTTCATGATTTCAATCACAGACTTTTATTATTGCTATATTATTCAACTATTAACTTTTGAATGTATGCGCCTGAGTTACTATTTAATTTTAGTAAATAGATACCTCTTTTTAGTGTACTAATATCAAATTTATTTTCACCAGTATAATAGTTATCCTGTAATACAAGATTACCAGCTAAATCATAAATCATCATATTTCCACTAACAACAACATCATTTAGTACTTTAACATATAATGTTTGAGAGGCTGGATTTGGATATACATTAACTGTTTCTTCAGATAATGAAAGTGTTGACTCAATACCTGTTGCTAATGATTCACAATCCAATGCCACTGCAGCACTACCTGTTTTAGATATGATCTCAAAGTAATCTATATTTCCAAGACCGCCGGAAGTGGTTGCCACTAATGAAATTTTATAATTTCCTGCAGTTAAATTTACATCAGCAGCTTGTTCAATCCAGGTAGTCCAAGCACCTGAAGCAGCAAATGTTAAAGTCTCTCCTTCCTGAATATCGTTAATAAATAAATTACCTGGTCTGTCAGTAGAGGTTGCATATTTCCACAAGAAGGTATAAGCTCCATCTTCAGGTATGGTTATTGCCCAATTAACGCCTTCATCAGCAGCATTATCGGTATTAGCATAACCAGTACCAGTAAATCCTCCATTAGTACTTTCAATCCAACCTAATGTATTAAATCCACAATAGCCTCTTTCATCTTCCTGAATAAACGTTAGTAAACCAACATTTATTGAATGTATTTCTGATTCTGTTGAATTACCTAGGTCATCAGTAATAACTGCTTTTACTTCATACGCTCCATAACCTGGATTAGCTACATTTGTAGTATAAGGGGCTTCTGTTAATGAAGCAACAATCTGATCGTTGAAATAGAAATCAACATTGGCAATTGTTCCATCAGAATCATAGGCATCAACACTTAAATCTATTGTTTCATCAATTAAATATACAGATCCATCAGCAGGTGATGTGAATGATGTAACATGAGGATAACCTTCATCAACAGTAATGGTAAGAGCCTCTGATTCTACCAGATTACTATCCCCATCATAACCTGAAGCAACGATGGTATGTGTTCCGCTTAATAATCCATCAATTTTAGCAATATATGGAGCCTCAGTTAAAGTGGCTAGTGTTACATCTCCCTCTTTAATTACAATTGTACTATTATCTGCAAAACCAACAACAGTAAGATTGATATACACAGATCTGCCTAACTCTAATTCATAATCAACAATAGGGTCAACAATCTGAATAAAAGGATCAACTACCGGATCAACCATTGTAATGGATGGTGTTGGAGGTGTTGGCATGTTATCTCCAATGAAGAAACTTGGATGCGGAGGCTGATTATATCCTGTATTCTGCCAGGTAAGTGCCAATCTATATTGAGGATCCTGAACTAAAGTATAAATACCAGCAGTTGTTGGTTCTGTTGTAGTATATATTCTTAAACTTTGGTTGTCTGCAGTTCTCCAGATAACTTCTTCCCTCCAGTCGCCAAGAATATCACCACTGATACATGGAGTAGCTTTTGTACTGTTATTTGATAAACAATCATCCTCAGTTTCCAGTAAAACAGTTTTTGTAGTTGTTGACCATTTTGTAATGGTTGTACCACTTAGTACCTCACGAGTAAGGTCACCATCCCACCAACTGGCAAAGTTAATAGATGGCCATTCACTGGTTACTTCCAAATCATTTCCGGCATCATCATATATACCTAATGCAAATCTTGTTTCGGAAGGAGAATATGCTTTTCCGTATGCCCAGAATTCACAACCCGGATTATCAGATGTAATATCGTCAACCATACCTCTTCCAATATCAGATTTTTCATCCACGTTTTTATACCAGATAATATCTCCACTTCCAGCAGCTGCAAACCATACTGCATTAACCTCTCCTCCGGTAACTTTATTTGTACCATGAGCAGATTCACTAGGCATAAAATATTCAAGTCCTGTATGATCTGCATCAAAATCCCCTAAGTGAGTTGCATCACCGTGATTATTTCCTGTTGACCAAAGGCCGGTTCCATCATTATCAACAGCCATTGCACCATAAACTATTTCATCAGCTCCATCGCCATCAACATCACCTACAGAAAGACTGTGAGCTCCTTGGCCAGCATAAAACTCGTATGCAACACCATCCTGACCTGTTAAATCATTATCAGTATCGAAAACCCAACGCTGTACTAACTCGCCATTTTCATAATCCCAAGCAGCTAATACTGTTCTGGTATAATAACCTCTACACATAACCAAACTTGGATTCTGTCCATCAAGATATGCTACACATCCTAAAAATCGGTCAACTCTGTTTCCATAGCTATCACCCCAATCAGCAACTACTCCACGACCAGGAACATAATCAACTGTTGAAATTTCTTTACCAGTTTCTCCATCGAAAAGAGTTAAATACTCAGGACCTTCAAGAATATATCCATTAGAATTTCTATAATCAGCTGCATCATCATCAGTTGCAGCAGGTCCATCACTTAAATAAGTCCCTGTTCCATCAATAGTACCAGGAGCTGTTTTACATGCCATTTCAGCCTTACCGTCACCATCTAAATCATATACCATAAATTGTGTATAGTGAGATCCGGCACGAATATTAACACCCAGGTCAATAGTCCATAATAATGTACCATTTAATTCATAAGCTTGCAGGTATTCAGGATCACTAAATCCTGATTGAGAATTATCTTTCGTTTCTTCTCCATATATTTTTACCACAAGCTCATATTCTCCATCTCCATCAAGATCTGCAACAGAGATATCATTAGGTTCACCTCCTTCTGGAACCTGAAGAGGAATTTCTTTATATTGGTTTTCCCATACTATTACAGCTTCTGATCTACCAACAACGCCATCTGTATTGACAATTTCCAGATAATAATAATCATCTGTTGTACCTTCCGAATCAACATAGTTCGAAACATCGCTTATAGGTGTGCTATTCACTAAAACACCATCTCTGTAAATATTAAATGCAATATCAGATGCATCTGTTGCAAGTTTTCTCCAACTAAGAAATACATTACTATCTTCAGTCTTTACTGCAACAAGTCCTCTATCTAAAGATTCCATCAAACGTTGAGAGAATACAGAGACTCCAACTGTAATAAAGACAAACAGAAGTGCAAATCGATATAAAGTAAGATTTAACTTTCTGCTTTGTTTATTTTTTAAAATACAAGTGTTCATATTTTTATAACTGATTATATAACAAGAATCTTAACTTATTTTAGATCCTAAAAAAAGGGAAAGGCAATAAGAGTCTATATAGAGTAGTTTATTTCAGGTTAGGGAAACTAAAAACAAACTAGATAATACAAGAAAAATAAAGCAGACATAAAATGCCTGCTTTAAAATCAACCAACCTATAACTAATTAATCATTATCTTCTTAACAGATGTATTTTCACCATTTGTTAATTTCAATAAATAAATACCTTCAGCAACATCACCGGCAACATTCCAGTTAATTTGTTTTTCACCAGTACCTTGTTCTTCATTAACCAATACTTGAACTAATTCTCCTGTTAGGCTATAAACACTAACATTAACTTTTCCTGCACTTAACACATCATATGTAATAGTAGAATTATCTTTTACTGGATTAGGATAAACTTCCATTGAAGCTGATAAACTCTTATCACTAATTGCAGTTGCTCCATCAGGAGCAATTGCAGCTGGTCCGGCAGCATCCCAAGCAATAGTGTAAGTATCATCTGGAGTCATTACAATTTTATCTAGTCTAAAACCAACTTCTCTCATAAGAATTGTAACTTCATGAACCCCTGGTGTAAGAATATATACAGAACCTGCTGTTTTACTAGTTGTCAGGTTGTTCCATCCCCAAACATCAAAATTTGCTCCTCTACCCCATTCGATATAAGTATCCATTCTATCAATTGCTATTTCGCCATCCACAGCAACGAAATATGAATCTGCCATATCAGAAGGAAATGAACAATGAGCGAAAAAATAATGCTCTCCTGTTTGATTAAAATTGACTTTATAAGTTATTGAAGGAGCATCTGTTAACGCAACATCACTTGATTCATATCTTGTTGATCCTGGTGCTACCATATAACCTGTTCCACTAAAATTAGCAGCATCATGAGTATCTTCTAAATACCAGGTATCAGATCCGTTAGATCTAAGTGAAAAATAATGTTCTGCTTCCATTACAACTATACCATCTTCTGGTTGAGTAAAAGTATAGTCCTGAGCATTTACAGCCATTAAGCCAAATACCATAAATAAAACCATTGTTAAAACAGCTTCCTTTGTTGAAAGTAAAATTCGTTTCATAAGATTAAAAATTTTTAAAGTGTAAATTTGAATAGTCAATAAATTTTTGATGGTTCAAACATACCCTAGGGTTAACACTTTTTAACTGTAATAAAATGGATTTAATACAGGTCATTCAGGTAATTTCGCAGTAAATTAGTCCATTTTACAACTCATATAATACAGGTAAAAAAAAGGCTAACAACGACAAACAAACACCACCCTAAAACACTATATTACTGAACATTACAAATCTACTTAATTTTAAAGCTTAATTAAAAACGGCCAATAAATACAGGTGTAATCAAGAAAATTCATCTGACAAATTGCATTTTTTAACTTTAACGAATATTTCTTAAATGAAATGATCTGAATTAACATTTATTGCCAGATAAACACACCCAAATAACATAGCACAAGCATTAAATCTGACAAAAAAAATTCCACAAATGAATAAAACAATTACCAATCCTTTAAAATTTTAACAATTAAAAAATATCAGATAATGACTTTGTGAGTAACACTTAATAAAACAGCAATATTACTTCTAACCATCAGTTTACTCTATGAGGAAATAAATTGCAATGGAATTTCAATCAAGATTTCTATTATAACAATCAATTTTAAACTGAGCACAAAAGGAGTAGACGTTAAATCAGACTATATATAGGATCCATAACATAAAATCAAGATCACGAAACACAAAATTGACTCTTAGGAAAAAAAATTTTAAAAACCTGGAACCCTAAAAAAAATAATAAAAGAGTTCAAAAGATTACAAAGGTGACTTTGATTAAAATTTAGAAGTCTGATAACAGAAAATGTCATATATTAGGCAGATTTTAAAAGATTTACGAAGTAGCTCAAAATAATTATTGGCTCAGATTATAATAATTATGGTAATGCATAAAACTTCAAACAAAAAACAGCAGCCTACTTCCTGAAAACTATTAAACCTAATAGCTATTCTTTCAAAATCCTAAGCTAAACTTCGCTAGATTCATGTATTATAAAACAACTTCAATTGAATATTTAATAAATACATAAGGTAAATCCCAAATTTCATACAGAAATCAGTTTATCATTCAGAACAGTAGCGGAAAATACAAACATCTACAAACAAAAAAAGCAGGTATATCACTACACCTGCCTTTCGATAATCAATAAAACCATTATTTAAGCATCACTTTCTTTACAGAAGTGTTTTCTCCATTAGTCAACTTTATTAAATAAATACCTTCAACAAGATTTCCAGCTACTGTCCAGTTAATTTGTTTTTCACCAGCAGCCTGAGTCTCATTAACCAACACTTGCACTAATTCACCGGTTAAGCTATAAACACTGATATTTACTTTACCTGGCGTTAATACATCATAAGTAATTGTAGCATTATCTACAACAGGGTTTGGATAAACAGCCATCGATTGAGATAATTTATTTTCACTAATTGCAGTAGCTCCATCCCAAGGTGTTTCTGCTGCAGCATCAGCTTGAGTAGAAGTATAGCCATTTAATGCATAATCAAGAGCTGTAAGGATAACAAATCTATCTAATCTAAAATTTGGTTCTCTTTGGGTAATCCTAACTATATGCTCACCCTCAGCACCTTCTGCAATTGTAAAAACAGCCTCAGCACTTGAAGATGTTAAATAATTCCAGCCCCAAGCTGAGTTTGCATCACCAAAGTCTGAATATGGATTCATTCTTCCTCCAACCGAATTAACCTCATCATCAATACCAAACCAAAATGAATCACTATTTCCATCAGGATAAGAACAACGATCAATAAAAACATAATCTCCAGCTACAGGAAAATTAACTTTATAAAGAATAGCTGGCGCTTCTGATGTAGGAGTAAAAAGAGAATTTGAACCATCATCATAATAAGCATTTCCTGTCACAGGAGATAACATATAACCTGTTCCCATAAAAGTTCCAAAATCAGTTTCTGTTCCTAAAGTCCAATCTAAAGTAGATGTAGTACCGGTTCCAGTTTTAAGTGAGAAATAATGTTCTGCTTCAATAACCAACGGAGCATCGGTAGGCATTGTAAATACATAATCCTGTGCACTAATTTTAGTTATATACATTGCGCAAAAAAGCACAAATACGAACATTATTAAAGATTTTTTTGTGAGTAAAATTTGCTTCATAAAATATGGATTAAAAAGTGAATAAATATTAATTCATTATCAAATAATTCTATGAAATAAAATTACACAGTGATTAACATTTATTAACTGTCATTTTATCTACTTCACCCCCTTCATTCGGTTTTTATACAGTAATTATATCCATTACAATCATTAATTTCGTTCAGAAAAACAATGAACACAATATATTAGGCATTTTATTACCACATTATTCCAAATAAATAATCCAATATAGGCTGTGTGCCAAAGGATAAACAATCACATTTAAATTTTACTAAAAACGTATAAGAGCAGAAGTTCCTCCATGAAAAATATTTTATAAGAAAAATGAGACCCCGTTATTTTCAATTATTATTTTGCATATCTTTGAACCTTCATTATACCACCCCAATGTGATGATGTCAGTTCTAACATCATCTATCAAACAATTTTATTTTACTAAATTATTAAATTATGAAAGGCGTTGTTACAAAAACTCGTTTAGATGGTTTTTATGAAGTTAAAACTGATACTATTGTATCTGTTTTTGAATTAGTTGGTTGTTCTTTAGTGAACATTGGCGACGAAATTGAGGGTGGTTTAGATAGCCTGGGAGGCAAAGAGCTTACCAATATCACTCAAAACGAATCGTTTGATGCTGTGATACAAGAAGTAAACTAACCAATATCAGCTATTGCAAAGTAATCATATCAACTGTTTTCCATAAACTTAACTTAAATGCTGAACTGGTTACTTTGCAATTTTTAACTCATAAACTACACCTTCTTTTCCTTCAAAGTCAAAATCTTCTTTGTAAATCATCCCTATTTTCTCAAGAACTTTAAATGAAGCAATGTTTGCTTTCATAGCGCGGCCTACAATTCTTGAAAGACTTAAATCATTCAAACCAAATTCCAGACATCTTTTTGCAGTCTCTGTAGCATAACCTTTATTCCAATATTCTCTAAAAAATCTAAAACCAATATCATATTCATCTTTTTCAGGACTATATTTTAGTCCACACCAACCTATAAATCTTAAGCTTACTTTGTTTATTACAGCAAGTCGACCTACACCGTATCTTTCATATTGATCATAGTTCAATAAAAAATCCTTTGCCTCTTGCACACTTTCAAATGCTTCATCTCCAGTATATTTTATCACTTCCTTATCCAGATTTAAGGCATAAAAATCTTCCGCATCATCAGTGGTTAGATTCCGCATTATTGTTCTTTCTGTTTCTAATGTTATATTTTTATTCACCATTTATTATTCTTGTTGTAGGTAACAATAAAACAGCTAAGTTTATTTTTTGCAATTTTAGCTTGTCACAAGGAATAGTTAAACCAGTAATGCTTAAGAATACTTATTTGGTTATGTTAATCTTCGAGCTTATTATATTAGCGAGCTTCTTTCCTTCAAATCTTTTTTTCCATTTCTCAATTTCATATTTTTTACCTTCAACATATATAGCAACAATTTCATTGTGATAGTAATAATTTTTCCAACTTTCGGGTGTTGCATCCATGCCCATTACTTTAATATTTCCGCTTGAAGTATAAAAATTTGATTTAACATGCTTTTCATAAATCACTTTGTTAATTGTTCTAATATCAATTGTCTTATGAATTATCTTACCGAATAAAGATTTCTCTATAATTAACTCATTTCCATATAATTTAATCATGGTTTTATCCCATAATGAAATAAGCCCCAGAACAATTAAGATACCTGATAAGATAATAGCGCCAGTCATAATTTCCTCATTACTCTTTTCTAGATAAGTAATAAGTCCAATTATAACTCCAATGGCTACCATATAAAATGCTTTTTTAAAATAAATTCTATCCGGAACAAGTTCTTGATTGTATTGATTATTCATAAAAATATTTACTATGTAGTATTTTCTTAGATGGGTTAAGTTCAGAATAAAGTTGCAAGGTCTATTTTGAAAAATAATCCTTAAAAAACAATACTGAGCCAAAATATAGTTATGGTGAAACCGTAATTCAATTTTAGCCAGAACTAAACTTTAGCTTGCCTCAAACATCATGCAAAACTACAAATATCAGCAAATCGCCAAATAGAATATTATGAGATGTTACCCTCTGTTGATTCTTCCTTCTATTAATTTTCCAATTTCTTCGATGAGTGCTTTTGATTTATGAAGTAGACTTTTATAAGCTATAAATAAAACCTATTCATGAATTATACACTCTTTGAAACTTTAACAATACCTTCTTTAAATATATCAATCCCCATAATACAGATCGCTTTGGCCGGCTTTCGTCAACACCGCATCCAGCCTTTGTTTTACAAACAGGCAGGACGCTTAGTTATTGTGCATTGTTTTATTATTTTTTATTCCACTTCCTCAAAATGTATTTCTCTATCCATACTAAATTCAAAATCCTTAAAAAGTGGTTTTTCTAGATAAAAAATAGAATCACAAAGAATATATCCAAAGTCCTTAGGGAAGTTTTTTGATTTATCAAATACAGATTGATTTACAGTTCCTCTAAATTCATTTGATATATATATTGTATCATTCCCGTGTAAACGAAGTCTCAATACAGTGTTTTCTGTTCCAAAGTTATTGTCAACAGTAAAAAGAATAGTTTTACCTGGTAATAATCTAGGAGAATAATAACTATTTCCACAACCACTAATTGGCCAAAATTGAATAGGTCTCCATTTTCCTAAATTATTTTTAGCTTCAATGATTGCAATTAAACTAGCGTCTTGTATTGGAAATGATAAAGTATCATTAGAATTATTAGTATATCCAGCAACAAACGCTCTTGAATTTGTTGTTTTATGAATTTTATTCATTTGTTGAATAGAACTTTCAATCTCATGATTACTCGTCTTTAAGCTAACTTCTACTGTTGACGAATCTGTCAATTCAAATTCAATTGCTGAATCTATAATCTCAAGTCCTATGTGAGAAATAAACCAACTTTCTTGTGTTGAAATAAAGTTATCTGGCTTATTATTCTCATCTACAACAAGTTTGTTCTCTTTGTAAATTACAGAGTCAACAATGCAAAATGAGTACTCTGCTCTTTCCATTTGACAGAGGATATTTGTATTTAATAGAGTAAACGAGAAAATAATAATTAATACTTCTTTCATTCTTAAGTAATTTTTGGGTATAAGTTGGCCAAAATAATGCACAACGGTTCAAATATGCGTAGTGCGGGTTTTAAAAGCACTTCATTATCAAACCGAAATAATTTTATTAAATGTACAAAAGTTAAATTTATGCTCATCGCCCCGCATTATGTATATTTATTGTTAGCGGTTCGGCTTTTTATCTTTTAGCTTATTCAATTCGTTTTTTGTTATCCATAGTTCATGTCCAACTGTATCTGTTTGACTTTTAAATCTAACGAAGTCAAAATGCTTGCCATCTTTGTTATATTTTGAAGGTTTCACGACTCCAAAACTATAATATTGTTCTAAATGTCTACCAACATTCACATTTTCAAAAAACAAGGTATCATTATTTAAATAATATTTGCCTGTTGTTTCTGTCACACCAAAGCAAACATTTCTCTCTTTAAATGTATAATCTTCTTTCAATTTTAAAGTAGTCATGCAATTTGCAGCACCTTCTCTTTCTGCCACAAGAATATCCTCTCCTTCAAATTTGTCAAAATTAATTAGTCCATTTGGTCTTAAAAAAGTTGTAATCAAGACAAATACTAAAAGCCCAATAGTTGTAAGTCTTAATTTACTGTGAAACTTTTCCTTTATTGCAAGATAAAATTGTCTGATTAATGAAATTCCTAAAACAATGTAAACTAAAATTAAAAGTAAAAAAGATGGAAATGCAAATAGTCCAAGTTTCTCTTCCCAATAATAATTTGTATTTACAATTAGAAAGAACGCAATAGTGCTAATTATTAAAACTTTGTTTTTCATAATTATTCCTCACTTAAACAATAAATATCCATATCAATCTCAGCATTTATATCCGCTAAAATTTTCACTTGTCTTTTTTCAAATGCATATCCAGGATTACAGCCTGTATAATAATATTGAACAATTATCAATCGTGTTATATCGCTTTTACGACTAATCTCTTTTATCAAATCAAGTCTTGGTTCAATGATGGTTTCAAAGAATTCACTTATTGTTTCTCCAATGAAATCATTGGTCTTTGTTTTTAGTTCAAAATCCCAATGATTGTATTCCCAAGTTTTTTTAACCTTCCTTTTCCCTACAAAATAATCTTCTCCTTTCCGCGCAATTGAAAGAGGAGTCAATCCAAGTTTTTCGGTAATTTCATTAGGGTTAAAATCAAAATCAATGAATCGAAGAATTACATGGTTTTGGTTAATTTCTACATCATTACCAGAATCTTGTAGTTTCTCATAATCGTCTTTATCTAGTCTTTTAATATTCATAGTTTCAATTATGCAGGATGTTTCTTAAGCTGACCGCTAACGGCTCGCATGTGGAAAGTTGGCGATTGCGTGACAATTTCCTATCAAACCGAAATAAAGTTTGAGCGGGCTACAACCCTTAAAAATATTGATTCTACGCCGATTTTGTATATGCATTGTTGGGTTTAGTACTTTATCATTTTTATATTTTCTTTCTCTATGTTAGTCAGAAATTCCTCAATATATTCTTTTTCAATTTTGGGTTCATACCAATCTTTCTGCCTAAAATAACTATCTATTTCTTTTGAGCTAAAAATCATACCATAACGAGCATATATTTCATTAATAGCTAGTTCCGTTTTTCCCTCTTTCTTTAATGAGTCAATATAAACAGAATCAACTATATCTATACTTAATTTAGGGAAACAGCCTGAAGGAACTAAGTCAAAATCTTGAGTTATTGATGCTAAATTCCATTTTTCAACTGACCAATTATTATTACTATTCAATAAGCTTTCTTCAATCTCATTCCAGTTAAAACTCTCTTTATTAAATATTCTACAATACCTTTGAGCATGATAATCATCTACTACAAATCCTACATTTCCATTTTCATCTGTTTCTGCCACAGGAATCAAAACATCTTCTTCATAAGAATGAATATCAAAAGCTAATAACAAAGAATCATTTTCGATTCGCCAATTTCCTGCTTTATAATTACAACTACCACAAATACAAACTACTTTATTATTTGGATAAAACGTATAACTTGTTTTTGCTTGAAAATCATTCCTACTTAAACGATAACCAACTGGATTGCTAATAAATTCATTTACCTTTTTAACTAATTTCAAACTATCAGAGTTTTCCGCTTCTTGTTTGGTTTTATTTGAAATTGTACTTTTTAATCCTTTGTCATTAGCATGATTCAAACATGAAAATAAGCAAAACAGTACTAATAGTTGAATTATTAATCTCTTCATATTGGTGCATATTTGTATTAAACCCAACGTTAACTGGATGAAGCGTGCGGAGATTTAATGAACCAATCCATCCAAACAGCTCCAGAGCCAAAGCTTTTATTTGCTTTTATCTTTTCATTATTAAAGCCAAATCAAAGATTTGGCGGTGTTCAAACTCCCTACACAACCTCCAAACACCAATGAATCCGCATGCTTTATTCCAGATTGTTAGGGTTAGTTACTTTTTATCAATCAATGCTTTAGTTTGTTTTAATAATATTTAAACCAAATAAAAAACACTTTCCAAATTGGGAGTAAACATAATATGAAGGCAAAAATACTTAGTCCAACTGACCTACTTATTAGATTCCTATTTTTCCGATTGTATAGTATTCCAAATAACAACGATATTGATGCTAAAAATAATGGAATAAAAACTTTATTTCCCACATTCTGTATTGATTCGCTATAATCTCCATATTGCCCTAAATATGAAATTGATATATTTTCTTGCAAGACAAAATAATTCAAACCGAATGTAATCAGTAATGAAATCAAACTAAAGAACAAAGATACCCTATTCAAATTGATTGTTTTCATTTTCTTAATATTAGATGGTCATATTATGCTTCAATGATTGCTTGCTATAAAACACGTACATTAATTAAGCGCCATGTGTGTAATTAACCCTAACGTTTGCTAGATGAAGTGTATGGAGATTGAACGAGCCAATAGCTCAAAACACCACGGAGCCAAAGCTTATATTTGTTTTTATCTTTTCATAATTAAAACCAAATCAAAGATTTGGCGATGTTCGACAACCCCAATCAACTTCCTAAACATCATTGATTCCATATGCTTTATACTAGCTTGTTACAGGGCGTTATTTCTATTTCTTTATTAGTGTGTCAATTACTATTTCAGAATTTGATTCAATTTTTATATGATAATCTAATTCATTTTCTTCAACCTTTACTTTAGATTCTCCAGATAAATAATATTGTCTTAACGAAAAAATTTGTTTCTCAAAAACTGAGTTCTTTTTGGACTTGTAAAATTCATAATCAGTTCCACTAGTTGAAAATGCATAACCAAAATTGTACTTTCTATATTCTATATTTTCATTAACTCGGACTATTTCATCTGTTCCATTATCTATTCCAATTAATAATAATCCTAAAAATCCAATAGTCCCAACTAAGTATCCAAATACAATAGGAGTATAAGCCAGAATTATCAGAAATTTCCGAATAATTTTCTTACTAATGCTTTTGATAAAAGGTATTGCACTCGTGTAAACTAAATAGATCAATGCTAATATTATAAAATCTGAGAAATCTCCTTTTAATGAAATTTTTAATAGTCTTAGTGATAACAAAATCAATAAGATAACTCCTAAAACAATAAGAGTCCATTTATAATTCTTACTTGAATAAAATACTCTATAAACTAACGTACCGCTTATCGGAAAAATGAGTAGACACAATTCTATAAATACAAAATACGCCATTTTAATGCTGTTAGTCTTTTAATGCCCTGTAACGCCTGCGATAAATTTTCGTGTGGCTTTAGAAACTGCGTTCCTTTCAGCCGTTAGAACCCGACTAGAAATAGCCCAAAATTTCAAATTATAGACTACTGCCACATGAAATTTATTGCCTGTTGGCTATAGTGATTTTTTAATTGTATCATTCCAAATAACAACTCCGTCTTCTGTCGCACTAATAAGGAGTTCATTATTTACTTCGTTTAAATCAAATTTGAAGTCAACGTTCAATCTAGGGAATGTGTTATTATACTTTTTTCCTAAAATTTGTTTTTCAAATGGTCCAAATTCTTTGTACACCTGAACAGTGGTTAATCTATACATTCCTTTGGAGTTGTCTTTAGACTTTAAACTCATTTCATCGACAGTTATTCGATGCTGATTAATTTGATATTCAATAGGTGGCTTTGTCTTTTTATTTCCTAAAATTGAAGTTCCTAGTAGTCCAAAAATAATAGCACCCCCAAAGACAAAAATTGAGCTTATAATCCCAAATATCTTGGTTGTCCTATTTTTGTTTCTAATTAAAGTCCAAATAAGATAACATACAGTAAATAATATACATGAGTAAAAAGCAATTGATACAAATATTTCTTTAAAGCTTATTCCTAGAATTTTTATAGAAATCAATACTATTAAGCTTGTTCCGCCTGAAATGTAAATTATTCTGTTTAAAAATCGATTTTCACTTAATTTCCAGGATACTATGAAACTTAGTATTGGATGAAGTAAAAGAGAGCCAATTAATAAATATGTTTCTATCATTAGGGTTCTTTTTTCATTATAGCCAACGTTTTGAATAAGGGGTCGTAGGCTGATTTGAAAAACCGAACCTTCGAAACCCCACCAAGCCGAAGCTTTTGTTTTGGTTATAAATTTATAATTTCCACTAGCCGAAGCAAAAGCTTCGACGAACTTATTTAATGAGCAAATCTTCCAAACATATGCTGACAGCCTATGCCCTTTATTTATTGTTGGCAGCTGGCATTTTTATTCCAAATATTGCACTTCGAATCTTATGACATTGCCGTCTTTCTTAATTAAGAAAAGTTTCTGTGAAGAAGGTTTACAAGATATCGAATCTCCTTTTGCAAGATGGTAATATAACGGACTGGGTGTCAAATCCCAGTTGAATGCCCTTATGCTTTTCTTGACACTGTCTTTTAATATTACTAAGGTTGTTCCTTTATATTTATCTAATCCAACAATAGTCGTGTTTAAAGATTCATTACGCTTCAACAATGGGTATTCTTCAAAAATATTGTCTGTAATTTTAATTAGTCCAAACACCATTAATACAGAACCAACAACCATTATTGGAATCCAATACTTTAAATACTTAAAGTCATTTTTATTTTCAAAGAAATCCATTCTTATAAGTCTGTTTTTGTATTCATTTATTGACGGACTGCGAATCCGCTTGCTGCCAACGGCTCGTATAAGAATAGTAGCCGACTGCGTTTCGCTTACCTGTCAAGCTACACAAAAGTTGGAGCGGGCTAAATCCCTTGGAAACACTAATAACTCGGCTATTATTTTTATACATTGTACGCTACTTACTTTTTATTTCTTAATATTGCTTAATAGTTCTTTTACAGATTATTAGCTTGTTTTCAATTTCGTTTTATTACCCAAAATTTCTATATTTGACATGTATTTGTATGTTAGAAAGTATATGAAATAAAATATACAAAATACCCAGTAAATAAAGGGTTGTACAATATAGTAAAAAAACGAAAAACAGTTTGTATGGGAGCAAAAGTTAGTACATCAATAGTTTTATATAAAAGTCAGACAAAGAAGAACGGTAAGCATCCTGCTAAACTCAGGGTTACATACAACCGCAAACAAATGTATTACAGCATTGATAATAAAGAGCGAGTATATGAATTTACGCCAGAGGAATTCAATAAAGTCCTTGCTCCAAAACCAAGAGGTGTATTTAAAGACATCAAACTAGAATTTTCATTGATTGAAGATAAAGCCAACAAGATAATTGCCTCAATGGAAACATTCTCATTTAGACAGTTTAAAACAAAATTTGGTATTGCTGGAGGAGACCTTACAAATATCCTTTACTATTTTGAAAGACGTATTAAAGAGTTTGGTGATAATGACCAATGGTGTAGTTGGGCGCAATTTACTACTGCAATGAGGACGCTAAAAAGATATTTCGGCAGTAATCAAATTGACTTTAGAGAACTTACTATACATGAGCTTGAAAAGTATGAACAATGGATGGTAACGCAAGACCTTTCCATGTCATCCATTAACACCTATATGGCTTCGACTAGAACGATTTTCAAGATTGCCCAACGAGAGGGAGCTATCTCTAAAGATATTTACCCATTTGGTGAAGGTGGTTATAAGCTGCCATCTAGTCAAAATGTAAAAAGAGCTTTGAAGATGCATGAAATTGAAAAGATATATAACTACGAATGTGAGGAGTTTTCTTACCGTGACGAGGCTAAAGATTTGTGGCTATTCAGCTACCTTCTAAATGGTGCGAATATGAACGATATTATAAGATTAAAGTATAAAAATATTGATGGTGAGTTCATTACCTTTATTCGTAGAAAGACGAGAAAGACTACTAAATCCTCTAAACCAATAAGTGTTGCTTATACTGATGATTTGAAAAGGCTAATTGACAAGTGGGGAAACAAAGACCGATCTCCAGAAAACTATATATTTCGTTTCATTTCTGAAGATATGACCGAAAAACAGATAAGACGTTGCTTGGACAGATTAATCAAAAGAACAAATGACCACATGAAAAAAATTGCAACAGAAGTAGGAATTGAAAAAACCGTAACTACCTATACGGCAAGGCATAGCTTTTCAACAGTCTTAAAACGTTCAGGAGTTTCAACAGAATATATTGGCGAAAGCTTGGGACATAATAACCTTAGAACAACAGAGCTTTATCTTGATAGTTTTGAGGACGAAACGAAAAAAGAAGTTGCTAAACATTTAACAGCTTTCTAAAAGAAGCATTTGACATACACACATTTTACCCTTCAACATTATCTTTGTAATAAAATTAAGATTTGATATATGAAACTAATAATTTCCCTTTTTGTACTTCTACTCCCATATCTCTCGTTTGGACAGGATTATACTCCAAAATCAGATGGTCAAATAGTATCTCATTCATACTATACACTATCATATTCAGAAAGTAATGAACAAGCTAATTGGGTGTATTATGAGTTAACACCTGAAATGATTTATGGAGGCGTAAGTAGAACGGATGATTTTAGAGAAGATATTTTAATAGAGCAAGGTTCTGCTTCTCTTGCTGATTATAAAGGCTCAGGTTACGACCGAGGGCATCTAGCTCCTGCTGCTGATATGAAGCTTAACCGAACTTCTATGTCGGAAAGTTTTTACCTTTCAAATATGTCTCCACAGGAAGCTTCATTTAACAGAGGTGGATGGAAGAAATTGGAAGAGCAAGTAAGAAGTTGGTGTTTAAAAGAAAATAAGCTTTACGTAGTTACTGGCCCTATATTCCAAAAAAACAAAGGAACGATAGGAATGAATAAAGTAACTGTTCCCGGTTATTATTACAAAGTAATCTATGACCCAACTGATGAACAGAAAATGATTGGCTTTATAATGCCTAATGAAAAGTTAACGAACAGCCTTGCTTCTTATGTCGTAACAGTAGATAAAATTGAAGAAATTACAGGCATTGACTTTTTCTCACAACTTGATGATACTATTGAAGATTCTTTAGAAGGTATAAATCATTCTGACAAATGGAACTTTACGATAACATCAACCTCAAGTTCATCATCAAAAAGTAGTAATACCACATCGGTTCAATGTAAAGGAATAGCAAAGTCAACAGGTGTAAGGTGTAAGAAAAAAACTACTAATCCCAACGGCTACTGTCACTATCACCAAGACCAATACAAAGATTGATATAGTTATGGATATAACTCCCTCAAAATTCAAATCACTTAATCTCAACCAAAGAGGTGAGCTAACTTTCCAAACTAATATGATAGCAAAAAGAAGCTATTATAATCAAACGCTCTGCTTGTATGATTTGGGTAATTTCTTTGTTGAAGTATGGTATGAAATTGAATCAAATACTGTTCGGGATATTACGGTGGTTGAAGATATGAAGATTGTAGATAGATATATTGACGCAGAGCTTTGAATCTTATTTCGGGAGAGGTTATCTAATCTTCATATTTAATCTTACCAATTCTTTTTAACCAACCTTCCAAGAACAAATGATTCTTGCCTTTCTTAGAAATAGAATGATAATACCTCACTCTTGCTCTATGTATTGCAACAAACAACAATCTAGGGTCACAGGCATTGATTGTCGATAAGGTCTGATTACCGATAATGCCATCCATCTTCAAATCTCCATCAAAGAATTGGTTTAGGGTACGCTGAACGCCCCTGGCACCCCAATGACCGCTATTAACACACCAATCAAAGATTATTTCCTGTAAAGAACCGTTTGATATACCGCCAATCCTGAACTTCTCATAAAATGTATGGCAATAAAATTCCTTTACCATACAATTCAGTTCAGGTATGTCAATGTGTTTGTTCCAAGGTATTTCTCCATACGTTTCCTTGTAGGCATCAATGTATTGCCATCCTTCCCAATCGGGATGTAAATTCCGGGCAACTCCCATATAGGTTTCCCCACCTCGGTCACCTTCTACGTCGGCATAATAGCCTTCGTGTTTGATTACGCCATCAAACAACTCATCAAATGTTTTCATTTTTTACGTCTGTTTTTAAGTTTGACATCGTTAACTCCTGATATTGCACCACCGAAAAGAAAATCAATAATGGTGCTTAGTTTGGTGGATATTCCACCGTTGATACTGCTTACAAATGCAATTTGCCAATCGTCAAGCTGAATGGTATCGAAAATGAAGTAGTTCAGCATTACGAAAGTCAATGCACACCATGCAAGCAAGAAGAAAATTGCAAAGGCTTTTTGAAGCCAACTGTCTTTTTGATACATCTCCCTGGCCGAACTCCTATCAGCTACTGCCATCTTAAAGAGTTCCATTTTTCCCTGGAGCTTTTCTTCCTGAGTGGTAAATATTTCATCAATCAGCTTCGTTCCCTCTTTTAAGGTTTCCGCAGCTCCGGCATTGATTGCCTTTCCAAATAACTTTCTCATTTCTCTACAAATTTTAATATGGTATCGAGCTTCTCGTTAAGCTGCTTAATGGTTTGGTGAAATAGTTCCTTGCTCACATAAATCTCCTTGGAGCTGTCCCTTAAATCAGATATTCGTTTATGCAGAACCGTAAACTTATTCTCGCATGAAGCAAGCTCTTTAGTCAAGTGCTGAATATCCTTTTCCAATAAATCGGTTTTGGCATCTACCGTTTCCTTTGTAGCATTCTTTGAAATGGCATTGCGGATGATGAAGGAAACCACGCCAACGATAAGCGAGCTGAACGCACCGATAACAAGCCAATAGAATTTAATTGTCATTTCTTCCATGCTAAAAGATTTTAATAGTTTCTGTGCTGCCCTCCGGAAAGCGGTTTTTCTCCATTGTGGCACTCTGGTTTTCAATGTGCATGATAGCATCCACTATATGCTCCCACTTAGTTCCGCCTTTGGAGCTTCCATCTCGGTTTGCCTGATTGATGATTACAAATGAGGTATTGGGAAACTGTTTCTTCAGCTCTTTAAATTCCTCGTGGGAAATATCGGTTGTTTGGGTACTGTCGATAAATACTACATTGTAATCTTTGAATAACTTCGGATTGTAGTCCTCGATGATTCCTATTGGGCTGTTAATTCCGAGCCTTACCACTTTCTCCTGCATTGTTCCTTTTGCACCTTCTTCATTGGCTACATACAGGACTTTATAACCATGCTGTTTTACCAATTCATCGGCAAACATCAGGGCTACGGTACTTTTCCCATGAAAGCGTGAGCCGTAAATCATTATATAGAATGGTATATACAGCTTACCTAAGAGTTTACCGAACTTTCCCCTGATTGAGATGGTCTTGAAATTCATCTTAGCAAGGTCGTTTGCCAATACAACCTGGTCGGATGCGATGACTGCGGTTCTTGTGGTGCCGGGATTGAATGCCCTGTTTGGTGAGCCACTACTTTTGGGCATGGAAGTAGTGGCATTTACTTTCCCAATCCGGCAATGCCCTGTAAACCTTTTAGCTGAACATTGGTAACAAGTAGCTTGTCACTCTCCAGATAATCGTGCAAATGCTTTTGGACGTTTTTAACCTGTTCAAATTCCTTGTCGGACTTGTTAACCTTACCGTTTTTTAATGAGTTGGTAACTGTGGTAAGCAAGCGTTGAGCTTTAGCCTTTGTAATATTACCATACAGGTTGATGAACCTTTTAATCAATGCAACTGCCGGAGTAACACCGTAGTCATCCACAATCTTTTTAAGCTTCGTGTATAACGAATCCGGTACTTCAAACTTGCAAGTTCCATTCATATCCTTGTAGGTTTTGATTAGGTCATTGCTTATGCTTTTGATTTCAGAGGCGTACTTACTTGTTTTACGAATGGTTTTTTCGGTAGCAGCCTTTTGAATAACCTTGTACAATAGCGATACCTGACGTTCGGATACTTTCTTATTATGAAAGTTCAGATAACGCCTGATTACCTTAATTTCCAATGGCATTAAATCAACCTCGATAGGCTTACGTTGTGCCTTTCGTGGAGCTGCTGTTTTCTTTGTTGAAGTTCTCTTTGGTGCAGCTTTCTTCGTCACATTTTTTGTCGATTTTTGTGACGAAGCAGTCTTCTTCTTCGCTGGTGTTTTCTGAGGTGCAGGACTTTTCTTTTCTGAACTCTTTAGGTATGGTTCAACGATTTTGAAATGATTATCCAGCATCTCTTTAATGTCCTTATCCTCATTATAGAAATCGGCAAATGAATCAAACTCTTTATGTGCTTCCTGTGCTGCCTCTGGCAACTTTTTGAAGTCAATATTTTTGGTGGCTTCCTTGTAGTTTTTAACTGTAAGTTTCATATCACGATATTTTTAATTGTTTCTGTTTAATGCGAATTGCTTTAGCCCTGATTTTGGCAAGTTTCAGTTTGCGCTCTTTACCTATTATCACACCTTTGTTCACACTACCTTTCTCGGTCAGGTCGATGTATTCATCGGCTCGTTTATCGGTAAATGGCTCAAATGATTTAATGGATAAATGCTCCTTGATGGCATAAATCAAGTTGTCAAAGCACTTATTGATGTAAATACGTTCCTGACCTTGCGGATAAACAGGATGTGAAAACATACCACCTGAAACCAGGTAGTTATTTACCCGGTCCTTTTCCTTTAGCTTGTCATACACATAGCACTCAAAACTTCGGGCAAACATCTCGGCAATGTCCTTCCAATAAGCACCTTGCAGTTTGGAATAGTGATACAGGTAGCTGTCGGTTCTTCGTTTCTTAGTCTCATCAAAATCATTGTAGCTTACCGCCTTATCATCCAA
Organism: uncultured Saccharicrinis sp.; assembly: GCA_963666825.2. GTDB lineage: Bacteria > Bacteroidota > Bacteroidia > Bacteroidales > Marinilabiliaceae > Saccharicrinis. Next base: position 6,408,328 of record OY763044.2, on the reverse strand, counting down.
AGCATAATACCCAAAGCGAAGCATTACAATCAATTGAGCAATACTCTGGTGCATAATCGTATCAGAAACAGCTTTTTTAATGGCTGTTTTCAAAATGTCTTTGAACCAATCTTTTGTTGGGGAGGATTTACCGCCAATGAAATACTTCTTGCGATAACCCAAACTTTCAATGATGGTATTCAGATAGCTTTCTGAACGTAGTGGTTTGGTGGATAATTCCAAGGCATTCAGATAGTGGTCAAAGAAATGTCCCCACTCATGGGCTACTGAGCCGTCACCGTTTCGTTTGGTCAGGTTTATGAGCTGTCGTGTTGGGTAATAAGTAGCCATTGCCTTACCACCACGACCAAAAGCACCGAAAGCAATAGCCAGGGCTTCGTTAATGGATAGGTTGATGTCAAGTACCTCGCATAAATCAACGATGGCTGCAACAAAGTGGCGAATGTGTTCCCTGGCTTCGTCATCCTTCACATAGTTTCCTAAAGTGAGTGATTTAAAATGAAGCTTCTTGATAACCGTATTTTCATCCGCTTCTTCAATCAACAAACCACCTGTGCGTTTGATATATGATAGCGGTAAGGCTTCTATTTTAGGCTTACTACTACTTTGAGATTTGCTCGCTTTCTTTGTTTCTGCCCAACTCCAATCCGGTTTAAATTCCTTGTATGGGAATCGCTCTTTTTGCTCATCGTATTCTCTTTGGGCATCATTAATAAATCGTGTGCAAACCTGAGTTACATACCTTACATAGTCCTCCAAAGTACGAACGCTGCTCAACATACCTCCCTGAAAAGTCAGGTCGTTTTGCTTGTGGCGTTTCATATCGGCAGGAGAAAGAATTTGCTTTGCTGAATCAATACAATCCTGTTGGCGTTTTATCCGCTTGTCGGTGTACTCTTTCAACCGTTTTGCATGAGGGGCAGCCTGTTCTTTTGTGATGCCTGAATATTGATGGGCTTTCATGTAGGTTTCCTTAACCGCAGATGTAGTACGATAGCCCTTAATGGTAAAGACAATATTGCGAAGTGCCTTGCCGAATATCATTCCAAAATCATGCTTGCCTACAATCTCACCATTATTGGCAATGGTATCGAGTTGCTGCAAATCCGTGATTGAAATAGCATCGTTGAGAACACTTGTAAAAGCCTCTGCCATTTTCACATATTGCTCTCTGGCTTCTTTGGTATTGGCATGTGGTTTTGCCGGGAATGCCTGACGAACCTTTACTTTCAGAAAGGCACAACCTGAATCCGTTCCATTTTCTTTTTCAGCTTGCGGGTCAACCTTTGGAAATACCTTATCCTTTTTAATTAGCTCAATAGCGGTAGCTTCGTCCTGTTCGATGCTGTTTAAATCGCTACTACTAATTAGTTTGTTGTACATGGCTTGTTCTTTCCTGGAACCATGAACACGCTTTCCTGCATCTTTAAACTCCCGGTTCTTTTGCTTTTCCTGTAAAGCTTTTTCAACTTCGGTATCAATATCCCCAAGGTCATCATTCGGGGTTGCTAAGTTGGCACAGTAGTTTTCATACAACGACCAATCATCGCTGATTATAAAGAAACCATCATTGGGATTTGGCTTGTAACCTTGCTTTGTTTTGTAGCCATTCCGTCCTTCGATGAAGCCTTGTTTTGGTAGAATCCAAACGAAGTCACCCATTCTCGGTTTGTAGCGAGTGGCAATAATATCGGTTGCTTTTTCAAAACCTTTATAGATGGGCAAAGCATTAACATTAACACCCTCTTTAAAACCATTGGCTATAATGGAAGCCTTTGATTTTCCTTTGGTACGAATATCCTTGTGAATGGCTTTATATTTTTTATAAAAATCTTTTTCGGTCATAGTATGGTCTTGATTTTAGGATGAGTACCAAGCCCGGCAACTGCCCGAAGCTGTTTTTGCTTAATCAGAATTGCCTTTGCACGCAGCTTTACAAGTGTCAATTGCTTGCCCTTGTCAATGCTTATTTTCTTGCCTTTGGGTGCGGATTGTTTTTGTTTGGCCAGTCGTTTGGGAAATTCCTTTTTGTCCTGTTCAAACATCTCCATTGCCTCATTGGTAAGGCTGTCAGTAGAATTGCTGCGTTTTGTTCCTTTATCTAAATATTCATCGTAATAATGGCGTGGGATTTTTACCGATAAGCTGAAACGCTCACCAAGCAGATTAAGAAGTTTGGGCATCTTACTTTCTTCAACCGAAGCTTTCATATTACCCGATACCATTTCAAAACCATCCCGATTATTAACCAGGAGCTTCACCACTTCTTTATCGGTGTAAATGGGAATATGTGTCTTGGTTTTCGGCATGATGACCTTAAAAGTGCCATCATAATGCCTGGCTATTGTAATCCTGTTTTCGGTGGCAATGGTAGCTCCATTGCGAAGGCTCATAATGTGCTTTTGCAGTTTGGCGATTGGAGCAACAACATAGTTGTCTGCTTTATTATCGTTATTGTCGGGCGACCATACTTCACTCATTAAAATACCTTTCTGAACACCTCTGCCTTGGGTAGTAAAGCTTACCAACTTGCCGGGAAAATCGGCAGAACCTTGAAGTATGTTTCCTGTAACGATGTATCGGGTTTGTCGGTCGGCTGTAAAGTCTTTAATAGCTTCATCCCAACGCTCAATCAAACTTTCTTTTTGTCCTGTTGAGAGCTGCATACTACGGCTCATTACACGTTCAATCTCTTTAGCTGTATCACCCGATGCAGGGAGAACGATATATTTACGACTGTCGGAAATGGCAAAGCGAAGCTTCACCGATGACGGAGCGTAAGGGTTCTTGCGTTTAGGGTTAATATCAAAACCAAGAAAAACGCAGTATGAATTATCGCTACTATCGATTTCAAAACTGACTGCCGGATAGAAATAACCATGACCAACTTTGAAGAACTTGAAAAAATTGTTCAGGTAGCGTTTACGGTTCTCGCTTTGTGTTTTGGTCTTGGTAATCTCGGCTTGTTTCCCTTCCTGAATTTCTTCGGTTCTTTCAGCGATGTAATCCTGCTGTGCTGCCTTGTCATATACAGGGATTTTTTGATAGCCTTTCTCATCGGTAATACCATTAAAAAGCTCTTTGTATTTATCCTCCAACGCCTTTAAATCGTCAGATAGCTTGCTTTGCACAAACTTTTCGTGAGCTGAAACTATTTCTTCAGAAATGTTGTCGGGGTGTTTACCGCTGAGTTGTTTTTGAATTAGTTTCTCCAATTCAGCTTTGCCGTAAGGTTTTTTAAGTACGTTGCATTCGCATTTTTCCAAAAAAGTATCGTTACCAAATACTGAACGTCCACCTTTTCCGGCAATCACAACACGCTTTTCAAGGGATTCTGCTTTCAGGTTCAGGACTTCCACTTCAAGGTCGTACTCATCGGCTTGCTTGAGGTATTCTATGTAGTCGTTGTATCGCTCAATAACCTCCTGATAGAATTTCTCTTGTTCCTTAACTGATAAAACAGCCACACGTCCTGTTACTTTTGAAGCATCACCTTCGGATGGTGTCTCATCGCTGTCTTTTCCTTCAAATTTGAGTGGGTTATCCAGGGCTTTGTTTAGTTCCTCATTCTCCAACATGTATTGGCGAACCACTTTGTCACCGTATTTATTCAGAAAGTCATCGGATTCTAACTGTGACTTGCTGCTTTTTTGGTTGGAGGTGGTATTGGCATCCAATGATTTCAGCTTCTTTTTTAGCATCATCATAAACCGCTTTTGTGCCGGAATAGATGATATAATGTAATCGTAAATTGGTTTCATTATCTGCCCTGTACGATTGATACGACCACGTTTCTGAATTTCTGTGTTAATATTTAGTTCAGGTTGAAGTATCACCATTACACGCTGCTTCACTTTTTCTGCTGGCACCTTATCCGTTACAATGGCATGTGCCGAAGCTCCTGTTGAACCACTTTGATTGATAAGCAAACAGTCAATCTCATTGTCGTTGAACTGACGGAATAAGTCGGCTGTGTTTTCCTTTTTTCGGCTCATCACCAAAGCGGTTGTATTCTTTGCTTTAGTGGAATTGTACTGAACACAAAGCTTTCGCCCTGTAACTTCGCCAACGGAATAGCCGGCTTCTTTTATCTTTTGGATAATAAGGTCCAGAGGGCTGATAGTAATACCTGTTGAAGCTTGTTCGATTCTCCTGATAATATCATGGTAAGCCAATTGCGCATCTTCCGATAAGTCGGCAATATTGAATTGTTTACCCTGTGATTCTCCATCAATATCTTTTTCTGTATAGCGGAGAACTGAATCCAATCCCTTTTCCAAAACAGTTGAGAAATCACCATTAATCACATCATCGGGTTTTGCCATTCCCTCTAAAAAGCTCCCCATTGTGGAAGCAAAGGCAATGATGGGTTTCTTACCTTCTTTCAATCTGTTTATGGCATGGTCAGCAACATTGGCAGCATTCAGGCTAAAAATTAGTTGATTTATTACGTTGAAGACTTTGGAGAAATACGGAATATTATCAACCCCTGCTTTTTCTGTTCCTTTGCGTGTTTCAACCTCTTTACTTTCAGCTGCTGCAATCTTATCAAGCTCATCAACCTGTTTATTGATGTACTTCTCCTGGAACCCGATTATATCCCTAATGATTGAGGTTATCTTGTCGGCAGTTTCGGCTTGTTCTTTGGCTTTTTCTTTCAGCTCGATGTAGTTGACTTCCACGCCTTCAAAAGAACGTTCACGCCTAATCATTTGACCCTCGGAAACCAATTGGGCTGCTAATACTTCCTGCAATGCTACACCGCCTTTAGTAATGGCTTCCACCAAATCCTCTTTGCTCATATTGGCATCGCTCATCGAGGTCTTTTGAGCGTAAATCGGCATGTTATCAGGTCGCTTGGCAAAGGTGGCTGACAGGAAACAAACGCCTTTGGTTTGGCGAAGTACACCCTGCATAAACTCACCTGTGTTGGAGCTTCCCGAAGCATTATGAGCTTCGTCCATAATGATAATATTACCGCTACTTGCAGCATTTAAAAACTCCTGTTTGGCTGGCTTTTTCGGTTGATTGAACTGCGAATAGGTTGCACAAACAAAGTTGTAGTTATTGGGAACTTGCTTGCTCTTAATAATCCTTTCCTGTGTGGGTTTTTCGGGAGCTGTATATATGACTTCACCGCTTTTATCCTTCACATTGGTTTTGCTCTCTTTGGTGTTCACGATAAACGGAACCAGGGCAGAACTTCCAATGTCAGATAAATCACGATAAAGGTCAGTAAACAAGTTGGGCTTTTCGGATAAGAACACAGGTTGCAGACCGCTTTTTACACCATAGCGGATTAAAGCTGCTGCGGTTCTTCCTTTTCCAATTCCTGTTTGGTCACCAACAATGATTCCCTGTCCACGCTTCTCGATATTGTAAATTGCCAATGATACTGCATCAATCTGTTCGCATGAAAGCGACTTTACAAGCTCATCATTGCTGTAATCTAATTTCTCGGCAACATAGTCAAACAAAGGCATCCCGATACTTTTCTTTACTTTTCGGATAGCGATGTGCATTTCGTGTCCCATTGAATCGGGAACTGTTGTATCCAGGATAAAACCTTTTTCGGCTGTTGGGATATAAGCCATGCCCAGCCCTTTATGACCAAACATTCCTTGTAAATACTCATGCTCGTTCTGAGCCAGCTTTTTGGTGCGGATAAAGCTTTTGTTGTTGGTGGTTTTAAAACCTAATTCAATAAGCCTTGCCGATATATGTTTTGGTGGAACGCTACCAAACTTAATGGTAATCATGCTTTTACTAAATGCTATTGTTTGTTTCATACTGCTTCTGTTTTAATTCGATTGCCCTTGCCTTTATTTGATTCTGCTGAATGAAAGCTTTTCTTTTTGCTTTGCCTTTACTAACCTGATTGAGTACATGCAGCCCAAGTTTCGGGTGTACACAGTTGCGCAGAACTTGTCCACCGTCATGGTTGCCTTTGTAGTAGATATTACCCTTATAGTTGAAGCCCAATTGCTTTTTGAGTTCCTCCGGAGTAGCTGAAAAAATGCCTTTGATTCCGGGAATATCAATTGCCTCGATTTGGTAGTTGCTCCAAAACAGATGCCTTCCGATTTTGGCTGTTGGTTCGATGAGTGGTTCGTAATAGGGAGCTACATTTTCAACTACCCAATTGCCCTTGAAGAAGTATTTGAGTAAAAGGATTTCTTCATAGAGTTTTAAATCAGGGTATTTATTGATGGTGTGCCGTGTGGCTCTCATCATTTTGCTGTGGCTCTGACACGGTGGACTGCTCCAAATAAAATCATAGTCACGAAAATTGCGGACCAGGTAATCATGTGCATCACCAATCACAATTTTATCGTTAGGAAAATGTTTTTTGTAAACGGCTGCAATCTGCTCGTTATTCTCAACGGCAGTCACGCTAACGTCTTTCCACAATTTGCGGTTTCCGCCCAAGCCACTATATAAGTTTAGTATCTTCATGGCTAGGCTGTTTTTCTAGTATTTACTTGCGGTGATTCCACCCATTGGTCTGCCATAGCATCGGCAATGCCCTGAAAGGTTTTACTACGAACCCTTCGTCTTTCTTCATCGCTTAAATCCCTTGCTTGATAGTACCAAAGCGGTTGCCGTCTCCAACGCTTTTTCTTTTTGTCGTACCAATGCTTGTATTCCAATTGGTCTTCATCCAGCATGTTGGTTGGCTCTAAAAGCGGTAAGTTCTTTAACCACAAACAAGTTGATTTCTTTGCATTATCACCAAAGTAGTAGGGCTGAATAATTTGGTCAGGCTTGCGTATAGCTGTACTGATAACACCAATAGGGTTTTCAATGGCAATTTTATCAATCGGAGCTTTCATCAGTTTGCGGATAAAAGCCAATGCCTTTTTGCGTTCCTTTTGGCGTTCCGGGTCGTGCATCCACGCATTGCCTGAAACAGTCAGGTAGGTGCATGGTGGGAAAGCAATCATCATATCCCAACCTTTATCCAATTGGTTCAATACATCGCCCTGGATGTGCCATTCAGGATGTTTGCCTGTGGTTGGAAGTATATCACAGCTATGGGCTTCATGCCCCCGACTGCGAAGTGCCATTGTAACAGTCTGGCTTTCTTCACAAGCAACCAAAATGCGTAATGGTCGGTTTGTCGCTGGGAGTTTACCAAGTGATAACTGTTTTTGCTTTATTAGTATGGCTTTAGCACGAAGTTTAATGACCTTCACATCTTTGGTTTCTAGTTTTGGACTTGTGCTATTTCCTAAACCAACTCTGTCCCAAAGTTCTTCATGGGTATTGACAACGGTGCTGTGTAATTTATTTTTGAGTGGAGCTGCTCCATCGGGAACTGGTTTTGCTCCATCAATCAGAATCAATCGGGTATTGATTGAAGTTCCTTGTCTGGAGTAAAGCTTTTTGCCGTTAATCGGGATAATATCTTCAACGTTGTAAAAATGGTAGAGATAATTCAGGAAAATACGGTTTGTTCCGGCTGTTACCCGACCGTGTTCATCCCATGTGGTGTGACCACCAATAATAATGGCTGCCTTACCATTGTCTTTCATGCAACGCAAAGCATTCAAAGCCATTGCATGTTCCAAACGCTTGATTTTAAATTTTCCGAAAAGTTCAGGTTGAGAAAGTGAACCGAAAGGAGGATTCGTTACTACACCGTCAAAGGCTCTGTCATAAGCTGCCGGAGGTTTTAAGGCATCCCAAGAGCTGACCTTTGCAAATGGTTGTTCTTTCAGGTTGGCAAGTCTCACATCATCCAACTCGTTTACATGGGTGAAGTGATAAGGCAAAGCAATGGTTAAAAGTCCGTTCCCTGCCGATGGTTCTAAATATCTTGGAAAGTCGGTTTTATCATTGGTAAGATGGGCATTGCCAACAATTTTGCCCTTAGTGCTTCCTTTTACGATGTTCTTAAAAGCCTTGTAGCCCGATAAGCTACCTGATTTTAAAACATAACTCGATGCCAGAAACGAAATGGGTGCCGGAGTGGAATATTGCTGCATCAATACACTCATGCTTGTTCGCATGGAAAGATTAACCTGTGATTGATACAGGGCTACAATATCAAGGTACTTTTCGTAAGTCGTTAGCGAACTGTCTTGTGCTATCTCTCTTGCGTTAAGGATTATTGCCAGTTCGGTAAATTCTTTCACCAAGTTTTTATTGGCAATACCGAAGCTTTTGGCAATGCTTTCAATAGTGGTTTTAGAGTGCTTACGCTCCGCTTTTAAATCCTCACGAATCCTTGATATGTAGCCCTTTTTATCCATGAACAAGCCAGAACTACATGATTGTGTGAGCCAAATAGAAAAGACCTATGAATATTTCGGCTGCCATTGTCAGCTCCAAACACCAAATTCGCTTATCGGCAAAGCCTGTTGCAATCAAAGCCGAAATAGCTATGATAATGGTGTATTCAATATTGCCGAAGCTGAAATAATAGCTTAATCCAAGGAGTGTAAAACCACCAATTGCCGATACATAGTGCGCAATGCGGATAAACAGGTTTCGTTTAAAGTCGGAAAACACACCGACTAAAAAGATTCCGATACCACCTCCGATAACCCACCAATCAGCAGATTCTTTAATGAATATGCCTGTTATGATGATGGCCAGTCCACAAACCCACATCACTATCTCAAATACTAGCTTGTAAGGTTTGCGTAAAAAGTAATTACTATCAGAAATTGATTTGCGGATGCCATGAACCGCTATGATGGAGGTGAGATAAACTACCAATGCTATAAATGCCGTAAAAAGGCTTGCTATTACTAATGCTTTCATAATTAAGGGATTTATTTAAGTTCAATTTTCTTTTCAACCTCGCCTTCGCCTTCAATGGTGAAAATCAACTTGAGGTGTTTTTTAGTTTGTTCAAACTCCATATCCGTAACCCCTGCATTACTAAAAGCTTGAGCTAAAAGGTCAACTACTGCTGGTTTATTCTGTACATTCGTCTCCCAATCTGCTCCGACAGTTGCGTTTTCTTCAATCCCTGAAAGCTTGTCTTCATCTGCCTGTGGGTAACTGCGTTTTTCGGTATTTGCTTCAATGGCTGCTGCCTGTTCTACCGATATAGTTGTCGGTTTATTCTGAATATTGGTTTCCCAGTCTGCCCCAACAGTTGCACCTTCTTCGATTCCTCCAAGCTTGGTTTCATCCTCTTCGGGATAGGAACGTTTTGCGGTGTTCGCTTCGATGGCGGTCGCCTGTTCCTCTGAAATAGTAGTAGGCTTATTGGCGATATTCGTCTCCCAATCCGCCCCGACTGTAGCGTTTTCTTCAATACCAGAAAGTTTGTCCTGGTCAGCTTGTGGGTAGCTTCGTTTTTGGGCGTTTGTTTCAATGGCTGCTGCCTGTTCTGCCGAAATGGTTACAGGTTTATTCTGAATATTTGTTTCCCAATCAGCTCCAACGGTAGCACCTTCTTCGATTCCTCCAAGCTTAGTTTCATCGGCTTCGGGGTATGAACGTTTGGCTGTGTTTGCCTCGATTGCCGTAGCCTGTTCCTCTGAAATAGTAGTAGGCTTATTGGCAATATTCGTTTCCCAGTCCGCCCCGGCAGTTGCATTTTCTTCTACGCCTGAAAGCTTATCTTCATCGGCTTGTGGGTAGCTTCGCTTTTCGGTATTTGCCTCAATGGCTGCTACCTGTTCTACCGATATGGTAACAGGTTTATTTTGAATATTGGTTTCCCAATCTGCTCCAACAGTTGCACCTTCTTCGATTCCTCCAAGCTTGGTTTCGTCAGCTTCGGGGTATGAACGTTTTGCCGTATTCGCTTCAATTGCGGTCGCCTGTTCCTCGGAAATTGTAGTTGGCTTATTGGCTATATTTGTTTCCCAATCAGCTCCGGCAGTTGCATTTTCCTCAATGCCTGAAAGCTTGTCTTCATCGGCTTGCGGATAACTGCGTTTTGTGTTATTGGCTTCAATATCGGCTGCTTGTTGTGGGGAGATGGTTACAGGTTTGTTTTGCACATTCGTGTCCCAGTCTGCTCCAACGGTGGCGTTTTCTTCAATCCCTGCCAGTTTGTTTTCATCCGCTTCGGGATAAGAACGTTTTTGCGTATTTGCCTCGATAGCTGCCGATTGTTCTGCCGATATGGTAGTCGGTTTATTTTGAACATTGGTATTCCAATCAGCTCCGGCAGTAGCACCTTCCTCAATCCCTGCAAGCTTTTCTGCATCTGCTTGTGGGTAGCTGCTCTTTTTGTTGTTGTTCTCAATTGCCGTTGCCTGTTCAGCACTTATGGTCGTTGGTTTATTTTGCAGTTCCTCAAAATTGGAAGTCAGGTTCATATCGTTTTCCAACTGTGAAAGCTTAGTAGGAATGGCAATATTGATATTCCCATCAGGGTCGGTTACAAAACCACCATGCACCTCAATACCACCATTGGGCATATACACAGGGCTTTTCTCCGATATGAGCAAGTCTTCTACATTCCCGGCGATAATCAGACCGCCACTAATTTGCTGAACTATGGTTTTTGGTCTGTATTCCGGAGCAGATTTTGAACGTGCAATATTGATGAATGAACCAACCGAAGCTCTGTCAAGGATTGTGTCCTGAATATCCCTGTTCATCTTGAAATAGGTATCTGAAAACACAATCTTGTTGTAGCCCCTGTCAAATACACACGATTGATTGACCTTTGCCTCAAAACAGCAATCATCAATGTTGGTGGTACTGTTCAGAAAAGCAATTGCACCACTTCCAGCATCGGTATATTCAAATCGTATGTCTGCAAAATTGATAGCACTATTGTAAATCTCAATCGCCTTATCACTTTGAAAAATTACAGGCTTCACATACGTTCCAACCACGCCATCCACTTTATTGCTCAATGAGCAGATGTTGATTTGGTAGGAGAAATCACGAAGTACCAGGAACGTTCCTAAATCGTTTATGTATGTACCATCCTCAAACATGATGCTGATACTTGCACTTTTGTTGGTGTGGTACTTCAATGCTTTGGGCAGGGAATCAAACAGCCTTTGGAGCTTTGAAAATGGAGTTCCCGAAGGAATAATAATCGCTTTGCGTTCAACATCGTATTCAAAACCTGTTATCTGCTGGTCTTTACTCATATCAAACACGCCCTGAAACACTTTGTATTGCTCGTGTTCCATACCCAAATAAGCGTACTGGCCATCCGAAGCCCATTCACCTTTTTTCAATAACGGTGGGGTTGTTCCCCTAAACATTTTTATTGTTCCCATATCTAAAGTCTTTTAATTGCTAAATCATTGCGTAGGCTTGCTCAAACAATTGGTTGGAGACGTAATTACCACCTGTCTCAACCTTTGTCATCGAAAGCACCAATAAGCGAAGTGTATTTTTTGTAGGCAGAAGCTTTGCACTCTTGCTGACCTTTAAATCCTTGCAAACCGTTTGGATATAATGGTTGGTGTTGTTCTCAAATCGGGGTGCATATTCTTCGACCAGTAACGGCACAGTATTCTTACCCTTTTCAATGTCATGCTTGAGGTCTTTTATCATGGCACGAACACCATAAACCGGAGCAATAAACATTTCAAAACGCCTGTCTTTGTTTTGCTCTTTGGGTAGTTTGCCGTTCCACTTGATATTGGTAAAAATCAGGTTTCCCGGATTGTTGTTTCGTATGCCCCTGGGTGCATTTGAGAGGTAGGTATTGCCACCGTTCCAATTCTGAAAGTTTGAGGGCAGTTCGTTATTGTTGGTAGTCAAAACGTTTGAACCACGAGGAGGCAATAGCCCACGCTTGCGTTTGTTTCGTCTGCGAATCATTACAATTGTGGTAACTATTGCCCCTGTGGTTAACACCCCTCCCGAAATAAATAATATCTTCTTGTTCATCTTCTCAGTTGTCTTTTTATAGCTCATGCTTGAATAATCATCTCAGGCATTGCCTGTTAGAGAGGGATTCCCCAACTATCGAACTTGGGTTTGATTTTGGAAATTTCACTTTCGCTTAGTTCCTGTCTGAACCAGCCAATCAGGTTGAAGTCCTGACCTAAAAAAGCTGCCCTGGTTCCCCACAAATATTGTTTCATGCCAAAGGCTTTTATCACCAATAGCATGTCATCTTTAGATTGTATCTTATCAATGGTGGAGTAAATAACCTTTTCATCTGTACCAAAGTCGAGCATTGCACCGTACAGCGTGTTGGCATATAAAGCAGCATCAGAAGCAGAAATAGTCAGGTTTTGCCTGTCGATAACCGTATCTTTTATTGATGGAGCAACCCTTGATGATGTGCCATCAGGATTCTTCTTAAACAATAGCTTTTTAACAGCGTAAATACCGATTCCAACGCCCAAAATGGGCAATCCGTATTTAATGCCATTGGCTATTAATGTTGCTTTATTTACTGGTGGTAACTGTTGCACGGTGCTGAAATTTTAGATATATCGTAATGCGGTCTTTACAATCTTAGGGTTCTTGGCAACCTTGGTCAGAAGCTTAATCATGTCCTGTTGCTCAACCTTGTTGACTGCATTTTGCAAAAGGTTTCCTACTTGCTGAACTACCTCGGTACTGTCTGCTTCAATGGTGATTCCTACTTTAAACTTTCTCATCATCGTATGTTTTAATCGTTTTCTAAATCTTCGTTATCAAACTCTGTGTTCCCCGGTTCCGGCTCTGATATGCCATTCACGGCTTGGTTCAGGAACAGGAGGGTTTTATTAATCAGCTCGGCTTTGTCAAGGCATAAGCCAACGATGTTTGCAATCTTGGCTACATCTTGTAGTTCCCATGTCATAAGGGCATCGGATAGCTTTTTAATAATCTCTGCTTTCTTGCGGTCTTCGGGTGTATTAGCAGTACCTATGTCGGTAATCTCAACATTGGTTTCAGGGAGCTGTGCTGATTCTTCCTCGGTATCATCAAGCATACCCAAAGCCCCTTTGAGTTCTTCGGCTGATAATCCCAATAGCTCTGCTGTTTTTGGACTGTTGGTAAGCAAGCGTGAACCGATACCCACCAATGCACCTGTGGCAACTCGTTTCATCACCTCGTTTGGAGCATACCCGGCAAGACGGCTTTCAAGGTCTGTTTTATCGGTTTTCAGTTCCCTGTTTTCGCTTTGATAGCGGTCTTTTTCGGCACGTAGTTCTGCGTTCTCGTTGCGTAAACGCTCGTACTTTTCTTCCAAAGTGTTGTAGCGTGTCTCGAACTTAAAATCATCCAACTGCTTTTGGTAGCTGATTCGCTCAACCTCTTTGTTGTTGCCCGATAAGGCATTAAATACACCAAACAGACCGTCAAGCTTAGATTTTACAGCAGGGTTATCTCCTGAAAATAATCCTAACAAGGAATCCAGTTCACCCAATCCATTGGTGTTGTTTTGGATTTGGCTCTGTTTCATTTCCTCTTGAATAATCGTTTGTATCTCTGCTCTTTCAATAGGTTCTTTAGGTGGGTTCAAAAGCTTGCTGATATTTACTGTATAACTGTTCAGACTTCTTGCATTGGGGCTTTTGCCACCAAACACATCAACCCTGAGTGAACCATGAGACTGCTTTGCTTTTTCAATGGCACTTTCAATGTCACGGTTAAACTTGTCCGTTCCGGAGGTTCTTGAAGTGAGTGCTGTTTCCTGTGCTGCGGTAACAAGGTATATTTCGTAAGCGTAAGGGTACTTTTGCTCGTCCTCCGAACGCTTTATAAACTCGTATATGCTTTGTATTTGCTCTCTGTAATCCAACATAGTCGTATTAATTTCGGTGGGGAATAATCTTTACAAACTCCAATCGGTAAGGCTTAAAGTTTTCCGTTTGGGTTTTGATGTCTATGTAATCGGTGAATACCTGGTAGCGGTACTCATCCATAAAGTCGTATTCTTCGGGTGTAGCGGTAAACACGTTATCGCTGCTAATGAGTTCCATTTCATCAATGGAGCTTGGCAGACTTTTGGTGTTCAGAATCCACATGTCGTTTTTCAGGTCCAGCGAAATGTCCGCACCTGTTACCATTATCACCGTTGGCTTTAACTGATAACTGTCGATGGTTCGCATCCCTGAAACACGGTCTTTTGCGATGGTATGTAATAACTCACTCGTGTTCATATTCAATGTAGATTCTAATGGTTAGCGTATTATCTCCGCTGTTTTTGTTGCTTTTGAAAACCGTATGGATATTGCTGTTCACCTCCAAAGGCTCATGGAATGGGATAACTTCTTTGCTCAGATGCTTTACCTTTCGGTTGGCGGTAAGCATGTAATCACGAAGGAGAAAGCTGTTGCCGTTTACCAATAGGCTGATATTGCCACATTCATAAGGTTCTGGCTGCTTGTAAGCTTTAACAGGTCGAAGAAAAACATCGGATTTATGCAGATAGGCAAAGGTTAATGTTTCCTGTGCTATCAAATCGGCAAATTCAAGGCTTGTGATGGTTTGACCTTTTTCAAAAAGCCCGGCTTCATTGTAGAGATAATCCGCAAATTGCGTATTGAAAAGCTCTGCAATGCTGCTGTTCAGGTTGCTTTGTTGGTCTGCATCGAGGCAAGTAAATTTGATGTTGTTGCTCAGAATATCAACGATTGCAGGAAGTATATCACTTTCAAAAAAGTCCTTGCTTTCCGCTTCGCTTGCCCTTGTGCGTAGGTATGAATAGAACAGGTTGGTAATACCATCGGTCAATAGCAAATCGGATATTAAAGCCTGTGGAAAAGCTAAATCCTGAGTTACATCTTCCAATTCCGATTCCTTTTTAACCAGGGCGTTTATTGCAATGCCTGTAATCAGTTTACAGGAAGCTGGGAGCAAGTCCTGTTCGTTGATGTGTTTGTTGCCAACTGAGGTTTTTGTAATTACAAAATATCGTTTCATTGTCGGGAGATTTTAGGGTTATTTCTTTTTCTCTACCTCGGCAAGCAGATACACACGTACATTGTAGCTTTCATTAACAGCCAGGTTCTCGCTGTCGTCTTTGTAGATGACACGTACAGGGCTGTTCTTTGCTTTCTCATCCACAGGGAAAGCCACATCCTTAATACTCATGTCATCGTTATGGTGAAGCAATGCCACCTCGGTATCATCAGGGATAATCTCGGTATCATCAATCCAAACCCTTAGTGTGGCACCGGGTAATGCCTGTTGATTTGAGAGACGAAGAAAAATGCCTTTGATACGGTCATGTTCCGTTTTTGTATTGCCGTTAAACTCGAAGGTCTGACCTTTTTTAACCTCGAATTTCACGACCTGTAATTTGCGTATGTTATTGTCTTGTACTTCCATTATTGAAATGATTAAGAAGAAAAAAAGGGGCGGTTAACAACCGCTGACCGCCCCCGAACGATTATGACATATCAAGCTCTTATGCTTTCTCTGTGATAGTTCCCAATAGCGTTACCTTAACGGCAGGGTGGTAAATCTTATCACCTGATACCGATTTGGGCATGTTCAGCTTTGGTGTAATATCCATTGATGGCTTCAACCACTTTGGATTGGCAAGCTTGTATTGGAATTTGCGTTTTGTGGTATCGGTGTCATCGAATACCGCACATGAGATTTCAGGTACAATTACCTTCGTGCCTAACGTCATCTCGAAAGTACCGTTCAGGATTGCCGGAGGTAAAGCAAACTGACCGAATGCAAAATCTGCCGGGTCGTTGTCTTCTTCCGATGCACCGTGAGCGTACTCCAAAACAATATCAGTTAACAGGAAATACTTTCCTGAATCCAACTGCGCACGGTTCAGGTTGGTACGGCCAGCCTTTTTATCGTCCGATGCCTCCATCAAATCAATGTCGGACTTATCCTTAATCGACTTAACGGTGTAGATTGCCGTGTCAACGGTTTGCATACGTGCATCCTTTAATGCTTTCTGCACTTCCGGTGGTAATTGCTGTCTGCGAAGTTCAAACTGACCTTTTGAAGTCAGGTCTTTGGTAAGTCCTGTTTTTACAGCCGTACTTCTTGCTCCGGCATTGTATGACCTACGAACAGCACGTTTTCTGCTGGTTCGTCTGCGACTTCTTCGCCCTCTACGTCTTGTTCTACGGCGTGAACGACCTAAATCGCCAATGCCTTCGACCGCATCGTCCTGGTCTTCTTCTTTCTCTAAAGCATCTTCCTCTTTTTCAAGAATCGCTTCTTCTAAACCCTCTATTTCTTCCATCGAAGGGTACAAATCATTTTGCTCATTAATTTCTGCCATGATAATTTGTTTTGCGGCTTATTAGCCTTTGTTATTAAATTGATTAAATGTTATTTAGTGAGAATCAGGATGCCATCATATCGCCCGAAAAGATGTCATAGTCCATGCTATCGGGGTCGAGGTTTTGGATTTTGCCAACTGGCTCATCGTCATCATCTGAACTGCCAATCGGCTCATCGCTCATTGCATAATCGCTGGCTGCATTGCCAATCGGGTCATCACTCATCGAATAGTCCGAAGCTGCACCTGATACCGAAGCCTGAATTTCACGCTCGATGTCAATGTCGGCTGCCGGGAGAGCTTGCGTAATTGGGTTTAAGGCACGTAGTCCGTCCATTTCATCCACATCGCTGTAATCTTCATCACCGATGATGCCCTCTAATCCTTGTAGGATGGTTTTACCTGTAGCTTTCTTGATGATGGATTCAACACCTGCACCTGCTGCACCTACCAAGCCCAGCTTTACATACTCGTTTTTGGTAAACTGCGTACCAACCAAACCGCCCATAGTAACGGCTGCCGGAACGATGTAGGTTTTCATTTCGTTGCCCAACAAACCGCTCACGGTCTGGCTTTTTTCCAACTTCTTTAAAGCGTACTTGCCAACTGCAAACCCTGCTACGGCAGCAATGGGCTTGCCTATGTTGTTGGTAGCTTTCATAAAGTCAATTTTTGTACCTCTTGAACTTCTCCTTGGGGTACTTGACGTTGATTTTTTAACTGCCATGTTTTCTAAATTTTAATTATTGATTCACAATTATTTATTGAAGCTTGATGCTTCCTAAATCTTCTTTATTGGTGGTTTTCTTAGGGGATGATTTCCGCTTTGCCGGAGTACTGTCTTTCTTGCGGAACATGAGATAAGCTCCTGTTCCAATAAGAGCTGCAACACCTAAACCAATACCGACTTTTGCCCCTTTGCTCAGCTTCTTTTTGCCTGATGCAGCAGGATTAGTTGTAGTCGATTGTGGTGTGTAATTCCCTGATTTCATTATGGGTTGGGGAGTATAGCTGCCTGATTGTGGCATGATACTATTGGATGGAGGCATCACGCTGTTTGTTGGTGGAGCATAAGCCTCGGTTGTAGGAGCTGCCTGATTGGTAAATTGCGATACTGCTTCCGTTGCAGGAGCTGCTTTTTTGAACTTACTCTTAACCTTTGTAAAGATGTTTTTGATAGGCTTTAACCAACTTCCGATTTTTGCCAATACACCACTTGCTGCGGTTACTGAGGCTGCTGTGGCTACTGCACCCATATTGCCCAATTCTGCCAATTCGCCAATGGCTTCCAAGCCTTTCAAATCGGCAAGTAAACCGTCAATTCCTTTTAGGGAGAAGTCGGAACTCTTTTGTTTTGCACCTTTCAGGATTGCTTTTCTAAGGTTGGATTCTTTACCCTGTAAGCCTTTAAACAGCTTACGAACCTTACCGTGTGTCTTTTTCAGTTTGGCATGTTTTGCCGGGTCGATGTTGTATTTGCTTGCAAGGTTTTCAGGTAAATAGGCATATTGAAGTTTCTTGGCAATGCCAAACATATTTAAGCGTAAAGCTGCCAATAATCCACCTCTGATTGCAATTGATAGAGGATTAAACCTTACGATAGCTTTAACTACTTTCTTGGCTACCTTGCCAATCTTCTTACCTACACGTTTTATTGCTTTGAAGAATCGACCTCTACGTCTTTTCTTTCTTCCCAAGCCGTCCATTTCATCGTCCAACTCATCCAATTCAGCCAATCCCTGGATGGCTTCTGAATCGTATTTAATCAGACCTTTTTCGGCAAGCTTTTCTTCAATATCCGATAGCTTGTCCAATACGGAATCTCGTTGTGGAGTATTCCAAAACTTAATAGCCTGGTCCAACATGGAAATGAATTGGTCAGGGTTTTGGACGTGAGCCATTTTGTCCTTGTTGTCCCGATTCTTTAACAGATAATTCCGGGTACGGACTAAGTAGTTGTAGGTGGCATCTTCTGCATCACCCAAACCGTTTATGGCATCATCAAAATCAACTCCTGAAACAATGGCAATAAGGTCTTCATGGTTAGCTTGTGCCTGAACACCGCCAGCTAAATCAATGCCTGATAAAACTGATATGGGCAAACCTAAAGCACTTGTACCTGTAATGCCGTCAATACCTCTAAGCCCTGCCAACTGTAAAGGAGACATATCAAAATCAGAACGCTCAAAACTGTAAGGTTTTTGGTAATCGAACTTTGATAGAACAGGGTCGATAACAATTTCATCTTCGGAATCACCAACGGCAGGAACAATCACATAAATATGCTGAAAGTTCTTTTTACCGTCATACTTGGTAATGCGGAGCTTGAACGGAATACCTAAACACTTTAAAAGCGAACCCACAAAAATGCTGTAATCGTCACAGTCAATCCCTGCATCTGATTTGCCTTTCTGTTTGAACTTGATTTGTCCGTCTAACCAGGAACGTGAAGGAGTGCGGAGCTGTTCCGTTCCGTCATCGTCTTTATGGTATTGCAAATAGTTGTATGAGAAATTGAAGATGTTTCGGCAAGACTCTTTGAGTGAATCACCTTGAAGGTTACTTGCCAGTTCCTCGACTTCCCGAAAATGAGTACCGATAATATCAATACAACTTTCAACGGTTTCAATTACGTTACCGTTTTTAATAAATGTGTCCTGTCCGTTTGCCTTTTTTATAAGGTGGTTGAAACGTTTACCGTTTTGGGTGTTTCGTGGGCCGGATACAATGCCCAATTCGCCCAATGCTAATCCGTTCATATTTTGTTCCTCTGATAATGATTGCGTGGTAGTAAGAGTTTCGCCATTAACGCTAATGGTCATGGTGAAAGTCATATCAGCTTTAAGCTGCTCGGTATTGGAAAGCACGGAAAGAGTAAGACCTTTACCCATAAGGTTCAGGTATGGCACTTGAAAAACGATTTCAGGCTCTTGTGTTTTGCCTGCACCAATTGTAAGTCCTTTAATATCGGGAGTAGAATAAGCGACTGCCGAACCTTTGTAATTTGCAACAACCTGATTAACGGCTAATGTGATGGGTGCTTTTGTGGGATTGTAACAGCGAAGCTTTACGGCAAATTGAACTTCCTGTAAGTTCATCTTGTGGATGCGGAATCCTAAAAGAGCAAAATTCATTTTTGCCCCGGCAAGAAGCTTTTTGCCTTTTTTTATGAGGTAGAAACCTCCGCCAACGGCTGCGACTGCTGCTAATGTGCCTAATATTTTCTTTGTACTTGCTTCCATAATGGAAACAAACTTATAGTAGGCTTATGGTGGGGGATTGGCTGTGTTTGGTTATGTTTTGACTGAGTTGGTTGAATTTGGTTATTTTTTGGTGGAGGGTACAAAAAAAAGTCGGTGGTGTGCCGACTTTTTACTATTGATTCCTAATATTTTCATATTTATCAATTAGACCATTCAGAAAACTATTATCATCATATTCAAAAACAAAAGTATTATCCTTGAAGCTTGCTTTACAATGATTTTTTGTATCAAAGGTTATTGTATAAGAATCAACACTTAATAGTCCTACACTTTGTATAAGGTATAATAACGCCTTGATGCTTTTTATTTTCTCATCTAAATTTTCATGTCTGTTATATTTCGCTTGAAATTTTTCGAGTTTTATTGACAACTCTAATGGCAAAAGCCCTATAATTACGGAACTAATGCCTGTAATTACAAGACTATTATTCAGCAATGTATAATCGCTCTTTATTTCTTCAGAAAAAAGACATTCTTTATCAATTGGGGTAAGCGAAATATTTCCGGTAAAGCCAAGCTCATCTCTTTCCCTAAAAAATTCTTGAATTTCACTCCAATTGTTGTTTTTTATGCTTTTAAAGTAGTTTTCAGTATCAAAATCAGGTTTATCAATATCGGTTAAAAACTGTGTTAAATCTTTGAATATGTATTTTTTATACCACCGATATGGTTCAAAGAAAAAATAGTTAGCTTCAAAAAGAGGCAAGGAGGCAGAAGATAAATCTATAAAATAGTCATAGCCCTCTTTCTGAACAGGAACCCAAAAATCTTTAAAGAAATTTGTCTCGATTGGATTGTCAAATTGGGCTACTAATGAAATCCATTCAAGTTGAGAAGTATATAATTCCTCGATGCTTATGGGTTTAAAATCTTTATCAATATTTCTAATTATTTCAGGGTATGCAGACAAATACTTCAAAATTGCCGGAATCTTATCAAGTTTGGTTTTCCAACACAATAGAAACTTTTGAAACAATTTTTCTTTTTCTTGAATGTACATTTCCAATAGACTACGAAAATAAATTTCCTGATTCTTTCAAACTTATACTTTCTTTCTTTAAATCAATTTCAAAAGAGTGTCCTGTTAAATCCATCATTTTTTTCAAATAGTCAGATTTATTAAATCCTTTTGTGCTATTACAATTTTGTTTAACTAATTTCTGAATTTCTTTATATGAATCTCCTTTAACTTGTATCTCTCCTCCTGATTGTTTAATTAGCTCTTTAACTTGATTCTGCAACTCATTTTCTCTTTGGTCTGCAATTATGGCTTGTTCTTCTTGAATAGGTTGTTCAACTTTATCAGCTTCTTTATTATCAGTTGTTATTGTTTTAGCCTGCTCTTGTTTTGTATTATGCTCTTTTTCAGAAAAGCTTACATTTTTGCTGATTGATACAGATTGGTCATTTGGAGTTTTAAAAATATGTAATCCTGTCAATGCATATAAATCATCATAGAATTTCTCATATCCAAAAAATAATCCAGTTAAATATATTGCTGTATTTAGTTCAGGAATAAATTTATTACTACTTCTAATAACACCAATTAACTTGCCCGTCTCTGAACCCTTTATTGAATCCTTATCTTGTAAGTCTGATTTGAATTTAAAAAATAGAGCAGCAACAACGTACTGTTTTAAATCATTAATTGTAAGTTGTTCTGTAAATTTTTCAATTTCAAAAGCATTAGAAATAAATCCTATTAAATCTAACAAATTTTGATTTTCAAAAATAGGTTTGTTTTGTTCTAAAAACTTGTAATAACCACTGCCTCTAAATGATTGTTTTTGTTTAGAGTGAGCAAATATTTCCCCAACATCATATAAAAAACCTAAATCTGAATTTGGAAAGAATTCATAACGTTCATAAACTAAAGTATGGACAAAATAGTCGCTTGCAAAATTATCTGATTTTAAACCATTAATCCTATAATTATAAACTTCGTTTATTTTATCAGAATCAATAAGTGCCTTATATGGTTCTTGAACTTTACATAAAGTCCAAAATGCTTTTGCTCCATTTAACCTTTCCTGAATATCAATTTGTTCTTCGACTTTATTTATGGTTTCCTCGAATTTTGCCTGAGAAAAGACAATCTTTTTATCAAATTTCATTTGATATGAATGTCTTGCAGCACTGGTTAAAGGTATTATCTCTAATACATTTTCAATCAAAATTCTATTGTCACTTAAAGGAAATTCACTAAAACTAATAAAGAGATACTCTTCATCACCCACAAAAAATGGTAATGACAAAAAGGATTTTATAATATCTGTTTCTATTTCTTTTGCAGATAATCCTTTCAATTCGAGAATTTTTTCCTGAATAACTGGAATAAAACCGAATCTATATAAAGATGTAAATTCTTGTTTTGTTATGATATATAAAAAATCCATTTATTTAAGTTTTAAAAATCAAAATCATCCTCGACACTTGAATTTTCTTGTTTAACTGCGTTTAAATCTATCCTTTGACAAGTAGATTCAAATCGTTCAACTAAATGGTGTAAAAATCCGGAATAAGTAAGATATAAATTCATTTTACTTCGTGTTATTGCTACCATAAATAAAGTTTCATCCTTTATGTATGTATCATCAGACAAATATGGTAAAAACACATTTTCAAAATCCATCCCTTTTGCACTATGATAGGTCATTAAGATTAGATTTCGGTTTCTTTCGGCACTTTGAAATGAACCATAGCCATTACCAACATACTCAACTTTCAAACCCTTATTCTTAAAATGTCTATTTAGTGAATTGTAGTCAGGCTTACCCCATTTGTTTTCAACGAAATCCCATTTTGATTTATTCTCATTTTCTAACAAACGATTTGCAAAATCAAATATATCATCATGATGGGGAAGTAGAACTACTGATGAATATCCTTCGGATGTAGCATTACTTGCTTGTTGCCAAATATACTTTACTTCATCTTCTTTGTCATAGGCTTTTCCTAATCTAACACTTACATCTCTTTTGGTCATATCTCTACGCGACCCAAAAATATCCATATTTGGTAATAGGTTTGATACTGCATTCATAATTGAACGTGTCAAACGATAGATACGAGTTAATACAAATGGTCTTGCACTAATAATATTACCAATTTCATTTGGCGAAACAGTATTATCGTAAATTGATTGGTTTGAATCACCTGCAACATAAACATGTTGGCTACGCTGCTGCATATTAATTAACACATCTTCTGGTAAATCCTGAACTTCATCACAAAAGATATAGTCATATTTGTCATAACCTTTCTTAAATTGATGATAAGTCATTACTGGAACCGAGCGCATTCCTAATTCATTCATGCCCGTTTTAAACATATCAATTAATGAATGTGTGTAGACAACAACACACATTTTAGCATTAGGAGAATCTTTTAGCTTCTTTCTTAAAGCATGGATTAACATTACTGATTTACCACTACCTGCAAAACCTTTTATCCAAATATTACCTGTTTTATTTATTTCCTTATCGACAAAATCCTTTTGGTCATCATCAAGTTTGTCGTATTTAATCATCCATGCCATAACTCTGTTTTATATTTTCTGAATACCTGACTCTGTTTTAAATTGAGATAGGTTTTCTGATTTGTAAATTTTCTCGAAATCTTCCTTTGGTTGGCTCTCCAAAATATGTTGTGCAAAATCATGTTTGCCTAATGCTTTTGCACAAGATGAAAACCAACTATAATCCCAATGATTCATTGAATTAGAATCAAATTTCTTTTGCCATCTATCAAAAGCTTCTTGCAATAATTTTTCGCCTTTCTCTTTTTCTCCATCCTTAATGAATTCTTGACCTAAATTATATGCAGATGTATTATCATTTGGGTTAAGTTCCTGAGCCTTTTCAAGATATTCTCTATATTTCTTTTTATCCTTGTTTTTATATTGCATTGCAATGTTAAAAGCCGTTGTTGCTGAAGGAGATTCATGCATTGCTTTTTCATAATAGTTGATAGCTTTTTCCTTTTTACCAGCATTGCTGTAGTGTAAACCGATATTGTTTAGGTTTCCTTTGCCAGGGAATAATTCTTCAATTTGCTCTAACGTTTCTGCCGCTTTAAAATCAAAACCAATTTTATCGTAAGCTTTATGTAAGCTTTGAAGGGAAGATAAACTCGGCTCTCCACCGTTTCTTTCACATTCTAAATTGAAATCTCTTTCTGCTTTGTATTTTATTCTTTCTTCTGTTGATAATTCTTTGTTTGCAAAGGGGCTTAATGGTTCAACCATAACATTTTTGTTCCCTGCTGTTGCTCTAATCAAAAGCATTTTATCTGCGTTAATTTCTATTTCCATTTTAACTTTGGTCGATAAAGAAAAGCCACCTTTTTCAGGAGAAAATAATTTGATATTATATAGTATCTTCTTTTTACTTCCAACACAAATAGGTAATTCAATAACTTCTTGTCCTTCCTTTTGTGGTGATAAATTATCAACCACCGTCACATCAGAAGGGATTACAGTTCCTGCTTCAACTATCGGCTCAACTATTTCTCTAAAACCATCTTTTGTAATTAGCATTATGGGTTCACTTGTAATTGGCTGAATAATATTCTTGCCAAAACCATTGTATATTAATGAGTGAATCGCTGCGCCTGTTGAAACATGTGCCTGTAAGTCTTGAGGCAATAAAATTTCTGAATCATCGAAAAAGTCGCTAACCGTTTTTTGAATAAATGGATTTTTTGAACTACCGCCAATAAATAGTACATAGTCAATATCCTCTTTGTCAAGATTTGCCTTTTTTAATGCCGATTTTATTGGGGTAAAAACACTGACAAATTCAAGTTCTTTTTCAATTCGTTTGGCAGGGAGAGTATTAGTTTCTTTAGAAAAAACAGTATTTATTCCTGCAAACTCTTTAAATGAAAGCTTTGGTTCTTCAATTGTCAATATACCTTTTCTTGTTTCAATTTTTATTGAAGTTCCAAGCGAAATATATTCTTGGGATAATGCCAATTCAGGAATTGCTTTATTTGTTAGTTGCAACGATATGGCTTCACTTAGCTTAATTTTCAACCTCTCTGCTGCTGCTAATAGTTTGGGAATTATCAATTCATTCAATTCTCTTGTTCTAAAATCCTGAATAGAAAGGTTTGTTCCGTCAAGTAATTGTGGTAAGAGAATGTCAACGGCTATTAACTTGTCAATATCGTTTCCTCCAAGCTTTTCAAATCTTGAAATGGCAATATTTTTCGAATACACACCATTGTTGTCTTTTCCTAATTCCAAAATGGAAATATCACATGTGCCTGCACCAAAATCAAAAACCAAAATATTTGGGTAATAATCTTCGTGAAGGCTTAGGGATGAATTGCCATTGTTTATTTTTGAAACATAGCTTAAAAATGCAGCATTAGGTTCATCAATGAGTGATTGCTTATTAATTTGAAATCCATTACTTTCTAAACTATTTACTAAGTCTCTCCTTTGGTTAGCTTCAAATGAAGCTGGAATACTCACGGAATATTCAATGTTTGAAGGTAAGTTATTAGCCTTTACATATCGTTCAATTTGGACTTTAAGATATTTGAAGAATATTTTTGCGGCATCTATCGGATTTAGAATTGTAAACTTTTCATGATTTTTACCTAATTCACTGTTAGGATACTTACAACCAACATCTTCGCCAAGTTCCATTTTAAAGGAGTGCCATAAATTTTTACCGTATCTTAATTTGAATTTTAGTTGAGATGCTCCTTCACCTACAAGTAAATTGTTTTGAAACCATGCAATTACTGTTGGAATCTTATATGATGAAAAGATTGCGCCATCATTTAGTTTCTGATTTAATTCAATCGGTTTTACAACTAATGGTTCTTTGTCTTTACCAAAAATAGCTACACTTACTACTGTTGTTGACGTACCAAAGTCAATTCCAATAAAAGTAGTATTCAAGATATTTTTTTGTTTCTCCGAAAGCTTCTCATTGGTTAAGACTGGTAAAAAACTATTTATTGAAATCTCATTTGTCATAGTATAGAACTTTATTTTCAATTACATCCTTATATTAAATCTTTGTTATCTTGAAATAATCTCTAATCGTTATAATGAGCATCACAGATACATATACAATTATCAAGGACGCAATAATTGTAAGTGTCCAAGTTGCAATCTCTTTGAAACAAATATCATCTACGATATACTTAAAAATTATGCAGGTAATATAGATAAGTAAGTCAACTAAAATTATGAATATTAGATGTTTGTTGAAAGTCCTAAATTTTTCAATGAATTTTATTGCATTTGATTGACGTTGATGTATCACTAAATTCTTATTCCCATTTTTAATTTTATCACTATATTCTACAAGTTGCTCTCGTTTTGCAATGATAAATGAATATAATACAGTAAATAAGGTCACCGAAAATCCAAAAATTACAAGAACGAGATTACCAATATCCCCAAGAGCACTATTATATAACTCAATCTTATCCATACTAACCAAGTAAATAGTTTTGTAAAATTGGTGTTAACTTTTCAACAATAAAATCGGTATCATATATTTTCTCTTTCAGTTCAGTTTCAGTAATGCCAATTGTTTCATTAAATATCTCTTCCGCAGTTTCATTAATTTTACCTTTAGCTTCATTTATAGCGTCTCTGGTAATTCTATATTCTTTTTTACCTAAACCAATTTTAACAGTCCGTTTTTGATAGTCTTTTTCGTATGATATATCACCAATAACCTCTTCGGTTGTCTCAAATGGCATATTTTCAAATTTATCTTCTCTTTGTTTTCTAAATTTACTACCAACAAGATAAGACCTATATTGAGCATCTACTTCATTCTCATCATTAGATATTGCAGTAAAATTCAATGTTAGTTCTGGAATATTTTTAACCCTCTTTAGTTCATCTAAAATCTCAGGAACTTTTATGTTGGATGTTGAAATTCCTAAAACCTTGTTAATAACCAATTTCGCTGTACTCAATATATCTTGTGTTTCCTTATGTGGATCTTCATAAATTAAAAAAATCCATTGATGCTTGTAATTATTACTATCTATTCCAATGATATTTGGAACTAATAAAACGAAATAATTTTCACTCCCAATTTTATTGCTTTGCTCAAGGTTAATTTTTTTATCTGTCTCTACATATCCGTCAAATAAATTTGTATTGTAGGCAGAAATCTGTAGCATAACGCAAGGCCGGTCTGCTACTATAATATCTATACAATCAACTTTGTCAATTTCTTTTTTTTGAACTTTATTTCTTTTATTTCGTGAAACTTTATCTGTTATCGACTTGTAATACTGAACCTTCTTATGAACAAATTTATTCATATCCTTAAAACTCACCCCTCCAAATAAATCACTCCCTTTTAAAATAAGCTCTGAAGTATAAACAGGAACTTTTATCTTATATGACTTTTCTTTTTTATCGTTCATATGATATTTATTTACAGGTTTTATTATTACAAAAACAATAACTTAAAGCTTTAAAAGGTAGTTATTCAATTGATGTATCTTATCCAAGATATTATCACTATTATCACTTGTATAAAAATACCCTTCATATTCTTGATTCCATTCAAAATCAGTTTGTTTAAGAACGGTTTTTATGTCATCTCCATATTTTTCGGGTATGTTTTCACCTTTAGATTTACCAAAGGCTATTTCGTAAGGATTTGGTAAATTATCATTATTGCAATAATAAATATATATGTGATAATGAATTTTATTATGACAAAATCCCTCAAGAACAATACAAGCATCATCATCAATGCTCTTTATTTCATAATAATAAACTTTTTTAAAGGGCTTAAAGGATTCCTTGTTCACTTCAAAATACTGCTTCCACAAATGATAGGTGTACATTTCTACATGAGTGTGATTACTTTGTGATTCGCCATACAAGCGAATATCTTTCTCATTTCCAAACCTTATAAATCCTTGGTTGCAATATCTTATCAAATTTGGATTAGTAATAAGAAAATCCTTCCAGGTATTTGTTTTGTCTTTGCATATTGACTCTAAAGAATTAGCTAAATCATCAGAGTTAAAGCGATTATCATCAAATACTTGCTTTACCAAAAGCCTCTTCTTTTTCCATACTTCATCATTTGTTATTCTTAACAGTCTTTTCCAACTGTGGTCACGTTTAATATTATTCTTTACAAGATTTGTTGATAATAGGTTTTTTCGATTTTGCGAAGCATTTGTAAGATAATTACCCTTAGTTAGTACGGCTCGTTCAAAAACAAAATTTTTATTATTCTTTCGATTATCATAATTATCTTCAAAAACTAGACTTGCTTTTTCTACATACTCTGAAAAATTTTCAAAATACATCGTATCATTTTGATTATCCCAATCACAGTTTTTATTACTATTGAAATAATCTATAATGCCTGAAAATTCAAGTACAAAACCAATTTGACCATTAAAATATCCATGCTTCTCTGCACTTTCAATTTTATGTCTCCATTTATCACTTTTCTTAATTAAATGTGATTTAATTTTCTCTTCTTGAACTTGCCATGAAGAAAATGAAGCTATTTCAGGATTCGATTTTAAATATTCAAGAATGTCATTACTATAAGGTATAAGTGATTCAATGGTTTTAATTACTGATGACACTTCTGAAGCACTATCAATCACGGTATTTTCCGGATGAGTTAGGTTATGAATAACACGCATCCATTCTGAAATCCCTTCAACATTATCTTTATTGGAGATTAAAAAACGCATATATGCATGGAAACAAATTCGCTCTTGATTACTTTCAAATTCATGTTTCAACGCATTTTTAAAAGTCTTCTTTTCATCAAAAAAGAATTTGTATTCATCAGACAGGTAAAGATTTATCTTATCATTACCGTTTGTAAAACAATTCAATGCATCTATTAGGTAATGAACCCCATCTTTTGATAAAGCATTTAATTCTTCATATTTATTGAAAGAAAGTACGTCTGAATAATCCTTATTCTTTTTGCCAACACTTGTTCCTAAAAGATATTCTAATGATTCATCCTTGTCTTTTTGGGAGGCATCTGTAGTAGAAGCATATTGATTAGTAAAAATTACTCGTATGAAATTCATTAACTCATCGTCAAAAGTGTCATCTATGTCGTCTTTAGAACGATTTTGTAATGCCCTATAATTCCAAAATAAGTTAGCCCATTTTGTATCAATATTATACGAGAAGTATTCTTTTAAAGAAACTTCCTTTTCCGTATTTGCATCAAATTTTAGGGTAAAATTTCTTTCTGTTTCTGCATTCCCAAGATATTGTTCAAATTTAGCTTTGAAGTTCTCAAATGGAGTTAGTGGTTTCCCACGAGAATTCATCTTAATGTATAAATCGTCTGTAAGCTCAAAGTCTTTTAAATTAAGAAATAAGAAAGTAATTATAGGATTTTCATTGTCTAGTAACAATTCAAAAAAATCGGCTCTATTCGCAAACTTATTGTGTATTGCATCAAGCATTGTAAGCATTGATTGTATAGTTGGGTCATTTTTCCATGACAGAAAATACCATGAAGTATTTTCTATGGTTTTAGAGAGACTATTTTCAATTAAATTTTTAAAATCAATTTCATTACTAACTAGTGCATCACAAAAATCTTCAGAACTACTACGAGTTTCGTATGTAAACATTGATTTACCTTCATTAAACAATGCAGATGTGAATAAATTCTTCTTGTCTGCATTATCAGATATTTGAAATAAATACCAATGCAATAGAAATAGCGTTGTAAGTCTTTGCTGCCCATCAAGAGGTATAAAATCGGTTATTCCATCAACTTTATTTAAACTTCCATAAACAAAATCCAAATCCCTATTTGGGATACCTTCATCTAAATATTTATATAGTGCATTTAAAAAAGTTTTTCTTACTTCTGTAGAAGACTTTCGTCCTTGAGCATAATCTCTTTGAATGATGGGGATTAAAACTCTATATTTTCTCTCTGTGAACAGTTTAAAGAATGAAAGCCTATCTCCTGATTGGGAATCTATTATATTATTCATGCCTTTGCCTCTAATGGTAAAAATAAATTCAATGTAGTTTTAATTGCGTTTAAATAATCTTCAGCATCATCACTATTCCAATACATATTTTCATCAGCTTTTTTGGAATAATACTTCAAAAACAAATTTTTTGTAGCTATTGGTACAAAAACACCTTTACTGTCATTTTCTATAATTCTTTTTCTTTTAATCGGGAAAAATGAATTACCGTAACTTCTATTGGTAGCAGAATCTAATAAGGCTAAATTTGATATGTCATTTTTATCTTCTATTTGATTAACCTCTTTAAACATATTTTGAACCAGATTAAAGGCATTTGTAAAACTATCATCTTGAATCTTATCAGCCTTTTTCATTTTAATAATTAAAAGACAGATTTCTTTAATAGATTTTTCTTTTTCATCTGTATCCTGTAATTTTTGAATGGTATCTGTTGCCACTTGAACATTTGTAGAACCCAAGAAATACTCCAACATATCATCAATCCAGGCTAATTGGTTATTTGCTGCAATTACCTTATCAGTTTGAGAGCATACATGTTCAATATCCCAATCCTCTGATTTGTACTTGTGAAATGGGAATCGCATATCAGACTTCTGAGTTTCTAATACTGTTTGAATATTGAACAATAGCAGAATCCTTTTTATCCGTTTATCCCCATATTCTATTTTCTCAATATTGCAATTAACTTGCTTCCTTATTTCATCTTTCAAATATATTTTAAACTCATTTTTAGTTTTTTGGGAAGAACTAAGTTTTAATTCATTAATTCTATCAATAGTATCTTCTACATATTTGTTTTTATTCTTCGGCTTTTCTATACAGTCAATTAAATAACCTACATAATGAAACAAAACGTAATCTTTATACCATTCCTCAAAGGTCAAAACGTACTCTTTAATTTTCTTCCAGATTTTATCAATATCAGGTTTTTTATTCTTTAAGTTTTCTGAAAAATCTTTAACAAATTCATTAAAAGTAAAATAGTGTTCTGAATCTCTTTTTTTACCTTTCATTAAATCGAAAATATATTCAATTCGATTGTCATATTGTATTGGATTATCTGGATTATAGATAAAAAACCAAAACGCATCATCTTGAAGTGATTTTTCAATCATATCCCATTCTAAGGCAATTTTTTCCTGCCGTAAAGAAGCTTTTTCATTAGAGAAGTTACCTTTTTGTAGGAATAGTGCTTTTATAAGTTCAGAATTAGTCAAAGGTATTTTTCCAATATTAAGCCTTGTGAATATATCAATAGAGTTATTGCTTTCTGTTTCTTCTGCTTCATACCATATTACTTGCGTGTCAAATTGGAAAGCTGATTGAAGCAGATTATTATTTAATCCATTTCCCATTTTAGTTACCCAATAATGAATGGCTTTATATGCTCTTGCAATATGATAGAAATCAATATTGTCATTCTCATCTTTATCGCCTACTAATTTAACTTTACGGATAGCTTCACTAGCTTTTATATCAAATTCAACTTCTTCATTAGTATCAATTTCAAGTTGAGTAATGAAATGAAAGCAATCATTTCTTGTTTCATATTGGATTTTTGGCTCTTTTATTTTTTGTTTGCCAATCCACATTTCATTGAAGTAATGAATTATTAAAACAATTGTGGTTAACCTTTGCTGACCATCAATTACTTCCCATTCATTTTCTTTGTGCTTTTTCACAACAATTGGTTGTAAACAATAAAATGGTTTTTCCCTTCCAGATTCCTGTTGGGGTGGGTTGTTTGCAAAATTCCAAATATCTTCTAGTAACTGTATTACTTGTGTTTCATCCCAGCGATAACCTCTCTGATACGCAGGAATAAAATAACTATCTTCAAATAATTGAATTATTGACTTTAGTATAAGTTTATTATTTGTCATGCTTTACTTTTATAGGGTACACTTTAAAGCTTCTTTTTCATATCCATAGTTACTTCGTGGTTTTTTAAAACTCCATTTTGACTTATCAACCAAAGCTTCTATTTTTATTTCAATTTCATCTGGAATATTATGAAAGAAGTCTAATCCTGTTATACTTTCAATACTATCAACAGAAACAACGTAAGATTCCAACGGTAACGGACATTTTTCATTCGGCATTAAAAAGCCAATACACTTTGTGGATAAAGAATCGTACTCAAGAATGACCTTGAAATAATAATCCGGAACACTTACCTGATTTGTTACTCCAATTGTTTTGGTGATATTTTTTAAAACTGGCCCACATACTACATAAAGAGAACCATTCCGTTCAACCATGCTTCTTTCTAATGATTCAAGGTGTGCCCATCTAATTCGGTTTAAGTCTTTATGTTGTGGTGACATGTTTGACATGAAGAATGTTTCATCCATTGCTTCACAGCTGAATTGCATGTTTCTTGAGCAAAGCATGTGACCGGCATCATAGTTTGGGTCTGATGAATAATCATCATAAGTAGCGGAACCAGTCAAAACAAAAGGGTCTTCTCGGAAGTTGTTTTTTCGTTCAACTACCTTGTAAAGCATTTCCGGTTTTAATTCATAAGCAACCCATTTTGGTTGCTCATGTTGTTCAGAATACGAAAGGGTGTAGTAACTGTGGCGAATAAGAGTATCCCCATTCAACTTTGGCAAATAATCAAATACTTGACTATATGACGCTTGAATACAACTTACAATTGCTATATATAATATTAATTTCTTCATGTGAAAACTCTAATTATTAATTAGTTTAATTTCAAAACCTCCACTAATAATAAAACCCTGTAACAGTTTATGTACTCGAATATTTACTTTAAAAGCGGGGATTGATACACCCTCAAATTTCTCAAAATACTCCTTTGCTTTTGCTTTATCCACTGTACTTTTTAATTCATCGAATCGACCATATTCGTTGATGTTTAATTCTGACACGCCTGAATTCATCATATTTCTAAGTTTGTTTTCATCTAAGCCGAATAGTTTTGAAATCTGGCGTATCTCTTCATTCTTAGCTCGGAACTGATATTCTATGATGTAATCTCGAAATGTTTTTCCATTTTCTAAGGAAGCGTTGCCACTCTGAACATCGTGTAGGAATATGTTGGCATATTTTTGTTCTTCCTGAGTTAATGAGGCAAAGGACTTATGCAGTTCATCCAAAGTTTTTTGTATTTGTTCGCTATCGTCATCCTCGTTTCTTAACGTTTTAAGGTATTTCTCAAAACGTGAATTCATATAGTCCGCATCAATTACCTCTGTATCAATCTCGGTTAAATAGCCATCAATCTCGAATGGAACATCACCAAGACCGCCACCACCGCCACCACCGTTAAATAACTCTTTGTAACGGAGTGCCAAAATCAGGTAGGTGTTTTCATCGAACTTTAATTCCATCTCATATTTTTGCTTTCCTTTCCCAAATTCATATTTTAACTGGCTCCACTTGAAACCTTGAATCTTTGCAGCTTCTAAAAAGGCATTTAAAAATTTGAATAGTTGTGCAAATCTGCCTCGTTCTGATAAATCATCAGGTAATTTTTTGAAGTCTTGAATACCTGCATTGCTGAATAGTTGTGATATTTCATCGAATATCGCATTCAAATTCCGCAAGTTAGTATCTAACTGCTCAACAAATAATCCGATTGGTTTGTCCCCGGAATACAATTTTACTGCATTGTTAATATGCTGTTCCATTGTATGAGGGTATTTATAATATCGAATAGTGCCAAAAGGTTTGTCTGGACCAAACAGGCGGTTTGTTCTTGAAAAAGCCTGAATTATATTTTCATATCGTATTACTTTGTCTAAATACAAGGTGTTTATCCACTTTGAATCAAACCCCGTAAGCATCTGGTCAACTACAATTAATAAATCTATCTGTTTATCGGGAGTTGTTTCTATTCGTTTATACGATTCCTTATGGGCCAGCCTAGCAGCAATATCTTTCTTGAATTTAGCATGATTAGCAAGTGTAAAATCTTGTTCATATTTTTCGTTGTAATCTTGCATGATTTCAACTAGACCATCTTCTTTATAAGCGAACCCACTATTGTTGTCGATGTGAGGGTCAAAAAGAGCTGTTATTTTAAGGTCAGGTTTTGTGTTTTTTAGCAACCTGTAATATTGAATGGCTTCTGATATACTACTTGTTGCAAAAATGGCGTGAAACTTTCCATTCTGACTCAGCATTAACCAATTTTCAATAATATCTTCTACAACTTTTTCTTGATGTTCTTCTCTCTCGTATTGCGAATTAGGTATAAAATCCTCTATTCCTTTTATATAAGTTCCTGCTCCGTCAACATATCCTGCCATTTTAACTTCTTTCATGTATTTATTGAAGATTCTCTTCTTGGCAGGGTCGGATAATGCTTCGGCTTCATCATTTGCCCTGGCTTTTTCAAGTGCAACAGCCCTTCTTAAATCCCTGTCCTTGTATGTGAGGATTTTGTATGGGTCGAAACCTAAAACGTTTTTATCACGAATACCGTCTGCAATACTATATCGGTGTAATTCATCACCAAATACTGTTGAAGTGGTATTCATTTTCTTCTGGTTTTCCTCATGAATAGGAGTGCCAGTAAAACCAAAAAATATAGCAGCCGGAAAAGCATTTTTAATGGTTATGAGCATATCCCCAAAGGTTGACCTATGTGCTTCATCTACAATAAACACCGTCCTTTTTGAGTTCATAACTTGAATATCGTGTGCATTTAGCCCATCGTCTTCATCTTTTATGTTGCTCATTTTCTGTATAGAGGTAACGATAAGGGTATTTGCAGGGTCGGTGCTTTTTAGTTTTGTAACCAAAATGCCTGTATTTTCTGTTGCTTGTACATCTTCATTTTCATCTGCAAAACCCCTATATTCCAATAAAGACTGTGTACCCAACTCAATTCTGTCCATTAGGAAAATTACCTTGTCGGCATCTTTAGAATTAGCTATTAGCTGTGCCGATTTGAAACTGGTCATCGTTTTTCCTGAACCTGTGGTATGCCAAATAAAACCACCAAGCAAGTTTTTACCGTTCCAATCAGTCTTCGATACTTTATCTGATATGGCATTAGCAGCGAAATACTGATAGCTTCGCATTACTTTAAGAACGCCATCGGTATTATCAGCAACTGTATAGAAACCGATTAATTGATGAGCCATTGGTATGGAAAGTAGAGAAGATGCAATCTTTTCCCAATTATTTATTGGTTCATTATTATAATCAGCCCAATGGAAATAGAAATCCTTATTAAATTTTCCGTCAGGACCAGGATTGGCAAAGTAAACTGTTTCGTCTGGTTCCATAGCCACAAAAATTTGTACCAATGAAAACAATCCAGTGAAGATACCTTCTTTTGAATATTTCTCAATTTGATGGTACGCCTGACTTACAGATACACCGCTTCGTTTTAATTCTACATGAATAACAGGCATTCCGTTTATTAAGAGCATTAAATCACCACGGCGGTCGTTTAAAATCTTTGATTTGCTCTTGAATATTGGCTGTTGTGCTATCTGATAACGGCTTTGTCCGGCAGCAATCTCCCTGCGGTCGTATATTTTTAGGCTTACTTCTTTCCCAAAATGTAAATTATCATCGGTGTTATCCCTGATAATTGAAACCGTTTTTCCATTTATGAAGCCATTTAATTTAAGCGGAGTTCTTAACTCTGTAATTTGCTCAATAATTTGTTGCATTTCGCCATCGGTTAATGGCGTATCGTTTAAGCGGTCAATACTTCGATTGTTTTCATAGAGGATATTAGCCCAATTTCTAAGCAAGTCGGCTTCTGTTGGGTTTTTAATAACTTCCTTTTCCCATCCTTTTTTTGAAAGGGCAATTATCAAGGCTTTTTCAAATTCGGCTTCTTTTGTAAATGTCATAATACTTATAACTCCAATGCTTTAAAATTCACACAAACATTTTTTCGAAACATGCTTTCTTTATGTTCATCAATTTCTCTAACTTATTTCTTTGAAGTGAAATAAGCTTATCTATACTTTCAAGGGTTTTTCCAATTTTCTTTTGCTCACTCTTTGATGGTAACGGTATTTTTATATTTCCCAAATTAGATCTACTAATTCGTTGCCTAGTACCTCCTGCAAGTAGGTTTTTTACTTCTTTAAAGTATGAACTTGTTGATAAATATTGAACAAGGAATTTACTATCTAATTTGTCAGAAGTTCTTATAATAGTACAGTCAACTGCTGTAATTGCTTTATTATTTAGTTCTGGTATAATACAAGCTCTACCTGCTGGTTCTGGCAATCTTGAGATTAGAATATCTCCAGCAAGTACTTCAGTACAATTAAGTTCTTTGAAAGTTTCTTCTGAAATCCATTTTGATTTTTCAGCCCTATCCTTGAATTCATTAACTCCAACATTCCCAGTTTGAAGTAGACGAATTCCATCAAGGCTTTGGTCTTTCGCCTCAATCCAATCTCCGTCAATAAATAAAGAACATAAATTAAATAATGAATCCTCTCCCCACTTATCAAAATACCCTTTCATGCGCATTTCTGGAATGGAGGAATCTTGTTGCGGAAACATTTTAAAAAGGGTGGCATTTTTTATAGACTTTAATTTGTCATATTTCTTTTGATTAAGAGATATGTATTTGTCTAAATCTTCAAATAAAGAACCTATTTTATTTTGTTCTTGTGTGTTTTCTGAAATGTTTACATGTAGAGATAAAAGATTTTCTGGACTAACAGATTGCCGTTTTACCACAGTACCTTCTTCATATTGCAGCGCTTTTAATTTGAATTTCTCGCTTTTTACAATCAGCTCAATAAAAGAAGGCTCTTCTTCGGTTGTAAAAGTTACATATATGGGAGATATAACACCTCGTTTGAACTTATTGCGGTCAATAGCACCATATTTCAGGTTTGAAGGATTATAAACAATGTCGTTAAATTCCGTGAGTTTATATATTTTGTTCTCCTGGTCTAAAGTCAAATGGTCACGGTTATTCGACTTTCGTTCACTTCTGTCAATTACCCCCTGTCCGGCTGCAAATGCCAAAATTGGAGCATCGTCCGATATTTTTTGAAGAACTTTACGTTCGGTCAATACTTTGCCTAATTCAATTTGTTTCCAATCATCGGTATACCCTTTAAATCGAACGTCCGGGTTTTTAATTCTTTCAGCCATATTATTTTCCCTTTAATAATGACTTAAATTCATTAAGCCCATTCATGTCAAATTCGTTACCATCAAGTTCATCAATTAATGAAGAAAGAACGCTTTCAGCTTCAACTATCTCTTCGGCTATGTTGGAGTACGTAGTTGCGTATTTCTCTGAAAGAGATAGGACTTTTGATGTTAGTTCATCAATAACGGCATTAGGGAGGTTATTTAATGAAGTAACAAGTGGGCTAATCCATTTAAGCTCTAATAATTCGCAAACTTGTTCATTGGTAAGCTTTTCGATAGTTGCTTTGGTTTGAAGATGTAGCTTTGCAGTCTCAGATTTCACCTTTTTCTTCAGTTCTTTTTCTTCATTAATAAGTTCTGATACCGTTAGAATTTTAGCCTCGTAAGAATCATCGGCAAACTCAATATTTTTCTTTTTATCCGCTTTTATTTGTTTAGCTTCTTTAGTAACAGCAGCATTTACAAAACCGTCCTTTGCTTCATTTACTGTTTCTGATTCTTTTTCATCTTCGGCAAGAGAGTCGAGTATTTCTTCATATTGCGATGTTATATCCACCAAACGGCTTTCTTTCTGTTTTATACTCTGCAACTCTATTTGTAAATAAGTTTCTTGTACCAATTCAAATGGCATAACATGTCCAACCCAACCGTCCTGAACTTCCTGCTCTTTGCCATTTTTTTTCTTGATGACCATATTGGGGTCAACTTTTTTGGTTACTTCAAAACCTTCAGTTTGGATTATCTCTAAATCCACTTTTATTTCATCCCACTCATCATCAAGAAGCTGATAAGCCACATATTTATCTATGAGTGGAATAGAATCTAAGCGTTTAAAAATATCCTCACTTAGAACCGTTTCTTCTCTTGATATTTTAAGAGTTAACATATTGGTCAACAGTTCATTTTTAAGGAAACTATCAAAATCAGCAAATGATGTAGAGAAGCTATTTGTAAATATCTTTACATCTGCATGTTCGCTTATTGTATTCTTTATGTCTTCAACACTTAATTCAGCATAAGCAGAAGATGTTTTTGAAAATAATGCATCACGTAATCCGGGAAATGCGTTCCAATACTTATTCAGTTCGTCAATTTCCTTTTCAGGAATACCTCCGAACATAGAAGCGTAAATATCCCAGCTTTCTGAATTTTCAGCAGAATCAACATATCTAGGAATATTAAGGTTATATTCATTCTCCCTGATTTCCTCTCTTTTAACTACTCTTGAAAATTTAGGATTGGTTTCCCTTCCAATTACAGTATCTGAAATTTTCTTTATATCAGAAGCTCTAAGCTTATTGTTTTTTCCGGCTTTTATGAATCCTTTTGAAGCATCAACGATAAGAACGTCAGTATTTTCACGCTTTTGCTTTAATATCATTACAATAGTTGGGATACCTGTGCCAAAGAAAATACTTGGAGGAAGTCCGATAATTGCATCAATATGGTTGGCTTCAATTAGTTTTTCACGAATTACACTTTCTTCACCACCTCTAAACAAAACTCCATGAGGCAAAACGATGGTCATTATGCCATCAGGCTTAATATGAAACAGGTCATGTAGTAAAAAAGCATAGTCTGCTTTTGCCTGTGGAGCTAAACCAAAACGTGAATAACGTGGGTCGGTTTCTTTGTTGCTTGAATCCCATTTTTGTGAATATGGTGGATTTGAAACAACCGCATCAACGTAAAGAGGATTGTATGAGTTTACAGGGTCGTTTTCATCGAAATATGGCCAGTCATCCTCTAAAGTATCACCATTACGAGTAATAATATTGTTAGGCAACATACCACGCATAACCAAATTCATTCGGGTAAGGTTATAGGTATTCTGTTTTAATTCCTGTGCATAATACTTGATATTGTTTTCATCATCAATATGCTTTGAAACGCTACTACCAATATTAATAAGCAATGAACCAGAACCACTTGTCGGGTCATAAATCTGTATTTCTTTTCTATCCTTTAAATGATTGGCAACAATTTCGGACATTAAAACGGAAACCTCGTGAGGAGTATAAAACTCACCCGCTTTTTTACCAGCATTGGCAGCAAACTTTTCAATCAGATATTCATAAATGAAACCAAGTACATCATAGTCTTGTCTTCCATTCATGGGTATATCCTTTATCAAATGAATCAACTGGCTGATTGCTTTTGTTTGAGATGCAGCACTATCACCTAATTTGCTCAATCCTGTTTGTAAAGTATCAAATACACCGTCAAACAATTTCTTATGTGCCGGACTTATTAAACGGCTAAACGCAGATAGAGCATCTCTTACATTTGAAACATCAAAGTCTTTTCCTGATGTAATCCATGTAGAGAATAAGTCTTTATATGAAATAAAATAGCCAATGTTATTTTTGATATGCTCAACTGTTTCAGCATCTTCTTCACTAAGAGCCTTTATATCATCTTCCGAAAAGTCTTCCTTTCTAGCAAACTGTAGTTGTTTGTCAGAAAGATATTTGTAGAAAATGAATCCCAAAATATAATCTTTATACTCATTTGCCTCAATTTTTGACCGCATTTGGTTAGCAGATTCCCAAATTTTAGCTGCTAATTGTTGTTTATTCATAGTTTACTTACTCGTTAATCAATTCATCAATAGTTACACCTAATCCCTTTGCTATTTTCATTATAGTTTGTATTGAAGGACGTTTTACAACGTCACTCTCAATTTTAGCAAGGGTTGTATAAGGTATGTCAGCAAGCTT
Source organism: uncultured Saccharicrinis sp. (assembly GCA_963666825.2). Taxonomy (GTDB): domain Bacteria; phylum Bacteroidota; class Bacteroidia; order Bacteroidales; family Marinilabiliaceae; genus Saccharicrinis. The sequence continues at coordinate 6,369,104 of OY763044.2, read as the reverse complement.
AGACAAAGCATCTTGTGTCAAGCCCTTTTCATTCCTCCAATATTTAATTCTTTCGCTAATAGAGATTTTATTTTCTTCCATTATTTGATAGTCTTAATAAGAAATCATCAATATACTATCAAATATATAAAAAAACTCGAATTTACAAATTGATTAACATTGTTGTTTAACGTAAATACATGAAGGACAGCATGAAAAAAAGTTCAAATTAGACTATCCAATAAGTTCACAATATTCCCAAACAGACCTTTCTTTAGGGGTGAATCAGCTGTTTGCATTTTCTGCCGTAGGTAGTTTTGAGGCACTTGTTTTTTTATTAATACTTTAGCAAGCTTACCTAATTTGTTTATCAATTCTTTTTCCTCTGATGTGTTTTTGCGTGAGGGAGTAACGACTTTTTGCTTTTTCTGCAAACGCAACAAAAATTCCTTGTATTCAGTTTGCATTTCCTGAAAATCAACGGCAGTTCCTCCGGCATCGGGGTGCAGTTGCTTTGCTAATTTTCGATAACGTAGTTTGGCTTGTTCAATATCGGTTATGCCTAAGAAATACCTCATAACTGTTCAAATTCTTTAAGTGTAATACAAAAATGCTCCAAGATTAAAAGAAGCTGTTGTTTGTTGTAATAGTGGCGTTTTGTATTTCCTGCCAGCTCAATTTGTTGCTTGAGTGCCGGGCAAACGTCAATTTCGTTTCGGAGCTGCTGCATAGCCGACTTAGTGGAAATACTATCAGGGTAAAGCTTTTTAACCAAATCCTGTTTTAATATGGTTCTGCGTACTATCATAGGGTTGGATTTGGGTTAAAAAATGAGCGATAACGCAACTGAAATATTGAGAATAGCAGCCTTGCAGAGTATATCTTAACTGCTTTTGAAGGCTTTTGAGAACTTTCTAGCTTATACAGACTGCTTTTGAGGACTTTAAGACAATATTTCAAAGGCTTTTTTGAATGTTGGGAAAAATAAAGAGGGCTTTTTATGTGGTTTAACAAGCTTCTAAAAAATTGTTGCCAACATGCCGAAGTATGTGATTTTTTAAAGGCTGTTTTGAGATTTTTTGATAAAAAGAAAGACTGCTTTTGAAAAAAGTAGGTAATACTATGAGAATACCACCATAATACCAGCGTATTGCACAGAACAAAACAAAGGATAAAGCAATAAAAAGTAAAACCACAAAAGGCTATAAACACGAAAAGCCCCGATAGGAGGCTCATTTTTAATGAATTGGAATATATTTTGGGCATAATTTAAACATTATACCCTTGACAATTAGCTATATAAAGATAGAAAAATTTAGCGAGATTTGGTTTTCAGGGAGCTTGTTTCCAACATTTTCAGAATCATAGATTGAATGATGGCATCTTCATTGGCATCATTACCCTCGGTTTTTAGTTTGGCAATCAGATTTATCAGCTTCATTATATCCAAATCGTATTCAGATAATAAGTCAACCATTTTATTCAAGACATCCTTGCTTTTTTTCAAGAACTCCTTACTTGACGAAAAGACAATTTCATCAGCTCCGTCTTTTATGATTTCATTATCCAATAACTCAAGCGATTCGTTTACCTCACTTTGTAACCAAACATATAAATCTTTCATTCTCTATGGTATAAAAAAGGAGCGTGGCACTGAAACCACCAACAATCGAGGTATCGCCAAACACCCACGCAGTAAAGTAGTACAGACCACGCCCGTACCTACTCTCTTTACTGCAATTAAAATTTGGCGATTTTCGATTGTTAAGAGATTAAGTCTTAATATTTTAAGATTATATGTTCGCTTCCTTTATTCTTATTTCAAATTATAAGTTTTACTGTTAATATTTATACAAAAGTAATATTCAAAAGGCAATAAATGGGAAAATAAGGAAATAAAAAAACCGATACCTAAACTGATACCGGGTTAATGTTATTTTCTTTTCTGTGAGCTATGGTATTTTTATAAAACCGTCCTCATCCCTCATATTTTAGTTATATGCCTTATTATCAGAATAATAAATTGAGGACAATGAGGACAGATGAGGGACAAGAGCCGTTTTTCCCTCACTCGTCCCTCATTTATCCCTCGTTCATCCCTCACCCGTCCTCACTTATTTTTAGGGTAAAAGAATATATAGTATTATATATCAATCTATTAACATCTATCCTCATAGAGATTGAGGAAATGAGGACGGTTTTTGCTTTAATACCATTGCTAAAGTAAAACTGCATAGTTTTGTATTTTATAAGGTTATCCTTTCCAATTCAATGCCCTGGTCTTTGAGCATGTCATAATTCAGTATGTATGCACTTGTCCGGCTTTTGCCAAACAATACATTTTTCCTGCGGTGTTCGATAAATGAACGGTGTTTCTTCAGGTACTCACCAACAACTGCTTGGTCAAGTGTTGTTAATCCTTCTTTACGAGCCTGTTCTCTGTATAAACCATGTATCGAGCCAACTCTCAGGTAAAGTTGTTTACTGTTATTTTCACCAACCACAATCTTATAATGTACATCTTCGGTAAGTTTGTACAGGTTAACCAATGATTGCAGCACATGAAAATATTGCTCCACTTCATCACTTTGGTGTTGTACGGATATGGTAAGTTTTGCGGAGCGGATTAAAGCCTGTTTTGCTGTTTGGTAATTGAATGGAAATTCTAAATCGGAATGCTCCATTAGAATTTTCATTGGTGTAAGTACCGATGATATATTGAGTACCGTTCTACGGTCAACATTGCCGTACTCCCTGGTTAGTTCATCCATGACCTCTGAACTAACGCCCGGTTCCTCTTTTGAGTAATGTTCTTCAACCAAATACCGAAAATCAAATACTGAACATGTGATATTAGTAAACTGTAAACTTTCCTCGGCTGCTTTAAATGATTTTAAATCGGAATAGTTCCCCCGATTGGTATCATCAAATTCGCCCAATAAACTACGGCTACATAAAGCAGGGTCTTGTGTAGGCAAATCCTGACCGCTAATTATACCCGAACCCCTTGGCTTTGCAATACGTGTTTCATTGCCTCCTGATTTTACTCCTGTTAATTTACCGTTTCGGTCGGCAATACCTTTTAACGCCTCAATGGTATTCTTGTGAATGCTGTTCTTGTACTCATTGCCCCAAAACGGATGGTTGGTCGTAGAATCCATACTACGCTGCATACCTGTACTTGTACTCCCGGATGCAAGGTTAATACCGTCTTCCATTGGTGGCTTGCCAAACATATACATAATGCTTCGAGCTGCGGTACTCTTACCTGATTGGCGTTTCCCAAATAGAAATAATAAAGGGAAATACCCGAAATTGGCTTTGTAGATAAGGTCACTAAAAACAGTGGCTATGTAATAAGCAATCAACAATTCTGCATTACCGGGATAAACACTACTCATAGAAGATGCCCATTCTCCGAAGTTCCAATTGCTGCCTTTTATCGGCTTCACATACTTTGAGTTTTCTTTGAATGGATTACCTCCATCGGAACTACCAATTTTAAGAGCTTTACCATAGGGCAGATAGAAGAAATGCAACAAATGAACCTGACCCTGTTTTATATTCTCCTTTAGCGTATCTTTCCCATACTTTCCGATAAATTCTGCTGTGGTGTTGAGTACATGGAAAGTATCGTTAATTCGTATCTGACTTTCCGGAGGAATGTTTTCAAATTCATCCATGTTGTTTATTTGTGTAGCGTGCGTAGTGATTCCGTATTCATCAATTGGATGAAAGTTTTTAGTGTAGTATAAACCATTTGCAAATACCCAAAAGCGGTTTTCCTCATTATAACCTACACGCTCCAACTCTTTGGCTTCGGGTATTCCAAGCAGTTTAACGTTTTTAATATTGTCGAGCTGGCTATCGTTCCCATACCAAAAGAATCCATGACGGCGATGCACCTGTTTCTTGAAAGATGCTGGGGTACAAAAATCATCGGATGAAATAATAGCCAGGCGTTTTCTTCCGTATTGGCTCATCAGGCGCAAAACATATTTCAGGTCGGTTCTACCTTGTGGGTCTTTATGGAACACACAGAATAAGGCTTCAAAAGTAAAGTTGGATATTTGCTTTGGGTTCTTTCCTTCAACCGTCCAATAAGCTCCATCTTCTTCATAAAACTGATTGGTCAGAAGGTTCTCCTGTTGTTCCTTTTTCAGCTTGATAATATCGCTGATGTTTTCCTTTTTCTTGACCTTCTTTTCGGTTGGCTGGCTGTTTTCCTTTAAAGCATCCTGCCATGCTTTTTTAGGTTTAATTTGCTCTGAAACAAAGTCAAGATAAACCTCCTGGTTCGTTTTATCATAGCAGCATATCAGGGCAGCCATCCGTTTTATTACTTCCGATTTCTTTACAGGGTCGTTTGCAAAGCGGTCTGCATATTCAGCCGTTTTGTAAATGATGTAATCTTCCTGTTGTTCATAGTACTGGAGAAACGTTTTGTTGTCGGTAAAAAGAGAATCAGGGTCTTGTTTTTCGGGAAGTACCAATACCGAAACATGAAATTGGTTCTTTATCAGGATTTCAGCATTTCGGCACATGCCATTCCGTCCGGCACTATCTCCATCGTAAATAAGAGTAGCCTTATTAGTATATTTTTTCAGGAGCTTTGTCTGTGCATTGGTAAGTGCAGTTCCGCAAGTCGCAACTGTGTTTACCACATCTATATCGTGCATACGAAGCACATCGGAATAACCTTCAACTATATATGCTCTGTCATTATTTTTAATGGCAAAGCGAGCCACATTTAAAGCATACAGCTCATTGCCTTTGGTATAGATGCTGCTTTCAGGTGTATTCAAATACTTAACCTTTGGGTTTTCATTCAAATCACGCCCGGCGAATGCAATAGTCTGACCTCGTGAATTGGAAACAGGAAATATCAATCGGTTTCTAAAAAAGTCATATACACCTTTGTCATTGCTTTTAAGTACGCCAATTTCTTCAAGTATCTCTGTTTTTAATCCTTTTTCTCTAGCATGGACCAGTAGAGCATTGTCAGTTGGAGCATAACCAATATTAAAGCTGCCGTTTTCAGGAATGGCAAGATTACGTTCCTTGATGTACTGTTGAGCTTCTTTGTTATTAACCTGTTCCAAAAAGAACTTCTCAATAATGCTACAAGCAATTTTCAGGCTTTCTTCATGTTTGAATTTGGCTTCATCCCAATTGGAGCTTTTCTTCCATTCAAAATTGAGGTTCAGAAGCTTTGCGCCAATTTCAACGGCTTCTTTAAATTCAACGTTTTCATGCTCTTTTATAAACTCAATGGCATTACCACCTTTATCACAACCAAAGCATTTGAAAATACCTTTTGCCGGGTTTACGCTAAATGAAGCCGTTTTCTCATTGTGAAACGGACAACAAGCTTTGTAATTAATCCCTGCTTTCTTTAACGTGACAAAATTGGAGACAACCTCGTAAACTTCATCATTGATTTGCTCTATGACCCTTTTTGCATCCATCGGCTACCAATCTTTTCCTGTCAATAATTCACGGTTGTTGCTGTCAAGGCTCATAAAGAACTCATAAACGTTACCTCTGAGATCGTAAAACTTATCTAACAGGTGGTAGCCCATGTCTGAACCCCAAATTTTGTAAAAGAGAGCATTCAGCTCCAACTGTGAATCTTCAATCATTTTTTGAATTTTATTGCCATCAAACGGAATGTTAGAGTAGCCGTTTTTTTCATAGAAACTCTTTATGCGAGTATCGAAATAAAATAACTTCGATACCGTATTCGGTGCTAATGCTGTCATGTGTTTTAGTTTGGAAAGTCCAGTGATAATTGTCGTTTATTCATTTGCCATTCTTCAAAAGTCAACTCCTTTATATCGTTAAGTGTCTTTCTTGCGTCATTGAGTAGCTTCTTTTGGTCGCTATAATCATTTCGTATTCGTTCTACTTCTTCTAACTGCTTTTCCAAAGCCTTTTGCTTTTGCTCTAAAAACTCTCCCTGGTCGGTGAAATAATTGAAAAGAGCATTGTAGCATTCCAGCCTATACTTAATGATTTGTTCTTTAGCCTCAGCCTTGACATTCTTGGGATTAATTGTAAATAGCCAACCGAATACAAGCTTAAAAGGAATACAAGCCATTTCTCGTTCTTTTCCATCGGCAGCAACTATACCCCTGAGCGGTACAGTTGAACCCAATATTTCATCACTCTTTATTTTTTCTAACTGGCTTGAGTAATTAACTTCTAAAGCTTGACATATTGGTTTAATGGGGACTAATTTTTCTGCATCATCAATAAGCATGATGCTAACGTCTTTGATTCTTGCTACTGTCTTTGTTTTCATAATCGTTCTAAATTTGATACTTAAATAATGGCAGGGCTACCCTTGAACAACCCTGCCGGAACCGTGCTAATTGCCAAGGGCGGTTATTATTTGCTTTATCTCTTTATGGCTCATCGGGTGAAAAATGGTTTCCAACTTTAAGTCCATTGCAACGGTCAGCTCTATGCGTGACATGATGCTCTCTTTCCAATTGGGCAGAACATAAACCGCTTGGCTTTTCTTTAGAAGCTGAACACGGTTATCAAGCTTGTCAGTCCAACTCATTTTTGCAAAGGGCATTTCAATTGGGTTTACAACTGCACATTTCAATGACTTTAACTTGGCTTTTATTTTATCGGTATCAACCAAATCTTTGGAGCTATTTTCGGGTATATCACTACCGCATATATAAATAGTTGGCATTCTCTACTTCTTTACTATGTTCAAATGATTACATAACTGGCTCTCCGGCAGAACTTGAGTGTGTGATTTTTTCTTCAACAAAAGCTTAAAGAATGAGAACCTGATTTCCTGTTTTTTACCTTGAGCCTTTCTTTCCTTCCTTTCCTTCATTGGAGTTATAGATTATTAGAACTGCATATAACCAATTACACATTGCTCTTTATTTCCTCCAAGGAAGAATGACGACCAGCTTTAATCCAATCCATTATTTCATCCAGCTTGAACAGTAATATCTTACCACCCGGTTTATAAAAGGGAATCTGTTTATTATACACCCTGCCATAAATGGTTTTGACACTTTCGCCCAATAATAGGGCAAGTTCAGCAGCATTAACATAGTCAAAGCCTGTTCCGGCTTTATGCTGTACTTTTATTAGCTCTGAAACCTTTTTATTTAGCTGTTCAAGATTCTTTAAAGTTTCAGCTTTAAAGTCGATTTGCTCTTCTATTTGTTCTTCTATTTGCTCATCCATTTTCTTGCTATTTTTTTATTAAAATTTTCGATAGCAAGTATAGGATAGGTGCATAGCAATTTCCAACGTCGGACTATCCGACATTTTTCAAATATTTTCCACACATCACATATTCAAAGCCTTACAAGGGTCTTATTTAGCCTTGTCGGATACTTTTCGCTGTTTTTGTCGGATACTTTTTTAACTGAAATGTCAATAAAAAGCAATAAATGGTAATCGGTATTTTTGCAAATTATCGGGTTACAATTTCAATGATTACTTTTTCGATGTCACCTGTTGGTAAATTACGTTCCTGAAAATGCAACTTGATAACTTCAAGGTCAACCAAAAGATTCTTATCGTTTTTTATATATGGAGCTTTATCCATAAGCCGATAGAAATATGAATTTTTGTAAGAATCCAAATCAATACCGTTTACCACACATAAAAATCGGGCAAGTGTTGAGTTTCCGACATCTACCCGGTGTTTTAAGCCCAAAAGCCGAAAAAGAAAATAAGCCCAAAGCACCTGCTGGGCACTAGAAAGCTTTAAGATTGCATCATGCGTTCTTGGCTTAATTTGTTGGAGGTTTGGAAATGCTTCAATATTTCCATTGGATTTGAAATACTTGAGAAACTGGAGTTTTCCAAAATAGTCGCAGAAAAAATTATAATAGTCCTGGGGATTTGTTGACGAAAGGTCAACGAGAGGTGAGTAGTAATAAATCTCTAATGCCTTTTTATGAAAGGTCTTTTGCCTGAAATTTATTACATCTTGAAATTTGACTTGACTTTTGCCGGGTATAAGCCATTGGAGGAATGCTTTTGGCTTTATTCGGATTTTACCGACCTGTAAATAACAAAGTTCTCCTTCGTTATTATACACTTCAAGTCTTTTGAGGTGAGTATTTGGAGGTAGGAATAATAATGAGAAGTATCGTTCTTTGATGGTAACATACCTTTTGGTGTGCTTCATCCGTTCCCTTACGATAAGGGCTTTTTCAATTATACTATTTATATCTTCCGATTGTACGAGAAAATCATAATCAAAGAGTTTCATTAACTCAGTAGGGAATGGAGCTGTAGGTAAATGTGTTAATTTTTCTACAAGGTTATCCATTTTAGATTCCCATACTGTCGATTCTTTCGCTTTCCTGTAGCCTTGCAGTAAATTTTCAAATACAGCAAGGCAATCCTTTTCAAAGTTCTCCGCAACAATTTTCTGATTTATCATCATAAGCTTCTTTTAAAATGTTAAATAATAATGGCTTATGATTATTCCCATGCTCAATCGAAAGTTGTGTTATTTCATCATATTATAAGTCTTATTTTTTGAATAAGGTTATTTCTGCCATTCTTCGTTGTACCAATGAGTTTAACCATAAGCAAAAATTTTGTGGTAAATAATTTTCATTGGCTGCAAAACTAATTTATTAGCAGAAAAAACCGGATTGAATACATTTGAAATAAAAATGGAATGCAAAAACGGCTTGATTGAAAAAAAATCAAAAAAAATTAATTTCTTTTTACTCCCTTATTTTGCATTAAAAAGTATAGTAGTTTGTATGATAGGCAATTTTTAAACCTTGCTAAAATAGCCCTATATAATACTGATATTTAGCTTATTGCAAATTATTTGTTTTCACTCTCACAATACTGTATATACATTGTTGGGGCTATGTTGCTTTATTTATCAAATTCTAAATATTTAAGTTCTAATCCAGTTTTAGTCAAAATATAATTAATCATTTCGGTGTCTTTCTCATAATTTGAATCACCACCTTGTCTCGAACTCCACTTATATGAGTCTGAAAAATCAATTATATAATGTTTATCAATCACGACATTACCATTCGGAGCTATCAGTTTATCAACTGATTTTATTGCCTCAATATCTTTGTATTCGTACTTTGACTCTGTCAATTGAAAGAAATCACTAATCATAATTTTATCATTGCCGAAATATGCATAATAATTGATTGCCAAAATAAAAAAGGCAGTCACAAAAACGATTAGAAATTTAATCATGAAATTTGATACTCTATCGGCATCGAATCCATATTTAAGACTTGAATAAGCTGCGTAATCATTAAATCTGTCTTTTAGAATTGGTTTTTGAAGTTTTAGAAAGACAAATGCGGATAATCCAAGTCCCGCAAATATTGCAGGAACAAACCACATCATTCTCTCAGGTATAAATAAATATCCATTGATACTTGCTTTTGAAAATCTAAAATCAGAAATCCAGCCGAATAATTTGTAAGTTATTATCACAAAAATCGGAGTTAGCACAAAAAAGAGAAGAAGTATCAAGATGTCAAATTTCCAAAATTCCTTTCTTAATTCTCCTATCGGTTTTGTCGATTGATATTTTGACTTTTTCACAGGATAATATTTACTGAAAAGCCAAAAGATCAAGGACATTAATACCGTAGATACAGCAATACTTATTATTTTTTCATTCATAAAGTTTCAATTTTGTAGTGTCGCCCTGCAATTAGCCCCAACGTTTGCTGGATGAAGCGTGCGAAGATTTAATCAACCAAACCTTCCAGACTACTCCAGAGCCAAAGCTTTTATTTGTTTTTTATCTTTTCATATTTAAAGCCAAATCAAAGATTTGGCGGTGGTCAAACTCCCGACACAACCTCCAAAACACCGCTGAATCCGCATGCTTTATTCCAGATTGTTGGTGGTTGTTAATTCTATTTCAATCGATTTAGATACTTTATAAAATCTTTATTCAACGTCTTTGCATGTAATCGCTGATAAAATACCAGAATTGTCGCTATTATTAATAATCCAGTCAAACCAATAATGATCCATTCAAAAACAGTTGTTCCAAGATAAAAAAATGGAGACCATAATAGTCCTATGAATAAGGCAAAAACTGGTACAATATAAAGTTCCTTATAATAAGATGATACTTCGCCCTTAACCACAGTCTTATCTGATTCTATTCGTATTAATTCACCAATAATTTGTCCTCTACTAGAAAATGGATTTACTAGGTCTTTCTTATTGATTTGGAAATTGTAGTTCTTAAAAGTCAAATATTTTGATGTCAATTCACTTTCCGAAGAAACGAGTCTTTCGATTAATGATGTTTCCTTATCTAATTCTCTATTCTTAAGTAAGTCTACAATTGAGTCTGCTGATAATTCAAAACTATATTCAAATTCATATATTAGCCCAAGTCTAGTAAGAAGTTTCTTCATCAAATATTTATTTCTTGCTTTAACAATTACCACCAACGGTTTGAATAAGGGGTCGTAGGCTGATTTAAAAAAACAAACCTCCAAAATCCCACTTAGCCGAAGCTTTTGTTTTGGTTATAAATTTATTCTTTTCACTAGCCGAAGCAAAAGCTTCGGCGAACTTATTAAATGAGCTAAACTCCCAAATTTATGCTGACAGCCTATGCCCTTTATTTATTGTTGGTTGCTGTTATTGTTTTCACTACCCCTTTAAATATCAACGTATTAATAGAGTCACATATTACCAAAGATGCTGAATCATTTTCGGAAATGTCTGTATATATTTCTTTATACTTTAAGTCTCCATTCATATTAAATGCTGAAATACAAGCAGAATCCGAGCTTATGTAATTTTCATAATATGTCTGCAATTCCCCATTTTTGTTTGTTATTTTCTCTATGGTATTTAATGAGTCTATAACCTCAACAATATTTATTCTATTTTCTTGAAATTCTTTATAGATTGTCCAGTCACCAAAATCCTTTGCTGAATCAGGATATATATTAACCATAAAAGTGTCGCTAGTGCCTGGATGATATGAGACAAAGCTTTTATAATATCCATTTTCAAATGTTGTCTCTGATGAAACAAAAGTCGAATCTTCCCATGGTAAGTAAATCCATTCACTCCATTGTCCAATTCTTTTTCCATCCTTGAACTTGGCATATTTTCGAAGATATTTTCTTAATTCAACGCTATAATTTTCTTCTAAAGAGTTTAATAATAAAGCAGTATCAATGTCATATGCAAAATATTCCCCATCAGGTAATATTTCTTTAAATACGTAATTTGAATCAGAAATTGAAGAACTATATGTTATCGAGTCAAATACCATAAACCTTGAATCACCATAGTCAAGTTTCACACGTCTGTTAGGTTCATTACAGCTTAAAACTACTAGTATAATTATGTAATAATAATATTTCATCTTTGTCTACGATATTGCATATAATAGTACCAACGTTTGGCAAAAGAGACGTGTGTATCCAAAGCACAGCTTCTTCTATTTAGCCTCACCAAACTTATACATTATATACTAAATTTCAAATAACGGAATTTACACATGGCTTTTTTGCCTTGTTACACCCTGCCTTTTTGTTGACCAAGAGAACCAACCAACTCCATAAACTTTTATAAAACAACTACAAACAACTGCATCTCCAAATTACAACAAACAAAAAAATGTGTCAAAATACAGCTGCAAAACCAACACGGACCATTTTTGAGGGTACCTAACCAAAATTTCATACATGAGTTTAAACTTCCAAACCTATACCAAAATTTGCGTTCGAGAGACAGGAAGATGGCTGCTAAATAGAACGTAAACTTCCAAACTTTTGCAAAGTATAAAAAACAACCATACCAAACGAGCCAAAGCAACTTAACCAAACAACACTAAAACAAAACACCCAAAGGTTAGAAACCCAAACTACCTGAAGAAACTAATTAAACACCAAAACCTGAATCCAACCAAAATTACCAAAGAACCAACTCTACATATTAATTTTTGCCGTGTGTTAGCCGTGCGTGGCGCAAATTGATTCAACAACCTACCTACTCAAAAATTCTCCCGAAAAGCAGCCAAAAAATATTTAAGGTTGGGTGATAACGTTACGGCTATGAAGCGTAAGTGAGATTTTAACCTTACTCACCTCCAAATTTCACCAAGCCAAAACGTTGTATTTGTTTTTATCTTTTCATTTCAATAGCCAAATCAACGATTTGGCGCTGATGGCCGAAGCTTCAAACCAACCAAAATCAGTCGGATCACTTATGCTTTATTAGCCATTGTTATAGGCTTTTATTATTTTTTCATTTGAACGAAAATTTCCTAATCCCAAATAATCAAAAGAATCTTTGTCTTCTCTTTCAGGTAATCCCAATCCTAATAAAATTGAATTAATGGCTTGTACTCCACAGGGAGTATGCCTAAATTCATGTTTATTGTTGTCCCATTCTGTTTTGGTAGATTTTGGTCCGTCTTGAATTTTGCCATTTTTATAGGAGATTGCAGATTGAACACCACTACCTCCAAAGTATTCTGTTTCGATATATGCAATTTTACCAAGATGTGAGATTTCTTTTAATACCAATTCAACAGACTTACTAAGCATCTCAAACTCATCATGCGCTAAATCACTTCCACAATTAGCTAATTCATTGATATCATCTATTAATTCTTCAGTCATGGGTATTAAACTAAATTCTTCTTTTAAGCTGAGTTTGTTGGCATGAATCCAATTATTAGTCAGTTCATTAATTACATTGTCTTTTCCAATAATACACTGAATGTAATGTCCCATATTTATTGTGAAATTTTCAAATCCGTTCATAAAAGCTCTCTACAATGAGCCAAGAGCTTATAATAATAATTTTATGCTGTTCTTGTTTTAGTTGCCTATAACGTTTGGTAAAAAAGACGTGTGTATCCAAAACACTGCTTCGTCTATTTAGCCTCACCAAACTTAAAAATTATATACTAAATATCAAATAACGCAATATACACATGGCTTTTTTGCCTTGTTACACCCTGCCTTTTTATTGAACAAGAAAACCAACCAACTACCTAAACTTTTATAAAACAAGTACAAACAACTGCATCTCCAAATTACAACAAACAAAAATCACTGTCAAAATACAGCTACAAAACCAACACGTACCATTTTTGAGGGTACCTCACCTAAACTTCTTACATGAGTTTAAATATCCAAACCTATACCAAAATTTGCGTTCGAGAGACGTGCATTGGGCTGCTAATTGAACGTAAACCTCCAAACTTATTCTGAGCATAAAAACCAACCATACCAAACTAGCCTAAGAACTTAGCCAAACTTGACCACTATAAAACACCCAAAGGTTCAAAACCAAAACAACCTGGAGTAACTAATTAAACCCAAAAACTTGAACCTAACCGAAATTACCAAAGAACCTACTCAACTTTAATGATTTATACCGTGCATTGGTCGTGTGTGGCGCAAATTGATTCAACAACCTACCTACTCAAAAATTCTCCCAAAAAACAGCCCGAAAATATTTAAGGTTGGGTGATAACGTTTGAAATATAATTTAGTAGGGCTTATTTGAAAAGCAAACCTTTCCGACCACTACAGAGCCGAAGCTTTTAGTTTGGGTATAACTTTTTATTTGCAATATAGCCGAAGCAATAACTTCGGCGGTGCTCAAACACCATTCAAACTTACCAAATGACACCAAACCGCCCTATTAATTATATTTAGTGTTGAACGAAACCTGCGGTAGCTATTAAAACATAAGCTTCGTAACTTTAATAGATTAACCATAAATATTATAGTTATGAAAAAAAAGAATTAACGCTAATCGATCAGGCACGTTCAACAGTACCCGAATTTAACGAACTATTTCTTAAACTAAAAAGAAATATAGAAATATCCGGTAAAAGCAAAAGCACTTTAATTAATTATGCACGTTGTTTGTCAACCATGGCATTACATTTTAATTGTTCTCCTTCAGAACTGGATCAGGAACAAGTACTGGATTATCTGCAATATCTTAAATCCCAAAGCAAGACTCCTTCTTCAAGTTACTTTAAGCATACTGTGTATGGTCTTCGTTTTGCATATCGGGTGCTTGGAATTAAACAACATTCTATTTTCTTACCTAAACTCAAATTCCCCAAAAAATTACCTGTTGTATTAAGTCAAAATGAACTTAAAGCTTTATTAAATGCACCTAATCTATTAAAACACAAATTGGTCATTGCATTGCTGTATGGCTGTGGACTTCGAAGGTTCGAACTGCTTAATATCCAACTCCCCGACATTGATTTTGACCGTCAGATGCTTCACATACGTGAAGGTAAAGGCAAAAAAGACAGATACGTTCCTTTGGGCAATATGCTGTGTCGTGGGCTTAAAGTTTTTATTGAAAATGAACATCCTTTTAATTGGTTATTCAATGGTAAATCCGATACGGGACAACTTCAGCGCTTTTCTGAAACAGGTGTTCAATGGATCATCAGACAAGCTCTCTTGAAAACCGCTATTAAAAAACGGGTTACTTCACATGTACTTCGACATACTTACGCTACTCATTTACTGGAAATGGGCACTGACATTATCTCACTAAAAGAGCTTCTTGGACATACGGACATTAGAACTACCATGGTATACTTACATGTTGCCCAACTGGATAAACACAGGGCATTTTGTCCTCTTGACAAACTATACCCTCCAAAACAAAAGTCATGAAGCCTTCCTTTGAAGTGGCTCATGTGCTTGGTTGTGAACATCACAGACTTCACTATTGGGTTTCTAATACATGGAAACTTCGGACTCTTTATGCCATTGAAGCCTGCAGAACCCATTTGATGGGAGGTCACGTTGACCAATGTACTAATCCCCAATGTGGGAAAATACATATTAGTTATAACAGTTGTCGAAACAGACACTGTCCTAAATGTCAAGGCCACAAAAAGGAAATGTGGATACGTCAACGCGAAAAAGAACTCTTAAACACTACTTATTTCCATGTGGTATTTACATTACCCTCTCAGCTCAATAAAATTGCTGTTTTTATTCCTGAAGTCCTCTATAACTTATTGTTTAAAGTTGCATGGGAAACCATAGCTGCATTTGCTGCCAATCCCAAGTTCTTAGGTGCTAAAACAGGTATGATAGCCATTTTACATACCTGGGGACAAAACCTTTGGTTACATCCTCACCTGCATTGCATTATTCCTGGGGGTGGAATTACTGCTGGCGACAAATGGAAAAACATTAAAGGTAAAGGTAAATTCCTATTCCCTGTTAAAGCTATGTCTACAGTGTTTAGAGCTAAGTTTGTAAATGAACTCAGACAGGAATTACCCAAACTAAATCCTTTGTATAAAAAGCTCTTTGATCAACGATGGACAGTATATTGCAAACGACCTTTTTATGGTCCTTCACAAGTCATCGAATATTTGGGTAGATATACCCATAAAATTGCTATTTCAAACCATCGAATCCAGAATATTGAAAACAGAAAAGTCACTTTTACGGCTAAAGACTATCGTAAAGGTGGCATAAAATACGATGTAACCTTAAGTAATTCTGAGTTTATCAGACGTTTTGCTATGCACATTTTACCCAAAGGATTTGTTCGAATCAGGCATTACGGCATATTATCTTCTGCAATTAAACTTAAAGTCCATGAACTAGCTAAACAACAATTGGGAGAAATTGTAATAACTCAACATGAACCTCTTAAGCACAACAAATGTCCATGTTGCAAAATTGGAGATCTGGTTATTATTGCTCGCTTTGACATTAGAGGTCCACCAAAATTAATAATCCCACTTGGAGCCAATTACATGATAAAATTAAAATAACATCTAATGGTGAATAGCTTTGCTATATCCTATTTTAAATTTTAGTAATGTAAAGTCTCTATGAATGGACTGAATACATTTAGGCAAACCTTATATTAAGATAAAAAACAAATCTATTCCTTAAATATGAAATCTATTATTCTCTAAAAGACCTTCTTAAAATATATCAATCCCCATAATACAGATCGCTTTGGCCGGTTTTCGTCAACACCGCATCCAGCCTCTGTTTTACAAACAGGCAGGACGCTTAGTTATTACCTGCTGGCATTATTTATCTTTATTAATTAAATCCAATGCTTTTTCAAAATAGCTATCATTTCCATTCATGATATCTAATACAGAATTCTCAATCCAGTAATCAGGTTGAAAAATAATTCCTTTCTCTGGTTTTGGTCTTACTAAATATCCAGTAGCAACTGAACCTGTTAGTTTTGAATTCGGCAGCTTGAAAGGCTGATAATTTGTTGCTCCAATTGGATTATTACCAACACTTGTTCCAATAACAGTTGCAATATTATTGTCTTGCAGTATAGTTGTAAATAATGCTGCTGCTGAACCTGTGTTTGAATTTGCAAGAACAATGATTTTCCCATTAAAAACACTTCTATCGCTAGATATATAATATGGAGATTCCATATTTTTGATTTGTTCAAAAATCAAGCTATCACAATTAAGAAATCCATTGGAATAGAGTTTTCCTTCTTCAGGTAGTTTATGATTCGTTGATTGATATGATTTAACAAAGCGTTTATATTCTTTTTTATGAAGTTGTTTATAAGCTTCCGATAAATATAAGTATTCTGAAAAATCCTTTATATCATCTCTGTCGGTCAAATGATATAAAAGTTGTAAGCACAACAAAGTGCTTCCTCCTCCATTATTTCTTAAGTCAATAATCAGATTGTTAATTCCTAAAGTGTTTAGAGAATCAAAAGTTTGTGCTAAATAGTCTTTAAATATTGGTCTGTCAAAATCCAGTTTAAATCCAACGTTATTGTTTGGGATTTTCTTCTTTTTCACTAATCTGTTAAGGTACAATTTGGCAAAAGGAATAATCCATGGTTTTACATAGTCAGACATGGTTTCCTTTGTATCAATTAGGTCAAAACATCTATTAAATTGAAAATATGCAAAGTCCTTTTGAGGGTAATAGGACATACTGTAATTTTTATCTTTATATTTTGTTACTTGATTTTGACTAAACATTTTATAATGAAAGTCTATATCTTCTGTTTTATTAACCGATTTTACCCAAACACTTTTATTATTCTCAAATGTAATTTTGACACTGTCCATTTGATTAATTACTCCAAATTGCTTTAACAGGTCTGGTCGTCTTGTAAATTCAAAAATTAAATTCCTTTTGCATACATAATTTTCTGCAAATACATAATTAAACAATTTGTTTTCAACCTCCTTGATTGGCTCATCATTAAACCGGCTTACTTTTAAACCTAGCAATAATGAATCATAATCATTGTTAATATTTAACAAATACCAGTTACCCATGGATGGGAATAATGCATACGGAAATATATTTTTAGAACTTAACCCTCTAATTGAAGTATGCTGATTATTGAAATGCGATAAATAATAACACAGGTACCCACTAAACTGAGATTCTGAAACAGGCATTGAAAGCAATTCATACAAGCTATCAGTTATTTCAGTTCTTAAACTATCAGGAAATGAAGATTCAATTTTCGGGAAACTGTTTACACATAAATCATCAAGAAATAAAAGATCTTTTTGATATTTATTTGCACTTTTATAAACCTCGTTTCTATTAACATCTGATTTGTATTCCTTAAATCCATGGTTCATAATCAAGGTGGAACACGATGAAAAAAATACTATAATTAAAATACTAAGTAAAAATCTCATGATATGCAGTTTTTTTGCTTGCAGGTAACTTTTCCATAACCGTCATAAGGTTACGTTTAGATCGCAAATGTATTTTGTTGTTGAACAATAATTTATTTGATATTTATTCATTGTACACACTCACCTTCAACACTTTAAACACCACACACCAGGAAGATATCTTATTTATATACAATGGCTTTACGTTGTTTTTTTGCTTGATATTATATTATTCAATGTACAATTAAATATATACTTCGTTCGCTCAGTTACAATTCATAGTTCATTGTCTAAGTTTAGTCTAAAATTGTAACAGTTTCATCCCCTCTTTCTTCATTTATCCGTTAAAGATAATTCTCCATATGTATTTAACAAAACTTTTAGTCCAAATAAACTACATTTACTAGGTTATTTTTTGAACCACATACTTAGTAAGTGTTTATAAACGTTTAATAAGCGTTTATATACGTTTATAAGCGTTTAACTTATTGAATCATCTTCTTGAAAAAACCTACTAAATCCCCAAAGCATTGTAATCAAGCATACTTCAAAATCTATTACTTTCAATATACAATTCTTTATTATTTGATTAAGTCTGCTTCGACTCCCCCTCGTAACAACCTCACATTTTCTTTTACAACTCTTCGCTATCTCTTCGCAAACCTATAGCAAAGAGATAGCGAAGAGATGACGAACAAGCTGTGGAAACGTGTGGAGCTGTTACGAAGCAATGTAGGAGCAAATATGGAGCAGGTGTGAAGAACTAGTGGGGCGCCTGTGGAGAAATGCGAAGAATTAGTGGAGCGGTAGTGGAGAACCTGTGGAGAAAGTCACCAAAAAGTGTTAAAATGATAGTTTTGTGGAATATTTTTAGCTTAAACGAGCCATTTCCGGAATATTTTGGCTCATTTTTTATGTTTTCAGGAATATTGAATTAACAATAACGGATAAGCATTAAATTCAACAAATCTAAAAAAACATAAAACCCTGTATATTTGTCTCATACAACGAAAAAAAAGTTACAATAATATTATTGTAACTTTTAGTCATTTAGTAAATAATTTTGTCTCAAAAATAAGACCACACACTTAACATATTCATTTTCAAGCACATTATTTCGTACTTAAAAAAGATCTGCAATATGAGTTTCATATACACTAATTAATTTATGCCCTATCTATAATCATTTAAAACCCTATTGCAGATCTAAACTAAATACTTTTGCTAATATTTAGTTTATGGAAATAAACCCATGAAAGGTTCGATGATATTTTTATGCCTATTTATTTTAAATACTTGGTGAAATAATCACGTTTTCTTCGTTCAAAATAATTGTTATAAGCATCTAAATAATGATGCTCCTGACCAGGTAGTACCAGTAAATCAAAATTCTTATCTGCATGAACCAATGCATCTACCATACGGTAAGTATGCGATGGATTAACGTTGGTATCCGATTCTCCAGTTACCAATAATAGTTTACCTTTTAGGTTACCAGCCAACTCCATAGGCGACTTCACTTTAAATTGTAAGTCCTCACCAATACCCTGGTAATACTCGCCCCAATTTTTGTGGTAAATGGTATTATCATAATTTCCGGATGAAGCCACTGCCACTTTATAAAAATCAGGATAAGTACACATGGCTGTTACTGCCATAAAAGCCCCCCCTGAATGTCCCAATATTCCAACCCTGGTAGAGTCTATAAATGAATATCTTCGAGCTAATTGTTCTATGCCATACTTATCATCAGCCAAAGGATAATCTCTTAGGTTTCCAAATCCATAGGATGCATACGCTTTATTTCGGATTGGTGAACTTCCCCTATGTCCAAAGCAAACCACAATAAACCCTCGCTGAGCCAATGCTGCATTCTGGTATTTATCTAACACGGTAAAATCAGTCCACACGGTTTCTGTAAAAGGGCCCGGATACACTTGCGATATGATTGGATATTTTTTATTCGGATCAAAATCAAAAGGCTTCCACATAATCCCATACAAATCAGTTTCATTGTCAGCAGCCTTAATGGTGAATTGTTCCGGTAACTTCCATCCATAGTTTAGTAACTCATTAATATCCGGTTTCATCACAGTATCAACAAAATTACCATCACAATCTCTGGCTATAACCAATGGAACGGTATCAATACGCGAATAATTATCAATCATCAGGTTTCCTTTGGTATGAATAAAAACATGGTGATCTGCATTCTCGGGAGTTAATAAAGTCAAATGACTACCATCCATATTCACTTTATAAAGTTGGGCATAATTAGGATTCATTTTTTTATCCTTGCCATAACCATAAAAATAAACCTCTTGCTTTTCTTCATCGAACTTTGCTATATTTCCTGCCGTCCATTCGCCAGCAGATAATGAGTTTAAAAGCTTTCCATTTTGATCGTAGCGGTAGTAATGTCCCCATCCTGTTCTGTCCGACCAAAACAATATGTCCTTACCTTTATTTATGATTTTACAGCTAAACATCATATCATTGAAGTTAGGTACACACTTTTCACTTACGATGGTTTTTACCTCTCCATTAGCATTTACTGAGCACAGCTCTATTTCATCGTGGGTACGTTTTAGGCGGGTAAAGTAGAACAAGTCATCATTATCTGTCCTTGTTAAAGGAAACAACTCCTGCCCTTTCCAATGATCAGTTTCAACTTTTTTAATGCTCTTTGATTTTACATCTCCTAAAAAGAGTATATTATTTGAAAATACTGAATCTCCGGGGAGTGCATCTTTATAGCTTCTGGCATAAGGATAAGGTTTAGCTGCTGAATTAACAACCGTCATTTCTCTTACACCTCTGTTATCATTAACATATATAATAAACTTTCCTTTTTTTGATAACCACTTTAAATTAGCTAACTGATACATCGCATCAGCATCTCCATCAAAAGTTAGTTGCGTTTCTGTAGAGTCTTTTAAATTTCGGATATACAGATTGTAATTTTTTTCAAGAACTTCATACTTTTTATCCGGAGATAATCCCCATAATACAGGAGGATATTCTTTAACAATAGCATCAACTATTTTTCTCTCCTTTGGAAGATACGTATAGTTTTTCTTACTGGTATTTACATCAACAACCAAACCATCAGCATTAAAAGCCGGATAAAATGAAACATATGAAGTATCCATATTCAGTGACAACATCACCGAATCCACTTCTTGCTTATTGATAATCTCAGTTGTTCCATTTTCAGTATCAAAAGACATAAACCGAGATTGCTTATATGCTGAACTATAACTAAAGTAACACAGTGGTAATTGAGGGTGAAAAAACGGAATGATGCTTTTTTGATCGTATTTATTTTTCAAGTTTTCTGCATCAAATTTTTCAAGGTGAGGATTCTGACCTTTTACATATGTGTTAGCATAATTTACCAGATTGGTATTTTTATTACTTAAAATAATCTTACGGAATATTTCATATACATCAGAACTAAATGATTTTTGAAAATTTAAATAAAAACCAAAAAAATCAAATAAGGTTTGCTGGCTCTCTGCAGTAAAATCCATTACATGATTCGAAATCAGTTGTATTACAGTAGCAGTATCATTATTACAAACTGACTTGGCAATATCCATTAATTGCAATAATTCCGCTTTATCGGGTAAAGTCTCTACATTTTTAATTTGCTGTTTAAAATGATCAAAATCTTCCGGGTTCCTTCCAAAAGAACTGAAAAATCTGCCATTAAAAGCATCAGTTGCAATGTTTCTATAATTTTGCGCAATTTCTGTATATACAGCTGAATCCGGGTTATTTTGCAGAAAATCGCTCCAGTGATCTATCAGATAATTTGTATTCCGGCTATTAGTACCGGCTATGTAATAACTAAATGAACTTTTTCCAAATAGTAACCAATTTTCTTTTTTGCACTTTTCCTCTTGCGATAACTTTGCAAAATAGTCTTTTGCTATCTTTTTCCCTTCATCTACCTCACTCTTTGCAAATTTGAGTTTTATATATTCACGTATAAAAGCATTATCATATCGACCACTTTTATACTTATTATTCATAGACAAGTATTGATTTTTGGGATTTAAACTAACCTTGGCACTGTCCATAAATTCACTGCCGCTCATTGCACCAATAAATTTATATATCAGGTTTCCATATCCATCTACAAATAAATAAGTAGGATAAGCTCCGACTTTGTATTTTTTACCGATAACAATACCCTCATCTGATTCCATATCCAGTTTAGCTGAAATAAAATTGCTATTCATAAAATCAGCAACGGAATCCAGTGTGAATATATTTTTAGCCATATACTTGCATGGCCCGCACCACGAGGTGTAACAATCAATAAAAACTAACTTATTTTGGATTTTAGCTTCTTTTAAAAGTACATCAACAGCATCATGTTTAAATTGTATTTTCTTGTTTTGGGCTGTTATTGTACTACCCATAATCAGGCAGTACAATAATATGCTATAGACTTTATTCCACATCCTTAATACCTTTAAAGTGTTTTATTAAAATAGGCTCTGTTCATACGCAACAACATCAGTTTACCATTGTTTTTCATCTCCAGACTGACATTATCTTTTTCAATCATCTTTTCAATGTTTTCTTTGGTCTGAATTAGATACAATTGAATGGCTGCAGACAAATCATTAACACCTCCTGCAATATTATTTTCATTGGCATTTTCAGCTATAATATTAACCAATGCTAATTGAATACTCATTTGCGGAGTAGTCAGCTTATCTGAAGGATTAAAATTATGAAATACAACCCTATCTAAAAATTGAAACAGATCATAACAGGTAAAAGCCTTGTCACCCATTTGGTTTTCGGCATCAGTTAATGACGACAGAACTTCTTTTTTCAATAAGTTTCTCATCACATTATACGACATATCAACATAAAACTTATTCAAATCTACCGGTTGAATTTTCATTATACCTTCATTATTCATCCATTCCGGAAAACCATTAAACACACACTTTTCTATTGCTGCCAAAGCCTCAAGCTGAGTATTTTTAGATATATACTTTACCGGAATTTCATTTTCGCCCCTGATCACAGTTCTTTTCATTTTACCACCAACCATCGCAGCTTGTTGGTTTACAAAATACTGATACATTGAAAATGCTTGCGAAACAAATTTTATAATATCATTGGACGTATTTGAATAATCATTCCAATTACTAACGATTTCAGGAATATGGTTGTAAACCTGCTTTAAATTTTGAATACCCAACTCGCTTGCTTTCAGCAGATCATTTGAAACAAAGGTTGCCTGAGCGTAAGGATCAGTCTTCGAAGCTTCAGCATAATAAGTCTGTTTTAATGAAGGAGAAGTTGTTTTATTGCCATACATGTATGCAATGGCATCGTAATCATACATGGATACCTTTGCCCAAAAATATTCAGGAGAAATATGATCTGTTGGTTGAACCAGGTAATTGGGCATCTGAGCACCCACCACAGTTGCCGACGGTCCATATTTTTTTAGCCATTCTTCATTTCTAAGCTGTTGAGGAGAAAAGGCTGTTACTGCCGGATAATTGGCTTTAATACCCAAAACCTCTCCCATTAAACCGGCAAGTTTTGAGGTCATAATTCTTTTACGCAAATCTATATCATTATAATTCTTCTGCATAACAGGATCAGTCATACCACATAGCAAGAAATAATTTACCAAAGCCATTTTTGCCGATTCATCCATAAAGTTAATGCTGGCACCTAATATTTCTCCGGAAACAGGATCTTCGATTATAGCTTTTTGATTATCATTATAAGCATATCCCCAATAAAAATTGATCTTCTTATATTCCAGATTATTATCACTTACATATTGAAATACATTTTTCCATCCTGCTTTTTCAAAAGCACCTTCCCATTGATTTAAAGCTGATTTTACGCATTCAACAAACGTATTTGGTGTAACTGGATCAATCCAAACTTTAATGGGAGTCTGTGGTTCAACAGCAATTCCTTTTGCTTGTAGCTTATGCCCTTTAGCATCAGTGGACAAACTCCACTTTTTAATATAATTCAGTTTATCAGCTCTGTAATTTTCAGTATTGTAAATAACATGTTCTACTGTATTAAAACCATAAGCGCTGTGGTCTTTTTTCATTGTAACCTCATGTTCCGGAACTTTTTGAATCAACATCTGAATCTCATAAGTAGAAACATAATTTTCATCTTTACCATTTTGTCCCTGTCCAAAATTGCTTTGAGTTGCATACGATGTAAATACCACGCCTTTATCCATGGCCTTTACATTTCGAACTCCTGATCTTGAAGGATCAGGACTGGTTACCGGACCGGGATTTGACAAACTAAACAGTCCATTGGTAGCCGAAAGTTCTTGTGTTATTTCGATGATATATGATTTTTTACTTTCACCTAAAGCAACCACATTATATGATTTATACACGGGTATTAAGCCTGAACTTTTAATGGCTTCAACCATATTTAAATCCACTGAATCATTAGCAAACGTGGTGGATTTATTTTGATACAGATCTAAAGTGTTATTTCGTCCTTTTTTAAAATAATAAATACCCGACTGGGAAGAAACGTTACTAATTGTACCTCTAACAATATGCGATGACACAAATAATTCATCACCTAGATCCTTTTCCTGAATTTCGATATAATACCTGTCATCTGCAGAATAAATATTAAACTGACCTTTTTCTTCATGCATTTTTTTAGCATCGAAAAACTCATCAAAGGCCATTGGCTTATTCTCGCTCTGAGCCATTGATACCTGCGATATCAACAGCATTATTATATATAGTAAACTTATCTTGTTTTGCATGCTTTTGTAATTTATTTTCATTGCAGAATAAACATCACCAAATATGAAGCATCCTTTTATATGGAAATTTGATCTGATGACTTTTTATACCTATATCTGATTTATGACTAAAGATTCTGATTTCCCTGTTCCCACATTTTTATAAAGTTCACAATGCCTTTATAATGATTTTGCGTCAGCTGATTTTTACAATTGCTATGTTGCAAAGCAAAATCTCTGATCTTATAAATCTGCGATCTGAATAACTGATTTACATTATATGGGATTGTACCTGTGTTCTCAACATTAACAGTTAATTGCGATAAAAATGTACTTTGCTGTATTCTGGTATATTCCGAAAGAGCATCCGTTTTATCGTAATTCAGAAACAGATATTGAAACATCAGCTTTTGCAAATCTTCGTAATGCATTGAAGTTGAATCGACAGCAACAGAAGTTGAAAACAACATATTACTGACCACAATCTTTCCAAATTCCATAAACATCGGACCATAGATTCTTTCATCGATATCAAAATCCAACTTATTAATAAATGCAGCTGACATTAACCAATCAGGTCTCGTAAAATAATATTCATTTAAAAACTCTAAAGCTCTTTTTTGCTCATCAAAAGAAGAGGCATGGTATATATCTACATTATTACCATGCGAACAAAGTGAATTTTCGGTATAATAACCTCCAACAAAACTTAATACATGATTTATATAGGCCTGATATTGTGTTATCACATACAAATATCTTCTTCGTAACAACACATAATCATCGGAACTTTGATCGTTAGTCCAGCTTTCCAGGTTTTTTATAATGTACTTCAGATTTTTCATGCCCAGCTCACTGGCATAAATAATATCGCTGCTACTATCTTCTGACTGAACGCGCGGATCAGTTTTAGTTGTCTCAACAATAAAATCCCTTCCTCCCTTTTTTACCTCTTCATCAACCCAGGCACTTAATGATTGGCCAACTGCAGTTGGGGTTAATTCATCATTATAATACTGATAGCCCCATTTTATGGCAAAGTTGTCGTAAACCCCAATTCTTGGAAAATGATTATCCTGACTAATATGATCTTCAGGTTGTGCTATATAATTAAAACGCTGATAATCCATAATGGAAGCACCCATACCATTTTTGGAAATAAACTCATTGCTTCTTAAACTATCGGTATAATAAATTGTACTGCCTAAAAAATTATGACGTAAACCTAGAGTATGTCCCACCTCGTGCTTAACAACTGTGTGAATCAACTTATTCATCAGCTCTGGTTTCACCGGATATATTCTGGCCTCGGCGTCAGTAGGACTACACATGGCAAAATACCACATTTGAATCAGGTCCATCACCGAATGAAAAATGGCAATATGAGAAGCAATGATTTCACCCGAACGAGGATCAACAACCTGTGGCCCATAAGCATTTGGAATAGGAGATGCTTTATATGAGATGATTGAATAACGAGCATCATCGATAGAAAACTCTGGATCTTCTTCAGCTGTTGGTTCAGGCAATGCATAAATTGCATTTTTAAATCCCGTTCCTTCAAAGGCTTTTTGCCATGAGTTTACAGCCTGTATAACACCCTCTTTTAAATAAGAAGGCATGTTTTTGTCAACGTAGAAAACAATAGGTTTTTGAGGTTCTACTAATTCTCCATTGATATATTTTTCAATATCTTCAGGTTTTGGCTCTAATCTCCATCTGTTAGCCACCTGAAAAATTTCATTATAATATTTATTATCTATCTGCCCTCTGATACTAGTTGTGAAGTAACCCACTCTTTTATCAAACAAACGTGGTTTCATAGGCTCTTTAGGTAATAAAAACCATGAAGAGCCAACTTCCCATAACATTTTAGGATATGAACTGGCTTTAGGATCAGCAGCCATATAGGAACGTACGGATCGGAAATTAATGTTGCTAGGATAACTAACGATTTCAGTTGAATAAGATTCACCTTGTAAATAAGATCCCAATTCTAATTCGGTTTTTACACCTTGCAGCGAAAACAATTCTGAATCATTCAGATAATAATTTGTTATATCTATTATATAAGAATCATCCGTACTCTCAACAATTGGAAAGCTCTGTATAACGGGGTTTAATAAACTATGAAAATATTGCTTATAAACTGCACTATCTGATTCTGTATACTTAATTTCTGGTTGAACAAGCTCAATTCTATCATTGTTTTTTTCAAATCTCACTAGTTTTTCGTGCATAGAATCACCGGCATAACCAAAACGTTTATCCATTTTACGATTGTTATTTTGTGCCCCTTTTAACAGTGTTATAGTTGTTAAAATATCTCTACCCAAAACTGAATCCGGAATTTGAATGAAAACCTTTGTATCCTTTTCATATACATTGATAAATCCGGAATCACATTTTGTAACTCCCTCCATAAAGTCTGTTATATTAATCGTACTATCATTCTTAAAGGATTCATTACTGTTTGCATAACCATGTATACAGGTTAATAATGCAATAAAAAATATTTGTATCTTCATAATCTACATTGCTGAAATACACCAAATTAAGAGGTAATTATATATAAAATTACACGCATACCCTTTTATTAGGAGTTGCAATTAACTCCTTTGTAAATATTATTTAGAAATTTAAATAGTAGCTTTTATGCTGCTGAAAAGGTATACTATTCATTCTTTCAGACATTTATTGGTATTTCTTTAATAATTTAGATTGTCTGAAAGAATGAATAAAAACAATTAGTGTTACTGATTAATGCCGTTACCTATAGATTGTAAATCAACACCATAGTTATCTATATAATATTGACGTACCATATTGTAACGCTCTTTTAAAAGACCATTAATATCTTTTTGAGCAGAAAAGATTCCTTCCCAGGATGTTTCATTCCAATCCCATTCATTAACATAGCTCACTTCACGATTCAAATATTCCTCTGAATAACACATCATCATGGTTAAAAACTGTCCCCAGTCATTTTTTACAGATGCATTATAATAGGGTTGCATAATTCCTGCTCCCCATATTTGAGTGTTGTTGTATAATGTACTGGCACTATTATAATTCACCGAGTTTTCAAATTCTTCTGTTGGTGAAAGTTTTCCCTGACCTATGATTGATTCTGCAAACACATGATTCAACTCAAATGCAATATTGCTTTTGTCATAGTCAGTAAGATTTAAAACTGCCTCACTTGCATAACTCACACTAATATTATCGAAGTTATAATATGCTACTATTGGAGAAGCAACATAAATAAGGTTCCAGTTTGCATCCCAACTGTAATCTACATATCCCACCTGTGAACACAACAAAATTTTAATGGGTAAAAATTCCTTTAAAAATTCATCAGAATAATACTTAAACCATGTATCATTAAGTAAATCTAACTGTTCACCAACATAATTCACATCAGGCATCTCAACAACAAAACCATCTTCCCCGCTTTCTGTTTCAGATGTCTCTGTTCCGTTTTCCCATGAAGATGGAGTCCAGTAGGCATCTTTTTCGGTGAAATCATAAAGTAAATACGAACCGAATTTGTTATAGAAATCCACAATCTCATCATCAAAATCATGATTACCCTGAGGAACAGAATAACCAGATCCAATACCGGAAGGAGTTAGTTCACCTTCTTCTTTAACACAAGAGTTAAACAAGAACATTCCGGCTAATAAAAATGATATATATATTTTTTTTGATAACATAATTTTCATTTAAAATGTAAACACCAAATTTCAATCCTCTTAACGAGGGTTTTGAGCTAACTTTGAGTTTCTGTTTATTACATCATAAGGAATAGGAAGTGCATAAAGCAAATCTCCTGAAGAAAGGCTGTATGTTGTTTCGTTTCCGTTTTCATCAATAAATACATGCGAAACAGCAAGGTTCAATCGTTTAATATCTGCCCATCGTAATCCTTCTTCTAAACAAAGCTCTCTTCTGCGTTCTTCCAAACAAAACG
Organism: uncultured Saccharicrinis sp.; assembly: GCA_963666825.2. GTDB lineage: Bacteria > Bacteroidota > Bacteroidia > Bacteroidales > Marinilabiliaceae > Saccharicrinis. The sequence continues at coordinate 6,340,709 of OY763044.2, read as the reverse complement.
AAAGTAATTCCTGAGCATCAGTAATCTCAACTGCCTCATAGGTTCCGGCAGCATAGCGGCTTTCTCTTAATGTATTTAAATCGCTTAATGCATTAACTCGGTAATTATCATTTCCTGTTTCTATAAACAAACGACAATACGCTTCTGCCCTGTTTAAATAAACTTCTGCATTTCTAATTCCCCAGTCACCGTAATTTATTTCACTTGTGCCAATTTTATGACTTTTATAGCTGTACTCAACTCCTCCTGCACTAGCTTTTGCAAAATAACTTTCAGCTCTTAAATCATTAGCTTCATATAAACTTATCAGTTGGTTTGATACCGAGTATGGTAACTTCTCGAAACTCGGATAATATGGCCAATAAATTATATTTTGGGCAGTTGAAGTTCCATATACCCATAATGGTTCACTGCTAACATCCAAAGAATAAATTCCATTTTCATGAAAAGTAGCTTCAAAAGAACTTAAACTGGTTAAAGCCGGATATTTACTTAAAACTTCGTTACTGTAATCAACGATTTTTTGATAATCATCTGAATTCGATTTTAAAAGATAATAGCGAGTAAGCATGGCTTCTGCTGTAGTATATCCAACCCTGAATTTATTAGGCTGAACATAATTCTCTTTTAATAATGTAACAGATTCTTTCAGGTCTTTTTCTATTTGATCGTAAGTTTCTTTTAAACTGTTTCTTGCAAGAAAATCGTCTGTCACATCCATAGTCAACACCAATGGAACACCTAAAGCTACTGTAGGATCGATTCCTACACCATTATAGGGCTGACAATAAATAAGTGCAAGTTTCAAATAATAAAATCCTCTTAAAAAAAGCACCTGTCCTTTAACTGCATTCTTTTCTGATTCGGATGCAGAAATATTTTCCAGATAATCCATAACCACATTACAACCCATGATCTTCTCATAATAAGTTGTCCACGAGTTTACATCGGTTGAAAGCGTATAAGCACCATCAAACATTTGAATATTGTACTTAAACACTTCTTTACCAACTTCATAATATTGCTGATAATAATCTGAATTTAAGCCATTATTTACCATCTCGTCTGTTAAGAATGTTAAATACAAGTCTGTTGCCAGTTGGTAAGGATAAGCCTCTGAATACATTACTGCAGATAAATCCTCTAAGGTATCAGGAATGATTTCATCCTGACTGGTTTCTTCTAAAAAGTCACTACATGCCGAAAACATCAACAGCAAGAAACCAGATAGTATATATATAATTGAATTGTTTTTGATCATCTCATTAAATTTTAGAAAGTAATATTCATGTTAAACGAGTAAGAGCGGGTACGAGGCTGACTACCTGTAGCAACTTCCGGATCCCTTCCATGAAAATCGCGACTTACTATTGAAAATACATTAGATGCCGATAATCCCAGATTTAAAGACTGACATTTTAACTTTTGACAAAAATCAGGTGAAAAATTATAACTCAGACTTAAAGAATTTAAACGTAACGAAGAGGCATCAACAACTCTGTCGCTACTATAATTATACATCTCATATAAAGTGACATATGTATTATTCTCTCCCGGCAATAAAAATGAAGTATTAGAAGCTTCTTGATCTGGTAGGCCTGGCAATTTTGCTGAAGTATTTTCAGGAGTCCAACGACCGTTTAGCTCTGATGATAAATTCTCGTATTCATTAGGCATTACCATAGTTGGATAAGCTGATGTTAAGAATCTTTTACCTCCTAATTGCAGATATAAACTGGCTGATAAAGTCAATTGTTTATATCTGAAGCTGTTTCCAATACCTCCGGTAAAATCAGGATCAAGCTTACCCATATATTGCATATAAGCAGTTGGGTCTTCATCCGGTGAACTACCTTCTTTTACTGAAAGATCGATAATTGGATAACCGGTTTCAGGATCAATACCATCAAATTTAAATGCCCAAATGGAAGTAAGAGCATAACCCTTCTTAATTAAATTACCCTGAGTCGCAGTTAACCAACTTATATTTTGAGTTCCTACTTTTGAAACTTCATTCATATTTTTAGCCGAGTTTAAAGTAACACTCCAGTTAAAGTTTTTAGTTCTTACAGGTGAAAAACCTAAAGAAAACTCATAACCTTTATTTACCAGGCTTCCACCGTTTACCGGCATGTTATCTATTCCATATTCAGCAGGTACACTAAGGGCTGTGATTATATCCTCACCTTTTTTGTAATAATAATCACCTGATAAATAAATTTTATTGCTAAACAAACTTAAGTCGAATCCGGCATCATACGATGTTGTTTGTTCCCATCTTAAATCTTCGTATGGTAAATTACTTATATTAAGAAGGTATTCACCGGTATTTACATCATAAACCTGGCTAGTAGCAGTAGTTTTTGGTATTTTTACAATTAAACTTGGACTGTAATTGGCAGCCATGTTTCTTTGATAACCTAAAGTACCTCTAAGACTTAATGCTGTAACCCAGCCTAAATCCCTGATAAAAGATTCATTTCCTGCGTTCCATCTGAAACCTCCAGCCCATACAGGATTAAACTTCTCGTTAGGATATTGTCCAAAACGATTTGAAGCATCTCCCCTTACACTAAAGTTAACTACATAACGATTTTCGTAAGAATAGTTTAATGTAAAATAGTAACCTAAGGTATTTGTTAATTTATCAGTGATTGAATTACTAAAAGTACCTTCTGCAGCATCGATATATAAATTATTGGTAGAAGTATAGCCGGAATTTGAAATAGTGGTTGGTACAGTTGCAAAAGTTTTTCCTCTGTCTCTTAAATAACCATAAGCTACAGACGAATAACCACCATACTTAATACTCTGAGCCTCAAAACCTGCCAAAGCAGTAATTAAATGACGATCGTTTATAGCTTTATCATACGATAATGTTGTTCTGAAATTCCACGAATCCGACTGGCTATTCACTGAATTATAAACACCGCCTACAGGTAATCGGGAACTGGCATAAGCAGCATCACTGGCAAATACAGATCCATATTCATAGCCTCTTATACTGGTGATATAGTTCGACTTTTCAGTGGCATAGGAATAACCATTGGTTGCTGACAGATTATAACTACCTAAAACATTTAATTTTAACTCAGGTAAAATTTTATATTGAATGCTTAAATTAGAATTAAGCGATTGTGCGGTATTGGTATTACCTGTTTGACTACGCTCGTAGATATAATTGTATTTATACCCTTTTTCTTTATCCGTATAAAAAAACAAATCATCATTTTCATCATAAGCTGAAATAGCACGATTGGTTTTTGTTGCATAGTCATATGGAGTCAGATTAAAGAATCCATTGGTTTTAGATTTATTCCCTGTTAAGCGCAAGCTAACACTTAGTTTATCATTAACATAGCTGTTTAATCCAACAGAAGCATTGATGTTATTGATATCATTACCAATAGCCGTTCCGTTCTGTGAGCTATAACCAACCGATGAATATACTCTTACTTTTTGTGATCCTCCGCTTAAGCTGATATGATGCGAATGACTGAATGGATTTCTAAAAAGAATATTAAACCAATCCGTATTCACGCTTTCCATTTGAGCTACCTGATTGTTGAAATCTTCATAAGAAATCTCCTTACTTAAATACTTATTTAAGGCTCCGGCATAGCCTATATCTGTATTTGTATTTAAAGCAGATAAACCTCTTTCAAAAATTTCTCTTGAAACAGCAACTCTTTCTTTAGAGTTCATCAGTTCCAATTTATCATAGGTAACCTGTTCAGCCATATTAAGTCCCATGGAATAAGATACTGACAATGGACCTTGCTGACCTTCTTTAGTTCTAATAACAATAACACCATTGGCAGCACGAACACCATAAATAGCTGTTGCAGATGCATCTTTTAATACTGTAATATCTTTAATATCATTAGGATTTAACCATGAAATGGAGTTACCAACGTAATTCTTAATATAGTCGATATTATCTTCTGATACTCCCCCATTACTATCCAATGTTTGAGTACTAAAAGGAATTGGATCTTCCTGAATAATACCATCTACAACCCAGATTGGTTCCTGGTTACCTAAAAATGTTGAAGTACCTCTAACTCTGGTTTTTTGTCTGATACCTACTTCTCCTGTTGTATTCTGAATGGTAACTCCGGGTAATTTTCCTTGCAACGACTGCTCAATACTATTCACTACATTGATGTCAAGATCCTCACGAGCAATTTTACTAACAGCTCCTGCTACTCTTTGCTTTTCAAGATCTTGATATCCTGTAACTACTACATCTGCAAGTAAATTAATCTCTGGTTCCATCTGAACATTAAATGGAGATTGTCCATTAAAGATTACCTCTTGTGTTTTCATCCCAACAAATGAATACACTAAAACGATGGTATCATTTTGAGTAGTTCTAATGGTATAGTAACCATTACCATCAGAAATTGTACCTGCCTGACTTTTTTTAACCATAACAGCTGCACCGGGCAATGGATCACCGACTTCATCAACAATGTTACCTGTAATAAAAAGTTCAGTAGGATCTGAGGTAACAAAAACAGGACTCGGTTTAATGACAATGTAATCATCTTCTACATCAAACACTAAATCTTTTCCTGCAAACAATATAGATAATACTTTTCCCAGATTTTCCTCATCTATATCAATTGTGACTTTCTCTTTAACATCCAATTTTTCACTACTATACAGAAAGATGATCCCCGTCTTCTTCTGTATATCATCCAGAATTTCTTTTAAAGGCGTATCTTTAAAATGAACTGAAACTTTCTTTTTCAGAATTGTATTTTGCTGGGCTATTAACGGATGTATCGTTAACAACGCCATTAAATACAAAATCATTAATTTTTTACTACGCCAAATACAGGATAAGGCATTCGTTCTCCTTAATAATTTTTTCATACATTTGAGCATTAAACATTTGAAGTAGGGAAAATTATTCCCAACTTTTTAAATAATATTAGAATTTAAGAAACAGACAGGTATTCCCAGTACTTGTCTGTTTTTATTTATTACTGATTACAATATGATTTTTCTTCACATTAAACTCTACATCATTTACCTTTTCAATCATAGTAAATACCTTTTGTAGGTCATCATTTTTCTTAATTCCCCCGGTATATAATTTTTCTTTAAGTGCCTCATCTTTAAATTCAAAAGAAAAATTATACCAACGATTTAAATTGTTTAATAAATCTGAAAGTTTAATATCATCAAAGTATAAAACCCCCTCTTTCCAGGCAGTATAAATATATGTATCCACCTTTCGTGGTTTAGATATTATTTCAGAACCAACCTCAGTTTGAATCTGATATCCAGGTTTCAACAATGCTTTGTTTATTTCTGATTTCACTTCCACAGAACCTTCTACTAGGGTAACTTCTTCAGAGCTTTCATCACTATAAGCCTTAACATTGAACTCTGTACCTAAAACCCTTGTATCAAAACCTTTAGAATGCACAACAAATGGCTTTGCAGCGTTATGTTCTACATCGAAATAGGCCTCTCCACTCATCCAGACCTCTCTTGTATTACCCTGAAAATGTGATGGGAATTTAATTTTTGATTCTGAATTTAATATAACCAAAGTGCCATCAGCAAGTGTAAGCTCATAACGTCCGCCTTTAGGAATAATTAATTCATGATACACAACCTCCTCTGTCACATCCAATTCCTCATCATCCTTGTAAGAAACGCTACCCTGATTAGTACGAACGCTCTTCCCCTCTAACTTTACATATGTATTAGCAGTGTCATTTAGCTCTATTTCCTGACCTGATTGAAGTACAAGTTTTACGGATTCATTAACTTTAGCAAGTTCATTTAATTTAGCCCATTTTTCATCTGTGCTTTCAAAATTTTGCCATATAAATAATGATGATCCTATCAGAACAAGAATTGATGCTGCAACAGAAATTGCTTTCCAATTAATCTGTAACTTTTTTTGCTTCTTTGCTTGAGTACTTATTTTATTCCAGGCATCAGATGCTTTTTGCTTTTTTAGTCCTGCAATTGAACCTGTCTGCCAAATATTAAAGACTTCATCCCATGTCATCTTATTCTCAGGAGACTCTTCAATCCAATCTTTCAGGACTTTAGCATCTTCTGCAGATAATCTTTGCGAAAAATCATCTATGATAAGATCTAAAATATGTTCAGGAATATTAGCCATAATATCTGTCTTTTTTCTTTAAGACAACCTTATGGTAAAAATGGGTGGGTGAATTTTCAAAAAAAATAAAAATATTTTTAAAAGGTATCTTTAAAACTACCCCGTAGCTTTTTTATTCCTTCTTTTAACAGATGCTTAACGGTATTAATTGAGATCGACATTTCATCTGCAGCTTCCTGGTACTTTTTACGTTCGATCATGACTAATTCAATAGCTAATTTGGTCCTATCAGGCAACTTATCAACCTCTTTCAACAAAAGCTCAATCTTATTATCATCATTTGACGTAGGAAAATGTTCAGGCATCTGAACATGAAGTAAGTCCAAAGTATCTTTTAAAAGGTCATTCTTTTTTAAAAAATTTAGTGCACTATTCCTGATGCTCCTGTACAAATATGAACGAAGATTACTTACCTCTGCAGTTTCCAGGTAATCCTGATTCCACAGTTTCACAAAAAATTCCTGAACCAGATCTTCACTTTGACTTCTGTCTTTCAAAAACTGTTCAGCATAAACCACTAAAGGAGAATAGTACAAATCGAACAGACTTTTTATACCTTGAGCCTTGTCCTGACTCAACAATCGCAATATCGATTCGTCTGTTAATTTCATCATACTACCCCATCAAAAAAGCAAAAATAGAAGAATATTTCTAAAAATAACAGATTGCACTGTTATTAGGTTTAGGCAGCTAATGAAATTTAGTTAGAAATTATTCAACTAAACAACTATAATACCTACACAACAAATTTTAACTTCGTACTTAACTCCTAGAAACTTCCTTCCTTTCGGATTCCATTCAACCACTATAATAATTTATTTCGAGCTTTATACCGCGTCGCAACTACTCCGTAACTGCGTCGTAACTGCTGCGGGTATACTACAAATATCATTTATTTACCAATCATATATCAATCACATTTCATTCACTAAACAGTGAAGCAATAGTGAACGAATAGTGAAGGATACCCGCAGCAGTCATGACTATGGTACGGAGCAGGTGGGTAGCAGGTATTAATTATATAACATAAAACCAGTATATTAAAAGAAACTATAGAAGTTGACTAGCTCTATAATCAAATACATCTTCAATCATTCACACTAAACTCTCCTTAACCCAAGCTACTGCATACTAGCTTAGCTTGCACGAATAATGGCTTTTCTCTCCAAACACATCAACAGTAACAAACAAACCTGACCTGGTTTGCTATTGATTTGTATTCACAGACTCAACACATACTATTTTCCTACAAAAAAAGCGCATGCCATTCAATAAAATATAAACCACGCCTTATAACTATCATTATAATCCTGAAAAAAGGTGTTATTAATGGATCTTCAAAAATTATTTTGATGATATTTAAAATCTAAATAGTATTTAACCGATATTCTTTCGGGGAAACTTGCATAATCTTTTTAAAAGTTCGATTAAAATATGGAATATCATTAAATCCCACCGCAGTACATATTTCAGAAATAGTCATGGATGTTTCTTGGAGCATTATGCATGAGCATTTGATTCTATATTCATTTAAAGCTTTGAAAAATGACATTCCCTTTTCTCTTTTAAAAAATGAGCAAAAGGAAGAACTATTCATTCCAAGATATTTAGCTACATCATCAAGTGTTATTTTTTCTTGATAATGCGTTAACATAAAACGATGAACTTCCTGAAGTTTTTTGGCCTTGCGAGATTGTTTTTGACGAAATCCTACTATTTGCATTTCAGTATCTGAAGAAATATGCGAAATGATTTGAAGTAAGGTAGTTAATTGTTCCAAATTATTTTGGGAGGTCATTGAATACATAAGCTTTTGAATCAAGGGCAATAATTCTCCTTTTAAACTCATACCCTTTGTTATCCCTTTCAAACTTTCAACACTGGATTCGAGTTCCGGAAATGTATTGGCGCATTTATCAAGAAATGAATCAGGAAAAATAATAGTGACATTCTCAATTTTGCCATGTTTATCATGCACGTTTTCATCAAAATACCAGCCATGTGCGAAATTTGGAGGAAGCAATATGATTTCTCCTTTAGAAAAGGTTTCCATATTGTCTCCAACAACACGTGTTCCACTCCCTGTTATAACATAAGATAATTCCCAATCGTTACTCTGGTGAAATGAAATCTGTTCGTTCCACACAATATGCACATGATCAAAGAAGAAGGATTTATCTTTATCAATTTCAACATGACAATATTTCGCTTTTTCAATATTTTTCATTCTCTCTAATTTGTATGATTACAAAATTAAGACAATAGTTTTTTAATAAAAGACAAGTATTTAAATTGTAAACAAGCTTACTTCGTAATGAAATAACAAACAGCCATTAAGCTTATACACAATAGCATAGTAAGATAATGTGTTATAATCATCTCATTAGGCAATAAAAATATTAACAATGAAAATAGAGCACATTGCTATCTGGACTCACGATTTGGAGAAGGCAAAAAAGTTTTATATTAAGTATTTCAATGCAAAAAGTAGTGATAAATACATAAACACAAAAAAGAATTTTACATCATATTTCCTGTCATTTAAAGATGGAGGTACACAAATTGAACTAATGCACAGTCCTTATATCATGAAATTTTTAGGGAATCATGCTACATCTCTTGGCTTGACTCATCTAGCCATTTCTGTTGGGGATAAAAATAAAGTCGATAAACTAACAGAACAATTGAGAAAAGATGGATATACCATCGTAAGTGAACCCAGTACTACCGGAGATGGCTATTATGAAAGTGTTATTGAAGATAGTGAATGGAATAGAATTGAAATAACTGAGTAAAGCACAATGGATCTTTAGTCCCGATAACTATCGGGAAGATAAGAGACAATAGACTAATTTACAATAATGATTTTTAACTACTAATTTACAGTATATTAAAAATTTTGATGAATTGTTTAAAGTAAATCCATTCAAATAATGAACTTTAATAGATACATAATATGAACCTTAGCAATAGTAATCAATCAGGTTTTTCGGACTCAAAAAAACACTACACGATATTAGATGGCTTGCGTGGTGTTGCAGCTATAATTGTTGTAGCCTTTCATATCCTGGAAACATTTACGGGTGGAGACCACTCCAAACAAATAATCAATCACGGTTATTTGGCTGTTGATTTCTTCTTTGTTTTGTCAGGTTTTGTTATTGGTTATGCCTATGACGACCGCTGGCAAAAGATGACACTGGGTGGCTTTTTTAAACGACGATTAATTCGCCTTCACCCAATGATTATTGTAGGGATGATTATTGGTGCAGTAACTTTTTATTTTCAGGATAGTAGTTTCTTTCCTGTAATATCTGAAACTCCGGTTTGGAAAATGTTATTGGTAATGGTAATTGGTTTTACTTTAATTCCGGTCGGACACTCAATGGATATAAGGGGATGGACAGAAATGCATCCCTTGAATGGGCCAGCATGGTCTTTATTTTTTGAATACGTTGGTAATATTCTTTATGCATTATTTATCAGAAAGCTTTCAAACAAAATATTAGCCTTATTAGTATTTATTACAGGGGCTTCATTAATTCACCTCGCAGTTACCAGTCCACATGGTGATGTTATTGGAGGATGGTCGATTGATGCAACTCAACTTAGAATTGGATTTACAAGACTTCTTTATCCCTTTTTAGCAGGATTATTACTATCAAGGATTGTAAAACCAGGTCAATACAAGAATGCATTTTTTTGGAGCAGCTTAATACTTGTTATTATATTCTCTATACCAAGAATTGGAAATTCTGAACAAGTTTGGTTGAATGGCCTATACGATTCATTATGCATAATATTGTTATTTCCTTTAGTAGTTTATATTGGTGCCAGTGGCGAAACAAAAGGAAGAGTGTCATCTAAAATAAGTCGCTTTTTGGGTGATATTTCTTATCCTTTATACATAATCCATTACCCATTTATTTATATGTATATGGCATGGATAGATAAAAACCAGAGTTTTATTAATACATCACCTATGGGACAAATTACAATGGTTTTTATTTCAATAGGCGTACTCGTAGTATGTTTATTTCTGGCTTTTGCCTTATTTAAATTTTATGATGTACCGGTAAGAAAATGGCTTACAGGAAAGTTTATGAAAAAATGATAACCATAAAGAATACATAAATCTCATTGATATAATATTAAATAACAATGAAAACAGAAAAACAAAAAATGCTTGCTTGTGAATTGTTTAATGCCTATGATGACGAACTATCAAAGGAACGTTTGCATGTAAAACACCTACTGCAAAAATTAAATGATTCATCTGTAGATGATGAAAATTTCAGGCTTCAGATTATTCAAAAATTAATACCTAATTGCAAATCAAAAATAAGTATACAACCTCCTTTTTACTGTGATTACGGGTATAATTTAGAAATTGGAGATCAAGTGTTTTTTAATTTTAATTGCACAGTTTTAGATATTGCAAAAGTTAAAATAGGGAATAGAGTTTTGATTGGCCCCAACACTCAGATATATACAGTAATGCACCCAATTAATCATACAGAAAGGTCGACTGGACTAGAATATGGCAAACCAATTGTTATTGGAGATGATGTATGGCTTGGAGGTGGCGTTATAATTTGTCCTGGAGTTAAAATTGGCGACAGAACAGTAATCGATGCAGGTAGTGTGGTTACAAAGGATATACCCTCTGATGTTGTTGCTGCAGGAAATCCTTGCCGGGTCATTCGGGAAAATAAGTACTAATTCCAATCCGAGGAGTCACCTCACCATACTGTTTGAAAATCTATTTTAAATTACGAAAAAAGGGAACAAATTTACATCTATTCCCTTTTGTAGCGAGAGGCGGGCTTGAACCGCCGACCTCATGATTATGAATCATGCGCTCTAACCAGCTGAGCTACCTCGCCATCGTTGCATCAACAGTTATTTTGTTTTTGCGGTTGCAAATGTATGCGTTTTCTAATTAACTACCAAATGTTTTTTGTAATTATTTTTCTATAAAAAACATCAAATCCCACAATACTCCTATAATACAACACCTTAACGCAAATATTTTTTTTGCCCATCAAATAAAAAAATAAAATTTTGCCATTTTTTTAATTCCTCTGTAACTTGAAACGATACTTGAGCGTCAAATCAAATAGATGAATCATTCTGATAAAAAAAAAATATCACAAATCAGGAAAGGCGATATTGCTGCATATGCGTCTTTAGTGCAACGCTATCAAAGCATGGCGTTTTCTTTAGCGCATAGCATAACAAAGAATAAAGAAGATGCTGAAGAAGTTGCTCAGGATGCATTTGTCAAAGCATATAAAAAACTGGATAGCTTTAAAGGCAATTCTAAATTTAGCACCTGGCTATATCAGATTGTATATAGAACTGCCCTAAGCAAGATTCGAATAAAAAAAGAACCTACTCATTCAATGAATGATAATGAAGATAGAAACATAAATTATGGCACTTACGAACAAAATAATCTGGAACGATTAGATAAAAAGAAGATGCTAAAACTGGCATTAGGCAAACTTAATGAAGATGAAGGATTCTTACTCGTATTATATTATTATCAGGAACTGAGTATTGATGAAATAAGTTCGGTAACCGATTATACAGTAAGTAATGTAAAAGTAAAATTGCACAGAGCCAGGAAAAATTTACATTCGCAACTTCAGTTATTAATGAATGGAGAGGCTAAATCACTAATTCAAAATTAGGATTATGAAAAAAAAACAAAAACATATTGAAGAAGACCATATAATAGAGGATTTATTTAAGAATTATTCTCCGGATACTCCTTCTGTTGATTTTACTAAGAATACGATGAATGAAGTATTTTTGGAATGGTCAAAAACTCCCATTGAAAGCAAAACCAAAATGAGCATATTAAACAAGCTATGGATTTCAGCAGGGGTTATTATTGCTTTTGTTATGGTTTATATTTTTGACATTAAAAATGCTTCACAACAAACTGAAACATTAGCCGAATCATTTAAAGTTTCTGAAACAGCTAAAATATTTAGTCATACATTTGAAACCATAATTAACAGCTTTGTACAAATTCCGCTTTTGGTATATATTATCATTGTTGGTGTAGGACTAATCTTATTGATGGACAAACTATTTGCCAAGGTATTAAAACCAGTGTAATTCTAATTCTCCTTTTTAAGCATTGACATAACCAGTCGAATAACATGATGTGGTATTTGTTTGTTGGCCAACTCATATATCTGCTGTAATTGCATTTCAGGATGCTTTTGAACCAAATCTTTAACCTTTCTTTTTTCATAAGGTAAAATGTATTGTTCAATATTTACATTCTCTCCTTTTTCATATAAGGTTGATAAATGAGAATACACCGTTATAACATTAACACCTGTTCGCGAAGCTATAATTTCAGGCGATAAACCTTGTTTATACAAAGCAAAAGTTTTTTCATAAGCCGGAACAGTTTTCTTTCTCTTCTGTTGTAAAAATGCATTTATCTCATCAACAAAAGCTTGTCCGTATTGCTCCCACTTTTTATTCCCCACACCTGAAATTTCTTTCATTTCCCATTCATTGGTTGGTCTCTGTGCCACCATTTCCTGAAGTGTAGCATCGGAAAAAAGAATATAAGGAGGAACGCCCATCTCCACTGCCATTTTTCTACGCAACTGTCTTAATCGATCAAACAACCCTTCCTGTTTATCAATAACAATAGCAGGCTTTGGCTTTTTAATCTCAATTTTTGCTTCCCTCTTAATTTTTTGATGCAGATGATGCAATAGTACACTTTCTCCATCAAAAAGAACCTTGTTACTTAAAGGTGTTAAAGCCAGAATAGTTCCTTGTTCATACTCTACTTTTAAATACCCAAGACCTATTAACTGGTTAATAACTATTTCCCAATCAGCCAGACTAACATCCTTACCTGCTCCAAATGTTTTTATTTCATGGAACTTTCCAGCTAATACATCTGGAGTTCGATGACCAACTAGCACAAACGGTAAAATTTCTTTTGATATCTTCCCCGATAATCGGGCAACTGCAGAAAGCGCCTTTTGAGCTAAAACAGTTCCTTCAAATAACTGTTGTTTTCCTTTACAATTATCACACTCTCCACAATTATCAATAGTCCATTCTCCAAAATAATTAAGAAGTAACTTTCTCCTGCAATGATTAGATTGTGCAAAGTGAAGCATTCGCTCTAGTCTGGCGTTCAATATTACTTTTCGCTCTGATTCTTCATTAAATGATTCCAGGATATTATAATCCTGCTGACCGTAAAACAACAAAGCATGAGCAGGCAATCCATCTCTTCCACTCCTACCGATTTCCTGATAGTACCCTTCTATATTTTTAGGCAAATTATGATGTACAACCCACCGAACATTCGATTTATCTATCCCCATCCCAAAGGCAATAGTTGCACAAACCACTTTTATCCGGTCGTTAATAAAGTCATTCTGAACCCTGTTACGAATATCAGCATTCATACCGGCATGGTAAAAACCGGATAATACCCCATTCGCCCTTAAGTAACGGGACAAATCCTCTGTATTTTTTTTACTCAAACAATAAATAATTCCGGATTCATCTCCTCTTTGTTGAATAAAATCCAGAATTACTTCCTTCCGTTTATATGCAGGTTTTACCTCAATATAAATATTTGGTCGACTAAAAGAATCTTTAAAAACACTTGCTCCCGGTATATTTAACTGAACCAGGATATCTTTTTGAGTTAATGGATCTGCTGTAGCTGTCAGAGCCATCACCGGAATATTTTTAAATTGCTTTTTTAAGTATCCTAACCGTTTATAATCAGGTCTGAAATCATGTCCCCAACTTGAAATACAATGGGCTTCATCAATAGCAATGAGACTAATCTTCAGTTGCAGTAAAGTATAATAAAAACTTTCTGAGTTCATTTTTTCAGGAGAAACATAAAGTAATTTCGTTTCTCCATTTATGGCTTTTTTAATAATAACAGCCTGTTCCTCATCTGTTAAAGTGCTATTAATAAATTCAGCTTCAACTCCGTTAACTTTCAATGCTTCTACCTGATCTTTCATTAAAGCAATTAAAGGTGACACTACAATAGTAACACCATCAAGCACTAATGCAGGTATTTGAAAACAAATGGATTTTCCTCCTCCTGTAGGCATTAGAACCAGACAATCCTCCCCTTCTAATACTGCAGCAATTACATTTTTTTGTAAAGGTCTGAAATCGCTGTACCCAAATATATCTTTTAAAGTCTGTTTTGCACTTTCCATTAACATGCCGCAAAAGTATTTAAATATATTTTCACCGTATTAAAAAAAATCCATCCTTTTTTGTAACCACCTAAAAATTGTCGTAGTCTAAATAAATAGAAAGAACTAATAAAATTTATAATACCATGGAAGAAGTTTTAGTACCCATATTTGTAGTAGCCATTATTTTTGGTTCCATTCCGGGAATGATAGTAGCCTTAATTTATTTAAAAAACAGGCGAATTGAACGTACAGCTTTAATTGCAGCAGGATTAGATGCAAAAATTTTTAAAGAAGAGGATAAAAAATCAACCATCCATAATGCATTAAAGATTGGAATTTTAGGAGTAGGCATTGGCCTTGGAATAATTACAGGAGATATACTGGCAAAATCTTCGAGTTTAGAAGAAGCAGCTGCTTACTTTTCGATGATCTTTATTTTTGGAGGTATCAGTTTATTAATCTATTATCTGATACAGCGAAAGATTGAAGCTCAGAATTAAGGTATAAAAAAACAGCGATGATTGCTCATCGCTGTTTTTTTATATTATTATTTAAACTCTATTTCTTAAAATTGTACAATTTCAACATCTTATCAAAGATGGTATTATTCTCATATATACCCATAAACTCTTCAGCTCCGGGACCAACAGCAAACACAGGTACCATGCAAGCACTATGATGCCCTGTTACAAAACCACCTTCAACATGTCCTGTCTTCATATCTCCCTCAACAACAGCGTAACCTCCGGTTTCATGATCTGCAGTTACAACAACTAAAGTTTCTTTATCGTTCATAGCAAATTTTAAAACCTCACCAATAACGGTGTCAAAATCCAACATTTCTCCGGTTAAAAATGCTACATTATTTTGATGTGCACCCCAATCTATCTGAGATCCCTCAATCATTAAAAAGAATCCATCTTTATCTTTACTCAAGATCTCTATTGCTGTTTTAGATGCCTCAAGTAACATATCCCCCCTTTCAGTATAATCAGGATTATGCTTAGAGGCAGTTAACACTCCAAGTTTACCTTCATGAATTGCTGAAGCTTTATCAAGGTCAGTAAACATGCTGTATCCTTTAGCTTCCAATTCCTGAACTAGATTTCGTTTATCTTTGCGGTCTGTAAAAAAATCATTCCCTCCACCAATAAAAACATCAATATCTGTTTTCAAAAAGTCAGCAGCAATTTCTTCATACATTTCTCTTTTAGGTTGATGAGCAATAAAAGAGGCAGGAGTAGCATGTGTTATTGCAGATGTACTAACAAGACCAGTTGCCAAATCATTTGCTTCAGCAATTTCTAAAATACTTTTTATATTTCTCCCTTCAGCATCCTGACCGATCACACCATTATTTGTTTTTTTTCCGCAGGCTAAAGCAGTTCCTCCTGCAGCCGAGTCTGTAACATAGTTGTCGGCACTCTGTGTCCTGGAAAAACCTATACACTTAAAATTTTCAAGATTTAATTCTCCTTTATTTGCAGTTAATCCGGAAAATATATGATCTACGCCCATACCGTCACCAATCAATAGAACAATATTCTTAGGTTTCTTACTAAACTTTGTATTACCAACATCATACTTCTCTACTTCATGAAATTTCTCATTATTAAAGATCAGTTTGGTATCCTTATCCTTATAGTTTTCCTGAGCTTTTATTGTTCCAAAGAACAAGATTAATAAACCTAACGCTAAAATCGATCTATTCATTATTTATAATTTATTTTTGTTGATTATTCTTTTCCAATTCATTATTCAGGCGATAAACTTACAATTTATTCGGTAATTGAAATATTCCTTAAGATTAAAAAAAGCTTATCTTTTTAATTACCTATTGCAGCAAATAAATTACTTAAAAATTTAAGTAAACATGCAAATAACATAGGTTATACTATAAAACATGAATTTGATGAATAAAGTTTAATGAGGGCTAAAAGGAAGTTTTAATCACACAAAAAACATAACTCTTAAGCTATGAAATGAACATATGCTCTATTTAACACATAATTATTATCATTGTCAATAGTATTTACATTTACATAACTTATTTTAATCTTTATTAACACCTTCCTTTGCTTATTTATGGAATTATTTGTCATTTTTGCAACAGGGATTTTTCATAAAACTTGGATTTAGTTAGCTGAATTAAGGGGAAAGGGCAGATATTTTTATCTGCCCTTTTTTAATACCCCTATTTTAAAGTACCTATAATTTCAAAAAATACATTTTCACTAACACAACCCTTATTTTTAAATTAGAATAAATATCTCGACCTATACAGCCGCGGAATTCAATACGCAGACTTCCTACTTTTCATTAATTAATATTCAATTTTATTTTCTTTCAATACATTAATTAAGTAATTAATTTACCTCAAAAAGAAAAGTCTTGACTTATTCAATAAATATCACTTAATTGAACTTATTGAATTGTATTTTCCAAAATCTTAAATAAAATATTATCTTGTGCGCATTCTATGATTAAAAACCTAATAAGTTTACACGATGTCAGATCAAAAAGAAAAAATTGAACTAGAATTTATTATTAAAACTTCTCCTTCAATTTTGTACAACAGGCTTTCAACCCCAAGTGGACTTTCTGAGTGGTTTGCTGACGATGTAAATGTAAAAGGTAAAGTTTTTACATTTATATGGGATGGGGCAGAACAAGAGGCTGAACTTCTTAATCAAAAGGAAAATTCATCTGTAAGATTTCATTGGTTAGATGATGATGATGAAGATTCTTATTTTGAATTTAATATCAACGTTGATGAATTAACCGGTGAAACAGCTTTATTGATTATTGATTTTGCTGATGAAGATGAAAAAGAAGATTCAGAGGAGCTATGGAATCAACAAGTCGACCAATTAAAACATTGTTTAGGATCGATTTAATTATTCCGAAATAAAATATTAATATAACTTTGCACTCTATTTTGTACCCTGGTACATTAGAGTGCTTTTTTTTGGCACAATTTTTACATATAAAGGACAAATTATTTTCAAATGAAGAAACTTCACGTTTTCATATTAAAGAGTTACTTAGGTCCACTGGTAATGACCTTTTTTATTTCACTCTTTATATTAGTTATGCAAATATTGTGGAGGTATGTTGATGATTTAGTAGGAAAAGGTTTAGAGGTATCTGTATTGATAGAACTACTCTTCTATGCTTCTCTTCAGGTTATCCCAATGGCTCTTCCTCTGGCAATATTACTGGCCTCATTAATGTCCTTTGGAAATCTGGGAGAAAATTATGAATTAACAGCCTTGAAATCTGCAGGTATTTCATTACCAAGAATCATGGCTCCATTAATTATATTTTCTATTTTGGTTTCGTTTGGTGCTTTTAAATTTTCAAACAACATACTTCCTGTTGCCAATTTAAAGTTTACCAGTTTAATGTGGTCTGTGCGTCAATCGAGACCAGAATTTGATATAAAAGAAAAGATCTTTTACGACGGACTGGATAACTTCAGTATTAAGATTGACCATAAATCTAAAAACGGTGAGATGCTCTATGACATCATGATTTATGATCATCGCGACGAGATCTCTGGAAACTCTAATGTAACGATTGCAGATTCAGGAAGACTTCAATTTACTGAAGATAATAAATACCTTAAACTAACTCTTTTTGATGGAGTTCAATACAACGAAAAAGTTGGAAACGAACGAAAGAGAAAAGACGACAAATATCAATTCAGAGAGGACCACTTTAAAAAACAAGTTGCTATGATTCCGCTGCAAGGTATGGAATTTAGCAGAATGGATGAATCGCAGTTTTCCAGTTATGGAAAAATGAAAAATCTGGAACAAATCAGTCATGATACGGATTCTTTAACTGAAATAAGAAAACTGAATATTGCCAAATTAAAACCAAAAATTGAAAGTTCTTATTTCACACAAAACAATAGAAAAACAAATAAGAAAATCAGTCATAGCGACAGCACCAAGGTTGCCGAACCGGCAAAGCAAATAGATGACTATAAACCTATTAACGTAGATAGTATTTTCGAAAGCTTTAATGCAGAAAAAAAGGTAATGATATTAAGTAATGCAATACGACGTGCCCGTGATACTAAAACCAAAATTGATGATCAATTAAAGTCTATGGACAGGGTTAACTACCATATTGTTCGTCACAAAATAGAATGGCACCGAAAGTTTACTTTATCATTTGCATGCCTGATCTTCTTTTTTATTGGAGCCCCTCTGGGAGCCATCATTAGAAAAGGCGGATTAGGAATGCCTGTAGTTATTTCTGTTTTGTTTTTTATAATATATTATATCATTGATACATTTGGTTATAATGTAAGTAAAAAAGAAGTTTGGCCACCACACTTTGGTATCTGGTTATCTTCTGTTGTATTATTCCCAATTGGTGTATTTTTAACATATAAAGCATCTACCGATTCTTCAATCTTAAATTCTGATGCCTATGTTATCTTCTTTCAAAAGCTTTTTAAGAAACTTAAAAGAAAAAAGAAAAACACGTAAGTATAAGAGTCATACTGAAACTTTTCATTGTTGAAGGTAAAATATTTAGTTACATTTGCAATCCAATTTTATAAACTGAAGTATATTATATATAAGTAAGTCATGAGCGATCAATCATATAAGTTGAACACTATAGAAGAAGCAATCGAAGCAATAAAAAAAGGTGAATTGATTATTGTTATTGATGATGAAGACAGAGAGAACGAGGGTGATTTTATTGCTGCAGGTGAATTAATTACACCTGAAAAAGTAAACTTCATGGCTACACATGGGCGAGGCTTGATTTGTACTCCAATTACTGAAAAAAGATGTGATGAATTGCAACTTGATTTGATGGTTGGAAGAAATACAGCCTTACATGCAACTCCATTTACCGTGTCTATTGATTTAATTGGACATGGATGTACTACTGGTATTTCTGCATCGGACAGAGCTAAAACCATTTTAGCCTTAAGTGATAAAAATACAACTCCTGAAGAATTAGGAAGACCTGGGCATATTTTTCCTTTAAAGGCTAAAGACCGTGGTGTTTTAAGAAGACCCGGACACACAGAAGCTGCTATTGATTTTGCGAGATTAGCAGGTTTATCTCCAGTTGGAGTATTGGTTGAAATCATGAATGAAGATGGTACAATGGCAAGATTACCAGAATTGGTTAAGATTGCAGAGAAATTTGATATGAAAATTGTTACTATCAAAGATCTTATTGCTTACCGATTACAGAAAGAAAGCCTGGTTATTAAAGGTGTTAAAGTAAATATGCCTACTGAATATGGCGACTTCCAATTTATTCCATTTAAGCAAAAGTCAAATGGCTTGGAACATATGGCTCTTATTAAAGGCGAATGGGATGAAGACGAGTCGATTTTAGTGAGAGTTCACTCTTCATGTGCAACAGGTGATATATTCCACTCTAAAAGATGTGAATGTGGAGAACAATTACATAAAGCAATGAGAACCATCGAAAAAGAAGGTAAAGGTGTAATTGTATATATGAATCAGGAAGGACGTGGCATTGGTTTAATGAATAAAATAAAGGCATATAAATTACAAGAAGAAGGCCTCGATACAGTAGATGCAAATGTTGAATTAGGATTTAATGCCGATGAGAGAGATTATGGCGTTGGAGCTACTATATTAAGAGAATTAGGCGTTAAAAAAATGCGCTTAATGACTAATAATCCGATAAAAAGAATTGGACTTGAAGGTTACGGATTAGAGATTACTGAAAATGTGACTATTGAAGTAGAGCCAAATAAACACAATGAGTTCTACATGCAAACCAAAAAAGAAAAAATGGGTCACGATTTACAATTCTTTAAGTATAATAAAACAGATAAAGACAATAAATAATATTTAAAAAGCTGTCAGAATCTGACAGCTTTTTTTATGCTTCATTTTTATTTACGGCAAATAAATGCATCCGCCGGAGTTATCTTTGCCAGCTCCTGTTACACTCTTCAGGCAATTGACTTCCTGTTCATACCTAAGTACTCCTAAAAAAGCAAATATCAAAGCTTCTTTATAATCTATAATGGAATTTTCAGGAACAATTAGCTCTGCATTGCATTTATTTGAAATAAGCTCCAACAAGTAGACATTATATGCACCTCCTCCTGTAAATAGAACATTTTTAAATTTTTTATCTTTTATAATCTTTGCAATTTGATCAGAGAAATGAGCATAACAGGTAGAAATCTTATCCGATACAGAAATTTCTGACTTATCTAAGACCGGCCAAAACTCATTTTCCACCCATTCTCTGGCTAAAGATTTTGGCCCATCCTGATCATAAAATGTCAATTGATTCAGTTCTTGTAGCAACTGTTCATTTACCTTTCCCATTCTACCTTGCTGCCCTTCATTATCATAGGAAATGTTAAAATATGTTTCCATAATCTGATTTAGAACAAAGTTAACAGGACAAATATCGTAAGCAGACCTTACCATTCCATCATCGAAGGAAATATTAGCAAATCCTCCAATATTAATGCAAGCATCATAATCTGAAAAGAGCAACTTATCACCAATAGGAACCAATGGTGCTCCTTGTCCCCCCAAAGCAATATCCAATGTTCTGAAATCTGAAACAGTGGGTATTCCACTCTCTGCAGCTATATATGCTCCACAGCCAACCTGAAAGGTAATATCCTCATCAGGTTTATGAAATACGGTATGCCCATGAGATGCAATAAAATCAACATCTTTTCTATTACCTATAAACCCTCTTACTTGCTTTCCTATAAAAGCACCATACTTTCTATGTAATTGAATAAAATCGAGCGCATTTAAATTTTGAGCATTTTCGAGGCTCCTTTTCCAGTCTTTGGGGTAATCAACAGTGACTGCTTCTTCAATTTTAAATGTCCATTTATTATCATAATTAAAGGTGCATAGTGCGACATCCAATCCATCCAATGAGGTACCACTCATAACTCCAATAACCCGATACTTATTAGCCTGCATAATATTGATAATTATAAAATGAGTTAAATTGATACGAATAATTATACTTGATATGGTAAAATATTCCTATTTTAGAACATTAGTTAATTAATCCAATTCAAATATACAATTATGCCCGATTTATCAACGTCATATATGGGATTAAAACTAAGCAGTCCTATTATCGCCTCCAGTTCCGGTTTAACAAATTCATTACAGGATATTATTGAACTAGAAAAGAATGGTGCAGGTGCTGTTGTTTTAAAATCACTCTTCGAGGAAGAGATAGTTAAAGAAATGGAGCACGAGTTAAATAAAATGCACTCAGAAAACTATCTGTATCCCGAAACAATGGAATTTTACGAAAGTTATGATGTGGAAGATACGCTTACCAGCTATCTGAAATTAATTGATGATTGTAAAAAACATGTTCAAATTCCTATTATTGCAAGCATCAACTGTATCAGTTCTCACAACTGGCCTTATTTTGCAAAATCGTTAGAAGATGCCGGTGCTGATGGATTAGAACTTAACATTAGTTTATTACCTTCGGATCCTGATGCCCTGAGTGTTGAAAACGAAAAAGTAATTTTTGATATTATTAAAGCTGTTAAACACGAAGTATCTATTCCTATTTCTGTAAAAATAAGTAGTTACTTTTCAAACCTTGCCGGAATCATTTCTCAAATATCAAGAACAGGAGTTGAGGGCATAGTAATGTTTAATCGTTATTATTCTCCCGATATTGACATTAACTCGTTTGATATTATTCCTGCACCATTATTTACAACACCAAATGATTATGTTATTCCACTAAGATGGATATCGATTATGTCGGAAAGAGTAAATTGTGATTTAGTGGCATCTACAGGAGTTCATGATGGAACTGCATTAATTAAGATGATTTTAGGAGGAGCTACTGCTGTTCAGGTTGCATCAACACTATATAAAAATGGTTTTGCACATATTCAGATCATGCTCAATGAACTTAAAAACTGGATGGAG
Source organism: uncultured Saccharicrinis sp. (assembly GCA_963666825.2). Lineage (GTDB taxonomy): Bacteria > Bacteroidota > Bacteroidia > Bacteroidales > Marinilabiliaceae > Saccharicrinis. Next base: position 6,318,387 of record OY763044.2, on the reverse strand, counting down.
CAGAAGGATTTCTCCAACATCAAACAAATCAAAGGTATGTTGAGTCAAACAAAATCTATAAATCCGGCAGGTTATTTAAGAATACAATTTATGAAGCATTTTGCTGAAAAATAAAGATATTATACTACCATTATTGAAAGACCTTTAATTTATTTTAGAGGTCTTTTTATATTTGTACAAATTTGAATTATGAGTTATATTGATGATTATTACACTCAGGATCCTCTTAAAGAGGGTGTTGATTACATAATGGATCCCAGAGGTTTTAGGATAATGACCAAAGAATATCTTACCAAAAGAGGATATTGCTGTGGAAATGGCTGTAAAAATTGCCCGTATTTTCCTAAACATCAAAAAGGAAACAGAAATTTAGAATAGATAAAATTTACAAATGATAAAAAAAGAAGATTTAAGAATTGTATTTATGGGTACCCCTGAGTTTGCAGTGGAAAGCCTGAAAGCTTTAGTGGAAAATAAATACAATGTGGTAGGTGTTGTAACAGTTCCTGATAAACCAGCTGGCAGAGGGCAAAAGATAAAAACTTCTCCTGTAAAAGATTATGCAGTACAAGAAGGAATTAAAGTACTACAACCGGAAAAACTTAGAGACGAAAATTTTCTTTCTGAATTAAAAGAATTAAATGCTCACCTTCAAATTATTGTAGCATTCAGAATGCTTCCTGAAGTGGTTTGGAATATGCCTGCAATGGGTTCTTTCAACCTTCATGGATCTCTTTTACCTCAATACCGCGGTGCAGCGCCTATTAACTGGGCGGTAATTAATGGCGATAAAGAAACCGGAGTAACAACATTCTTTTTAAAACACGAAATAGATACAGGTAATATCATTGACCAGAAAAGGATGCCAATCGAACATACGGATACAGCAGGTACTGTTCACGATAAAATGATGGTATTAGGTGCTGAATTAATACTTGAGACAGTTGATAATATTTGTAACGACAGTATAAAACCAATTCCTCAGGATGAATTTCTTAAAGAAGATGTCTATTTAAATCTAGCACCAAAAATATTTAAAGAGGACTGTAAAATTGACTGGACTCAGGATGCTGAGGTAGTTTACAATAAAATCAGAGGATTAAGTCCATATCCCGCAGCCTGGACTGAGATTGAGGATACAAGCTCGAAAACTTTAGGGCTGAAAATATTTGAAACTGAAATATTAAAAGATAAGTCTTTATCTCCTGGCCAAATTGAAAGTGATGGTAAAAACGCTATTATTTTCGGATGCAATAATGGGTGTTTAAAAATTAACTCATTACAGCTTGCCGGTAAAAAAAGAATGACCGCAAAAGAATTCCTAAACGGCTTCAAAAACCTGGAAGACTGCAAATTAAATTAAAGTATATAAATCAGGGATATCGAACTATCCCTGATCTCTATTTTATAATAATTGATCTGGTTTTAACCTCTTTTTCCACAACTGGAACTTCAATATAAGATTCTGATATATCAATTCCCAGAAGACATTCAATTTCATCAATGACTGATTTAACTCTTAAAATACTTAATGCGGGATTTAGAGTTTGTTCTTTTGTTTTATAAAGATTGAAATCTGTTTTTTGTCTTGAGGAAACCTTTGATAGATTTGTAGAGCCAGGATCTGTATATCCTTTTACCGAAAAATAATAATCCTTAGCTCGTTTAACAATTAACAACTCTACTCTTCGAGCATTAATATATTCTGATTGATCTTTTTTAGCAGTATAATCAACATTTACCCTTTTACTATCCCTAATAACCATTGAATCAACACCCATTGCCACAAACGAGGTTTTAATATTAGCATCCTGCTTTTTTAATGCATTAGCAATATTTAATAACAAAGAGGATTCATTTTCACTAAATAAACTACCTACTATATATTCATCCGGATTAAAATAAAAAGATTTATTTAGCAATGTATCAGGTTGTAAAATTACAGAGTTCTTTTCTTTAAAATCATTCACACCTCCTGTTACATTAACATACAACTGAACCTCATCTTTTTTATCACTATATATTGAATACGATGCGGCCAACAATCTCACAGTAATTTTGTCTGTAAGAGAACTATCGTTATACAAAATTAAATCCTGAGTCCTGGCATTAAAAATAGTTCCATCATCAAAAGTAAATACAGAGTCCTGAATAGTCCAGTTCTGAATATTCTTACCCAAAACTGCCTTCATTTTAACCAGTTCTTTTTCGGCTTTATCTATTTTTTGATACTCGGCACTGATCTTATTTTGAAGAGAAGTTAAACGTTCTTCTTTTGAACTCAAATTACTAAGGTTAACCCCATTTTTATTTAACCTCTGTTGAATTGCAGATTGATTTGGATCATCTGCCTTTTTTATCGAATCTATCTCTGCATTCAACAAATCAATCTGCCCTTTAATTTTATCCTTAACTTGATTTTCTTTTTCATAGATAGACAACAAACCACCATCCTTATTAAGATCGATTAATAATTTATCTATTTTACGTTCCTTAAATTCATCTATTACATCAAAATAAGAAGTTCCTTTCGACCAATCTTCATCAGGAGAAAAATCCTGATTGCCAAATAACAAATATGATTTTTCACCCCTTTCAATAACAACCAATGGCTTTTTCAACCAATCCATTCCCCATAGTGACAAATGCAAAAGTGTTGGCTCATCAGATAAAAGACCTATATTTGTTTCTGTTGTTGATTTCAGTTCAAGGTTACCCCCATGCACTCCAACCATATATGTAAACAGACCTATTCCTTTACCGGTCCCAGTCCCCATATAAGTGTCATCAACTACTTCAAATTCTTTAAGTAAGCCCGACGAACCACTTCCCTCTCCTACAGCCAGTAAATTCCCGGAGAAATATATTTCCCGACCAGTTAATAGATCAAAATACTTTCGTGAATTCTCCTCTACTATTGAATTGATCAGTTTATACCATTTTTCAAAGAACAGTTTCTTTTGTGATATTTTAATCTGTCTAATTTGTGAAAAAGCTTCAGCTTTTCTTTTAAAATTTAAGCTGGGATTTATAAGATCAAGAAGTACAGATTCATATTTATCTTTAACCTTATTTGCGGATTTCATTTCTGAAGGTAGATATGAAATCACTTCATTATAGATTTCATTTGCCATTTTGTTCTCTGAGAATTTAGGATTCTCAGAATAGCCTTCCTTGATATTAGAATAGATTTCCCATAGCGTTAATTTTACTGCAGTTTCAGCCAAGACTCCCGGTGAGGATGAATTAATTCCTTCCCAATTAACTTGTAATAAATCCGGTTGTCTAATTATACTCTGCTCTATAGAATCCCAAAGCGCAGCCTCATATGCAATATGCTGTTTCTTATTTAAATAGGGAAGTTCGGAGTTTAAATGAAATTGGCCTGTATAATTAAAATACTGACCAATATTTAACTTTAAACATGGTGATTTTTCAACAACTTTAAACAACCAGGCTTTTTGCTGATTATTAAAATCCTGACTATATGTAGTAGATAGAAAACAAAATAAAAATACAATTAACGCACGAAAGGTTTTCATGCTTTTCTCTTCTTACGTAATTGAATTAATTGACCTTCCTCTATTTTATCTCCTTTACTAAGGTTATTATATTTAAATAGCTTATTCATTTTTACACCATATTTTTGTGATATATAGTGCAATGACTCGCCTGTTTTCACTCTGTGTACTTTGTGCTTATAATGTGCCTTATTCCTTTTAGGCTGAACATATAAATATCTCTGCTCATGAATATTGGCATTATCATCTAAGTCATTGTAGGCATATATTTCCCATTCTTTTAAGCCAAATTCATTACATATATCATCAAAAGTATCTTGTTCCTGAACGGTTACATACTTAATTCCATTATTTAAACCCAATTTGTGTGACGCAAAGGCTTCTACAGTAAAATTATCAACACTCCTGCGAGAAGATGCTGAAGCACCTGTTTTATTTGAATTATTCCTTGAGTTTTTTGCTATAACTACATCACCTGAATCAAAACGATGTAAATCATTTACCTCAATAATTTCAATAAGACGTTTGGCATATTTTGGATCAGTTGCATAACCTGCCTTTTTTAAACCATGAGCCCAGCCTTTATAATCCGTTGGCTTTAGAAAAAATAAGGAAGCATAACGTTGTCTGGTCGCCAAAAAATCAGAATGATCGAGATATGACTCATAAACATCTTTATATTTCCTGAAACATTCACCTTTACTGTCATCATCATGATAAACCCTTTTTCCATCCCAATCATTGTGACATTTTATTCCAAAGTGATTATTTGACTTTTTCGCCAAAGTTGAATTTCCATTTCCGGACTCTAACATTCCCTGCGCTAAAGTAATACTGGCCGGAATACCAACCCTTTTCATTTCTTTTACTGCAAGATCTGCATATTTATTAATATAATCTTCTCTGGAATAAGACTGTGCTTTTAATTGAATTACAGAAACAAACAATAGAGTTAGAACAACGAAAACTTTCATAATTACAAGCTATTTTTTCAACTGATGACAAATATAAAAAATTGAGATTATATTTTTTTGTATAACCATGAAAACTAATGATTATTGCGTATTTAAAACAAAAGTTTACTTTTACAATGTTAAAGTTTAAAAGTTGAAGTAAAAAACTAATGTATAATCTTTCATGTCTTTAATATTTCCTGATTTACAATTAAGTTTCCCAGATTAAGCTTTTAACTTTTAACTAATCCAATCACGATAATGAAGAATATAGAAATAAGAACACAAATTACTCAGTTTGACCAATTAGAAGAACTTCCTGCTGACGAACAAGAGCTATTATTAAACGCCAGAAATATATGTAATAATGCTTATGCTCCTTATTCCGAATTTAAAGTAGGAGTTGCTTTATTATTAGATAATGGAGAGATAGTAACTGGTACGAACCAGGAAAACGCAGCTTATCCATCTGGCCTTTGTGCCGAAAGAACAGCTATTTTTTGGGCTAACTCTCAATTTCCCAATAATTCAATTATTAAAATGGCCATATCAGCATTTAACAAAAGCAATCAAACGCCACAGTTAATTACACCATGTGGTGCTTGCAGACAAGTAATGGTTGAAACTGAGATAAGATACAGAAATTGTATAAAAACAATTCTTGACGGAGAAAACCAGATTGTTACAATAGATAAGGTAACAGACCTATTGCCTTTATATTTTAATGGAGATGAATTAAAATAGGCTACAAGTTATACGCATAACCTGTAGCCCAATATTTTACATTACGTTTGCAAACTCGCTCCAAAGATTTTCTTCTTTAGGTACGGGTGCAGTTATAACAATTTTTTCTTTCTTAACAGGATGTAAAAATTCAATTTTACGAGCATGAAGGTTAATTCCTCCGCCTTTTAATGAACGTTGTGCTCCGTATTTTAAATCACCTCGGATAGGGCAACCTATCTTTGATAACTGACAACGAATTTGATGGTGACGTCCTGTTTCAAGATCTACTTCTAATAAATGATAGTTAGCACTACTTGATACTAACTTATAATTTAAAATAGCTTCTTTTGAATTCTTTTTAGGTGAATCATAAGCACTGGATCTGTTTTTTTCCTGATTCTTGATCATATAGTGCACTAATCTGCCTTCGTCATTATCCGGAAGATTTTTTACAATAGCCCAGTAAGTCTTTTTCACTTCCTTATCCTGAAACATTTTGCTTAATCGTGTTGCTGCTTTACTTGTTCGGGCAAAGATCACAACTCCACTAACCGGACGGTCAATTCTATGAACAACACCCAGATAAACATCACCTGGCTTATTATATTTACGCTTAATATATTCTTTTACTTTATCACATAATGCGTCATCACCAGTTTTATCACCCTGCACAATTTCTGAATTAGTTTTATTGACAGCAATAATATGATTGTCTTCGTATAATATTTCCATTTCTGTTATTAAAAATTATAATGATCTGTAATACAAGATCTCTGTTATTAATTATTAGTTGTTGGACATTAACATTATAAATACAATTTTAAAAACAGCATACTCAAACACATCACATTTTAAAGCTTAAAAACTAAAGTATTCTTTGTATGGCTCATACCCATTTTCACCTTCTGCTATATCCAATACCCTAAAACCTATATATTTTAATACTGTTCTCTTTCACTTGGAAAGTCAACAGCTTTTACGTCTTCGATATAATTTTGAACTGCACCAGTCATTTCTGCATACAGATTATGATATCTCCTTAAAAATCTGGGAGAAAACTCCTGGTTGATTCCTAACATATCATGAATTACCAGTACCTGACCATCAACTCCATTACCAGCGCCGATACCAATGATAGGAATAGTTAATTCCTTAGCTACTTCTGCTGCTAATTTTGCAGGAATCTTTTCAAGAACAATACTAAAACACCCTGCTTCCTGAAGTAAACGAGCATCTTCTATCAATTTTCTTGCTTCTTCTTCCTGCTTTGCCCTAACTGTGTATGTACCAAATTTATGAATAGATTGTGGGGTCAATCCTAAATGGCCCATCACAGGAATACCTGCTGAAAGAATTCTTTTTACCGATTCTATAATCTCTTCTCCACCTTCAATTTTAACAGCATCGGCAGCTGTTTCTTTCATAATTTTAATTGCTGATGTTAAAGCTTCTTTTGAATTACCCTGATAAGTACCAAAAGGTAAGTCCACCACAACTAATGCTCTGTTTACCGCCCTTACCACTGACGCTCCATGATAAATCATTTGATCTAATGTGATAGGTAATGTAGTTTCCCATCCGGCCATCACATTCGATGCTGAGTCACCTACTAATATCACATCTATTCCAGCCTGATCAACAATTTTAGCCATTGAATAATCGTAAGCTGTTAACATAGCAATCTTTTCATTGTTATGCTTCATCTCGCTCAACACATGAGTGGTCACCTTTCTTTGGCGATTCATCGCTACTGACATAATTCTTTGTTTTTGTGTCTTGTTATATTGGAAATCTTCCTTTTAAAATATGTTTAACTCGGCAAAGTTAGTAATAACAATTAGAATTAACGCAAGTAAAATCTATTCCAACACTTTTTAATATTTATTATCTCAAATATTTTATAATTTTGGTCGTTTAAACTATATGAATCAATTAACACAAATAAAATTTTAATTCAATGAGAAAGGTATTATTCTTATTTAGTTTATTAGTAGCCTTTAGCGCTAACGGATTTAGTCAAACATTACATGCCGGGGAACAAACTATTGGTCTTGGACTGGGTATTCCTTCTATTTCTGCTTATGATGTAGATTCAAGAACTCCATCTTTTAATGGTTTCTATGAATATGGCTTTACCGATAAAGTTGGAATTGGTCACATTGGGGGTGGAGCCATTTTCTCTTTTGCAGGAGCGGATTACAACGGAGGTACTTATACTCACTCCTTAATAGGACCAAGAGCATCTTATCACTTCGACATGACTGACATTACAGGAGATAAAGCCTGGGATGTAGTTGATGTTTATGCAGGTATTATGTCTGGTTTAAGATTTGAGCATTATAAATATGATTACACTATAGGTGGTGTAAAGTATACAGATAAAGGCAACGACACAAGCCTTATAACTGACGTATTTGTAGGAATCAGATATGCTTTTGCTAAAAATGTTGGAGTTTATGCTGAGGCTGGTTATGGAGTTAGTTATTTAACTGTTGGTATCAGCTTTAGATTTTAATTACATCAAAATAAAAAACAGAAAAGGTCGTCAGAAAAGATGGCCTTTTTTTTGTATATAAAAATTACAGTTAATTGTAACTTAAACAGCAAACTATGTAAACCTAATAAATTAATTAAAATAGCCCTTATTAGAAAAATACTTATAACTAACCTTTTCTAATAACAAAATATAAATAACCAACCAAATACTATGAGACAGACATTTATCTTCCTTTTTCTATTATCAATATCTAAATTATCCTTTGCTGAAACTTTTTCAGGAAAAATCATTGACTCCGAAACTTCACAACCTTTGCCATTTGTAAATATTGGCATTAAAGGTACTTATAACGGAACAACAACAAACATACAAGGTGAGTTTTCAATTAATATTCCGTCCAATCCCAAATACAGAACTCTTGTATTTAGTTGTATTGGATATGAAACTAAAGAATACAGTATTCATAAAAATGAAACAAGCCTCTCACTAAAATTAAAACCATTGACTTATGATATAAGTGAAATAACCATTATGCCAGATAGCACTTTACGTTCATTTCTACGAAAAGCTTTTGACAAGATACCAGAAAACTATCCATGCTACCCAACTAAATATGAAGGTTTTTGTAGAACATCTATACAAAATGAAAAAGGAGAATATCTAAGATTTATGGAAGTTTTAACTGAAATCTATAAATCATCATATGAAAACAAAGAAGAAGGAACAATAAAAGTAATCGATTCCAGAAAATACATCGATAATAAATCTTTTAATGAATTCCCTTTAGTTTTTTATGGTAGTTCTCATTATGTACATACAAACAATGCGGTAAAAAACAGAGCAAAATACCTTGAGGGAGGACATCAATTTAATTATCAATTAACAGGAACAACAAAATTAAACAATAACACCATCTTTATTATCAGGTTTCGTCCTTCAAAATCAAATAAATCATTTTGTTCAGGTAATATCTACATCGATGCAAATAGTTTAGCCTATGTAAAAATAGAAATAGAATACTCTGATGAACAACTAAAATCAAGGTTCAATTTAATACCCGAGAACTTAACTTCATTAGATAAAAGCGTTACAACTACTTATATCAAAGAAGACAGCATATATCGTATCAATGCCTTATTTGAAAACGAACATATTAAAACATCAAATAATAAGGTTATTTCTAGTCCTCTCGAATATATTATCACATCTTACTCAGCAAATAATGTATTAAAAATTCCATTTGACTCTATCAGCCCTATAACATTTACCCCTGCATTTCAAGCTAATTTTTATTCAGAAAGCAATTGGAAGGATTATAATATTTTACCATTAAACAATAATTTTTTAATTGATAGCATTACCTCAAAAAATATCCTTTTATCTCAAAGTAAAAAAACACAATACCAAAATTGGCGAGAAATACTTTATAAAATACTAAAAGGTTTTGAGTATGAATACGGTGTTGAAATAATTAAAACCAAAATACCAAAAGCATTATACAGCTTTAATTATTTAAACTTATATTTTCAAAACAATCTACATTCTAACTATATCATCTCCGAGCATGCTTCGATAAATTACAAAATCAATAATAGAAACCAGCTGACATATAAAACCAACTATTCTTTTAAAAAGAATAGTTCCATCAACGAAACTATTTTAAAATACAATAGAGTTATTCCTTTAAAAACTTTGGGCAAGCAAATTATTGGTAATTTAAATTTAGGTTGGCAATGGCAAAAAGTAGGATATTCATTAGGAACAGAAAAATCAGACCATGACTTTTCATTTGGTGAAAAAAAGTTTAAAAATGACAAAATCCAAGCCTATTCCGGTTTAAAGATGAACGGATTAACCTTAGGTACAAGTATTGATTATCAAATTTCAAATCGCTTATATTTAAACTTATCATCCAATTATTTATCTCCAATAAAAACAGAAGACATTATAACATTACAAGAACGTTCAGGATTTTTCTTATTCAGAAAACACGCTTCCGAACCCATATCTAATAAGAATATTGATTATTACATCAATGGAAATCCATCTAACAAAAGCGGAATGAAGTATAATAACTGGAGTTTCGGTATTGGAATAAAAATGAAGATTTAGACATATTGAATATTATGAAGTATATTATTTTATTCATCTTTATAAACCTATGTTATAACAGCTTTTCTCAAATAACTGGAACAGTTAAAGACGATGATACAAAACCAATTGACTACGTATTTATTAAAGTTAAAGGATCAACTTTTTCTACTGTATCAGATAATCAAGGATCCTTTAAATTAGAAGACTGTCATATTAACGATACTCTTTGCTTCTACCATCTTAGCTATAATAGAAAAGAAATTGTTGTTCTTTCAAATCATTTAGAGGTTATTTTAGGAGAAAAAACACAAAACCTTTCAGAGGTCATGGTATCCGGGAATTATGCATTTGAATTATTCTATAAATGTAGACTTAACACTTATAATAAATTAAAAAATAACTATTTATCCAGATCATATTGGGAAGGTGGAGATATTATTAATAATGATTCTGTTTGTATATGTGATATAGATTTTGATATTAAACAGACTAATCTGAATAAAATTGGAAAAGAAGCCAATATTAAATGCTCAAAAGTACAAGAACATGTTGTACGAAATGCAAGTTACGATACAAAGGAATGGGATTTAAATTTTTATCCTAGAGTAGTACCTCCTGAAAATAACTTCTTAATATATAAGGATTTTATGGATGAATATATATGTCAAATAAACGAAGATAGCATTCAAATCAAATTACTATTTATTCCTAAAAAAATAATAAAAAAGGGTTATAATAATGTTGAAGTGGCAATTTGGAAAAAATCAATGTGCATTGATTATATAGCTTCCTGTACAGCAAAATCCAAACAGGAATATACGAAAAATGGAAAAATATCCGGGAACCCGATTATAAGTCAAGAAGTAAATGTTTATTTAAAATATACATACCTTAATGACTATTGCTACCTATCGGATTTCGAAATGACACATTTATTTATGTACAATCAAAACAACGAAAAAATTAATAGAGTTCAATTTTCAAAATATCATGTTTATGAATATAATATTAATCAGGAAAACCAAAGAACTGGAAAAGGCATAATGGAATTTAATATTCTCAAAACCACAAATAATAATTTTAAATCAGAATTCTGGAAACAAAAAGACACTTTTAAACGCTTAACATATTCATATACAAAACTAAGAAATGCGGATATTTACTAAAAATAAATTAATTCACAACTTTAACACTCTTCTGGTAAAACTTACAATACTCCTGCAAACCACATTTTGCACATTTCGGTTTGCGGGCAATACATACATATCGTCCGTGTAATATTAACCAGTGATGTGCTATGGGTAGTAATTCCTCCGGAAAGTATTTAACCAGCTGTTTTTCGGTTTCTAATGGTGTTTTTGAGTTTGTTGTTAAGCCAATCCTTTCTGAAACCCGGAATACATGAGTATCTACTGCCATTGCAGGTTTTTCAAATACTACACTTGCAATAACATTGGCCGTTTTTCTTCCAACTCCTGGTAACTTTTGTAGTTCTTTTATATCATCAGGTACCACATTATTAAAATCATTAACCAACATTTTAGCCATTCCCACCAGATGCTTGCTTTTATTATTTGGATAAGTACAGGATCTAATATAATCAAAAACCTCTTCTGGTGTTGACTCAGCTAATTTATCAGGCGTAGGAAAACGTTGAAATAAATCAGGAGTAATCATGTTTACACGCTTATCAGTACACTGTGCCGACAAGATTACAGCAACCAATAATTCGTAAGGATTAGAATAATGTAATTCAGTTTCGGCAATAGGCATATTTACCTTAAACCATTCTATTATATTTTCAAAACGTTCCTTCTTGGTCATATTTTATGTACTTAAAGTAATGTTTGCTAATGCACATTCTTAGCAACTTAAAAATTATTCTTTTGTCTATTATCTTTTGTCTACTAAAGAAACATTAATAAACTAACAGCCATAACTACCATCCCTGCAAACAACCCATATATAGATAAATGGTGTTCTCCATATTTTTGAGCCGCCGGTAAAAGTTCATCAATACTAATAAACACCATAATCCCTGCTACTCCGGCAAATATAACCCCAAACATGGTAGGTGATAAAAATGGCATTAAAACCAAGTAACCAACGATAGCACCAATAGGTTCAGCCAATCCCGATAAAAAACTTAATCGAAAAGCTCTCCTTCTACTGCCTGTTGCAAAATATACAGGTACAGAAACGGCAATACCTTCAGGGATATTATGAATGGCTATGGCCACGGCAATGGCAATACCTAAACTTGGATCAGTTAATGCTGCAGTAAAAGTTGCCAATCCTTCCGGAAAGTTATGTATACCAATGGCTAATGCAGTAAAAACGCCCATTCGCATTAAGTGACTGGCTTTTTTTCGTTTCTCCTCTGTCATATCCTCAATATTTTCCATCTCGTGAGGATTTTCCGCATCAGGAATGAATTTATCAATCAATGCAATTAAAAGCATCCCTCCAAAAAAGGAAATTACTGTAAGCCAGGTTCCCCACACCTCATCATAAGATTCAACAAGATTATCCTTTGCTTTTACAAAAATCTCTACAAAAGAAACATATATCATTACTCCAGCAGAAAACCCAAGGGCAACAGATAAAAATTTAGTATTTGTTTTCTTTGCAAAAAAGGCCATCGCACTACCAATACCTGTTGCTAAACCTGCAAATAAGGTTAGTCCGAATGCCATTAAAATCTGATCAAAGGAAATTTGACTTAAATCCATAATAATATCTTCACATATAATAATTAACGGGAAACAATTTCACACGACAAAAAAAACGAAATGTTACTAATAATACTAGTATTATCAATGTATATTAACAAAAAAACAAATATTAGATGGTATTCGTGTAATAATACTATTGATAGTTCAATAAATCATTTATTTTTGCGTCAAATAGTTAGCATAGAAAATATTTGAGAGTTATGAATCACATAAAAAGGTTGATACTTTTTTTATTGTGTAGCTTATATGTAATAAGTGCCTTTGCACAAGAAGCCCCTCCTTTAAAGACTTCAATTCCCCAAAAGGGAGAAGGCTTAAATTCCTTTTTAATCAGAAATAGTCTTAATCCTGAGAAACATATACAGCAATTTTTGGAATTAAACAAAGGTAAGTTTGGGAAAAACAATTCTTTACTACTTGGAGTATCCTATAAAATACCTGCAACTGAAATCTTTTTATATGAACCCTTGTATGGGGCTGAAAGAGAAAAGTTCAAATTAGACTCAGAGGATCTTAATGGTGCAGTTTTTTATCTGGTTAGCGGTCATGGAGGCCCTGATCCGGGAGCTTTAGGTAAATATGGAGATAAAACTTTAGCTGAGGATGAATATGCATACGATATTACATTACGTTTAGCTAAACGCCTTCAGGAAAACGGAGCTAAAGTAAATATGGTTATTCAGGACAAAAACGATGGTATCAGGGATGATTCGTACCTTGATCTGGATAAAGATGAAGTCTGTAATAATGAAGAAATTCCTTTAGAACAAATAGACAGATTAAAACAACGTACAAATTTCATCAACCACGAATACATAAAAAATAAACCGGCATATCAACGTTGTATTATCATACATGTGGATTCCAGAAGCAAAGGGAAAGCAATTGATGTATTTTTCTACCATTCTCCTAAAAGTAAAACTGGAGAAAAAACAGCACATGAATTAGTAAAGGTATTTGATGAAAAATACAATCAACATCAACCTTCCAGAGGCTATTCCGGAGTTGTATCTCCAAGAAACTTATATCTTTTAAGAAAAACATATCCAAGTGCTGTTTTTATTGAACTGGGTAATATTAGAAATTACAGAGATCAACAACGTTTTATTATTGAAAACAACCGACAGGCTTTAGCCAATTGGTTATATGAAGGTTTATTGAATGATTATAAAAACAGACAATAACTTATAGCTTACAATCCAAAATCAAAAGATAAATTTAAACTCACGACAAATTAAATATTGACAAACAAGCTTATTCTGTCTTTATTCTTTTGTCTTTATACTATTTACGATATGAAACCTACATTATTAGTTCTGGCAGCAGGAATGGGAAGCCGATATGGTGGATTAAAGCAATTAGATACCCTTGGGCCTAGTGGTGAATCTATTATCGACTATTCAGTTTATGATGCAATTCAGGCTGGATTTGAAAAAGTTGTATTTGTAATACGTCAATCTTTTGCAGATCAGTTTAAAGAACGATTTGAACCTAAACTAGCGGGTAAAATTGAAGTAGAATATGTTTATCAGGAGTTAGATAAACTACCTGAAGGATATTCTGTTCCAGAAGGTAGAGAAAAACCTTGGGGAACTGGTCATGCCATGTTAATGGCCAAAGACGCAATAAAAGGTCCATTTGCCATCATTAATGCAGATGATTTTTATGGCAGGGAGGCCTATGAATCTGTAGTACGTTTTGTTGAGAACAGTAAAGATGATCATGAATATGCCATGGTTGGATATGCTTTAGATAACACATTATCTGAACACGGAACGGTATCCCGAGGAGTTTGTGAATCTGACTCTAATGATAACCTTGTAAACATTATTGAAAGAACTAAGATTGGCTATCTGGACGGAAAGATTGTATACTGGGAAGATGACAATACTACAGAGCTAACCGGTAAAGAACCTGTTTCAATGAATTTCTGGGCCTTTAAAAACTCATTTTTCAAGGCACTGGAAGATGGATTCTTAGAATTTTTAAAGGAAAAAGGAACTGAATTAAAGTCGGAGTTTTATTTTAATGCTTTGGTTGATAAAATGATTAAAGCAGGAACAGCTTCTACTAAAGTTTTAAGCAGTGATGCAAAATGGTTTGGTGTTACATACCAGGAAGATAAACCTATTGTACAGGAAAGTCTGAATACTTTAATTAACAAAGGAGTATACCCATCTAATTTGTGGGGTTAATATAAAATAGTTCACAGTCTTTAGTAAGCAGTTGGCAGTATGCTGTCTGCTTACTGAAGACTGTGTGCCAAAGACTGTAAATTATGACTCAACCTGAAAACGTATTTAAATTTTGTCCTAAATGCGGTTCTCAAGAATTTAATTTTGAAGGAGAGCGATCATTTCTTTGTGCTCATTGTGGATTTCATTACTTCATTAACTCCTCTGCCGCTGTGGCAGGTTTGATTCAAAATAAAAATGGTGACCTAATGTTGACAATAAGAGCTTTCAATCCTAACAAAGGAATGCTTGATTTACCCGGAGGATTTGTTGATCCGATGGAATCAGCTGAGACGGCCTTAAAAAGAGAAATTAAAGAAGAACTGAATCTGGATATTGTTGAGATGAAATATTTAACTTCATTTCCTAATGAATACATCTTTTCCGGATTTTCAGTATACACCACAGACATGGCCTTTGTTTGTAAAGTTGATGGTTGGGAAAATATGCATATTCAGGATGATATTACAGATATCGTATTTGTAAATAAAGAAAATCTGGATTGGGATCAGGTAAGTGCTCCCTCTATAAAAAGCATAATCAAAGCTTTTTGGCAACAATAATTTTTTATCTATTTACAATTAGCATTATAAAAAACACGTTTCCCAAGAACTAAAAACCTCAATATCTTCAATTTACATCACCAATAAACATTTTTACTAAAAAAAAAGTAAATTGATCATATAATGCACATTTTTTAGCAATTTTGTATTCGAATATTAATGATTGGGAAACATATATAATGATTAAGTAATTGTAATAATGCTTTATTTTTTATTCAAGGATTATTAAATTTATTTACATCATTTATTCAAAACTGAAAACTTAAAAACAGATGAATCCGCAAGCACAAGAATTAAACGAGGTAATTTTAGCAAAAAATCCTGTTGTTTATGACTTATTAAGTGAGAAAGGAAAACACATTTTCTTTCCTAAAAAAGGTATTTTAGGTCAAACTGCAGAAGCAAAAGGAACAAAGATTAACGCTACAATCGGAGCTGCTATTGAAGATGATGGTACCCCTATGCGTTTGGAATCTATTGCCTCAAAAATTGATTTGGATCCATCTTTATCATTTCCTTATGCTCCAAGTTTTGGTCGTCCTGACTTAAGAGCTAAATGGAAAGAAATGATTTACGAAAAAAATCCTGCTCTTAAAGGCAAAGAATTAAGTTTACCAATTGTAACAAGTGCCTTAACACATGGTATTAGCATGGCTGGTTACCTTTGGATGGATGAAGATCAGGAAGTAATTGTTCCTAATTTATTTTGGGGAAACTACAATCTGGCATTATCTAATGCCTATGGCGCTAAGCTTGTTAAATTCAACTTATTTAAAGACAATCAATTTGATGTAGATTCTTTAAAAGAAAGTTTGTTGAGTGACGGAGAAAAGAAAGTTGTTATTTTAAACTTTCCTAACAACCCAACCGGATATACTCCTACTACAGAAGAAATGAAAGCTATAGTTGCTACTGTTAAAGATGCTGCTGAAGCAGGAAAGAAAATTGTAGCAATTACAGATGATGCATACTTTGGGTTGGTATTTGAAGAAGGAGTTGAACCTCAATCTATTTTTGCTTACTTATCAGATATTCATGAGAATGTATTAGCTGTTAAAATTGACGGTGCAACCAAAGAAGATTATGTTTGGGGATTCAGAGTTGGTTTTATTACTTATGGTATAAAAGGTGGTTCTGAAGAATTATATCATGCTTTAGAAATGAAAACAGCAGGAGCTGTTCGTGGTAATATCTCAAACTCATCGAACTTAAGTCAATCTTTATTATTACACGCTTTTGAGGCTCCTGATTATGCAGATCAGAAACACAGTAAATTTATCATAATGAAATCCCGCTACCTTGCTATTAAAGAAGCTTTAAGCGAGGATAAATATGAAGAATTCTTCACTGCTCTCCCATATAATTCAGGATATTTTATGTGTGTAGAATTAAAAGAAGGATTAGATGGTGAAGCTATTCGTGAAATCTTAATTAACAAATACAGCATTGGTATTATTAACTTAAATAATATTCTTAGAGTGGCATTTTCAGCGATGGCAGCTGCTGATGCAAAAGAATTATTTGAAGGAATATATAATGCTTGTAAAGACTACAAAAATCAGTAATCATAAATAATTCAAAATATAAAACCGCGTCATACGATGCGGTTTTTTTATGCTATTTTCTTTCAAAAGATAATAATTACTTATAGCTTTAATCCATAAGCTTTATGTTATGGAAACAAAAGATCTTTATTTAAAGGAAAGAAAAGAGGTAGCCCGCTTTATGAGAAGACTTTATAAAAAGGGGCTCACCACTAGTTTAGGAGGAAATATCAGCAAAAGAGTTGGAGATCATTTTCTAATTACTCCTACAGAAGTGGATAAAGGCACCATGAAAGCCAAACATATTATTATTCTGGATAGAGACGGTAATAACATTACAACATGGCTTAATCCCAGTCGTGAAACAAGCATGCACCTTCAAATCTACAAAGATCACCCTACCATAAATGCCATTGTTCATTGTCATACTATTTTTTCCTCAGCTTTTTCTGCAATGGATATCCCAATAAATGCCCATTTGGTTGTGGAATCGCGCATGATAATCAAAGATCCTGTTATTGCTCCTTATGGACTAATTGGTACACCTGAATTGGCTAAAAATGTAAGTGATACTTTTGCTGAAAATAAAGTACTAATTATGGAGAACCATGGAATTACAGCCATTGGATCAGAAATGATTAAAGCTTTTGATCGCATAGAAGTTCTTGAAAACGCAGCAAAAATGACTTTTATTACTCATATGATGAACGAAGTCAGATCACTATCCGATGATCAATTGGAACAAATTGACAACTTATAATTCAGGATTTACAGGATGTGAAAAATAAAAGCAAGATCCTTTTCCTTGCTGGCTTTCAAGCCATATTTTTCCTCCTAATAATTCTACAAAGTTTTTTGCTATAGACAGACCTAAACCAGTTCCTCCCATATCTACACTGTACTGTTCCTCATCCTTAAAGAACCTTTGAAAAACAAGATCTACCTTATCTTTAGGAATTCCTTTACCGGTATCAGATACACAAAATTTGTATTCATTTTCAGAATCACCTTTCTCAACAGAGAATTTTACTTCTCCTTCGTTGGTAAATTTAATGGCGTTTTCTAAAAGATTTCCCAATATCTGACGAATTCGATTAAAGTCAGTATAAATATATTCACCTACACCTTCTCCAATAGAATACGAAAAACCTATATCTTTTTTCTTAACAGATTTAATACGTATTTCAAAAACCTGATATAAACTTTTAAAAAGCTCCTGAATAGAAACCTTTGTTTTTGCAATTTTAATTTGTCCAACCTGAATTTGCGAAATATCTATCAGATCAGAAATAATATGCAATAATTGATTTGAGTTATCTTCTATTAAATCCAGGTAATTTTCCTTATCCTCATCTTCCAAATCCTGAAACCTTAATAAATCCACAAAACCAATTATACCATTCATTGGAGTTCGGATTTCGTGAGACATATTTGAAATAAATGATGTTTTTAGCTTATCACTTTCCTCTGCTTTTTCTTTGGCAATAGAAAGCTGATGATTTATAAGCTCTATTTGTTCATTATGTTCACGAAGTATAGTATTCTTTTCTTTTAGATTTTCATTAGCTTCCTGTAGCTCTTTTGTTCTTTTTCTTACCTCTTTTTTTAGCTTCCTGTTAAAGAATGAAAAATATAAAGTAATTAAGGAAATCGCAATGATTACAAAAATCAGAATTTTTAATATTCTATTTAAACCATCTAACTTTTGGTCCTCATAATCTTCATATAAAAATCCATCTAAGGAGTAATTTTCATCTAGCATACCTAACTGCACATAAGATTCTGCAATTTGCTTCCATCTTTCTTTATTGGTATGACCTATCTCTACAAATTTCTGAAGAATCAACTCCTCCATCTTCATGGCTTCATACATCAATACATCATAAGGTAAATCATTATTATACTTATTCTGAATAAGTCGAACAATCTCTTCCTTATGATTCATGGCGTAGTTCCACCCTTTTAGACTGGCTCTTACAAATTTCTGAACTTTCTCCGGATTAGAATTCAAATATTCTTCAGAAGTAAAAATACAATCACCATAAAAATCTACACCATAAGCGTATGGATTAATAACAACAGGTAACTGTCCTAATTGACTTAATACAAAAGGAACATCAGTAACATAACCATCTATCACTTCATATTTTCCATCAATAAGTCCACCCAGGCGGTCTCCGTAAGACACTTTTTCAACAAGACTATCTAACCCCATCTTTAATAATAATGATTTGGTTGAAGTAAGTGTTTTATTTGAAATTCGGATTCTTTTATTCTTTAAATCCTCAATACCTGTAATTTTATATTTAGAGAGTGTAATAAAGGCTTCTGGTGAGTGCTGAAAAATTGTTGCCAGTACAACTACTTTTTTCCCATTATTTCGGGCTACCAATAACCTGGGAGATTCGACACCAAATTGTGCTTTTTGCTCAACCACATTATCTATAAAATCGAATTTCTTGCTATTATCCTCATTCCCCTGAACAAATTCGACATACAAGCCTTCTTCTCTAAAATATCCTTGTTCCTGAGCAGCATAATAACCTGCAAACTGAAACTGATGAGTCCACTTTAATTGCAGTTTCAATGTATCTAATTCTTCAGCATTATTCCACTGAAAAAGTAGGCATAGAAAACATGTAATTAAAATTCTCCTCATAGTCAATTTTCAATAATTTCAACAAATATAATGCTTTATAGTCAAGACCAATAATCTTCACTATAAACTTGCCCAAATTCGGGCTAACGATGCTCCAGGCGCATCAATCTTTAGATCCAGGAAATAGCCAAATGGTGTTTGAAAAACTTCATATTCAGTATTTTCTAAACGCGCTTGACTTGCATTAAAAAGATCTACCGTAAAATCAAAAGAAGCTTTAGACTCTGATAGATGAGCAAAAGAATGCAATATTATTCTTTTGGTATTATTTTTTCTTGCAGTCCATTTTAAATGATTTACAAGCTTCTTTTCTCTACTTTTTAAATCTTTTTCTTCATCATCAGCCTCTACTTGAATAAACGCCAGTATTGCATCATTTATTTCCCTACCCTCACCAGGTTCTGCTGCATTATCAACATTCTTCACTTTGGGTTCATAAGCAAAACTATTAACATAAAAAACCAATACTTTCATTATTTATTTTTTTCTGTCTCTAAAAATGAGGTAAGTATAGTAAACAAAAAGCATGAAAGTAAAACCTTCATGCTTTCGATAAATATATGAATTTTTAAACAATTATGGCATTCTATCCAGGATTTTAAGTTCCAGTTCTCTTGTCTTTCTTACGATTTCTTCTCCCTGCCTTAAAATATCTTCTACAAATTCCTTATCTTCTAATCCTTTAGCATTTATTCGAACATTCAACCAAGCACCTAAAACACCTCCCCTTGCACTGATTGCTCCTACACCAGCATCTGTTATTGAGTTTGGATTTCCAATTTCAACCATAGCCTCCATTATCGCCATAGATTCATAGCATAATTTCATTGTGTTGAATGGAACTAAAATAGCATCCTTTGTAGCTTGTTCTATAACTCTCTTACGAGTTAACTTTTCTTCTTCATTACCCTTAGGTAATTGAAATGCCTCCATTATAGAGTTAAAGGCCTCTGTATCTTTATCAACCATTTTCAAAAGCTCATCGTGAAAATACTTTCCCTTTTCAGCCCAATCTGAAAATTCTTGCGTTCTATGATCCCATCCTCGTTTATGAGAAGATAAATTTGCAACCATAGTTCCTAGTGCTGCCCCTATTGATCCCATATATGCAGATACTGATCCACCTCCTGGAGCGGGAGATTCGCTGGCTGTTTCGAAAACAAAATCAGATAACGAAAGATCAACTAGTTTTTTCTTTCCTTTTGACGACTCTTTTTCAAGAATGTATTCTATGATTTTTTTATCTGGATCAAATGGATACAACTCATCCAATCCTAAAGATTTAACTGCTATTTTAATAATCTCTTTATCAGAAATACCGGTTGATCGGTTTTGTTTCTTTAAAAAATATTTACCGGCATCTAACATTGCATTTAAAGGCACAACACCAACTAATTCTGAACCTGTCACTCTTAATCCATGAAAAGTAGCTCTTTCGCAGGCCACATCAAATGCCTTATGCATACTAGTTACTGATATATCTGTCAAATTAAGTGACAACTGAGCAATTCCATACTCTTCAATATACCAACCAATTCCCTTTACCGACTTTAGTAGTCCTGGTTCATTAACCGGATTTCCCTTTTCATCTGTAATAATTTTGCCGGTTAAACTATCACCTTCTCTTTTTACACGTCCCCTTTCTCTAAGATCAAAAGCAATAGTATTTGCCCTGCGTGTACTTGTTGTATTTAGATTTACATTATACGCAATTAAAAAATTACGGGCTCCCACAGCCGTTGCACCACTTTGTTGTACTTCTTCATCAAAAACAAATGGTCCATAATCAGGCTTCCATTCTTCAGACGAAATTCTTTCATGCAAAGCCTCATACTCTCCTTTTCTGCATTCTGCTAAATTTTTACGCACTGGTTGCTTTGCAGCAGATTCATAGCAATAAACAGGAATATTTAGTTCCTGTCCTATTCTTTCGGCAAGTTTATGAGCATAAACTACCACTTCTTCCATTGTTATATTTGAAACAGGTACTAAAGGACAAACATCTGTAGCCCCAAATCTGGGATGTGCCCCTTTATGCCCTCTCATATCAATTAACTCTTTGGCTTTTTTCACAGCCTGAAATGCAGCTTCAACAACCTCATCCGGAGTACCTACAAAAGTTACAACAGTTCTGTTCGTAGCTTTACCAGGATCTACATCAATTAAGCTTACACCTTCAACTTTTTTTATTTCGGATGTAATTTGATTGATGATATTCATATCTCGTCCTTCACTAAAATTAGGAACGCACTCTATTAATTGTTGCATATTATCAAGGTTTTAAACAAAACAAATTATCTGATTCAGAAACTACAAGATATTGTAACAATAAGGATTACTAAATGATAAGCATCAGTTAATGAGTATGATTTTACACAGCTTACTAATATCGGATAAATGTTAAAAAACAATAAAATACTCATTCGTGTTAAAAAAAACATTGACAACGTATAAAATGCGTTGTAATTTGTAGTTGATAAAAATGCTCTCCTGGTCCCCAATAATAGGAACATTCAAAATGTGTGTGAGGTTTAGGTTAGTTTTTTTTAGAATGTTTCCGCATGCCTGTCTAATCTCAGACAGGCTTTCTTTTTTTATAACATTGCTTTCTAAGTGCATCGATAGACAATAGTTTAATCCCATATTTATAAAAATCAATTAAATAATATACACAGAAAACATGCTTAAAATGGTTAAAAATTAGTAGTATACAGGAAAACAACTATTTTTGCACAAAATTTAAAATCATAGAGATAATGCAGTTTGAAAAATTAGGAGTTGATAAGAAGTTCTGTAAAGCTATTAAAGAAATCAAGATTATTGAACCAACAGAGATTCAGGCACAAGTAATCCCTGCTTTATTACAAAATAATACTGATTTAGTAGCCCAGGCTCAAACAGGAACAGGTAAAACTGCAGCCTATGGTTTACCTTTACTACATCGTATTAATCCAAATAAAAAAGCGGTACAAGGCTTAATTCTTTGCCCAACAAGAGAACTTGGACAACAGATAGCAAAACAACTATTTAAGTTTACTAAGTATTCTGATAAAATATTTACTGAAGCGATCTTTGGCGGACAACAGATAGAAAGACAAATAAGTGCCTTAAGAAGACCTACTCATATTATTGTTGCTACTCCGGGAAGACTAATTGAGTTAATTCAACGTAAGGCTGTTAATCTTGATCAGGTTTCTACTGTTATACTTGATGAAGCTGATGAAATGCTTAGCATGGGTTTTAAGAAAGAGCTGGATCAGATTCTTAAACACCTGAATAAAATTGATAACAAATGGCTATTTTCTGCTACTATGCCTGATGGCATTAAGAAAATAGTGAACAATCATCTTTCTAAAAATGCCATTAGAATTGAGGTTAGTAAAAAAAGTATCGTTAATAAAAATATTGACCATCAGTTTTTAATTTGTGAAGAAGCTGAAAAGCTACATATACTTTTACAAATTCTAAAAATGGAAAAAGGCAACAGAGGAATTGTTTTTTGTAAAACAAAAATTGCAGCAACAACACTAGCAAAACAATTGAATGCTAAAAACATTAAGACTGATGCAATCCAGGGTGATTTAAAACAAATTGAAAGAGATAAGATAATGCGTACCTTTAAAAAAGGAGATATGCCTATTCTTGTGGCTACAGATCTTGCGGCAAGAGGTATTGACATTGAAGATCTTTCATTTGTAATTCACTATCAATTGCCAGACAAAGACGAGTATTATACTCACCGAAGTGGTAGAACTGCAAGAGCCGGTAAAAAAGGTTATTCGTTAGCATTGATTACTTCTAAAGAAATTAAATCAATCAGACATTTCGAAAAAGCATTAAAAATAAGCTTTAAACAAATTAGACGAGCAAAGAACTAAACTTCATTGTTATTTAGAGAAATGAAAATTCAACTTGCGGAAAAACTTTATCATGGTAAAGAAGGCTATAATTGTGCTCAAGCTATTTTAAAAGCTTTCCAGCACGATTACAATGTAAGTGAATGTGTTATTGATCAAGCTTCAGAAAAAGGAAGAGGAAGGGCTGAAAATGGAATATGCGGAGCACTTTATGCTGCTCATCATTTAATAAAAGAACATTCAATTATTAAAGCAATTAATAAAGACTTTATTCTTAAAGGAGGAAGTTTAGAGTGCATAGAGATACGAAAAAACAGAAAGCTAAGCTGTAAAGATTGTGTAAAGTTAGCAGCCCATAATATCCAGGAACAGCTCTCTAAGTAAATGAAAAATAACTGCCGATTCTTAATCGTATTAAGAATCGAACAGTTATCAAATTGCCCCGTGCTTAGTTAAATTAGTAAACTAATGTTTGAATAGAATGAGGAGCAATACTAAGCGTAGCTTTGACTCCTTCAACTATTAAATTATAATCCATTTCTTTTTCTGATTCATTCATTACAACAGTTACCATTTTTCCATCATTATTTAAAAATGACGTACTTATAATTTCGCTATAACTTGTTGTTGTGCTAACTCTAAGAGCACCCGGTCTGATAAACTTTGAAAAATGCCCTATGTAATAATAAGCCGGAGTATAAATCAGTTCTCCAGTAGCAGTATCTCCATGAATAGGCGCAAAACAAAAGTTACCGACATGGTTTGGACCTCCGTTTTGATCTAATAAAATATTCCAGTCTGTCCAACCTACTGTTCCACAATTAAAATCATTAATCATAGATTTTCCGTAGCGCTCAGCATTTGACCATCTTTGATATTCATTAGCGTCAAACTTTTCATTACATCCCTCTGTAAACAACAGTTGCTTATCAGGAAAAGATTCTTTCACATTTCGAAGATTATCCCATTTGGATTTTCCTCCTGCCCAAGTTTCATACCAATGAAGTCCAACACCCCAAACATATTTAGCAGCTTCAGGGTCACCTAGAATGGTATTTGCTCTATGAGATATTAAATCCCTGTTGTGATCCCAAACAACTAGCTTTTTACTCAGAAGTCCTTCCGCTTGAAGTGTTGGGCCTAAGTATTTTTTTACAAAATCACGTTCTTCTTCAGCTGTATAAATACACGACTCCCAGGTTTGAACTGCCATTGGTTCATTTTGAACAGTTAGTCCCCAAATAGGTACACCTTCTGCTTCATATGCTTTAATAAACTTTGAATAATACAAAGCCCATGATTGATAAAACTCAGGCTGAAGCTTCCCTCCTTTTAACATATCTTTTCGTCCTTTCATAAAAGCAGGAGGACTCCAGGGTGATGCATAAACTTTAATTGAAGAATCCGCTTGCGATAAAGCTTGCTTTATCATTGGTAAGCGAAATGTCTTATCATGATCAATTGAAAAAGAATTTAATTCCTTATCTCCTTCATCTATGTAAGTATAGCTTTCAGAACTAAAATCACTGCTGTGAATTGTCGTTCTCATCAAAGTATAGTCTATACCTTCTTTACCATAATATGCATCTATTAATTCCTTTTGTTTTTTTTCAGGCAGCTTACTAAATACTTCTGCTGATGCATCGGTAATTGCTCCTCCAATACCTAAAAAGGTTTGAAATTGCTTATGCGGATTTACAAATACACTTATTTCTGTTTCCAACGGCTGATCTGCTTTTGTAAATCCATGACTTCCTACTAAACTAAGTCGCTTATTACTATCTTTTGAAGTACAATAAACATCAATCATTTTATCTTCAGCTGTAAAAACAAGTTCTTGTTTTGCTTTTGTATCAACAGGTAGAGGTTTACACGCAAAAGATATCAACCCCAGCAATGCCCATATTCTTATTTTCATAACCAATTATTTCCCCTTAATTAAAAAACCAGTCTATTTCCAAACATAAGTAGCGACTGAATTAGCTGCTAACTTATCAACGAACATTTCTGCTCCTTTATCAATATTAAAGCGCATTTCTGCTCCCGAAGTATTAACAACAACTAATACAATTTCACCATCAGGAGTACTAAAGGCCACATTAGGTAACCCTGAAGGAATATTAGTAGCAATTCGTACTGATCCCGGACGAGCAAATTTGGATGCATGTGCTATAATATAGTATGCAGGATTTCGAGTTACATCATCACCATCAATGGTTAAAGCACCTAAACATTGTGTACATCCACCATCTGTATGTGGTTCTAAATTTGAGTTACTAGCTAAATTCCACTCTAATACAGTTTTGCACCAATTACGAGAAGCGCCAATAATTAAGTTTTCAGTATGCCAAACCAGATCATTACCGAAATTTCCAGGAGCCCCGATCCATTGTTCTGTGAAATACAAATTTTTGTCAGGGTTTGCATTATGAACTTTAATCAGATCATCAATTGAACCTCCATATAAATGAAATGCAGATCCGTCAATATATTTATTGGCATCTGAATCATTAAAAATAGTGATTGGGTAATCTGTTCTGTCGGCATTATGATCGTAAACAATAATCTTTGTTGAAATACCCGCCGTCTCAAATGCAGGTCCCAATGCAGTCTTCACAAAAGAAGCCTGAGCCTCAGGTTCCATATACATACTTGGATTATTACCAGGATGCAGAGGTTCATTTTGAATAGTTATTGCATCAATTGTAATACCTTCATTGGCCATTGCCTGTATATATTTCACAAAATAATTTGCATAAACCTCATAATATTCCTCCTTTAATTCACCTCCTTTTGTTGAACCATTCGTTTTCATCCAGGCAGGAGCAGACCATGGCGATCCTAGTATTTTAATAGCCGGATTGATTTCCAATATTTCCTTCAACACAGGAATCAAATGGTCTCTATCCGGTTCGATAGAAAACTGCTCCAGATTTACATCCGTTTGTCCATCTAATAAATCATCATATGAAAAAGGTTCAGCATCCAAATCTGAAGCACCAATACTAATTCTCAAATAACTAATTCCTATATTTTCTTCATCATATGCAAAAAGCTCATTTAATAAGGCTTTTCGTTTAGAAGTTGACATATTATTTAAATGAAGTGCACTTCCTCCAGTTAAAGAAAACCCAAATCCATCCATCTCCTGATATTCAGTGGAAACATCAACATTTATTGATGCAAAACTATTTGTTTCTGCATTATAGAAACTATCATCTTGCTTAATAAATTTTGCATTACCATCATAAGTAGATAAGTATTTAGTAACACTTAATACATCCTCTTGCGGAGTAGGTGGTGGAACTGGAGTTTCGCTATCCTTTTTACATTGTGCTCCTGTAATTCCAAATATCAGGGTAACAAGAAAAGGAACTATTATATTTTTACTTTTAATCAGCATAATATTTTTAATTATGGGCAGTATAAACTGCCCATTCAATTATTATTGTTTAACAAACTCATAAGTAGCAGTAGAGAAATCATCTGCAACAACTACTGTCACGTTATAGGTTCCTGTTTCAGAAATATTCTTAAAGTTAGCTGCACCACTATCGTTAGTCATGGTTCCTACAAGAGCATTAATATCATCAGACGCTCCGGCTCCAAATTGAATATCCCAAGGCGAGAAAAACTTAGTCTCAAAATCAGCAGAAAGATCAGCTGTTACTGTAAATGTATACGGATGAGCATAAGTCATTTCTGCTTCAAGTTTTGCATCCCATCCTCCGTCAGCCTCATCATCCCAATGGAATAACTTCAAGTTGTAATAGTGCCAATCCAATGTTCCTTCATTTACATTAATAACAAAACCAAAAGCCTGATCAAGAGAAACTGAGAATGGACTTGAAGACTCTTGTGCTATACAAGAACCACTTACTTTGTTATCAGTACCAGCTTCAATAGCATCAGATGTAGAATAACTTATTCCACTTCCATCAGATTCGGTATTAATAATAATCTGATCGCTTGATTGTAAAGCGATATATGAAGTTGTTGCAAAAGTTCCTTCTCCAACCATACTTAATTCATAAGTATCAGTTCCATTAACTATTACATACATTCTTTCGTCAGGAGCTTTTTCTAAATCGATACTATATTCATCTGCATTTAGCGTTAAAGTAACTGTATAATAACCAACTTCAGCCTGAGGAATATTTTCAACTCCAATACCATTATCGTTGGCAAAACCTTCGTAGGCTACAGTTCCAGAAGTTCCTGATACTTTTTTAATAATTCCATCCCAGGTATTATTTGCTCTGATAATATAATCTCCTGAACTCACAAAACTGATATCAGCCTGCCAAACTCCATCACCTAAATATTCCAAATCCTCATCAGAGTTCCATCCATCTGTTAGAGAAGAACCAATAACTCCAAGTGACTCAATTTTAAAATAATCTATCGACATGGCATCAAAATCGATCGTTATTTTATATACTCCCTCTTCTTCAACACTTAATGCACTAGCACCTCGTTCCAATAAACCATCTTCATTTACACCATATGCTATTGCTTTGGTACTTTTTCCATTATAAACCATAAACGATTCATTGGCATTTAATGAAGTATGAACCTCATAAATATTCAGCTTTTCATCAGAAGCATTTTTTAGCCTTTTAAATTTAATGGCGCTGGTTACATTATCACCTACTTCAGTTGCAGATCCGGCTAAAAACAATTGATCATCATCATATCTAACTACTGCAAATTGTTTTTCATCAGTTGTAGACTTTGATAAACAATCTGCCACCACAGTATATTTCAAAGAGATTTCAACACCCGGTTTATATCCTGCCATGTACAACGCATCATTCAAATCTGAATAAGTTACAGAAGCAGATGTTGACTTACCACTATTATCAGCTTTAACCTCAAGAATTGGATTCGATGAATCCTGAGCATCCACTGAATCTATAACTAAAGTATAGTAAACACCATAACGGGCTGATGAAACTGCTGCATCCCATTGAAAGGATATTTTTTCAATAGAATTTGCCTCATCAAGAGTTACACCATTGATTTGAGCTACAGAAGGAGAGCTTAAATCCCATTGTCCTTCTGGTTTCAGGTTGCTTTCTTCTGAGCAACTCCAGGCTGTAAACAGAACAAAAACAGCCAATATCCAATTAATATTTATCTTCTTCATTCGTTACTTTATAAAGGGTTTTGTTCCAGATTAGGATTTCTATCCAACTCTTGCTGAGGAATCGGTAAAAGCTTTTTAGCTTCTGTCATTTGATAGTCTGTAGCCAAACCTGTTCTTAAATCAATCTCCTGAAGATTATTCATGGTTTCAACAGCTACTCCATAACGAACCAAATCATCCCAACGTTGCGATTCTTGTGCAAGCTCCAGTCTTCTTTCTTTTAAAATGACATTACGCAATACTTCTTTTGAGCTTTTTTGATCAGCAGTTAAACTTGGTAATTCAACCCTGTTACGAATTCTATTTACTTCAACAACAGCCAAATCAAGAGAACCTGTCTCATTTAAAGCTTCAGCTTTTAGTAAAACGATGTCTCCATATCTTAAAAGATAAGGTCTGTCAGAACTTGACCATCCACTGGCATTTTTCCATTTGTAAGCAAAAGGAATAATACTACCTACTGCATTGCCCCAATATTCATCAACCCAGCTTACTGACTCAAATAATACTGATGCAGTTTTTCTTATTTCATCACCCTCTGCATCATAAGCATCAATTAAATTGTGAGAAGGGGTAATGAACTTGCGCCATGTATCTCCACTTATTGAAGGAGGTAATAAACATTGAGGTCCCCAATTACCATCACTACCTGATAAATACTGAACTTCCATAATTGACTCTGCATTATTATAATGTGCACCATCAAATAATTCGGTATAATCAATCAATTTATAATTTGCTTTACTGGCCTCTACTTTTGTAATATAATTTAACACCTGAGTATAATCAGGACTTGGCTTTTGAGCACTAGCTTTAGCTGCTAATGCATAGGCTGCACCTGCCGTTGCTCTGGCTTTATTTACACTTGCATCAGAACCATAAACATCTGGTAATAGATCGGCAGCTTCATCGCAATCTGCAATAATTTGAGCAAAAACCTCTGCAGCTGTTGATCTTGGAACATTTACAGCTGATGATTCTGTTGAATTGGTTGCTTTCAGAACCATAGGAACACCTCCAAACAGAGTTACCAAATTATAGTAATGATATGCTCTTAAAAACAAAGCCTCACCAATGATTTGGTTTCTTCTTTCATCACTTAATTGAGGATCTGAAACCTCAACTGCTTTTTCCATTACTAAATTTGCTTTCAAAATACCATTGTAAAGATTACCCCAACTTTGGTTTATTTTTGAATTGGTAGGAGAAACGGTTAAATAATCTACTTCATAAATACCTGTATTATCTCCTCCAGCATAATGATTGTCTGATCTTACATCCTGAAAAATTACATTATTCCACACATAATGATCTGATTGAAAGGTTGCATAAGCTCCTGTTAAAGCAGCTTCTATCTGGCTTAATTTATCATAAGCACTTGCTGAAGTTTCATCCGAAATTGGCTCAAGATCAAGAATATCATTACATGAACTCATTGCCAAAGTCATTACAAAACCTACTAGATATATTTTAAATCTCATTGCTATCAAATTTTAATTTTAGAAAACCACGTTTAAACCAAAGATGATATTGCGGGTTTGAGGATAAGTTCCGTAATCAATCCCTTGCATAGTATTTGAAGCTCCATAAGCATTAACCTCCGGGTCAAATCCAGAATAGTCAGTTAGTGTGAATAAATTTTCACCTGTTGCATAAACTTTTAATGATGCAATTCCAGCTTTTTGAATCAATGCTTTAGGGAATTGGTAACTTAAACTAATTGTTTTCACACGCAGATAAGAAGCATCTTCAATAAAGCGAGTTGATATTCTTGAGTTATCAGTATCTGCCCAACTTGCCTTTGGTATATCAGTAACATCACCAGCTGCACGCCATCTTTTAGTAACTGCCAATAATTGATTTTTAGGATCAGTCATCCCCTCTGATTCTATTCTGGTAGCATTTAACATATCGTTACCATAGGTTCCTTCTAAAAACACTGTTAATCCAAGTCCTTTATAAGTAACTGTATTATTAACTCCATAGAAAAAATCGGGATTTGCATTACCAATTACAGTTCTGTCTTCCGGATCAGGATTAAAAGTAGATTCTCCATCCTTTGTTACATAGTACCCATTACCTGTTTCAGGATCAACACCTCCCCAAACGTATCCGTATAGTGTACCTAATGATCTTCCTTCTTCTAAAAGAACAGCTTCACCCCTTCCTGCAACATCGCCCATTGCAAGACTCTCTACAACAAGATTAGTTACTATATTCTTGTTAAATGAGATATTAAACGTAGAACTCCAATTGATAGCTCTGTCAACATTTACAGTATTCAAACTAAACTCTAAACCTTTATTTTCCAGGTTTCCGATATTTTGTAACGCAGAACTAAAACCTGTACTTGTCGGAAGTGGAGCATCTAACAATAAATCACGGGTTTTACGTAGATATGCATCAGCAGTAAGAGTCAGTCTTCCATTAAAAACACTAACATCCAAACCAATATTTGTCTGTTCTGATTCTTCCCACTTTAAAGTGTTATTATCCATTGATGAAGGATAAGTTCCCGGCAATAATACACCACCAATTGGATAATCATTAGATCCTACCAATCCGAAATAAGCGTAATTACTAATTTGATCATTACCAACAAGACCCCAACCAGCACGAATCTTCAAGTCGTTTAAGAAATCAATGCTATTTAAAAATGACTCCTGAGACATACGCCATCCCAATGAAAATGATGGAAAATAACCCCATCTGTTATCAGGACCAAAGGCACTTGATGCATCAGCTCTGAAGTTTGCTGTCACTAAATACTTATCGGCAAAAGCATAGTTTAATCTACTTAAATAGGATTCATTTGATTTTTCTGATTTATTATTACCCGCAGAAGCAATTACAGATCCTGCGTTGGTTGTTGTAATTCCATCACTAGCGAAGTTTTCAGTTGTGATATAGCTGTTCTCCCACTTATACTTTTGAATTACAGATCCTACTAATACCTCCACTGCATGTTTGCTGAGTTTTTTCTTGAACGACAAGGTATTTTCAGCTATCCAGAAGCTTGATTTATCAGTATTATTAGTAGCGATACCTTGTTTTGCAATACCATAACTGGTTCTGTATGGATCTAAAAAGTAATCATACATTCCGTTACTTTGATCAATCCCAAAATTCGATTTAAAATTAAAGTCCTTTAAGAACTTAATATTTAAATACATATTCCCTAAAAAACGCTCACTATTGTACTCCCTGTCAGAACCATCGGTACTGGCTAATGGATTCTCCCAGTTTTGAAATGGGTTACTTGTAAATGTGCCGTCTTCGTTATATACTCCAATAACCGAAGGTGTATTTAAAACTCCATTGATTACACCACCTTTATTAACAGCACTATTATCATTTACATCAACATCTTTATATTTAGTATATGCGATTCGTGTTCCTACACTCAACCAATCATTGATATCCTGGTCAAGATTAACTTTAAAGTTTGCTCTGTCCATTTCAGAACTTCGAACAGCACCCATTTGTTGAACCCATCCACCGGAAACATAATAAGAGGTTTTATCCTTTCTTCCCGACATGGATAATTGATAGTTTTGAGACATTCCTCTTTGGAATACTTTATTTTGCCAATCGGTATTTGCATTATACTTATCCCAATCTGTAGATTGACCTAACTCAGTCATTAAATCACGATATTGCTCTCCATTTAAAACATCCAAAGTCTTCCAAACCTCAGAGAATCCCCAGTAAGCATCTAATGTTAAAGCAGGCTTTTCAGAAGTACCTTTCTTTGTAGTAATTAAAACAACACCATTAGCACCCTTTGCACCGTATATTGCAGCAGAAGAAGCATCCTTTAACACTGTCATTGTTTCAACATCAGCTGGGTTTATTGAACGTGTATCTGTTGTTGGAATACCATCAATCACATATAAAGGTTCACTATCAGCGGTAATAGAATTTGTACCCCTGATTCTAATACTTAAGCCTTGAGAAGGTTTACCAGAACTTGAAGCCACACGAACACCTGCAGCTCTACCCTGTATTAATGAACCTAACTGAGTATTAGGACGAGATTCCAGTTCGTCAGCCTGCACTAAAGCTACAGAACCTGTAATATCCTTTTTTTCCTGGGTTCCATAACCAACAACAACAACCTCACCCAATCCTAAAACTTCTTCTTTTAAAGTAATGTTTAATTGAGTTTGCTCAGCTTTCACAGCAACTTCCTGAGTTTGCATTCCTATAAAACTAAAAACCAGGATAGCACCATCTTCCATTTCTCCGGAAACAGAATAATGCCCCATTATATCGGTAATAGTACCTTGCGCTGTACCCTTTAGCACGACAGAAACACCGGGAATCCCTTCCCTGTTTGTATCAACAACAGTTCCCTCAACTATTTTTTGTTGGGCAAAAGTTATTATTGTAAAACAAAAGAAAGCCATTGTTAAGGAAAATCTTTTGCTTACTTTATGTATTGACTTACTAATTTGCATTTGAAGATTTTTTTTAAACTATTATTTG
Organism: uncultured Saccharicrinis sp.; assembly: GCA_963666825.2. GTDB lineage: Bacteria > Bacteroidota > Bacteroidia > Bacteroidales > Marinilabiliaceae > Saccharicrinis. The sequence continues at coordinate 6,285,367 of OY763044.2, read as the reverse complement.
TAATGCAGATAAAACAACTATTCAAATCACTTTTTAAAATGAATACTCATTAACATATTGGTATTTTTAAATCTTTAATTACACCAATAACTTCCATCCTTACATTTTTTAAATCCATTCTACACTCCTTTTTTCATAGATTAATTAACAACTATATGTGCGAGATTTTACTGCAGGTTCATCTCAACAAGCATTTATCAATTGATTTTACTGCTTGATACAAAGAGAAATTAAAATGGAGGTATTTACTAACTTGCATAGTAAAAAAGTGGACAAAAACAGGCATAACAAAACCATTAACACCTCATTATGAGCGTTTTAATTTTGTTAACAAATCTTAAAAAAGTGGAAGCTTTTAAATGTAAAAATGAATACTTTACAAAGTAATTGGATAAAATTAGCGAAGAATAGCTCCAATTTTCATAACCTGATCTTCAAAATCATCTCGTGAAATTGCCTTATTTTTTACCTTAACTCGATAATTGTAAATAGTATTTACAGAATATCTCAAAAGTTTGGCAATCCTTGAACTGTCAGATATACCCAGACGTATTAATGCAAATATCCTTAATTCTGTATTCAGCATTTCATCCTTCTTCAACTCAATTTGCTCTCCTTCTTCTAATAAAGAATTTAATTTTTCAACAAAATTTGGATAGATGTGTAGGAAAACAGAATCAAAATTTTCATAGAAGGCTTTAATTTCTTCATCTATTAATTTTCGGGACTTTGTAGTTTTTAGCAGCTCTTCAACCTTTCCTGCCAATATTTGCTTATTTACATTTCGGCGAATGTCATCTATTTTATCTATATAATCGGAGCAGATTGTTAAGAAATTACCAATATAATGCTCTTTTACATGGTTCGTTTCAGATAACTCAGCATTTAAAGAATGCAGACTTTCATTAGCTTCAGACAGATTACTATTTAAGCTGTTTAATCGCGAATTTACAACTTGCAGATCATTCCTTGTCTTAGCTAATTTTTTCATCTGATTAACGATGTATAGAAAAGCCAATGTAAGAACTAAACTCAACAAACTAATGATTATTAGATACGTCTTTAATGTTTTGCTTTGCTGTTCACTTTTTAACTGATAGGCCTCTGTAATTAAAGGCATAATGTTGGAGATCTCAATAAAACGAAGCTTTGAATTATAAAATGAAGCATCCTCAAATGAAAACTTAATGTACTTATGTGCTCTGTCTATATCTTTTTCGCGGTGTAGGATTAATGCTAATTTTGTCAAAGAAGCATTATCCTTTACAGATGCCATAATATCAGAAATTGCTGACAGGATTAGATACTTTTTTTCCTTTTCAGCTTCTTTTTTTAATCCAAACAAAAGTGATCTTTCAAAGGTAATCATTGAGTACTGAGGAGATCCTATCTTTACTTTAGACAATCTTTGAGTATTTACCTTTTCACACTCCAACAAGTTTCTGGTATCTCGGTATCTCTTTTCTTCTAAGGATAAGTATTCATCTGATTGCTTATCCAGAATTTGCATTAAAGAATCAGTATAAGCAGCAGATTTTTTTGAGTAGTTTGTAGCATTGTCTACCGATGGAGTATAAATACTTAAATCAGAATATAATTTTAATAAATCGTTGTAATAACCTACCAATAAGTTTTGATCTAATAACTTTTTATTTACTCCTTTAAGCACATCTAGAGCTTCAAGATATCTCCCGGATGATGCCAGTAATCGAGCCATTTCCAGGTTTGATTCATTAATGAGAGTAGGTTTATTTATAGTTTTTGCAAGATGAAGATTCTTGTTAATATATAGTAAGGTAGAATCAAAATTATAAGTACGATATTCTTCAATTAGCTGCTTTTGAATATAAAACTTTTGATCACCGTCAATATCCTTTTTATTAAGAAGTTCTTTAAGATTATTTAATCTACTTTGTTTTACTGCATCGAAACTGTCTCGTTTATTCATAACAATCTCAAGATTGTGCATTAGCGAATCTATTTCATTATTGCCCGATAAACCTGAAAAACAAAACAAAAAAACGATGCTTGAAAGAAAAGTAAACTTCATAAGTAAATACTGTAGATTTTTTTCAAATATATAAAACCTGCATTACATTATACCTCAGAAATGCCTTAAAAACAAAAAAGGGATAATCTAATGATTATCCCTTTGAAATATCTAGTTATTTTAATGACTAGCAGTTGAATAATAATTCACGATATTTTGGCAATGGCCATAATTCATCGTCAACGATTAATTCTAATTTATCAATATGATAACGAATATCATCTAAGAAAGGACGAACTTTTGCATCATAAGCAAATGCTTTTTCAGCTCCTTCTTCGATTTTATTACACTCTTTACGAGCTTCAATCATCTCTTTTCTCTTAGTTTTGATATAAGAAGTATGAGTTGAAATCTCTTTAATTAATTCAATGCGTGCACCAGCTAATTCTTTGAATTCTTCTTCAGTGAATAAGTCTTTTAATCCTTGTACGTTTTGAATTAATCTTGTTTGGTAAGCAACTGCTGTTGGAACAATGTGATTGATTGCAAGATCAGCAAGAACTCTAGACTCAATTTGAATTTTGTAAACGAATTTCTCCATTTCAACTTCAACACGAGCTTCTAATTCTTTTTCACTCATAATTCCACCATCAACTAAAGTTTTCTTAGCAGCAGGCTCTAAATACTTAGTTAATGATTCAGGTACACTAGTGATGTTAGTTAAACCTCTCTTAGCAGCTTCTTCTTTCCACTCATCAGAGTAACCATTACCATTAAATTTGATAGGCTCACACTCAATGATTAATTTCTTAAGAACTTGGAAGATAGCTTCGTCTTTCTTAACTCCACTTTCAATTAAAGCATCTACTTCAACTTTAAATTCTTTTAATTGAACAGCTACAGCAGCACTTAATGCAGTTGTAGAAGCAGCAGCGTTAGCTGAAGAACCTACAGCACGGAACTCGAAACGGTTTCCTGTAAATGCAAATGGAGAAGTACGGTTACGGTCAGTATTATCTAAGATAATTTCTGGAATACGACCGATACCTAATTTAAGAGCTGTTTTTTCATCAGGAGTCATTTTGTGATCTGGTACCTCAGCTACAATTTTGTCTAACATTGCAGAAACCTCAGTTCCTAAGAATGCAGAAATAATTGCAGGAGGAGCTTCGTTAGCACCTAAACGGTGGCTGTTAGAAGCAGTAAGAATAGAAGCACGTAATAAATCCTGGTTTTTGTATACAGCCATTAATGTGTTAACCACGAAAGTTAAGAACTGTAAGTTACCTTTAGGATTTTTTCCTGGAGCATATAATACAACACCAGTATCAGTTCCTAAAGACCAGTTATTGTGTTTACCAGAACCGTTGATTCCAGCAAATGGTTTTTCATGTAATAATACACGGAATTTATGATGACGAGCAACTCTCTTCATCAAATCCATGATGATTTGGTTGTGGTCATTACCTAAGTTAGCCTCTTCATAAATAGGAGCAACCTCAAACTGAGAAGGAGCAACCTCATTGTGACGAGTTTTAATAGGCATACCTAATTTGTGAGCTTCAACTTCTAACTCAATCATAAATTTAGATACACGCTCTGGAATAGAACCAAAGTAGTGGTCATCTAATTGTTGATCTTTAGAAGAAGAGTGTCCCATTAAAGTACGACCAGTTAACACAAGGTCTGGACGAGCTTGGTAAAGAGCTTCATCAATTAAGAAATACTCTTGCTCCCAACCCATATTAGTATGTACTTTAGTAACATTTTTATCAAAGTACTGACATACAGCAGTAGCAGCTTCATCAATAGCAGATAACGCTCTTAATAAAGGTGTTTTATAATCTAATGCCTCACCTGTATATGAAATAAATACTGTAGGAATACATAATGTAGTTCCAACGATAAATGCAGGTGAAGATGTATCCCAAGCTGTATAACCACGAGCTTCAAAAGTTTGACGAATACCTCCTGATGGGAAAGATGATGCATCTGGCTCTTGTTGAGCTAATAATTTACCCGAAAAGTTTTCAATGATACTACCATCATCACCATAATCGATGAAACCATCATGCTTTTCAGCAGTTCCGTCAGTTAATGGTTGAAACCAGTGAGTGTAGTGAGTAGCTCCTTTTTCAATAGCCCAGGCTTTCATACCTGATGCTACACCATCAGCTTGTTTACGATCAATAGTTCCTCCTTTAGCATTTGCAGCTTGTACTGCAGCAAATGAATCTTGAGAAAGATATTTTCTCATGGTATCAGTATTAAATACTAATTCGCCATAATAATCAGTTACCTTGTTAGAAGGTAAGCATACTTGTTTTGGTGCTCTAGAAAGCAACTCATTTAATGCTTGAAATCTTAATGTTGCCATAATTACTAAAAAATTTTAATTTTTTTTTCGAGTTAGCGAAGCAAAAATAAATAATTCTAATTTAAAACCTTTCGTTTTCATGATTTTTTTCATAAAAATTAACCCAGTAATTACAAAACCCCATTTTTTCATATTTTTCTCGCAAATTTTAACACAAATCTCAAAATATTTATAAAAAACCATCTTTTCTGAGCTTATTAAATTTCTCAACAAATAAATATTAAAAGAAAAACACGGTAAATATTTACGAATTATAAGCTACACAATTAATACATTAACTATTTTTTAACAAAACGCTACGATTCTTACTATACATACTCATGTACCCTACAAAGTCACCGTTACAAAATCCCAATAACTTTATTCAATTAGAATTACAACCAAAAGAAAAAGCAGGTCTTAATAATTAAAACCTGCTTTATAAATTGTAAGTAATTATTTAACGTTACTTATTTAGCTCTACATAATATTTATAGAAATATGGGATTGCCTCTATTCCTGTATAAAACTGCTCTAATGGAAAATTCTCATTTGGAGAGTGGATGGCATCCGACTCTAAACCAAATCCCATTAATATCGATTTTACACCTAAAACTTCTTCAAAAGTTGAGATAATTGGAATTGATCCTCCACTTCTGACAGGAACAGGTTTTCTGTTAAACACTTTTTCATAAGCTTTTTCAGCTGCCTGGTATGCTGGTAAATCAATTGGACAAACATATCCTTGACCGCCATGCAATGATTTAACTGTAACCGTTACAGATTCAGGAGCGATTGATTCAAAATGATTTTTGAATAACTCTGCAATCTTAACATGATCCTGATTCGGAACTAATCTTGATGAAATTTTTGCAAATGCTTTAGATGGCAATACAGTTTTTGCACCTTCGCCTGTATAACCTCCCCAGATTCCACATACATCAAATGAAGGTCTGATACCTGTACGTTCTGGGGTTGTATACCCTTCTTCCCCCTGCAGTTTTTTAACATTCAATGCTCCTTTATAGTTCTCTACATCAAAAGGAGCCTGAGCCATCTTTTTACGTTCTTCCTCAGAAACTTCAATTACATCATCATAAAATCCTGGAATGGTAATCTTACCTTTTTCATCAGTCATCTGCGAAACCATATTACATAATACGTTAATTGGATTAGCAACAGCTCCACCAAATAACCCTGAATGTAAATCTTTATTTGGTCCAGTAACTTCTACCTCCCAATATGCTAACCCTCTTAACCCCGTTGTAATTGATGGTATTCCCGGTGCAATCATTGATGTATCTGATACAATAATCACATCACTTTTAAGCATTTCCTTATGCTCATTACAGAATTTTGGTAAATGAACAGAACCTACTTCCTCTTCCCCTTCAATTAAAAACTTTACGTTACAAGGCAACTGATCAGTTTTCACCATAAACTCAAATGCCTTTGCATGCATAAAGCTTTGTCCTTTATCATCATCAGAACCCCTTCCGTAGATTTTTCCATCTTTAACAAAAGGTTCAAAAGGATCTGAATTCCATAACTCAATAGGATCCACAGGCATTACATCCATGTGAGCATAAACCATTATTGTAGGTAAGTTAGGATCAATAATTTTTTCTCCAAACACAATAGGGTTACCTTCTGTTTCAAAAATCTCAGCTTTATCAGCACCTGCATCCAAAATAATTTTCTTCCACTGCTCTGCAGCTCTGTACATATCCGGTTTGTGCGATTCTACACTACTTATTGATGGTATACGCAATAAATCAAAGAGTTCTTTTAAAAATCGCTCTTTATTTTCTCTTATATATATGTTTAATCCTTCCATATTTTAATATTTAAATAAAAACGTTACAAGTTACAAAAGGTTTTATGGTTGACACATGAAATATATCACACGCAATATTATATATGTAAATAAACTTCTTTTTTCTGTGATTGAGATATTAATTTCAAGCAAATACAAACAATCAAACAAACTAAGTAAAATCTCTTACTTAAATAAAACAAAAAAAGGTCATAACTTATTCATTAAGTCACAACCTCATATTCTTTTAAACTGATAGTTATATATTATATCAAGTTTCTAGATCAAGCCTCTTTCTTTTAATATCTTTTCAGATTCAACCATCTCATTATAAAAAACCTCTCCATACTTTCTTATCAATGGTTCTTTCAGGAATTGATAAACCGAAACACCTTTTTCCTCTCCTAAAATACAAGCATCACTACAAATAGGCCAAACGTCATAATTCAACGCCTCTCCTTGTGTTAATTTTTTTGTTCTGATAGGATACAAATGACAAGAAATAGGTTTTCTAAAGTTTACAAGTCCTTGTTTCCATGCCATTTCAATCGCACAATGTACTCCCCCTTTAGCATCAAAGTATGTATAAACACATTCTTTTCCATGAACAATTGGAGTAACCAATTCATCTTCAAAATCAATTACAGAAGTACCTTCCTTTTCAATTACTTCAATTGATTCATCAGAAAGCAAATGTTTTATTTTTGGATAGATTTCTTCTAATTCTTTAGCTTCCTCTTCTTCCAAAGGAGCTCCGGAATCACCTTCTACACAACAAATCCCTTTACACTTTGCTATATTGCAAATAAATTTTTCCTGAAATACTTCAAGACTAATTATCTTATCATCAATTTGAATCATTCCGCAAATAAATTCATTCTATAATAAACAAAGCAGCAATCTGTAAAGATCACTGCTTTATTATATATATTAACTATACTTTTAATTACTTAATATCAATTAGGCATTCACCTGTCATATCTTCAGGTTGAGCAACACCCATTAATTTTAAAATAGAAGGAGCAACATCAGCTAAAACACCATCTTTAACATCACCTTCACGTTCAGTTACCCATACAAATGGAACCGGATTTAAAGAGTGAGCAGTATTAGGTGATCCATCAGCATTTACAGCATTGTCAGCATTACCATGGTCAGCTATAATAATAGCTTCATATCCATTAGCTTTTGCAGCTTCAATAACACTTTCCACACACTCATCAACTGCTTTTACTGCTTTTTCAATTGCTTCATAAACACCAGTATGTCCTACCATGTCACCATTTGCAAAGTTAAGTGCAATAAAATCGTATTTCTTGTTATTTAATTCTGCAACAACCTTATCCTTAACTTCATAAGCACTCATTTCAGGCTGTAAATCGTAAGTTGCAACTTTTGGTGAGTTTACAAGGATACGATCTTCTCCTTCAAAAACAGCCTCACGACCTCCTGAAAAGAAGAATGTTACGTGAGCATATTTTTCAGTTTCTGCAATTCTCAATTGCTTTAATCCTGCATTAGACACTACTTCACCAATAGTATTTTGTACATTATCCTTATCAAATAAAATGTGCATACCTTTAAAAGTTGCATCATAAGGAGTCATTGTACAATAATGTAAAGGAATAGTTTTCATTCCTTCTTCAGGCATATCTTGTTGAGTTAATACAATAGTTAACTCTTTTGCTCTATCGTTACGGAAGTTAAAGAAAACAATTACATCACCTTCTTCAATTTTACCAACTGGATTTCCATCAGCATCAACCTGTACAATAGGCTTAATGAACTCATCAGTTACATTATTATCATATGAAGTTTGAATAGCCGACAACAAATCTGTAGTTGAAACCTCTCCTACACCTGCTACCATTGCATCGTAAGCAACTTTAACACGTTCCCATCTCTTGTCTCTGTCCATTGCATAATAACGACCTGTAACAGTTGCTACCTTACCTACTGTTTTATCCATATGAGCTAGTAACTCAGTCATAAAACCTTTTCCACTTTTAGGATCAGTATCACGTCCATCCATAAATGCATGAACAAATACATCACTTAAACCATAATCATTAGCAACACTTAATAATGTATGAATATGTTGTTGTGAACTATGAACTCCTCCTTGAGACATTAATCCCAACAAGTGAACTTTTTTATTATTCTCTTTTGCGTAGTTATATGCTTTTTCTAATTCAGGATTCTTTGCAATAGATCCATCAGCACAAGCTCTGTTAATTTTCACTAAATCCTGATAAACAACTCTACCAGCACCAATATTAAGGTGACCAACTTCAGAGTTACCCATCTGACCATCAGGTAAACCAACATATTCACCAGAAGCATTTAGTTTTGAATTAGGATATTTTGCAATTAAACTATCCCAATATGGAGTTTCTACTGTAGAAATTACATCTGACTTAGATTTGTCTCCAAATCCCCATCCATCCAAAATAACAAGAATTGTTTTCTTATCCATGGCTATTATATTATTTTTAATTATATTCTGTGTCTAAAAAGTAGTGTAAATCGAGGCGCAAAAATACCTAATTATAAGCTAAAAACAAATAGATAAGACATTAACTTAATTTTAATTAACTTATAAAAGCTATCATTTTTATATATTACCATTACATTTGCCAATGTTAATACACCCCCGTTTTTTTTATTACATAAACATATTTACTTGCTTTTGGTTTTGTAGATGTATGAAATAAGATATGACTAACGATAACAAAAAAACGAATTACCAGAATCTGGAGGAGGAACTAAATTTACTTCGCCAAAAATATATTGCAATATCCGAAACTACATTTGAAGGGGTATTTATTATCGAAGATGGATATTGTATTGAAGCTAACAGCAGAGGTTGCCAGATGCTTGGTTATTCACATAAGGAATTGATTGGCTTCTATGCTCCAAACATTACTAAACCTCAATATAGGGATTTTGCAATTAAAAGACTGGACGATACCACCGGAGATCCTTATGAGGTTGAATTAGTTCGAAAAGACGGTTCTTCTTTTGATGCACAAATCATCAGCAAGAGTCACTTCTACAATCAAAAACATGTTAAGATACTTTCTGTAAGAGATGTAAGTGATTTTAACAAGACTGTCAAACAATTAAAAGCCAGCGAAGCTAAGTATAAGGCTATTTTTGAAAATGCCGGAGATGGAATTTTAATAGGAAATCGAAAAGGTGAAATTATTGACGTTAACAATAGCTTTCTGAACATTTCAGGTTACTCAAGAGAAGAGATTTTAAATAAACCTATTACAGTTATTTTTACACCAGAATCTCTCAAAGAAAAACCTATGCGATTCGACTTAGTTAATATAGGCCAGGTAGTTATTTTAGAGAGGGATATTATTGGAAAAAATGGAGAGGCCATTCCTATTGAAATGAATTCTAAAAAGCCGGATGAAAATCACTATTTAGCCATCATCAGAGACTTACGTGAGCGTAAAAAAGCCGAAAACGAATTAAAGGAACGTAATTTAGAATTACAAAATGCCATACAAAAAGCAGAAGAAAGTGATCGCCTTAAATCTTCTTTCCTCGCTAATATGAGTCACGAAATAAGAACCCCAATGAATGGGATTATTGGATTTTCAGAATTATTAAAAAACCAAACTATTAATCCCATCCAAAGAGAAGAATATTTAAATCTGATTTTATCAAGTGGTCAACAGCTATTAGATATCATTAATGATGTACTTGAAATTTCTAAAATAGAAACAGGTCAAATTGAGGTTTCAAAAACTTCTTTTGATATTATGGAGTTGTTACATACAGTAAAAAGCTTCTTCGCACCTATGGCTGAACAAAGCGGAAACTCAATTAATATCATTACCAACAAATGTAAAACGCTAAGAATATCTAACGACAGATCTAAAATTCAACAAATACTTACAAACCTCATTAACAACAGTCTTAAATTCACGCATGAGGGTTCTATTGATATCTTAATAGAAGAGAAAAACAATGATCTTATTTTCGAAATTAAAGACAATGGAATAGGAATACCTCAAAATGACCTATCTACAATATTTGACCGTTTTACTCAGGCATCAAATAACAATCCAAATACAAACAAAGGCACAGGCCTGGGACTTTCTATTTGCAAAAAACTCGTGGAAATATTAGGTGGAGAAATATGGGTTGAATCAAATATCGGCATTGGTTCTTCATTTTACTTTACAATACCATTATAATATAAGTTTCTTAAAACAAAAAAAGACCAAAAGAATAAATCTTTTGGTCTTTTTTGTGGTACCACCTGGGATCGAACCAGGGACACATGGATTTTCAGTCCATTGCTCTACCTACTGAGCTATGGTACCCCTTAATGAGGTTGTATTAAATACAATATTTTGAAATGTGGTACCACCTGGGATCGAACCAGGGACACATGGATTTTCAGTCCATTGCTCTACCTACTGAGCTATGGTACCATTTCTTTTTCAAACTTTTTTTCTCACCATCACTTTCAATGGTGACTCCTTTTCTTTAAGGCGGTGCAAATATACACAAAGATTTTTTACTGCAAAATCATTTTTTAAAAAACTGCATTATTTTTTCTTCATCATGATTGAAATACGTTGTACTTTAGTACTTTTGCACTCCAATATTTTTTTCATGGAATTTGACATTTTTACATTAAAAAACGGAATTAGGGTAATTCATAAGTATGAAAACTCAGAAGTGGGGTATTGTGGCATTATTATTAATGCAGGTTCTAGAGATGAGTTAGAAGAAGAACACGGCATGGCTCACTTTATTGAGCATGTAATATTTAAAGGCACAAAAAAAAGAAAAGCATTTCATGTTTTAAGCAGATTGGAAGATGTGGGTGGGGAATTAAATGCCTATACAACAAAAGAAGAAACATGTATATATGCATCCTTCCTTAAGGAAGATTATGAAAGATCAATGGAGTTGATTGCAGATATTTCTTTTCATTCAATTTTTCCTGAAAAAGAACTTGATAAAGAAAAGGAAGTTATTATTGATGAAATTAACTCATATAAAGATTCACCTGCCGAATTGATATTTGATGATTTTGAGGAACAACTTTACCCAAATCATCCTATTGGAAGAAATATCTTAGGTGAAGAAAACAGACTAAAATCTTTTACTAAAAAAGACATCCTAAAATTTATCGACAACAACTACCATACTGATCAAATAGTATTTTGTTCTGTAGGCAGTCAAAACTTTAAAAAAATAGTAAAGCTTGCAGAAAAATACTTCGGTGATATTCCTGAAAATCGACGAATAGAAAAAAGAGAAGATATTCCTGCTTCAAAACCTACTATAATAAAAGTAGATAAGGATACCTATCAAAGTCATATCATTTTAGGATGTACTGCATACGATTACAATCATCCTAAACGCCTGGGTTTACATTTATTGAATAATCTTTTAGGCGGCCCTGGAATGAACAGTCGTTTAAATATGTGTCTTCGCGAGAAAAAAGGTATTGCTTACAACATCGAGTCATCATATACCCCATTTTACGGCACTGGTGTATTTTCTATTTATTTTGGAACAGACAGAAAAAACATTGATAAAAGTATCAAGATTATTTTCAATGAACTGAATAAGCTGCGCACAAAGGAACTAGGGAGCATGCAACTTCATAAAGCCAAACGTCAGCTTAAAGGCCAAATTGCTATTTCCTCAGAAAACAAAGAAAGTTTAATGCTAAATATTGGCAAAAGCTTTTTAATGTACAACAAAGTAGATTCTCTGATTGATGTTTATCAAAAGATTGATAAACTTACTTCTTCAGACCTAATGGAAATTGCAAACGAAACTTTTAATCCAGATAACCTGTCTCAACTAATTTACTTGTAATATAAAGATATGAATAGTAAATCCATCGAACTAGAAAAATACATTTTAGAGCATATTGACCCGGAAGATCAGATTTTGTATGAACTTAACAGAAAAACACACCTGCATGTTTTAAGACCTCGCATGCTATCTGGCCATTTACAAGGTCAGATTTTGAAAATGCTATGTAAGATGATTCAACCATTAAACATATTAGAGATTGGAACATATACAGGATATTCAAGTATTTGCATGGCCCAAAGTACCTCTGACGATGCATTTATCGACACCATTGAGATTGACGATGAAATTATTCCTTTCACTCAATCATTCTTTGATAAAGCAGGTTTTAACAACAAAATAAAAATTCACTTGGGAGATGCTGTTGATGTTATTCCAACCTTAAATAAAAAATATGATTTAATATTTATGGATGGAGACAAAAGGCAATATCCAAACTACTATAAACAAGTGTTCGACATTTTAAATCCGGGAGGGTTTATATTTGCTGATAATATATTATGGGATGGCAAAATTATAGAGCCAGTTCATCCTAATGACAGATATACACAAGGAATTTTAGAGTTCAATCAAATGGTAAAAGAAGACCAGCGGGTTGAAAAAGTTATTTTTCCCTTCAGAGACGGAATCTTTATCATAAGAAAAAAATAAAGTCGTTAAACTTGAACCAAAAATATAATTTAGCGTTCTGTATTGAAACAATTAACAAAGTTACAATGAGTGAAATTGGAATATTTTATGGATCTTCAGTAGGAAATACACGCTGGGTTGCTGAAAAGTTACAGGATTTAATGACTGATGCTAAGCTTATAGCTGTTGAACATGCAAATAAGAATGATATTGAAAAATATGATTTCCTGATTCTTGGTACTTCAACCTGGGGCGTTGGTGGCTTACAGGATGACTTTGAAATTTTTGTTAATACCTTAGTTGATTGCGATTTAAAAAACAAGAAAATTGCACTTTTTGGCTTAGGCGATCAATACACTTACCCTGATACATTTTGCAATGGCATGGGGAAGTTATATGAGATAATAAAAGATAAAGGATGTATTTTTGTAGGTCAGTGGCCAATTGACTCGTATGACTTTTCAGAGTCTTTAGCTGTTGTAAATGATGAATTTATAGGCTTAGCATTAGATGAAGACAATGAGCCTGATTTAACAGATTACAGATTAAAAGAATGGGTTAAAATTCTAAAACAGAATTAAACCCTTATTTTATCCATATCTTTTTTATCAAATAAAGTAGGGTAATCCTCAAGGAAATGATCCATTACTGTTCTCATAAGAGTTTCTCTCATGAACTTTGATTTATTTTTAATCTTATTCTTCTTGCAATAAGATTCAATGGCTTCTTTTTCTTTATCATTAAGCAAAAATGCCGTTCGATGACTTCTCTTTAATGAGTTCTCGCGAGAAATTATTTGAAGTTCCGTTTTATTCTTTTTTCTGGATTTCTTAGCCATTAATCATTCACAATATAAATATGCTCCAAAAGTAGTAAAATTAGCTCTAATAAAACATGCAAATTAATGCAAAAGGTTAATTTCTTTAAACTTATAATAGCACAAATCACCAATAATTATACAAAACTTCATCTTAACAAGCTTTAACTTTAATTGAATAATTTTAGTTAGAAAATCACCTACATTTGTAATGTAGATTTTTTTTCATAGATTTAGATTTAACAAGACTGATTTTAAGGGTTAAGGATAGGCAAAGGTCTATCCTTTTTTTATGTCTATACTTCTTCTGTTTTTCCTTGATCATCTGACAATTTCTTACTATATTTTGAGAAATAACCTAAAGCACATTTTATGGAAAATGTATTCTTAAAATATATGAGAGAAAGGGTAGGAAAACTTGATGATCCTATTGCCGCGCAATCCGATGGACCTGTAATTACAATTTCAAGAGAATATGGATGTCCGGGTAAAAGAATTGCGAAATACCTAAGCGAAGTTCTTACTGAAAAACTAAAAGCCCAGGGCAGTCAAAAAGAATGGAGATGGATCAGTAAGGAAATTATTGATGAATCAGCTCGGGAGTTAAAATTATCTCCTCAACTTATTAAAGATATTTCTGAATACAAAAACAGAAACTTCTTTGATCATTTAGCACTATTCTTTTCTGACACTTATTACCCAGGAGATGTAAAAGTAAACAATACAATTGCAAACTTCATTCACACAGCCGCCAGTGAAGGAAATGTTGTTATTGTAGGTAGGGCTGCTGAAGCCATTACTAAAAACTTTAAAAAATCATTTCATGTTAAATTAATGGCGCCATTGCAATGGAGAGCTGAAATTATAAGTAATACTTACGGCAAAACTATTTCTGAAGCTAAAAGAGAAGCTCAGGAAATGGATAGACGAAGAGCCCAATTCAGACACTATTTTGAAAAAGATGTTCCTGATGTTGAGTTTTACGATGCCTGTTTCAATTGTAAAGAAATGACTGATGATGAAATCGTAGAGCTCATGGTAATTATTGCTGAAACCAGAGGATTTATATAAAACAACAAAGGGAGTTACAACAACTCCCTTTTTCTTTATAAATAGAACTTAATTAAGTCAATCATTTGTCCGTAATAACTATCGCCAAATAAATTATAATGATTCATCACGTGATATAACAAGTAAATATTCTCTCTATATTCATAACCTGCTGCCAAGGGGAATTCATTATGATATCCTTCATAAAAATCACTAGAAAATCCACCAAACAATTTTGTCATCGCCAGATCTGCTTCTCTATTTCCATAATAAACTGCAGGATCGATCAACACAGCATTTCCATTATCATCAATCATATAATTTCCACCCCACAAATCGCCATGCAGCAAAGAAGAAATATTTTCACTATCCTTTAAAATATCGTCAATCTTATTTTCTAATTTAGAAACAAGGTTAGTAAGCTCAGATGTAGCCTTACCATTAGCTTTTGCCAGATTATATTGGAAGAGAATCCTGTTATTAAAATAGAATTCTGACCAATTATTTGAATATGTATTCTTTTGAACAGATGCCCCAATAAAGTTCTCTTCTTTAAAACCATATTTGTCAAAAGTATATCGATGTAATTTAGCTAATTGATAACCAAATTGTGCCATGGAATAACTGGTTTTAACTCCTGATTTAATGACCTCTAGAATTAGAAAATCTTCTCCTACTAATATTACTTTCGGAATTCTAATACAGTCTGCTTTTGCTAATTCCTTTAATCCATTAGCCTCACAATTAAACATTCCATTTGAAAAACCTTGTTTTAAAAAGTATTTATTCCCTTTATCCGTATAAATTATACCTGATTGAGCAATACATCCTCCTCCAACAGAAGAAGTTTTTAAGACTTTTTCTCCAAGCTGATTATATAGTGAATCAAGAATATTATTCATTCTCTATTTTGTTAATCAAACCTTCACATGCATCTTCCAACAAATCGAGCACAAGTTCAAAACCAGAAGCACCCCCATAGTATGGATCCGGGACTGAATCATGCACATATTTTGAACAATAATCAGTCATCCTGCTAATCTTCTTCTTATCCTCTGGAGATTTGGCCAAATTATTAAGATCTCTAATATTCTGATCATCCATACCAATAACATAATCAAATTCTTTAAAGTCATATTTTGGATCCACAGGACGACTAATACTTGTTAAATGATAATTTCTACGAATCGCATGCTGTTTCATTCTGGAGTCAGCAGGTTCACCAGCATGAAAACCAGTAATACCAGCAGAATCAACATAGTATTTATTGCTTAAACCATGCTCTTCTAATTTAGCTTTCATTACAGCCTCAGCGCTTGGTGAACGACAAATATTACCTAAACAGACAAACAATATTTTATTTTTATCCATTACTTGTTACAATTTTAAAATCAATGTTACCTAAATTCAAATTATTGTAAAAATAATGAATAAAATATATTGATTAGGATAAATCAAAAGCAATACTTTGCCAGCCAACTTTTGTTGATCTAATAAGTTATTCTTACTTTACAATTTTATGCTTCAGAAATTTTTCACCCTGTAATATTTCATTACAAAATTCTAATATAGGTTCTGGATTGTGATAAAATAAATACCCCGCCTTTTCATGCCCTTTATTGATATAACTTATCAATGAACAGGTTCCTTCTAATTCTGATATTCTATTATATATAGAATGACTTCCAAAAAACATTAACCATCCAGTGGCATTCACGTCACAAAAGTGATGTGAGGCTATTTCATATGGGACTAATGTATCTTTTGTACCATGAAATACCATTGTAGGTATTTTATTATCACCATTAATCAGATTAATATCTATTAATGCCCCAGCTCCGGCAATCACTCCCTTATATTTGAAATTTTGAGGTAAATTCAGGTTATACAAACCATAATTAACAGGAGACATATATGCAGCATGTAATGAAGCCTCTGCACCAGCACTACTTCCTGATATAAAAATTTTAGTTGTATCTATTTTAAGCTCCTCTGATTTTGATAACAAAAAGGAGGTAGCTAACCAAATGTCATTTGCTGCCAATTGAATTGCCTTAATTTTTTCACTTGTAATACCATCGCAACTAAAGTTTTTATTCTTCATATATAAGGAATAATCTATAGTACAAGCCACGTAACCATGTTTCGTCATATAAGAACAGACTCCATATCCTGCCTGTCTATTTCCTTTTGAAAATCCTCCACCATGTGCAAATATGATGACAGGTTTTAAAACATTTTCTGTATCCTCAGAAGAAAATACATCCATTTGCAATTTTAAGGTGTCATTTTGAAAATAAGAAAAAGTACTTTGGGTTTGCCCATTTAACATTGAATTAAGGGAAATAAAGAGTAGTATTAAAATAGGAAAATAGTTTTTCATTTCTTAATAAATTTAATGTGTGATTCTTTTTAAGAACAACACAAATAAAACTATTAACCCTATATTTTATTAATTTAATGAGTGATTTGACTATAAGAATTCAATATATACTCTCTACATACTATACAAACATATGGCAAAGTGAGATAAATCAATAAGCTTATGATTTTATTTTGAAAACTTTTAGAGGATTATTGAAAAACACTGAAAATAAATATAAAATAATGAGAAAGTAACTTTTCTTCAACAGCCTTTTTTGTATAATCATGAGGAATGAAGCTCTGCAATTTTTCTTCTGTGTAAAACAATACTCTTGTATGGCTTATCAAAAGATAAATTCAATAGATATATTATCATATTTAACTCTTAATCTAATAAACATGTTCCATCAATCCAATCAACAAATTTATACTTATTTTTGCCAATTATGTTATCTGATGGTAACAAAATAGCTTCTATACTTTAAGCAAAAGAGATCAAAACAGTTTTTAATAGCCTATAAATGATTTTAATATAAGGGTAATTGGTATAATTAATTTCTTTTGGAAAAGCTAATAACAAATAAAACTAGAGATCGAAATTATAAAAGAGCTGTTCTTTGAATATTCATTTGAATAAAGCATCTTTAATTTAAAACAATCCTTAAAATCTCAATAACACATCCTTTTAACAATAACCATTAGCCAATTTTAATATTAAAGTCAAAAAAATTAGAACAGAGGTTAATTCATAAAAACTAACCCCTTTATTTTATTATTTTTTTGGAGGCTATATCTAGACATTCACTGTTTAATGAAGATAATTGCTCTTTATCTATTTTTCGTTTTAGCGTTAAGTTTATCTTGTCAAAAATTAACTGAAAGACTATGTAATTAATTCCGTAGGTTCAATGGCATCAGAATAAAGTCTGATGAATACTATTACTGTCTAAAGACAGTGGTTTTCTTTTTTACTTAATAAAAAACTCATCCAACTTCTGAGATCCATAAATCAGGATTTAGAATTCCCACTGAACATTTTATCCCTAAGACTTGTTTTCACCAGTTTCTCTGAGTGATAATAACTACCATATCCATATTTTCTGTAAGAACTACCATATCCATTATATATAGTATCATTTAATATAATACTCATTTGTTTAAGACTATTTTCTTCTTTAACTTGATTTATAAATTTAATTTGATCTTTCTTACTATGGTCTTGTCTTATAATAAACATATTTACGTGGGCATGTAAACCAACAATCATACCATCCGTAACTAATCCCACAGGTGCATTATCAAGAATAATATAATCGAAACTTTCCTGAGCCTTTTGAATAAAATCCTTAAATTCACCATTCCCAATTAATTCAGAAGGATTATGAGGGATTGGTCCGGAATTCACATAACTTAAGTTTTCAAGTAAAGTTGAGCATATAATTTCCTCAAACTTATGATGACCCACCAGAAATGTTGAAAGACCATTTTCATTTTTATGTTTAAAGATTTTGTGCAAACGTGGCTTACGTAAATCACAACCCACTAACAACACTTTTTTATTTTCCATTGCCAGGATAGAAGCTATATTTAGTGCATTAAAGGTCTTTCCTTCATTAGGGAATACAGAATGTATTGCAAAAACAGTAGCTCCGTTCAATCTATTAATCTTATGAATTTTATAACGTAACCCCCTGAAAGTTTCAGCTATTTCAGAACGAGGGTTATCAATTACCGGAGTTTCTGATTTAATTTTATTATGAGAAACACATCCTAAAACAGGGACTTTACTGAAACTGTCTAAATCATCCTTTGACTTAATACTATCATCAAAATAATCATATAATAAAATAAAGATAAAAGGAATAGCAAGCCCAATGATCAAGCCAATTAGTAGGTTTAATTGAACTTTAGGTCCAATAAATACTGCTGTATCAGTAGTTGCACGATCTAGAATCTGCGCATCGGGAACATTTGATGCTGATGTAATAGCAGCTTCTGCTCTTTTTTGTAAAAGAAAAGTGTATAACTCGTTATTTATATCAAAGGTTCTTTTAATATTGATCAATTGCTGTTCTGTTTTGGGCAGAGCAGCAAGCTTTATTTCTACACTCTTCAATTGCGAATTAATATTTTGAAGTTCAATCCTCGTATTCTGAAGTAAGTTTTTAATATTTTCTCCAAGTGAATTTATACAAGTTGCTATTTCGTTATTAAGTATTTTTATAGCTGGATTTTCTTCTTTAACCACAAATGACATACTAGACTTTTTATTATAAAGCTCACCTAGTTTTATTACCAAAGCATTTAAACCTGCATCTGCAATTCCTAATACAGAAGGTACAGCAATATTTTTCATTTGATCAGCATCATTCATATAATTTTGCAAGTTTTTAAAATAATCCATCTTGCGTTGAGCTAATTCCTTTTCTGTTTGAAGTAGCTTCAATCTTTCTGCCACCTGTTGAGCTTCTTGACTTAAATCTACAATCCCTTTTTTTGATCTAAATTCAGTAAATAAATTCCCAGTAATTTTTAGAGAATCAACAATATTTTGAATTTGACTGTCAATAAATCTAATTGTATTATCTGAAATTCGATTTTTAGCATCTAAATCATATTTTAAATATGCATCGGTTAATGCATTCAAATAATCAACTCCCCTTTGCGTAACAGTCTCATTAATAGACAAAATAATACCATCTGTTTTTTCGTCCACTTGAGATATTGATAATCTACCTTTAAAAAAAGATGTCCAGTTAGTAACATCATTAATTCTAAAGTAGTATTGCTTATCTTTCTGTATATCAAAGTCTTTATTATGAGTAATGGTAAAATTAAATAAATTACTTTCAAATGGAACTCCAAATTCACCTTTCTCTCTTGTATTAAAATCATAGTTAATTCCATTTTTTATATATTTCCCATCAATTTCCAACCAATAAGAACTATTTGATATTTGTGATATATTTATATTCACCCCCTTTAAATTTTTTGCATTTTTATTTAAAATCACATTGTAAGGGAACAAATTATACAGTTCATTATCTTTAAAAATTCCTGAACAGAACCATGATATATCCAGATTTAGATTATTTACGGCTTCCTGATTCAAAACATTAGACTGCAACATAAAAATATGATTTTGCACACTTGTTTTACCTCCTAAATCTAAACCATCAAAAACCTTATCCATACTTACGCCATTATCTTTATCCTTTACTAGTACTGTGGTAGTCATATTATATGTTGGAGCTTTTCTTTTTGTATATAAATAACCCATACATAATCCCAAAAATCCAAAAATTACAAACCAGTACCATTTTGATAAAATCCGGAAAAGAAAACTTTTTATATCAATATTTTCCATTTCACTCATATAGTCAACTATTTCGTCATTATTTCGCATTGTATATTTTAATATAACTGTTGTTAGTATTATAATAAATTGAAATTCTCTTTAATTATTTATAAAGTTAACTAACAATATTAAGGTAGATACAGATGATAATATTAAGGAGTATACAGCCATATTTATACTTAAGCTCTTATTCTTTTTGGGTTCTAGGTATACAACATCATTAGGTTGTAAATAATAAGCTTGTGATTGAATTAAATCCATACCTGAAGCAAGATTAATACGATAATAATTCATTGTTCCGTCTTTTGTTTGACGCATTACAAGTAAATGCTTTATATTACTATAGGCAGTTTGACCACTTGCCATACTAATAGCATCCAAAATTGTAATATAACTATTATAATTATAATATACCCCAGGACTATTAACTTCCCCTAATACAGTAAATTTAAAATTTAATAATTTCACTTTAATAGTGGCATCTTTAATATATATTTGAGCTTGTATTTGAATTGCTTCGCGAGCCTCTTCTATAGTTTTATTCTTAACATTTACTTTTCCGATAATGGGTAAAGTAACATATCCTTCATCATCCACAAGAAAACCATTAATATGTTGTCCTACTCCTTCTCCAAAAATTTGAGAGGTGCTATTGCTTACTCCATTTCCTGTAGAAGGATTAAACAAAGCATTAATTTCAGGATTTAATGTTTGTATGTTAATATATAAGTTATCACTAGGCTTAATTATATGTATAGGTGCAGGAATTGGAATTCCTTGCTGAAAATCTTTTTTTTCAATATCATTAAAATAAGTTAGATTTTTTTTTGATGTGCAAGAAAAAAATATAGAAGTTAAAAAAACAAAAAGAATAAGTTTATTCATAAAATCGTTATTGTATATGATTATTTCGATAAAATTTTTAATTAATATGACGCAATATTATTTTTTTTTCTTTAAAATATTTTTTTTTTTGATGAGAGGTATATAAAATTAAGTTAATGTTGAAAATAGAATACTTTTTACAATAATCTATCTGATTTTTTTAAATATTTATAATTCTCTGGAGTTATATTTAGTTTCTATATTTAGTCAATAAATTACTCAGATTAACTTGATTTATCCTTTTCTTTGAGAAAATATTTTTGTATAAAAAATGTATGTAGTAATATGGCTTTCAAAATATTTAAATTTTATGATAATAAATCATGAAACATTTTACCTTCAAACCTTTACTGTCCATCCCGAACCAATATTACTTTAAATGTTTTAAGGAACAGTTGTATATCAAGTTTTAATGACCAGGAATCAATATATTGCATATCCATTTTCATCCATTGATCAAAAGGAATATTATTACGACCTGACACTTGCCAAATACATGTAATACCTGGTTTCATACTTAACCTTCGTCGTTGCCATCTTTCATATTCTTCTACTTCCGATGGAACAGGAGGACGAGGACCAACAATACTCATCTCGCCTTTTAAAACGTTAAAAAACTGAGGTAATTCATCTAAAGAAGACTTTCTTAAAAAATGACCTACTTTCGTAACTCTTGGATCATTCTTCATTTTAAAGACAGGACCTTCTTGTTCGTTTTGATCCTTCAATGTTTCCTTTAATTCTTCTGCATTCGTAACCATGGTTCTAAATTTCAAACAATGAAATAATCGTCCATTTTGACCAACTCTGATTTGTTTGAAAAAAACAGGTCCTCCATCATCAAGTTTTATGGCTAATGCAATAACCATTATTAAAGGAGACACTGTCAATAGAATAAAAATAGCACTTATATAGTCCATTAAAGCTTTAATTTTTAAGGCTAAATAATTACTTGGAGTATTCATAACAGTAAGAAAGGGTAACTGATTAAAATAAGATAGATGTGAACGATTTCCGGCAAAACTAAAAATTTCTGATTGCATTCTAAATGTAATCCCTACTTCCATACACAGATTTACTATTTCTCTAATTTTATCTTGGTTATAAGTGCCTTTGCAGAACATAACCTCATCAACCACAATATCATCTATTATTTTTGATAAACATTCATTCTCATTAATAATCTTATATTTTCTTCCATACTTTTCTATTATCTCCTTGCTATCACTAATTATTGCCAATATTCTAAACCCCCAATCCTTTGTTACAATAAGTTGATCAATAAAAAAATCAGAATCTTTATCAGCAATTATAACTACATGTTTATAGTTATATCCCTTACCTCTAAGAATTTTCATTGTTTTGTATACTATGGATTTGTAAACAAATAATGAAAAGAAGTTTATGAAAACAAAAAGAACCAGAACCCAACGAGATACCATAGTTAATTCCAGAATCCCAACTACAATGAAAAGTATTGCAGATCCAAATCCAATGACACTAAAGTATTCGAAAAATATTGTAGAATACATTTTGGTTCTAAGCATACGCCCCATTCCAAAATGATCTAATAATAAGTACCATACAGGTCCGATTAGAACAAAAACAGTATCATATTCACGAATTCCACCAAGTTCTGATCCTAAATAATAATTATTAAACTTCCAGGCTATATAAAAACTACCCAGACTTAACAATGTTTGAAAAATAACACTCCCCTTGGCTATTACTCTTTCTCTTTCACGTATCATGGATTACAGTATTAAGGTTAAATAAATTTTATTGAACTAGTAAAGTATTTTTAATAATACAAACCTAATGTTTGTTTATTGTGATATACATGGCTATTTCAGGCTGTATGCCTCATACCTTTAGGTTTAATTTAAGGCATACAGTCTAAGAATTATATAAAACTAAACACAAGGGGCGATGTCCCTAGCTCTGATATTTTAGGCTTTTAGCCTAATAAAATAATTACTTTCAGCTCTTGATTTTATGAATATCTTTTTTTTATTAAAACATGCAATAATTAATTTGAAATTTCAAAATAAAAGAATTACAAACCTATCTTACTCCTCCATTAAAGTTTCAGCAGCTTGAAAAATGTCTCTTGTCTAAAATCTAAGATCTATTTAATTAATTAATACTACTATTTAAATAATGCTTATACATTAACTTAATTCCCTCATTTAATTCAATCTTGTGTTTCCAACCCAACTTGTGCAATTTCGAGGGATTTGTTAGTTTTCGCATGGTTCCATCTGGTTTTTCAGAATCAAAATTAATGCCTCCCAAATATCCAATTTCTGTTTTAATAAGTTCTGATAGATCTTTTATTGTTATTTCATTACCCGTTCCTATATTAATATGGGTATTTCTTATTTCAGATATATCAGAATCAGATTCTTTAAGAATATCTTTAAAGTTTCTATTCTCTAACAAATAGACACATGCATCAGCCATATCTTCTGACCATAGGAATTCCCTCATTGGTTTTCCCGTCCCCCATAATGATAAGACAACTGAATTAGGAGAACCATTAGTTGATATTTGAATTCCATATTTACTAAGAACTTGAATAATAACCTCTTTAGAAAAGGATCCATCAATATTTTCAATTGGACGTTCATTGAGATCCTTTATAATTGCTTCCCAGTCATTATTCATTAAACATTTAGCTAAATGAATTTTACGAATCATTGCTGGCAGTACATGAGAAGTTTCTAAGTTAAAGTTATCATTAGGACCATATAAGTTAGTAGGCATTACTGAAATAAAATTTGTACCATATTGTAAATTATATGATTCACATAATTTTAATCCTGCTATTTTAGCAATTGCGTAGGGCTCATTTGTATACTCTAATGAATCTGTCAGTAAACAATTTTCATCCATAGGCTGAGAAGCCATTTTAGGGTATATACATGTTGAACCTAAAAACAATAGTTTTTTTACTCCACTCAAATAGGATTGATGAATAACATTATTTTGAATTTGAAGGTTCTCAAAAATAAATTGTCCTCTATAGGTATTATTAGCAACAATTCCCCCTACTTTAGCTGCCGCAAGAACTACATACTCCGGTTTTTCTTCATGAAAAAATTGCTCAACAGCAACCTGATCAAGAAGATTTAACTCTTTTGATGTACGAAGTAATAAATTCTCAAATCCCTTGGCCTCAAGCTTCTTTTTTATAGCAGAACCAACTAATCCTCGATGTCCTGCTATAAATATTTTAGAATTTTTGTCCATTGCTAGAATTGATTTGGTTTATTCAAAATAATTCATAACCCTAAAACCTTCTGCTTTTAACAGAGCATCTTTTTTAAATAAATGTAAATCTGCTTCTACCATATCTTTTACTAAAGCAGGTAAGTCATATTCAGGCTCCCATCCTAATATATTTTTTGATTTAGATGGATCTCCAATCAATAACTCTACCTCAGTAGGTCTATAGTATTTAGGATCTACTACTATTAAACTTTCTCCTATACGTTCTGTTAATTCCGCTAAATAATCAACACCTACTTTTTCTTTAAAAACATTAGTGTTAATATCAATTAATACGCCTTCTTCACTTTCTGCCTCTCCTTTAAAATCTATAGTTAAACCACATTCTGCAAAAGCAATTTTAACAAAATCACGAACTGTCGTTGTAATTCCTGTTGCAATTACATAATCGTCAGGATTATCTTGTTGCAAAATAAGATGCATTGCTTTAATATAATCCTTAGCATGGCCCCAGTCACGTTTAGCAGAAAGGTTTCCTAAATATAATTTATCTTGCATGCTTAATGCAATATGGGCTGCAGCACGTGTGATTTTACGCGTAACAAAGGTTTCTCCTCTGTTTGGTGATTCATGATTAAAAAGAATTCCATTAGAAGCATGAATATTATAAGCCTCACGATAATTAACGGTTATCCAATATGCATATAACTTAGCCACAGCATAAGGAGAGCGTGGATAAAAAGGTGTAGTTTCTTTTTGAGGTACCTCTTGTACCAATCCATAAAGCTCAGATGTTGAAGCTTGATAGATACGCGTTTTTTGCGTTAAACCTAACAACCTAACGGCTTCAAGTATACGAAGAGTTCCAATACCATCAGCGTTTGCTGTGTATTCCGGCATATCAAAACTGACAGCAACATGACTCATAGCTGCCAAATTGTATATCTCGTCAGGCTGAACTTCCTGAATTATTCTAGTCAGATTCATACTATCGGTTAGATCTCCATGATGAAGAATAAAATGACGATCCTTGATATGGGGATCCTGATATAAATGATCTATCCTATCCGTATTAAACAAAGAGGTTCTACGTTTAATGCCATGAACTTCGTAATTTAAGTTTAAAAGATATTCAGCTAAATAAGCTCCATCTTGTCCGGTAATCCCGGTGATTAAGGCTACTTTTTTTGACATTTTATTTGATATATTTATTAAAAACTAGTATAAATGATTTTTCATGAAGCTTTCTTTCTATTAATAATTTTTTGGAACATATCAATAAATATAACTGGAGTACTAATAAAATATCGATGAAACATTCTTCTGGGTTCTTTTAAGAAACGA
Source organism: uncultured Saccharicrinis sp. (assembly GCA_963666825.2). Lineage (GTDB taxonomy): Bacteria > Bacteroidota > Bacteroidia > Bacteroidales > Marinilabiliaceae > Saccharicrinis. The sequence goes on along the minus strand of OY763044.2, from coordinate 6,259,667 downwards.
CCAAACCATTCCAATTTATATTTAATCATCCAATTAGCAGGACGATTTTTTGTTCCAGCATAAAAATCAAACACAGCTCCAATAGAACAAATAACTGGTACATCAAGTTGATTTTTAAATTGATGTACCCATTTTTCCTGCTTAGGTGCAGTCATCCCAACAAACAATACATCTGGTTTAAACATATTTACAACTCTGCACATTACTTCACTTTCTTTTTGCGAGAATTCATGGACAAAAGGAGGAGAATAATATCCAGCCAGTACATTATAAAAATCTTTATGCAAACGCCTGTCTATTAACTCAAGAGTTTCAGGTTGTGCTCCTAAAAAAAAACATGTTCCATTTTTATCATTGAGCTCTTTTAACAAATGAATATACATATCGAAACCTGCAATTTTTTTTATACTATGACCATGTAATAATTTTACTCCTAAAACAACAGCTTCACCATCAGGCAATAATATATCAGAATCTTTTAATGCCTGTTGAAACATTTTATCTCTTTTAGCAACACTATAAGAATGTCCGTTTAGAGTGTTAATTATCATCTTATTAAAGTGTGTAAAATGATTTAAATCTCCTCCAAATACACGATATCCTAATACTTCCGGGTCAGTAATTTTCATAACTTTATAAAGATTAAAACATTATACATACCTAAATACGAAATTCAGACATAGAATTACTTAGTCTTAGAAAATTTTATTTCAAAGTTAAAATGATACAGAAAACAGAAAAGAGGAAATTTGTGAACACAATGTTTTATTTGACTAACAACCGATATTGTACCTATTTAATTAGTTCCATCCAGTATCATATCTAAATCTCAATACAAAATCTCATAATTAATATCTTTATACATAGGGTATATTATCATTTTATACTAAAAACGAAATCTACATTGTTATTTTCTAGGGGGACTAACTCATGAAATTCACCTTTTACATAATCGTTTTATTCAATCCAACCCCAACTCCTATCTCATAATACTTACATAGGATCAATTAATAAATTACAAACTCAACAAATCTATTTTATCGATTTAATATTAATTAATTCTTTTCCTTTCAGTCATTAAAATAATCCCATTATTCACATAAAAAACACCATTAATTATGATTGATAATTATTTATAATTTCCATTGACTAGAACATCAAATTGAACCTTACAAACAAATTATTTAACTACCCAGCGTTTTATATATTTTCTTTGAAACACAAATACACTCAAATGGACTAATTGACAATACCGAAAATTATTTTATAATTCATGAAAGTCGTTTGAATTAGGATATATTCAAAATTGCCACACCTATAGATGACAAGATAAGACCACAAAGAAAAAATATACAAACAAAAAAAGCTGTCTCTTTTATTTAAGAAACAGCTTTATATTCGCAATAGTTTATTTTCTAAACTATTCTTTTTTTATAACTGGAAAATTGAAACTATCACCATCCATTATAAAATAAATCTCATATTTACCATTAGGAAGCAATGTTTTTTCATTTTGATCTTCATTTCCTAAATATATTGATGTCTTATTATAACCTTTAGTTGTATTTATGGTATACTTCTTTACACTTTCTCCTATATAATCATGAATATCAACAATTACAGTTCCGTCATTAGGACTTCCATATTCGACAGCAATTAGACCAGTTGTTGGAATCGGATGTACCTTTACCAACTTAAAAAGAATAGGATTTTCCTCGACAATAAAAGTTTTTTCCAACTCACAACCATTAGCATCCTTTACTATCACACTATATGACCCTGCTTTTAATTTTGTTATATAAGCATCATCCTTTTCATTTGACCAACTATACACATAAGGTGCTTTACCTCCATCAATAGAAAGAACAATTTCCCCATTATTTTCTTCATAATCGCTGCTAATAATCCTTGATGAAACATTAAAATCTTGACACAGATCATCCACTATATAACTTTGTGTTTCTTTACAACCATTATTATCTGTTACCGTTACAGAATAGTTACCTGCCGCCAAACTCGTTCTATCTTTGGTTGTTTCACCATCTGACCATAAATAACCACAAGGCCCTTCACCACCTTCTATTGTTAATGTTATTGCTCCGGTATTTACGTTTGAAAGACTTCCTATAGCGATTCCTGACAGACTAAAATCTGTACATAAATCATCTATTATATAATTTTCTGTTACAGACAGGCCACTACTATCAGTTATTGTTACAGTGTAATTACCTGGTGAGAGACCAATCCTATCTTTACTTGTAGATCCATCACTCCAAAGATAACTATAAGTTTCTCCAACTTCTCCACTAATTTCTAGAGTTATTGTACCATTATTGGAATCAGAGATACTACCTGTCACTTCTCCTGACACTGTAAAATTAGCATACAAATTATCTACATTAAAATTTTGACTCTTTGTACAACCATTATCATCAGTAACTATAACAGTATATTCGCCAACTGACAAATTAGCCCGGTCTTTATTTGTTGATCCATCACTCCATAAATAAATAAATGCTTCTTCTCCACCTGATACTATTAATGAGATTGCTCCATTATTTATTTGCTCTGTACAATCGGTAACTGTTCCTGATACACTAAAGTTTTCACATAAATCTTCCACTGTAAAAGATAGAATCTCTGAACAACCAACACTATCTGTTACAGTCACACTATAATCATCAGCTGCTAAATTAGCCCTATCCATGAGAGTAACACTATCTGTCCATAAATATGCGTAAGGTTCTGTTCCTCCTTTTGCAGTAAGAATTATTTTTCCATTGTTAGAATCTGAAATACTTCCTGTTACTTCTCCTGAAACGCTAAAATTCGCACATGTCATAAAGTTGATATAATCAATATTTATATCGCCATCAGGAATCCAAATTCTTAAAATATCTTCTTCTCCTTCTAATCCTCCAATAGATATATCATTTATAGTAATTTCCTGCCAAAGAGAATCACCTGTATATTCTGGTTTAAAATACCCAAGCGTGTTATTATTTAATTTAACAATAACTCTGCAAGTGTCATTATTATCTTTTAAATATCTCATTTTAAGATCATATTCTCCTTCTACAATATCGTTTAGTGTATATTCAAGCCAATCTCCATTTTCAAAATCATTAACTGAGTAACCAATAGCCGAATCATATATTGTTGCTATATTAACATTTTGGATATCCGATCGATATGGATTGTCATTTACTTCCAATTCAACTATATTATAAGAAATCCCTTGTCCTCCAATATCAAAATCTTCAGCTTGTATAATACCAGGAACAGTATTCGCATTTTTAGGAGACTGGATTGTATCACATTTTATAAGTGAAACATTATCTATATATCCATTAAAATTATTATCCAGATTATTATTAAGATAAACTGTGGCAGTTGTTGATGTAACACCTGTTTTAAATATTACACCTTCTTCTCCGGTCCAGTAACAATAACCTATATTTTCAGATATATCGTTATTACCTTCGTCAAAATTTCTAGCTCCAATATTAACACCTTGATATTCAGTATTCATAAACCTTATTCTGTCAACATGCCCTGCACTTGCATTTGTAAATTTCAAATAAACCGAATGAGTTCCAGTAATTGATGAAATATATGTTTTTAGCATTCCCCAATCAGCTGCATATTTACTATAAGAATCTCCTTCTTGATAATTAAGCTTTGCTAATAGAGTACCATTTAAATCATCCAATCTTAGTTCTATATTATAATTATTGGATAAAGTTACCCCCAGTTCAAGATAATTATACAGAGGTTTTTGATCTCCAAAATCAATATTATCAAAGCGCAACCATTCGCCGGCATCTATATCTGAAATAGAGTATTGATTTGCATAATGAGCAAAGGTGAAGGTACCATTTAAATCGCCATAAGAATAAGCAACTTTAATATCCTTACGCATAATACGAGCTTTAGTTGACAGTTTATAATACGTATCAGGAAGTAATCCGGTAATATCCTGTGTAACTTCATCTCCCGATTTAAGCTCAAGCGCATAACCACCTGATAATCCCAAAGATTCGCTTCTATAATTCCATGGATCAACATTTATCACGTCAGGACTGCCGGTTGCTGTATCCCAATAATCAAGGTCCATTTCAAAACTTGAGTTTGAAATGAAACTTGAAAAATCAATGCTATACCAATTATATTCAGGATCAGGAGGATCATTAAAATCATGACCGAATTTCCACATTTCTTCACCATATTCAATTGCACCTGCATCAGGAGCTGAGCCAGTAAATCCATCTGTTATTCCTTTGATTTCTATACCTTGATCGATCGCTTCAGAACCAGACTGTAAAGTAAAATCACCTGTAGTTACATCTGAAAACTCACTACTGCTATCTAAACTACAATTTCCATCAAGTGTAGCTCCTCTATTTGATAGTTGTTGGTTTGCGTAGGTATAGATATTATTATAAATTCCTACGTTTTTAGCTTCTGAAAAGTCACTTAAAAAAGACGAATGTATTTCTCCTCTTGAAAAAATAGTATTATTAATATAAAAAATATTTGTTGCGGGTATGTTTAATTTCATTCCCCAACTTTCACTATTGTAAAATATATTATTATGAACTAGGATATCAAATCCATTAAAATCCATATAAAACCCAGCACTTACTGCAGCCATATCATGAAAAACATTATGATGAACAATACTATTATTAAATGATCCGTTTCCAAATCCTATAGCACCAACATCTGTGGTTAACATACATGTTTTACTGAATTCATTATATTGAATAATAAATCTATATCCTCCATAATTACTACTAATTGCAGAATGTCCTATTTTTGTAAATGTATTATGACTAATCAAATTACCCGTATTGCATTTTGAAATACAAATGGCTGCGCCATCACAATTATTATATCCAAGATTATGGAAGTAATTATTAACAATAGAATTATTTGAGCCAGAAAGAATTATAAATTGTCCACAAGTTCCTTCAATTTCATTATCTCTGATAATATTATTAGAACCATTAATTTTTAAACTATAGATATCAAAATCACTATCCATACCAAAGTTCCAATCTGGATAATAAATATGGCAATTTTGTAACAAGTTATTATTTGCCCCCTCCATATCTATGTCTCCTCCCCTCAAATTGAGTCCTTCAATTTGAATATAATCATTTCCATTTAACACAAAACACTCTTCTCGTGTTTTAACTTCAACAGTATCATTATTGGGATTACTACCATCAGGTGTCCAAAGATATAGTTCATTTGAGTCATCATCAAAATACCATTCTCCAGAACTATCTAGTGCATTATAAGAATCAAAAATTAGATATTTATATCCTTGAGCCGTTTCAAATGATTCTGCATTAATTGTTATAGTCCCGGTTTCTCCATCAAAATCAGTAATTTTCCTTGGCCATATAGACCAATCATTAACTTGTATGTATACATATGCTCCATTCCAATAGTCATCTGAAAAAGAAGTCAAACTAGAATCTGTAATTGATGTGGACGAATAACTATCAACAGTTGAATATTCATCACTATTAAGTATATCTGCATTTGATTTTATACTTGACCAATGTGCTTCATTAACCCACTCCCCATTCACAAAAATGGTCATTTTATTTCTTGGTATAATTGATGAATCAAAGTTTGCTCTATAAATACTGCCATCCTTCAAGGTCCAATCCGTTAATAAATCTGTTGTTGTTATTATTACTTCTTCATTATTATATGGAGTAAAAATAATAGGTCTACCTTCAGACCCCGATTGCATAATAGATATTTCTTCACGATATACTCCACCTCTAATAAAAATAGTTTCACCTGGCTGGATAATATCTGCAGCTTTTTGAATTGTTTTAAATGGCGCAGTAATACTTTTCCCATCATTGGTATCTATACCATCTACTACAGATACATAATAATTATTTTGTGCATTTAAATTAGAATTTGCTTTTGAAACCCAAAGATATATTACACATAACAATACATAATTAATATTATTCATTTTGTGTTGTGTTATGAAAATAAGTGTATTTATTAAAAATATTTTATATGAACTTGCACTATCATATAGATATTGTTGTATTTAACTATCAGCCAACTTGCTACTAATATTATTAAGAATTTTACATATATACAATAAATTATAAAAATTATTTACTATTTCCTTATAATGCTCAAAAATATCTAAAAATCCTCTAAGTTGAGGTTATTATATTCTCCTGTGATATTGCTTAAAATTTACAGTTACCAAATATTTCCATACCCATATCCATAAAATCAGACTGTTTATCAAGCTTTTTTATAGAGATTAAAAAATCATATTATTTTCGAGGAGAATTATACAATCTATATGATACATTCTTTATCAGTCATAAAATTTATGTAACTGACGTAGCGTAGCTATGTGAACAAGACAACTTTTCAAACAACTTAATCATTTCAAGCATTTGAATTAATATTATGCAATCAGCAAAACGTATAATTAAAAACACGGGCTTTCTCTATGCGAAGATGGGTATTACCATGTTCATTTCGTTATATACTACCAGACTTATATTAAATGCCCTGGGATCTTCTGACTTTGGAATTTTTAATGTTGTAGGTGGAGCCATTGGTATGCTAGGTTTTTTACACGCAGCCATGTCTGGTGCAACACAACGATTTATGTCATATTATGAAGGTAAAGGCGATCGTGAGAAGCAAAAATATATATTTAATGTGAGTTCTGTATTGCATTTTATAATAGCAGCTATTTTGGTAGCCATTTTGATTATTGCCGGCTCTATTTTCTTTAACGGCATATTAAACATTCCTACAGAGCGTATATTTGCAGCCAAGATAATTTATGCATCTTTAATATTAAGCACTGCATTTACGGTTATTAGTGTTCCTTATGAAGCTGTGCTTAATGCACATGAAAATATGCTTTTTTACTCTATTATAGGGGTAATTGAATCTTTATTAAAACTTGCAACGGCCTTGACAATTGTATACTACGCAGGGGATAAACTTGTGCTTTACGGTATACTTATGGCTACTATCCCCTTAATAAGTCGTACTTGTATGCAAGTTTATTGCCACCGTAAATACGAAGAATGTGTAATCGCCCCTCGTAAATACTTTGAAAAAGGCTTAATGAAAGAAATGACTGGTTTTGCAGGATGGAGCTTTCTAGGCTCTGCCAGTAGTATGATTTCGGGATACGGGTCAGGAATAGTTTTAAATATTTTTCATGGAACTATCTTGAATGCTGCAAACGGGGTATCGGGTCAAATTAATGGACAAATGCAAGCCTTTTCTACTAATATGCTAAAAGCTGTAAGTCCGGTGATTGTAAAAAAAGAAGGCGGAGGTAATAGAACAGAAATGTATAACACAACTTTTTGGGCTTGTAAAATGGCAGTTCTAATATATGCTATATTTGCAATCCCTTTCTTAATCGAGGCAGACTTTATTTTGAAGTTATGGTTAAAAAATGCACCTCCTTATTCTGTTATTTTTATTAAAATAATAATAGTTAAAGTTTTGGTAGAACAAATAACTCTTCCGCTGGGAACTACTATTGCTGCAATTGGTAAGATAAAACAATACAACATCGTTAGTAGTTTACTTTGGTTATTTTATATGCTATTGATTTACGGCTTATTTAAACTAAATTTTGAACCACAATCAATGAAATATGCGGAACTATTTATTGCAGTATGCATATCTGCTTACCAAGTTTTCTATTGTTTCAGGTATGCACAAATGAACTTAAATGATTATGTATTAAAAGTAATAATAAAAACAGGTATTGTGATACTTATTTCTGTTACAATGGGAAGTGTCTCTCATTATTTTATTAAAAATGAATATGTTCGTTTGATTGGCGTTATAATTACATCTTCAATAGCTTTGATAATAACTTTTATTTATGTTGATTTCGATACAGATGAAAGAAAAATGTTTATTAAAAAAACAATAAAACTATTAAACAATAACTAAATAATATAAAATCCTGCAGGTTTAATCTATTTATAAATAAGATTAGCAGGACTCTCTAGATAATAAAATCTGAGATTTAGAGAAGAAGAAAGCCATTCTCTTCCTAACCTTCAAAATTATTTAGAAACATTAATATCTGAATTTTATAGTTATGATATATTAGTTACACATACAATCCATATTAAAGATTCTGATTTACAAAAATTAGATACTAGTTGTTCACTTTATAATACTTATATTAACGAAAATATTTCTGCTAAAAATAAATCAGAACTTAAAAGTGTTTTTCCAAAAATCGACAGAGGTGTTTTGGGAACCATTTGGAACAAGCTATTTATGGCTCAAATTATTATTAAGAATAATATTCGTTTTTCAGCGATTCAATCGAAGTACGAACTATTTAGTTTCCAATACTTATTACATATCGAGTCAATTAAAGAAATTAATTACAAAGGATATTGTTTTATTCGTTCTTCAAATTTACAAAGTTCATTTCATAAATATATTGCAGAGTTGAATTGCATTTTACTAATGAACGATATTTATAGTGAAATTTACAAAAGACTCAATATCAATTATAGTGAATATTTTGATATTATAAAACAACGTTTTGCTAAACGTTATACATGGTATTTATTAAAAGGATATTTTAAAGACACAAGAGTCTCCTATAAAGTAAGAATGAACAGATGGCATAATGCAAGAAAAAATCAAAATTATAGAAAGTGCCCCATAAGATCATTAAACTACTAGGATCTTGTAATATTACTTATTGCCAAACTAAAGCAATATTATTTATTTGATTCAATTTTATTGATAGCTGCAAGATAATGTTTCTTTGTTATTAAAAATTACAATGTAAAAAATAATATTCACCACTTTATTGCAGCTTTTTCACAACAATATTTATATAATCTTATTGGTTAAAGAAATTAGCAATATATAAAATCATCTTTTTATGAATACATCTTACTGTATCCTTATAAACACATGCGATAAATTCGAAGATTGTTGGGATCCATTTTTTAAATTATTTAAAATATACTGGCCCAATTTTCAAGGTAAAATATATTTGAATACAGAATACAAAGACTATTCTTATGAAAATTTAGATATTATCTGTGTAAAAGGATGTTTGAGAAACAATTATCCAAAAAACAAAAGAGCAACATGGAGTCAATGCTTAGCATGGGCATTAGAATTAATTGAAGAAGACATTATTCTTTACATGCAAGAAGATTACTTTATAAAAGCACCTGTTAAAAACAACTATATTAACGAATTCATTCAGCTAATTAATACAACAAAAACAATTCATTGCATACATTTAACAGATCAAGGTTCCCCTGCAGAGAATAAAAGTGAATACAATCACTTATATAGGGTACCAAAATTCCATAGAGATCGAATAAGTTGCCAGGCTGCATTATGGCAAAAAAAAATATTAAAACAATATATTCGAAATTTTGAATCAGCTTGGAATTTTGAATGGTGGGGATCTAAGAGAGCATCCGTATACGATCATAATTTTTACACAGTAGATAGAAATTGGGTAATTTTAAATAAATTTGAAATTATACCCTATGTATTTACAGGAGTAATAGGTGGCAAATGGAAAAAAGAAATAGTTGAGTTGTTTGAAAAAAATAATATATTAATTGATTATACTAAAAGAGGTTTTTTTAAACAACAAAATAAATCAATTAAAGATAGATTAAAAGCTAAATTAAGAAGGATTCCTACTGAAATAAAAAGTAAAAAAGATTTGATTCAATTAAAATACAAATATAATAATTAAAATGTTCATAGTCGATAAAGTAAAAAGAAAGATAAGGAACGAGATTATACATTATTCTAGGAGCAAAAGGTTTTATCCATATATCTATAAATCTTATTGGCACAAAAAAATTACATATAAAGATAATAGAATCCAAAAAAGTTCATTTTATTTCACTGCTCAACCAAATCCTGGAGCAGGAATTGGACATCAAATGGCTAATTGGATAGCAGGGTATTGGTGGGCTAAACAATTTGGATTAAACTTTGCTCATCTTCCGTTTTCCACTTCTCAATGGGATGATTTTCTTGGCTTTGGAGAAAAGGAAAACAAAGTTTCTGATCTTGTTAAAGAAGGATATAAAAAGATCAGAATTCCTCTATTCAATGAATTTAACCAAAGGGAAGTTAACCGAATTAAAAATATCATTAATTCATATTCCGGAAAGAAAGTGATATTCATTTGCGAACAAGATCAAGGATATAAAGATCAATATGGAGTTATTAAAGATATTCAAGAAAAATTTTATGGAGCAATAGCAAGAAGAAATGACCAAATAATATACTATAAAGAAAATTTCAATATTGCTATTCATGTACGCCGTGGAGATATTATGAATGATCCGGAAAATCCAAATCTACAGATGCGCTATATTTCAAATAATTATTTTAAAAATGTGTTGGAACAGGTATTAACAAAATTAGAAACAAATAAACCAATACATATTTATGTTTTCTCACAAGGAAAGCCTGAAGATTTTCCTGAATTTCAACACTACAAAAACCTTCATTGGTGTTTTAATATGGATGCACAAGAATCTTTCCTGCATATGGTATATGCCGATTGTTTAATAACTAGTAAAAGTTCCTTTTCATATAAACCTGCTCTTTTAAACAAAGGAATTAAAGTTTGTCCTAAGGAATTTTGGCATAGTTATCCCAAATGTAAGGATTGGATATTAATGGAAAATGAAGGTAAAACGCTAATAAAAATTAGCGATGAATAAAATATATTCTTTTACCATATTACGAGCTTTGTGTATGGTACAAATATTCCTAATTCATTATTTTGCTGGAATAGGATTGAGAGAACAGATGTGGCTTTTTTCCACTGCAGTACCGGTATTCCTTCTGATGAGTGCCTATTTATATGGCCTAAAAAATGAAGACGATATCATTTTAGGTCACCTTTTCCTGTTTAAACGGATTAAAACTTTATCACTCAAATATTATCCATTTGTTTTATCAGTTTTTATTTATTATGCAATTACAGATGTTGCCCATATTGTTGAATATGCAAAATCGGTAGGAGGTGAATTGGTTTATCTTACCAAATTTGTAAAACCTTTGCCAGGTTGTGGGCATTTATGGTTTATGGAAACCTTATTGTTTTGTTATATTTCTATGGTAATCTCCAGCAGAGTAAAGTTTGTAGGTAAATGGTTTAGATCTGGTATTCTTAGTATTTTATTGTTGATATTCTTAATTTGTATGGGATTTCTTTACCGTGGTGCTGATTTTGTATATATATATTTTTATTTATGGACTTACTATAATGCAAGAAAAATTAATCAATTATCCTCCAGACTAATAATATACATATCTTCAGTAATTCTCGTAATTGGATATTTTTTATTATCGTTAAATTATCACGAAACATTTAGAATGGGAATTTACATAGAATATTTTCAAACCTGCGTGATGGCAATTCTAATCATAAAGCTGTTTACCATGCTTTTCAAAAACTCCACGAATATAGCAATCATAACATGGATGAGTTCCATATCCATGGAGTTTTACTTGATTCATCATTTATTTGTATTCACAAATCCTATTTATATAAGTATTACGGTAACATTGGTACTATCTGTTATGTTGAATTTTTTATCTCAAAAATTTATTAATCCCATATTCTCTAAATCAAAAATTGTTTCATGAATCAAATTTCTATATATACTCTCAAAGTATTAAAAACTATATATAAAAAAGTCTTTCTAGTTCAACAGCAACCTAAACCAGAATGCGAACAAAACCCAGATAAGATTTCTCAGATTATTTATGAAAATCTAATAAGTGACAAACCTTGCATGATTGCCCGCTTTGGAAGTACTGAATTAAACATGCTAGTAAATTATTTGGGAATACAAAATTCGGACAAAAATATATTGCATTATATTCAAGGTAAAACTCTACCTTGGTGGTGGGAAGGTGAATTTATGGAAACAATGCAGCGTTGGAGTGGATTCTTTCCACCTACAAAAGATAAATTAACTCAATTTTGTGAATTAATGCTGACTGATGTAAAAGAAATTGATGTGTTGGGCAGTTGGCGACCTAACGAACTTCAATTAAAAACCCAACTTATAAGTGCTGAAAAAGTTCAACTAATGTATTTGGATCCATATTGGAGTGAACAGCCATGGACTTCCGTACTTGAAGGAAAAAAAATATTGGTTGTACATCCTTTTAAGGATACAATTATATCTCAATATCAAAAAAGAGAACTATTATTCAAAAATAGAAAAACCTTACCTCTATTTAAAAGTTTAGAAGTTATTAAAGCTGTTCAAAGTATTGGTGGAGAAAATGAGGATTTTAAGGATTGGTTTGAAGCATTAGACTACATGAAATCAGAAATAGATAAATGCGATTATGATATTTGTTTAATCGGATGTGGAGCTTATGGCTTTCCTTTGGCTGCTCATGTAAAAAGAAGTGGTAAAAAAGCAGTACATATAGGAGGTTCTTTACAATTATTATTTGGTATTATGGGTAATAGATGGGACCATGATATTGCTCATTATGAAAATGGGATATTCATTCACTATTCAGGTTTAGAAAATGAACATTGGGTAAGGCCAGGTATTAATGAAAAGCCTAAATCTCATAAAAATGTGGAAAACTCTTGTTATTGGTAGCATATGTACATTATTGATTTTTAATCGAATCTTTATAACTGTTTCGAAAATTAAACATTAACTCATGAAAATTTTATTTATCTCATTTGACGCTGATCCACCATATATGGGAGGTACTTCTACTGTTGTTAATGTTTTAGCCAAATACTTTAAAAGAATTGGGCATGAAATTGCGTTAGGTTATTTTGAGGATTCTGAACATCCTTCTGTATTTTTTGAAAATAAAATAAAACTTGTAAAAGAAAATTACGATCAGGCCAAATTGTTTATTTTAAATTTTGAACCTGATATTATATATAATACCCAAGCCATGAGTACTGATTTTTCTTTTTTAAAAAGCCTACCTATCCACAATTCTGTTCTAATATCAGCATACCACAACAAACCTTTATTACGCTATTACCCTATTCAATCTTTAATAAACTTATATTACGATAGCAATAATATTTTATACAAAATATACACATTAGCAAAAATTCCATTGCTACCATTCTGGAAGTATAAGTCTCAAAAAAACGAGTTGAAAAAATTCAAAATAATGGTTGAAGAATCCGATAAAATTCAACTGCTTTCGCAAAAGTTTATTCCTTCTTTTAGAAATATCATTCCATACGTTAAAGAAGAGAAAATTGAAACCATCGGTAATCCAATTGTATTTAACTCCCTATTACCTATTAATGAATTACCTAATAAACACAAAAAAGTTGTGGTGGTTTGTTCTACTAATTATCAGAAAAGAGCAAGCTTGATGATTAAAATTTGGGCACAAATAGAGAAGGATACCCATTTTTCTGATTGGAGTTTCGACTTTATTGGAGAGGGTGAAGAATTTAATAAAATAGTGAAGCTAACTAAGAATTTAAAACTAAAAAGAATTAATTTCTTAGGATATCAGAATCCAGAATTATATTATAAACAAAGTTCGATATTTCTAATGACTTCAAGATTCGAAGGTTGGCCTATGGTACTCATGGAGGCAATGCAAATGGGTGTTGTTCCCATTGTGTTTAATAGCTTTGAATCACTTCCTGATATTGTAACAGATAAACATAACGGTTTGATAATACCCAATAACGATATAACACAATTTGTAAAGCAATTAAAATGGTTAATGATAAATAATGACAAAAGATACCTAATAGCTAAAAACGCCATTAATAGTTGTAAGAAATTTAGTATAGAAAACATTGCACAAAAATATCTTTCGATGTTTGAAAAATGTATTTCAGATTCAAATACACAAAAAAATAAGTTATGGGAAAAGAAAGAATAATTTGGATTGATTATCTAAAATTTGTTGCTATATTCTTTGTGGTTTGGGGACATAATAATGGTAATAATATACTATTAAAAAGTTTGATATATTCATTCCACATGCCATTATTCTTTATGATAAGCGGTTATCTACATTCTGCGAAATTGCCTTTTAATCTTACTTTGAAGAAGAATGTAAAAACATTATTACTACCCTACTTTTATTTAACTCTTTTAATCTCACCTATATATTTATATGAAATTCATAAAGGAAATGACAGTTATTTAGAGCTAATAATACGTTTTATTTCAGGAGATTTAGCTTGGTTTATTATGGCGTTGTTTTTAATGAAATTAATTTCACATCCATTTTTAAAACAGAAAAATAATTTCTTAATTTTTGGCATAATTTTATTTAGTTTTTTTATTGTGCTTACAATTAACAACATTTTTGGAGCGGATAATTCATTAATCGCTAAGGTAAGCCGAATATTCAGATTTTTACCATTCTTTTTATTTGGATATATTTTAAAACAGAAAAATATGCAACAGTTAGGCAAAAAGCCTATCTCATTTATCTCTTCTTTGATAATAACAACTGCAATTTATTATCTTTATGGAAGTGCGGAAATGAATCGATTATACTCATTTTTTGATATTGTAGTTTTTGTGATAGAAGGCATAGCAATTTCATTTATTGTGTTTTTTGTTTCAAGAATATACAGAAGAAATAATAAGTTCATTCAAACAATATCTAATGGAACAATTATTATATACCTATTACACTTTCCTTTACTAAGAATCACAGGAAGAATTCCATTAACGGAATCAACTTTATTTAATCTAGGCATTACGTTTTGCTGTAGTTTATTTATTGTTGTATTATTCTACATTCCGATTATCTATGCATTGAATAGATGTCCATGGATACTAGGAAAGGTATCTAAAACCATTGTTAGAAAAGAAATAATTAACAAATGAAATCCATTATTATCATAATCCCATATTTTGGTACTCTACCAAAAATGTTCCCATTTTGGCTTCAATCAGCAAAAAACAATCCATCAATTGATTTTTTACTAATAACTGATAACAGAATTGAACCTGAAGCAAACATAAAAGTTTTAAATTATTCTTTTGATCAAATTAAAGATATTATTCAATCTAAATTTAATTTTGAGATTTGTTTAAAGTCTCCATATAAACTGTGTGACATTCGAGGAGCATATGGTTATATCTTCAATGAGCATATAAAAAACTATGATTTTTGGGGCTGGGGAGATTTAGATTTAATTTATGGTGATATTCGTAGGTTTATAACAACTGATATTTTGGATAAGTACAAAGTAATATCTGGTTGGGGACATTTAACATTGTATAAAACGACTGATGAGTGTATTCAATTCTTTAAGACCAAGGTTGATGGGTTTCAATATTTCAAAGATGTATTTTCTCGATCTTACAACTCTGCATTTGACGAGTATAACCATAAAGGCTTAAGTGACTTATGGAGACATTTACAGCCTGATATGATATGGGATAGTAGATTATTTGACGATATCAGAGTACCTCGTCTGGAATTTAATTTTCATTCTGAATTTCATCCTGAATATTCAAATAAACTAATTTTTGAATATAATAATAAGTCTTTATTTAGAATTTATATAAACGAGAAAAATGAAATAGTAAAAGAACAATCATTATATGCTCATTTTCAACAACGTAAATTCATAAAAATTAATACGTGTGATTATTCTCATTATTTAATTATACCAAATTCGTTTATAGATACGGAACAAATTTCTATTAGAAAAATAACAAAATGGACTTCTTCAAAAAATATACAAAGACATATATATAATATAAATAACAGAGTTAAAAATAGACTACAAATAATTTTAAACAGCGATAGTAAATAGTGTTATCATTTTCAAAAAAAACAAAACGACTTTTAGTTTGGACCGGTTTTAGTCTTCAGCTATTCGTGCTTATAAATGTGTTTTTCAATATTCCAGAACCCGTTGCATGGGTATACCATACATTTTGTTTATTTATAGTTTATAAGTTTTGTTTAAAAAAAGAAAATTATCGCCATATTGATAAAACGGGTATGGTACTTACTTTTGTATTTATTCTATGGCTTTTAATTGAATTTATTATAGCATGTTTTCATGCTCAAGGTTATTGGATGTGGAAAAGAATCATTTCTAATTTATTTCTAACGTTGTTTTTTATAGTTATAATTTTAGGTTCAAACGCCTTTTTTATTCATGGTATTTATCGACTTTTCTGGAAATTTTATTTACCATTAATCATCTTATCCATTACCTTATTTCATACTCCTAATTTCCTAAATTATTTACCTTACTCTACTTTACTGTTATTTTGGGGTTTAATACCTAAAAATAAGAGAGGGATTTTAACTATTATTGTCCTTGTATTTTTTACCTTTCAAGAACAAAGAAACGACTTGATAAAAATGTTAATGGCTGGAATAATTGGGATTATTATTTCTTATTTATATGATGTAATTCCTAAATGGAGCCTCAAAATACTACAAATAACATTTCTCATTTCTCCACTTATATTAGTATCCCTTGGTGCAACAGGTAAGTTTAATGTTTTTGATATGGACAGTTATATCGAGGGTGATTATTCGCAAACAGTAAAAGATTTTGATGGTAAAGAGGTACAAGACAATTTAAAAGGAGATACAAGGTCATTTATTTATATAAATGTCGCTTATACTCTCGATAAATATAATGCATGGCTATTAGGTCGAAGTCCCGCATATGGAGATGAAGGTCCTTTAGGTGTTGCATCTCAAATTGATAAAACAACAAATTTAAAAGGCAGGTATGGAAATGAAGTACAAATTATGAATATTTTATTATGGTATGGCATAATTGGTGGCTTTCTTTATTTTTTAATATATGCCAGAGCAAGTTATTTAGCTGTATTTAAAAGTTGTAATAAATACGTGAAAGGAATAGGAATATATGTTGCATTTCTCTGGATGTGGAGCTTTGTTTGGGAAATTACTAATTTTGAAATATATTTTATGATGAATATTATATTTCTGGGAGTTTGTTTTTCAAAAAAAATTAGAGAAATGAATGAATCTGATATGAAAATATGGGTTAGAAATATATTTATTAATTCTTAAACAAAATAAAAGCATATTAAATGAAGGTACTTTGGATTTCTAATGTGTTATTTCCAGATGTTTGCAGAGAATTAAACATTACAGCTCCAGTTGTTGGAGGATGGATGCATTCAGGTGCAAAATCACTTTTAAAAATGAATCCAAATTTACAATTAGCTGTTGTAGCAAAGTATTCAGGAAAAGAATTAAAAATTATCGAAAAATATGAAATTCTTTATTATTTAATACCCCAAAATGAAAACAAATGGGAAAATGATTATATCAAAATTACGAATGATTTTAATCCTGAGATTGTACATATTCATGGTACAGAATTTTCGCATTCGTTGGCATATGTTAATACTTGTGGCGCAAAAAAAGTAGTAGTATCAATTCAAGGTTTAGTCAGTGTTTATGCCAAATATTATTTAGGTGGAATAAAACGTCTAAAAGCTTCATTTAGAGACTTCATTCGACGAGACTCTATATATAAACAAAAAAAACAAATGTCATATAGAGGAAAATTAGAGATAAAACTTCTTTCAAAAGTTAAACATTTAATTGGTCGTACTTCGTGGGATAAAAGTCATAGCTGGACAATTAATGCAAATGCAACATATCACTTTTGTAATGAAACATTGCGAGAAAGCTTTTATTATAACAAATGGAGTTATTCTAAATGTGAACCATATTCAATTTTCCTAAGTCAAGCTCATTATCCAATAAAAGGATTACAACAAATAATTAAAGCATTACCAATTATTTTGGAAAATTATCCTGAGACAAAAGTATATGTTGCTGGCAATAATTTTATTGACATACCTTATTATAGACAAAATGGTTTTGCCCGATATATTAATAAAGAAATAAAAAAGCTTCATTTAAAGAATCACTTAATTTTCTTAGGAATGATAAATGAAGAACAAATGGTTGAACGCTTTTGCAAGGCTAATGTTTTCGTTTGTCCATCTTCAATAGAAAACAGTCCAAATTCTGTTGGAGAAGCACAATTAATTGGTACTCCTTGTGTTGCTTCTTATGTTGGTGGAACAATGGATATGATAAAAGATGGACATTCCGGTTTTTTGTATCGATTTGAAGAGACTACTTTATTAGCACAACGAATTTGTCAATTGTTTGCAGATCAAAAGTTATGCGAACAAATGTCTAGCAATGAAAGAAAAATTGCACAAGAAAGGCATGATGGTGTGCGCAATGCCATGCAACTTTTAAACATCTATAAAACAGTTATTGCAGATGAATCTCTATAGTTTTACCTATAAATTTTTTCGAAGAGTTAAGATTATTATATTATTTTATCTTCATAAAATATTATGTCATATTCACTTTAAAGGTAATAATGTAGATTATCAAAATTTTGGATCTCTGGGCACTCCATACATAATTGTTGCTAGGGGGGGAAGTTGTAAAATAGGTAGAAATTTTCGTATGAATAATGATGTTAGAGGAAATCCTATCGGCGGAAAGATGAAATGTATTTTTTTTGTTGATAGAGATGCTAAATTAACTATTGGAGAAAATGTTGGTATTTCGCAGACAACTTTAATATGCCATAAAAGCATTACTATAGGAAATAACGTTATGATAGGTGGTGGCGCCAAAATCTATGATACTGATTTTCATTCTATTGACCATACCATTAGGGGCAAGAATAGAATAGATCAACAAAATACCAAACGAGTACCAGTTATAATTAAGAACAATGCTTTTATTGGAGCTTACTCTTTAATTTTAAAAGGAGTGACGGTTGGAGAAAATTCCGTAATTGGAGCAGGTTCTGTTGTAACAAAATCAGTTCCTGATAATCAGATATGGGCAGGAAACCCAGCGAAGTTTATTAAAAATATCTAAATGAAAACAATAGCAACATTACTTACTGTTTTTAACCGTAAAAACCAAACTTTACAATGCTTGCAGAATCTATTCGCTCAAGTTTTACAACTTGACTATAGTTTAGATGTTTATATGGTAAACGATGGTTGTACAGATGGTACTCCTGATGCAGTACAAAAACAATTTCCTGAAGTAAATATCATTGAAGGAAATGGTAATTTGTTTTGGAATAGAGGAATGCATTTGGCTTGGCAAACAGCCGCCCAAAAGAAAAATTACGATTATTTCTTATGGTTAAATGATGATACTATTTTAAAAAATAATGCCTTACAAACATTATTACAAACTTCTGTAATAAAAAATAACAATTCTATTATTGTAGGTACCACAAGTGGCGTAAATAATCCTAATAAAATTACCTATGGAGGTTGCCATTTTAAAGGTGGATTATTACAACCAAACAACCAGATTCAAATATGTGATTATTTTAATGGGAATATTGTATTGTTTCCCCAAAGGGTATATCAGAAGGTTGGTACAAATGATCCTATATTTCGACATGCATTAGGGGACTTTGATTACGGATTACGAGCTAAAAAAGAAGGAATTAAAAGTTTTGTTGCTCCAGGGATTATAGGACAATGCGACGAACACGAAACGTTATCAACATGGTGCAATCCACAAAAAACATTCAAGGAACGTAGGAAAGCCTTTCGCTCTCCGTTAGGACAAAATCCTGAAGAATTTTTTATTTTCAGAAAACGACATAACAATATAGTAATAGCATGTTTTCACTATTTTACTAACCATCTAAGACTCCTTATACCAAGTTTTTGGAAAATAAAAAAATTATTATGAAAAAAGTATATGAATTTGCCATAATTATATTGAATATCCCAAGACTAATCCCTATACTATTATTATTTTATACATTACCTAAATTAAAACAAGAAAAAATACGTTCAGATCTTTGGGGAGGAAACATTTTTACTTTAATAAAATGCCTATCTATTTATAAACACTGGAGAAATATTTTTTACTATAGGCTTGGTAATATAAAATATTTTATAAAATGGATTTGCCCTGAAGAACATTCAATACAAATACCTGTATCGACACCTATTGGAGACAAGTTAATTCTAGTACACGCAATAAATTCTTTCCTTAATGCTGAAAGAATCGGAGATAACTTTACATGCTATCAAAATGTTACGATTGGCTCTGGAAAACAGAATAAACGACCTAGAATTGGAAATAATGTTACAATATATACCTCGGCTATAGTTATTGGAGATATAAATATCGGAGATAATGTTAAAATAGGTGCAGGAGCAGTTGTTGTTAAAGATGTTCCAAATAATTGCACTGTTGTTGGTAATCCTGCAAAAACCATAAGACACTGATTTATTTCGTTGTATACCGCTACAAAAATAAACGATAGAAAAAATACAACATAAAATCCCTCCCAGATATGAATAATAAAAACTCTGCTTTTATATTTAAATATATTCCTTATTATCGAAAAGGAGTATTTTCTGAATTAATTAAATCAGATATTGAGTTTAATATGACTTTCTATACTGGTGTAAAAGAACAAGAGAGCATAAGATTAATAGATCTAAATAAATATAATGATAGTAAAATAATTAGAACAAATACCTATTTCTATAAACCATCCTTGCTTCTGTGGCAAAGTGGTATTATTAAAAATATATTATTGTCAAAACACAAGGTTTTTATATTTGATGGAGCTATTTCTCATCTCCCAGTATGGATATTCCTCATTCTTTGCAAAATTACAGGTAAAAAATCTTTACTATGGTCTCATGGTTTCAAAGGTATTGACAAAGGACTAAAATTAAGACTCCGCTTACTTTTTTTTAAAACACTAGCTTCCGGAAATATTATATATGGTAATCATGAGAAAAAAATTATGATTCAATTAGGTTTTAATCCTAAAAATATAACGGTCATATATAACTCTTTAGAATCCCAATTACAACGAGAAATATTAACTAATCTAAATACAAATGAAATCTACTTACTAAAAAAGAAATATTTCATAAATCCAAATTTATTTACAATCCTATTCATTGGTAGATTAATTAAAAAAAAGAATGTATTACAAGTTGCAAAATTATGTAATGATTTACATAAAGAAGGAAATCCTATAAACTGTATATTTATTGGTAAAGGTGAAGAAGAAGACACATTATGTAAATTTATAGATAAAAACAGCTTAAATGACTATACTTATTTTACTGGTGAATTATATGATGAAAAAGAAATTGCCAAATATTTCTCAATGACAAATTTAATGGTCTCTCCTGGTAATGTTGGTCTAAATTGCATTCACTCTTTAGGATATGGGGTACCTGTTTTAACTCACAACAACTTTGCTTATCAAAATCCAGAAGTAGAAGCCATAGAAAATGGTAAAACAGGGATATTATATGAATATAATGATTATAATGATATGCTTCTTAAGTTAAAACATTTCATTAATTCTGATTACAACAAAAACATAACAAAATCATTATGTTTTGAGAAGATAGACAACAAATATAATCCGGAGAATCAATGTAGATTAATAAAAACTGCTGTTAAAAATATATTGTCAAACGATGAATAAGTCAAAAATTTTCCACATCATTACACATTTTGATTTAGGAGGAGCTGAGCGCGTTGCAATAAATATTGGAAAATCAACATCAAAAGATTTTGAATATCATATTTTTGAAGTTGCTCGTGGCAAATCAACTTTTACCAAACAAATGCTTACAGAGCTACAGGAAAACAACATACAATATCATCGTTCTTATATTTCAAATAAGAAAATTGCCATCATTTTGTTCCCTTTTTGGTTTATATGTTGTTGCTTCTTTAATCAACCAAAAATTATTCATACTCACACAGAAATTCCTGATCTAAGCATTTTTTTATTTTCAAAAGTTACGAAACGATTGTTTCCCAAAATAAAATATGTTAGAACAATCCACAACACTCAATTGTGGAATGATTGGGGTACTGTCGGACGAAATATCGAACCTTTTTTTATTAATAATTCTGCTAACATTGCTATTTCTGAATCGACCAAACAAAGCTATCAATCCAAATATAAGAGTGAAGACATACCTATTATTTATAATGGTTTAGAAGAATCTAAACAACAAGTCTTTCCAAATATCAAAGAAAATAAAATAAATATCCTATTTGCTGGGCGTTTAGAATATCAAAAAGGAATTGATGAATTAATAAATATAGTTACTACATTAAAAAATGACAACCGATTCCATTTTCATATTATAGGAAACGGGTCTTTACAACAAAAACTATACGATTCTGTTAATGAATTACAGAACGTCACTTTAATGGATAAAATATATAATTTGGCGGCTTATTTATCTTCATTTGATTACTTATTTATGCCTTCAAATTTTGAAGGTTTGGCCTTAATGTCAATTGAGGCAAGTCTTAATAAAGTCCCTGCCATTATTAATGATTGTCTTGGTCTTGGCGAAACATTACCAAAAGACTGGCCTTTAAAAGCAACTAATAATTCATTAAACGACTACTATAATATTTTTAATAATAAACTAATGAAATACAATAGGGAGGAACTGGTATTAGATGCATATAATTATGTACAATGCAGATTTTCTATAAAAAAAATGCAAAAAACATACGAAAAATTATACATCGATAAACTAAAGTAATGATAAAAAATAATATTCTATTTCTTTTACATTTACCACCGCCTGTTCATGGATCTTCCATGGTCGGAAAATTTATTTATGAAAGCAAAATTATTAATAAGGAAATTAAAGCTGAATATTTAAATTTGTTAGCCTCTAAAACAGTTTATGATAGTGGAAGAATATCATTAAATAAAATTATTTCTTTCATTAATCTTAGTTTTAAATTATTTTCTAAACTTGTTTTTAATCGATTTGATTTATGTTATTTTGCTCTTAGTACAACTGGATCAGCGTTCTTAAAAGATGCTATTTTAGTATGTATATTAAAATTATTTCGTGTTCAGATTCTGTTTCATTTACATAATAAGGGAGTTAAAGAATATAGTAAAAAGAGTGTTTATAACACACTCTATAAGTTTGTATTTAAAAATTCAAAAGTTATATTATTATCCAGAAAGCTTTATTATGATATTGATGAATTTGTTAATGAAAACCAAGTTGAGATCTGTGCTAATGGTATACCTTTTTTTTATAATAAAATAAATAAGAATGAAGTTTCTAGTCCTGTTCGATTTCTATTTTTATCCAACCTAATTGAAAGTAAAGGAGTGAATGTATTAGTTGAAGCTTGTTCTATTTTAGAAAGAAAAAATATCAATTTTAAATTGATTATTGTTGGTGGCGAAGGAGATATTTCCGAAATTGAAATGTTAAATACGATTAAGATATTAGGCCTTGAAAAAAAAGTAATCTATCTAGGAAAACAATATGGTGAGGATAAACATAATATTCTAACAAATAGTGACATATTTGTATTTCCAACGTTTTATCATAAAGAATGTTTTCCTTTAGTTTTACTTGAAGCATCTGCGTATAAATTACCAATAATCAGCTGTAATGAAGGCGGAATTACAGATATTGTTATTGATGGGAAAAATGGTTTTATTGTTTCTCAAAAGAATGTAGAAGAATTAGCTCAAAAGATGCAATGGTTCATTAATAATCCCGATAAAATAATATCATTTGGACAAGAGTGCTTTAACGAAATTCAAGCAAAATTCTCATTAGAAGCTTTTGAGAAAAGAATAAAGGATATATTATTAAGGTCCATTTATAAGTAAGAAAAAAAATTAAGTAATTACGGTTTATTTTTAAACGTATTTATCAAAAGTCGGATTATGAGCATTTCATCAGTTGATTATACTTAAACATATATAATTGAAAAAGAACAATAAAATATTTTTAACGATGAATTTATATTGCTATACATACAAAATTTCAATACGATTAGAAAAAATCATTATCTCTTTCTTTCAAAAATTAATATGCCACCTACATCTAAAAGGAAACAATGTCAAATATAAAAATTTTTATACAACAGGTATTCCTTACATCATGGTTTCTCTAGGAGGTCACTTTACAATAGGGAGGAATTTTATCATGAATAATGGTCCTAAAGGAAATGCTATTGGTTCTAATAATAATTGCGTGTTTTTTGTAGATAAAGGAGCCACATTAACAATAGGAGAAAATGTTGGTATATCACAAACAGCCTTAGTATGCCATAAAAATATAAGCATTGGGAATAATGTAAAAATTGGTGGAGGAGTTAAAATTTATGATCAGATTTTCACTCTATTGATCCCAAAATACGAACCAGTGACAAAGATCTTAAATATAGAAAAACGTCCTCAGTTATTATCAATGACAATGCTTTTATTGGAGCTTTTTCGATCATATTAAAAGGAGTAACAATTGGAGAGAATGTAATTATTGGAGCTGGCTCTGTTGTAACAAAATCTGTTCCAGACAATCAGATATGGGCGGGAAATCCAGCTAGGTTTATTAAAGAATTATAAACTTAAATTGGTCTCAAAACATACTATTTTAAAGGCTAAGAGTATTTATTATAACTAATAACTTTAAAACTGCTTTATAAATTGAATATAAACTCAATATAAATTTAGAAATGAATTAAAAATCAAGCCATAATAATGATTCATTTAAAAATTTCGCAGAATTGTTACTTTATAACTATATATCTTATATATCAAAACAGAGAATATTTCTATTATTGTTGGATTTTCTATGTTTTCATCAATTATGGTGTTAAAAGCTAATTTCTTTTTCATACAAACAAGACGAACGCATTTGTGCTTTGAGAACTCGTATAATAGAAATTCTATAGCATGTTTTCTATTTTTCTCAAATCAACTTCAAGTATTATTGATTTCATTACATTTGACACAATATCTCATATATTATCACTTACATATCTTAAACCATATACATTAGTCTTCTTAGAAAATATATATGATTGAATTACCCAAAAGGAATTTATTAATATTCCATCCTTATTTAGCACCATATAGAATAGATTTATACAATAAATTACATGAAGATTTTAACTTAAGCGTCTTATTAACAGGTAATAAAAACGAAATTAACACTTTAGCGTTTGATTTAAAAACAGTAAATAGTAAATCAAGATTCAAATTTAAATATTATTCTAAAGGATTTTATTTTAGACGACATCTAATTTCATACATATATATAAAAGAATTCAAGAGTGTTAATCCGGATATAGTTCTGACCCATGAATTAGGATTTAATACAATTATTTCAATTATATTTAAAAGAAGATTTCAATTCAAGTTGTATACTACTATTGATGATTCTCCTGATATGATTAAAAAACAAAGTCTAATTCGAAGTTTTTTACAAAAAATAGTTGTTAGGTATATTGATGGAATATTTGTAGTTAATCCTATTGTTTCCAATATACTATATAATAAATACAGATATGTTCCAACAAATAAATTCCACTACCTACCTATTATTCAGGATGATATAAAATTCACAAAACATATTATTGATTCAAAAGATAGATCAAATACACTTATTAATGAACACAAACTCTATGGTAAAAAAATCATTTTGTTTGTTGGTAGATTAGAAGAGGTAAAATGTCCCGGTTTATTAATAAATGCATTTAACAACTTAAAAAATAAAGATTGCTGCTTAGTAATAATAGGAGGAGGCAGCTTGCAAACTAAATTAAAAGAAAACATAGATAATGATAAAAAGAGTATTATACTAACTGGACCACTTTCAGGCACTAGTCTATACGCATGGTATAATATAGCTCATGTTTTCGTATTACCTAGTAAATTTGAACCCTTTGGAGCAGTGGTTAATGAAGCTTTAATCGCAGCATGTTTTGTTATTGTTTCTGATGTAGTGGGTTCTAGATGTTTAATTAATGAAAAAAATGGCGCAATTTTTAAAAACGGAGATCTTGAAGATCTTTGTAATAAAATAGAATACGCTCTAAAAAAAGTGCCAATCAAAAAAACTTTATATTCACAAATGGATAAGTCTTTTAATAGTTATTATGAAGAATTAATAGAATATATAGGTAATGAAAATTGAATATTCTAATATGCCAATTGGTTCAAGTATATTAGGTTTCAAATTAAGATATATTCTTAATTTAGTGAGAACCTGGTATTACTTTAATATAAGATATCCATGGGTCAAATACAAAGGATTCATTAGAGTTATGCATCATACATCTTTTGTTAAATGTAGTATTGAATTAGGTCATAATGTTCAATTTGGACCATATTGTAATATTTCAACAGATGTTAAATTTGGCAATAATATCTTATTGGCAAGTAATGTATATATTATAGGCAGAAATGATCATCAGTATAATATTCCTAAACAATTAATTTGGAATGGAGGAAGATGTCAGGAGAACGTAACCATTATTGAAGACGACGTATGGATCGGGCACAATTGTACTATACTTGCAGGTATAACAATAAGTGAGGGCTCAATAATTGCTGCAGGTTCTCTTGTTAATAAAAATGTTCCTCCTTGTGAAATTTGGGGGGGAGTTCCTGCAAAAAAAATTAGAAATCGTTTTGATTCAGAAGAACAAACAAAACAACATCTCAATTTTCTAATGCTTAAGTTATATGATTAAAATTCTTATTAACGCTTATGCATGTGCACCTAATATGGGTTCAGAACCTGGAATGGCCTGGAATTGGATCATAAACCTGTCTAAATATTGCCAATTACATATAATTACAGAAGGAGAATGGCAAAATGAAATAGAAACGGCCTTATACAATTTACCTCAAGCTGAAAATATAACATTTTATTATAATCCTGTTTCTGAAAAAATCAGAAAAATATGCTGGAATCAAGGAAATTGGCGATTTTATTATCATTACAGACAATGGCAAAAAAAAACATTAATACTTGCTAAGGATATAATATCTAAGGAAAAAGTAGACTTAATCCATCAACTAAATATGGTTGGTTATAGAGAACCTGGTTTATTATGGACAATTAAGGGAATACCTAAGGTATGGGGACCAATTGGTGGATTTGGAGGAATTCCCAATACATTTCTGTCATTATATGAAAAGTCTACTGCCTGGAAACAGCGATTAAAGCAAATTATAAATACTTACCAGGCTTTTTTACCTTATATAAGAATTCCAATATATCAATTCGATTCATTAGTTGCATGTAATTCTGTAGCACAAAAATCATTACATCGAATATCGAATAGAAATATTCCTATCATTTCAGAAGTAGGTGCAAATAAATATGATGAAAAATTACTTCCTAAAAATTATAATTCTATAAGATTAAAAATTGCATGGGTTGGGAAAAATGATGAACGAAAAGCACTACCAATTGCTTTAAATATAGTTAAGCAACTTTCAGAAATAAATATAGAGTTACATATTTACGGGATTGCTAAAGAGGAATTAAATATTGAGGATGTATCCAATAATATCATATTTCATGGATGGTTGGATCACAACATAGTTCAAAATAAAATGCAGGAATGCCACCTACTTTTATTTACCAGTCTATTTGAAGCCACAGGTACTGTAGTACTAGAAGCATTATCTATGGGATTACCCGTTTTATGTCATGACACCTGCGGTCAAGGTGACATTATTAATGATCTATGCGGTTATAAAATAAAAATGAAGTCTGTAAACAATAGCATTGAGCAGTTTAAAAATATTATTTTAGAATTATATTTTAAAAGAAAATTATTAGAAAACCTTTCAAAAGGAGCACTTAAAAGAGTGGATGAATTATCGTGGGAAAATAATTGTAATAAAATGTTTAAAGTTTATGAAAGTTTACTAAATACAAAAAATATTTATTAACATATTTTTAATTAGTTAATATTTTAATAATTAAAAGATCCATGAATAAGACTTTTGTTAGAAACTTGGTATATATTCCATTTAATAGTTTATTTCTAAAAACATAGTATCAATTATATTTTTAAATATTGTATCATAACTGTCCTCAAAACACAAAGGAAAGAATCAATTTATCCTATAATTATCAAAGATCATTTAAAATCCAGAGTAGGAGTTGGCACTTATGCTCTGATTAAAGATTTATACTTAAGACATCTTATAACTAAAAAAAACAATAAAATACACTTTCAATTTTAATATAGTTTTTTTACAACAATATATCATTAGCGGGCACTTAAAACCCGCTGATTGTTAATTGTTTAAAAATGGATTCTTTGACAGTTTTGTAATCGTATTTCGTAAGCACCTCTCTTATAGGAGTTTTCTCGAATAGGGATATGCTGAGAATTTGTAGAATTTCGTAGATTGAGAGGTCAACTTTTAGTTTATTACCAATTATGGCAACAAGACAGTAAGCAATGAAAGCACAATACATCTAAATTTAACAGCGTTAAGAGTTGTTCCCCAAAAGGATTTAATCTTGAGATGCTGCTACATCCTCTTGAAAAATAAATCCACGTCCCAGCGTTCTTTATACAGATAAGCTATATCAGAAGGTTTAAGTTCCATGTTGTGGGTAAGGAAAATTAGTTCCTTATTTGTTTCTGAATCATTATACTTAATCCTCATTAGTTTTTCTGGATAATCCCTGCTTGGGTAATAGGTTTCAAGCTTTCCAATTTGATCATATTTCACCCTGGTTGTTTTATTAACCGAACTGGAATACATCCGACTGAATCGCATATTATCTTTTGCACGTGTAACAAAGAAGGCTCGCTGCTGATGAAAATGATACAATCTCTTAAAATCTATGTAAGCTTTATCTATTACGTAAAAGCTGCCAGGATCATAAGAGATTAAATCAAGAGCATTCACATCATGCATTTTGGTATTTGAGATATGAAGAAACGTAGGGATTAATATTTTTACATCATACAAGGCATGGAGCTTTATACCTCCTTTTGCTTTCCTAAACTCAGCCCACCAAAATAAACTGAGGCAAAGATCTATTGTTGAAGAATCAAATGCATAAACATTGCCTTCAACATTAATTTCAAAATCAGATTTATAGCAGCTATTGCGAACTTCCTCGATGAGAACGTATGTAAATTCTTCAAAGATTTTATAATCACGTTTCTCATTGGCTTTGCCGAGGTTTCTCCGAGTTACAGTTGTCCCAAATTCAAGATGATAATATTTAGACTTATGTGCCTCAAGGCTGAGAAGAAAACCTCTCATACTGTCCCTTGAGGTAAGTTGTCCAAATACCTTGCATAGCTTTTGATTCCAACAGGTGAATGACTTTACATACTTATTCCCATAATGTTTGCTGATAATTCGGTCAAACACCCGTCTGAGTAAAAAATCTGTAAGTGGAGCGAAGATATAATTGCCTTGGTTCATGGAAAATTTCTTGTTTCAATGTAAAATATCCATAATTCAATTCAAATCGTGACGCTGTCAAAAATCGCTACAAGTAGGACTAACAAAGAATTTCAAAGAACGTTTATTAATTTTTAATACCCACTAGTGACAATATATAACATCAAATGAGATTTAATATTACAAGCACAATTATCAAAAAATATTTAATTGAAACGATTCTTATTTTTGTTTTTACCTTTTCTGCAATTATGCTTTTGACTAAAAGTTTATGGTATGATGAATTACTAACAACACCATTAGTATTAGGTTATAACATAAAGGATATGATCTTTGAGTTACAATATGATGCTCATCCTCCTCTTTATTTTATATGTTTAAAAATTTATACAGATATTTTTGGTCATTCAATAATAACTATGAAGATCTTTAATATTTTTATTGAACTCATAATTATCTTTGTTAGCTACAGTCATGCTAAAAAAATTGGTAATAGAAAATATGCTATACTTGTGCTTGCAATTTTTATTCTTTTTCCTGCAATTTACAACGAAATATACCAGATACGCATGTATTCTTTCGCACCTTTAATGCTTCTAATGGTAGGAGTGTATGCTAATAAAATATTTTTAGGTAACAACTCAAAGTTAAATCAGATCTTATTTATAGTATTTTCTATATTAGCGATTTACACACACTTCTTTGCTATTATAGGCGTAATATTTATACATTTTATTCTATATACCTTTCTATTTAAAAAAAACAAAGAGTCAATAAAACAAATTTCAGTTTTCTTAATAATTACAACTATCTCTTTTATCCCCTGGATTCCAATATTTTTTCAACAAATAGCTATAAAAAATGATAATATTGGAGACCAATCCAGTGCTATCTCAAGAATAGTTAAAAACATTATATATCTTTTTTATACAGGTAATTATGTTGATAGATCTAACATAACAAACTATTTAATGACAATATTACTACTGTTGGCAACTGTTTTTGTAATTATACAATACTTGCTAAAAGATAAAGCCAAAGTTAAAATTCCGGAATTTCATCCTGTTGCATTAGTTGCAGTCTTAATACCTGTAATTATTATGAGTTTTATTACCACTTTTTCTATATTAGTTACACCTCTTTGGTATTCGCGTTATATAATTATATTTTTTCCAATGATAGCTTTTGGTTTTGCTTTTTTCATTTATAATCTTAATAAAAAATACCTGTACATCTATATAAGTATTCTGTCCATTTGCTTTACACAAAAAATATATTCTACATATTTGGCAACATCGAACAAAGGATTAACAAACTACTCAAATCTTATAGATTCTAAAATTCTTCCTAATGATATAATTTTGGATGCAGGACTTTATGAAGCTACGTATTTTAAAGAAATTAAACAGTATGCCAATCAATCTAATAAATCAAAAAATTTGGTTTTTAATCATATTTATAACTGGAATGTTAACTTAATAAATAATTACAGTGAATTGCTTAACAATAGAAATAGTTTTTGGTCACCAAAATTTAAAGATGATTCGGTATATGTAATTGGAAACAGCAAATTTTATTTAAAAGAAATGCATCGATTTGAATATAGTTATGAAGCTAAAGGAATAATTTCTATTTATAAGTATATACGATAACTATCATATTTTCAATAAAATCCCATGTTATACAAACACATATCTCTATACATTATTTCCTAGTTATTATAAAGAGAAAGTAATAGATATCTTCTATCAAACGTTTATGAGTATAATAAATAACATACCTAATTATAAACTTGAATTTTTATTTGAGATGGAGAAAAAATGGGGATAGTAGGTTATGTTCAATTTAAAAGTTACATATTAACAACGTAAGCATGCGGTCTCGCACGTATGTTAAAATTAATTGAGTTCAAGAAGTAAAGCCATTTTTAGCAACAATGTAGAAAATCTAACAATTATTGGAATCTGTTGGAATAATCTCTGTTTTATTAGAATTTTTCCAATTGTGAGGTAAAAGATCTGCTAAATCTTTAGAGTAATCATTATTATAGTTTGGAATCTTTGTTAATACATCGATTAACCATTCTCGAACATCAACATCACAAGCATTACAGCATCCTATTAAAGAATATATAACAGCAGCGTTTTCGGCAGCTTCATGATTGCCGCAAAACAAATAATTTTTTCTACCTAAAGCCAGAGGCCTAATGGCATTTTCTGCCAAGTTGTTATCCAATTTATATCGTCCATCCAAATGATAGCGTGACAAGCGGTAAAAAAGGGAATACGTATATTTCAATGCTCTTCCCATTCGTCCATTTGGTAAAACTTTCGGATAATAATTGACAATCCATTTTTCAAATGCAACCATAATTGGATAAGCCAAACGAGTACGAAGTTCTGCTCGTTGCTGAAAATCTAATTCCTGATCATCAGCCATTGTTTCGATTTGATATAGTTTACCTATCTGAAGCAATGCATATTCAGCTCCAGCTTTATCTTCCTTGAGGCTTTCTTCAAATTTACGACGCGCATGAGCCCAGCATCCCAAGAGCAAAACACCTTTCTTTTGTTCGTAGATGGAGTAAGCTTCATATCCGTCTGTTTGGATAGCGCCTTTATAATCGTGTAAAAGTTCAACCACTACTTTTTGAGCTCTGGAACCTTTGTCGTAATGAAAATAAACCAGATTTTTCATTACTGATCGAACCATCCACAAATAAGCTTTTACCGTCTTGTGTTTTTCATCATTTACAACAGGAACGGTGCTCTCGTCAACCTGTATATAGTCACTATCCTTCACTATTTCTCCCAGTCGGTAATATAATGCCCGAAGCAAATCACAAACATCCTTAAACCATCCATTTACTGTTGATGCAGAAAGTATCAATCCCAACTGTTTGAACATGGCTATCTGGCGATGAAAAGGTATATGATAGAGATATTTATTCATGATTATCTCTGCAAGTAATGATGCATCTGCATTGCTACGTGGCAATGGTAATAAGGGAAGTGAAGCAATCCTGATTCTTGATTGTTCTTCAGTTATTTGTTCTTCTGATTTTACAGCATACTTTGGGCGTATTATTTTACGCACATAAAGTTCTCCCGGTTTATATTCTAGTACCTCAGTAACTTCTTCTCCTATACGTACCCAGTTTTCATTAAGACCTTCTGGTTCTATAAACTCTTCTTCTCTTCTAAGATCTTCAGGAAGTGGTAAACGAACAGGTTTCTTTTTTTCTTTTTGTGGTTTGCGACGTTCGTAAGCGATTATTTCTTTGTCAGCTTCTTTTGCCAGCTTTTCTTCCTCCGGCAATAAGTCCAATCCGTCCCAGTCTATTTTCCTTTGATCAGGATTCTCTGGTATATACCGTTCTCTGGAAGGATTCCACATTTTACGTTTATACCAGGCTAATTGATCTAATAGCTTATCAATTTTTTCTGATTGCTGCTTAATGATAGTATCTTTTTCTCTATTTTCTTTTTCAAGAGTATCTAATGTACCATTATCTGCATGACGAAAACGAGATACTTCTGCATAGAGTTCATCTCTTTGCTGAAGTAGTTCTTGTATGAAATCATCATTATCTGAAAATTGGCTCATTTATCCCCTGATCTATTAGACGCCTAAAGATAGTAAAATCAGGGGGTGTAGCCTAATTTGTGAATGGAAATCAGGTTGATTTTTGACGTTTTTTCAATCTTCTTTTTATAGGTTTTACATTGTCTACAATCATCATTAATTCCTGCCAGGTTATTTGCTGTGACACGATATCTTCATTAAATCTAGGTAATGTAAAAGTGCCATTTTCAAGTCTCTTATGGTAAATAACCAATCCTCCATGCTCTAAATGGAGAACTTTCATTATACTCATATTTCGATTAACAAAAATAAAGGCCTCTCCATCTTGTACATTACGTTTCATAATAGAACTAACTACGCCACTTAGGGTATAGAAACTTTTACGCATATCAACTGGTGCCGGGTATAGGAAATACTGAAGCTTCCCATGTAAATTAAACATAGTCTGGTTTTATTAAAGATGAATAATTGCTTTGAGAACTGATAGATCTAATTCCCCAGTGAGCTTTAGCTTTGTTCCGTTTGGAAAAGTAAACTCAAATGTGTTATTATCAATTGTTTTTTCATCTCTTACAATCGGTACCTCTTTTGTATATTTCTTCTCTTTTATTACCAGAGGCACAAAACTCTGAACTTGTTCTTCTTGCAATGTCTTTTTCCATTTGTAGAAAGTTGAAACTGCAAATCCTTGGTTGGAACAAAAATCTCTAACGCTTAATCCTGATTGTTCGTGTTCTTCTATTAACTTCCTGTAACTCGATTCTTTCATGCTTATATTTTGAATCAAAGCTAAGTAGGCATGCTTTTGTTAACAATATGTATCAGGCCGAATGGATACTTAACAACATTACGAGATTAAATGATTAATCCTTTCAAGAAATCATGGAGTACATTTCCATGTCTTGAACAATATAAGCTAATCGCATTAAAATAATAAGATTATAAGTTTAAATTTAGGTAAAACATCACAGATTCATCCTTTTGAACATATAGAATATTGTGCCCTGTCACTGAAATTCTACAAAATCAATTACTCAATAGTAAAAAACTATTAAGTAATTAATTTTTAATGTATAATATCTAAGAAACACTGTATAGGAAATACTGCATTTTTGACTTAGCAAGAGACAGAATTACATATTTTACTACATCACCTTTTAAAATTACATCGTATCTTAGTTTTATTCTAAATTCTATATAATTTCACTAAACAAGAAAATTTCGATACAAATAAGAATTCGGATATTTAATCAATAACCACCATATTAAAATTATAACAAAACTACTAAAATCTAACCTTTTGCAATAGAATGTATTCTATTCTTTTCCAATATGATAAAATATTAAAGTATTACAAAACATTAAGCCAGTCGTCTTCCTCTATTTTCTATTGAAGATAATTTGTCAGACTGTTAATACTCATTTTTTTCTAATCCTTTTAAAAAAATATACAAAACCATACCATGTGTTGATCTTTTTTAATCTATAAGCATTAAAGAAAGTAACAAGGATCCAATTGCTAATTTAGGGATATTTTTGAACCTCTTAGATTGTTACATTTGTTTTATATTCTAGACACAAAGGCTATTATATATTATTTAATTCGCTAAGTTTTGGAATGCCCTTCAAATTAGAACTAATGCTCAATACAAATTCATTGGTTATCCATGTATAAATCGAAACTTTTCCATTACAATCTGGAAACTCTAGTGTACCTTCTATAGATAAGATTCTACTTTTCGGGGACAAATTTATTTTTCTTAAATCTGTTACAATTCCAATACCTATCATCTTAAGAAATGCTTCTTTACGTGTCCATATCTCGTAAAATCTGATTAGTTTTTCTGTATTTGTTAACGTGCGTTCTTTTATATATTTTTTCTCCTCAGGATGAAAGTAGTTATTAACAATATCATTCATATCTCTTAAATACTCAATTTTCTCTATATCAACTCCAATCTGACTACACTTTTTTTTTGCAATACCAAAACAGAAATAGTTCTTTGAATGTGAAAG
Organism: uncultured Saccharicrinis sp.; assembly: GCA_963666825.2. GTDB lineage: Bacteria > Bacteroidota > Bacteroidia > Bacteroidales > Marinilabiliaceae > Saccharicrinis. The sequence continues at coordinate 6,224,749 of OY763044.2, read as the reverse complement.
ATTGAAATCAATATCAAATTCGGGAATGGATGGCTTTCTCATTGCTTCATATTTAAAATATACCTCATAAGATGGTATTCCTAAACTATCAGCTATTTTTTTTCTCAACATATAATGAGAGATAATATAGCTCTCCCGAGCAACATTACATTTAAATTTGTCAGCTCTATTTTTTTCTACCTCAGATAAGTAATTATACATTTTAGGTAGTTCTTTAAGAAAATGCGTTGTGTTACCCCAATAGATAAATAGGTCATGTGGAATTTTATTATCGCATGAAGTAAATGTTTCTATACTTAATTCAAACACTTTGTTCATAGTGCTGATTAAAATTGTTTGTAAAAGTAAAAAGGTAAACTATAATTTATCTACTATTTGTATAGAAACTTTTATGCTATCCGCTATTGACAAAGCAGTAGTTACTCCTGTTAAATCGTTATAGATTATTCCTGTTTTTCCTGAATGATGACCATGGCCAATAATTTTCATATTAAAATTCCTTCTCTCCTTTAAATTATTTTTATCAACATCAACCTCATAGATTAATGAAGGTTGCCCTACCCCACCAGAACCGCTATAAATAGAATCATTCGGATAGGAGTTTTTAGTATAAGAATCATTCCAGTCAAAAGATTGATTCAATTCAAATAATATTCGAAAATGACCTATACCATCTAGCATACTTCCTGTTTTTATCATGAAATTAGTTCTTGGAGTAGCTCCTGTAACTGCGTCAAGATCTGATGCCGAATGTAGAGGAATGTATAATCCATCTTCAGCTTTAATGTTTCGACTATGTGACCAGCAGGGTAATGACTCCGGCCGCCTGAGAACTTTATGATTAAAAATACTGGTTGAAATTGTTTTAGATATGTATAACGTTTCAACATAATTCCCAACAGAATCCTCAATCCATGCCGCAAAAAGAGGATATTGGAAAGATTTACCTTTTTTTAATTCAAAATCAATTTCATATAAGCTATTACTTGACTTTAGAGAGATAGTCTGATATTCAGAAACTGTCTTTTGCTCAAATCTAAATATAATATTGAGATATGGAATTAATAGGTATACTAAAAAACCTAAACAAATTATTCCTGTAGAAATAAATACAACATTTCTGAATACTTTATTTTTCATTTATTATTTATTAGAAACTGGTATAAATAATTTATATTTCCCCACTTATGATTCTTGATTTATTATTCTGGTCATTCTCACTCTTATCTGAATTAATTGGAGAAAAACGTTCAATATATTCATAAGTAGTACGTATTGTAGGATTATTTAAAAATTGCATTAAACTAAAATCAATACTAAATGACTTTTTTATATATTCTACAATTGTAAGAGCTAACAATGAATTACCACCTAATTCGAAGAAATTTTCTGTTTCATCAATTTCCTCAATACCAAGAACATCTACCCAAACTAGCATTAGTTTATCCATTGTTGCATTTGTTGATTTCTGTATAGTTTCTGTGGTCGGTTTATCTATTTGTACATTGGAAATTTGATTTGTAGTTTGTAAGGATGCATCAGTAATGTAATCAATCCAATATCTATTGTTTTCAAATGCATACAATGGTAAAGAAGCTAAATTAGGCTTTCGATTTTCATAGAAAATATCAAAATCTGCATCAATGCCTCTCATCCATAACTCCCCAAGTGATTTGTAAAACTTAATTTGCTCCGATTCCTCAGATGGTTTTCCCAGGGAATCTAAGATTAAACTCTTATCTTTTATTTTTTCATTGTGACGTATAAGACTTGATAAATGCGTATTTGGTCCAACTTCCAGAAAAACAACATTATCAAACTCACCTAATCTTTCAACACCATCAGAAAAGAGCACAGTATTACGTAATTGCTTTGACCAATAATTACCAGATATGGCTTGTTCATTAGTTATAATCTTTCCTGTTAAACATGATACGAATGGAATCTGCGGTTCCTTTAAATCAAAAGAATTTACAAAATCACTAAATTCGTGTAAAATAGGATCAAAAGCTTTAGAATGAAATGCATGCGAAGTATTTAATGGAATGTAATTAATTTCTTTTTCATCAAGTAAAGCTATTACTTTCTCATTGCATCCTTCTTGAAACGAGATAGTACACATCTGCTGGGAATTTTTAGCTGCTATTTCAAATAACTCACCAGAGATGTCCATTAAAAATTCTGGAGAAGAAAAAACACTTACCATATTACCCATCGGCATAGATTGCATCAATTCACCTCTTTTACATACAATCGACAATGCCGATCTTAAATCAAAAACACCTGATATGGTAGCTGCGGCATACTCTCCAATACTATGACCTACCAGATAATTCGGTAAGATATTGTAATGAATATATAACTTTGCCAATGCATATTCAATTGCAAATAGTGCCGGCTGTGTAATTTTTGTTTGTGCAAGTTGCTTATTTGAACTGTTTGTATCTTTTGAAAAAATAATTTCTTTTAAATCATCTCCTGTTATCTCGGAATAAATATTGAAACATTCATCTAAAACAGATTTAAAAACTGGTTCTGAATAATATAAATCTTCGCCCATTAGAGGTATTTGTGCTCCTTGACCGGGGAAAGCAAAAGCCAGTTCATTTAATGATGCATCATACTCTTTAGTTGTAAATGAAGTTTCATTAATCTCCTCTTTATTAAAGGAAACAGCATATGATCTAACTGACATGTGCATTCTTCTTTTCTGCAAGGTATAAGCAATCTCATCTTTTGAGTATATATTGTCCGTAACAAAAAAATCAACTAGATTGGATTGCATTTGTTTTAGCGACTTCTCAGATTTAGCTGATATTAAAAATAATCCGGGTTTTGATGAAGTGATAGTCTTTTTATTTATATTATAATCTGACAACACTAAATGTGCATTCGTTCCTCCAACTCCAAAAGAACTTACTCCCATAGTCATTGGCCTTTTTTCTGTCCATTCAATGTTTTTATCAACCACATAAAAAGGAGAATTCTTAAAGTCGATTCGGGGATTTGGTTCCTTAAAATGAAGTGTTGCCGGTATTATTTTATTGTAGGCAGACAATGCAATTTTAATTAATCCGGCCACCCCTGCCGCTGCATCTAAATGCCCTATATTACTTTTAACAGAACCAAGCCCACAAAACTGTTTTTTATCAGTTGTTGTTCTGAATGCTTTTGTTAAAGCGGCCACTTCTATTGGATCACCTAAAGGTGTGGCAGTCCCATGTGCTTCTATATAACTAATTTCATCGGCATTTATATCAGCAAATGACTGTGCCATTTTAATTGCTGAATATTGCCCTTCAATGCCAGGAGCTGTAAAACCAACTTTTTGATTTCCATCGTTATTGATGGCCCAACCTCTGATAACAGAATATATTCTATCATTATCTTTTATAGCATCTTCTAATCTTTTTAAGATAACTGTACCAACACCATTTCCAAATACGGTACCTTTACTATTCACATCAAACGGTCGGCAATGACCATCAGGAGAACCAATCGCGCCTTCCTGATAAATGTAACCCATCTCTTGAGGCACTATTATGGTAACACCTCCTGCAACACACATATCTGATTCATATCCAATCAAACTTGTACAAGCCTGAGAAATAGCGACCAATGAGGTCGAACATGCTGTTTGAACTGAAATAGCTGGTCCTTTTAGATTGTAAAAATAGGCAGTTTTAGTTGCCAAAAACATTGGATCGCTATTAATATAACTTTGAAATATTTGAGGTGAACGATGTCTTAAATATAACTCATAAGTATCAGAATCTCTCAATACATTGTTAAGAAGATACGTATTAGAAAAAGAACCTGCATAAACACCTATTGAACCTTTATAATCAAAGGGATTGTACCCTGCATCCTCAAAAGCATGCCATGTATTTTGAAGCCATAATCTTTGCTGTGGGTCCATTACTTTAGCATCTTTTGGACTTACATTGAAGAAGCGTGCATCCCACCTATCTATATCATTAAGATACCCCCTGGCTTTGACAAAGTCAGGATTGTTCTTAAGATTTTCCCAATCGTATTCAAAATTCTTTAATTCTTCTTCAGAAAATGCTTTGATTGATTCCTTTTGATTAATCAGGTTATTCCAAAATTCATCTTTATTTCTTGCTCCAGGGAATCTGCATGAAATTCCTATTATAGCAATACCGTCTTGTAAAAGGTTTATATCTTCAGCCATATAATTATTTTTTTCGTCTTAATCCTGATTTTTGTAAACTCCTTTTAATTGATGGACGCTTGTTCTCCTCTATGTTTGCCTCAGAATTACTATCCATAATCTCTGAAACAAAAGCACTGAATGATTTTATTGTTGCATTTTCGAAATAGAACAAAATATCCAAATCTCTGCCAATTAATTTGTTAATTTCTAATGATACCTGAATTAAGGTTATAGAGTTGCCTCCAATATCAAAGAAGTTATCATCAACACCAATATCTTCTTTCTCCAAAGTTTTTTTCCAAATATCAAGTAATAACTTTTCAATTGCATTGCCCTTGTGAATAGGAATGTTTAATACCTCATTGTTCTTTAGAACTAAATCTGAACTATAAATCAATTCTGTTCGATTAATCTTACCATTATGCGTTCTTGGGAATTCTTTTAGTAATATAAATTCGGAAGGAATCATATAATCAGGTAGTTCACTTTTTAATATTGAAGCAACTTCTTGTTTATTTACAATTACACCTTCCTGTAAATTTAAGAAAGCAATGAGTCGTTCGTCTAAATCAGAGAATTTATGGACTTTAACCACTGCTTCTATTACACCAAACTGTTTACATAGTATATTTTCAATTTCTCCCAATTCAATTCTTAGTCCTCTAAGTTTTATCTGATTATCGATCCTACCTATTATTTCAAGTTGACCATTAGATTTAATTCTTCCTAAATCTCCGGTTTTGTATATTTTCGTATTTGTATTATCTAATATAAATCTTTCTGAAGTTAAACTCTCATTTTTATGATAGCCAAGAGCAACACCTTGACCTCCTATAGCAACCTCACCTATTGCCCCAATTGGCAACTTTATATTTTTCTCTGATAGAATATAAATAGATGTATTTTGGATTGGATTACCTACTAAAACAGGTGTTTCCGCAGAAATAATTTTACTACACGTAGACCAAACAGTTGTTTCTGTAGGCCCATACATGTTCCATAATTCACTTACTTTAGGTAATAATGATTCTATAAGCTTAGGCGGAATCGCTTCTCCTCCACATAAGGCTTTAAAATTTTGTTTTCCTTGCCAATTATTATGTAAAAGGATGTTCCAAGTCATGGGAGTTGCCTGCATAATGGAAACATCATATTTTTCAATCAGTTCAATAAGTCTTTGTCCATTTTTTGTTTCTTGATCCTGTGCCAATATAATTTTAGCACCCTTGATCAGAGGTAAAAATAATTCAAGGACAGAAATATCAAAAGACTGAGTTGTTAAAGCTAACAGTGTATCTTCTTGATCCAATCCAGGACTAACAGACATGCTTTCTAAAAAATTAACAACAGCTCGATGAGGTATTTTCACACCCTTTGGTTTACCTGTTGAGCCAGAAGTATATATTAAATAAGCAAGATCTTCACCGGAAATATTGCAAGGAATATATTTTTCAGGTTGAGTTTCTATTTCTGATAAAACCATATCGTAATAAATAAATAACTCACTTTCAATTTGTTCGAACAGTTTTTTATATTTACTTTCTGTTATTAGTAGTTTTGTAACAGAATCTTCCATCATATATTTTATTCTTTTAGAAGGAAGACTGGGATCTATTGGAAGATACGCAGCTCCACACTTGAGAATTGCAAGAGTGTTAGCAATCATAGGAATGGATCTGGAAAAACTAATGGCTACAATATCCTTTTCTTTAATACCTTTGGCTCTAAGTAAATTCGCTATTTTATTTGAGAGAATATCAAGTGCGTTATAAGTGATGTTTTCGTTACCACAAATAATTGAAATTTGTTCGGAAGTTTTATATACCTGTTCGCGGAATAATTCTGGAAGTGATTTTTCTGAAGTCTGAAATTTTGTATTGTTAAATTGGTTCAAATTCTCCACTTCAATTTCACTGATACAATCAAGATCCGACAAATATGAATCTGGAGAATTACAAATGCTTTCTAAAAGTTTTACGAAATTTTCTTTTATACTTTTAATTGTTGTTCTGGTTAATAAATCAATGTTGTACTCTATTTCCCCTTCAATAATGCCATTTTCTTCCCACATATATACTGTAATATCCAAAGGAGAAACTCCATCCGGAGTAAAATATCTTTTTGTTTCAACACGAGGTAATGATATCGGCTCCTGTGGTGTATTAAGCCAGGCAAATAAAATCTGGTATACAGGATTAATATTTAACTGTCTTTTAGGTTGTAATTCTTCCACAAGTTTCTCAAAAGGCAGATCCTGATGTTCAAGCGCATCTAAAACTGTCTTTTTCGATTGTTCCAGATAGTCATTAAAGGTCTGTTTTTCATCAATGTTTAATCTGAGTACAACTGTATTAACAAAAAATCCAATAATCTTTTCAAGTGTTGAATTCACTCTGTTTGCCGTAGGTGTTCCAATACATAAATCATTATCACCAGAATAACGATTCAACAATATTGAGAATGCAGACAAATAGGTCGTAAATTCTGTAACATTCTTTTCTTTACTAAATGATTTTATTCGTTTTGTAAGGTTTTCAGGAATAAAAAAATGCTCTCTGCCTCCTAAACCTCTTTGATTTTTTTGTCTCTCAAAATCATAGGGGAAATTTATTTTCTCCGGATGATCTTTAAGTTTGTTTTTCCAGTAAGAAACAGATTTCTCAAAATTTTTCTCCAACAAGTATTTTTGTTGCCAATTTGCATATTCATAGTATTGATATTGCGGGGTTGGCAGAGAATGTGTTTTTCCATCAAATAATGCTGTATAAATTTGATTTAATTCCTTTACAAAGATACCCCAGGACCAACCATCGAAAATAATATGATGAATAGTGATATGAAAGATGCTTTCCTGATCTGTAATTTTAATTAAATAGGCCCTATATAAATTATCATTAGCAATATCAAAAACAGTTCTGATTTCGTCTTTTAAAAATTCATTTATTTTTTGAGTACGATCAAAACCATCAATCATAGAAAAGTTTATGTTTTTAATGAAAAACTGATCTTTAGGATTTAAAGTTAACGAGGGTTGTGAACTAGAACCTTTAACGTTTCCTCTTAATATAGCATGCCTGTTAACCAATTCATTAAGGCTTTTCTTCAATATATCAATATCAAAATTACCTTTAAAACTATAGGTAAAAGGAATGTTATAGGCAGGATTCTTATCAAATTGATGAAGAACCCAGAGTCTGACCTGATCCTGTGATACCGGTAAATTTTTATCACCAGATATATTTTCAAAAGTTATTAATTTATGATTTTTGTTTTCGTCCTTTTCAATAACACTGCTTAAATCCTTTATTGTTGGATTTTCAAATATCAATCCTAATGGTAAATCTGTTTTATAAAGTTCATTAATTTTGTTAATAATCTGTGAGGCTAAAAGAGAATGTCCTCCCAGATCGAAGAAATTATCTATTATTCCTATGTTTTTAATACCCGATAAATCTTCCCAAATACTAATTAATTTGGATTGCAGCTCGTTATTCGGAGGAAGAAATTCTTGATTGAAATTACTTCTGTTGTTTATATTTTCTATTACCTCATCTTTCTCTGATTGAAATAATTCTTCTTCAATAGTGTTCGCTTGTTGTATATCAAAACTGAAATATTTTTTCGTGTCAACCCAATGGCGTTTTCTGTTGAATACGTAGGTAGGCAATGACACTTTTCTAGCATTAGTATGATGTAATGCTTCCCAGTTTATGTTTCCCCCGCAAACCCAATATTGTCCAATGGCTGTCAGGAAGGTCTGAACATCGGATTCATTTTTATGCGGAGAGCGCATTGTTGGTATAGCTTTATACGCTTTCGTTGTATTTTGTAATTTAAGTAAAGCTGTCAACATATTTCCGGGGCCTATTTCCATACATATAGAATCTGCATGAAGCAAGGTTTCAGCTCCGGAATTAAAATCAACCGTATTTCTTATGTGGTTTGACCAATATTCAGGTGAGCCTGCTTGCTCATCGGTAATCATTTTTCCGTTACTATTAGAAATAAACGGTATTTGAATCGGATGATGTGTAATGCCGGAAACAAATTCTTTAAATGGCTCGACGGCCGGATCCATTGATTTAGAGTGAAAAGCATGGGATGTTTCTAAAATAGAAGTTCTTACGTTGGGTAGTTGCAGGCTAAGATGTTGTTTAAACAAATGAATATTTGTATCTGATCCAGAAACAACACAATAGTTGGGTGCATTAATCAATGAAATTTCAACGTCCTCTGTTAAATGTTTAGTTAGCTCTTCGCAAGATAGATTCACAGACAACATGCTACCTCTTTCCTGCTCAAACATTAATGCCCCTCTGTAAGCAGCCATTCGCAATATATCCTCAAAACTAAATACACCTGCAATGCAAGCAGCTGTTAGTTCCCCAATACTATGGCCAATAAGAATGTCAGGTTTTATCCCAAATGACTCAAGTAATTTCACAAGTGCATATTGAACAGTAACAATTAAAGGTTGAGTATAAATAGTTTCATTTATTTGGCCATTGTTACTATTGTTAAAGAGTAAATCAATAACATTAATATTAAATTCCGGAACTAAAATTTTATTCGCTTCATTCAATACCGAATTGAAAACAGGGAACTCATCATACAAGTCTTTCCCCATATTGACATACTGACTTCCCTGACCTGTAAACATAAATGCAACTGCAGGATTTTTAAAAATCTGCGTTCCTGTTACCGAGTTGAATTCGTTTTCTGCTTTATACTTTCTGAAGTGTAATTGACGATAAGAAAAACTATTACGACAATTTTGTAATGTAAATGAAGCATTAGCAATATTGACGTTATTTATATCTATAAAATCTAATATTTTCTTTGATTGTTTTTCAAGGCAATTAAAGTCGTTATTAGAGACCGGCAGTAATTGTATGGATTCTATATTTTCCTCCGGTTCATTTTGTGTATATTCTTCAAGGATGCAATGTGCATTCGTTCCACCAATACCAAAAGAACTAATACCGGCTCTAAGTGGATATTTATTGCTTTGCCAATCTAATGGTTCCAAAGGAACATAAAAAGGACTATCTTCAATTTCCAAATCAGGGTTGTATTCAGAGAAATGTCCCAAAGGAGGAATTGTTTTATTCCTTAAGGCCAAAACCGTTTTAATAACACCAGTAATACCTGCTGCTGCATCTAAGTGCCCAATGTTTGCTTTTACGGCCCCTAAAGCAATATGTTTTTCTGTTGATCGGAACACCCTTTTCAATGAGCTAATCTCAATAGGGTCCCCAAGTTTTGTTCCTGTTCCGTGCGTTTCTATAAACGAAATACTATCAGAAGGAATATCTGCTAACTCCAGTGCCTTATTTATCACAGATGACTGACCTTCTACACTTGGAGCCATATAACCTACTTTATTGGCTCCATCATTATTGATTGCTGTAGCTTTTACAATAGCTAGAATATTATCGTTATCATTTATAGCATCGTCAAGACGTTTTAAAAGCACAACTCCAGCTCCTTCACCCAGGATAGTACCATTTGCATTTTTGTCGAAAGGCCGGCAATAACCAGTCGGAGATAGGATTCCGCCTGGATTATACATATATCCATGCCCTCTTGGCGTGTGAATATATACGCCTCCGGCAAGCGCCATATCGCACTCTTTGTTTATAAGGTTTTGACAAGCCGTGTGTAAAGCAACAAGCGATGTTGAACATGCAGTTTGAATATCATAGCTGGGACCTGTTAAATTTAATTTATAGGATACTCTTGTAGTCAGAAAGTCCTTGTCATTATTAATCATCGTTTGAAACTCACCGATGTTTTTTAATGCCTCAGGATGTTGCAAAAGAGATTTAAAAAGATAATTACTCATGCCGGTACCCGCAAAAACGCCAACATTAAGAGGATCTTTTCCTGTAATATAGCCCCCTTGTTCCAACGCTTCGTAACACACTTCCAAAAATAAGCGATGCTGAGGATCCATAAAGTCCGCTTCCTTCGGAGTTACTGAAAAAAATGATGAATCAAACATTTCACCACGGTCAATAATACCATTGGCATAAACGTAATTCGGATTGTTTAGTAATTCTTTAGCAACTCCTTTTTTAGCTAACTCTTCACGGGTAAATCGTTTAACAGTTATTTCTCCATTTACAATATTTTTCCAAAATTCATCTAAATTGTCGGCTCCAGGAAAACATCCTGACATACCAATTATGGCAATGTCACGGCTTGAATCATGGATTTGAGATTTTCCAGTTGCTATTGAAGATATCTTTAATTTTTTGTCTAATTTTTTGTCTGTGATAAATTTTGATAACGCTTCAATTGTAGGATACTCAAAAATATTTAAAGTCTTAATATCAATGTTAAAGTCCTTTTTTAAACGAATGACAACCAAAGGAGCAAGAAGTGAAGTTCCTCCTAAATCAAAGAAATTGGAGTTTATATCCAGATTATCTAACTCTAATATATCTTTGTATATATTTATTAGAATATCCTGAATGTTAGTATGAGAAAAGGACTCTGTATTTTTCTGATATGATATGTTTTGTGGTAGTTTTTTGCGATCAATTTTTCCACTTGTGGTCAAAGGCATTTCATCTAAAAGAATAAAATGGACAGGAATCATATAGTCAGGTAACTTATCTGCTAAAAATTCTCTGAGTTCAGGTATTAATTCGTTTTGGTTTTTTGAAGCTGTAACATAACCAATCAGTTGTGGGTTTGATCCGTTTGCGTCTTTAACTAATACTGCACAATTATTTATCTGCGGAAATTCAGCTATTCTTGATTCAATTTCTCCAAGTTCTATTCTATAACCTCGTATTTTTACCTGATTATCCATTCTCCCTATAAAATCTAATTGCCCACATTTATCTAGTAGAGATAAATCTCCTGTTTTATAGGCTCTTTGTATATTTCCATTTATATCAATAATGTCTGTAAAACGATCCGCATTTAATTCGGGTCTGTTTAAATAACCGGGTGAAAGATTTTCTCCGGTTATCATTAGCTCACCCGGAACACCAACAGGTTGAATTTTGAGTGCTGAATTTACCACATACAATTGGGTGTTAAATATGGGTTTGCCGATGAAAATTTTATTTATAGATTCGTATTCAGGACAATCATAAGCAGAGACTGCAACAGTGGCTTCAGTTGGACCATATGTATTGAGCATTAAAGGATTAAAATCTTTAGTGCGTAACTTATTGAAATCAGTTACGATTTGGGGATTAAGCGCTTCTCCTATTTGAATTATAAGTTTTATACTGGATAATTCGTTCGCTTGCTCCATTATCTCAAGGTACTTCACAAAAGAAGTAAACATTGATGGAACAAATATGATTACGGAAGCTTTTTTCTCCCTTACTTCTGCAATAATAGTTTCAGGCTCTTTTTCTCCTTTTGGTGGGAGCAATAGTAGTTTTGCACCATTAAAGAACCACCAGAACAGTTCCCAAACAGATACATCAAAAGTTACGGGTGTTTTTAAAACAAGAGTATCTGTGGCTTCTGTTTTATATTTGTATTGCATCCAGCCCATTTTGTTCATTACAGAATGATGTTTTATCATTACGCCTTTTGGCTTGCCAGTAGAACCTGAGGTGTAGAGGATATAAGCTAATTCATCTGAACAGATATTAAGATCCGGATTTGTTGTGTTTTCGTGTATATCTATGTTTAATAAGTTATCTATATAAAGTTTTTCCGTTCCATAAGAAGGAAGATTTTTATCTGCGTCAATCTTTGTAATAATAAGTTTAGGTTTGGCATCTTCAATAATGGATTCAAGTCTGTCTTTTGGTGCATTAGTATCAAATGGTAAATAACATGCACCTACTTTGTGAATCGCAAGTATGGACACAATAAGTTCTGCACTTCGTTCCAAACTAAAAGCAACTACTTCACCAGTTTTAACTCCTTTTTCTATTAATAAGTGAGATAACCGATTTGCTTGTTCATTCAGCTTTGCGTAAGTGATTGTTTCATCACCCCATAAAAGAGCTGTTGAATCAGGAGTAAGAATGACCTGTTCTTCAAATTTCTGATGAAGACATTTTGATTTTTCATACTCATGGTCTGTATTATTTAATGTTTGCCAGTATTTAACATCCTCAGATGACAAAATATCCAGTTCTGAAGTCTTCTTATCCGGATGTTGAAGGATATTTGTAATTAATGATTTAAAATTTTCAATCCAGTTTTGTATTCTTTCTTTCGAAAAAAGTGCTGTTAAATATTCTGCATAACCAACAGTATGATTTCCCTCTGTCCAAAACGTAAAAAACAAATCAGCTACAGCACCTTGCCTTATAACTTTCAAAGGTTTTGCTTCAATACCATCTAATGAAATTTGCATTGGTGGTTTAAAGGCAAAACCTGTTTGGTAATAAGGATTCTTGTCAGATGTGATTCGTTGTTTATGTTTCTTAACCAGTTCTGTAAAAGGAATTTCTTGTCTTTCTAAATTTGTTTTTAATTTATCTTTAACCTGATTAAGAATATCAGTAAATGATAAATCTTTGTTAAAGCTAATAGTTAAAGGCAGTGAATTAATAAAACATCCAAATGTGAACTTGTTTGTTTCTCTGGTTCTGTTTGTTAGAGGCAATCCTATAGTTATACTTTCCTGATTGCTTAATCTTTGTAAAAAAATTGAATACGCAGAAAGTAATATGCGAAAAGCATTAGTATTACATTTCTCTGCAAATTCAGCTATTCTGCATGTAAGATCAGAATCCAGCTCAAAAAATAGACCGGTATTTTTTTCATCCGTGGAATTCTTACTGCTTATATCTGACGGTAATGTGATCTTTTGATTCACATTGGGGTAGTCTTCAAAAAAACTATTTAATGTTTCATCATACGCTTTCGTTTTATACCATTGATTAATTTCTTTAATATAGCTGGAATATTGAGCTGGAATATTATCAAATATTGGAGTTTTTGAGTTTATTAATGCGTTGTAGGCAATCCTTAATTCCTTAGAAAATACACCTTCTGAACGAACATCAATAATAATATGGTGAAATGTAAAAGTTAATACTGAAACCTGATTTTCAAAATGAAAAATGCAGCATCGAAAGAGAGGGGCTTTTGTCAAATCGAACGGTGCATTAACCTCTTTCTCTATAATTGGATGGATTTCACCCGTTGTGTAATTCGCATTGATGTGGTATTCTGTAATATCAAAATTTACTGATTCATGTATATATGTGTAAAGTATTTTATTTGGAAATTGAAAAGCACTTCTTAAAGCCTCATGTCTATTAACAACAACCTCTATTGCTTTTTGCAGAACAGGAATGCTTAAATTCCCTTTTAATTCAAAAACAGAAAAAAGGTTATAAGTACCACTATCCGGATACATATTATTTAAAATCCAAAATTGTTCTTGAATTTTAGAAGCTACTAATTCTTTCATTTTCAGTTTTTAATTATGTTAAATCCTGATAAATCGGGATATTTGCTATCGTTTTTTAGAAGATGAACATTTTTTTATTAGATACATTTATCTTCATATTCAGTCTCCGTGATACAATTAAAATCAATTAACCTTGTGTCCGGAGCACGGCAAATATTTTCTAAAAGATTTACAAAATTATCTATTATCCTTTTTATTGTTTTTCGGGATAATAGGCCATTGTTATATTCTATTTCACCTTCAATTATTCCATTTTCCTCCCACATATAAACAGTCATATCAAGAGGAGAAACTCCTTCTGGGACGGAATATCTTGCTGCTTCTATGTTTGGCAGTGCAATGGGGGGACGAGGTGTATTCTGCCAGGCAAATAGTACCTGGTATATAGGATTTATATTTATCTGTCTTTTGGGTTGTAATACTTCCACCAATTTTTCAAAAGGCAAATCCTGATGTTCAAGTGCCTCCAAAACTGTTTTTTTTGAGTGATTCAGGTAATCAGTAAAGGTTAGTTTATTATCAATATGCATTCTAAGCACAATGGTGTTCACAAAAAAGCCAATAATTTTTTCCAGTATAGAATTTGGTCTGTTTGCAATTGGAGTTCCAATACAAATATCACTTTCACCGCAATAGTGATTTAACAATACCGAGAATGCTGATAAGTAGGTTGTAAATTCAGTAGTACTATTTTTTTTACTTAAAAATTTTAAGCTATTAGATAACTCTTTTGTAATAGTAAAAAACGCTCTTTCGCCAAAGCCATTCTGCCTGTCCTGTCTTTCAAAATCAAATGGGAAATTAATTTTTTCCGGATGATCTTTAAGTTTATCTTTCCAGTAAGAAACAGCTTTTTCAAAGTTTTTATCCAATAAATATTTTTTCTGCCAATTGGCAAATTCATAGTATTGATATTCCGGTGGAAGTAGAGATGGGGTTTTACCTTCTGATATTTGTGTGTAGATTTGGTTTAGTTCTTTTACAAATATCCCCCAAGACCACCCATCAAAAACAATATGATGAATAGTAATATGAAAGATGCTTTCCTGATTGGAAAGTTTGATTAAATAGGCACGATATAAATTGTCGTTGCCAATATTAAAGACCGTTCTGATTTCATCTTTTAAAAAGCTATTAATCGTCTGTGTCAGATTATTCTCTTCAACGTCAGTAAAATCAATATTTTGAATGAGAAATTGATCTTTGGGATTTAAAGTTAATACAGGTTCTATTCCTAAAGTTTCAACTTTACCTCGTAATATTGCATGCCTGTTAAATACTTCATTAAGGCTCTTCGTTAATATATCAATATTAATATCGCCTTTTAAGTTATATGTAAAAGGTATGTTATAGGCTGGGTTTTTGTCAAATTGATGAAGAATCCAAAGTCTAACCTGATCTTTAGAAACAGGTAAGTTAATATCTCCTTCTATCTTATCAAATGATATGGATTCATGCGTATTCTCTTCACTATTTTCAATGACTGTGCTTAAATCTTTTACCGTAGGATAATCAAACAGAGAACCCAAAGGCAAATCTGTTTTAAACAGATCATTTATACGATTTATAACCTGAGAAGCTATAAGGGAATGACCCCCTAAATCAAAAAAATTGTCAGTGATATCAATCTCCTCAATTCCTAATAATTCAATCCATAATTGTAAAATGCTATTTTGTATTAAGGTAAGAGATTGCGTATTTGTATCTAAAAAATCATTGTTTGTTGTATGTTTCTTTGAGATGAAATCTTCACTAATGCAAATTTTAGGTGAGATATCATTTTTGACGTTGAAGTCAAATGCATCCACAGGTTCAATCCAATGCTTTCTTTTTTCGAATGGATAAGTTGGTAAAGGTAATCTTGATCTAACTTCACCTTTATAAACGTTAGTAAAACAATTTTCTACGCCAACTATCCAGACTTTAGCAACAGCATCTAAAAAGAAATTTACATCTGATACTATATGTTTGGGATGCCTGATGGTTGGAATAGATATATTCTTTTTTGCATCTGTATCAAATTGCGTAAGTAAAGTTGTTAATGAAGTACTTGGACCAACTTCCAGAAATATTACATTTTTGTTATCAATCACCTCACTTATCCCATCCACAAAATTAACTGTAGATCGTATATGATTAGCCCAGTAACTAATATTAGAGACTATTTCTTGATGAGCCCAAGTACCAGTGGTATTTGAAATAAAGGGTATTTGAATATTCCCAAATTTAATATTAGATAACTCATTTTTAAATTTATCCAGCACAGGATCCATCATTCTGGAGTGAAACGCATGCGAAGTATTTAATTTCACAGTCCCAATATTTGGGTAGTTTTCCTTTAAAAAACTATTAAACTCGTCAATGTGACTGGTCTTTCCTGAAACAACACAAAAATTTGGAGCATTGATTAAGGCAATATCAAGATTTTCTGATAAAATCTTTCGGACTTCAGATGCAGCAAGCTGAATGCTTAACATACTTCCTGGTTCCTGTGACTGCATGAGTTTACCTCTTACAGATACTAATTTTAAGGCGTCTTCATATGTAAAAAGACCAGAAATACACGCTGCTGTAATTTCACCAATACTATGACCAATAAGAATTGATGGTTTAATATTGAAATCTTCAAGTAATTTGTAAAGGGCGTATTGTACTACAAAAATAGCTGGCTGTGCAAATCCTGTATCATTAATATTTCCATCTGGATCAAAAAGAATCTTTTTTAAATCTGTCTGATATTTAATGAGATATTCATGAGAATCATCAACGATCTTCTTAAAAAGACTAAAATGCTGATATAATTCTGCAGCCATACCTATATATTGACTTCCTTGTCCAGTTAATAAAAAGGCAATTTCTGCATTTTTATTAGATTCAAAACCAGTTGGACACTCAAAGAAACGCTCCTGTGCATCTTTAATATCTTTTACGAGTATAGCTGCTCTGTGTTTATATCTCTTTCTGCCGTGAAGAAGTGTATAGGATACATCAGCTAATTCCCCTTGAAAACTATCCATATACTTCTGAAGGTCTGTTTTTTGTATATCCAAAGATGTTTTGTTTTTTGCAGACAAACAGAGTAAGTGATATTTTTTATTTGATGGTTCAGATGTTGTCTCTGGAGCCTCCTGTACAATGCAATGCGCATTTGTTCCTCCAACACCAAAAGAACTTACACCTGCAATTCTCGGTTTATGTTCACTATCCCAGTTTTTCAAGGTTGTATTGACATAGAAAGGACTTGCATCCAGATTTAATTCTGGATTAGGAGAATTGTAATTAACACTTGGAGGTAACTGTTTATATTTTAGAGCAAGAACGGTTTTTATTAATCCTGCAATACCTGCTCCTGCATCTAAGTGCCCAATGTTGGCTTTAACCGAGCCTATTGCACAAAAGTTTTTTCTATCGGTGGATTTTCTAAACACATTAGTAAGTGCCTCTATTTCTATAGGATCCCCAATTTTAGTACCCGTTCCATGGGTTTCAATAAATGATATATCTTCAGGGGAAATTCCGGCAAATGTATGGGCTCGCCTAATGGCAATTGATTGACCATCAACACTAGGCGCTAAAAAACCGACTTTATTAGAACCGTCATTATTAATTGCTGAGCCACGTATTACAGCCCATATTGTATCATTATCTTTTACTGCATCTTCATATCTTTTTAATACAACAACCCCTGCCCCTTCTCCAAATAGCATACCATCAGAATCTTTATCAAAAGGGCGACAACATCCTTGTTTCGAGAATATTTCTCCTGGATTGTACATATAACCTTTTCCTCTGGGAACCTGTATAAATACACCACCAGCTAAAGCCATGTCACATTGATAAGTAAGTAAGTTTAGACACGCCATATGAACCGAGACCAAAGATGTAGAACACGCAGTTTGAATATCAAGACTGGGGCCGTTTAAATTTAATTTATAGGAAACATATGTTGTTAGATAATCCTTGCTGTTATTTGTAATTGTTTGTAACTCTCCTAAGCTCTTTAGTTCAGAAGGTTTTTTTATTAAATTTTTAAGCAGATAATTATTGGGGCCACTACCGCCAAACACACCAACAGAAGTACCTAATTCATCCGAGGCATATCCTGCATTTTCCATAGCCTTATAACAAGTTTCTAAAAAGACTCTTTGCTGTGGGTCCATATAATCAGCTTCTTTGGGCGTGAAACCAAAGAAACTTGAGTCAAATTCATCAGCTCCATCAATAACTCCATTAGCATATACATAGTTTGGATTGTCCAGCAATTCAGAACTAACGCCTTTTGCCTCAAGTTCTTCGCGAGAATATCTTGAGATTGTTTCTACTCCTTGTGAAATGATTTTCCAATATTCATCAATATTTCGAGCTCCTGGAAATCTTCCGGAAAGGCCAATGATTGCTATACTATCTTGCAAATCTTCATCTATCATCATTCTATTCATACACCAAAATCTAATTCTATTTGAACTTTTTAAAACGTTCTCTTTGTTTACGGAAATTAATTAGGCTTTCCTCTGATACTGAATCATTTTCTTTTTTCTTGTGAAGATTATCAAGCGTATTTGCAAGAGTACTTACTGTTGGGTAACGAAAAAGATCGACAATCTTAATATTTACATTTAATTGTTTAATGCACTGTATAATAATGGATGGTATAGTGATTGATTTACCTCCAACGTCAAAAAAATTATCGTCTATATTAATGTTTGGATTTTGTAATTCTTCTTGCCAAATCTTTAATAAGGTTGCTTCTGTTTTTGAGCAATAAGCAGGTAACCTAGGTGTTATTTTTTTTGAACTGATTCGATTACTTATCAATTGTAAATCAGAGAAGTTGTGGATTATATCATAGTAAAATGCATTTCTGGATAAAATATCCGATGTTATTGAATTTATATTAGTTTTTTCAGACTTTGTACTATAATGAATGCTATGATTATCCGGATCAAAAGTAAAATACGAAGCCACGTTAACAGGAATTTCAAATATAGTTTCAGTTTCATTTCTTTGCATATAACTGCTGAAATTATCAGTTAAAAACTTTTCAACAACAACGTTTTTGGGAGATTTGATAAATCTTATTCCAATGGTTTCAACACCTAACTTTATAGCGGTTTTTCCTATATAAGAAATGATAGAATGCTCAACTCCTTTACCTAATGCTCTGCAACTTAACAAGAAGTTATCAATAATTATTTGTTTCTTCTTAACAGTAGCAATTAGTGCACTAACAATTCCATAATCACCAAATTTATCATTAAGTTTTGTATATAAAACAAGTTTAAAGGCTTCCTGAATCTTTATTTTCACATCCTCTTCACTTAGTTTGATATTTGTTGTATTAAATTGGTTAGTACGATAACTTAATTGTGATATTCTACTGACTTCATTAATGGTGGCAGGCTGTGTTGTTATATTGATGTTCAAGCTTTTGATAAACTCAGAATAAGAATTCACACTAGAACCAAGACGTCTTCTTTCTGCATCAATTTGATACATTTCTGTTCTTTTGCTGTCTTCTTGCGTATGATTTTGTTTGTCGAAAATCCAGGAATTAATTATATAATTAATCTCATCAGTATCTAGTCTTTTTTGTATTGTTAATACGGATGGTACATTTATTCTAACCTCATTGCACTCAATGGGATTGTCATCGATAAAAACAAAAGTATCCAGTCCAATATTAATTTCTTTGCATAAATCAATTATGTTTTTTGATTTTGGAAGCCAGTTTATTCTATAAAAAGCAATATGTTCTTTTCTTAGAATCATATTTTTATTTGATTCAAATACATCCCAAACATCTTCTTCCACATTTTTACTGCACAGACATATTAAAACTCCTAATTCATACTGCTTTAAAAGAAATTTCTGAAGTTCCTTTTCTGCGCCATTAATTTCTACGTTATTTGCACCATCTTCTCCTACTACACCCTTCCAAAGCGTATTATCACAATCTACCACTATAGCCTTAAAGGGTGTAGCATATATAGCATGAATTTTTCTAGCGATTAAAGTAGAAGCAACATAGAAAAAATTTTCGTTATATGGAATATTGCCAATTGTTTCTCCAAGAGGCTCATAATAATCATGTAACTTATACTTTTCTACAAAATCTAAACTTTTTATAACTAATAAATTAGAAAATGAATTAGAAAAATTCTCCAATTCATCTTCATACCCTAAATATTCTTTATTTGTATTGATGTTAGTTTTTAATACGAGAGAAGGTGGACAAAATACAACAAGTAATTTTTCGTTTTTTATATGGTTTAAGATTGCTTCTAAAAATTCTTTGAATAAGCCAACTCGTAGTTCGAGATTTGTTCCTGAACTTAATAAATCTTCTAGCCTTATTAATATTACATTTAACCCATTTTTAGTTGTATTAAATTCACTGGCAGGATTTAAGAGTTGTTGAAAAATTTGATTAAAACCTACGAAATTAAGCACTGAAGGTAAGTCTATTTTCTCGAACCAAAATTTTAGGCTTTTTTCTATAGGCTCTATTGTGAAAGAACCTGTTATATTTATATTAAACTGTGTTATAACTGGATCAGAAAACCGCATTTTATTCATACATCATTATTTATATTTCCAGTATAGTATTCAATAGATGGCGTTTACAAACTACAATAATATAATAGTAAATTTTGCTTTAGTTTGGCGTTAAGAATTTTTGATATTTATTGTATTGATAACATATGCTCAGCTAATAACCTTATAGTTGGGTACTGCATTAGAGTAATTACATCAATATCAATATCTAACTCTTTACGGATTAATAATGAAGTTTGTACTAAAAGAAGAGAATTCCCCCCTAATTCAAAGAAATTTATTACAGGACTGATTTTGGGTTTTGAGAATAATTGCCCCCATATTTTTTGCAAAACTCTTTCATAATTAGATGCTGATATTAATTCAACTTCCTTATTTTGAATTTGGGTATTATCAATTAAGAGTTTATTTCTGTCTAACTTTCCATTTGCAGACAATGGAAAATGTTCAATTGCAACATACTTTGAAGGAATCATATATGAAGGTAATGAATGACTTAAAAAGTTATTTAGTTCATTGTTGTCAATAATTTCATTTGTTTTAATAAACGCAATGATATGTGCACTTTCTTTATCTTTGTCTTTTAATACACATGCACATTCACCAATACCTTTAAATTTAATTAACACACTCTCAATGTCTGCTAATTCAATTCTATTTCCTCTTAATTTTATTTGCCCATCAATTCTTCCTTTGAATATAATCTCTCCGCCTGAATCAATTAAAGCATAATCCCCTGTCTTGTAAGCCATTACAGTCTCACCATCGAGTTTTTTAAAAGATATAAATCTTTCTTTTGTTATTTCTGGTCTGTTTAAGTATCCACGTGATACGTTAACACCACAAATAACTAATTCACCTTCAATATTAGAAGGAAGAATCTCATTATTACTATTAACAATAAATATTTCTGTGTTATCAATTGGTTTTCCGATAGGAATAGGAGCATCAAAATCGCGAGAACAAGTATGATAAGTTACATCAATAGTAGCTTCTGTTGGTCCGTATAAGTTAATAACAGTAGTGTTAAAATTGTACTGATTACATACTTTGTAGAAATCAGAAACTGATCTTGAATAGAGCTCCTCTCCACTACAGAACAGCCATTTCACAAATTTAAATTTTGAAATCTGATTTGAGTTAGAATTATTTAAATACATCAAAAATGTATTTAACATTGAAGGTACAAAATGAACAACACTAACTTTCTCTTTGTTTATGCATTCTATAAGTTTTAAAGGATCTTTTTCATATTCATTTTCAAGTAGAATCAATCTAGCTCCAGTAAAAGTCCACCAAAACAGTTCCCATATTGATACATCAAAAGAAATTGGTGTTTTCTGAATTAATACGTCATCAGAATCAATTGGGTATTTTTTCTGCATCCATCCAATCCTATTAAAAACAGAATGGTGTTCTATTAGAACTCCTTTAGGTTTACCACTTGTACCAGAAGTAAAAATGGCATAAGCTAAATTTTTAGAGTTAACTTTTATTTTTGGTTGAGATTGATCCAGTGTGTCTAAGTTTTTAAATATATCATCAACTAAAATCACTTTACATTCACAAATTGGAAGATTATCTACAAGAGAAGTGCTTGTAATAATTACTTTAGCCTGTGTATCTTCAACAATACTCAGTATTCTATTCTTTGGAGTTGATGATGTTACCGGAACATATACACCTCCTGATTTTAATATCCCAAATATGGATGGAATGAGTTCCAGTCTTCTGTCCAGATATACAATAACATAATCTTCAATTGCAATATTTTTTGACAATAGTACATTAGCGATGGCATTTGCAAAGAGATCTAATTTAGAGTATGTTAAAAATTGTTCTTTATAACATATTGCTTTTTTATCTGGCCGAAGTTTAGTTTGATATTCAAGCATCTCATGTAAACACATATTATCTTGATATGGAACAGAAGTATTATTGATTCTATGATATATATCAAACTGAGGACTATTTACATTCTTCATTAGTTGATAGCTATTTTATTAATAAACCAGAACAAAACGTATTGTTACAAACCATGAAAATTATCAAAAGTTTTAATATTGCAAATTATTTTTGAATTGTTTTGATTAGTTACCACCTCTTGTTAGTTAAACAGGACATTTAACTACATTAAAAAAATAGTTATAATTTTTAGTAATGGAACCTACATTTTTCCTGTACTAAATTATTAAATAGTATAATTGGTCATTAATGAAAGCCAATTGATATATCTAGAATAGAGTGATAATTTATTTACTAAATAAAACTTAAAAAAATAGTGTGAAAATTATTTCTTTAAAATTATAGGTTTTAATTTAAATTTAGCTTTAATAATTTTTGATGCAACAACATTTCTCACCCATTCTTTAGCTCTTTTTTCGAACAAATGATATGATAAATAACTAATTAGAAAAGAAATTGACAATACAATCATAATTAATACAATATCATTATTTATAATGTGAAATTTGTTATTTATATGGCCTATGTATTTTATAACCAGCAAGTGGTACAAGTAAAAGCCAAAACTAATTTCACCAAGAACAAAAAATATATTTTTTGATAAAAAGTGGGACAATCTTCCATAGCTTTTTGAAAATATCACAATCATAAAAGAAATTGGAAGCCAATAAAAAATAGAAAGTCTTAAAACTTGCGGAATAAAATTTGAAATGCTGTAAAATAAAGTCAATATTATTACAGATAAGAGTTCCAAGTGTGTGGCTTTTTTTATAGACGTAATTTCCATTTTTGAAAATAATCGAAACAATATAATCCCAATAATAAAATCTGCTAGTCTGAATATAGGGTTTATATAAAACAGATAATGATGATATGAATTATCTGTAATATACATTAAACTTAATATTATTATACTCATTCCCCCAACGACAAGATATGTTTGTATTTTTTTTAAGCTCAAAATAAACTTCAGTATAAATGGAAATAATAAATAAAAAAACATTTCGTCAGAAATACTCCAGGCTACCACGTTAAATGAAAAATAATGAGACAAATTAGGGTTAAAACTTTGTATTAGTATCAAATTTTCAAAAAATCGAGATAACCATTGCCATATGGAAATTTCAAAAAATTTAAAAGAAAAAGGTAAAGCTAATATTAAGGTAAGAAAGTGTGTTGGATAGATTCGGGCGAGTCTATTAAAATAAAACGAAATTGTATTAAATTTATTATTTTGAAAAATATTATAATAAGCGTGCGATAGAATGTAACCACTTAGAATAAAAAAGAAACCAACACCTAAATACCCTTCATGTAGAAATTTATGATAAAATTTCAATAAATCCGTGCTATTTTGGTCTATAACAAACATCAAATGATGAGAAAATACCATCATTGCAAAGAAAAACCGAAAAGAAGTTAATGGTTTTATCATATAAGTAATATATCGATGTAATTAAAAGCAAATATTAATTATTAGAAAAGACTTTCTGCTTTTCATTATTTGCTATCCAGTCTTGAATCTTTATCTTTATTAGATTTGATATTTTGCTATTGTAAAACATTGCCATATGGTCTCCATCAAAAGAAAATAATGAAATATCCTTACATACATTTTTCCATCCAAAAAATTGTGAAGTTAATTCATTTTCCTTAGCTTTTATAAGGAGTACCTTATTCTTAAATAAAGTTTTAGGCTTATATTTTTTTGCTATTATTTCATATCTAAAAATCTGATATTGTGTCCTTTCCCAAAAATTCATTTTATAATATACAGATGGGGATAGCTTTATTTTTAAAGTTGAGCAGAAATACTTAATATAATTATAAACCCTCCTTATTACGTTATAGGTTATATGTATAACCTTGATTTTGGTAATCCATTTCAATTTTTCTTGAAATACCTTACCTTTTGTAATCCAATTATATTTTTCGTTTCCTAAAAAATTAGGTAGTGCAGCATCACCAATTATTAACATTGATACCTCACGGCCCATTTTGATAAGGCGAGTTGCCATTTCGTACGCAATTATTCCTCCCATGGACATACCTCCGAGGTATAAAGGACCATCTGGTATTATTTTCAGTAGCTGTCTGATATATTCATCTGCAAAATCTTCTACCGTTCTATATTTTATGGTCTCTCCTTCCGATCCTATATGATACATTCCATAAATTGGACGATCTTTATCGATGCTTTTAGCAGCATCTGTAAAATCTCCGATGTGCAACAAAACAAGCGGCGTTTTGTTGCCTTCTGTATTAATAGGCATAATATGAAAACAGTCCTTAGGCCAATAGTCCTTGATAAGATTCTGTTTGTATTTTTTTAATTTACTAATTAACTCCTCATTTATATTTTCTGCAGGTCCACTATATTTAAGTTTCCCTCCATTAAAAGAAATCTCAATGTCTTTATTTTTTAACTCTTTATGAAAATCTGAATACATAAATTTAATTTAATCTTATTAATGACTACAAAATAAAATATACCTGATTACATTATTCATTAGGCATCTAATATTGATAGAAAAAATAGAACAAGCATAATCACGATACTTAACAAGTATTATTATATAAGGCTTAAAGCACAATAATTTTTATTAAAAAAACTATTTTTAATTATTATAAAAAATATACTCAGTATATGCTATTCTAGTTTACTATAAAAGATTCGACAAATCTTGTATAAGCTTATTACACTATTTTTGATATTATGTTTTTATTTGTACATCAAAAGAATCAATAAACTTTAATTAATTAATTTTGGTTAATCCTTATCTTTTTGCTATGCTTCGCCACCTCAACCACATATTGGCAAGTTTTGAAAAAATTAAAATAGATACGCTCTTATAACTAAAATAACCTATAATGATATTACTAGAAATAAGTTCACTTAAACTATTTTTATTTTAATTAAATAAGAAATTTGCTTTTCAATTTCTATAACAAATATATATTTACTCTTTTGTTGCTAAAATGTTATTCCACTAATCGTTCATATTACTTTTTAAACGTGAATATTTATGAGATAAAAAACCATCATTCTATTAATTTTCTGTTATAAACATTGATTTAACATCAAAAAAGCCTTACTGGTAAAATGCTAAAGCAATGCGTATTCTAGTTTTAATATGAGCTAGATAGGATAGTTTTATCATTAATTCATTATGGTTAATGTAAATTAATAATATGCTAGTCACATTTAGTATTCAACACACTATAATTATTACGTAATTTGTTGGCTAGTAAAACATTTAAACACATTAGCTATGAGAAAATACTATTTGATTTTAATCACACTTTTTTTAGTAATTACCTATTCATGTGAAAAAGATGCTTCTGTTCAGGAAAGTGCTCAAGTACAGAATTCAACATTTGATTACAATACAACCAAAGAAGTTGATTTAACATTTTCAATTACAAACGCTTTAACTGATATAGAAAACAAAGCTATTTCAGTTTTTAATTCAACGACAGGTGAACGTGTATATAAAGGGCTACTTGATGGTTCTGGTAAATTAGAAACTACAATAACTGTACCTACATATTTAAATGAATTAACGATTATTAATTCAATACCTGGTTTAGGTAATGTACTGAAAGTTTGTATTAATAACGACAAAGCCATATATAGCAATGATTTAACCAAAAGTACAACCATTAATTTGAAGTATGCAAATGAAGAAGAGTGTACTACAGAAGCGGGAACGTACAAAACACTTACCATGGGAGCATGGGGAAATGCAAATGAGCATAATGCGGCAAGCGATATTTACGAGTATTTTGAAGAAGTATTTGATGATGGATTAACAATTGGCTGTTTGCATACAATATCATTTACTTCAGCACAAGCCATTGTTGACTTCTTACCAGTAGGAGGAACGCCTGTACAATTAACACAATCTTATATAGATCCTTCAGGTAATGATCTTGAATCAATTAGTGTATTTGCTGGTCAGCTTATAGCTGTAACTTTAGCTGTTGAGTTCAATAATTATGGTGTTCCGGGTTATGCTACTACAACTACACCATTGAGAGATCTTGTAATAACAGAAGGAACATATAAAGGATGGACTGTAACTGAACTATTAGCAGAGGCAAACTTAATATTAGGCAATTGCTCCCCTGCCCGATATGCAGGACAAGAAAGTGAATTAAGCGACGCCTTAAGTAGGATAAATGAAAACTTTGATGAAGGAAATAGAGACTTGGGATTCCTAGAATGTCCTGGTGCAGAACCGGATTGCGATAATGATGGAATTCCTGATGGAATTGATGAATACCCATGTGATCCTAATAAAACATTCAATAATATTTCAGAAGGAACTTTGGTATATGAAGACCTTTGGCCAAATAAAGGTGACTACGACTTTAATGATGTAGTTATTGCATATACATATAATTTAATTACAAATACAGCCGGTTTGGCAACTTTTCTTGAAGTTAGTTTTACTGTTAAAGCGACTGGAGCTAGTTATCATAACGGATTCGGTTTTGTATTATATAATTATGATAATCCAACAACATCAATTAGACGTTCAGATATTGCTTCTGTAAGTGGTGATGGTTATTTAGAATCAGGGCAATCAAAAGCTGTATTCATTGCTTTCTATGATGCATATAATTTATTTCCTTCAGGTGATTATCCTGACTTCATTAATACAATACAATCGGCAGGTTATATTTCTCCATCCACTACAAGTTTTGAAATAGCATTTAATAGCCCTGTTGATCCGGATGCACTAGGAAGTGTTCCTTTTAATCCTTTTATAATAAGAGATGGTAATCGTTCTGTAGAAATACATTTACAAGATCATAAGAATACAGATCTAGCAAACACTACACTTTTTGGATTAGGGGATGATGCATCTGATCCTTCTCAAGGTATGTATTATGTCACCAATGATTTTAGTGCTCCATGGGCAATTAATATTCCAGATGCTAATTTTAAATACCCAATAGAGAGAATTGATATTACAGAAGGATATTTGAAATTCCAGGCATGGGCTGAAAGTGATGGTACCAGTTATACTGATTGGTATACCAACACTTCTAGTGATTTTAGAGACGAAAGTAAATTATATTAATTACGTTAAAAAATAGGGCAATTATAATTAAAGCCACAATTGTAAATTGCAATTGTGGCTTTAATTATTACTGTCAATTACTAATATTATATGAACTATTTTAAAAAATACATTGTAGAAATGGTTCTTTCTCCTGTATTTATATTTTCTACAGTTCTACTTATAACAAAGAATTTATGGTATGATGAATTACTAACAACACCTTTAATTTTTGGCTATAACTTTAAGGATCTGATTTTCGAGTTACGTTATGATGCTCATCCACCTCTATACTTTGTAATTTTAAAATTATTTAGTTTAACTTTTGGTAGTTCAATAATTGTGATAAAGCATTTCAATATTATTATTAATTTTTTAGTTATTATTATTTGCTACCATTATTCAGAATATATAGGGAATAAAAAATATGCTTTATTTGTAATAACCATTTATATTCTATTTCCTGCCATCTATAACGAAATATTTCAAATTCGAATGTACTCCTTTACCCAATTAATGTTGCTTTTAGTAGGAGTATATGCACATAAGGCTTTTTTAAAAGTCAAATCAAAACTAACCTCAATAATTTTTATAATATTTACTATAACAACCCTTTACACACACTACTTTGCTGTTATAGGTGTAGCCATTATACATCTCATTTTATATATATCTTTATTAAGTAGGAATAGAAAGTCATTAAAACAAATATCCCTTTTTGCATTGATTCCTACTATTTCTTTTCTACCATGGATTCATATATTCTTTGAACAACTAGCAATTAAAAATGATAACATTGGGGACACATCAAGCACTATAGTTCGAATAATTAAAAACATTGTGTACATATTTTACACAGGAAATTATAGCATCAGAGATTCAAAAATAAATTATATTTTAACTGTATTACTTATATTAGCAACTACTGCAGTATTTGTTCTATACTTTAAAAATAGTAATAACAAACGGAAACTAGTAAAATTATATCCAATTTCAGTTGTTTCTTTATTAATACCGGTAGTAATAATGTTTACTAAGGTAAGTCATAGCAACTGTTTTTGTAATATTACGGCTATATATAAGATATAGTTGATAGGAGAGATCATACGCCTGTTCTATTTCTGGATAGATATTGAATAATATATTGGCTCTGTGTTTCTGCGACTCAGTCCATTTATGACTAGGTTTAAAAAGTAGATACCTACTTCGCGCCAATAATTGCTTTAAAGTATCCCCATTTTCAAAAGTATCAGGCTTATATTTCCTTCCTTCTTCTTTGGCTTGTTTATAGTATTGATTGTCCTGATCAATAGCTTCCCATCTATAGTTGATTCGTTTCTGCTGTACTGCCTCACAATCCAATTTTTGAACATGAAAACGATCAATAACAGTAGTGTGCTTTGGGAAACATTTCGTGGCAATTAAATTCATGCTGTTAGCCATGTCTAATGTTACTTCTTTGACCAAGCAACGTTGTTCTTCTGAAAACTTTTCCTTAATTATTTTAATAATATCGTCAGCTTGTGTTCCCTTGAAAATACCAATTATGGAGCCTCTCTTCCCTTTCTTTGCCTTGTTAGTAATTATTGTATACAATTCACCATTGGACATGGCAGTTTCATCTAAAGAAAGAGAGTACCGACATTTTTTGGGAAAACCAGGAAATCTTCAGCATGTTCTTTCTGACTCCATTCTTTGCAGTCACTCAGATTATTTTTGTATTGACGTTGAAAATTTCGTCCACTTACACCCAGATATACTTCAAGACTTTGACAGCTTATTGTATTAGAATCTACTAATTTCATTTAAAAAAGCAGCATACTCCTCACTCATACGTGTACCCTGTGCAATTACTTCCCAATCTCTACTTACTTTTTTATTTTCTCCTTCAATTATAATTTCCCAGCGCCTTCGTCTTACCTTAAGTTTTACTAGCATATTTCGAATAGGATAATCTACTATATATCGTGGCTCCATAAAGCCACAGGATTTATATTGTAAAGTTTTATACTCCGTTGGAATTATGTCTTTTTCGTGTAAACTTAATACTAATTGAGAATCATATATGGTCTTTCCGCTTGAACTTTTTTCGTATGATACTATCTCAAAATAATCTAATATGCCTTCTGGGAGAAATAGAGCTAGTAGCTCCTGGGATAATACTTCGTCCAATTTATTCCTTGTTTTATTTTCTGTTTCTATTTAACAGCAAAATAATCACTTTTTTTAGTAGACCCCAATATTTTGCATGATCCTGAATCTGCCAACTGTGTCCAAACACCAATAAATATTGTGAATGATCCATTATTACACCTTTGGAACTTGAATGTAGACAATAACAAACTCCTATAAACGCAAAAAGAGCAACCGAAACTTGTTCGATTGCTCTTTTATTTAAAGTCGGCGGCGACCTACTCTCCCACAGTACGCAGTACCATCGGCGCTAATGGGCTTAACTTCTCTGTTCGGAATGGGAAGAGGTGGAGCCCCATCGCTATAACCACCTGAATGTCTTTCTAGATTTTTAGATCTTAGATAAGAGACTTAAAGACTCTATCTATTCTAACATTCTATTCAATATTTTTTCAGTCTATTATCTCTGATCTCTCATCTAATAGTCTGTTTTTACATACCAGCTTCAATCAAAATCACAGACTTTACTATTACGCCCAACTAAAAGTTTCGGGTAATTAGTACTGCTCGGCTTTGATGTTACCACCTTTACACCTGCAGCCTATCAACGTCATCGTCTTTAACGTCCCTCAAGGATATCTCATCTTGAAGCAGGCTTCGTGCTTAGATGCTTTCAGCACTTATCCCTTCCAAACTTAGCTACCCAGCAATGCTCCTGGCGGAACAACTGGTGCACCAGAGGTTTGTCCAACGCGGTCCTCTCGTACTAACGTCAGGTCTTCTCAAATATCCTACGCCCACAACAGATAGGGACCGAACTGTCTCACGACGTTCTGAACCCAGCTCGCGTGCCACTTTAATGGGCGAACAGCCCAACCCTTGGGACCTTCTCCAGCCCCAGGATGTGACGAGCCGACATCGAGGTGCCAAACCGCTCCGTCGATATGAGCTCTTGGGAGCGATCAGCCTGTTATCCCCGGAGTACCTTTTATCCTTTGAGCGATGGCCCTTCCATGCGGAACCACCGGATCACTATGTCCTACTTTCGTACCTGGTCGACTTGTCGGTCTCACAGTCAAGCTTCCTTGTGCCATTACACTCTGCGGACGGTTACCAATCGTCCTGAGGAAACCTTTGAAAGCCTCCGTTACTCTTTTGGAGGCGACCACCCCAGTCAAACTACCCACCAAACAATGTCCTCATTACTGAGTTAGGCCACAGATAAGCAAAGGGTCGTATTTCAAGGGTGACTAAACTACACCTGGCGATGCAGCATCAACGTCTCCGACCTATCCTACACATTACTTACCCACAACCAATGTTAAGTTGCAGTAAAGGTTCACGGGGTCTTTCCGTCCCGTTGCGGGTAATCGGCATCTTCACCGATACTACAATTTCACCGAGCTCATGGTTGAGACAGTGCGCACATCGTTACACCATTCGTGCAGGTCGGAACTTACCCGACAAGGAATTTCGCTACCTTAGGACCGTTATAGTTACGGCCGCCGTTTACTGGGGCTTCAATTCAAACCTTCGCCGAAGCTAAGCTCTCCTCTTAACCTTCCAGCACCGGGCAGGTGTCAGGCCTTATACGTCTTCTTTCGAATTTGCAAAGCCATGTGTTTTTGATAAACAGTCGCATGCGCCATTTCTCTGCGGCCTACCGAAGTAGGCGCCCCTTTTCCCGAAGTTACGGGGCTAATTTGCCGAGTTCCTTAACCATGAATCACTCGAGCGCCTTAGTATACTCAACCCAACTACGTGTGTCCGTTTACAGTACGGGCTCCTATACTCGCTTTTCTTGGTACTGGCTGCTTCTCTTCGCTTCGGCCGAAGCCTAGGCTCAACGTACTATTCCGTCAGTACGTAGAAATCTCACCAATACGTCACTTTCTTCGTATAGCAGGTGCAGGAATATTAACCTGCTCTCCATCCACTACCCCTTTCGGGTTCGCGTTAGGTCCCGACTAACCCTGATCCGATTAGCGTTGATCAGGAAACCTGAGTCTTTCGGCGTGCGGGTTTCTCGCCCGCATTATCGTTACTTATGCCTACATTTGCTTTTCTAACCGCTCCACACAACATCGCCATTATGCTTCAAGGCTGTTAGAATGCTCCCCTACCACTGTACTTGCGTACAATCCATAGCTTCGGTAGTATACTTATGCCCGATTATTATCCATGCTCGATCGCTCGACTAGTGAGCTGTTACGCACTCTTTAAATGAATGGCTGCTTCCAAGCCAACATCCTAGCTGTCTATGCAATCAAACCGCGTTTGTTCAACTTAGTATACATTTGGGGACCTTAGCTGATGGTCTGGGTTCTTTCCCTTTCGGACACGGACCTTAGCACCCATGCCCTCACTCCTATTCATCATCTTACAGCATTCGGAGTTTATCAGGAGTTGATAGGCGGTGAAGCCCTCTCGTCCAATCAGTAGCTCTACCTCTGTAAGATTAAAATAAGGCTGCACCTAAATGCATTTCGGGGAGTACGAGCTATTTCCAGGTTTGATTGGCCTTTCACCCCTACCCACAGTTCATCCAAATACTTTTCAACGTAAACTGGTTCGGTCCTCCATTCCGTGTTACCGGAACTTCAACCTGACCATGGGTAGATCACCTGGTTTCGCGTCTAGCGCAGCTAACTATTTCGCCCTATTCAGACTCGCTTTCGCTTCGGCTCCGTTGCTGAACAACTTAACCTCGCTAACTACGACTAACTCGTAGGCTCATTATGCAAAAGGCACGCCGTCACCATATAATGGCTCCGACCGCTTGTAAGCGCACGGTTTCAGGTACTATTTCACTCCCCTGTTCGGGGTACTTTTCACCTTTCCCTCACGGTACTGGTTCACTATCGGTCTTTCAGGAGTATTTAGCCTTACCAGATGGGCCTGGCAGATTCACACAGAATTTCACGTGTTCCGCGCTACTCAGGATACTACTAGATTTTATTTGCTTACGTGTACAAGACTGTCACTTTCTACGGTTGTTCTTTCCAAAACATTCCACTTCACGCATAAAATCACAACGTAGTCCTACAACCCCAATGTTGCCTAAACAACATTGGTTTGGGCTAGTCCCCGTTCGCTCGCCACTACTTAGGGAATCACTATTGTTTTCTTCTCCTCCAGGTACTTAGATGTTTCAGTTCCCTGGGTTTGCCCCCCGAAGGGTGACTGGTCATCAACCAGCCGGGTTGCCCCATTCAGAAATCTGCGGATCAATAAATATTTGCTTCTCCCCGCAGCTTATCGCAGCTTATCACGTCTTTCTTCGCCTCTGAAAGCCTAGGCATCCACCGTACGCCCTTGCTTACTTTCTTGTTGGTTTAGCTTATGCTTTGCGCATAGCTAACCTATGATTTTGATTGTTTTGCCAATATGTCAATGTACGTTTCTCGCTTTTTGCGAAATGTGAAATGCACTACTTATAGAAAGTAGATGATTGTCTTTTAAAGTATATTTAAAACTCTCTCCAGAAAGGAGGTGTTCCAGCCACACCTTCCGGTACGGCTACCTTGTTACGACTTAACCCTAGTTATCAGTTTTACCCTAGGCCGCTCCTTACGGTAACAGACTTCAGGTACCCCCGACTTCCATGGTTTGACGGGCGGTGTGTACAAGGCCCGGGAACGTATTCACCGCGTCATTGCTGATACGCGATTACTAGCGAATCCAGCTTCACGGAGTCGAGTTGCAGACTCCGATCCGAACTGAGACAGGCTTTAGAGATTAGCATCACATCGCTGTGTAGCTGCCCTTTGTACCTGCCATTGTAACACGTGTGTAGCCCTGGACGTAAGGGCCGTGCTGATTTGACGTCATCCCCACCTTCCTCGCGGTTTACACCGGCAGTCTTGTTAGAGTCCCCACCTTGACGTGCTGGTAACTAACAACAGGGGTTGCGCTCGTTATGGGACTTAACCCGACACCTCACGGCACGAGCTGACGACAACCATGCAGCACCTTGTAAATAGTCCGAAGAAAGACCCATCTCTGAGTCATGCAATCTACATTTAAGTCCAGGTAAGGTTCCTCGCGTATCATCGAATTAAACCACATGTTCCTCCGCTTGTGCGGGCCCCCGTCAATTCCTTTGAGTTTCATTGTTGCCAACGTACTCCCCAGGTGGATTACTTAATGCTTTCGCTCAGTCGCTGACGATGTATTGCCAACAACGAGTAATCATCGTTTACGGCGTGGACTACCAGGGTATCTAATCCTGTTCGCTCCCCACGCTTTCGTGCATCAGCGTCAATTATAGCTTAGTAAGCTGCCTTCGCAATCGGTGTTCTGTGTTATATCTATGCATTTCACCGCTACACAACACATTCCGCCTACCTCAACTAAATTCAAGACTATCAGTATCAATGGCAGTTTTACAGTTGAGCTGCAAGATTTCACCACTGACTTAATAGTCCGCCTACGCACCCTTTAAACCCAATAAATCCGGATAACGCTCGCATCCTCCGTATTACCGCGGCTGCTGGCACGGAGTTAGCCGATGCTTATTCATACGGTACCTTCAAAAAGCTTCACGAAGCTCACATTATTCCCGTATAAAAGCAGTTTACAACCCATAGGGCAGTCTTCCTGCACGCGACATGGCTGGTTCAGCCTTGCGGCCATTGACCAATATTCCTCACTGCTGCCTCCCGTAGGAGTCTGGTCCGTGTCTCAGTACCAGTGTGGGGGACCTTCCTCTCAGAACCCCTAGACATCGTCGCCTTGGTGAGCCGTTACCTCACCAACTAGCTAATGTCACGCATGACCATCTTATACCGCCGAAACTTTACTTATATTACCATGCGGCAACACAAGACTATAGGGTATTAATCCAAATTTCTCTGGGCTATCCCCTTGTATAAGGCAGGTTTCATACGCGTTACGCACCCGTGCGCCGGTCGTCAGCGGAAGCAAGCTTCCCTGTTACCCCTCGACTTGCATGTGTTAGGCCTGTCGCTAGCGTTCATCCTGAGCCAGGATCAAACTCTTCGTTGTATAAAAATTGTTTTGCCAATTGAATGGCTATAATTCCTTACAAGAGTTTTAACTCAAAAGAACATACTTTACTTTCCTTTTATTAAGTGTGCATTTCAATATTTTCAAAGAACGTTTTCCTCTTTATTCAGCATCAAGGCATAAATAAATCAGAACTCTTTATATCTTGTAAACACGTTTTAGAACTCTTTCTAAAACAATATTTATTTCAATCTTTTTTTTTACTCCCTAACCTTCGTTAGAGTGTCGCTCTAAAAGCGGATGCAAAGATAACAACTTCATTTTCTCTTTTCCAAATAAATTTTGAAAAATTTTTATTTAATTTTTCAAGCTTTATTTTTAATTTAAATTACTGTTTTTCACTAATTTAAATCTCTTCTCAAAGTCTCATTTTTCATCTTCTTGTCCTTCTTTAAAAGCGGCTGCAAAGATAAGTGATTTTAATTCTTAAAACCAAATTTATTTTTAAAAATATTTTAAAAATTTTCATCTGAATTTTTAGCTTCTAAAACCTCCTCTTTTTCAAGACTTTCTTCCCTTAAAGTTGCTCATTATTTCAATCTTTCATTCGCGCCTCTCGTTCAAAGCGGGTGCAAAACAACTGCTTTTATTTTTAACTTCCAAACTTTAATTCGATTATTTTTTGCGCAGAATTCAAAGATAAGTCGCAAGAATCATTTTGTCAAGTCGTTAAGGAGGAAAAGTTTTTCTGAAAATTTTAATTAACTCAAAGAGTCATCTTTATAAACTGGCAATCCATACTTAAAAACAGAACCTTCACCTTCTTTACTTTCGATATTAAAAGTCCCCTTATTTTGCTCAATCATTTCAATTACCAACTTAATTCCTAGTCCATGCCCCTTTTCTTTATGTGTACCTTTTGAAGTATAGTAGTCAAAAGGATTTAAAAGTCTATTTATTGTTTCTTTTGACATTCCAATGCCCTGATCAATAATTTCAGTAACAACAAAATTATTTTGAGCAGTTATATTAATCTTTATCACTCCTCCTTTATGAGAGAATTTGACTGCATTTACCAGCAAATTCCTAAATACGATCTCGACCATATTAATATCTGCCCAAACAAATAAATGTTCGCACACACCGGATTCACAACTCAACTCCTTATCTAACAACAACTCTGAGTGGTATTCCAATACTCTTTTATAGATATTACATAGTTCAATTCTTTCAGGAGAATAGGTAAATGAATCTAATTGCGACTTCGACCAGTTTAATATCCGGTCCATCATATCAGAAAGATTTTGAGATGACTGAAAGATCTTTTTAATAAATACATTTCTTTCCTCTTCACTAAAATCTAATAATTGTTCTTGCAATAGTTCTGATAACCCTTGTATATTATTAATTGGTTCTTTGATATCATGAGCAATTATTGAAAAAAGTTTATCCTTAGTTGTATTCATTCTTTCAACTTGCTCTTTTTGCTCTAACATTAATTCATTTGCTTCAATTAAATGTTGGGTCTGAGTTTCCAGTTCTCCTTTTTGGTCTTTTATTTCCTCTATCATTTTATCTGTAACCACCACAGCCTTCTCAATAATTCTTTTTATCTCAAAGACAGTTACAGAATAAACCATTATAATAAATGCATTTATACCATAATTTTTAAGTAAGAAATCATTATCGGTATACAAAATACAATACAAAAAATACAAATTGATAGCTACCGCAAAAATCAAAACATGATACTTTCCTCCAATAAATCCAACTAAAGGCAGTACTATAAACAAGTATATTAGATCTGTTAAATAAGCATTGTCATAATTTACTACGTCAGCAGGAGTGGTTGATACTATATTTATAAAAGCGGAGTATGCAATTAAAACAAAAGCAGTATCTGCAGAAATTTTCTTTAATAAAAAAGGTACCAGAATCAATATGACCACCAGCATACTAACCAGCTCAATATACCTTACCATTTGGGAATCATGAGTAAAAGCAAAATAAGTTTCTAATAGAAATATAGAAATAGAGGCTATAACAGTGGTTACAACCTTCATGCGTTTATATGATTCTCCTACGTGAAACATTTATCCAACTAGTACTTGCTTAATTTTCCTTTATAGAAGTCTCAAATATAATATTTACTATTCAATAATAAACAGGAAAATAACGAAGACAACTCTTATCGTTATTTAAATAAGAAACACAATTAAAGATTAAAATAAGAACGAAGTGATAATACCCACTCCGTTCTCAAGCTACAATGATTTGTATGTACTAGTTTTTCTTTCCTTTATTATATTGTTTAATTCTCTTAGATAAAGCTTTTCCTTTTTGTTTTCTTTCCTTAACAGAAGATTCAAAATGTTCGCTTTCTTTAATTAGTCTCATATAATTCTGGTAACTACTTTTATCCAACGAGCCATTTTCAATTGCTTCCCTTACAGCGCAGCCTTCTTCATGCTGATGAGTACAATCTCTATATTTACATTTGGAAGACAAAGATTTTATTTCATAGAATGTCTCTTCTACCCCCGCAGATGCACTGGCTATTCCAACTTCTCTTAATCCCGGATTATCGATAAGAACACCTCCTTCTTTTAATAGAATTAATTCCCGATGAGTAGTGGTATGTTTTCCCCGTTGTATTATCTCACTTATTTCATTTGTTTTAAGATAATCTTCACCAAACAATAAATTAATGATTGTTGACTTACCAACTCCTGAAGATCCTAAAAAACAATATGTTTTATATGGCTTTATTTCAGTTCGGACCTCATCAATACCACCTTGGTTTACACAATTAGAAGTAATTAATTTAACCGAAGTATGCCTTTTCTGTATTTTATCTACTAACTGATTGACATCTTCCTTACTTAACAAATCAGATTTATTTAAAATTAATACAGGCTCTATTCCGGAATCATAGCAAAGAGTCATATATCTTTCGAATCTATTTATGTTAAAATCTCTGTTTACAGATTCTACTATAAATGCGTAATCTATATTGGCAGCAATGGCCTGAATATCGGATTCTTTTCCTACAGCCTGACGTTTAAGTAAATTTCTTCGTGAAAAAACTTTATGAATTAAAACTTTACCTTCATCGTAATAGCTAACTAAAACCCAATCTCCAACTACAGGAAAATCAGTTCTACTCTGAGCTGAAAATCTTAAATTCCCAATAATTTCTCCCTCAAAGTATCCCTCTTGAGTAATTATAGAGTAGCGTTCCTTGTGTTCAGATGTGATACGACCAACTTCCCAGCCTTGCTGGTTTAATTCTTCTAATTGATTTTGAAAGTATGGTGAAAATCCTAAATGATATAAAATATTTTGATCTAACATTGGTATTTCTTTTTTGAATTAAAATTAAAAGCACAAACTCAAAAAGACAGATACACGATAGCACTTCAGATATACAATATATTGAAGAAATATATAAATGCATCTGTCATTTAAACCAAATCCAGATACAGTATAGAAGTAATATTTAATATTGTATTAATCATCCAATACAAAGATACGTACTGATTTTTGAATAATGCTGAATATCTTTATAGTTTTACAACGAAAAATTTAAAGCATTATATTATGAGGATTCTCTTATTAATAATTATCTCACTAAGTTTTTATACTCGAGCATTTTCTCAAAAAAACGAATATTTAAAAGAAGAACTATTAAAACTTAATTTTCAACCCAATAGTATTGATATAAACAAAGACAATAACAAACTATTAATTGGTGGTGAAAATAAAATGGTGATGCTATACAATCTCGAAACTAAGAAAAATGAGATTGAGATCGAAGCACAGTATCAACCGGTTGTTGAGGTTTGTTTTTCTAATACTTATGATGGTTTTTATACTGTTGGTGATAAGAGCTTCAAGCTTTGGTTATATGGAAATGATCAACCTGAAAAATTATTTAAAGGAAGTCACACCTATATAACCGACATTGATATGTCTGCTAAAGAAGATATTTTTATTGGCGGATGTTTTGAAAAAAGATTCAGACTTTGGAAAGATACTGAAATCGAAACGCCAACAGAAATAAACACAGCTCAAACAAAAAATGTAGTTTCAGTAGCTATTACCAAAGATGGAAAAAAAGTAGCTGCAGGCTCCGTTGATTCAACGATTGAAATTTGGGATGTAGCCACACAAAAAAGAACAATGAAGATACTTGCTCACAATGCGCCTGTTTGTTGTTTAAAGTTTATTCAAAATGGAAAATATCTTTTATCGGCCTCTCATGATGGTTACATAAAACTTTGGGATACAACCACAGGCGAAAACATTAAAGTGTATAAACCTCACTCACAACCAATAAGCGAAATAGATATCAGTCCTGATGAAAAACTAGTTCTTACAGCAGCCTATGATAATGTTATTGGACTTTATAATATCGCATCAGGAGATTGTATCTATCAATACCAATTGCACGAGGCCCCTGTATTGGATGTTCAATGGAATAGCAAAGGCGATGGTTTATATTCTTGCGACAGCCAGGGTAATATTTACGAATGGATAGTTCCCAAAAAAGTTTTCGTTGATTATTATTTCAGTAAGGAAATGAATGATGAAATAGCAATAAACAAAATCTTTCAACCCAGAAGAAAAGGGGAATCTAAAGATGATTTTAAAACCAGAGAAGAAAAAGCTGATAAATTTAAGAAAACTCTTATCGACAAATATTACAATCAGTATACTCAGTTAGATAAAACGCAAGTAATACAAAGTAAATAATTCAAGAAAACTAAAAACAAGAAAGGCTTGAAGATTAATATATCCTCAAGCCTTTCTTATTATTGTATTATTAAACTAACAGCTTAAACTATGACTTTCGCCTCCTCCTTCAAGATGTAAAGGTTTAATTTTAATTGTATCTTTTTGAGCCATTTTATCTTGAGTTGTAGCACAAGAAATTCCACGCTTTTGCATTTCTTTATTACTACCTATATGAAGGTTTGGGAATTTTCCATTTTTCTGAATCAAAATCCTAATTGCCATTAAAACAAACACTATAGCAACCAACACAACACTCAATAACAATACCTTAATCATATATTCTAATTTTTAATCAATCGCAAAAATACAGTTTTATTCTTATTAAGTAAACAAAGTAATCTTAAATATGTTTCAAGTGTGAGAAATGATAGAAAATAAAAGAGCTTAACATCTGTTTTCAATATAGAATAATGCATAAATCTTGTTAGCTTTGCTCTGAATTATTTAAAAATTCAAGTATCTTTTATCTATAATATTGTTAGTTAGTCTGGAAAAAGAATGATATCAAATACAGGAATCAGTTTCGACGAGTTTAAAAAAGAAGTATTACATGATTATTTAATCGGTCATTTAAGTCGTAATTTAAGCTTAATAGGCCGTAAAGAAGTTTTAACTGGCAAAGCAAAGTTTGGAATCTTTGGTGATGGGAAGGAAGTTGCGCAGTTGGCTATGGCCAAACAATTTAAAGCCGGTGATTGGAGATCAGGATATTACCGTGATCAAACGTTTATGCTTGCAGCCGGAATGACCACAGCTTTGGAGTTTTTTGCTTCTCTTTATGGTGAAACAGAAACTGAATTAAACCCGGATAATGGAGGTCGTTCATTTAACAACCACTTTGGAACCAGAACCATAGACGCATCAGGTAACTGGAATGACTTAGCAAATACAAAGTGTACTTCTTCCGACATTTCTCCTACTGCTGGTCAGATGCCAAGACTAGTTGGTTTAGCATATGCTTCTAAACTTTACAGAAACAATCCAGCACTTAAAGATTCAACTAAATTCAGCAATAACGGAAATGAAGTTGCTTTTGGTACAATAGGAGATGCAAGTACTTCTGAAGGACATTTTTTTGAAACCATCAATGCTGCATCTGTACATCAGGTACCTTTAGTAATATCAGTTTGGGATGATGGATATGGCATATCTGTACCCAAAACAATACAAACGGTAAAAGCAAGTATATCAACCGCACTAAAAGGTTTTGAAAAAGGTCCTAAGGACAAAAACGGGATTGTTATATACAAACTAAAAGGATGGGACTATGCAGGCTTATGCCAGGCTTATGACGAAGGTGTTAAGTTATGTAGGAAAGACCATATTCCAGTTATGTTTCATGTGGACGAATTAACTCAACCAATTGGCCATTCAACATCTGGTTCACACGAAAGGTATAAATCAGAACAGCGTCTTAACTGGGAAAAAGAATTTGATTGCCTGAAAAAAATGAGAGAATGGATCATTGAAAGAACATTGGCATCTAATGAAGAGCTTGATGAAATTGAAAATGAAGCATTAAAACAGGCTAAGGATGCTCAGGCACAGGCTTGGGCACAAAGAATGAAAACTTTAGAGATTGAACGAGAATCTTTGATCCATTTAATAGAGCAAAAAACATGTATTTGTTCTTTAACCAAAGATGATAAAATAAAAGATTTAGTATCTCAGCTTAAAAATGCATATAGTTTAAACAGAAGAGAGATATTATCAACAGCTCGAAAAATTCTTCGTCATGTTTGTAATACATGCTCAAAACCTGATAGTTTAAAAGATCAATTACAACAATGGATTTCAAACTATCGCGAGCAGGCGCACATCATGTATAATGACAGATTATATGCTGAAGATGAATATTCGGCGTTAAAAGTTCCTGTTATCCCACCTCATTATCCCGAATCGATTGAAAAAATACCTGGAAGGGAAATCTTAAGGGATAACTTTGATAAACTTTTTGAAAGCATACCTGAATTAGTGACTTTTGGTGAAGATACGGGTGTACTTGGTGGTGTAAACCAATCTATGGAAGGTTTGCAAAAAAAATATGGGCCATTAAGAATTTGGGACGAAGGAATCAGGGAGACTACTATTATAGGAACAGGAATTGGATTAGCATTGAGAGGATTCAGACCAATTACTGAAATACAGTATTTCGATTATTTGTTATATGGCTTGCAAACCTTAAGTGATGACTTAGCTACATTAAGATACAGAACTAAAGGAGGACAAAAAGCTCCAATGATCATTAGAACTAGAGGCCATCGTTTAGAGGGTATTTGGCATTCCGGCTCACCAACCAGCATGGTGATTAACAGCATACGTGGAATATATGTCTGTGTACCACGAGACATGACAAGAGCTGCAGGAATGTATAACACATTGTTAAAATCTGATGATCCGGCCTTAGTAATTGAACCTTTAAATGGTTACCGTATAAGAGAACCTCGTCCTGATAATATTGGAGAATTCAACATTCCATTAGGAATTCCTGAAGTTTTAAATGTAGGACAAGATGTGACCTTAGTAACTTATGGTTCATGTGTAAGAATAGCTCAAGAAGCATTAAATCAACTTAAGGAAATTGGTATTTCGGTTGACTTAATTGACGTTCAAACATTATTGCCGTTTGATATTTACGGTGTAATTCTGGAATCTATTAAAAAAACAAACAGAGTGGTTTTCTTTGATGAAGATGTACCCGGAGGAACAACAGCGTATATGATGCAACAGGTCATTGAACAACACAATGGGTATAAATATCTGGATTCTGCACCGCGAACAATTACAGCTAAGGATCACAGACCTGCATTCGGAACTGATGGAGATTATTTTTCAAATCCTAATGCGGAAGATGTTTACGAAGCTATCTATGATTTGATGAGTGAATCAAATCCAGAGAAGTTTCCTTCAATTTATTAAAAACAAAAACAGGAGAATATCATATATTGATTATTCTCCTGTGAATTATTATTCCAAAATCCTTAATCAGAAGCCTTCCTTAACTCCAAAATTCTTCTCCAATTTTAATTTATTATTTCCTCTGGAAATCAAAACAAGATAATCACCTACTTTTAGCTTATAATCATCCTTTGGATCTTTTTCCAGCTTTCCATCAATCACTAATCCAATCAAAATTGCATTCAATTCTTTTTTCATATCCATAAAAGAATCGATATATGTTTTATCTACATAGGGATTCTTATCTGTAATCATAAATTGCTGAATATCCTGATCTTGTTCTGCAATACTTGTTGATATTAAATCAGAAGTATATTCTGCCACATGCGGTTCAAACAAATAACTGGCAACCATTCTGGATGCAACCTCATGTCTGGCAACAACATGCGATACCCCTGTATTTTCTAGTGTTTCTTTTAAATCCGGGTTAGTACAATTAATAATGATATTCAATCCTGGATATTCCTTTTTTATATTTAACACGAAAACAAGTGTTTCAGTATCTTCTTTAAAATTAACAAATACGGCCTTACTTTTTAAAATATTTACTTTCTCATATGCAGGCATATTTTTATAATCAGCAAACAGAGCAAAAGCCATCTCTTCATCATACAAGTCATTAAATAATTCCAAATCATTCTTTGAATTAGTAACTAATGCAATTTTATGTCCTGCATTATATACCTGATTTGCCACCTGACGGGCAAATTCACTCCACCCAATGATTACATAATGATTTTCGAACTTCGTTCCAAAATAACCTTGCTTCTTTTTTTCCATATAAGTGTTGATTCTATAAGTAACTTCTCCAATTAGGTATCCTAAAATACCCAAGCTACCTAAAATGATAAATAATCCTAGTATCTTCCCTCCTAATGTAACAGGAAAATAATCTCCATAACCTACGGTGGTAAGCGTAACTACACTATACCATATTGCATCGGTAAAAGATTTTATATTGGCATTAGGATCTGATTTTTCAAGAATTGTAATAATGTATATAAGAATGATATACACAACTACTCCGGCAGCAAACAGCTTTTTATTCTTCATCTGCATTTTAATAATTAACCTAGTACATACTGAGCTAAAACTTTTTGCACATCATATACATTTACTGATTTATTAAATTTCTTTACAATACTTGGATTTTGTTCACTTGAAATCCATACCTTTAATTCCGAATCTAAATCAA
Organism: uncultured Saccharicrinis sp.; assembly: GCA_963666825.2. Taxonomy (GTDB): domain Bacteria; phylum Bacteroidota; class Bacteroidia; order Bacteroidales; family Marinilabiliaceae; genus Saccharicrinis. The sequence continues at coordinate 6,181,529 of OY763044.2, read as the reverse complement.
ATGTACCGGCAGTTTCTATGCTAAAACGTGAAATACTTTTATAAGGAATCGAAAAGTATTCGGTTTTTCTTCCTGTTACTCCCTGTTTATCTACCACAATTAATCTTTTATTGGTAAAAACAAAAGTATCTCGAATCAGTTTAAAACCAATTTCAACAATTTCATTTTCAATAAACAAACCACCATATTCCTTTAAAAGCTTTTCGTTATTTATCGCACCGACATTTCCAAGTAAAGAAGAAAGTATTCCCATAATTATCAGCGTTAAAATTGTTCTGTTTTTATTAAAGCAGGTTCACAACAGACGATATTGTTATCCCAGGTAATTTTATACTTTAATTCTTCAGACAATTTCTTAAATATTTTAGCTTTCTCAAAATTACAACTCGACAATTCTATGTAAGTCACTCTACTATCTGTAAATGTATGTATTGCAAGGTGTGATTCTGCCAATAACCAAAAAGCAGTATAACCATTTACGGGAAACTTATGAGAAGAGAAATTTAGTATTCTAAATTCTGAGTTTTGTAAAATCCTTTCAAATATAGTATCCAGTTCTTCCTCATCAACTAAATTTATCCATCCTTTTAAAGTATATATTTTCGGAGGCAATTGTTTATGTTCTAATTTAACCATAGTTTATACTTTAATGTACTAAGCTAGTACAGATCCCAATTTCCTTTCAAATAATATTTATACAGAACCGGATCATGAATTTTATTAATTTTTACGGAGTCACTCTGTCCCGGATATACATCTTTACCAAATGAAGTAATTAATTGCATTGCTTCGTTTGTCAACCATTTTGTCTGAATATTATCAAAATGTAAACTCTGTAAAGCTTTCTTCAATGGGTAATCATCAGACTGCTTAACTCCTAAACTCCACCCCCATTCACCCAACGTAATTACCTGATTATGCAATGGTACGGTTACGAAACCTGCACTTTCCATAGTTTTAACAATACATTTAAATGCTTTTGTGGCAAAATATGGGCTACCTGCCTGGGTGATAATGGCACCACCGGGTCTAAGATGTTTATATGCAATTTTATAAAACTCCTCAGAATACAATCTCCCCAACTCTACTGTTCGTGGATCTGGCAAGTCAACAATAATTACATCATAAAAAGAATTATTTCCACTTACATAAGTAAAACCATCCTGATTTAATACCTTTACTTTAGCATCATTCAGGGAACCTTTATTTAATTGTGTTAATAATGGATAATCTTTTCCAAGTTTTGTCATTTCCGGATCCAGATCAACCAATGTAATATGTTTTACTGCTTCGTATTTTAATATCTCACGAACAGCACAACCATCACCTCCACCTAATACTAAAACCTCTTGCGGGTTTGGATGAAGTGACATTACTGGATGAACTAAAGGCTCATGATACATCATTTCATCCATAGTACATAATTGCTGATTTCCATTTAAATATAACCAAAAATCATTCTTCCATTGTGTAATAACGATACGTTGATATTTGGTTTGCTCAGCATAAATGACTTTATCCTTATATTTTTGTTGCTCTCCATAAGTAATGATAGGTTCGGACAGAAAAACTCCTCCTATCAATACAAGCATAATCGCTATAACAGAAATATTAAAAGGTATTTTATAGGAGGTATTTATAAATTTCTTTAAGAAAATATAAACGCCTATAGCTACACTAAAATTTACAACTCCAAGAACGAATGGTGTATAATTTAATCCAAGAAAAGGTATACCTACAAAAGCAAAGAAAACTCCTCCTAATAAACTTCCATAATAATCATTTTCAAGTACTTTTGAAATATTTACTCTTAAATCCTCATACTGATCATTTATCCTGGTAACCAATGGAATTTCCATTCCAATTAGCATTCCGATCAAAATACTACATGCATAAATAATTACAGACAGGGAGGCTGTATATGCCGAAGCCGTGTAAACAACTAACGGTACAAAAGAAACAACTATGGAAAGTATAAATTCTAGTATCAGAAATTTTTCTGTCAGATTATTTACAAACGACTTACTTATTCTACTTCCCAATCCCATTGAAAACATCATTGTGGATACAATCAGGGCCCATTGGATAGTAGAATCACCTAAAAAATAAGTAGCTAAAGTAGATAGTAAATACTCGGCAACTATACCACTAAATCCAGTTGCAAAGATAGCTGCCATTAAAATGGCAGAATACTTATTTTTAATCTTAAACATTAAAATATTGAGATTATTAAATAGTGTCAGAAACTGACAATAATAAAGGAATGTAAAAATAAAAGTATCAGATTTATACCTGATACTTTTAAAAGCTTTACAAATATTTTATAAACACCAGGTTATCAACACAGAACCACCAATATAAGCAAAAGCCTCTATTATAGCAGCTCCAACATTAGGTCGCTCCTGATTTACTATCTCATCAGTTAATCGTTGTCCTGGCAGTAGAATCTTGTCGGTCAAAAACCTCATTACCGGCAATAAAACAATTCCAATTATAAGTTCAAATCCTGCTTGTGAAAATGTTACTCCCCAACCTTCGAAATCACCTGAGATACCATAACGAATTAAATTAGCTATCGCTATTAGTGCACCTGCAAAACCAACACCTACTGCTACATTATCTTTTTCTATATGTTCATGTACATCATAAGGTGTAATTAATTGGTAAATTGCAGCGGCTATAATAATGGCAACTTGCCCCGCTGCCCAAAAGACTGTGGCAGTTAAAAATCCATAACCCCATCCTCCAATTTCAGATTCTCCACTTACAGCACCAAAAATAATCAACCCTGAGGCAATAGATACAGCACCTTCAATAACTCCTGTACCTGAGTTTCTATCCTCAACGATTTCTTTTTTAACAGAGAACTTACTTAAAATGATTTTATCGTTAAGCCAAATAGATAAGTTTAATAATACAATAGCCAATACCCCATAAGACAAAATATCTATCAGATCGTTTACAAGTCCTCTGGTAGGACCAACAATAGCACTACCAACTGCTAAAAGTAAACCGATAAAGTATCCTGTATGAGCAAAAGCAAATGCAAGGTTATCTTTTTCAACCAGCTCATCTTTTACATTAAATCCTTTATTAACTAATTGATAAACTAATTTACCAAGAAAGAAAATCACAAAACCAGCAGCAATATATGCTATTGCATCATATAATATTGTTGAAATATCTGAAAAATTCATAGTTATATACATTTAGATTTAGACTATTTTCCAAAACCTCCACTACGGCTTCTGGAAGAAGAAGAACTACTATAACGTGATGAACTCCTTGATTTTTGTGAATAGCTTGAACTTGATGAATAGCTGCGTGATGAACTAGCAGAACTTGACCTTGACACCTGACTTCGCACCTGACTTTTAAAGTTGGATGGTTTTGACGCCCAGGTTGTAGATTTACCAGATGATGAAGAAGTATAAGAACGAGTTCCATACATAGTTCTTCCTGATGGCCCATAATATGGTCTGCTTCCATAGTAGCCTCCTCCATAATAATCATCATAATAAGAACGACGTACCGGGTATGTCATTAAATTAAACATGGATGACATGAATGCATACTGACCATAAAACTCCCAAAATGATGTCCCATTTCGCTGAGTCCAGTGTCCATATTTTTCGTTTCCAATATAATGGTTATAACCGGCAGGACTGGCAACTTTTGATAATTTACCATCCTTTTTAGAAGCTATTTCCATTCCCATATTATTGATATTGTCAGCAAAAAAAGTTTCACTAACTTTTTCCCAATCGGTTTCTTGTGATAAAACAGTATCCGACTTTTCAATTAAAACCTGATACTGGTGATAATATCCATTACTTCTGGAATCCATATCTAACAAGATAATAGAAAAGTTCTGTTCATTAGATAATGATCTGACCAGGTTATCAACCGGTGATTTTTCCCAACTACTAATTCCTGAATCTGAATAGTAGTTTCTATTTGATTTGCAGGTGCTACATGTTTTCAACATAAAAAAACCAATAACAACTGCAATAATAATTTTTGCTAATTTATTATCCATACATTAGGTATTGTTAGGCAATTAATTACCTGAAGGTAAAATATTTGAAATTTCAAACTCTTTAATTTTTTTTCCTATTGATGCTTCAAACTCCTTCTCATCCCATTGTTCAATGCAAAGAATATTTTCACCATCTTTATCTTCAAAATCCCAGGATCTGAATTCTTCCCAATTATCTCCTTTTGCTATATCATGAAAATAGCCTGGGGCTTCATTCTCTAAATAATAAGTAATTCCACCATATGCAATTGATTTAGGAGGTTGTTGTTTATCCTGTAGCGTTTCTAAAAGACTTTCATCAATAGCTCTGATTTTAATTTTATTCGTGATTGAAAGCTCAAGTTCATCATCTTCCTCAATAGATATAAATCTTGTATTTGCACCATCAGAGATTTTAAATTCTCGTGTAAAATAATTATCCCCCCAATCGTATTCATATATTGCCTGAACCTCCCAGGTTGACAGGTCATATTCAAAAACAAAACCAACATCCAGATCTTTAACCTGGATATTGGTGCTATCATAATGAGGTTCTTTTTTCTTAAAAATATCAAAGATACCCATATTTGTCTTTACTATTTTTGTTTCAATTTAGCTTTAAGCTCTTCTAATGAATTAGAAGCTTTCACTTGCTTATCAGATAAAACATCATCTATTTCATCATCAATACTACGATTCTCAAAAGCTATTTCGCCATATGCTTCACTCATAGCTTCCTGTTGAGCCACTTTTTCTTTCATTTTTTCAAGCATAGAAACAGTTCCTGAGCTATCAATTCCGCTTAATTGCTTATTTATTTTTTGAGTAGCACTACTGACTCTTGCTCGAGCTTTTAAAGTACGCAACTCATTTTCATAACTTGTAATGGTGCTCTTAAGCTTTTTAATATTCTTATCAAGGCTTGAGATATTAGTATCAAAACGAGTTACTTCCTCCTGAGCACGATTAGCTGCTTCAACAGCTTCTTCTTTTCTTGACAAGGCTTCTGTTGCCAATCTATCTGCTTCAGCAACATCTAACTCTCCTTTTTCGGCTTTTTGAATTAACAAAATGGCTTTTTGCTCATAATTTTTAGCTATTTCTGTATTTGTTACCAAATCCTTTTTACTGCGAATAGCCAATGCTTTAACTTCTGCCAAAGCCTGCAAACTTTTATCCAAATCCTTTTTCAGATCACGAATTCCCTGTTCAGTCATTTTGATTGGATCCTCCAGTTTATCAACTAGCGCATGTGCTTCTGCTTTTCCTACTCTAAATATTCTATTAAAAATACTCATCCTTACAATTTTTAGGCTTTTGAAAATTCAATTAACTCTTCCGAATACTCTGACAACAACAATTTTAATGAATTCAATGTTGCTTCCAACTCATTTAAATCAAGGTTTTCTAATTGTAAAGTATCTCTAAAGATCACTCTTTTGCCACTTTCATCAATAGTGAAAGCTCCATGAATAATTTCACGATTTTTTTGCAATAAGGATCTGTAAATATCACATGATCCTTCTTTCATTTCAAAAAGAAGACCTTCAATAATTAATATGCTGTCTTCACAGTCAATAATTACATTACTGATACCATCTTCTTCTTTTTCAATAATAAAAAGTTCCTCATTAATATCTTCAGATACAATTCTGTATTCAAGATCTAAAAGGTAATTTTTCACCTTATTAAAATTTTCGCTCATAGCAATTTTAATGTTGAAAAGGTTTATAAATAATTTATGAAATATTAAGGCAAGAACAGTATGAAGATACACATCAGTAGCTTCTTAGTAAAATTTTTAATGTATCTGCCTTTATTAGGTTTAAATAGAAAAACAAGAGGTTTACAATATTATGAAAAATAACGTGAATAATCAATATATGTTCAAGATTTTATGCCTCAACACTATCTCTATCACGAATTAATAGTAAACCAATAAACATTACGAATCCGTTTATAATCAACTTTTCATATCCCAATGAAAAACCAAACCAATCAGAAGAATGATAATCTAATATTCCTGTAATAACCGGGGCTAAAATGGCCAATACTGGAATCCATTGATCTTTTACTTTGATTTTACTAAACAAACCAAATGCATATAAGCCCAAAAGTGGTCCATAGGTGTATCCTGCTAAAATAAATATGGTACTTATTATACTATCTGCTTTAAAAACCCTAAAAAGAATGATTGTCAACATTAAAACCAATGAAAAGGACAAATGCACCAACATCCTTCTTTTTTTAGAAAGGTTTTCTCCATGCTTTGTACCTAAGATATCCACCGAAAATGATGTTGTTAATGAAGTCAGTGCTGAGTCGGCACTACTGTATGCTGCAGCAACCAGGCCAATAATAAAAAATACTCCCACAATAGCTGGTAATTTTCCACTATTAACAATCATTGGAAACAAGTCATCTGAACGTTCTGGTAAAGCCAATCCTTGTTGGTTTGCAAAAATATATAGTAATGCTCCCAATGATAAAAATAAAATATTGGTCGGAACAAATGCAAAACCATACCATTTCATATTTTTTTGCGCATCTTTCAAATTCTTACATGAGAGATTCTTCTGCATCATATCCTGATCTAAACCGGTCATTACAATAGTTATAAATGCACCGCTTACAAATTGTTTAAAGAAATTCTGTTTTGAATCCCAGTCATCAAAAACAAAAACTTTACTCAACTCGCTTTGATTTATCATATCAACAACACCCCACATATCCAGATGCATTGTTTTGGCAATATAAACTATAGTGATAATGACTGAGGTTAACATAAATACAGTTTGAAGAGTATCAGTCCAAATAATTGTTTTAATACCACCTCTGAATGTATATAACCATATCAAGGCAATTGTAATAAAAACAGTTACTGCAAATGGAATACCTAAGGCATTAAATAAACTTAATTGAAGAACATTAGCCATCAAATATAATCTTGCTGAAGCTCCGATGGTTCTTGAAACCAAAAATAGCCAAGCGCCTGTTTTATATCCAAACTTTCCATATCGCTCTTCAAGATATGTATAAATTGATGTTAGATTTAACTTATAATAAACTGGTAACAGAACATGAGCTATCGTTAAATATCCGATAAAATACCCGGCAACCATCTGTAGGTATGTGAACTGTGTAGCATTTACCCATCCCGGAACAGATATAAAAGTAACACCTGACAAGCTGGCTCCAATCATACCTATAGATACTATATACCAAGGCGACTGGCGATTACCCACAAAAAAACTGTTATTGTCTGATTTTTTACCTGTTATAAAGGAAATAATCATTAAAACAATAAAATATAGAGCAACCAGCAATCCTGTATATAAAGGCTTCATAAAATTATATTAATATTTAAAATCGGTTAAAAATAAAGGAGTGCACTCTTTAATCCAAGTTATACCTTGATAATTTTTTTAACTTTGACCGATTAATTTTTTTGAGTTATAATGAATTCAGATAGCTACCCATCGCAAATATTAGAAAATGCAGTCAAAGAATTTTCTCAACTCCCCGGAGTTGGTAGAAAAAGTGCATTAAGATTAGTTCTTTATCTGTTAAAGCAAGAAAAGAAAGATGTGTTGCGTTTTGCTGACTCACTAAAAAGACTCAGTGAAGAAATTGTTTATTGTAAAGAGTGTTTCAATATTTCAGACAACGATGTTTGTGATATTTGTTCAAATGTCAAGAGAGACCATTCAACGGTATGCGTAGTAGAAAACATTAAAGATGTTATGGCAATTGAAAACACGCAACAGTATTTTGGAGTGTATCATGTATTAGGAGGAATAATATCTCCTATGGATGGAATTGGCCCAGACGACTTAACCATTAAACCTTTAGAAGAAAAAGTAAAATCAGGAGAAATTAATGAATTAATATTTGCTCTTCCTACTACTATGGAAGGAGACACAACCAATTTTTATTTATTCAGAAAATTTTCTTCATTAAATATTAAAATCACTACGCTTGCAAGAGGTGTTTCGATTGGAGATGAATTAGAGTATACCGATGAAGTTACTCTTGGGCGTTCATTAATAAACAGACTCCCGTTTGAATCAAGCATGAAAATTTAATCTGCTTAAAATTAATATTAACATTCAAAAGCTATTTATAATGCAACCTGAATTAAAAAGTCAATTTAAAACATTAAACCTTATATATATTGCAATTCTTATATCAATGTCAATTGCTGCTATTGCATCTGTTTTTATTGTATTTAAGTTAGGTCAACTCCCTATTTTCAATGCAGATAATCAAGCTGTAATAAAATCAATTGTTGTTATTGCCTTATTGGCAGGTATTCCTGTTAGCCATATTTTCTTTTTTAAAAAAATTAAACACATAGATAATTCAATAAGCCTATTGTCTAAAATAAGAATGTACCGTTCAGCTTTTATTGTCAGAATAGCAATGCTTGAAGGTATTGGAATTTTAGCATCAATAGGATACTTAGTTTCGGCAGACAAATCATTTTTATACATGTTTGGTGTCGTATTTATTTTATTTATTATTCACGCCCCTACCAAAAACAGAATAAGCAACGACCTAAGCCTCACTGATGAGGAAGAGGAGTTATTTATTAATTAAACAAGAAAACTAAAAAACATTCGTTATTACTTATGATTATTGCTGTTGATTTTGATGGGACTATTGTAGAGCATAAATATCCTGCGATAGGAAAAGAGATGCCATTTGCTTTTGAAACCCTTAAGGGAATGCAGAGAGAAGGGCATTTACTTATTCTTTGGACATACAGAGCAGGAAGGGAACTTGACGAGGCAGTTGAATACTGCAAAAAAAAGGGAATTGAATTTTATGCTGTAAACAAAAGCTATCCGGAAGAAAAATTAGATGAAAAAACAACCAGTCGAAAGATAAATGCTGATTTATTTATTGACGATAGAAACATTGGTGGTTTTTATGGATGGGGAGAAATATGGCAAGAATTAAAGCTAGGAGGAGAAGAAGATTTTGAAAGACTAAAGTATAAAATGGAAAGAGCTTCTCGAAATCCTATTTGTAATTTTTTCAGAACTTTATTTTGCGGAAAATAGTTTTCCGACATTAAAATAATTGGCCTTGGAATTATCTGTTATTATTGTTAGCTATAACGCTGTTGACTTTTTAAAAATCTGTCTTCATTCTGTATACACAGCTTGTCATTCATTAAACTCAGAAGTGTTTGTTGTTGACAACAATTCAAGCGATGGTTCGGTTGAGATGATTAGAGAGGATTTTCCTCAAACAAACCTTATAGCTAACAATAACAATCCGGGTTTTTCCATCGCCAACAATCAAGCGATTCAACTAGCAAAAGGAAAATATATCCTGATACTAAACCCTGATACCATTGTTGCTGAGGATACTTTCATTAAAATGATTTCATTCCTTGATGTTAACGATAAAGCAGGGAGTTTAGGAATTAAAATGATTGATGGTTCAGGTTCTTTCCTACCGGAATCAAAAAGGGGAATACCTACCCCTTGGGCATCCTTTTGCAAAATGTCAGGATTATCCAACTTATTTAAGAACAGTAAACTTTTTAACGAATACAATAAAGGTTATTTATCTGACGATAAAAACCATCCAATTGAAATTTTAGCTGGAGCCTTTATGTGCATACGAAAAGAGGTTATTGATAAAGTGGGCATGTTTGATGAAACTTTTTTTATGTATGGAGAAGATATTGATTTATCGTATAGAATAATCCAGGCAGGATATGAAAATTACTATTTTTCAGATTCTGCAATCATACATTTTAAAGGAGAAAGTACCAGTAAGGATAAAACCTACAGAGATCGTTTTTACAAAGCCATGCTTATATTTACCAATAAGCATTTTAGTAAAAGTTATGGCTTTATTTATAACATCTTAATAAACCTTGGAATATATATAATCAAATTTCTATCTGTAATTAAAAAGACTCCAATTTCAGAATCAGACAATAATATTGAAGACTACTACATTGTTTCAAATGAATTTAACCATAACATTTCGTTACCATTTAAAACATTTACGATTTACCCTGAAGATATTCGTAATATAAAAAATGCAATACTTATTTTTCCTGTTAATCATATAAAGTTTTATGAAATAATTCAAATCATGTCTAAATACAGTTCAAACTTTAGATACCGTTTTTTATTTGATAATCATAAAACAATGATAGGTAGCGATAAAAAAAACACAAAAGGTCAAGTTCAACACCTTTAAATATTGCGGAATAAAAACATTTGCATACTTTTATAGTAAATTCTTTTAATGAAATCTATAAAAGTTCTATAATGAGAAAACAACATCTAACTACAGTAATATTACTTATAATTTGTAGCTTTTCATTTGCCCAAAACAAAGAGATAAAAAAACAAATCATAAAAGCAAACAACTATATTAACACAGAAGACTTTAAGGAGGCCTCTGAAATCTACGATGTTTTATTAAAAGAATATCCTAATGATTCTTATGTTCTATATAAAGCGGGTGAATGTTTTCTTTTTTCTGAGGATAGAATCAAAAAAGCAGTTGAAGTTCTTGAAAAAGCAGTGATCGAATTTCCAATTGATGATAATTCAAGCATTGAAGCCATTGAATCAAGATTTTATTTAGGACAAGCATACCATTTAGATTACCAGTTTGAAAAAGCATTAAAACAATATGAACAATTAAAAAAAGAAATTCCGGCCAAAAGAAAAGATGCCTTAGATAAAATTGACAGAGAAATTGACTATTGTAAAAATGCTATTGAACTTCAAAAACATCCTGTAAAGTTTAAAATCTCAAACTTAGGGCCACTGATTAACACTGAATTTGATGAACACAGCCCAATAATTAACCTAACTGAGGATCTTTTACTATATACTTCCAACAGAGAAACAGAAGAATCATTAAAATTAGCTAATGGTTATAATGACGAAAATATTTACTTCTCTTTGTGGCGAGAAGGTAGATGGATAGCACCACAAGCAGTAGATATAAATACCAGAGGCAATAACGCAACCATCGGAATTTCGCCGGATGGTAAAACACTTTTATTTTATCAAAACGACGGTTCAATAGGTAATATATATTATAGTGAATTAAAAAATGACAAATGGGGAGAACTAATAAAATTCCCTGCGCCTATTAACTCCATGGCAAATGAAACCCATGCCTCTTTTTCTATGGATGGAAATACAATCTTTTTCAGTAGCGACCGCATGGGAGGCTTCGGAGGAAAAGACATTTATAAAGTATCTAAACTACCTACTGGTGAATGGGGAAAAGTAATGAATCTTGGACCTGGCATTAATACTGAACTTGATGAAGAAAGTCCCAACATTCATCCAAATGGTAAGACTTTATACTTTAGTTCTGAAGGTCACAAGTCTGTTGGAGGCTTTGATATTTTCACGGCTTCTATGGATAGCACAGGAATATGGAATAACGTAAAAAATATCGGCTTTCCAATTAACACACCATTCGACGATTTATTCTTTTCGCCAACAATTGATGAACAAAGAGTATATTATGCATCAAAAAGAGCTGATGGCTTTGGTGGATCTGATATTTATATGATTGAATTCCCTGATGAAAATGTAAATTCGCTTACGCTTGTTGGAGGTTTTTTATTTACACCAGAAGGTGATCCTGCTGAAAGCGCAAAAGTTACTTTAATCAATAAAAAAGATGGACATATTGAAGGTGTATATCGTCCGTCATCATACACAGGTAAATATGTTTTTATTGTTCCATCTGATACTGACTATAAAATGGAAGTCAATATGAAAGGATTTAAAACTGTAATTAATGATTTTAATATACCAGCAGGAAATTCATACATAAGAAAAGAACACACCTTCTTTTTAGATCCTATTGTATTGGAGAAAGATGAATAACAACAATTCTCAAATACTTATCAACTAAGAGTTGTTATTCATCAAAGTTTTAAAACCTTTTATGTACTATTTTTGCATTTTAGCGTCTTAAAACAACCTTATACAAAATAATGGACAAACTTATTATCTCTTTATTTTTATTGTTATCAATAAATACTTACTCACAAAGTAATCAGAATAATAATTCAAAAATATATAACGACGCTGTTTCTCTTTCTGAAGCAGGCGATTGTGAAAAAGCTGTAGAGCAATTTAAAAGAGTTGCAAAACTAGAACCGGACAACATTAACGCTCTTTATAATATTGGCTTTTGCTACTTAAACATGAATAACAGAGCAGACTCTGCTTCAATTTATTTCAATAAAACCATTGAGAAATTAAATAAAGATCAATACTATTCTGAAATTGGTATTGATGCATTTATGTCTCTTGCAAAATCATATCAATTACAATATAAATATCAGGATGGCATAGAAACATACAATAAAATGAATGATTTTATTGATGAAAATGATATAGCCTTAAAAAACGATATAGCTAGACAAATTGAGATCTGTAATAATGGAATTGAGTTGATGAAACATCCGGTAAAACTGGAAGTCCATAACCTTGGAGAAAATATCAATTCTAAATATGACGACCACAGTCCATTAATTAATGCTGATGAATCGTTAATGATCTTTACTTCTAAAAGAAAATCCTCGTACTCAACAATAATGGACGATGGTCAATTCTCTGAGAAAGTATATACCAGCACAAAAGATTCTGCTTGGAGTAAAAGTGAAATATTAGCATCCTTAGTTGAAAAAAACAGCCACGAATCTGGGGTTTGTTTATCTGCAGATGGAACTGAACTCTATATGCTTATCAGTAATATTGATGGTCAAAATCTATATGTAAGTAATTTCGATGGAGAAACATGGAGCGAGCCTTATAAATTACCTAATGGAATCAATAGTCGTTACAACGAAACTCATGCTTCAATTAATACTGACAAATCCATTTTGTTTTTCACCAGTGACAGAAAAGGTGGTTATGGAGGATTAGATATTTATTCTGTTAGAAAACTCCCAAATGGAGAATGGGGAACTCCTCAGAACCTGGGAGACAAAATAAATACGCCATATGATGAAGAGACTCCAATGATTGGACTAGACAACAAAACACTATATTTTAGTTCTGAGGGGCATAACTCTATGGGAAATTTTGATATTTTCTATAGTAAAATGGCAGCGGATAGTTCATGGAATACTCCTGTAAACATGGGATATCCGATTAATACTCCTGACGATGATTTCTTTTTTGTTCCAACAGCCGCTGAAAATAAAGCCTATCTGGCATCATCAAGGTTTGACCACAACTATGGCGGTTCAGATATTTACCTGATTGAATACGAAGAACCATTTAAAAATAAATTAGCTGTAATCAGAGGCCAACTAAAGGGTGATCAGGACACTAACTGGGACAATGTAAGAATTGTTGTTAAAGAAGATAATACAAATAAACTTGAAGGCGAATACAAACCAAATCCCGAAACTGGTAAATATCTATTGATTCTTGAAACAGAAAAAAATTATGATATTCAATTTGAAGGACTGGGAGTTACTTCTAAAAGCATGAAATACTCTCTTGAAGCAAATAACGCATATCATAAAACATCTCACTCTATAAATATGGATGATGTATGGTTAGCTGTTACGTCTACTAATCAAAATCAGAATAATGTTGCAGACATAAATAAGACAAACTCATCAACAGACATAGATCCAAATGAATATCCTTACACAGTTCAGTTTATTACACTCAAAAAAGTGATCAGCGATCTTGAGCAATTTTCAATTGATGTTAATAACATTAAAATCTTTAAGTGTAAAGACGGAAACGTTAGATATGTATTTGGTCAGTACAAGAACTTTAAGGATGCTAAAAAAGCTAAAAACGAAGTTATTAAGGCAACAGGATATAACGATCCTTTTGTTAGATATTTCTGGCAGTTGAACAAATTGAAAGCAGAAGAATAGTAGTGGAACATAACGTAGCTTTAAGAGCAATTGAACCTGAAGACATTGATATTTTATATCAGTGGGAAAACAACATGGAACTATGGATCGTTTCAGACACACAAAAACCATTTTCGCGCCATCAGTTACAGCAATATATAAAGGGAATTAACCTCGATATTTATCAATCAAAAGAATTACGCTTAATGATTGAAACTGAAGAGAAAAATCCTATACTTGTGGGAATGATAGATTTATTTGATTTTGATCCATATCACAACAGAGCCGGTGTTGGAATCATGTTAAATAAAGAGTTTGAAGGTAAAGGATTTGCTTCGCAAGCTTTAGACTTATTTATCAATTATTGTTTTAAGACTTTAGGTATTTTTCAATTGTATTGTTCAATTACAGAAAACAATGAAAAAAGTATTACTCTATTTGAAAAACATGGATTTATTAAAACCGGAATCCGAAAAAAATGGAGAAAAATAGGAAGAACTTACCACGATGAATTGTTTTATCAATTAATCAACGAGTGAAAGATGCTTTTTTAATTGATTATACGTTGGTATTTCTTCCAGGAAATTATAATTTCTGCCATCCTTATCCAATAAAGCGCAATAATGATTTAATCCATTAGTAACGCAAATTAACCTTGTTTTTAATTGGATATTATATCTGGCAACCTGATCAAATACCTGATTTGTAATTTTAACCTGAGGAGCTTTGCATTCCACAACAAAAACCGGTTTTCGTTGAGTATTATATGAAACAATGTCAGCACGTTGAGACAAGCCATTAATATTCACCTTGGTTTCAACAGCCATTAAGGAAGCAGGAAATTCCTTTAAATTGACCAAATAAGAAATAAAATTTTGGCGAACCCATTCTTCCGGAGTAAGTTTAACCAACTTCTTTCGTATGGTATCAAAAATCATTCTTTTACCATCTATTTCCCTAATTGTAAAACTATATTTGGGTAAATTAAGTTCCTGCATAATTAAAATTTGTACAAATATACTCCAATTTATCCTAAATAGAATCTTGCAAAAATTTACCGATACTGAACTTTTGTCTATTTTATTAAACAAGACGAAGCAAACTCTGTTTATCTATACTAAGGTTAAAACCTTTTTGCTATTTTTATAAAATTTTATATCAAAAAACTAATACATACATGAAAGATTCAGAGAAATAATTAAATATAAACATTCCCCACATGAGTATTTAAATTTTACTGAAAGTTGCATGTAATAATAAAACAAGATATATGAAACGAGTCATAAAAAAGTAATCTCAAACATGAGCATGATTCATTTTGACGAGTTACATATGACTTATAAAAACAAATTACAATCATATGAAAACAAAAAAAGATATAGTAGATAATTGGCTTCCAAGATATACAGGAAGAAAACTTGAAGATTTCACATCTCATATTTTATTAACTAATTTCCAGCATTATGTTGATCTGTTTGCAGAGTGGCATAATGTACCCGTAGTTGGAGAAGAACATAATATGCCTAACGCAAGTGCGGATGGTATTACTATTATCAATTTTGGTATGGGTAGTCCCAATGCTGCAACCATTATGGATTTACTGAGTGCCATCCAACCACAAGCGGTATTATTCCTTGGAAAATGTGGTGGTTTAAAGAAAAAAAATCAATTAGGTGATTTAATAATACCAATCGCAGCAATTCGAAACGAAGGAACATCTGACGATTATCTTCCTGCCGAAGTTCCGGCTCTTCCTGCATTTAGTTTACAAAGAGCTGTTTCAACTACAATTAGAGATAATGCACGAGATTACTGGACTGGCACCGTTTTTACAACAAACAAAAGAGTTTGGGAATATGATGAGCGTTTCAAGCACTATCTTGAAAAAACCAGAGCAATGGCCATCGACATGGAAACTGCCACTATTTTCACAGTTGGATTTGCAAACGAAATTCCTACTGGTGCCCTCTTACTAGTGTCTGACCAACCAATGATTTCAGCAGGGATTAAAACGGCTGAAAGCGACAAAAAAGTAACTAAAGAATACGTAAACCAACATCTTCAAATTGGGATTGATTCACTAAAAGAAATATTGAACGGAGGAAAATCTGTAAAACATCTGCTGTTTGATAATTAGTGATTAATTGTAATTTTGCAGCAAAGCAATAAAATATGACCGAGTTTCAGCAAATAATGGCGGGCTTAAAAAACCGCCAATTTAAACCCATCTATTTTTTAATGGGAGAAGAAACCTATTACATTGATGAAATCACAAATTACATTGTTGACAATGTTTTAACTGAAGAAGAAAAAGGTTTTAACCAAACTGTTTTTTACGGTAAGGATGTTGATGCATCTACTGTGATTATGGCTGCCCGTAGATATCCAATGATGGCTCAACATCAGGTTGTTGTTGTTAAAGAGGCTCAATATTTAGATAAGATTGAAGACCTTCAACATTATGCAGCGGCACCATTATCATCTACCATCTTAGTTATTAACTATAAATATAAAACTCTAGACAAGAGAAAGAAACTCGGCACTATTCTAAAAAAAAACAATTGCATCTTTGAATTTAAGAAGCTTTACGATAATCAGATTTCGGCATGGATTACTGGTTATCTTAAAGATTTGGGGATGACTATTGATATGAAAGCAAGTGCTCTTCTTGCTGATTCTTTAGGTACTGATCTTTCTAAAATAGTTAAAGAGCTTGACAAGCTTCAGGTTGCAATTGGTAAAGAAGTAAATCATATTACTCCTGAACATATTGAGAAAAACATTGGTTTAAGTAAAGACTATAACAGTTTTGAGCTTCAAAAAGCCATCATCAACAAGGATATTTTAAAAGCAAACAAGATTATAAAAGTATTCTCAAAAAATCCTAAAGAGCATCCTATACAAGCAACTATTACAGTTCTGTTTAACTACTTCTCAAAACTGATGGTATATTATTACCTTGCAGACAAAGGAAAAGCTAATGTAGCAAAGGAATTAGCCATTAATCCATTCTTTGTTCAGGATTATACACTTGGAGCCAGAAACTATTCTGCAAGAAAAGTTGTTTCCATTATATCTATTCTCAGGGACTATGATATGAAAAGTAAAGGTTTCAACAATATATCTGCAGATATGGGAGATCTTTTAAAAGAAATGATCTTTAAGATCACTCATTAATTACAAAAAATATAAATCTCTTTCTATATGAATGTTCTAATAATATTAATTGGTGCAATAGTAATATTTAGTGTAATGGCATTTAGTCAAACCACTTTATTATATCGCTATCAATTCAATGCCTACCAAATAACACATCGTAAACAATATATCCGATTAATTTCACATGGCTTCTTACATGGAAGCTGGACACATTTATTGGTAAACATGTTTGTTCTTTATTCTTTCGGAAGAGCTGTTATATTTCATCTTAACCAGGCATTTCCAGGAAGAGGAGTAGTCATGTTTCTTTTATTGTTTTTTTCTTCTTTAGTATTTTCAAGTCTTTACTCTTTATTCAGAGAAAAAGACAACCCTCATTATAATGCAATAGGAGCATCAGGAGCTGTATCGGCCGTTGTTTTTGCATCGATTTTTTTTAGTCCTTACAGTATGTTATATCTGTTTATGGCAATCCCGGTTCCAGGTATT
Source organism: uncultured Saccharicrinis sp. (assembly GCA_963666825.2). GTDB lineage: Bacteria > Bacteroidota > Bacteroidia > Bacteroidales > Marinilabiliaceae > Saccharicrinis. Next base: position 6,163,977 of record OY763044.2, on the reverse strand, counting down.
GTGTTTGGTATTGGATATTTGATATACTCTAGAGTAATGGCTCAAAGGAATGTTGACAATATTGGTCACGACGCTCACTTTTGGGGTGCCGTTTTTGGCTTTATCTTTCCTATGCTTTATAAACCATCTTTATTTTTGGACTTTATTCACGAACTGATTCCATTTTTATAAAATCATAAAATGAATAAAGCAGTTTTTATTGACAGAGATGGCGTTATCAATAGCGACGAAGGACATTACTACGTATATAAAGTCGATGACTTTGTATTTAATCCACAAGTAGCGGATTCACTTTCGTTATTAAAGGAAAATGGTTTTCTGCTAATAATGATCACAAACCAAGGAGGCGTTGCCAAAGGCGAATACACTGAAGATGATATTACACTGGTTCATGATTATATGCAAGCTGAACTTAGCAAACAAAATGCAGCATTTGATGCCATCTATTACTGTCCGCACCACAATGCCATTTCTGATTGTGATTGCAGAAAGCCAAAGCCGGGAATGATTCTCAATGCTGTTAAAGATTTTAATATTGATCTTAACAAATCCTTTTTAATAGGCGATTCACAAAGAGATATTGAGGCTGGTAATGCTGCCGGTGTAAAAATATGCTTCAAGGTTGAAAAAAATACGTCAATCTACAACATTGCAAAACAAATCATAGAGTTATAGTCATTATGGATTCTTTTGTAAATTTTAATGGAAAGATATTTCCTTCGAACCAGGTTCCTGTTGGTTTTAATAACAGAGCTTTTAAGTATGGAGATTCATTTTTTGAAACCATAAGAACCAATGGACAATATCCAATTTCATTTGATCTTCACTATAAAAGAATCAGAAAAGCCATGCTAAGTCTTAAATTAGATTTAGCTTCAATACCTACAGAAGAAGAATTACAAGAGATGATTGTAAAACTAATTCAAAAACATAAGATATTTGACGCTTGCAGGGTTAGAATTGAATTTTTCAGAAGCGGCGAAGGGTTATATACTCCAATAGAAAACAAGGCCAATTTTCTTATTGAAATTTCAAAATTAAGCAATTCAAAGTTTGAACTAAATCCAAAAGGATTATTGGTGTCTATATATTCAGATATGAAGAAGACTTATAATCCAGTCTCCTTTTTTAAATGCGGTAACTCTATTCACTATGTTTTAGCTGCTCTGAACAAGAAAGAAGATAATGTTGATGATTGTCTTTTAATCAACTCTGAAAATAAAATAATAGAAGCCTCCAGTTCCAATTTATTTTGGATAAAGGATAATATTGTTTATTCAGCGTCAGTATTTACTGGATGTGTTGATGGTGTAATGAGACATACTGTGATCAATCTTATCAAACAAACTAACCAATTAAAATTTGAGGAATGCAACGGAGCCTCAGAAGAAGATTTATTAAATGCCGATGAGATCTTTATTACCAATGCCATACAAGGTATTCAATGGATCGTTGGTTTTAAAGGAAGAAGATACTTTAATTACAAAACAAAAGAGCTGATTAATTCCTTAAACAGCTCTGTATTTTATTAATTTATTCAACAATCAGGCTTTTAAAGCCATCAGTATATTCCACCTGATTATTTCCTTCCTCATCAACATAAATAAAGTAAGCCTCTACTCCTGGCAAGCTATTTATAACCTCCATACTTTTATTTAATCCCATTACCATACATGCTGTTGCATAAGCATCGGCAACCATACATTGAGGAGCAATTATTGAAGCACTTAATAAGGAATGCTGTACAGGATATCCAGTTTTAGGATCTATGGTATGGGCATATTTTTTACCTTCCTTAATATAGAAATTCCTGTAATTTCCACTCGTAGCCAATCCAACATCCGAAAGAGATAAAACATCCTGAATCTCTCGGTTTTCTGCAGCTTTATCATCAATTGGTTTATCTATTCCCACACGCCAGGCTATTCCCTTATTATTAACTCCTCTTACACGAATTTCACCACCAATTTCAACCATGTAATTATTTATGCCTTGTGAAGCTAAATAATCAGCAACAACATCAACTCCGTATCCTTTGGCAATAGCACTGGCATCAATCATAATACCTGGTTTTTCTTTAGACAAGAAATCTCCTTGCAACTGAAGTCTTTCCATACCTACATTTAAAAGCAATGTATCAATTAGAGCATTTGTAATACTATCTTTCTTCTTAAAACCAAATCCCCATGCATTTACTAAAGGTCCAACTGTCATATCAAAGGCTCCTTCTGTATTTTTATTAACCTCAACAGCAGACAAATAAACATATTTCATCATAGAATCAACGACAGATCCTTTTTCGCTATAATTAAACTTACTAATAGTAGATGTATCTTTAAAAGTAGACAGGGCCCAATCTACGTTATCCAATTCTCTAGTCACTCCAAAACTGATAGAATCACCTTCTGTTACAGGTTGATATATGATATGATAAAATGTACCAAATACCATCCCTTGCATTTTAATGTAATCATGCTTTTGTGGTTTACATGAGATTAGTAAAACCAAGCATATTGAAAATAAAAACTTATACATATTCAAAGCTTATTAGAAAGCGCAAATGTAATATAAATTTTTAAGCTTAAATTTTATTCAAACGGATTATGAGATAAGTATTTTCTTAACTATTTTAAGCTTTCCTGACTGAATAGAAACTATATAAATCCCACTATCTACCCCATTTAAGTTTATAATATAACTATCAATTGTTTGCTGGACTACTATCTGACCAGTTAAACTGTATATGCGACAAATAGCTTTATTAATAAAATTATCATCAATTATAACGATTGTATTATCTTCTGAATTAAAATAAAATTGATCATCATTATCAACTTCTGTATCATTATTCTCATTTTCTCCATCCCATCCTGCTAATCTTGCTAAGATATACCACATAGCATATGCCTTTCTATTTGCAGTTATATGCTGTGTATTATGTGCCCCATATGTAACATTACCACCTGGAGAACTTTTATTTTCAAAATAACCATTTCCTACGGTTTTAAGATTTTGAAAATCTTGATAAAACTTATACGAACCACCATACAAAGCTGAATTTCCATCATCTCCAGAATCTGACCAATAATTATCATTCATACAATGTGTATCAATACTATAATAATCCAGACAAAAATAACCATTAGCACTACAATAATCAGTAATTAAATCTGCTTGATTCTTAGGTTTACCTTCGCCAATATTGTTTTTATAATTAGCATGCCCGGTCATAAAAATAAAATTCACAGGGACTTTTCTTTGCCCTACTCCGGCACCAATTTTTGATCCTCCATCACCATATTCATTAATTAACGTTTGCATGCCAGGCAAGTAATTATTGGCTACATCATGTCCGGCAATATTACACCACGACCACATTACAGTATTAATTTCAGCATTAACCGGATCATCTAAATAATCACGTGTTCTTTGAATAAAAGCCGTTTCTCCAGTACTTAAATCGTAACCATAGATATCATGAAAATCAAGCTTGTTTGACGTAGGATTGTTATTTGTAATCCCAAATAATTCGTTATCTCCCAACTTATAATCCTGAAGTCCGCAAAGTCCATAATAAACATGAGTTCCATGTGAAGTATGCCAATAAGCAATATTAAAATCATTTCTTGCCTTATCAATATAAGCTTGAGGAATAGATCTAAGGACTTCTTCTTTAGCCACGGAATAATTGGCGATATAATTTTGAGAATGCCCAAACATAAAAGTTGAACATAAAATTCCCAGGGTTAAAAATCGTGTCATGGTGTGGTGCTTTTGTGTTGATTATCAAATTTAACCAATAATCAAGCAAAACACAAGTACCTTTATACTAACAAAAAAGCCATCTTTTCAGATGGCTTTTGAATCTCTTTGTTGGTTTGATTATTAGTTACAACCCGCAGCTTCGCTTGCTAATGCTCTAACTTCATTCATCGCTGCTAGCATAAAAGAAGTATAAGAAGTCATCGCTGATTTCATTGTTACTCCACTTGTTGAAGAACTTGCACAACCTGATACCTCTACAATTTTTTCAGATGCACCTGTACATTCATCAGAATCACCTTCTGTATAATAGGTAGAACAGTAATACTTAGTTCCCTCATACAAATAATAATCACCATTATCATCACTACAAGCACTGAAGGTTAAATCAGAACATGTTGGAGAATCAAATTTCTCACAGTAATCATCTTCACTGTCATCCTCGCAGCCCCAAGTTAATAATCCTAATACCATTACCAAGGTAATTGGTAATAAAAAAACTTTTTTCATAATGTATTATTTAATTTATTAGCTATTATTTTTTCAAAATCGTTGTAATCGATGTATCCTGAAATAACAGTATTTCCAATAACAAAAGCAGGTGTTCCTTTCAATTTTAAATCTTTGAATAGATCTTTATTATCCTCTATATAACCATTTGTTTTATTATCTAAAAAACTGTTAGCAACAGCTGTATTCAGATTCATAATTTCCACTAAATAGTCTTCATATTTAACATCAAAAATCACTTCAGGATCCTTTACTAACAAATCATGAAATGATTTATAGTTCCCATACTTAAAAACCGATATTGCCATTAATAAGGCATCCTTTTCCTCTTTTGTACTAGAAAACGGTATTGGCTTTAAAACAAATTTTACTTTACGTCCATAATTCTGTAACAAACCAGGTAAAACCTCTCTAAAAAATCTTATACAATATTTACATCTATAATTGCCAAATAAATATATTGGCAACTCAGCTTGTGTATCTCCAAAAATAATATCACCTTCCCCAGCTAATTTTATATTCTCAGGTAATATCTCTATACTATGTTTAGATTGAGTACTTTTAAATATTTTATAGGCTTTAATTCCTATTAAATTTAATAAGATAAAAGAAATTATATAAATAAAAATATGAAGTTTCTTACTTGCCATGATATCTTTATTTCACTCCCGTTTCGTATTTTACCAATAAAGGACTAAATAAGACTTGAAATCCTCTTTTATTCATTCTTATTCGAGTATCCATCCTTTTCCTATCATTTTTATTATCAAACCAGGCCTTACTTTTACCATCCAAATAACTTGAAACATAATATTTCCCTTTGTCATCCGGATCAAATCCACCTTCCAATTCTTCTTTAGACCGTTCTTTGACTTTTCCTGAAAGTATTTGACCTAAAATAGCTCTGACGTGAAATTCATAATCTCCACTAAAACTATACATTCCAAGAAAGGATGCTTCTAATGAATTTGAAAAAATATCTGTTTTAGGAATAAATATATTATTTCGATAAATAAACAAATTACTTGTTAACGTATGAAAACGCATATTATCAAGATTAGGAATATTATTACCCGGAATACTTTCTAAATCTGTTATTGCCTTAATATCTATCAACGCACCATTTTCAAGTTTCAAATCTCCGGATATCATAATTGAATCCATAACTGGCTCATAGTTTATTAGAACAATTCTACCATCCATATTCGAAGAAAATAATCCTTGAACATTATCTTTTGTAATGCCGTATTCCTGAATATATACTTTTAACTCATCAATCATTCTTGATACATCAATACTATCAGCACTTAAACAAAATTCCATTACATCAATTAAATCCTTATCTTTTGGTGTATCTGTCATTCTATATCTTAATGAACCACTAATTCCTCCACCAAAAACCTCACAATCTAAATCATCTGCTACATAGGTGCCATTACTAAGATCGGCTAGGAACTTCGAATTAATATCTGAGGCAATAATATCACCATATTTCACACTCTTTGCTTTGGCTTTACCATTTACTCTGATTGTGTAATTCTGTACATATGGTTCCTCGTTTAAAGCTTCTTCCATGGCAGCTTTCTGGTCTTCTTCGCTTGCAGGAACAGTATCCGTCATCAATGCATCGATTAAGGCATAATCGAAATTACCAACACCAAAATTACCGTGAACAAATAATTCTTTATTATTATTTTGAATAGCTGCAGAATACAAACTCGATATCGTTGTTGAGTCTGCAGAAAAATCCAATCCGGAATAAGATCCTTCAACCTGATCCATCCACAATGTATCTGAATTATATTTTAATTGTCCGAACAGATTATTAACATTCATAATTGTATCCGGCATATCCACAGTTACGGCATTAAACGACATTCCGAATTGACTATTTTCAAATAAAAGAGGCATAGCTTGATCTGCTACTGAATCAATGTAAAATTGCCCTTTAGAAGAAGCATCACAGCTAACAGATCCACTGAGACTATTTACCATAGAATCCGGAAGCATTTTGGCAATTTCATTAAGATCCAATTTTGTATCAACATTCAAATCATATTTAACATGATCCAAACCTTTAACATTACCGGATAATGCAAAATAAGAATCCGGCATTTTTAGCATTAAACTATCAATACTTAATGCCATATTTTTATAGTCGCTAATTTTCCCTTTAAATGCCGTTTTTAAATAGCCATCAGTAACATTAACACTGTACTCAGGTATTTTAACTTTTACTCCCTTAAATCCTATATTTTGCGCATTATAGGTAAATGATCCTGAGAAATCATTTATCGAAGGAACAGAGTCCATACTAATGTTGACATTAGTACATCTCAGGTTTAGTTTAGTTCTTCCTAAAGCATAATCATAAAAACTATCTGTGATAGAATCCGGTAATAATCCGGATGTAGATATTTTGGCAGAAACAACACCTCCCAAATCTTTAATTAAAGAATCCGGCATAAATGGTTTTATCTCATTTAACCCCACAGTTAAGTCAGCAACAACATCGTATTGAATATTCTTCATATTCTGAACCAATGCAGATACATCAACTTTACTGGAATTGGTTTCAGCATGAAAATTCTTAATATTTACAGATGCGGATTCTAAACGCGATGCATACCCATTTACAATATTTACAGCAAAATTGATGTTATTGACACTTGGATAAATATCATATTGAACAATTCCTTCAATTAATTCAATATTGAAATCCATTTGAGGAATATTATTGGGACTTAAATAACCATGAGTTGTTCCAGAAACATTTAAAAGCCCACCCAAATTTTTAAGTTGTATTTCATCTTTTAAAGTTTGTGGAAGAAACTTATAGTTTCGTGCCAGATCAATATCGGTTCCTGATATTTCAAGATTTTCATATAAACTATCACCTTGAACAATATATCCCTTTCCTTTAATAATTGCACCTGCAGCATCAAGTGTCAGATCACTAACATTCAAGGTATCATTCATTGCACTAATATCAAACAACAAACGACTCTTCTGAAGATCTTCCAAATGAAAATTATCATACTCAACTGACCTAACTAATACCTCACCTTCTGTTTGGGCCAGATACCCCTCTGGTTTTACTTCTCCTTTAACCGTAACTTCTGGTATAGACAAATAGGTTTTAAATTTCATGAAATCATCAATATAATCGATATCAATATCTGAAAGAGTCAATTTCTCTAATGAATAAACACCCTGAATTACTGTCGTATCATTTGTTTCTTCAGCGATAGTATCAGTATCTACTTTTAAAAGAAAATCGAAATTGCTATTTCCTAATGAATCAACTATATACTTAAACTTCGCATCCTCTATATCTATCTTCTTTACGAAGATATTTCCATCCATCAATTCCCATAAATCAACTGATGCATATAATTTTGATATTTTGGCAAGCGTATCTGGTACCAGAGATAATGAATCATTCAATTCAGGCTCTGAAGTCATTACTAAATCTTCAAACTCAATTGTTGCCAAAGGGAATCGATAAATCAAACTAAAATCTACGTCTCCAACACTCAATGGAACATCAAAGGTTTTTGCTCCTCTTTGAATGGCTAACTTTACAATATCATTTTTGAAGATCTCGGCAAGGATAACCAGTAGCAATATAAAACCACCAATAATTAATAAAAGATTACGAACCAGATGTTTCTTTCTCATATGATTTAATTTTTCTTCAATATCCAATTAACTTAAAGGAGAATCTGCATTCACCCAGGTGAGAACTTATTATAGGTTCAGTTCTGCATACAAAACACTATATCTACGACAGAAAAAATGTTTAACGAAAATATAAAAAAACAATGCAACCTAATGTTAATCTATAATAAAAAAAGGCTCCACAAGGGAGCCTTTATCTATAAATAAGCTATAAGCTTACATTTAATATCTAAAATCTGATTACGATCCGAAGTCATCAAATGCAATCATTTCATCAGGTACACCTAAATCGTAAAGCATTTTATTAACTGCATCGTTCATCATTGGAGGTCCACAAAGATAATATTCAATATCTTCTGGCTCTTCATGATTTACTAGGTATTCATCATGAATTACCTGGTGAATAAATCCAGTTGAACCTTCCCAATTATCTTCCGGTTGAGGATCACTCAATGCAATTGTAAACTTAAAGTTAGGGAATTGCTTTTCGATCTCTTCAAATTGTTCTTGATAGAAAATTTCTTTTCTTGAACGAGCACCATACCAGAAAGTAGCCTTACGACCAGTTTTAATTGTATGGAACATATGGAAGATGTGAGAACGCATTGGAGCCATACCAGCACCACCACCAATAAACATCATTTCACGTTCAGTATCCTTAATAAAGAATTCTCCATAAGGTCCTGAAACAGTAACTTTGTCACCTGGTTTACGAGAGAAAATATATGAAGAACAAACACCAGGATTCACTTTCATAAATCCACCGTTTACTCTATCAAATGGAGGAGTTGCAATACGAATATTCAACATCACAATATTTCCCTCTGCAGGGTGGTTAGCCATTGAGTAAGCACGGAATGTTTCCTCTGGGTTTACCATTTGTAAATCAAAGATGCCATATTTTTCATACTCATCACGATACTCATCACCGATTATCATGTCTTTAAAATCAACAGTAATCTTAGGTACATCGATCTGAATATATCCACCTGATTTAAAATCTAAAGTTTCACCCTCTGGTAATTTAACCACAAACTCTTTAATATAAGTAGCAACGTTGTCGTTTGACACAACAGTACATTCCCATTTCTTAATACCAAGAATTTCTTGTGGTATATGCATTTTAAGATCTTCTTTTACTTTAACCTGACAAGCTAAACGCCAGTTATTTGCTTGCTCTTTACGAGTAAAATAACCAGTTTCAGTTGGTAAAATAGAACCTGCGCCTTCGTTTACCTGACAACGGCACATAGCACAAGTACCACCACCTCCACAAGCAGAAGGAAGGAAGATTTTATTAGTTCCTAAAGCAGACAATAATGTTTGACCAGGAGAAACTTCTAAAGCTTTCTCGCCGTCATTAATGTCTATAGTAACGGTTCCTGCCGGTGTTAACTTTTGTTTTACCCATAAAAGTATTGACACCAACAGTAGGATAACTAGTAAGAAAACTACCACACTGGTAGTGATTACCGTACCCTGACTTGCTAAAAATATCATAGTATATCTGTTTTCTTACTTTTTATAGTTGAATACCCATAAAACTCATAAATGCAATACCCATTAAACCGGTTACGATAAATGTAATACCTAAACCTCTTAATGGAGCAGGAATGTCTGAGTATTTTAATTTTTCGCGAATAGCAGCAATACCTACAATAGCAAGTAACCAACCAATTCCTGAACCTAATCCGAAAGAAGTTGCTTCAGCTAAAGATGCATACTGACGCTCTTGCATAAATAATGATCCTCCAAGAATAGCACAGTTTACAGCAATAAGTGGTAAGAAGATACCTAACTGACTATAAAGTGCCGGAGCAAATTTTTCTACAATCATTTCTACTAATTGTACCATAGAAGCAATTACTGCAATAAACATGATAAAGCTTAAAAAACTTAAATCAACTTCAGCAAATCCTTCTCCTAACCATTTAAGAGCACCTTCTTTAAGTACATACTCATTTAAAAGGTAATCTACAGGTACTGTAATTAATAGTACAAAAACTACTGCGATACCAAGTCCAAACGATGTTTTTACAGTTTTTGATACAGCTAAGTATGAACACATACCTAAGAAGTAAGCAAATACCATGTTATCGATAAAAATAGACTTGATGAATATATTAATTATATTTTCCATTGAAATTTTATTTTCCTGTTAATAAATTAAGATTCAATCAAATCTTTATTACGTGAACGTTGCACCCAAATAATGATCGCAACAGTAACAAGAGCCATCGGAGGTAAAATCATTAAACCATTATTTTGGTATCCCATATCATAAATAAATTGAGGAATGATATGTAATGTACCTAAACCTGGTAATGTTAATGTACCTGATCCGAATAATTCTCTGAAGAATGCTACGATAACAAGGATAATTCCATAACCTGCCGCATTACCTACACCATCTAAAGCAGATTGCCAAGGTTTGTTACCTAAAGCAAAAGCTTCTAAACGTCCCATGATAATACAGTTGGTAATAATCAGACCTACAAATACAGATAATTGCTTACTTACTTCATATGCAAAAGCCTGTAATATTTGGTCTACGATAATTACAAGAGCCGCAACTATTACTAGCTGAACAATAATTCTAATACGAGCAGGGATTGTATTACGTAATAACGAGATGATTACGTTTGCAAAAACTACTACAAACATCACCGAAATAGACATTACAATCGCTGGCTCTAATTTTGCCGTAACCGCTAAAGCAGAACAAATACCTAATACCTGAATGGTAATTGGGTTTTGCTTGTTTAACGGGTTTGTCATCAGTTTTCGGTTTTTCGCTGAAAACAAAGGTTCTTTGTCGCTCATTTCTTAACCGTTTAATTTTTTAAATATTTTTCGTAACCAGACAGACAGTCTTGAAGCATTGCTGAAACACCTTTACTGGTAATAGTACCACCAGAAATAGCATCTACAGCATGAGGATTGTTTTCAGTACCACCTCCTTTTACAACGTCAATAGATGTAAAATCACCAGAATCACTATAAATAGTTTTTCCTTTAAATGGTTCCTGGAAAAAATCCTTTGAAATTTCAGCACCTAACCCAGGAGTTTCTCCTTTGTGGTCAAATGTTGCTCCGAAAACAGTTTTTCTATCAGCATTTAATGAAATATAACCCCAGATTGGGCCCCAAAGACCAGCTCCTCTTAAAGGAATAATTAGCTTCTCTTCTCCGTTATCCAATTTACAGATATATAAAGGATAGCTTCTTTCTTTAAGATCTTTGCGCACTTCCTTACTTAGATCAATATCAAAAGCATTTCCGTCAACTTCCTGACCTTCGATATTTAATACTTTAGTATTTGATCCAATGTGTTCTTCGTATAACTTTTCTGCTGTACTTGCATCACTGGCAATTCCAACTGATTTTAAGATATCAATCTTTTTTGCTACAGCTACATTCTTGCTTTGAATTGGCTTTAAAGAAACTGAGATAAATGCTAATATCGCAGCAACTCCAATAACCATTATTGATGCGTACAGAAACGTATATGTATTTCCTTGTTTGTCCATTTTTCTAATTTATTAAGCGTTTACTTTTACTCGTTTTAAACGGCGTTTAATATTTTGTTGAACAATTACATGGTCAATTAATGGAGCAAATGTATTCATCAATAATATAGCTAACATTACTCCTTCCGGATAAGCTGGGTTGAATACACGAATCATAATGGCAAAAACACCAATTAAGAAACCATAAATGTATTTTCCTGCTTCTGTACGTGATGCTGATACAGGATCTGTTGCCATAAATACAGCACCAAAAGCAAATCCACCAAGGCATAGCTGTTGAATTGCATCAACATTCATTGCATCTGTAGTTCCAATTGCATTAAACCCTAATGCCATTAAATAACCACCAGCAAAAACACTAACCATAACTTTCCAGCTTGCAATACCTGTAGCTAATAAAATTACAGCACCTATTAAAATAGCTAATGTACTTGTTTCACCTATTGATCCAGGGATTGTACCAATGAAACTTTGTAATGTACTTGGAAGCAAGTCAAGCTTTCCTGTGATTACATTACCAAGAGGAGTAGCTCCTGAGAATCCATCAACAATACCTTCACCTTTAGAAAGACCAGAAACCCAAATTAAGTCTCCAGACATTTTTGAAGGATATGCGAAGAATAAAAATGCTCTTGCTACTAAAGCAGGGTTCCAGATGTTCATTCCGGTACCACCAAAAACTTCTTTACCGATTACTACAGCAAACGCAGTTGCTACTGCAACCATCCACAAAGGAACATCAGCAGGTAATACTAATGGAATTAACATACCTGATACCAGAAATCCCTCAGCCACTTCGTGACCTTTCATTTGAGCAAACATAAACTCAATGCCAAGACCTACTACATAAGATACCACAACAATAGGAAGTACTTTTAAAGCACCAAATCCTATCATTTGCCAAAAATCAGCATCAGCCTGACCTAATGACAAGAAATGTTGGTATCCTGTATTCCAAATACCAAATAACAAAGCAGGTAATAAAGCTAATACCACAACTGACATTGTTCTTTTAGAATCAATGGCATCGTGAATATGAACTCCTGTCTTTGAAGTTGTTTTTGGAGTAAACAAGAAGGTCTCAAAAGCATCAAATGATGAGTGCAATTTTTCAAACTTTCCACCTTTTTCAAAGTTGGGTTTGATTTTATCCAAATATTGTCTTAATGCTTTCAATTTATTATATTTTTAATATTTACGAATTGATTATACGGACTAGCTCATCTCTTTAATCATTACATCAATACCTTTACGAAGTATACTTTGAACTTCTAGTTTTGATGTACATACAAATTCACAAAGTGCCATATCTTCTTCAACAACCTCGTAAATTCCAAGCTGTTCCATCTTGTCGATATCTTCTGTGATAATTGCTTTAACTAAATGCTCAGGAAGAACATCCATTGGCAATACCTTATCATACTGACCAGACATGATAATAGCTCTTGGACCTCCATTTAAATTTGCATTTAAAGCGTATTCTTTTTTAGGACACAACCATGAGAAGAAAGATTTAGATACACTAAACTTCTTTAATCCTGGTGCAGCCCATCCCATAAATTCGTAATCATCACCTTCAGGGATAACTGTAATTTGAGAATGATAGCTTCCTAAATAACCGTCTTTAGTAATTTTATCTCCAGTTAGAACATTACCACTGATGTAACGAAGGCTTCCTTCCTCTACGTTATTTTCAACAAAAGTTTTGATGTTAGCACCAACTTTTGTTTTAACATATGATTTGTTTTTAACCTCAGAACCTGTTACAGCGATAATTCTTGACGCATCATAAACACCATTAAGAACCAATTTACCAATTGAAATTACTTCTTGTGGCTGAATAGTCCAGTAGATATCTCCTTTGTTGATAGGAGAAATATGATGAATCTGAATACCTACATTACCTGCAGGGTGTGGACCTGTGAAAGCATGAGTTTTAACTCCTTTTAGAGACATAAATACTTTTGATGCAGACTCGTTGTTCACACCAATGTGGATATCTCCGTCAGTAAGTTTGTTTAAAGCATCAACTCCTGCCTGAAATTCCTTCTCTAACCCTGAAACAATAAAATCATAATCAGGAGCCAATGGAGAAGAATCAAATGCAGAAATAAAGATTGCTTTTGGCGTATCTGCCGGATTTGCTACCACGTTGTAAGGACGTTGGCGAACAAATGGCCATAAACCTGCAGCCTGAAGTTTTTCTTTTACTTCTTCTTTTGTTGCACTTGAAACATCAATTTTTCCAAAATTTTCAGCTTCATTCTGGTTATCACTTTTAACCACTACCTCTAATATTCGTCTTCGCTCTCCACGGTTAACAACCTGCACCTCTCCACTTACCGGAGAAACAAACTTAACGTCGGTACGATATTTGTCAATAAACAAAACCGATCCGGCCTTAACTTTATCACCAGGCTTAACAGTCAACTTAGGAACCAACCCAGGGAAATCCGCTGGTTTGATAGCAAAGAGTTCTGGCATATCGGCGCTTCCGAAAACTTTTTCCGCTTTGCCCTTTAACCGAATATCAAGACCTCTTTTTATTTTGATTACGTCTGACATGTTTGATAAAAAGTTTTTAAAAAATTTTGACTGCAAAAATACAATAAATTATAACTAAACCTTACGAATGGGCACCTAATAAAGAAAAAAATCGTTAAATAATAATTAATTGACTGCTAAGGCATATATATATTGATTAAATTCGCATAAAATCAGAACAACATGTTTAACAAATACTCCTATTTTCTTATACTATTCTTAATATTTGCGCAAATATTAAGTGCTCAACCTTACGAAAACAAAATATTTAGCAACACCATAAAAACGGTTATGTGCCATAAAGAAGGATGGCCATTATCCTACCCGATTACCTCACTTAATTCGGATAATGTAATTGAACTAACGTTTGATGATTTAGTAGCGGATTCTAAAAACTATTACTACTCCATAATTCATTGCGACAGAAATTGGGAGCCTTCAAATATTACCGAACAGGAATACATGACCGGAATAAATCAGAACCCGATTTTAGATTTCCAATATTCATTTAATACAACTATTAATTACGTTCATTATACTCTTAAAATACCCAATGAGGACGTCAGCTTAAAATATAGTGGCAACTACATTATTAAAGTGTATGAAGATTTTAACAGCGACGAACCTGTACTTACCCAAAAGTTTATGATTGTTGAGCAAAGGGTTCAGGTTAATGCTGAAATAAAATATGCAATGAACACCTCTGTTTTAAGAGAGCAGCAAGACGTTAATTTTACAATAAACACGAACAACTTTGCCATTTCAAATCCTCTGGAAGAAATAAAAGTTAACGTATATCAAAATCATAGATTAGATAATGCTATCCTTGATATTAAACCTCAATTTATAAGGCCTGAACAATTAGTATACAATTATAATAGAGAACTGGTTTTTGAAGGAGGTAATGAGTTCAGATGGTTAGACCTTAGAACTTATGACTTTAATGTAGAAGGAATATATGACATTCAATTTCATGATCCTTTTTATCATTTAGATTTACAACCTAGTTCGCCTCGTAATAATAAAAGCTATTTCTTTCAAAATGACTTTAACGGTCAGTACGTTATTGAAACAAGAGAAAACAGAGATCCTGAAACAGAGGCCGAATACGTAATGGTACATTTTTACTTTCCAAGAAATGAACCTTACGCCGGTGGAAACATATACATATTAGGCGGCTTAACCAACTGGAAACTCGATGAAAGTAATATGCTGCGCTATAACCCTGATTTTAAACGTTACGAAAAAACATTGTTACTAAAACAAGGCTTCTACAATTATCTATACGCCTTTAAAACCAATCAAACAGACAAAGCAACGGTTGGTTTTATTGAAGGTTCATACAGTCAGGCCGAAAACGATTATTTGTTTTTAGTTTACTACAGAAACATCAGTGATAATTATGACAGATTAATTGGTGCTGCCCAACAAAACTCCGTTAAGCCATAGGTTAGATATGAGATGAGAGATAAGAGACGTTAGAAATTGGATGAGAGACTCTAGTTTGCGCATTCTATTGCAAACTACGCGAGACATCAGTTAAATATTAACAACAACAAAAAAAGCTATTTACTCTGCCATCATAATTTTTCAGATTACAAAGTAAATAACTTTAAAACCACACCTAAATAAACCAACAACCCTTTACATCAATAAAACCCAGTATATTTTCTAGTTCTTTATTCTGATAGAATAAAGGCCAATTCTTCATATCCTTTTAAGTGTTTTATTTGAGTAAAGTACTTTTCATTCATATCTAGTCCACCAAGATCTTTCAAACGTATCCAATCCTGACGAGCTCCATTTGTATCACCAACTTCGTATCTACAAAGTCCTCTCATTAATAACACACTTCTGTCATAAGGAGCAAAAAGAACAGCATTATTAAATCTATTTAATGCTCTATGTGCATGACCTTTCACAAACAACTGTTTTGTACCTTGTTTATAATAAGCTGTAGCTTGAGCTTTAAAACTCTTAATAAATGGAATTCCTTCTGTTTCTCCGGTTTTAATTTGCATAGCCACTTCTTTTTCCATAGCAATAGGCTCACCATTATTGGTTCCAGGTTTCCACAAGCCTTCTGTTGTTTTAATTAATTCAATCATATAATCATCAACTTCAGGAGCAATACTATTTATAACAATAAAATCAGTTAATTTTCCTTTTTCTGTAACGGTAAACTGAATTACTTCAACTCCTTGATATGCCAATTTCCATTCGTCTTGATATTCGAATTTATTTGTAAGATACTCTAATAACGATCCAGATTCTTCCTGAACAACCTGTACTAATTGCTCAGTTTTTATAAACATGGGAGGAGTAACATTTACTTGTTCTAACAACTCATGTCTAATTTCTTGTCCTGACGCAAAAATCGGAAAGATCATGCATAACAGGATAAATGCAATTTTTCTCATGACTTCCTATTTTATATAGTAAACAATACCTATTGATTAATCAACAGTATAAAATTACTACAGTGGAAAAATAGAAGGTATCAATTAAATTACTTTTTGTTTAAAATATGTTGTTAATTATTATACACCTTAAAGAGTTTTATTGTAATTATATTGCATAAAAAATTCTTTAATCACTGTTATCTAACTCATATTCAAAACAAACAAAGGTGACATATTTTTTATATACAGGTAGGTCAATTTCTCAATAATATTGATTCATTTTTTTCATCAATGCCCTGAATCTTGGTTCTGATTTTAAAGGCTCGTAAACAGTATAATAATTTACTCTATGGACAGGACCTGGATTTTTTAAATACGATTTCTCAAGACATTCGATAGCAGATTTTTTATCGCCTATTAAAGTATACCATTCGGCCAAAGTCAGTTCTTTTTGTCCATTTAGTAAATCATTGTTTCCATTTAATGTAGAATCTATCATTAACTGAATGATTCCATCTATTTTTGACTTATGATATACGGAATCAATAACTGCGGCATTAGAATTTTTCTGATTTAATTTTTTATAGCTTATATATGCAAAGGAATCATTGTGTTGTTGCAAATAAACCTGCAATGATCTTTTTAGTAAAGCCCGTTCATTTTGATTAAGATTATAAATTTTACCCGATTCTTTTATGGCTTTATCATATTCACCTTCGCTACAATAAAAAATATAACTTAAATACAAGATTTGAGAATAAGTTGGGTTTAGCAAATGGGCCTTATTTATGTACTTACGGGCCTCTGCTTTATTACCTGTAACATCAAAAAACTCTGCATAAATTTTATTAGCCCTATCATAACCCGGGTTTATCTCCAAGGCAATTTTAAGATGCTTTTCAGCCTCTTTATAATCGCTATCAAAATAAGTTGCCAAGCCTCCATAAGTCGCATGGGCTTCGGCCAAATTCGGATCAAGACTTAAGGCCTTACTCAAATAATATCGGCACTGGGGAATTCCTTCGCTTACTGAATAAAATCCATTCCATGTTCCGGTAAGATATGAGTCGGCTAAACCAGCATAGGCTAAAGAGTAATTTGAATCAACAGCAAGAGCTTGTTGGTATAATTCGATACTTTTTTTAAATCCTTCGGCAGTTCTTAAACGATAATAAAAACGTCCTTCTAAATAAAAACGATATGCTTGTTCATTATAGGTATATTGTTTATCGAAATCCTGAATATACTCTACCTGTAATGAAGGAAGTAAGTTTTGCACTATTTTTTTAGCCACATCTGATACAAACAGAAAAATACTTGACATGTCGTGATCATATTGATCCGACCAAATAATATTTGCATTTGAATCAACCAGATGAATATATATTCTGATTCTGTCATTTTGTTTTAAAATGCTACCTTCCAGGATATACGCAACCTTTAGTTTTTTTGCTAATTCAGGAAGTGTAAGATCTTCTTTAAAGTATTCATCGTTGGGAATATTAGATTTTACAACCAAATCCTTAATGTGTGATAACCGATTCTGAATATCATACATTATTCCATTGGCAAGGTATTGTTGATCGAAATCTTTATTTAAATTTTTTAGAGGTAATATGGCTATAGACTTATTAATATTTGTATTGACAACAGACTTATCCTTATTTATAAAATACAATCCTAATAAAACAACCATAAGCAAAAAAGCTATAAGGCTGAGATAATTCCTTTTAAAAAGAGTTCTTTTCCTGGTCTCAACAACTTCATCTTGCTTATACCCTTCAACTATTGCTATTTCTTTATCTTCATCAATAATTAAATGTTTTATTGATTCGCCGGGAGTATATCCAAAGTGATCGTGATAACACTTGTTAAAATAAGAAGGACTTCCGAATCCAACCTTATAGGCCACTTCAGAACCCGTTAAATTATTTTGCTTGAGTAATTCTTGTGCTTTATTTAATCGTATTTCTTTAACAAACTGACTTATTGTTTGATTTTTAATCACTTTCAATTTTCGATGTATTTGAGAATGGCTTAGGCCCATCTGTTCAGATAAATCATTTACTCCAAACTTTTCATTTGAAAGATTTGAGTTTACAACCTCTGTTAACCTTTTTATAAAGTCAATATCCTTTTTATATACTTCTGTCATAATTTTTTTACGCAACAATTAAAGTTACGACAATTTGAACCTGACATCAATAGGTAAAAGGTTGGTTGAAATGGCTATTATTAAAACATAACAGGTGCAACAGCACATAAGTAAAAGATATAATTATATTATAAATTACATAAAAAATAAGGCCCTGAGCATATTTACCCAGAGCCTTACCTAGCTTACTCCCATTCTAATAACTATAGTATCTAACTTATATTTTATTCTGCAATAACCTCCTCCGTAACTACAGATTTAGATCTTTTCTTTACTCCTGAATTATTATTAGCTATAATTTGTGATATTACCTGTGCAAACTCGCCATAAGTAGTTTTATTTACAGCTATCATTCCATTTAAATAGGTTATTAAAACACCATTGATAACACGAAGCGATTCTTTTTTAATATCTGAAGCTGAATCCTTTTCAATTCCCTTTGCCTTTTCTTTTTCATAATTTAGGTAGGATGTTTCAAAATCGTTTTGTGTTGTTTTAATGTTTTCAATACACTCTGCCACTCCTGACAAAAGATTAACATTTTCAACATTTTCTGGCTTGCTTAATTCTATTAATAAAGAGTTTATTAACGAAGTTTCTATACCATAACTCTTTGAAATAATTTCAAGACCATAATTATTGAATACATTTAAAAGTTTTTGCGCCGCTGCTTTAATAACCTCATCCGGATGGTGCGCCAAACCACTAATTAAATAATAATAGCAACGAACAGCCTCATCACGTAAATGATCTTTATCTTCTAAATCAGATTCACTTTTAATTCGCTTAACGGCTTCGTTAAGTTTTACAGAAAGTAATTTTAATTGAGAAACAATTGAAGTTAAATAACCATCATTTTGAAGAAGTGAACTTACATATGCTGCAATAATTCTGGTACAAACAGCATCTACCTCCGTAGTACGACTACGCGCAAGAATCTTTTCAATCATAGTAAAAAGTTTAGTTTGATATTTTTTAAAAATTAGGCGTTTTTTTGATAACGTGATGCAATGTAGTTAAATTATTTAAACTTCAATTTATAATTTAACTGTTTTAAAACATATGTTAAACTATTGACTTTTACAAATCTCTTATGTTTACTATTAAAACACCATAAAATAACATCTGAACCTTTTAATTTTCATGTCAAAAATTGTCATCTCATCATTAAAATACAATTGCAAACATTAATTTCTTCACCTTAAATAAATAATACCCGATTACAAATGCATTATTAGTATCTTTTTGAAAAGATAGCCAATTACAAATGTATTATTGTCAACTTTTTGAAAAGACAACCGATTACAAGCGTATTATTGCCAACTCTTTAAAAAGACGGCCAATTACAAACGTATTATTGCCAACTTTTTGAAAAGATGGCCAATTACAAACGAATTATTGTCGACTTTTTGAAAAGACAGCCAATTACAAACATATTATTGCTAACTTTTTGAAAAGACGGTCAAATACATTTGTAATCAATATTACTAATTAACAAAATATATTAATACCTAAATATTAATTAAAACTCAATAGTAAATTTTGCCTGGCTTAATCCCCCATAACAATCAAAGACAGCTATTGCTATTTAGTCACGGGATTTTTTGACATTAACTAGCTATGAAACTTATCTAACAATTCACTTTTTAATATTTTGCTTACCTGAATATTCCAATTTCCTACTTTTACAATATTTCCATTGATTTCACTGATCTTATCAATATTTACAATGTATGATTTATGGATCCTCATAAATTTATTTGCAGGAAGCTCTTCTTCAAGTTTCTTTAGGGAGTATAGACTTACGATTTTTTCATTCTCTTTTTGAAAGGTTACATACTCAAGCGCTCCTTCAATAAAATATATATCGCTATGAAAGATTTTAATTAGCTTACGATCTGATTTTATAATAATATGATCTTTATTCTTCTCCTGAATACTTTCATCCCATAGCTGGGCTTTACGTTGCGTTTCTATAGTTTCAATGGCTTTATGTGTAGCATTTAAAAACCTTAAAAAGTTGGTTGGCTTTACCAGATATTCAAAAGCTTCAATCTCAAAACATTCAACCGCATATTGCGAATAGGCAGTAACAAAAATAACCAAAGGTCTGTTTGAGGTTGGTAGTTTTTTTATAAAGTCAATTCCCGAAACATCATTCATTTCTATATCAATATAAATAATGTCCACCTTCTGCTTTGTGAGCACCTCAATGGCATCAACCGGATCAGCAAATGTACCCAGTAGTTTTAATTGCGGAACTTTTGTAACATATTCAACTAAAAGCTTTCGAGCCAAAAACTCATCATCAATAATAATACACTTACACTTTTCTTCTGGCTTCATCTATTACTATTTTAAGATCTACAATATATAACTCATTCGTTTTTTCGGTAAGTAACTCATGCGTGTTTGGATAAATAATATTCAATCGGTTTTTCACATTTTTAATACCAATACCATATTGATTATCCTTTTTAACAAATGACTCATCATTATCTTTAATTGTATTAATAATTTTAAAGGACAGTTTATGCTTTGTTTGAATAAGAAAAATATCAATATAATTAGAGGTATTTCTTTCTATACCACTATACTTAAAGGCATTTTCAATAAAAGGAATCAGTATCATGGGGGCTATTAAAAAACCTTCGCTCTCAATATTATATTTAAAGCTGATACATTGATCAAATTCTGTTTTAAGCTGTTGAAATTCGATATAGTTATTGATGTATTCTATCTCTTTCATTAAAGGAATATATTGCGATTCGCAATCATATAAAACAAAGCGCAACATATCCGAAAGCTTGTCGATTTTGTTTGGAGTTGACTTATCCCCCATATACGACATGGTATAAATATTATTTAAGGCATTAAATAAAAAATGAGGATTAATCTGAGACTTCAGTAACTGTAAATTATTCTCGATATTAATTCGTTTTAAAGTTTCAATCTCTTTTTCATTACGCTTTTCCTTTTCTAACAAATATTGATTTACGGCAGCCCACAATGCTATTAAACCTAGTGAGGTATGAAATAAGGCCACAAAAATAATATTAGGAGGAGGAAGATCTTCACGATGAGCAATTGACTTTGGTGGCGTAATTATGATTTCACCTAACTGTGTCATAACTACAATCAATACCATGAAAAGTATAACATTACTAATAAAAAACATAGGTTTTCTATCTTCATAATATCTTGGAATTATAATCTTCCTATTAGCCATATAAACTACAAATTGCAGGATAGTCAACGATAATGGAACAAACAGATTGTATTCATTACTATTAATTCCTACACTGTAATATGTAAAGAAAACCACTATCCAAATTATAAAGACATTCGTTTTTCTGGTACTGATCATTTTTATTGTATCATAATAATTTATGGAAACAAATTTACATCTACAGCACCAATAAAATAGCCTTTTTTTAATAATAATGATGATTTCGGAATTCTTGGTTTTGTATACTTGAAGATAAACATCCTTTCATTGAAGATTCATGATACTTGCTTGAAAAAAATTGTACCGTAATTCCCTGCAATATACTTTCATCTGCAGATTATTAAGTCAGCAGCATTTAACGCTTAAAATTTTTAATGATATTATGATAGATTCTACGTGCAGGAGATGTGCAAAATATATAATTGTGTTAGGATGTTTACTTTTTATAAGTGCCATTAGTAATGCCCAAATAAACAATGATTTTTTTGAGGGATATGTATTTAGCGAAGATTCAGTACCTGTTGAAGATGCCTACATCATTAATTACAGTGACATGAGAATTGTTACCACAGATAGCAATGGCCATTTTAAAACACCTTATAATCCGGGTGATTCATTAATGATAAATCATATCTCTTTAAGTCCTATCGTAATTCACTCAAACCTCAATGAAGCTACAGATAACACTTTCTATATAGATTTTAAAATATATACACTGCAAACTTGCGTTATGCGGCATAATGCAGAAGGAGTAAACATGGAAAATTTTGAGCGCAACATTCAAAAGATATATAAATCGATTGAAAAAGAAGGATTCAGGCATGGTGATCCTAAGCCAATGACCAACAATGATCTTCCCATTGATTTAAGCAGATTAACAACAGGAAATGCATCTGTAAACCTGCTAACCATTGCTGATATAATTAAGCAATCGAGAAGAAACAAGTATTTGAAAGTAAAAACCCGAAAAACCAAGCAAAAAAAGAAAGACTTGATTAATTAGTAAGTGAATTATCCGCAGTGGCATATGCTAGTCCTTGCATTTTACATTACTATCGAAAAACAATTAAAATAAATACATATGCGATTAACAGAAAATAGTTTTCCATACTTTGACATCATTCAAAAACCGGTTGTAAACCAATTAACCTCTGTTCATAAAAAGGATCATTATTATAGAACTAAATATGTTGTTCAAAAAAGGAATAAGTATTTTGTAATAAAGACAAAAGATATTGCATATTTTACCTTTGAGGATGATATCGTTTTTATAACAACATTTAATAAAAATCGATATGCAATAGACAAATCTCTTGCTGAAATTGTAAGACAATTAAATCCTTCCGAATTTTTTCGTATTAACAGGCAAACCATAATAAACATAGAAGCTTTTGATTATTACGAAAGTCATTTTAGCTATAAGATATTACTCCACTTTAAAGACAATTTATTAACTCCAATTTTAACCAGCAGATCTAAAGCGGTACAGTTTAAAAAATGGTTAGACGAATAACTATGGCAGGCTAAAAATCAAATATTCTATTGCACTAAAAAACGTAAATCAACTACATACTTTAGTTGATTATTCATTCCTCTCCAGCATAAAACATTTCAGTAGATGAATAACACACAACATACATACTAAATGAAATACAAGAATAGTAAGTGGATTAATCAGATGAAATCCTCACCCTTTTTCTCGAAGTATTATTTTCCACAATTAACAATAATCATTATTGCATTCTTATTAATGTTATTCATATTCTTAGTTAAATGGTTTGATCTCCCCATTACATTTAAACCCTATGACTACATTGTGGTAAATATTAAAGTGTATGATGATGACAATAAAAGTTTAAAAAACGAATTCTTTGATGAGATAAAGTGTATAATGAACAAAGATGACTTTTATTCACAAATACTAATTGACTCTACTTCCACCTCTATCTTATTATATCAAAAAGACATGTCTTTTCCTAACTTCACAGATCTTTGCATTTTTTTATGTGATCAGACATTAAATAAGATGAGAACCTCCATAAATGGAACAAGAAATATCTCAAGTTCGTTATATGTATACGAGCTTGCTAATTATTATTAGCTCCCCCCTCTTATTACACATTGAGATGTTTAATATTTGAATTATTAGTTCTACAGATGTTAAAATCTTAACCAATTATGTGAATATTACCTTTAATCCTGACCAGAATCATATTTTTACCTTGACATAATTCATGAAATTCCTTTTCATACAGTTGTAAATTTGTTTAGTGATATTGCGAATAATACATCCTTATATAAAAACATTAAATTATTGAATTATGCCAAAGGGAATATTTAACGTACCAAAAGCAAAAAACGAACCTGTTTTGTCGTATGCTCCGGGAACAGCTGAAAGAGAAGCACTAAAAGCACAAATTAAGGCTTTTAAAGAAACAGAGGTAGATATTCCGATGTATATTGGAGGCGAAGAAATCAGAACTGGAAATAAAATTTCGATTCACCCTCCTCATGAAATAAATCACTGTTTAGGATATTATCACCAGGGAGATGAAACTCATGTTTACAAAGCTATTGATGCGGCTCTTAAAGCTAAATCAAAATGGGAAAACCTTAGCTGGGAACACAGAGCTTCTATCTTTTTAAAAGCAGCAGATTTAGTTGCCGGCCCTTACCGTCAAAAACTAAATGCAGCAACTGTTTTAGGTCAATCAAAAAATGCTTTTCAGGCTGAGATTGATGCAGCTTGCGAATTTGCTGACTTTTTAAGATTCAACGTTCAGTACATGACCGAAATTTATGCTGATCAACCAGAATCTGCACCTGGAATCTGGAACAGAGTTGAATACCGTCCGTTAGAAGGATTTATTTTTGCCCTTACTCCATTTAACTTTACATCTATTGCTGGTAACTTACCTACAGCTCCGGCATTAATGGGTAACACTGTTGTATGGAAACCATCAAAAACTGCTGTTTATTCAGCAAAAGTATTAATGGATGTATTTAAAGAAGCTGGTATTCCTGATGGAGTTATCAACCTTGTTTACGCTTCTGGTCCTGTTGCAGCAAAAGTAATTTTTGAACACCCTGAGTTTACAGGTATTCACTTTACTGGTTCAACTGGCGTATTCCAATCAATGTGGAAAACAATTGGTGAAAACATTCACAAATACAAAACTTACCCTCGTATCGTAGGAGAAACTGGTGGTAAGGATTATATTTTCGCTCATAAATCATGTGATGCATTAGCTGTTGCTACTGCAATTGTTCGTGGTGGTTTTGAATACCAGGGACAAAAATGTTCTGCTGCTTCAAGAGTTTACGTTCCTGAAAGTCGCTGGGCTGAAATCAAAGGACATGTAGCTAATCAGTTAGCTGAAGTTAAAATGGGAACTCCTGAAGATTTCTCAAACTTTGTAAATGCTGTTATTGATGAAGATTCTTTCAATAAGCTTTCAAAAGCTATTGATGATGCCAAAGCAAGCAAAGAAGCTGAAGTAATTTTCGGTGGAAACTACGATAAATCTGTAGGATACTTTATTGAGCCAACCATCATTCAGGCTACTAATCCAAAATATGTAACAATGGAAGAAGAGCTTTTTGGTCCTGTAGTTACTTTATATGTATATAAAGATACTGACTTTGAAGCTACCTTAGATATTTTAGATAGTACTTCGATGTATGCCTTAACAGGAGCGATTTTCTCTCAAGACAGATATGCTGCTGAAATGATGACTCAAAGATTAACTCATACTGCAGGTAATTTCTACATTAACGACAAACCAACAGGTGCAGTAGTTGGTCAACAACCATTTGGTGGTTCAAGAGGTTCTGGAACTAACGACAAAGCTGGTTCGGCAATCAACTTAATGAGATGGGTAAGTCCACGTACAATTAAAGAAACATTTGTACCAGCGCACGATTACAAATACCCATTCCTTGCTGAGTAATTATTTTATTTTTTAGAAATATTATTGAAGACCGGTTTGTTATTGATTCAAACCGGTTTTTTTATGCGGTATATAGAAGTTTTAACCTTGCACTGGCTCCTGTAACTGGTTCAAGTTTGCAACTTGGACCTTTCTCTAACCATACAGCTTACCCTTATTTTGCATAGCAATCCATGTAAACAAAGACAACGTGTAAGAATTGATGCCAGAGGCATCACATATTTATAGAAAATATATAAGTCTCAAAATCGACTCCATAGGAGTCGCACCATACATAAATACATAAAGCAAATAAGTGTTCAACTCCGCTGGAGTTGTGTTTGATATAAATATTTCTGCTACAAATGTGTATCCCCGCTGGGGATATTATTCTGATATAAGGAAGATTATTTTTTATGTAAAGACATCCGCTAATGAGGACATTTGTAGCAGCTATGGTTGGTTAAATCAGTTGAGATATAATAGCAAAATTAAATTTCTGATCAACGAACGGAATACAATTCCTTACAATTTTACTTATGGAATAAAACTATTCAAGCTTAAATTGTTGATAGGTTTTATTGAAAGCTTAATGCACAGATAGCGTTACGATATATCCGCACAAACTACAATAATAGAAAAAACCTTATTTTTTTATGTCAACCTTAATAGCTTCTAATTTAATTTTCATATAAACCTTATTATCTTATTCTTTATCTGTCCTTAATGGTATTTATTAAGGTAATAAGGTTATTTACGTAACATACAAATTACTACTAAGGTTAATGATGAAACTAAGGTTTTAACACTAGCGCATATATTACTCCATTAACTGGTTCAAGTTTGTAACTTGGACCCTTCTATAACCATACAGCTTACGCTTATTTAGCAATACATAATCCACAAAACTAAAGGCAACATTATTCTCTTACAGTTATATAAAAGCCCGGACTAAAATCATCTGATTTTATCCATTTTGCAGCACTACTCCTTCTTCGAAGAAGGCTACCTTGTTTTTCATTTAAAGCGAACAATACGATTGGAGTAGCTTGTTTTGATCCATTCACTTTTATCATTCTTTTTTCAATCACATTTGATCTTTTAATCCATTCAACAGTCAAAGCTACGTCTCCACTTAAAATGATATTATAATCCGATAGATCTATTTTCTGCCAACCAGAATATTCAGTAATTGTAAAAAAGATATTACGATTTAATAGCTCTTCATTAGGTAATTCATCTTGTATTGAACGAATATGTAACCTAAAAACTAAAGTATCAAAAGAATGCTTGCGAAATTTTAAATTTAAATCTTTAATCAATACAGGAGCCTCTCCTAAACTCAAAAATAAACCCAACTCACGACCTTTACCTGTATCTGTACCTTGCCAACCACATACTCTACCCATTTTTGAGGTTTTTACTGAACCAATTTCCCTAATTATATTTTTTGATTTTATAGTGACTTCGTTCAGTTCAAATGTCTTTTTCACAAGCTTAACTAAAGGGGTAGCTCCAATTATATTGTGTACTGTCAATGTTTGAGTCTCATAACCAATCATTGAAATTTGCACTTTACAATCATTAGGTAATTCTTCAATATCAAGATTAAATTCTCCAAATTCATTAGTAATAGTACCAATCCCCATGTCAACAATACCAATATTTACAAATTCCAGGGGAGCCTCTGAAATTGAATCAATAACGATTCCTTTTATTTCTTTTGCTTTTAAATTTATGGTAAAGATGAATAATCCGATTATTAATAATGCAGTTCTATGTATCATGTTTATTCTTGATTGTTTAGTAATTAGGTTAATTCATTAGAAGAAATAAAAATAGCAAAATTAAATTTCTGATCAACGACTGGTATACAATTCCTTACAGTTTTACTTAGGGGGTAAAACTATTCAAGCCTAAATATTTGATAGGTTTTATTGAGATTTTAATGCACAGATAGCGTTACGACATATCCGCAGAAGCTACAACAATAGAAAAAAACCTTATTTTTTTTAGGTCAACCTTAATAGCTTCAGATATAATTTTCATATAAACCTTATTATCTTATTATTTACCTGTCTTTAATATTATTTGATAATGGTATTTATTAAGCTAATAAGGTTATTTACGTAACATACAAAATACTACTAAGGTTAATGATGAAACTAAGGTTTTAATACAGGCGCAGATTTAACTCCATTCACTGGTTCAAGTTTGCAACTTGGACCTTTCTAAATGCCTATTACTCGGCATCTCAATTCCCTATTTTGCATTAATAAAGACCAGACTAGTTATGACAAAACCACAAGATGCAATCTTGCAGTAGTTAAGGAATACAATTCCTTACAATTTTACTTATGGGATAAAACTATTCAAGCTTAAATATTTGATAGGTTTTATTGAGAGTTAATGCATAGATAGCGATATGATATATCCGTACAAACTACAATAATATAAGAAAACCTTATTTTTTTATATCAACCTTAATAGCTTCAAATATGATTTTCACATAAAGCTTATTATCTTATTGTTTATCTGTCTTTAATATTATTTGATAATGGTATTTATTAAGGTAATAAGGTTATTTTCATTACACACGAAATACTACTAAGGTTAATGATGAAACTAAGGTTTTAACACAGGTGCAGATTTAACTCCATTCACTGGTTCAAGTTTGCAACTTGGACCTTTCTAAATGCCTATTACTCGGCATCTCAAAAATAACCACACGTGAGGACACGTGCGGCAGCCATTTTTAAATCAGTTTAATAAATCTAATTACTAGTAAAACTAATAGAGCCTTTGTTTTCCTGGTTTAGTTCGTACGAATAAATATCTCTTAAAATATCAGCGTATTTAACGTATAAAACTCTTCTCTTTAACTTTAATGTAGCACTTAGTTCACCCCCTGGTGCAGTCCATGGTTCACAAACAATTCTGAACCTTTTTATTTGTTCATGTTGTCCCAGTTGTTTGTTTGCTTTACTAACTTCGCTCTGAAATATTTTCAATACCTTCTTATCCTGAACCAACTCCTTATTATCTCTGAAGTGAATTCTGTGATCATGAGCCCACATATGCAAATAATCAAAGTTTGGAGAGATTAAAGCACTGGCAAACTTCTCACTTTCGCCAACAACCATCGACTGCTCAATAAAAATGGATTCTTTAAGCATATTTTCAATAGCCTGAGGAGCTATATACTTCCCACTTGAAGTTTTAAACATTTCCTTTTTACGATCTGTAATCTTCAAAAACTTCCCATCTATTAACTGACCAATATCTCCTGTATGAAACCAACCACCTTTATCTATAACCTCATCTGTTAATTCCTGATTTTTATAATAACCTTTCATAACACACGGACCTTTGGTTAAGATTTCTCCGTCCTCATCAATCTTTACTTCAATATTCTTTAAAACAGGACCAACAGTTCCTATCATTAAATTTCCTGGTTCAATTGAAAAGTTTGTTGCAATTACCGGCGATGTTTCTGTAAGACCATATCCTTCCATTAGATGAATACCGGCTGCAAAAAATAAACGGCTTAATCGAGGTTGCAAAGCTGCACCTCCTGAGATTACAAATTTCAATTCACCTCCAAATGATTTTTGCCATTTACTAAAGACTAATTTGCGAGCCAATTTTAACTTAAAACTGTACCAAAAACCATTATTGTTTTCGCTACAATACTTTTCTCCTAATCTCATTGCCCAAAAGAAGATATACTTTTTAATTCCTTTTAAATCCTCTCCTTTTGATACTATCTTATCATAAATTCGTTCAATAACACGTGGCACTATCGCAAAAGCATTTACTTTCGCACTGGCCATATCAGCAGCAATAGATCCTAAACCTTCGGCATAATAAATACTGCACTCTTTTGCCTGAAATAAATAGTTAACCATTCGCTCATAAACATGACACAAAGGCAAAAAGCTTAGCACTCTGGATGATGAATCAATATCAAACATATTCCATACACCAGCCACATTATTTAAAAAGTTACCATGAGTCAACATAACTCCTTTAGGCATACCTGTTGTTCCTGAAGTATAAATTATAGAAGCAATATCATTTGTATTTACTTCATTAGAAACCTGATCCAATTTACTTTTTAATTTAACCCGGTTATCTTCACCCAGTTGAGATATCTCACTCCAATGTCTTGCTCCCTCAACAATGTTAAAGGTAAATACATTACTAATCGTCTCTGTGTTTACAGCAATAGGTAATATTTTTTTATACAAAGCAGCATCCGAAACAATAACCATCCTTACCTCAGAATGCTTAAAAATATAAGCAAACTCATCTTCACTTATGGTAGGATAAACCGGAACATGAATAACCCCTACCATGCTCATACCCATATCCACAAAATTCCATTCAGGTCTGTTATTTGAAACAGTGGCAATCTTATCCCCTTTTTGAAATCCCATTTGAATAAGACCTTTTGCAAACACACGTGCATTTTGGTAATATTCATCAGCACTGAACTTTATCCAGCTTCCATTCTTTTTAGTACAAAGAATATCTTGCTTTTTGCCACTCTCCTTGATAGATGTTAAAATGTCAAACGTTCTCTCAAAATTCATAACCCTATATTTATTTTCCGGAACAATCCTATAGTAACATTCACAACACAACGATTCCCTATCATTACAAATGACAAGACAATACATTGCTCATAAAACGTTAAAGATTATAATTCCTGAAACTTTCCGATTCTAAACACTTAACAACAAATCACATAAACATTAAAATGATTTGTTCAAACCGTGTGCAATTTAGTATTTTTTTTAAAATAAATGGTTTGACAAAAACAATC
Organism: uncultured Saccharicrinis sp.; assembly: GCA_963666825.2. GTDB lineage: Bacteria > Bacteroidota > Bacteroidia > Bacteroidales > Marinilabiliaceae > Saccharicrinis. The sequence goes on along the minus strand of OY763044.2, from coordinate 6,133,407 downwards.
TCTTAATGACTCTCGTTAAATCATTATATTTATGCTCAAATAATACCTTATTAGAAATGAAAAAACTGATAGTCATTACATTACTTTTCTTTTGCATAATCTCAGTTAATGCCCAGGACACAACCAGTGTATCTTTTGTTTTTATTGGAGATGTTATGGGACACGATACTCAAATTAACAGTGCCTATAATGAATCAACCGGAGAGTATGATTATTCAGGATGTTTTAAATACGTTAGCAATATTTTTGATGATGCCGATTTTACTGTTGCCAATCTTGAAGTGAGCCTTGCGGGTCCTCCTTACAAAGGATATCCTCAGTTTAGCTCACCTGACAACTTAGCCATTGCAATGAAAGAAGCTGGCATTGACGCTATGGTAACTGCCAACAATCATTGCATCGACAGAAGGAAACAAGGACTTGAACGCACCATTGATATTTTAGACAGCCTAAAAATTCCACATACAGGCACCTTTAAAGACAGTTTAGCTAAAGAGAGCCAACGTGCTTTAATCTTAGAAAAAAACGAAATTAAAGTAGCCATATTAAACTACACCTACGGAACAAATGGCATACAAGTAACTAAACCCAATGTGGTAAATTACATTGATGAAGATGTGATTAAAAGCGACATAGAAGAAACCAGAAAATTAAATCCGGATAAAATAATCGCGTTTGTGCATTGGGGATTAGAGTACGAAACATCACCTAATGCTGCTCAAAAAAAGCTTAATCAATTTTTCAAGGATAATGATGTAGATGTAGTTATCGGATCACATCCACATGTTATTCAACCCATTAATTTTACAGAAGACGAATTTGTAGTTTACTCATTAGGTAATTTTATTTCCAATCAAAGAACTGCTCCCAGAGATGGTGGAGTAATGGTTCGTGTTGAATTATCAAAAACCGAAAACAAAACATTCGTTAGTGATGCCGGATATTATTTAACCTGGGTATATACACCTACCATAAATGGCAAAAAAGAGTTTTATGTACTACCTGTTTCTCCTTTTGAAAACAATGCCCTATTTATGGACGAGGAAGCAAATAATCGATTAGTAGAATATGGCGGTGAAGCCCGAGAAATTTATAAGAATAATATTAATATCTCTGAATACGGATTCAATAAGAATTTACCCGGTTGGGAGAAGTAATTTGGGGAATGCAGTATTATTCGATCAAGAGAATTTAGATAAGAGATAATAGACGGAATTATAAAAGGCTTATAATTGTAACTATTTCATAAAAAAAGTGCTTGAACTTTTCAATTCAAGCACTTAGTAATCAAATATTATTTTGCAGGTTCTACCTCAAATAGAATCTGATCTTTCATCACTGTTTCATCAGCTTTAACACTAACTGATTTTATACGTCCACTAATAGGACTAACAATCTCATTTTGCATTTTCATAGCTTCAAGAATCAATACAGGTTCACCTTTATGAACCTCCTGACCTTCTGACATTAATACTGCAACAATCTCACCCGGAAGAGGAGCTTTAACCTTCTCAATCTTTTTACTTGAGTCTTTGGATAGCTTTTCTCTTCTTTTACTGGCATATTCCGTTTCGATAGTAAAATGATAAGTGTTACCATTAATCATTACCGTAACTTCATTTTGCTTTAAACTAACAACCTCGCCAACATGAGAGTTTTCATTACAATGAATCACATATTCATCGTTCTCTAAAGACTCAATTTTTATATCAGCTTTTTTGTTATTGATCTTATATATTTTATCATCTTTAACTGCAATATTTACTTTCTTATCGCCTGTTAAAGTGTATTTTTTTGCTTGCTGTAAAAGTTTCATGTATATAAATTTACTTTAAATCAACTCTAGCCTTTTATCTTTTTACTCATTGCCCATACAGAAACCGGCTTACTACTAAGCTCATCTGTATTAATATTTTCCTGCTCTTTTAAATATGCCTCCATAGCAAGGGCAGCAGCAGCAACAAGTTCATTATCCTCCTGATAATAACTTTGCTCAAGATCAGTTTCAATAAAAGAAGTTGTATATTTTCCTTTTACAAAAGAAGGTGTTTGCATTACCTGTTTAAAAAATGGCAATGTTGTTTTTACACCTTTAATTGTTGTACTATTCAAAACATTTCTACAGTTCTTAATGGCTTCACCACGAGTTTTTCCGGTAATAATAAGCTTTGCTACCAGTGAATCAAAACTAGAAACAACAACTTTACCTGCCTCATAACCAGAATCACAACGAAGATATTTTTTATTAGGAATCTCCATTTGCTCAATAAGTCCTGTGGAAGGAGCAAATCCAGCCTGAACATCTTCTGCATTTACCCTTAACTCTATAGCCCATCCATTTTTAGCAATATCTTCTTGCTTCAATGTCAGTTCTTCATCCTGAGCAACTCTTATTTGCTGTTCGATGATATCAACACCAGTAATTTCTTCTGTAATTGGATGCTCTACCTGAACACGAGTGTTCATTTCCATAAAGTAATGGTTCAAATCGTCATCCAATAAAAACTCAACAGTACCGGCACTATAATAGTTTGTAGCCTTACAAATCTTTACTGCATCAGCTCCGATCTTAGCTCTTAGCTCATCTGTTAATGCTGCAGATGGCGCCTCCTCCAACAGTTTCTGATGCTTACGTTGAATACTACACTCCCTTTCAAATAAGTGTACAATATTACCATGCTTATCAGCTAACACCTGAAATTCAATATGACGAGGATTTTCCACATATTTTTCAATAAGCATTGAATCATTATCGAAAAGAGACTTAGCCTCATTGGTTGCCAATTTAAACATTAAAGGCAGCTCACTCTTTTTACGTACTACACGCATTCCTTTACCACCACCACCGGCTACAGCTTTTAAAATAATTGGATATCCAATTTTCTGAGCTGTTTCTTCAGCTTCTTCAATAGATGAAATAATACCATCACTTCCTTGCAGAACAGGTATGTCATTTTTCAATGCCATATCTCTGGCCATACCTTTATTACCCATTTGATCAATGGCTTTTGATGATGGCCCTATAAAAGTGATATTATTGCGCTCACATTCACGAGGTAAAAATGGATTTTCAGATAAAAATCCATATCCCGGGTGAATAGCATCAATCTTATATTCTAAGGCTGTTTCTATTAATTTATCAATGTTAGTATAAACATTGATGTAATTATTTTCTGATACATCTATTACCTCATCGGCAAAATTAAGGTGCAATGCATTAGGTTCGTGATGCGACAAGAACATATAAGTTTTAATACCCATTGTTTTTGCAGTACGAGCTATCCTAATAGCTATTTCACCACGATTGGCAATTAAAATTGAATTAATCTTCATAATATTTCAGATTAGAAATGGTGATTGGGAAAAGCTCTCAATCACCTATCTTATTCTCTTAGATATCTCTAAATGTTATAGCGGAATATTTCCGTGTTTTCTTGTTGGGCTTTGCTCCACTTTATTCTCCAATAAAGCAAATGCATTGATAATTACTTCACGTGTTTCTGAAGGATCAATAACCTCATCGATATATCCCTTTTCATCTGCAACGTATGGATTTGCCACATTTTCTTTATAATCAGCAATTAATTTACGTTTCAACTCTTCAGGATCATCTGCAGCCAACAATTCTTTGCGATTTAAGATTTTAACAGCCCCTTCTGGTCCCATTACTGCAACCTCAGCAGTAGGCCATGCAAAGTTAAAGTCACCACCCATATTTTTACTGTTCATTACAATATATGCACCTCCATAAGCTTTACGAAGTATCACAGTAATTTTAGGTACAGAAGCTTCAGCAAAAGCATAAAGCAACTTAGCGCCATGCATAATAATGGCATTTTGCTCCTGACTTTTCCCCGGCATAAATCCAGGTACATCTTCTAAAACTAAAATTGGAATATTGAAAGAATCACAGAAACGTACAAAGCGGGCCGCTTTTTTAGAGGCATCAATATCTAATGTTCCTGCCATAATTTTTGGTTGGTTAGCTACAATACCAATCACCTGATTATTTAAACGAGCTAAACCGATAACTATATTCTGAGCGTGGTTTTCCGCAATCTCAAAAAATGTATTTTTATCTACTATAAGATTGATAACCTCTACAACATCATAAGGTTTATTTGGATCATCAGGTAATAACATCGATAACTTCTCTGTCTTACTTGGAGCAATATCTTCCAAAGATCTAACTGGAGGATGTTCAACATTATTTGATGGCAGATAGCTTAGTAATTTCTTAACTCCCATAAGAGTGTGTTCCTCATCACTAAATATCATATCTGCAACTCCACTCTGAGTAGCATGAACTTCTGCCCCTCCTAGTTCTTCAAATGTGGTATCTTCGTTCAGAACTTCTTTTACCACTTCGGGTCCTGTAACAAACATGTATGAGGTATCCCTTGTCATAAATCTGAAGTCAGTTAATGCAGGAGAATATACAGCTCCACCTGCTGCAGGTCCCATAATAACAGATATCTGAGGTATTACACCAGAGCTCTTAACATTTTGCATAAAAATACCTGCATAACCTGCTAAACTTGCAACACCTTCCTGAATTCGGGCACCACCTGAATCAATTAATCCTATGATTGGATGCCCCATCTTAAGAGCCATCTGCTGTACTTTTATAATTTTTTGTGCATGAACAACGCCCAAAGATCCTCCCATAAAGTTAAAATCCTGAGCAAAAATAAACACCTTTCTAGTGTTTATTGTTCCATATCCAACAATAACACCATCACCATACTTCTTTTCATCTTCTTTACCCAATGGCTTTACAAAGGCATCAATTTCTCTGAAACTACCTTTATCCATAAGGTATTCGATACGTTCACGAGCTGTTAATTTTCCTTTTGAATGTTGTCGTTGATAATATTCATCATCATATTGAGAAAGTAACCTTTCGTTTCTTTCATGAAATCTTTTAAATGGAATTCTATTATCCTTCATGTGTTTGTTTTTTTACCAGAAAAAGCACGACAAAAGAAGCAAATAAATTGTAATTTACTACTATTTTATATGTTATAAAACACAAATCAAACTTTTTACCTTTTCACGTCGACCGTTCTACAATAAGATAATCAAGCAAATAGACAAGTTCACTAACGAACATGTAAATTACGTTTTCTGAATGAATTAGTCAAATGCATTTCTCATCTAACTGATATAAACATACCAGAAGGCAAAAAAGTTTAATGTGAAAAAATTAATGACTGTAACGAAAACAAAAGAAGATTTATTAAGCTAATTCTGATTTGGGTCATTAGGAAATTTTGTCCAGGTTTTAAAAACACCTCCCAGCCCATTAAGTATTTGTTCCCAGATATTATCAATATTATCGTCCATTATTACAGCATCTTTTACTTCTGTAACAATCCAGGAACGTTCTTTAATTTCTCCTTCCAACTGGCCTGGAGACCATCCAGAATATCCAGCAAAGAACTTTACTTGTTTGTAGGTAGCGATATCACTATTAATTAAATTCTTTAAAGTATCAAAATCCCCACCCCAATAAATGTTTTCTGTTACACGAACAGATCCGGGTAATTTATCTCCAAGGGTATGAATAAAATGTAAAGTATCAGAAGCTACAGGTCCACCTATATACAATTCACCTTTAAATGATAAAATATCATCAATTACTTCATCCGGATATACATTGCTTGGTTTATTTAATACAAATCCAACAGCTCCTTGTTCTCCAAATTCAGTTAACAAAACAATAGATCTACCAAAATAAGGACCTTTCAAAAAGGGCTCTGCAATAAGTATCTTACCCTTTGAAGGTTGAATAACGGGAATGTCTGTATCAAAAATATTAAAATCCAATTGACGCATATTTATACATTTCTAAAAACAAATTAATAATTAATTATCGCCAAAAAAAATTATTCTTTCAGATAATTTTGGTTTGAGGTTCTTAATAGATTATTTGACTAAACTTTAAATTATATTTGTGCCAAACCAACAACAAAGACATATGTTATTAAAAAAAACACTATTTATTTTATTCATACTATTACTTTTTAAACCCTCATACGCACAAAACAATAAAATAGAGATTGTTTTACCTGATATTTTAGTGGAATCCATTGACTACAGAATGGATCTTAAGATTGAGAATCAGGAAAATTTTAATAAAAATGACTACCAAATATTTAAAAACAAGGAATTAATTCCAATTGTAGAAGATCAAAATCAATACTTTATCGAGACTTCGTTATCAGATGGTGATCAACTTACGATCAGAATGAACGACAATGAAGTATTTAGTTCAAAACCAAATCCAATTCCACTCTGGTTTTCAATACTTCCTCCTCTTATTGCAATCCTTATGGCATTGATTACAAAAGAGGTATTTTCTTCTTTATTTGTTGGATTATTAGTAGGTACTACCATCATATTCAAATACAAAGGCTTTTCGTTTTTTGTAAGCATATTCAAAGGTTTATTAGCAGTTGTTGATACCTATGCTCTGGCTTCACTGAATAATCCTGATCATCTATCCATTATTATTTTTTCAATGCTAATTGGAGGGATGGTTGCTCTAATTACATTAAATGGAGGAATGAAAGGCATTGTTTATCATTTGGCTAAATATGCAAAAAGTCCAAGATCCGGACAGTTTATTACATGGCTAATGGGACTTATTATATTTTTTGATGATTATGCCAATACTCTTGTTGTAGGAAACACCATGAAACCTGTTACTGACCGTCTTAAAATATCTAGAGAAAAACTGGCTTACTTAGTTGATTCCACATCTGCACCTATTGCATCTATTGCATTTATTACCACATGGATCGGAGCTGAATTAAGCTATATTAATGAAGGTATAAACCACCTCGGTCTTAATCAATCTGCCTATCAAATTTTCATATCATCCTTATCTTACGCATTTTACCCCATTTTCACTTTAGGTTTTGTTCTGATGCTCATTATTAAAAACCGGGATTTTGGACCGATGTACAAAATGGAAATAAAAGCGAGAAAATATGGAATCAAGGCTCTGAACACAAACAAAAGTGACAATAAGCATTTAAATGAACTTGAAAGTGCCGAGAATGTAAAAGCAAGGTGGTACAACGCTTTTATTCCTGTATTAATTGTTGTACTAGGTACTATAATTGGATTAATATATACAGGTTGGGATTCCTCTACATGGAATGATGCTGGCATTAGCTTCACATCAAAACTATCTAAAATCATTGGAAATGCAGATTCCTTTAAAGCCTTAATCTGGTCTTCGTTAATAGGGGTATTGGCATCAATTGCTCTTTCTGTTATACAAAGAGTAATGACGCTAAGAGATACCATGGAAGGATTGGTTAATGGTTTTAAAACAATGTTCAATGCCATTCTTATATTAATTTTAGCATGGAGTATTGCTCTTATTACAGAACATATGCATACGGCAACCTTTATTACTGATGTTCTAAGAGTGGTAAAAGTAACACCAAGCTTAATTCCTGCTTTAGCTTTTGTTTTTTCAGGACTTATTGCCTTTAGTACAGGATCATCATGGGGCACAATGGCCATTATTTATCCATTGATTCTACCTGCAAGCTGGAAAATCTGTATGGAATACGGACTTGATATGGATACAACCCTACCTATTTTCTACAATGTTGTATCAACTGTACTGGCAGGATCTGTTCTAGGCGACCATTGCTCACCAATATCTGACACAACTATTCTTAGTTCATTGGCAAGTTCATGTAACCACCTGAATCACGTAAAAACTCAAATGCCTTATGCGCTTATTGTTGGTGGAGTTTCATTATTGGTAGGAACAATTCCTGGTGCATATGGAATTCCTACCTGGGCATTATTTATAATAGGCTTTATAATCTTATATTTATTGATAGTAAAAATCGGTAAAAAGGTTGAAATATAGTTATTGTGATACAGGAGTATCACAACAACTATATCTTAATGATTACTAATTCGTTTTATACACTTTTTGAGTAAGGACATTACCATATATATCAATAGCTTTTACAATATAAAGCCCTACACTAAGATTTGATGTAGGTATAACGACCTTATCCTTAAATACACGGTTCTTAGTTATAATTAATTCTCCTGAAATATCGTAAAGATCAATCTGATTAAGTTTACTTGTCGATTGAATTACAACCTGAGTATTGAATGGATTTGGAGCAATTAATATTTTTTTAGCATCATTATTAGCAAATAAAGTAGTACTCCCCGAACTTCTTGCTTCAATAATAATATTATCAATAGCCAGTTCATCTCTTGAATTTGAACCACCAGCATCATCAGTAGTCCATTTAAGATATGCATATTCACCACTGGATATTTGCATCGATATTGTAACAGCTCGGGTTATCTTCATCCAGGATGCGGGATCTTGTTGCGTAATTTCTGATATAAAATCAAGGTCTGTAACTGGAATAAAATCTATGCCATCCAATGAATAGGATAAATCCAAGCTACTTCCCCGATCCTGATCATTAAAACTCCAAATATCATAATGCAATAAGATATCAGCTATTCCTCCTCCTGTATTGTTTGACAACTTTAAAACGATCTCTCCTTTTGTCAGATCTCCGGATGTAGGCTGAATACCTAAAGCATAATTACCGTCTTCAACATTAAATGCATATAATCCTCCAGTTGTAACTCCACCTTGGGACACACCTCTGGTAAAATCAGAACTGGTTTTTTCTTCTCCAAAATCCATTTCTCCATCAGAACAGCCTTGAATTATTATTCCGTCAGAATCAAGTTGACCATCGCTGGGAGTAGGAGAAAATCCGGAGGCATTATAAACACCATTATTAATGCCATCTACAGTTGTTTCAAAATCAATAATGTAATTTGTGTTCACATTATCAATACTTAATTGCGCATTTATACAAATGCACACAAATAAAGGTACCATCACAAGTATCTTCTTCATGATTAGATTAATTAAAATGTTAATACTAGAAATACTTGAGGTATAGCGTAGGAAAGTATACTAGTTTAGAGTATTTGGTTCTATGTAATTGATTATTAAAATCTCTGTTTCCAAAGATTATCAATCTAAACTAATAAAGAAATTCGTTAGTTACAAATATACATAAATAAAAAAGCCTCAATCCGATCGGATTGAGGCTTCAAACATGGAATAAATCTTTGATTTATTTCTTAATAACTTTTTGTGTAACAACTACTCCATTCACGTCTGTGATCTTTAGAATATAAATACCATCCGATAATTCAGAAGTAGATATAGTAACTTTGTCACTTAAATTTCCATCGATATTCTTAACAATTTGACCAATTGAATTAACTACCTCAATTGATACTACATCTTTATATTCAACAACAACCTTATCACTAAACGGATTCGGATAAACATCTAACAATTCGAACTTAGTATTAACTGAAGTACTTGTAACTTCTGTAATATCATTAAAATAACGAGGAGCAATCATATAAGTTCCATCATTCTCTAGTGCAATACCCACAACTATAGCTTTTTGAGGTATAGTTTCATCTGCAATATCTGTATAGAAATTTGTTTTCAGAACCATAGCCGCATCATTAACATCTGTAACATCGTAATTAGTTCCGTTTGCAAATAAAGAACCTGCGCTTGCTCCAAAATCTAAATTTATCATTGTAATAACTTTACTTTCATAACTCTCCCAGTTTGCTGTTAGGTCAGCAGTTGTAACTTCTATAGGAGTTATCACATTGCCTGTAGAATTTGCAGCTTCTGAGTTTACTACTGGAATTATTTCTTTTAATCCATAGTAAGAATCAAGTTCTCCTGTAAAATTTAGAATACCATCACCAACATTATACTGAGTTGTAATAATTCCACTTGGATCATAGACACAAATTCCTCCAGTTCCATCTTGTAAATACTTAGTTCCATTATAACTCTGTTGATAAGTTAATATCAATTCACCTGTTACAGTTACAATTTCGCCATCAGATAAGGCTCTTAGCTCTGCAAGATTATTAACAATTACAGGGAAAGAATAAGTTGCAGAAGCAACAGAACTTGCAGTCATACCCTCTTTATAAGCTATTGCTTTAATTGTTGTTGTTGTTGATACAGATATAGGTGATGTATATTCTGCTGAACTTTCATCAGGGGTTGAACCATCTATTGTATAATAAATTGTTGCACCTGATGTTTCTGTTGAAATTGATACACTTTGTGTTGATGAATACACTCCTGATTCCGGCGAAAACACAGGTGTTTCAACAGCCTGTGCAACTTGCTCATTTCTAAGAATTAATTCATCAAAAGCTATATCTTCACCTCCAGCATTTACTGAAACTGTAATATGCAAATCTAAAGTAGTTCCAGAGACTGAAATCTGAGATTCAAATTGAGTAAACGATGATGTTAGCTGAGTTCCTTCACCAGTACCATCAAAGTCATTATCTCTAAGAAAATATGTATTATATTGAGTTCCATCATTTTCAAATGCCATAAGATTTGTCCACGATCCTCCATCAACCCTATATTGTATAACTAAATAATCATTATCATCAATCTTAGTTGTTGCCAAAGAAGCTAAACTTGCATAAAAATAAAGTGTTGATTCCCCAGTAATATCAATACCCGACCAAGTTAATTCCGAAGGAGCTGCACTATCAGTCCATCCTCCATCATCTACATCCTGGGCAGCAAAGAAATTTCCTGTAATATTTTCATAAGTAATACCAATATTGGTTCCATCTGTTCTTTGAAAATAATCTGAGGTACCATCATTACCTTCACCACCTAATGTTACAGAATAATTAGTGCCTGTAGAGAAATCTTCAGTCCAAATTGTTTGTGCAAATGAAATAGTAGATATACAAACTACTACAATAAAAAGTAAAATGTGTTTCATAATATAGGTTTATAAAATTATTCGGAAAAGTTAAGGAATTTATCTACTCACAACCTTATTATTTTATATATTTTATGTTAAAAATACATTAACCATATAAATTCATAGACTAAAATAATATAACCTCAAATAAACACCGCCCCTTATATAAATCACTACATACAATACAAATACATACTCAATTCAAATTCACCCTTATTATTTTCGGTAATTATCATGATTTTTTAAATTTATAATAAGCATTCTGCTTAAACCAACCAGTCGGTCTATTTTACAAAAACATTAGTTCTACAAAAGGATTATTGAATTTGCGTACATTCCTCTTTTAAACGATCTATCTCCATGCTTATGGAATTTTCATACTCTCCATTATTTAATTCTGAAGCTTTATTTAAGAAATAATTAAATTGAGAAAGGTCATTAGAGTCAAGACAAATAGCGGCAGCATATAATGCAGCATAAGGACCAAAATATCTATTATTATCACTACCCAGTCGTATTGCTATGCTATATTCAAAAAGTGCTTTATTTGTATCTTTCAGATATTGATAACATCTTCCTAACCTATAATGATATTCCAATTGAGAATTACCTGCGATTAAGGAACTATTATTTTCTAAAACCAAAGCAGCGTCTTGAAACATACCACTATCAAATAATAAACGTGACTTAAGCAATAAAGGATCAGGCTGAAGAGATAATTCCGTTTCATATTTAGCTTGCTTATCTTCACTAGTTGGATAAGCAGAAAGTGTTTTAATTGAATCCTGATAATTCAAATAAAGTGCAGATTCACCTCTTAATAAATAATACCACGACATATACCTGTATGCATCTGCTTTAAATTGCATGGACTTCTCATTTTGAAAAAAGGAATTAAGATAGACTAATGCAGTATCAGATCCTCTCTGAACAAGATACTTCCCCTTTAAGTATGATAAAATGGAAAGATTTGAAGGTTTATTAAAGATTTCTGAACACAAATCTGGTTGATGTATCTTATTTGCACATCTAACCATTATGGATTGTATAAATTCTGGCAATTTTGAAGATGAATGTTCTTTAATAAAGTTTTCAATAGCACTCTCATTCTTCTCAAACTTTAAATAAGAAAATCCCAAATAGAGTAAAGCTTCATAATAATCCCCGAATCTATCGTCTTGACAATTAAGATAAGCTCTTAGATCCTCAAATCCTCTTTTCGTGTTTCCCTTATAACCAAACCAACCTACCATATTTGAATATGGCTTAGGTAGATTACCTATTAACAGATTAAAAATACCACTCAATTTGAGATTATACTGAGAGTTTGGCATATGCACCTCACTATCTTTCCAAAAAGAATATGCCTTTGAAAAGTAACTTACTGCGGTAAATGTATTTTCATTCTGATATTCTAATATCCCTCTTTGTAAATAAAGTTCAGAAAGAAAATGAAGCACAAACGGTTTTGATTTACTCTCGCTTTTCAAAATTTCAATCTGATTATTGTAAATAGTGCAATATTCCTTAAAATCAAGGCTATTTTCAACAATGCAAGAGACAAAATTTTGATAAAGATGAAGATATACCTTTAAGGGTTGTTGATTAAATTTTTGAAGGACGGAATCTATCTTTGCTGATTCTAAATTAAATATGTGAGATTTTACTTCATTATTTACTTTGTCGTTTATTTGAGCATTTAAATAAACAGGGAATAAAGTGAAGTAAACAATACTTAAAATATATAAAGAGAATTTCTTCATAAAATAAAAGGCCACTTCAAAAGAAGCAGCCTTAATATATTTCTTATTATAATACCAAACTATAATGCTGGTTGATCCATCTCATCATCAACAAGAATACGACCGCAATATTCGCATACAATAACTTTTTTGCGAGACTTAATATCTAACTGTCTTTGAGGTGGAATTTTATTAAAACAACCGCCACAAGCATCACGCTCAACAGTTACTACAGCTAAACCATTTACAGCATTAGATCTGATTCGCTTAAATGCAGTTAACAAACGCCCATCAATTGTACTTTCAATCTGAGCAATTTTATCAATCATTTTTTCTTCGTCAACCTGAGTTTCATTTACGATCTCAGTAAGCTCTTTCTTTTTTGCAACAAGGTCTGTTTTTCTATCATCTAATAATTGCTTAGATGAGTCGATCACTTCCTTCTTGTTATTCAATTCAGCAGTGAATTCTTTAATTCTTTTCTCACTCAACTCAATCTCAAGCTTTTGAAATTCAATTTCTTTTGATAATGAATCAAATTCGCGGTTATTACGAACATTCATTTGCTGTGCTTCATATTTTTTAATTAAAACACCTGATTCTTTAATTTCATTTTTCTTTGCTGCAATTGAATCATTTAATGTTTTAACTTCACTTTCGTAATTGGAAATACGAGTTTCAAGACCTTCTATTTCGTCTTCCAAATCCTGCACTTCTAGTGGTAACTCTCCTCTAAGAGTTCTGATTTTATCTACCTCAGTAGCCACTTTCTGTAAGTCATATAATGCCTTTAATTTCTCTTCTACAGACATCTCAGCGTTTTGATTTGTTGTTGCCATTCTGCTACAAATATTTAATAGGATTTGTATTTACATTCGATAAACGAACCGCAAAATTAGGTATTTTTTTTGTAAGTATCTCAAAAAAAACTTCTTTAGTAAACTGTTCACTCTCAAAATGTCCAATATCTGCGATTACAATTTCATTTTCTGCATCAAAAAATTGATGGTATTTAAAGTCCCCACTTATAAAAATATCGGCACCAACAGCCTTTGCTTTACCTAATAAAAAGCTACCCGCACCACCACATACAGCAACTTTCTTAATTTTCCTGTTTTTTAAGTTTGTATATTTTAAACTTCCGCAATGAAATGTTTCTTTAACTTTTTTAAGAAAAGATATTTCATCTTCAGGTTCTTCCAATTCACCAAACATTCCTGAGCCGGTTTCTGTCCATTCATTTTTTAATGGATAAATATCGTATGCTACCTCCTCATAAGGATGTGATTTCAATAAAGCTGCGGTTATTCTGTTTTTTAAGAAAGAAGGAAAAATGGTTTCCACCCTAACTTCCTTTTCAACATGCACCTTGCCTATATCCCCTACAAATGGATTTGCACCTTCATTTCCTTTAAAAGTGCCATAGCCTTCGGTATTAAAACTGCAAGAATCATAATTACCTATATGACCTGCCCCGGCTTTAAATATTTCATTACGCACATTTTCTGCATGCTCAACAGGTATAAAAGTCACCAACTTCAATAATGAATCTTTTTTAGGATCCAGGATCTTACAGTTAACCAGTCCTAATTTTTCACCAATTTTACCGTTAACACCATTAAGTACGCTATCCGCATTAGTATGACAAGAATAAACAGCAATGTTGTTCTGAATACATTTAATGACACACTTCTCAACATAGTTATTACCATTAAACCTTTTGATGCCACTCATCACTATGGGATGGTGAGAAACAATCATATTATAACCTAATGAAACAGCTTCATCAATGACCTGTTCTGTAACATCAAGTGCTATTAATATACCAGATACTTCCTGCTCTCTGCTTCCGATAATCAAACCTGCATTATCATAACTTTCCTGTAAAGCAGGAGGTGCAAAGTCCTCAAGTATTTGAGTTATTTGTTTTACTTGCATTAAACAATATCTTTATAATTATTCTGTAAATAGAAATTTAAGATAAAAAATTACTACTCATCCTCTTCTGATCCTGATTCCAAACTTTCTTTCATTTCCAAAAGCATAGATTTAATATTCTTAAGCTTAGAAACAACCTCAAAGTTATTTACTGTATCATCATGATTTTCCTGAAGCTTTTTTTGGGCTCCCTTTAATGTCATCCCCTTTTCTTTAACCAAATAAAAAATAAGGTGAAAATTTTCAACATCAGCAGGAGTAAAAAGTCTGTTCCCTTTCTTATTTTTATGAGGCTTAATAATATCAAACTCTTTTTCCCAAAATCTTATTAAGGATGTATTAACATCAAACATCTCAGCAACTTCCCCAATTGTGTAGTATAACTTTTCTATTTTAGGTTCTTTATACGGCATTTCAATCATATTTAATGATATACAATATTAAGATAATTGTTTTAAATGTCCATATCTATGCAGGATATAAATCAAAATACCTGTTTTCATAATCAGAATTAAAGTACAATCTAAATCTTAAAAATAATTCTCATGTCTTATTCAAATAAATGATTGTGCTTCTTATATTTGCTACATGAAGAGGATTATTTTATTTATCGCAATATTAAGTTTTGGCTTTATAACTAAAGCTCAAACAACACAAGAAGATATCTATACATTTATTGGAGTCGGGGATATGATGTTGGGAACAAATTTTCCTAAAAAAGAATATCTTCCTCCCAATAATGATCCAAGACCATACATATCTGAAGCTATTCCTTATTTACAGGATGCCGATGTAACTTTCGGTAATCTCGAAGGCTGTTTTCTGGATGAAGGTCCTGTTATAAAGCAGTGTAAGGACACTACCAAATGCTACGCATTTAAAATGCCTGAAATATACGCTCCTGTATTTAAAGAGGCAGGATTTGACCTGTTAAATCTGGCAAATAATCACATAAGAGATTTTGGCAATGCAGGATTAACAACTACAAAATATCATCTGAATCAGCTCGGACTAAACTGGGCCGGATTACTTGAAAAACCAATTGACACCATAAGAGTAAAAGGTTTAAAAATTGGATTTGCAGGCTTTTCGCCCAATACCGGAACGGTTGATATTAATGATATTCCAAACGCCATAAAAATTGTCACTGATTTAAAAAATGAATGCGATATTGTTATTGTATCTTTTCATGGCGGCGCAGAAGGTTCCAAACATCAACATGTGACACGAGAAAATGAAATGTTTTATGGTGAGAACAGAAGTAATGTTTATGAATTCGCCCATAAAATGATTGATGCTGGTGCTGATATTATTTTTGGCCATGGTCCGCATGTATGCAGAGCCATTGAAATTTACAAAGGTAGATTTATTGCCTACAGCCTGGGAAATTTTGCTTCTTATTCAAGATTTAACTTATCATCACCAAATGATCTTGCACCTATTGTAAAAATCTACACAAACAATAAAGGTGAATTTATAAAAGGTCAAGTAATACCCTTCAAACAGGTCAAAAATGTCGCTTTAATGTACGATCAAAATAATTCTGTCATATACAAAATTAAAGACCTTACAACCACTGACTTTCCAGAACTGAAAGACCGATTGATGTTTGAAAACAATGGTTGGTTTAGTATGCCTTTTGAAAGAAAATTAAAACCCAAAGGTTTGTTATTTACAAATAACAGAAATGAAATCAATAGTAAAAAACTTACAAATATCAACGACTAGTCATATATCAATGATACTTTGTTTTTTTTATACCTTTGGGCTGAGTTTGATAACAACAAATAACTCTTATTGAAAACGCAATGAAAATTTCAGATATACAAATACCTGCCTTTTTAAAAAACAAATACATCATAACTCTTATTGTATTTGGAGTTTGGGTAGGATTTTTTGACCAGAATAATCTCTGGGACAGAGGTAAGCTTTCCGGCAGAATAAAACAATTAGAAAAACAAAAGAATCATTATGAAGTTGAAATTGAACAAAATCAACGTAAACTAAAAGAAATAGATGAAAGTCCTGAAAGTCTTGAAAAGTTTGCTCGGGAACAATATTTAATGAAGAAGAAAAACGAAGATATTTTTGTTATTGTAGAAGAAGATAAAGAATAATGAATATTTATAAATTACTTAGTTACGCATACTACCTGGGAATGTTAGCAATATTACTGGGAATCTTTTTAAAGCTTAACGACTCAGAATTGGCCAAAGCTTTTTTAATAGGTGGATTCATTCCATTTTTTGGCGTTCGTTTATTTAATTTTTTAAAAGGAAAAGAAATTAATAAACGATTAAACGCAATTTTAACCGTTAGTGCATTGTTTCTTGGAGCCTCTGTAGTTGCTGTTATTTTTGACAGATCATATTGGGTAATCGGAGTTGTAATTACTGCAGTTCTTGATTTTTATGTAAGTTTCAGAAAATACGTTTAGGCGTTTTTCTGAATCTCTCTGTATTTCAACAAAAGTTCTTTTTCATCAAAGAAATCATCTGTTGGGTATTCCATTTTCTCAAGCAATTCAATTCCTGCATCAAATACAGGTATTTTGCCAATAAAATGTTCATGGACATAGTTGATATACTTCACCAACTTAAACGCATTAAATACATGGTAAAATCGCTTTTTAAACACATCCTTAGCGGAGCAATTATCTGATAGGTTTTTAATTTCCTCCCAAAAACCGGAATTCAATAAAAAACTTCTAACCCTCCCTGGTAATTCTAAAATCAGCTCCTGATATTTTTCTTCAGATACGGAATAATAATCTTCTATTGAATCAAATAGATTTTTAAGATCAAAAAAAGCAATTGGATTATAAGTTTCGTATTCGTTATTATTTTCTACGATATTTTTAATGGTAGGACCTGTACCAAAAGGAACTCTATTGGATATTCTGGAAGAAGGTTTAATCACCGTTGAATTGAGTTCTCCATATTCTCCAAGCTGAATTAATTTTTGAATAAAGTAAAACTCTTCACCACCTTGTCTTCTATTCATTCCACCAACTTTAACATACGCATTTGCTCGCACGGCAAAGCATGAACCAACGGTATGAAAAGCATAAGGAAATCCAATGTATTTTAATGCTGATACATAATAACGCAAATACAACTCATATTGTGTAATAGCCTCATAAATTTCTTCATCATAATCATTCCCTTCAACAGGATGTTCAAAATAAATTGAACAAGCCACCTTTTTCGGTGATTTAGTAAACCAATTGTATATTTCTTTAATATAATTAGCTTCAACAATGGTATCTGCATCCAGCGAAACTATAATTCCATCTTCATTTTGAGTGTTAAAAAAATGCTGAATAGCTAAATCCATTCCTATCTTTCTGGCTAAACCAGCACCAAAGTGTTTTTTAGGTAAATCAAATGCTTTTACAGGATAAAAACTAATATGATTACTGTTGTTATCTTTTGCATAATTATCTAATTCTTTAATAGTTTCTTGTTGTAACAACAAAATGTCATCTTCAACTTCAACACTTGCATTAACTATTATAACAACAGAAATGTGTTTATTTATTAATTCACATTCTTTTAATGAATCCAATGTATTTGCAATATCCTTCTCAATATATGCAGGTATCACGATAACCATATCTGATTTTTCAATTTTTCCAGCATCAAAATCTGTAAATGGCTTATGTTTTTCTAGATATCTTGAGTAAAGTGGATTCATAATACATTATTTCATAAAAAAAGGCAGAATTCAATGAATTCTGCCTAAATATCGTAATTAATACTTACAGTTTCTATTTTTTTGCTTTAGAAGCATCATATCTTGCATTTAATGCATCAGCTACAGATTGTGTAATATTGATACCTTCTGCACTATATAATACATTATCACCTAAAGTATTACTTAAAATCAGTTTAAACTTACCATCTTTATTATACTCATCAAGATATGAAGTTAAAGTATCTCTTAACTGGCGGTTTAATTTTTCCTGCTCAACCATTAACTCATTTGATAACTTAGCATTAAGTCCTTGCAATTCCTGATCTTTAGCCATCAAATTCTTTTGCTCCTGCTCAGCTCTTTCTCTAGAAAGAAATCCATTGTTTTGAAGTTTTCTTTGGAACTCGGTCATCTGAGCTTGTAATTTTTTAGCTTGTTCGTTAAAATCAGTACGAGATTTTTCTTCTTTTTTCAATAACTCTTCCTGAAGATATATTGCATATTGGTACTGGCGTAATAAAGAATCTGTATCAATGTAAGCTATTGGAAACACATCACCTTTACCTATGGTACTATTGGCTTTATCTGTATCAACATTTGTTTCTGTTCCAGCTTTTTCATTGCACCCAACTAATAAAAGCGAACTCAATCCTGCTATAAAAACTAAATTAACTACCAGTAAAAATCTTTTCATCTGTTTAAATTTTACATTTCTCCACATATACTGAAATCGTCTTAATACTTAAAGATGATTCACATATACATTATTAATACTTTACGGGACACTAACAATCTATAATTGAAATAAAGTACTTTTCATCTATTGAAGTAAGTACTCTTCTTAATTGGACAACAAATATAAATTAATAACAAATATTTAAAAATAATTTTAGCGTTTTTTGTGATCTCTAACACTTATATTTTAAATTATAGGTTAAAATATTCTTCGAGACTTGCTTCTTAATTTACTACGAGAAGGTCCTGCATTCCAATATCCGGGTTGTGAACATGGAATTGCACTACGATTAATTTTTGGTTTATTTGAAGAAGGAATCGTATATAAAATAGATAGTTCATGCGCTCCACCTGTATTTCCGGCTAAATCAGAAAGCGTTAAATCATATGAATAACCTAACCTTGTTCTTCCTAAATGAATACCAAAAATGGCGATAATTGCATCATTATTTGTAAGCTGTGATTTGTTTTTCATTGGCAATCCCCTGTACCAAAGACCTAGTTCAATAGGACTATACTGCCAGTACGCACCTAAATCCAATTGATTAAAGTAATCCTGCGTTCTATAGTTAAACGCAAAAGTGACACTTTGATCAGGATTACGTCTTCTACCTTCCTTATAAATCCATTTAACTCCACCAAACACGGTAATTTTCATTCCACTGATTGGTTCGATATCTGTATAGCTTTCACTACTTTTTACAAGATGATCAACAGTTACACCTCCCCAATATGAGCTACTGTAAATCATTACAGATGCCGCTGCATCAAACTTATTTAATTTATCCTGAGCAACAACAATTCCTTCGCCAGATACAGGATTTCCATTTGTATCATATCCGGTTCCTAATGTACCCTTGGAAGGATCAATAAAAGACTGTGCAAATTTGAACTGAATTCCGGGGCGCACCATTACATTATCAGAAACATAAACTTCATATGCATACAATAAACCAACATTTTGATTAATCAACGCTCCCTTTTGCTGGTCATCTCTAAAGTATAAAAAGCCTAATCCACTATTATAATCAGCAAAATAATGATCAAATGAAAAGGCCATTGAACGATAGGTTTTAGGAATACTTGGCCATTGATCTCTATAATTTAATGCCATTCTACTTCCTTCAGTCAATCCGGTAAAGGAAGGACTCAAATATAAAGGAGATGCATAATTCTGAGAAAATGATACATCCTGTGCTCTTCCTATCACCGGGATAAGAATAAGAACAAAAAGATAGATTAAATATTTACTATAAAATTTTCTCATTATTTAGTCAAAGTTTTTAATCGCCATGCAAAATAATAAAAACTTTACATGGCGTTTAATATGAACGTGATTAAAATTTATCTAACCAATAATACACTACCTGCGTCAGTAAACACTTTTCCACTTACAAAAGTACCTGTTGCTTTCCATACATAAACTCCCTGAGGTGAAAGCTCACTATTATAGAAACCATTCCAACCTTCATCAATATCTGTACTTTCATAAATCAATTGTCCCCAACGATTAAATATTTGTAGTTTATACTGATCAACATCTCTGTATACAGGACGGAAAACAGTATTTGTTTCACCTCCTCCTACAGTATTAGATGTACCACCATCAGGACGAGGCATAAATGCAGTAGGAAACTTAACGAAACCTTGTAGTACTGCAGTTATTGCATTTGCCTTTATAATTTGATCGGTACAACCATATTGACTTTCTACAGTAAGTGTCAAATCAAATACGCCTTCTGTAGAATACTCATGCAATGGATTTACGTCTGTCGAAGTATTTCCATCACCAAACTCCCAGAAATATTTTTCAGCATCTTTTGATAAGCTATAACAACGCAATAAATCTCCTGGTACATATACAACATCCGGTGAATAACTAAACTCAGCTATTGGGTGATCAAAAACAGTAATATCTTTCGTATAAACTCCATTTACTCCATCAGGACCTGGTGCTGTTAAAGTTACCGTATAAACACCTGGATCATCAAATGTATGTATTGGATTACGATCAGTTGAACTGTATCCATCTCCAAATTCCCATAAGAATTCAGTTCCTCCATCAGAATAATTTGTAAACTGTATACTCAATGGATAACACCCCTGAGTTGTATCTACAACAAAAGCTGCGTCAGGAACAACACGGTACTCAACACTTACATCATCATAAGTAATACATCCATTTACGTTCATCAACCATCTGAATGTATTAACACCTTCAGAAAGATTTCGAACTGTTGTATTAAAGTAAGTATTATCATCAAAATCTCCCGAACCTGCCACAATTGACCAGGTTGCTCCTAAATCTCCCGGATTAGATGCTTTTAATTCAAAATCCGATTCGTATGTAACGGCATCTTCACCGGCATAAGGATCAGCTTTGTTACTTACAACTTCTACAACATCTTCAGTTGTACACTCACCATAAGAAACAACCCATTTAAACCTATTTTCACCTAATCCTAATTCACGAACAATTGTTGTAGGACTATTTGGATCATCAAATTCGCCATTACCAGATAGTATAACCCATGTACCAATACCAGTTTCAGGATCATTAGCATTTAAAGTCAGATAATCTTCACATGTACTTCTGTTTGTTCCGGCTTCTGCCTGATCTGGAACCTGATTAAATACAGTTATTTGATCTGTAGAAATACATCCACCTTTTTGAATATTCCACATTAGGATGTTTTCACCAAATGTTAATCCTGTAACACGTGTTTTTTCATCTGTATCATCTGCAAAATCAGCATTACCACTTATTAATGTCCAATATCCTTCACCTTGTGTTGGACTATTTGCATCAAGATCAGCGTAATCTTTACAATCCTCAATATCCGGACCGGCATCTGCAGTGGTTGGTGTATTATTTAATACTTCAATATCACTGTATTTTGTACACTGTCCCTGAGTAATAGTCCATCGAAGAATATTAATGCCTTCATTAAGGTTACTTATTGTAGCATCATGTAAGGTAGGATTATCAAAATTACCTCCTCCTTCAATAATAGACCAATTACCTGTACCAAAATCTGGGACCGCAGCCTTTAATACAACTGTAGGTGAACAATACTCCTCATCTGCTCCGGCATATGGTTCTGAAGGCTCATTATTAGTTACAGTAACATCATCTGTAGAAGTACATAAACCATTATCACTTGTAACAGTCCATCTTAATACGTTCTCTCCTTTAGATAATCCGGAAATATTTGCTTTTGGATTATTAATCATATCTGAAGTAATGGTTCCGGAACCAATTAATACTTCCCATGATCCTGTGCCAATACTAACTGCT
Organism: uncultured Saccharicrinis sp.; assembly: GCA_963666825.2. Lineage (GTDB taxonomy): Bacteria > Bacteroidota > Bacteroidia > Bacteroidales > Marinilabiliaceae > Saccharicrinis. Next base: position 6,111,151 of record OY763044.2, on the reverse strand, counting down.
GTAGCATCAAGAACAGTCTCACTTTCGCATATTTCCTGAGTATTACCAGCATATGCAGTACTTGGTGTATGATTAATAATTGTTACATCAGCAGAAGTAGAACATCCCTCGTTATTAATTGTCCATCTAAGAATATTGCTACCTTTTGCTAGATCCAATACTTCCGTTGTTGCATCATGAGTATCTACAAAACGAGCCTGACTTGATCCTCCAACAACTGACCATGTTCCAACACCAGGGAATGCATTATTTGCTTCAAGGAAGGTATTATCAGCACATATTTCCTGAGTACCTCCTACCTCTGCATCAATTCTGTTAAAGCTAATTTCAACATCATCGTATAGAGTACAACCATTATTTTCAACAGTCCATCTGAAAACATTTGATCCGAATTTCAGATTATTAACCAGTGTTGAATTATTAGTCGCATCTTCAAAGTCTCCGCCTCCACTTCTAATAGTCCATGAACCTGTTCCAACCTCTGGATTTGAAGCTCCCAATACTATACTATTCTCACATGTAGCTTTATTATCGCCAGCAATAGCTTCTGAAGGCTCATTATTGGTAATCTTAACTTCACTAACAGAACGACATCCTTTATAATCAATGGTCCATGTTAAAACATTTTCACCCTTATCAAGATTTCGAACCTCAGTATAAGGACTTTCATTATCCTCAAAGTTTGCTGAACCGGAACCTCCTACAATTCCCCAGGTTCCTATACCCGGAGATGGGTTATTACCTTCCAGACTGGCTGTATCAACACAATTAACCTGATCATAACCTGCAAAGGCTTCAATTAGATTATTTGCTATCTCAACATCAGTATACGAGGTACAACCATTATTATCAATGGTCCATCTAAATCTGTTTTTACCAACTGCAAGATTAGTTACTAAGGTATTTGTTTGTGAAGGATCTTCTATTGTTCCTGATCCTGACAACAAGGTCCAGGTACCAACTCCATATACAGGAACACTACCTGACAAACTAACTGTATCTGTACAAATAGATCTGTCATGTCCTGCAAAGGATTCTGATGGTTGGTTATTGATAATCGTTAACGTATCACGTTTAACACAACTTGATGAAGCTTCAGGTACTTTAACCTCCCAAACTAATTTATTAGTACCAGGTGCTAAACTATACACATAACCGCCTTTTATTTCATCAATCTCATTACCATCAGCATCTTTACCTTTACCGGATCCTTCAATAATCTTCCAGCTACCTTCACCATACTTAGGAATTTCTGGATTAAGAACTGCTGAATCCTGACAAACAACCTGATCTTCACCAGCGTAAGCATCTGAAGGCTCATAATTAAATACACTTATAGTATCATACGAGAAACAAATATCTTGTTGTATTTGATATTTAAATACATTCTCACCTTTTGCTAACTCCGAAACTATTGATTTAGGATCAGTATCATCTGCAAATACACCGCCTCCAGATAAAACAGACCATGTAGGTGAACCAACAACAGGTTCACGAGCATTTAAGGTAGCCATATCGCCACACTCATAAATATCTAATCCGGCATCTGCATCTGTAGGTTTATTATTAATAACAATTACAGTATCTGTAGTAAAGTTTTCACTTCCACCTGCAAAACGTAAAGTCCATCTAAATATATTTCGTCCGGAACGTACATTAGTAATCTTTGTAGTAGCATTATTGTATGACTCAAAATCAGCACTACCTTCAACTATCGTCCATTCTCCGTAAGTACCTTCAGGCTCATTAGCACTTAATGTTGTATAATCCTCACATAAGTGTAATTGATCTAATCCTGCATCTGCATCTGCCAATGTACCACTCTGAACAGCAACGTCTATAGACTCGAAACAGTTTGCATTTGAAACAGTCCATCTAAAATAGTTATAGTTAGGAAGTAAATTAGTTACTTCTGTAGTTGCTGAATTTGGATTGGCAATTTCACCACGACCTTCAACTAAAGTCCAAACTCCTGTTCCTACATCAGGAATTTCAGCCCTTAATGTAGTACTGTTACCATCAGTATAAATATAAGTTGAAGCATTTACTTCGTAAGGTGCATTATTTGAAACAATAACAGTATCTGTAGATACACATCCATCCTTAGTTACTGTCCATACTAATGAGTTAGAACCATACCCTAATGATGTAGCATATGCATCAGCTTGCGTGTTGGCAGGATTAAATATAACACCTGCAGATCCGCTTACTAAGGTCCATTGACCAGTTGCTCCATCAGGAACTGGTGTAGCATTTAATTTAGCAGTTCTACCGCAGACAGCAGTATCAGCACCAGCGTAGGCATCGATATGTAAATTTGTTACTTTAAAATCTACATACGATGAACAAGTATTATTCGACACTGTCCACCTGAAAATATTATCTCCATTAGCAAGATCATAAACTCTTGTATTTGGATCAGCTGGATTATCAAACTTACCCTGACCACCAACAACGCTCCAAACTCCGGTTCCATATTGAGGAGCTACAGCATGAAGTGTATATTCATAATCACATACTGAAATTGAGCTACTTCCGCCTGCAATTTCTGCTGTTGATGGTTGATCATTATAAATAGTTACTTCGTCATATGATTCACAACCATTTCTGGTTAAAGTCCATCTGAAAATATTAACGCCATTAGGAGTAGATTGATCTAATCCTGTTACTTCAGTTGCTGCCTGATCACCACCATCAACAAAATATCCTGTACCTTGAATTATGGTCCATTGTCCTATTGCACCAGAAGGAACTTCTGTAGCATTTAATTGAGTAGTACCATCGCAACTATATCTATCATTTCCTGCATCAACATCTAATGCATTGTTTCTGATAGTTACTAAAGCTTTTAATAAACAATCACCACGTAAAATGTTCCAACTTAATACATGGTCTCCTTTTGCAATATTAGTAACACTAATAGATGCAGAGTTTTTATTATCTATTGTTAGTGAACCTGATTCAATTCGCCAATATCCTGTTTCATCTGCAGTAGGTGTAGTACCTCTTAATGTTGTGAAATCTGTTTGACATGGTAAATCTTGTAAATCAATAGCAACATCACTTGCATCATATATAATCGGTTCTGTTGGCTTATTATTTGTTACCTCCACTGTTGCAGAACTATAGCAAGATCCTTTTCTGATCGTCCAGGTAAACGAATTAGTTCCCTGATCCAAATCGTTTACTATAGTTTCATCATTTGTAGATTCAACGATAAATCCGGCACCTGTTGTGGTCCAAACACCTTCATCGGCATCTGTTACGGCATTAACAGGTGTTCCAAATAATGTAACAGTACCATCACATACTTCTGTATCTGAAACTGAAGCATTAACAGTTACCTGATCATTACTAATTACCACTTCGTCAGAAACACTACAACCTGTAGCTGTATTTGTCACTGTCCATGTAAATGTATTTTCACCTTGTGAAAGATTATAGATATCTGCATTTGGTCTTACCTGATCAACAGTTTTATTATTAAACTGAGCTGCACCACCTTCAATGGTCCACACACCGGATTGACCTGCAATTAATGGATCTGCATTTAATGTATACGTAGTCTGACAAATTCTATCATCTGGTCCGGCATAAGACTCAGGTAATGGATTAATGGTTACTGTTAGTGCAGGTGACCAAGGTTCGTCACTACTACATTCATTAATTGGTCTTACATAAATATCACCGACTGTTGATGGAACATCAGAATCTAAATCAACGATAATTGAGGTACCTGTACCATCTCCTTGTAATACTAATCCTGTTGGTAATAACCACTCATACGAAGTAGCATTATCAACCGGTGTAATACTGTATATTAAACCTGTTGCTCCCTGACATAATTGCGTTGGGCCAGTTGGAGCAGTTAGTATTGGATCTGGAATAACTTTAGAGTTAATCCATCTTTCAATAGTAGTATTTACTCCACAAGCATTTTCTGCATATACACGTACATAACCACCTGCAAAATCTCTATCGAAATCAACGGTTATATTGTTAGTTCCATTGCCTGAAGTAATATTCATTCCAGCTTCTACTGTCCAAACATAATTTGTAGCATAAGAAACTGTACTCACCGAATAATCGATACCTGAAATTCCCTGACAAACTTCACCATTATCTGAAGTACTGGTAATTTCATCCAATGGATCTGGTAACTGATCCACAATAACCGTAGCCTGAACAGGAACTACCATATCCATTAAACATCCCTTACCATCAACTACAGATGTAATTTCATAAGTCGTTGTTATTGATGGAGACACATTCCATGTATAAGTCAGAGATGCATTCGGAGTAACTATTAGAGTACCTTCTACACCGTTTGCTTCATAAGTAATAATATATGGAGCCTTATTTTCATTAAATGCTATTGTTAAAGGAGTTGTTTCTCCAAAACATATATCAGTACTTCCTGAAAGCGTTACAACAGGTTTATTGTTAATAGATACGTCAACCTGACCATTTCCAGCATTTGTACATGTATTATCATCCGATACATCAAGAATAATATAGCTTGCATCAGCTATAGGAGCATCTGTAAATGTATAAGAACTAGTTGTTATACCTGAAATAGTATTTGATGTACCATTATTTACATCCTGCCATGTAAAACTAAATGGTTGAGCTCCGGTAAATGATACATTTAATGTTACAGTACCATCTTCACATACTTGAGTTGGACCTGTAATATTTGCTGTTGGCAGGTCATGTACAATTACCTGTACCTGACTTCCTGTAGTTTCACCAAGAGAACAAGTTGCATTCGAAGGATTTACAACGCTCATCACTTTATAAGTTCTGCTTGATGAAGGCGTTTCTGTAATTACATAAGGTGTTTTATCAACAATATATTCAGTTGTTGTAAAATTATCATATACTGCAACTCTTAAATTACCTTGAGTTGTAAAATCCCAGTTACTTGTGCTGATAGAAAGATCAATACTCTCACCATTACACATTTCGTTATCTCCACCTACAGCTGTCAGTTCAACTAAAGCTGATGGTTCTGTAATTAAAGTAAATTCTGATATTTCACAATTACCTCTATCCGGAACTTTAGTATCAAAATCCTCTGCATGATCAATTAAACGAACGGTATAATTACCTGCAGGTAAATTTGAGAATGTAAATGCACTATTAGCAACGACATTATCTTTATAACTATAATATCCTTCGGTGCTTGTAATCTCTACTAAATAATAGTTGCTTACATCTGCTTTACCTCCATCAACAATAACTTCGATAGAACCTGTTGATGTACCATAACAACTTACATCTGTTAATTTATTAGTTGTTAATGAAAGAGCACTGTATTCGCTAATAACAATATCTTCCTGATATGTTACTGGTACATCATCAGTAACAATTACACGATAGGTTCCTGGTGCCAATCCTGTTAAGTCATAGCTGGTATCATTTGTATCTACATTTGTTCCTGGACCTGTTATCTGAATTCTGTAATGATCTCCATCAATAGGATATCCACCAAATACACGGTTGATATGAATCTCACCATTATCTGCACCATTACAAGGACTAATTTGATGAACCGTCTTTTCAAATCCTAAGGCTTCACCAGGCTCAACTACTCTTAAACCTGTTAACTCGGCAGAACAGCCATTACCATCTGTTGCAATAACACTATATGTGCCTGCTGATAATCCTGTAAGTGGATTTAAAGTACCTAAAGATGTATTGGAAACATTAAACCATTCTACAGATCTTGGAGCAACACCATCGTAAACATCAACTAATATTTGTCCATTTGTACCTCCTGTAACTGTTACATCTGTTATTTGCGGATTATCCACTTTAATGTATGATGTAGGTTGAGTAACTATTATATCATCAGACTCAACAGTACAACCATTAGCATCAGTTACCGTAAGATTATAAGTACCTGCATAAAGATTTGTCGGATTACTTCCTGTTGCAGCAGTAGCTCCACCTGTCCATGTATAAATATAATCACCAGAACTTGGTAAAGTACCTCCGGATACAGTTACCTGAATAGCACCTGTATTTTCATTATAACACAATACATCAGTTACAACAATATTATCAATTGTCAGAGGTGCATCCGGACCCTTAATCTCATAACTTTGAATGTAATTACATCCCAATACATTATCGACCACTTCAAGTCCGTAGATACCCTGAACAAGATTATCTAATACATTTGTACCTTCTACTCCATTCCAGTAATACTTATAGTCTCCTGAACCACCTGTTACGGCAGCTGTTAATTTACCTCCCGGCTCACCAAAGCACATTTTAGAGTCTTCAACGGCTACATTTACACTTAAACCAGTTGTAGCTACAACTGTAAATGTATGTGTAACGGCACAATTATCAGCACCAACAGTTCTTCCATCGGTAATGGTTACTTTATATTCACCTTCACTTAAACCACTTTGATTTCTATCTCCGGCTACAATACGAGTTGGATCACCCGAAATTACATCCCAGGTATATGTATAATTACCATCACCACCTGTAACATCATAGCTGATCGAACCATCATCATTACCAGAACAACTAACCGGTGTAACAACTTCATCAACAACTTCAATCTCATGAGTTAGTGTTTCAGAGATAGTAGCTTTACAACTTCTGCCATCTCCTAAATCAGAAACCACAACTGTAAATGTACCTCCTGATAAGCCAGTTTGATCCTGATTTCCCTGAACTAATCCACTACCATCAGCAGAACTCCAGTCATAAGCAAATCCAGCTCCTGAACCTCCTGAAACAGTTAAATCAATAGCTCCGGCTGTTCCGTCACATTGTGTATCAGTAACTACAGTTGAAAGCACGATTTCCTCATCTTGCTGTACTACTATATCTTTAGTTGCAATACATCCTCCCTTACCAGCTGCATCGGTAACAGTGACCGTATATGTATCTGCAGGTAAATCGTATTGATTTCTATTGGTTGCAAGGTTTGCTCCAACTACAGGACTCCAATTGTATGTATAAGGTGCAGTACCTCCTGATACTTCAATTTCAATCTGACCATCACTTGCTCCAAAACATGATGTATTTTCAACAGTTGAAACTATTTCTATAGGATTAGGTTCTGCAACAGTTAATGTAAATTCACGATAACAATTTGCAGTACCATCATTTTCATTCAGATCGGTAATAACAACTGTATAATCTCCAGCATAAAGATTATCTATATTTCTAATTATAGATGTATAACCAGAAGGACCAACCCAACTAAAATTATATTGACCACTTCCTCCTGTAACATTTAATACTATAGATCCATTATTACCGCCATTACAAGTAACATCATTAATTACAGGATCAATAGATATTTCATTTGTAACAGATAAAGATTTTGTTAATTCACATTGGTTTTCATCTTTAACTGTTATTGAATATACTCCACCCTGATAGATTGCCACATTAGTTGGATCTGCAGGAACAACAGGAGTAAATGATGGTCCATCCCATAAATATGAATAATTACCTGATCCTCCTGCTACATTCTCTACTATTAAGGTTCTAACATAAGGGTCACAATCTGTATATTCATATCTTGCTGTATACGAAATTGCATCTGGTTGATCAACTGTATATGCCCTATCAGCAATACAAGTCTGTCCATCAATAGTTGAACTGATTTCAACAGTGTAATTTCCTGACGTTAGATTTACTTGATCCTTAAGCGTTGAATTAACAATACCTGGACCTGTCCATGTATAAGTTGTTGTTGGAGAAATACCCGTTACATCAATTGATATAGCACCATCAGTTCCACCATTACAGCTAACATCCCTTACTGTAGGATTAATTACGATTGAATTTTCAACACCTACTGTATATGTTTTAGAAACAGTACATCCTCCACGATCAGGATCTGTAATTGTAAGAACATATGTTCCTGGAGATAATCCTGATTGATTTAAAGTACTATTATCAATTCCTAAACCTCCATCTGTTGTAATCCAATTGTATGTATAATTAGCAGATGCTCCTTCAATAGTAATACCAGTGATTGAACCATTGTTAATACCTTTACATGTTGTATTAACTACAGGATCGTTTGAAATAACAATATGTTCAAGATCAAATTGATATTCAAATTGACAGTTTGATGGATCTGAAGAATTTAAATCCAATACCGTTAAATTATATGTCCCAGCTGTTAAACTATTAAGGCTCTCTGAATAAGTTGAACCAACAGGCACTGTAATCGGATAAGTTAATGAAGCTTCAGGAAGAATAATTTGATATCTGTAATTACCTCCGGAAGGAACTCCTCCTGTAATATCAAAAGTAAATGCACCACTTGTAGAACTAACTGGATCACAATCTATATTGTATACCAGATTACTTACTGCAAACGCAATAGCAGGTTCTGTTATAGTAACATTTTTAGTTACCGTTGCACAACTAACTCCTCGTGCATCAGAAACTTCTATTACATAGTTACCAGCATAAAGATTGCTAAATACGAAAGCTGCACTTCCATCACCTGTTTTTGTAGGCTGACCTGTAACATCAACAGTGTAAGGTGGAATACCATCTTCAACACTAACTGTTATAACTCCACTATTATCGCCAACACATGATGTTATATGGGTTAACGTTTCATTAATGGTTATTTCACTACCATCTATTACTTCTATATCTGAATAAGTAGCAGTACAATTATCTGATATACTCTCTACTGTAACCTGATATTCTCCAGCTGATAAACCTGAAAGTGAAGCCGTATTACCAGTATATGGTTGATAAACACCAGCACCATCTTTCTTCTCCCATGTATAGGTGTAGCCACCACCAGTACGACCTGTTACAGAAATATCAATTGCTCCGTCAGCGCCATTTACACAAGTAACATCTTCTATATTATCGACAATAATATTTATTTCATTAGGTTCTTTAACTTCAAAGGTTCCTGTATAAGTACATCCTTTAGCACTTGTAACTACAACATCAAACGATTCACCAAAAGTAACAGGATCAATTTCATTATTATTTATTAAATCACCTGCTAAGTAGGTTCCTTTTGATCCACTCCATACAATATTATCTGTTGCTAAAGGAGCTCTGCTATCTAATGCAACTACAATACTACCATCGGCAGTTCCATAGCAAGTTATATCTGAAACTGTTGCTAATAAGTTAACTTCAGCATCCTGCTCAATTCTAATATTTTCCTCTTGATAATGAGTTCCCTTACTATCATATGCATCTATAGTATAAGTACCTGCCTCAAGATTTTTAACTACACTGTTTACAGAAGTTGGATTAATGATATTAGAATCATAAGTACCACCATCATCCTCGTTTCCTGTAATTTGATAGTAGTATCCACCATTATGTGATTGGAATTCTACCTGAATTTCACCATTTGCATCACCATAACATATAGCATCCTGTGGAGTTACAACTACTGTTAATGGATTAGGCTGACCAACTATAATACTTGAAATTGTTGTATCACAGCCCAATGCATCGGTAATTGTGAATTCATATATACCAGCTAATAAATCATTTCTTAAGAAATCAGTTATGGTGGCATCATCAGACCAACTTATTGTATATGGTAATCCATTACTTCCAGAAACAGTATGAACATCTATAATTCCATCATTTAAATTATAAATTGTAGCATCTGTTACATCCCAATCTATTGTATATGAATCAGGTTCATTAACAGTAATTGTACCTGTTATTGTACAACCGTTTCCATCTGTAAAGATGTAGGTATAATAACCACCTTCATAAACATCAACCTTATCCAAATCACTACCAACAGCTAAAGCACCATTATCAATAATCCCCATAGGACCAGTCCATGTTACTTTGTCAGTTGCCTCGAAATTCCTGTTTAACTGAATTGATACTTCACCAGCTCCTTTGTCTGCAGCACTACATGTTAAGTGCGATACAGCTTCAGTAATCAGATTCTCGTCAGGCTGAGTCAACATAATTGCTGACTGAGTAAATACGTTACCAACATTATCAGTTATTTCAACCTGATATTCACCAGCAACAAGATTTTGCCATAAATAACTACCTGTATTTGTAGTTATCGTTTGAGTATCATCAAAGGCATTTCCATCATATTGATTTCCTGTGATATGAACTGAATAAGGTTCATTTCCGGATAATACTGAAACTAAAATTTCTCCTTCATCATCACCATAACATAATATATCCACATCAGACTCTGTAACATTAGCAGTTAAGGCTGATGGTTCTGTAATAATAATATCACCAGAGTCATAAGTACATCCTACAGCATCAACAATATGATAACTATAAGTACCTGCAGGCAAACCAGTCTGTAACCTTTGATTATTAACTAAAGGAGCTCCGGCAGGACCAGTCCATGTAATGGTATAATTTTCAGGTAGCGTACCATCAGGTGTATTTCCTGATAGAACGTCAATATTAATTTCACCATTGGTATTACCAGTTGGTGTAACGTTTACCACATTATGATGAACGTTCCAAGCATTTGGTTCTGTGATAGAATATGTTTCTGTAATTAAACAACCATCCTGATTTGTTACAATTACATTATAATCACCGGCAATTATTGCTGGCTGAACACTATTACCATTTAATATTCCATTATAAACAGTTGCTCCATTTGGATCAATCACCTGCCAACTATCTAAACCAGAATTCACATTACCGTTAAGATTCATTGTTATTGAACCATCTCCTTGGCCAAAACATGTAATATCACTCAACGTTTCATTCAGAATTGTTTCTGCATTCTGACTAATAATAATATCAGATAAAGAATAGGTTTGTGAAGCACCATCTTCAACATCAATCTTATAAGTACCAGGTTTAAGGTTGGTAAATACACTATTTGTTATAGTTAATGTTTGTGCAGCAAAACCAGAACCATCATCAGGTATACCTGTTAAAGTAACAACATACGGTGCTGTACCTGAAGTAATTAGTACTGTAATAATACCATTATTATCACCATAACAGTTAATATCTGTATCTGATACATTAACAACTAAGGCTCCAGGTTCAGTTACATAAATATCTTCACTTGTATAGGTACAGTCATTATCATCGGTAATAACATATTGATAAACACCAGCTTCAATTCCATTATTGTCATTTCCTGTTACCGGAGTTCCTATAGGATTTTCATAAATATCGTAGGTTCCTCCTGCATTTTTCTTATACCAGGTTACTGATTTAACATTGTTTTCACTTACAATATTATCAATGACAATACGACCGTCACTACCACCTGCAACAGAAACATGTGTTACTGTATGGCTGGCAGTTATGGCTGCTGGTTCAGAAAGAACTTCAACCAGAGCGGTTGCATCACAACCGAATTGATCTGAAACATTAATAGTATAAGTACCTGCTTCTAATCCTGTTTGTTCTTTAAGATCAGTTGTACCATCATTGACAGTACCAGTAACAGACCATCCAGCAGGACTAGTTCTTGTCCAGTTAATTGTTGACGTTGATTCATTAATAGCACGCCCTGTTATTCCAATTTCAATGCTACCATCATTTCCTTCATTACAAGTAATATCATTTGAATCAACAAGACTCACAGTAAACACAGCAAGCTGACCAACAGTTACAGACTTAGTTAAATTTTCTCCTTCATCATCTATAATAGCAACATCATAGCTACCTGCTTTCAGATCCGTAAACACATGATTACCTGTAGCATTTCCATTTACAGTAACCGTAGTAAATACTGTACCATCATACTCTGTACCTGTTAAAACAATCTGATAATTTGGATTTCCGGATGTAATATCTACACCAATACTTCCATTATCATAACCATAACAAGTTGCATTTGTAGCTGTTAAGTCAAATAATAATTGATTTGGTTGAGTAACCGTTAAGGTACCTGAGGTGGTACAATTACCTGTAGCATCAGTAATTACATAATCATAATCACCTGCAACTAAACCACTTCTTGACCATGATGTTAACGTAGGATCATTATCCCATTCTATAGTATATGGTGCTGTATTTCCTGTAGGCGGATAATCAACAGCTACTGCTCCATTATTATTTCCATAACTTGTAACATCTGTAACAGAAGTAGTTACATTCCATGCTGCTGGTTCTGAAATTAAAATATTAGTTTCCTGAACTGCAGGACAACCAGTATTATTATTAACAGTTACAGTATAGATTCCAGCCTCTAAACCTGATTTACTATAAGTGGTTGTTGCAGCTAATATATTTTCAGGACCAACAGCATATCCATTATCTGCTGTCCATGAAATAGTTGCACCATCGATATGCCCAGATAGATCAACAGAAAGTATTCCGTCTGCATTTCCTTCACAGGTAATATCTGTTGGTGTAGCTGTAATTGTTAATTCATTTGGCTGAGTAATAAGAACGGTAGTTGTATAAATTTCTGATGTTACATTATCTGTAACTGTAATTGCATAACTACCAGCCTCTAATGAATTTAAAACCCTGGTATCGGTATTAATATCTGTGTCTAAAGTATAATCAGGATTACCACTTACTAAAGTACCGACCACATTTACATGATAATCGCTACTTCCACTTGGTATTGAAATATTAATAATACCGTCGTTATATCCAAAGCAAGATACATCGGTTTTTGATGTAGTGACTACAAATTGATCAGGTTGAGCAATAACTATGTCATCACTAACATAGGTACAACCTAAACCATCTGTAATTTTAAATCTGTAAGTACCTGCTTGTAAAGTATTAACAGTCCAAACATCATCATACAGAGGAGACATTGTTGCCTCAACTCCTCCAACTACTGTAAACCATTCTATAGAATGCACAGGATTACTTCCAGTATGAGTATGTACATCAATAACTCCGTCTGCTCCATTATATTTTGTTAAATCAGAAGCCGTATAATCTACATTCCAATCAGTAGGTTGAGTAATAATATAGTCACCTGAAATTTTTGAACAACCGTTATCATCTTCAATAACAACAAAATAAGTACCGGCTTTTAAATTCGAAGCTACATCAGAGCCTGTTGAAACTATTACATTAGGAGTACCTTTCTTATACCATGTATAATCATAATCTGCACTTACAGTACCTCCAGATACATTACCTTGTAAATCAATTTCACCATCAGTACCATCATAACAAGTTACATTAGTGATTAATTCTGCACCAATAGTGATTGTTGCACTTGGCTCAGTTATGGTTGCATCTGCAATTATTACTTGGTTTGTTTTTACACAACCCGTTGTATTATCCTTAACATCAACCACATATGTACCTGCCGCTAATCCTGTAATTGGAGAGGCTTGCCAGGTTGTACCTCCATCAATGCTATATGTAAAAGCACCAGGAATACTACCTGTAAATGTGGTAGACAATGTTAATATACCTGTTGATTCACCAAAACAATCTACATCTGTTGCAACACAAGTGGTTGCAAAATCTAAAGGTTCTGTAATTGTTAATGTTTCCACATCAACAGCACAAGCCGTTGAATTATGATCTCTAACCTGGAAGGTATACAATCCTGCTGTCAGGTTATCATAATTAAATACATTTGTAGTAGCCACATCCCAAGTAGTACCACCATCTTTAGAAAAATCATAATCTCCACTACCTCCAGATGCTGTCAATATAACTTCACCATTTGTACCACCATTACAAGTTACATTAGTTGAAGAAGTTAAAGATAAATCTAACTTACCGACCTGGGTAATTGTAATTACAGGATGTAATTGATATTGACAAGTTGGATCCCCTGAATCTCTAACCCATATTGTATGATCACCTGCAGATAAGCCAGTAACAGTAAATGGATTACCTCCAGCTAGATAACCACTATTGTCTACATTAAAATCATAAACACCGGAACCTCCTGATGCTAATACAGTTATACTACCATCAGCTCCATTAAAACAAGTCACATTGCTTGTTGACTGAGTTGATAATCCTAGAGCTACTGGATCAGTTAGTGTATAACTTCCAACAATGTATTCACAGTTTACATTATTCGCATCACGAACTTTTACATCATAATTTCCTTCAATCAATCCGCTAAAAGTAAAATCATCTAAAGTTGCAGAAGTAGAATTACTCCAATCTTTAATAACCGGACCTTCAAGTCTGAATTGGTAATTTCCAGATCCGGAACCTCCCTGAACCTGAACATAAATTGTTCCTGAGTTTCCACCATTACAAGTATTGTCAGTAACTGTTGCTGGAACAAGAAGTGAGATTGGATCTAAAACTCCGACAACATATGGTGAACCTGAATTATTATATAAACAACCTTTGGCATCGACAACATTAATGGTGTAATTACCTGGCGCTAAAGCTGAAATTGATTCAGTACTAGTTGCTCCTGTTGACCATGTAATAGTATAAGGTTCAGTACCTCCAATTACATCAACAGAAACTGATCCCGTATTTTGACCTGTACAATCTGCCGGCTCAATATTAATTGTTAATGGATCTACAGTTAATACCGCAGGTTCTGTAATTGTATAAGTTTCAGTTATATCTGCACATGTACTTAGTGGATCATTATCACTTATTGTTAAATAATAATCTCCAGCTGTAAGATCCTCTATATATTTATCGGTGGATATTACAGTTCCAATAGGGTGTTCCCACTGGTAAACATAATTACCACTTCCTCCTTGACCTGTAACCTCAAGTCGACCATCATTACCCGAATTACATGAAACATTTGTATGTTCATCTAATACAAAGGTGAAAGCAGCTATATCAGAGAGAGTTACATCCACATATGTGTAAGCACATGTAGTATTAACAGCATCTCTCATCCAAATTCTATATGTTCCAGCCCCAACTCCAGAAACTTCATATCTATCTCCACCAAGTGCAATAGGTCCTGCAACCCATGTAGCACCAATGGCAGGATTTGTTTCTGAAAATTCATAACTCCCTGATTCAGCATTAGATCCTTGAACAATAAAACTTCCATCAGTAGAACCATTACAAGTAATTCCAACTTGTGATTCTTCAACTAATGATAATGCTAATGGTTCAGTGATTACAATTGGTGATGCTATCTGAGTAAAACATCTTGAATAGTCAACAACACTATTTGCATCACGAACCCAAATATCATAACTTCCTGCAGTCAGTGTTGAAACCTGATACTGATCAGCAGCTACATTTCCTGGAACCCAAACTGCAGTAGTTGTTGTCGGATCCGTTAACGAAAACTCGTATGTACCAGAACCTCCACTAGCAGTTACTGTATATGATCCATTGGCATCTCCGTTACAAACATTATCAACATGATCACCAATATTTTCTGCTATACTAAGTGCTGGAGCAATAGTTGAAATTATTACTCCTAAATTTTGAGTACAACCATTACCATCAGTAACAGTAACACTGTGAGTACCTGCTGGCATATTTGTTTCTGTTGCACTAGTCCCACCTGTTGACCAAACAATTCCATAACCAACTCCAGGATAAGTAACATAATCAGGTGTACCACCTGATATTGAAATTGTAGAACTTCCTTCACAAGTACCTCCAGCAACAGAACATCCTGAACAACCTACTGGAATATTTTCAATTTCATTTATTGTGATTACTGTTGGTTGAGTAATATTTATAGTTAAAGCATCAATAGCTTCACAAGCAGCTGAAGATAAATCTTTAACAGAAAAATCATGATCTCCCAAACTCAAACCAGTAAATGTTGGTGATGCTTGCCATGTCAATCCGCTATCATCTGAATATTCGTAACTTCCACTTCCTCCAGTAGCTAATAAAGTAACTGTACCATCGCTTAACCCATTACAGCTAATATTGTTTTTAGATACTTGCTGTAAAACCAATTCATACTGTTCAATAGTAACACTACCTGTCATGGTAGCGGTACAACCACCATAGTCTGCTACAACTGTATAAGTTCCAACTCCACTTTGCACTGGAGTAAAATTAAACGCAGTTCCATTACCTGTATGTGTAATACCAGGTGCTGCACCAATTCTGTTTCCATTTAACAAAAGCTCATAGGTTACACCAGAATCAGAACCACCTAATCCTACTACAACTCCCTGAGGTACAAGATCATCAATACAATAAGCTCCTCCACCAGTTACGGAATATGTAGTTGTTGGAGCATCAATTATTTCTATGCTAACATCAAAAGAAGATAAACAACCATCAGTACTTTCATAATTATATCTGATTGTATAAGTATTTGGAGTCATTGCTGATGGAGAAAGAACAGCTACACCATCGTCAGCTGTAGCATCTGTCAAACCAGGAGCTCCTCCCAGTAATACAAAATTACCATTACCTCCATCAGGTAAAGTTCCTGTTAAAGTAATATCTGCTGATGAAGAACAAATTTTTTGTCCATTGTAAACTCCACCAAAGGCCACAGGTATAGCATCATAAACAATAACACTTTGAGTGATTGTTTTTTCACAACCATCACCATCATTAACAAAATGCATTGTAATTTCATAAGTACCCACACCAACCGAAGGATCAATTGTTGCTGAATTATCATTCGCTCCCGGCTCTGTTAAAAATACTGTAGGATTGCCATTTGCAGTTGCAGAGAAAGTGGCTTCACCAGTTATTGCAGTACCAGAATGATCATATGAATTTGCAAATATTGTCTGTACACCACTATTTGTACAATAAGAAGAAGCTAAACCACCTATGGACAAATTCATTTTAGTTACATAAGCATTTCTGGTAGCTGTAGTTACACATCCTTTGTTATTAACTGTATGCGTGATAACATTTGCAAGAGGGTTGTAATTTATTGTAGGATCAGAAGGTATAAATGTTGATCCGGCTACTCCATCTCCTGTATAGAAATGAGATAAGCCTGCCATTGATTCATTGGCTGTTAATGTAACAATATCATCATTTTCACACCATATAGTTTGCTCTAAACCTGAAGTTAGATTATTTGGAAAATGAAATGATGCATCAACTGACTCTACAATATCAAAAGTTGAGGTTAATGTATTGGTACAACTATTAGCATCGGTATATGTATATACTAATGTGTATGTACCATCACCACTTGCTGAATTAAATAAATTAAAAGGATTCAACCAACTTGTACCATCCGGAATTGCACTTCCAATAACAGTTCCTCCTGGATCCGTTACTGTAAATGTACCTCCACTTGGATTTCCATCTAATGTATAGGTAACGCCATCAGCACTACAATACTGTGTATTTAAACCAATTAAGTTTAATGGAGTACCAATAGTAACAGTAATTGAACCTTGTCCGGTACAATTTGTTAGTGGATCTACATACTCAAAATAAATAACATGAGTACCATTCCCTGCATCATAAGGATTAAATGTGGCTGTTGCATCTCCTGCAACTCCATCAGAAAATCCTGAAGAAGAACTTGAAAAAGTACCATTAACAGCCACACCATTAAGCATTCCTGTTATTATGTAATCAAAATCATCATCCTGACAAGGATTTAAAGGAAGTGATCCTCTATCAATTGTAACAGAACCATTATTCAAATTATGAATTGTTGTTGTACCGTATTCCTCTACTACACAACTATTACCATCTGTATATGTATATCTTATAGAATAAGGTGTTTCAAAAGCACAGTTAGCCGGATTAAAAGATAGTGTCCCTGCATTTGCATCTGCTATTGCACCTGCATCAAATCCAAAACCACCAATAATCTCATAAAGACCTGTACTAGCTCCGGATACCACCAATGGTGTTCCTGTAAATACTTGATAACCATCCTCCGAACAAATATCGGCTGGGATATTTGCATTCACAGCAGCAACAGTATGTTCTGTAATAACAATACCTGTTTGAATTGTTACATCACAAGAATTATTAGTTGCATGAATTTCATAGTTCCCTGCAGTTACGCCTGAAAATGTTATTGCCCCTCCACTTACTAAACCTGATTTAGAATCAACAACTGTAGATGTACTACTCATAATGAGTTCATACTCTACATCAGCTTCTGTTGCATCTACTATAATAGAAACTGGTGATTCGTTGGAACAATAATCGTTATCAGGTACAGTCACATTTTGAGGAAGAGGTGTTGCCTCCACAGTAAGTACATCCGATAAAAAGGTTGAACATGTTCCATTATCAGCCAATACCGTATATATACCTTCAGTCAAACCGTTAAACCAAATAGTGTTTCCTCCATTACCTGTCCTTGGTAAATATAATGGATCAACTCCTCCATCTTTATATAAGGTATATGTTACACCTAATTCACCATTTTGAGAAAGCGTAATCCCTCCTGAATTACAAACAAAACCATCACTAACAAATGCAATATCTGTAGGTTCCGGAACAATATCAATCTGATCTTCTACCCAATCAAAACAAGTTCCTGTGGTAACTCGGGCCATTACAGTATATTCGCCTGCGGCCAATGCTTCATTAACAACTATATTTCTTGCACTACCAGTTGAGCCAGTAACAGAATGACCCGTTGGATTAGCCCCGGTTCCATCATCGTAATATAATATATAGGTAACTCCTGTTTCTGTATCAGAAAGAGTAATCGTTGTTGCTACAGATTCGCAATATGAGGTTGCCGATAATGTAATACCGGTAATATCTGGAGATCTGTTTATCGTATAACTATTAGTCATTATGGTAGGGCAAACTCCATTGCGAGATGCTACTACAGAATAAGTTCCTACAATATATTGAGGAGTAAAAGATAATGGACTTAGTGTTCCATTTCCCGTAAGGGTTTCTACTAAAGTTTCTCCAGCACCACCATAATCACGATACAATGAATAATCTACACCATCCTCACTAGCACTAGTGCTAAATGTTATAGGATTTGCATCATCAGAACATAAAGTTCCTGCCACAGAAGAATTAATAGTTTGTACATTAACCTGAGGTTCGATTGTTACTGTTCCACTCATTAATATCTCAGGACAAGTAACTGTACTTGCATATACTTCATAAACACCAGCAGTGTTATAAGGCCCCCATGTAAGAGTTGATCCGTCACCAGTTTGAGTATCAGTTAATGAAACTCCATCTCTATAAATTGTATAGTCAATTCCTCCTTCTGAATTTGGTAACTGTACAGTTGTACTTGTTGTCTCGCAAACTGTTTTAGTTGTAATCGGTCTGTCTACAGGTGAAGTATAAACTCCAAATTGAGCATAATTAGTAGATGTAGCATCCTGAGTTAATGTTAAATTACAACCCATTGCATCAGTTACTGATGACACCCAATAGTTTGTATTATCAGTACTAAGTGTACTCAAGTCTAAGCTAGCACTTGATGCAACATTATTAAATGTTTCTGAAGGTAAACCTCGATCATTAGATATTACAACCGTATAAGGAGCAGTCCCTCCTGTTATAGATATATTTACATTAGGATCACCACTTAAACAGAATTTGTTAGGCAAACCATTTGTTGCCGTTAAATCAACATTTGTTACTCCATCAAGTGTAACAACTACTGAGTTACTTTCTTTCCAACACTCTTCGTTACCTTGCTCACGTATAATTACTTTATATGTTCCTGCTAAAGGAAGAGTTGTATTTGTATAATTAGACGTTCCCGTTAATCCATCAACAAGCATTGTTGTATTACGATACCAATCATATTCTATAAGATTTACAGGAATTGAAGAAAGGGAACTGGTAAGATCAACTTGTGTTGCATCACTACATACTGAAGCATCCGTACTAATTGTAATATCGGGTAATTCATAATTACGAACCGAAACAGTATTTGATACGAATGGATCTCCAGGACATTTATTACCTATTGAAGATACTTCTACATGATAATCTCCAAAGACTGTAATAGGATATGTCTCTTCATCTTTATATAAGTTATCTTCAGATCCGTTTACATACCAATGATATGTAAAATCTGTAGTATTATAAGGGATTACTTCTAAATCTACGGTAGGCACAGTTGCTCCATCACAAACGGTATACCCCCCAACTACCTGAACTTGAATAGTCGTAACATCAGAAATAGTGATTTCATTAGTTTTTGCAGTACAACCAGATGTACTCATTTTTACAGTTGCAAATACATTATCAAGTAGGTCATAATTATTTGCAGACAATTTATACTGAATTACTTGATCATACAAAGGATCATTTTTTTTATCTAAAACAGGTTCAATCAGGCCGGTATTAGGATCTATAGTCCAAAATTGATACTGATACGTCGTTTCATCATCTGGATTTAAATCAAAATCCACATCAGATTTAGAACATAACAACACCGCAGTTGTTGATCCTCCAGAGCTTAACTCTGGATCTGCCACGCTCCAGGTAAGTGAAGAAATCTCGACATAATAAGTATGTTGACTTGTTCCATTCTTATAGGTCCAGGTAACTTCAACTATGCCACTTAATCCATTAGGTACAGTAACAAATGAATTGGGATCATTTACATTTGAAAATATTAATCCTCCTGTACTTGTCCATTCTCCTTCTGACCTATGGCCTTCAGGAGTTCCTGCAGCTACAAATAACTCAAGTGTAGAAAAAACACTTCCTCTACAAACTGTTATTGTTGGAGTTTGAGAAAATATTATCTGTTGAAAAATAAAAAGTATAAACACAACAAAACCCAACCGCATCATAAAACGATTGAGTACATCTTTTGAGTGTTGATAGTGTGTGTTAAGATGCATCATACTATATATAGTTTAAGTCCCCATTAAGTATTATAAAACTACTTATATCAAGCAGTTATACTTGGCCAAAATAATACTTGAGACTGTATACGCTGTTTTTTTAAAAATGTTTAATTAAATCAAGTATATTTCCGTTGTTTTAACCCAACCATCTAGTCTTAAATAAGATAAAATAGTCTTTAATCTGTAATTTATAATTCGGTATCCAGATCTCAGTCTTCAGTCAACAGTCTTCAGTTATACAGAATACTGCGAACTGTGAACTGCCTACTGAGTACTGTACACTGAGGACTACTCAACCTCGAAACCCTATAATTACATACAACGATAAACGTTACCCGGTAAACTTTTCACTAAACCTTCAAATTCCAATTGAAGCAATAATGACGATATCAAATTAACCGGTTTACCTGTTTTTAAACTCAATAAATTTAATGTTGCTTCTTTTTCCTGTCGCAACATATTATATACAATACCAGAGTCCCCTTCCGGCATATTAAATAATGACAATTGTTTTTCTTTTATTTCCTTTCCTATGCGTTCCCATCCTAAGGCATACTCCAAATCTTCAATGCCTTCAATCATAGCAGCTACATTGGTTTTAATTAACTTGTTGCATCCTTTAGAATAATCATCATCTATTCTCCCTGGAAATGCAAGCACATCCCTGTTATAGGATTGAGCCAAATGTGCCGTAATTAACGAACCACCTTTCTCTGCCGACTCAACAACCAAAGTTGCATCGGATAAACCTGCTATAATACGGTTCCTTTTTACAAAATTCTGCCGATCAGGATTAGTCCCATTCATAAACTCTGTTACTAAAGCACCCTTCTCCTGCAATTTATTGGCTACCTCCTGATGTAATCGGGGATATACCCGATCTAAACCATGAGCCAAAACTGCTATTGTTGGTAATCCATATTCCAATGCTGCCTTATGGGCACAAATATCAACTCCATAAGCCAATCCACTTACAATAGTTGTATTGGGATAATGATGAGCAATATTCTTAATTAGATTCCTGCAATTATCCTTTCCGTTTTCAGTAACATTTCTGGTACCTACAACAGCCAGCATCTTATTTGAATCCAATGTATGATTTCCTTTATAATAGATTAATGCAGGTGCATCTTCGCACTGATTTAATCTAAAAGGATATGAATCATCCAAAAAGAAACTTACCTTTAATTCATTCTTTTCAATAAAGTCGACTTCCTGTTCTGCTCTTTTTAAAACATCCGAATTAGATATTAATGAAGCTTGCTTAGTTCCAACTCCTGGAATCTTTGCTAATACAGATTCCTTTTCATTAAAGACAGTCTTTACATCACCTAAATAAGCAACCACATTTCTAATTAACACAGGCCCAAGTCCTTTGACAAGGCTTAATGCTATTTTGTATGTTAAATCGGTTTGGTTCACAAATACACATATTTATCGGATCTAAATATATATATTTTCATAATACCTACCCATTTATCAACAATCCAAATACAAACATTCATTCCTAATTTTGAACAATCGTTCCAAATTGCGGAAAAGAATATAAAAAACCCCCTCTGACTACCTCGCAGAAGGAGAATTGATTTACAAATTGGTTAATATAAACACAAGAAACAAATAGAAATATAACAAACACTTCAGCATGATAATTCCAATTGTAATAATCAAAAAATAGCAATTACATTGACAATAACTCATTAATACAATGCATTGTAGCTCATCAAATATTTACAATCAGGCACTACAATAAACAATTCAATATCATCAAACATCTTATAAACAAACACAATATCTATAGTCTAAATCCTAATGATCTGTTGATCCAAATCCTAATGAATTACATTTGATACACATTTGATACATATTTGATACACATTTGATATAATATAAAAAAATACAATTGTAGCCACTTTGATTAGTACAGATAGCATATTGATAGGAGAAAAGTAAGGGGTTCCTTCGATGTTCCTTCGATATTTGTTCGATGTTTGTTCAATAAAATGATGAAATAATTGAATAAAATAAATATAAACAGTATCTTAAATATACAATAGATACCTCTTTGGTACCTATAAGTCCCATATTAAGTCACTCTTTGGTTGAAGGACACCAATCGTATAATAAAATGAGCCTTATCTGAGATTTACTTTTAAAGCTAATTCATTATTACATCGGTATAATCCAAGAGTGCATTCTATAATTTTATTGGCATTATAAGATTGTTTCATCTATTAAATATAAAGGCTATGGGAAAAGCAAAAAATGGAATCAATGGTACAGTAACTGGAAAAGTTGGGTATAATGTATTTTATATGTTGAACGGAGAAAATATTATCCGATCACTTCCTGAAATCGGAAGTATTAAACCAACTCCGGGTCGATTGCGTCAGCGTCAACGCTTGAGTTTGGTGGCTTCTTTTCTTAGACCATTCCGGGAGCTGATAAGAATAACTTTTGCACACGTATCTAAAAAACGCCAACCATATCACATAGCACAATCTTTGAATATGAAAAACTGTATCAAAGGTGATGTTTATCCTGATCAGGAAATTGATTTAGCTAAAACAATACTAAGTACTGGCAGCCTGGAATTACCTACTGTTGCTTCTGTTAAAAGAACAGATACAGGCCTGAATTTTGAATGGGAAGTCCCTACCATATACAGCTCAGATAATTTGGTAGTTATAGTCAATCTAAATCAATCTCATGGGGTTGAATATCAATTTACCGCTATACCAAAAAGCAATGGAATTTACCATTGGGATATAGATTTACCTGATAACGAAGTTTCTGTTTGGATGGCTTTTAGAAGTAATGATCAGCAGGATATGAGCAACAGTATTTATTTAGGGGATGTTTAACCCTATAAACATCTTTTTGAACACAAGAAATCTATACTCTGGAAGGATTTAACTCTTGATTAGAATTAATTATTGAAAGCTATCATTACCCCATTTAATACGCTACGAGTATTACTTCCCCTTTTCAAAGGGGAAGAGTGATTTAGATATTATTAACCAAAGACTAAACTAATGCAATTTATTCGAGATGATATTGAAAAACTCCTCTCGTGTAGCCTGATTCTTTAAAAAGGCACCAGTAAAATCAGATGT
Source organism: uncultured Saccharicrinis sp. (assembly GCA_963666825.2). Classification (GTDB taxonomy): domain Bacteria; phylum Bacteroidota; class Bacteroidia; order Bacteroidales; family Marinilabiliaceae; genus Saccharicrinis. The sequence goes on along the minus strand of OY763044.2, from coordinate 6,087,384 downwards.
TGTGGTTACCGAATGTTGTTTTTGAACGCCTCGCATTTGCATACACATATGCTGAGCCTCAATAACTACAGCTACTCCCAATGGATTTAATGTGTTTTGAATAGCATCTTTAATTTGAGTAGTTAAACGTTCCTGTACTTGTAATCTACGTGCAAATGCTTCAACTACACGAGCAATCTTACTCAAACCGGTAATATGATGTTTTGGAATATATGCCACATGAGCTTTTCCAAAAAATGGCAACATATGATGCTCGCATAACGAATACAATTCTATATCTTTTACAACTACCATTTGCTGATAATCTTCGCGAAACATAGCCGATTTAATAATCTCTTCCGGATCCATCTGATATCCCTGAGTTAAGAATTGCATAGCTTTAGCCACCCTCAATGGCGTTTTAACTAATCCTTCACGCTCCAGATCTTCACCTAATGAGGATATTATTTCACTATAATGATCAGATAGCTTTTGAGTTGTTTCATCATCATACTTCTCAACCTTACTATAACCGCTATTGTCACCATTTAAAGTAAATTCCATTTTACTATCAATTTGTTAATTATCTCTCCCCGACAAAATTCATAAAAAAAAGTCAGCTAATCACTGACTTTTTAAATTTTTATTTGAAATTACTACATTTTTATCCATAGCAGATTCTTTTCAATATTAAAATACATGTTATAGAAGTAGAATACTTCCATTAATATATTGATTTCAACAAGGCTTTAGTATAGCAGTAAGAGTATTTCCATACGATCATTATTGAATCCTTTTCTTATCAATTCTTTCCTGATATGAAGAAATCAGATACTCCCACTCTGTCAAACTAATATATGATCTTTTGGGCTTCTTCAGATTCCTGAGTTTGGACCGCTCTATTGCCTGTCTTGCAGAAACAGAGCTAACCCCAACCATCTGATTGGGTTGAATTTGTGTTTTGTAGGCAACATCATTTGACCTGGCCTGTAAAAAATTCTTTTGATTCATCTCTGCATCCCATTCTGTAACAGGCTGCGTTATGGCCTGATAAGTTGACATATCAACATTATGCTGAGCAACAGTCTCCTGAGCATCGCTTAACAAAGGCATATTTTGTGCATAAGCCCGTGGGCTGATATTTTGAGGAATAATAACAACTTCAGAAAGCTGAATGGTATCTCTACTCAAAAAGACTCCTATCAAGAAATTGTCATTAGCTAAAGTATCTGCAATATGGACATACAATGGCTTAAACCCAACATAAGTAAACTTAACAACATCGCCACTTTTAGCCCAGAAAGAAAACTGCCCCTCTTCATTAGAAACGTATCCGGTTTTATCATTTACTTTATATTTTGCAAATGGCAAACTAAACAAACTATCACCTTCCATCACTACGCCTCTAAATAAAAGTGAATCTTTTGTTACCTGAGCATTAACAAATACACTGGCACAAAATATCAAAATAAACACCCCAATAAAGCTCTTCATTTGAATTTGATTTTGGTTACAACTTTATTTAAATATACGCAGATTTAAATGAGAATTCAAGCAGCATTCACATTAAAACAGACAGGATAACGAATGATTTATTTAACTACAAGGACAGCTTGACAAAAAGACTTATCAAAACAAAAAAGTCTGATTACTTATCGTAAATCAGACTCTTATATATACCAGAGATATAATTTCTTATTAAAGTTTTAAAATTATATCAGAAAGACTTCTTTTAGGAACATGATGAACCTCGTGAATATCTCTCCAATACTTATGGTCCTTATCCAATTCCTCAATCACTACTTCTTCCTTAGGAACTCCCAATGCAATTACTTGAACAATTTTATACTGTGCAGGAATATTTAATTCTCTTTGCAATTGTAAACGCTCAACAGATCCAATAATACAACCTCCATAACCTTTTTCAACTGCGCCAAGCAATATGCTCTGCGAAGCAATACCATTATCACTAAAGAAATTCGATGATATACCAGTATCATTTACCATTATAATATATGCCGATGGTCTCTCACCCTCTTCTGGTCCATTCCATGAGTGTAAATATCCTGCCCATGACAAATGTTTAAATATAATATTATTGGTTTCCGGCTTATTGGAAATGATGTATTTTAAAGGCTGAGCATTGCGCGCAGACGGTGACAAACGAGCTAAATCAACTAGTTCAGACAACTGATCTAAAGCAATTTCTTTATCCTGATAAAATCGTCTATAGCTACGGTTTTTTAAAATTAAATCTTTAAGCATAATAATAAGGGATTATCAATGAATAACTCAGTAAGCTAATGAAAACTAAAAACTACTTTTTCTGTTTCCATAATATTTTACTGTTGAATTTAATTACCAAACGGTCCTAACAAATTTAAAAAATAGTATGAGATTTCCTAAGAAATGACAATGTAGTTTTTAGATAATAAAACTTTGGTAGCTATATAATGAGTACAAGTAGATAAAACACCTAAGGAACTATTTATGCCTGTCAGGTTTACCAATTTACACTTAAAAACCTGACAGGCATAAAAAAAGGCTAATGTGAAAACACATTGGCCTTTAAATATTTTACTAGGTATTACTACCTATAATCTTTATGATTTATTACATCATACCAGGCATTCCTCCGCCCATTCCTCCCATTCCAGGAGCAGCCATTGGAGCCTCTTCTTCAGCATCTACAATTACACATTCTGTTGTTAAGAACATACCTGCAATTGAAGCTGCATTTTCTAATGCAATACGTGTTACTTTAGCTGGATCAATTACACCTGTTGCAAAGAAGTTTTGGTATTCATCAATACGAGCATTGTATCCATAGTCACCAGAACCTTCTTTAACTTTTTGTACAACAACAGCACCTTCTTTTCCTGCATTCGCAACAATCTGACGTAAAGGCTCTTCAATTGCTCTTTTTACAATCTCGATACCAGTGCTTTCATCTTCTGTTTCTCCTTTCAATCCTTCCAATACTTCAATTGCACGGATTAAAGCAACACCACCACCAGGAACGATACCTTCTTCAACAGCAGCACGAGTAGCACTTAATGCATCATCAACACGGTCTTTTTTCTCCTTCATTTCCATTTCAGAAGCAGCACCTACGTATAGAACAGCAACACCACCAGCTAATTTAGCTAAACGCTCTTGTAGTTTTTCTTTATCGTAATCAGAAGTTGTATTAGCAATTTGAGATTTAATTTGATCTACTCTTGCATCAATAGCTTCTTTTGAACCAGCACCATTAACGATAGTTGTATTTTCTTTGTCTAAAGTAGCTTTTTCAGCTTCTCCTAACATATCTAAAGTAGCTTGCTCAAGAGTTAAACCTACTTCCTCTGTAATTAAAGTACCATTTGTTAAAGTAGCAATATCTTGCAACATCTCTTTTCTTCTGTCACCAAATCCAGGAGCTTTAACAGCTGCCACTTTTAATGAACCACGAAGACGGTTAACCACTAATGTAGCTAAAGCCTCACCATCAACATCCTCAGCAATGATTAATAAAGGACGACCTGTTTGAGCAGTAGCTTCTAATACAGGAAGAAGATCCTTCATTGTAGAGATTTTCTTATCGTGGATAAGGATAAAAGGATTATCCAACTCTGCAGCCATCTTTTCAGTATTAGTTACAAAGTATGGAGAAATATATCCTCTGTCGAATTGCATACCTTCTACTACTTCAACAGTAGTTTCGATACCTTTTGCTTCTTCAACAGTAATTACACCTTCCTGACCAACTTTTTCCATTGCCTCAGCAATTAAGCGACCGATTTCGCCATCATTGTTAGCAGAAATTTTTGCTACTTGCTCAATTTTTTCATTGTGATCACCAATTTCCTGTGATTGAGCAGAAATACTTTCTTTTACAGCTTTAACTGCTTTATCAATACCAGCTTTTAGCTCCATTGGATTAGCACCCGCAGTAACGTTTTTTAAACCAACATTAACAATTGCCTGAGCTAAAACTGTTGCAGTTGTTGTTCCATCACCAGCATTATCACCAGTTTTTGAAGCAACTTCTTTAACCATTTGTGCACCCATGTTTGCATAAGGATCTTTTAATTCGATTTCTTTAGCAACAGATACACCATCTTTAGTGATAGCAGGCGCACCAAATTTTTTGTCTATGATTACATTTCTACCTTTAGGACCTAAGGTTACTTTTACTGCATTAGCAAGCTCGTCAATTCCTTGTTTTAATAGTTCACGAGCTTCAATATTGAATTTAATTTCTTTAGCCATTTTTCTAATACTTAATAAGTTTCTTTAAATTATTGAATATATAACACGTCTGATTGAGAAATTAACAAGTAGTCAGTACCTTCAATATTAAGTTCTGTTCCTGCATATTTTCCGTAAAGAACAACATCACCAACAGCTACTTCCATTTTCTCATCTTTCTTTTCAGCACCCACTAAAATAACTTCTCCTTGAAGTGGCTTTTCTTTTGCTGAATCAGGAATAATGATTCCACTTGCAGTTTTTGTTTCTGCTGCCTGTGGCTTAACCAAAATTTTACCGGCAAGAATCTTTCCTTGTAATTGTGACATATTTCTTAATTTTTAAAGTTAAACGATTTAATAATTTCGGCATTGCACAGTCATAAACTGTGCCATTCGGTAAAACAGCATTTTTTTCAGATTTATACTGACATTTTTGCATACCAAATAAGTTGAAAGTTAAAAGTCAAAAGTCGAAAGTCAAAAGTTGAAAGTAATAGAATGCAACAATCAAACTACCTATTAACTATTGAATTAATCGTACTTAACCACATTCTGCAGATTATAGGGGATGAATTATAATAAGTTGGAAAACCTGTACTGTTTATATCTAATAAATTCAGCACTTATAACAAAAAAATAGAAGTAAAAAGCCAATACTTAATATTAAAAAGTTAAGCTCTTAATGAGATAAATGAATATAAGTACTAAAGCTGCCAAACACTAGATTAGCAAAAACAAAAAATGCCAGTATGGATGACATACTGGCATTGACATTATAATAGAATAATTATTATTCCTGACCTTCTGTAGTATTTTCTTCAGTTCCCTGAGCCTCATCTCCTGATGCAGATGGGAATGCAGGTAAAGTATTTTGTGGCTGCTCAATTTGTTGCAACTTCTCATCAAGAGCAGATGATCCATCATTTCCCGGCTTTTGAAGTACCATTACAGTAACTAATGATAATACTAACAAACCACCAGCTAAGTACCATGTTGCTTTTCCTAAGAAATCAGTTGTTTTTCTAACTCCCATAATCTGGTTTTGTGCCGAAAAGTTAGATGCTAAACCTCCTCCTTTTGAATCTTGAACCAAAACAATAAGTATTAAAAGTATACTTACAATAATTACTAGTACAGATACTACTTGAAACATATCTTTTTAATATTAAATTTTTTAATTTTCTGTTAACTCACTAATTCGACGTGCAAAGTAAACATTTTTTTCAGGATATTTCAAACGCAATTTCTCAAAAATTGAAATAGCCTTGCTTTTATGTCCTTGTTTTATGTATATAGCGGCCAAAGTTTCTGACAAAATATCATCATTCCCCTCATCCTTATCCTCTGATAAATCAACGTTTTTATGCTTCTTTGATGTATTAGGAATAATTTTAGGATCTTTACTCAAGAAACTATCTATTAAATCCATTCCAGTTTTCTTTTGTTCACCTTCTTCTTGCTGCGAAGTATTTGAGTATCGCATAATATGTAACCAATCTGAAAACGATCTGCTTTCATTAGTATCAACTTGCGAAACCTCATCTAAATCTGGCAATTTATATACAGCCGAGGTTGTGGATTCATAATCCAACAAGTCCGCAGCAGGCAATACAATATCCTCAATATCTTCTTCTTTCTTATCAACATCCTGCACTCCTTTACTAAAACTTAAATTAAAAAAGCTTCCAGACTCATCAATGTAATCATCTGAAGCATTTAAATAATTATCAGTAAAAGTAATTTCCTTTTTAGGTTGAATTTCTTCCTGTTGTTCAGTTTTTTCAACTTCAACAACATCCTCTTCATCCTTTACAATTTCCTCATCTTTTATGGTTGTCAATACAGGCTCAACCTTTTGCGATACTGGAATATTGTTAACTGTTATTTCTTCCGGCTCATTACCGATCTCATTCAGCAAGAAGAACAACTTTGTTCGATCAGGAATATAAACAGCAGAATGCTTTAGTTCACTATTATAACGAATATGATCCAACTTATGCATATTCTTTAACAGCAACATTCTCCCCGCCTGAAAAAAAGGATACTCATCAATTACCTCTTTAAGCATTGATAAGGTGTCCTCTGTTACCAAATTAGGATCTGACAATATTTTAGCAAAGCTAGTTTTATTCATTCTACCAATCTGAAAATGCTTTATTGAAAATATCCTCGGTTAATTTCTCAATTATGGTTTCCATTAACTCATCCTCAACATCGTTAATATCCAAATCACTTGAATAATCTTCGTATGCACTGAATGACGATTCCCAGTTTTGCTTAGGATCTTTAAAGTTTCGATATCTTACTTTCACAGAAACTGTTAACCTTGTTTCTGCAGATACAGCGTCTGCCTGGATCGCCATTGGACGTACAGAGTAATCAGTGATTTGACCTGAAAAATCAATATCTGCATTTCTTTCTTCAAGCACAAGCTTTGACTCACTGATAATCCTGTCTTTTAAAGCCTCAGTAAAAGTCTGACTTAATGTAGGATTGATCAAGGGAGCCCTGTTTTCGAAATACTGAACTGAAAAAGTTTTCCAATTATCAGGAACAGAAGCACCTTTTAGCGTAAATTGTATTTTACACGATAAAAGAGCAAGTAGTACAACAGTAGTCACCAATACTCTTTTTACCATATTAACCTTTAATATCATATTCTTTAATCTTTCTATATAAAGTTCTTTCTGAAATACCTAAATCCTTGGCTGCATATTTTCTTTTTCCATTATACTTATCCAAGGCCTTTTTAATTAATTCAATTTCTTTTTCTTCCAATGATAATGATTCCTCAACAAACTCCTCAGTATCTTCAATACTATCATGTATATCATTACGAGATGGTGTATTATTGATAATTACCTGCGGAGAATCAGAATCTTCATGGGTAAATACATCCACATCTTTATTATACAGTTTCTGAATAATTTGTGCATGCTCACTATCAATATTTATTGCTCCATCCTGCTGAAGCATTTCCAGCACTAACTTCTTCAAATCACCCATGTCCTTTTTCATATCAAAAAGAACCTTATACAGGATTTCCCTCTCATTTGAAAAAGAGCTCTCTTTTGATGATGCATTATCCATAATTGCAGGCAAATTGCCTCCTGATTGATAGGGAATATAGTGCTGAAGCGTAGCTGCTGTAATATCCCTTTTTTCCTCAATAACAGATATTTGCTCTGTAATATTCTTAAGCTGACGAATATTACCTGGCCAACGATATTGCTTCAATAAATCGACCGCATCTGCTTCAAGTCTGATTGAAGGCATTCTGTATCTTTCTGAAAAATCATGAGCAAATTTTCTGAACAACAAATGAATATCTTCAGTACGTTCCCTTAAAGGAGGAATAGTAATAGGAACACTACTTAACCTGTAAAACAAGTCTTCCCTGAATTTTCCTTCTTTAATCGCCCTTTCCATCTGTACATTTGTTGCAGCAACTACCCTTACATTTGTTTTCAGAACTTCAGATGATCCTACTTTAATAAATTCACCAGCCTCTAATACTCTAAGTAAACGAACTTGAGTAGCTAATGGCAATTCACCTATCTCATCCAAAAAGATGGTTCCATTATCAGCTTCCTCAAAATATCCCTTTCTATCGGATAGAGCTCCAGTAAAAGCACCTTTTTTATGCCCAAACAACTCCGAATCAATAGTACCTTCCGGAATGGCTCCACAGTTTACTGCAATATACGGACCATGTTTTCTGGAACTAAACTGATGAATAATTTTAGGAAAAGTTTCTTTCCCAACACCACTTTCTCCTGTAATTAGCACAGACAAATCAGTAGGTGCAACCTGAACTGCGATATCAATGGCACGGTTTAATCCAAAAGAATTTCCAATTATTCCAAAACGTTGTTTTATATTTTGAATCTCCATATCAAAAATATTTTTGTCTGATCTCCAATTTTGATCTATTCAATTTATATTAATATTCAACTACTTACCTACCAATTCAGCAGTCCATCAATTAAAGAAACTGCTATTTTTTCAGTAAACACTGACAAAGTTACAATTCTATCTAGAAATAAATATTTAAATCTTTATCAATTTTATGATTTGATTAAAAATAGTGTTGGTATATTAGTATAGCCTTATGAAACGACAGAATATATTTTAATACAAAGAGCAACTTTCCTTTTCTTTTGTAAAATATACTGAAGTTTTTCTTGTTATTAAGTGGAAAATTATAATCAAATAAAATATACAAAACCTAATTTTTATGGATACTCCCGTTTTTGTAAAAAATGACCCATGGTTAAAACCTTTTGAACCCAGCATATCTGAAAGGATAAGTTACTATAATGAGAAAGTTGAATATCTGAATAGCATATTTGGTGATATAGATCAAATGGCTGATGGATATAAATATTATGGAATAGAAGATTTAGGAGATAACCTGAGAATCAGAGAATGGGCTCCTAATGCAGAAGATATATACTTGATTGGTGACTTTAGTCACTGGAATCCCAATGCTGATTATAGATTTGAAAAGTTAGATAATGGCAACTGGGAAATCATCATTCCAAAAACAAAACTTAAGCACGGCGATATTTTTAAACTGCACATTTTCTGGAAAGGTGGTGATGGAGTAAGAATCCCATCATATATAAACAGAGTTGTTCAGGATGAAAACACTAAAATATTTAGCGCTCAGGTTTGGCTGCCTGAAGAGCAATTTAAATGGGATGATGAAAACTTTAAACCAAGTGTAGATCCGATATTAATTTACGAGGCACATATAGGAATGTCTTCGGAAGAAGAAAAAGTAAATTCTTTTACCGAGTTTAAAAATGATATTCTACCCAGAATTATTAAAGAAGGATATACTACAATACAATTAATGGCCATTCAGGAACATCCTTACTACGGAAGTTTTGGCTATCACGTCTCCAATTTCTTTGCAGTGTCATCTCGTTTTGGCACTCCAGAAGAACTAAAAGACCTTATCAACGAAGCTCATAAGAACGGCATTGCTGTAATTATGGATATAGTTCATTCGCATGCTGTTAAGAATGAAGTTGAAGGGATTGGTAAGTTTGATGGAACTTCGTATCAATACTTTCACGAAGGAGGCAGAGGTGAACATCCGGCCTGGGATAGTAAATGTTTTAATTATGGCAAAGATGAAGTTTTAAGATTCTTACTCTCTAACTGCAAATACTGGATAAAAGAATTTCATTTTGATGGCTTTAGATTTGATGGCGTTACCAGTATGTTATACCTCCATCACGGATTAGAATACGCCTTCTCATCATATGGTGATTATTTTAATGGTACAGAAGATTTTGATGCACTTACATATCTTACTTTAGCCAACAGCTTAATTCATCATGTTAATCCTAATGCCATAACAATTGCTGAAGACATGAGTGGCTACCCCGGATTATCTGAATCTATAAAAAACGGTGGTGTAGGATTTGATTACAGACTTTCAATGGGAGTTCCTGATTTTTGGATTAAAATGATTAAGGAACATAGTGATGAAAACTGGAATGTTGGCCAGATTTTTCATGAATTAAGTCAACACCGCGCTGGCGAAAAAGTTGTTTCTTATTGTGAATCTCACGACCAGGCTTTAGTAGGTGATAAAACGATCATATTCCGATTAGTAGATAAGGAGATGTATGACAAAATGGATCTTAAATCGGAAAGTTTGATTATTGACAGAGGTATCGCCTTACATAAGATGATAAGATTAGCTACGTTATCTACATCATATGGAGGTTACCTTAATTTCATGGGAAATGAATTCGGTCACCCAGAATGGATTGATTTTCCAAGAGAAGGAAATGGATGGTCATATAAATATGCCCGTCGTCAGTGGAGTTTGGTTGATCACCAGGATCTAAAATTCAAGTACCTTGCGGCTTTTGATGAAGCCATGATTAAAATTGCCAAAAACAAGTTATTAGCTAATAATGAAAGTTGCTATGGTGTAGCTATTAACGAAGGTGATCAGATTATGTGTTTCAAAAGAGGAAATTATTTAATGATTTTCAACTTTTCACCAACAAATTCATATCCTGACTATGGTATTTTTATTGATCCGGGTAAATACAGAATGGTTCTCAATACTGACAGTAAAGAGTTTGGTGGTTTTGGTCTACTGGATGAATCTTACATCTATTATCCGGAGAGAATGCCTTACAACAAAGATCAATATCAATTGAAAATATATATCCCTGCAAGATGTGCTATCGTACTGGAACGAATACCTCCCAGAAGCGTTTATTAAAAAATAAATATAAAAGAAACGGCTTAAGATTTTTAAAGATCTTAAGCCGTCTTTCTTTATGAATATTTTCTTCGTGTTATATTCAGCATTTAAATAATATACCAAAAACACTATGTTCTTTCACTAGATTGTCTTGCATAGAATATTAAATCCATCTAATACAACACACTTCATGCTGAGATTGTATATTAGCATTCTTTGGATACATTCTGATGCCAAAATTATATACACCCGGAATGTTTAACTTATGATTCAAAGAACAATACAATTTACTACCATCCTTTTTATCCACCTTAAACTCTTCCACACTAAGCATTTTAGCGGTACCGTCTTCCTGAACATCAGCAAATATTGCCTGTACAGATATATCCAAACCACTTAATGATTTCAGATCAATAACCACACTGATATGATATGTTTCACCAATTCCAAGCTGATGTGCATAGATATCTGGCATCTCAATATTCACTACTTCAACTTCGTTCCAGTTAGCTTTCACCCATCTCTTCCATGAAGTAATATCTCTCACCAAAGCACAATCATCCTTCTTAAGCTCTGCTAAACGATTATCCATCTTTAGATAAAATCTATTCAGATAATCATCAATCATTCTTTTAGTAGTATAATTTGGTGCAATCTCTGAAATTGAATTTTTTACAAACTTAATCCAGTTTGGAGATATTCCCTCCTCATTCTGATCATAGAACAATGGAACTATCTCATTCTCAAACATACTATAGATTGTAGCAGCATCTAATTCATCCTGAAGCTGTTGATCATTATAAGTCCGTTTATCAGTCAAGCTCCAACCTGCTCCTTCACGGTAACCTTCAAACCACCATCCATCGAGTACACTAAAATTAAGAACACCATTAAGCTCGGCCTTTTCACCACTTGTACCTGAAGCTTCCAACGGTCTTGTTGGAGTATTCATCCAGATATCAACTCCACTTACAAGTCTTTTGGCTAATTCCATATCATAATTCTCAAGGAAAATGATCTTACCAAGGAATTGTTGTTTTTTAGATATTTCAACAATATGTTTTATTAAAGCCTGACCACCTCCATCTGCAGGGTGAGCTTTTCCAGCAAATATAAACTGAACCGGAAGATCAGGATTATTTACGATCCTTGCTAATCTTTCTTCATCAGTAAATAACAAATGAGCTCTTTTGTATGTTGCAAAACGTCGAGCAAAACCAATAGTCAGAGCTTTATCGTCAATCTTATCTATAACCTCAACAATTTGAGATGGATCAGAGTGACTATTAACCATATTTGAAGCCATTCTGTTCTTAACAAAGTCAATTAACTTTTTACGCAATGTTAATCTGACTTGCCATATATCATGATCACTTACCTCATGAATTTTTTGCCAATACGCTTTATTTGAAAGATCTGATTTAAAAACAGGATCGAATTCCTTTTCATACAATCTTTGCATATCGCTAGCTGTCCATGTTCCATAATGCACTCCATTAGTAACATAGCCAATCGGAACCTCTTCTGTAAACAAGCCTTTCCATAAGCCCTGGAACATATTTCTGGACACCTCACCATGCAGCCAACTTACTCCATTTACTTCCATAGAAGTTTTAACAGCAAGTACACTCATTGAAAACTTCTCATGGTGGTCTCCCGGATTTTCACGACCTAATGCCATAAAGTCATCCCATGATATTTGTAATCTTTCAGGAATATGTCGGAAATACACCCTTACTAAGTCTTCATCAAACTTATCATGCCCAGCAGGAACAGGAGTATGTGTAGTAAATAACGATGAAGCCCTCACTAACTCCATTGCTTCTGGGAAGCTATAATGACTTTCCACATACTTGATCAACCTTGAAACATTGATCAAGGCAGCATGTCCTTCATTGCAATGGAATAAATTTGTTTTAATATCTAATGTATCCAGTAATTGGATACCTCCCATTCCTAGTAGAATCTCCTGCTTTAATCTATTCTCCCAATCACCTCCATATAAACTATGTGTTATTTGTCGGTCGCTTTCACTATTCTGAGGGTGATCTGTATCTAATAAATACAAATTTACTCTCCCGACATCTGCACGCCAAACTTTAACAAACACTGTACGCCCCGGTGCACTCATTTGCATAACCAATGGCGTACCATCACTGTTTTTAATTTCAGTAATTGGCAAATTAGAAAATTCCTGACGGTCAAAATTTGACTGCTGATCTCCATTTATTGTAACAGACTGTCTAAAATAGCCATATTTATATAGCAGACCAATCGCAGTCATGTTAACATTTGAGTCACTGGCTTCTTTAAGATAGTCACCTGCTAATACACCTAAACCTCCTGAATAAATCTTAAGCACATCATTAATACCGTATTCCATACTAAAATATGCAATAGAAGGTGTTTTAGATGGCTCTCTATCCATATAACTTCGGAACATTCCATAAACGTGATTCAATCTGTTTACAAAGTCTTCGTCTCCAGTAAGCTCTTCTAAATAATCATAACTTACACGTTCCAATAAATTAATAGGATCTCTACCTGAATTAACCCAAATATCCGGATCTATTGATTCAAAAAGTTCTGATGCCTGATAATTCCATGTCCACCATAAATTATGAGCAAGTTCATTTAAATGCATTATTTTATCAGGAAGCTTTGATTTTACAAACAGCTTCTTCCAAACAGGCATTGATGATTTCTCAGGCTTGATGTGTATTCGTTTTTCCCTTTTAACTATATCAATTTGTGCCCTTCTGCTCTCAACTGCTTTGAGTGCTATTTCATACGCCTCAAAATAATGTTTAATAAGAACACCCCAATCAACTCTTGTAGAAAGCTCATGAGCCTTCATTCGTATATCTATTATCTCATTTTCTGATTTAAGGAGATATTCCTGAATTGTATTAGAAATATTGCGGGAAACCTCCGCCATATTATGATCATTTCTTTCTATAATACCTAATCCATCAGATATACCAGCTGAATATTGTTGTCCCCATATTCCAAAACCTGCTAAAGTTGTTGTTATAGTTGGAATATAAAAAGCCAAACTCTCTAAAGGAGTATAGCCCCATGGCTCATAATATGAAGGAAAGACAGTTAAATCCATACCTATCAGGATATCATAGTATGGTAGATTAAACACCCCATCATCTCCTTTTAAATAAGCAGGAACAAAAATTAATTTTACAGTATCATCAACATCATTGTTAAGATGAATATCCTGTATTTTATTTATAATTGGATCATAACCCAGATCATTTAAACCATGAGTTAAGAATGGATTATCAAGTTTTTGATTAGATTGCCCATTTAATTTGTCAATTAAATCTTTACGGGCACCATAATTATTTGCAGGAATTAATACAAATACAATGGTTTCTCTTTTGTAGTTTTCATCTTCATTAAGATGCTTTAAACTATCAAGGAATACATCGATCCCTTTATTACGGTATTCATACCTTCCACTATTTGCTATAAAGAAAGCATCTTCTGATAACTTATAGCCCAATAGGCTTTCTGAAACAGCACGTAATTTATCACGTGCAATTTTTCTTTTACGACTGAAGTCTTCACCCTGAGGAACAAAATCATTTTCGAAACCATTAGGGGTTACAACATCAACCTTGCGCTCCATAAACTGAGCACACTCTTTTGCTGTAATATCTGATACAGTTGTAAAACAATCAACATTAATCGCTGATTTTTTCTCTAAGGAATGTTTAGCAACAACTCCAAGATCATGCGATCTTATATCCGCATTAAAATTTTGCAGCTCATCATATAACGGCTCTCCATGTCCGGCTAAACTACGACCTATTACCGTGGCATGAGTTGTAAATATCGTAGCGATTTGAGGTAAAGTATTCTTAAGATACAATGCTCCACTACTGGTCATCCACTCATTAAAATGAGCTACTATTTTATTATTAGCATTCAGATAACACTTATAATAACTTTCAATTACTTTACCTACTGCATATCCAAAAAGTACGGATTCTATATAGTCCCATTGCCCAGACAATGAATCAACCTTATATAGTTCCCAAAATCTCGATAGTATTTCATCTTTTTGCGATACCAGAGTACTAAAATCAATCAACAACGCTATTGGTTTTCCAACAACATTCCAACGTCCTGTTTTAACACGAAGACCTTCTTTATCAAGAATATCTTTCCATCCCGGAAAAAGATTAGCATCCTCTTCAAATTCATGAATTTTATTGGATCCGGAATAAACATCCGGACCAATAAAAATTATATTATCTCCAAAATTTTCAACCAGTGTTAATGCTTTTGTCGACAAAACGGTATGGATACCGCCCATTTTATTACAGACCTCCCAACTAGCTTCAAAAACTACATCAGGTTTCAAATTGTTTTGCGTCATTTTGCTTTGAATAATAAATTGTATTTGCGGTATCTCACCGTTCAAAGAGAGTTAAAATTTGATTTAATTTGATATTTATAGTTGGAGTACACTATTTTTTTCTTCAGTCCCTAATCCATTATCGATAAATGCATCAGCTTCTTCATCATTCATCCATTCACTATCATTAATTAAGTATCTGAATTGAACAGAATCTCCACTAGATAAATTAATAGTTTGAGTAAAATCACCTGATTTTAAAGGTTTCATTGGTTCAACAGATGTATCCCAATTATTGAAATCTCCTAAAACTTTTACTGATTGAGGTTCTACCCCATCTTTTTTTTCAAATTTAAAAGTAACCTTACATTCTGGTTTACTTTTTAAAAATTGCTTTTTAATGCTCATAATTTTCTCTGTTTATTTAATAATAATAAAATAGGCTTAATTAAACTCTGCTTCATTTTGAGAAACAGAGTTTTATTAATTACAATACTTTTTCTTTTGATTTTTTTACACCTTTCTTATTGCGTAACTCTTTAAGTCTTTTTTCTAGTTCTACAATTTTTGCTTCTTTTTCAGTTAGCAGATTTGTTAAATTAGAAATATCCTGATCTTCTTCACTTTCAGGAACGGCCGCATTTAATCGTAATGTAAAATCACTAAGTATATTCATGTAATTAATAAACGCCTGATATGGAGATTCATACGGATTGAAATACGCATGTACATCTCCATCAGAAAAATACTTAGTACACATATAATAAAAATGATCACTTGCTTGAAGATAAATCCAGTCATCGTTCAATTTAGGATCAGTACACTTTTCTATCTTAGGTAATAAAGCGTACAATTTATTAAATGCTTCCTCCTGCATCTCATTACCCAACCAAGCTGTTAAGTCTCTTTCTTCATCAGCCCAGGAGATAGGATATGGAACATTTATAGATGAAACAGGTTGTAAATTCTCAGCAACCTCTGATGGTGTTGAAAATGAAAACTCTTTATGTTTTAGAATTTCTTTTGGAAGTCCTTCTAAAAAATCAAAGATTCCTGTTTCTTTCCATTGATGTTCACCAAAAGTTTCGTAATCAAGAAATAGGTTTATAACTTCAGATTTTGGATCCAGATCTTTTAACCACTGAGTATACTTTTGTGGTGTTAAAGGATACTCACTCCATCCTTTATTTCCAAAACGAAATGCAATATCATCACTTAAAACAAAGTTCTTTAACAGCACTTTTAATTTTGGATTAAGACTATTACAATACAAGTAATTAGGACTCTTCCATCCTAAAACATGTTTTGCTCCCTCTGTCAACATGGCTTTATAACCCATTTTATAAACCATATCTCCCATTTCATCAGAATAAATTAATTCTGTGTTTCTGAATACTTTTGGTTCCTGATTGAATAGTTCTTTAACTAAGTCTACCTGCATATTAACCTGACGCTCAAATTCATTTTTATCTTTTAAAGATACTAATGAGTGACAGTAGGTTTCTGCGAGAAATTCTACTTGTCCTGTATCTGCAAGTTGCTTAAAACTATCAATTACCTCCGGCGCATAAAGTTGAAATTGTTTAAGCGCAATTCCCGAGATAGAAAATGCAACTTTAAACTTTCCTTTATTTTGCTTGATCAGGTCTAGCAATAATTTATTTGTTGGTAAATAACATTTTTGAGAAATTTTAACCAATATACTTTCATTGGTATAATCATCATAGTAATAGTGATTATTACCAATATCAAAGAAGCGATAACGACGAAAGCGAAATGGTTGGTGAACTTGAAAATATAAACAAATAGTTTTCATGACTTTTAATTTTTAGAGTTAGATTTATAGGTTAGGTACAACAGAATCGTAAACATCCTTTACTCTTTCTGCAGAATCTTCCCACTTAAGTGCTTCGACTTCACTTTTACCATGTCGTTGGAACATTGTTTTAAGTGATGGATATTTAAGCACTCCATACATCGCATCTGCCATCGCATCTATATCCCAAAAATTGGTTTTAATAGCATGATTTAATATCTCAGCTACTCCTGATTGATAGGAAATAAGCACGGGAACATTACTTTGCATAGCCTCTAATGGCGAAATTCCAAAAGGTTCAGAAACAGAAGGCATTACATATAAATCACTCATACGCAACATTGTAAACACTTCTTCTCCTTTCAGGAATCCAGTAAAGTGAAATTTATCTGTAATTTTGAGTTCTGCTGCTCTACGAATCATTTTCTCCATCATGTCACCACTGCCAGCCATAACAAATCGTACATTATCCATTTTTTGAAGAACACGATATGCCGCTTCAATAAAATATTCAGGCCCTTTTTGCATTGTTATCCTTCCTAAAAAGGTAACAATCTTTTCATCTTTATTCTTTTTTATTGGATTCTCAACTGACATTTCTTTTGGCTCCACAGCATTATAAACCGTTACAACCTTATCCGGACTAATGCCATATTTTTCAATAACAATATTTCTAGTCAGGTTACTTACAGTTATTACTTTATCTGCAGCATCAAGCCCTCTTTTCTCTATTTCATAAACAGCAGGGTTAACACTACCACCACTCCTGTCAAAATCAGTTGCATGAACATGCACAACCAAAGGTTTTCCACTTGCTTCTTTTGCTGCAATACCCGCAGGATAAGCCAACCAGTCATGAGCATGAATTACATCAAATTCATTATCCTGAGCAATAACGCCAGCAACAAGCGCATAGTTTGCTATTTCTTCTAAAAGATTAGCACCATACTTTCCTGAAAAGTCAATTTTACCTTCTTCATTGGTATGTACAATCTTTTTTTCACCTTCTACTTTAACTTTTGTAAGTTTCCAATAATCCTCAGGATCTACGTAAGGAATAATATGAGTATCAACCTCTATATATTCCATCTCCTTTTGAAACTTTTTGAAATCTATTTTTCGTTGTCTAATAGACACATTATTTGCACCCACCAACTGAATGGCACTTTGATCTTCATCGCCATAAGCCTTAGGTACCACAAATAATACATCCAAATCTTCTACATGAGATAAACCTCTTGTTAATCCATAACAAGCAGTTCCGAGTCCACCTGTAATATGAGGAGGAAACTCCCAGCCAAACATTAATACCCTCATATTAGCTATATTTTTCGATTAGTTTAAGAATTTTAAGAACACCTGCTACATTCCATGCCATACTAACGGCACCTTTGCCGCGTTGCGGAGGATTTCCATTATAATACTCTGACAAAGTACCAATACAATGCTCTGTCATTTCTTCGTTAAAGTTATCCGCAATACGTTTTATATGACTAATTCCACTTTGTTTATGGAGCTTTAAATATCCTTCTGCATAAAAAGAGATTAACCATGGCCATACTGCACCTTGATGCAAACCCGTTTCTCTTTTATGCGCAAGACCTTCCATAGATCCTACATATTGAGGATTTTTAGGAGATAAAGTCCTTAATCCTTTAGGAGTAAGCAACTCTTCTTTCAGGACATCTATTACACCCTTTTTTTGCTCATTACTCAAAGGTGAGTATTTAAAAGATGTAACAAAAACCTGATTTGGTCTAATTGCGGAATCTTTAAAATCGCCATCAACTAAATCATATAAACAATTTGCATTTTCATTCCAAAATGTTTCAATAAAAGAGACTTCTAATTTGTCAAGTACAGACTTAACCTCTTTTATTAAAGCAGCATCCTTTTTTTGTTCTTTAGCTAAATCAAAAAATAAGCTCAATGCATTATACCACAAAGCGTTAATTTCAACACAAGCCCCATTTCTAGGAGTTACAGGTTTAAAATCAACGACTCCATTCATCCAGGTTAATGGTATAATATCATCATGAATAACGACTAACCCATTGTCGTCAACTTTCATATTTTCAAATCTTCCAGACAAATATGATTTAATAACCAACTTTAAAAAGTCATAATACTTTGTCCAAAGATTTTCAATACACAATTCACCCCAACATTGGTTTATGGTCCAGAAAAACCATAAAGGGGTATCTGCTTCTTCAATATTAAGAATAGATTTATCCTTAATTATTTTTGTAATCTTTTTTGCAGTAGTATCTAAAACACTCTCAAACACATTTTCATCACCTAAAGCCTCTGTTAACTGAGGAACAGAGATTAAAGTATCACGCAATCTTTCACCATACCAGTGATAACCAGCAACCATCGTGATACCTTTGCTATTCAGTACAAAAAATTGTTGAGCCGCATTTAGCAGATTATTGAAAGCACTATCTCTAGGAATTCTTTTCTCAACCTCTTTATCAAATCTTATCTCGAAATTTTCAGGAATATGCTTTGTTAGCGAAGCCGAAAAAATAATACTTTCACCTGTTTTGATATCCACTTCAAAGTAACCCGGCACGTAAAGGTCTTCTTTAAAATGATAACCTCTGTGCTGTTCTTTAAAGTATTCAATTCCCCTGTACCAATCCGGATTTGCCACAAATTCACTTTGTTTTGACAACTGCATATATAACTTTGGAACGGCAGGATACATTTGCAGACTAATTCCATTGTCTATGCGAGAATACTTGGTATTTACCTCCATATTCTCATGTGTCAATTCGTGAACACTTCTATTAGCTAAGAAGGGTTTAAGTTTTAATTTTGTGGCGGAATTTGCTTCTAAAAGCGTATACTTTACCAGGATTCGTTCTTGCTTTTCTACTAAAACTTCTTCAACAGAAAACAAAACTCCTCCGATTCGGTATACTTTACGGGGAATGATATCAAATTCCAGTTCTCTAATGTATTTATGCCCTTTAGGTTCATAATGGTTTCCACTATACTTATGGATCCCAAGATTGAATTCCTTGTCATGCTGAATTATGGTTACATCAAGAGAACTTAATAAGACATGACGCATCATGTCAAAATTAGGCAACGGACATACCAACAAACCGTGATATTTCCGAGTATTACAACCTATAATACTTGAGCTCGAATACGAGCCCGCCCGATTGGTTCGAAGAATCTCTTTGTAAAGAGATTGTTCCAGGTTGATTAATTTGGATTTTTCAAAAGTTAGATAGGACATTTAATAATTATTTGTTATATCATTTTCTTTATATTTTTAATATCATAAAATCTAAAATCTATTACAACTGTATATATCCAAAGAGATATCTATTATAATGACTTAAACTATTTCTATTTAAATACCCAGATTCTATTAAAGTTATACAGATAAAATCATCTTATCACTTCTCTAAAATTTTAGCATGATATTTTTAAGTTAGACAATTTATTTAACAACACACTTTATTTTAATTCTATTGAATTGTAATATATTTAATATTTCTTCCTACAAATTATAACTATTTTCCCTAATAATATAATAGTCAGTAAATAATTAAGAATAAATAACATGGATTTAAACTATTTTACTTTTGAAAATATTTAAATCCGAACTAAAATCCACTTTGGGATATTTATCTTTTAGATAACGTATTTTCTCAATTTGGTTATTGAGAAAAGATTGATATGACTCGGAAGTGGAATCATATGGTCTATGACCAATTGCTTTCACTAATTTATACATCTCCTTGATATATTCCAATGTTTTACCAGAAAAAATACAACTTTCCAACTTTCGCCAGATATAGTCTATTGCAACGGAATTGGGATGAATCATATCTACATCATAAAACCTATAGTCTCTTAAATCATCTAACAACAGTTCATAAGCAGGGAAATAACTACTGCTTTCAAATTGATCTACAATACTTTCAATTGCCAATAGTAAGGTTGATTTACTTATTTGATTACCATGAGCCCCATCCTTCCAATGACGAACAGGACTAACAGTAAATACTATCTGAATTCCCGGATTAAGAACAAGAAGTTCTGTCAATAATTTTTTATAAACACTTACTATTTCGTCAATATTTAACACAAATCGATTAAACTCTTTTGCAGGGTATTTATGACAATTTGAAACAATCTGTTCATTTTCTTTCCATTGATAAACCCAAGCTGTACCAAAGGTTATAAAAATATAGTCACAGGACTTTAAATAATTATGAGCCTTTTGATTACTATCATTAATTTTTTGTAAACAACTCTCCTTATTTCGATCGGAAAAACTACTATGATGATAAAAGCTATGCCAGTATTCTCCTTTAAACTTTAGTTCCTCATCTGAAAATATTCTGCGATCAATAATTGCCTGTAATGTATTAGCTACACTTATTGGATTATAAATCACACCATAAGGATTTACCATAGTGTCCAACCTTACTGATTTAAATTTTTCTCCAACATTAGTCGCAAAACAAGATCCTAAAAACATGACTTTAGAATCGTACTCTATCTTCTTTGAAAACTTCCCAACCTCAACTTCTGTTCTAAAACTATCCATTATATTAATTTATACAAGCAATACCTTTTCTTTCATTTTGCATCTCAGCATCAATTTCATGAGCATTTATCCAGGATACAATCTTTCTCATAACGTTTCCACTTTCTTCTTCTACATGAATTTCATGTTTTGTATTTGGTAATGATATAAACTCAACATTTTTAAAATTATTTTCTTTATACCTTTTTGAAGCATTAATATCTGTAACCCTATCTGATTCTCCATGAAAAATAAGGGTTGGCAAACTAAAATTCTCTATTTCTTTTAATATTAACTCTAATCCTAAATGATAAATCAAAAACAACAACCTTATTGAAATCCGCTTATGAACAAGATTATCTTTTCTTGCTTCATCCTGCATTTTCGGATTAGACCTAAAATCTTTGGACTTAATTCCTGAGGATATGGTAACATTGGGAAATATCTTATTTATATTCTTGAGCATAAACAGAGAAAAACCCTTAGGTTGTTTACGCAAACAAAACCATGGAGCTGTTAATATAACTCCATTAAATATTGCTTTATTCTTTATTGCATATTTTAGAGATACCGGACCTCCCATACTATTTCCATACAGATATATAGGAATTCCTTTTGCTGAGATATTATTCTTTAAGTATTTTAAGGATGCTGAGATATCATTAAAGTAATCATTCAAACTACATACACATCCCCTTTTACCGTGCGATTTACCGTGTCCTCTTAAATCGACTCCTATCAAACCAATATTATTATTGCAGAAATCCTCAGCTAATTTAGAAAATCTGGCAATATGACCACCTAAACCATGAACAAGGCAAATTATGGCTCTTACATTAGTCTTAGGAATCCAATACATACCATGAATTAGTGTTCTGTCTTTTGCATAAGTAAAAAAGGGGGAATGATTAAAATTACTCATAATTTAAAAATTAGTAATATGCATATACTATTATAATCAGTTATTATATTTAAAACACATTTGAATGATTCTCATAAATTTAATAACATTTTTCACTTGCCGTAATTAGAAAAATGGTTTTTTACATTAAAAAGTCAATATTTCTTTTCAATCCACTATATTTTGTTCTTTTAACCGCTGATTTTTTAAAAAGAACTGAAAATTGATCAGGAGTTAATTCAGACCAATCTTCTTGGTTCATTTCAAGCATTTCTTCTTTAGGCTTGAAACGTTCCTCCTGGGTTGGACGTGATTTCCAGGTCCAGGGGCAAGCCTCCTGACAAACATCACAACCATACATTCTATTATCCATTTTACCTTTAAAAGACTCAGGTATTTCATCTCTATTTTCAATAGTCAGATAGGAAATACATTTATTTGAATCTATAACCTTAGGCGAAACAATAGCTTTAGTAGGACAAGCATCAATACAGCGGGAACAACCTCCACAAGCTTCATTAATTGGCGCTCCATATGGGAGTGATAAATTAACCACTAATTCAGAAATAAAAACATAGCTCCCTAACCTTTTATGAATTAAATTACTATGCTTCCCAACCCATCCCAAACCAGCATTAACAGCATATGCTCTTTCAAGTATTGGTGCAGAATCAACAAAATACCTACCCTCAAGATCCGGATAAATTTCAGTTTTAATATATTCAAATAAATCTTTTAGTTTATCCTTTAGAACAAAATGGTAATCTTCACCATAAGCATATCTGGATATTACAGGTGCATCTTTATACTGCTTTTCCCGAGGAAAGTAATTCTTTAATAATACAATAACTGTTTTTGCATTTTCTACAAGCTTTGATGCGTCAAGTCTTTTTTCAAAATGATTCTCCATATACTGCATACTTCCATGCATATTATTGGCTAACCAATCTTGTAAATAAGGCTTCTGATCATTAAGCACCTTTGCTTCAGTAAAACCACAATCATCAAAACCTAATTCTTTAGCCTTTGACTTAATTAACTCTGCATATTTAATTTTAATCAAATCCATCAATTAATATCTTTCTGAAGAAAGTTAATTCTTAAATTCTATAATAAAAAAGATCCTTAACCAACTGATATGATTAAGGATCTTTTTTTATTTTCTTGTATATATAATATCTTACAACAGACCTAATTCCAATAAAGCCTCATCTGATAACATATCCTTTGTCCATGGTGGATCAAAAGTCAGGTTTACATCAACATGAGAAACACCCTCAACACTACTAACCTTATCAAACACCTCTTCAGGCATCGATTCTGCCACAGGACAATTTGGCGAAGTCAATGTCATCACAACTCGTACCTTCCCATCTTCCTCAACATTCACTTCATAGATTAATCCCAAGTCATATATATTAACAGGAATTTCCGGATCGAAAATAGTTTTTAATGTATTAACAATCTCTTCCTCTATTGATAAAAATTCGTTTGTCATAATTTCTTGTATCAAGTATATATTAAAAACATAAAAACCAACCTAATGTTTCTGAATATACAATTATTAATTAACTATGCTTGCTTTGCTTTAAACGCTAGTGCAAATAATCGCATTTGCTTAATCATAGCTACTAAACCATTAGATCTTGTAGGAGAAAGATGTTCTTTTAATCCAATTTCATCAACAAATGTAAGATCATTATTTAGTATATCATCAGGTTTCTGACCAGATAAAGCTCTAATCATTAAAGCTACAATTCCTTTAACAATTATAGCATCACTATCACCCATATAATAAATCTTACCATCTTCTTCCCAAGCATGCAACCATACTTTCGATTGGCATCCGTCCAATAAATTTTGATCTAATCGGTATTGATCATCAAAAGGTTCAAGATCATTGCCCAGTTCAATTAAATATGCGTATTTATCCATCCATTCATCAAAAGATGTAAACTCTGCAACTATTTCGTCTTGAATTTCTTGTATTGTCATTATAAATTATCTATTACTATTTACAAAATTTAGGTAACAAAGATGCTAAAATTAAAATCTTTACCCAAACAACATAGCCACCTTTGAAATACCTTCTACCAATCGATCAATTTCTTCTTTTGTATTATAAACTGCAAAAGAAGCTCTTAATGTACCAGGAATACCAAAGTAATCCATAATGGGTTGAGCACAATGATGACCTGTTCTTACAGCTAATCCCATTTTATCAAGCATAGTACCCATATCAAACGGATGAATTTCATTTACTAAAAATGAAATCACACTGGATTTTTGATTGGAAGTACCGAATATCCGCATTCCAGGGATTGCATTAAGCTTGACGGTAGCATAAACCAATAGTTCGTGTTCATACTCTGCTATATTTTCAACTCCGATCTCTGAAACAAAATCAATAGCTTCACCTAGGCCTATTGCTCCTGCAATATTTGGAGTTCCTGCTTCATATTTAAATGGCAATTCATTATAAGATGTTTCTTCAAAAGTAACCGTCTTTATCATTTCACCTCCACCTTGCCATGGCTCCATTTCATTTAGAAATTTTTCCTTTCCATATAAAGAACCAGTTCCTGTAGGTCCATAAATTTTATGCCCCGAAAAAACCAAAAAGTCCACATCCAATTCTTGTACATCAACTTTTAAATGCTGAACTGCCTGAGATGCATCAACCATAATTAATGAATTATTCTGATGCGTACGCTTTATAATTTCTGGTATTGGATTTTGTGTACCTAGTGCATTAGACACATAAGTTACAGCGACCAATTTCGTTTTATCAGACAAAAGAGATTCAAAAGCTTCCAAATCCAGCTCTCCTGTCTCTGTTATCGGAATTACTTTTAAAACAGCCTTTCTTCTTTTACACATCATTTGCCATGGTACAATGTTAGAATGATGTTCCATTTGAGAGACGATTATCTCATCTCCTTCCTCAATATATGTTTCACCAAAAGAAAAGGCTAATAAATTAATAGCAGCCGTAGCTCCTGAAGTAAATATTATTTCATGAGAATGAGCTGCATTTAAGAAATTCTGCACTTTAATTCGTGCTTCCTCGTATGCTAAAGTTGCCTGATTACTTAAATAATGTACTCCTCTATGAATATTACTATTTAAAGTATGGTAAACTTCGTTTACCTTATTAACAACCCGTTCTGGCTTATGAGTTGTTGCAGCATTATCAAAATAAGCCAATGGCTTACCATGAATTATACTGTCCAAGATAGGAAACTGTGATCTTATGTTGTTTATATCAATTGCCATAGCATTACTACATACAAGCGTATCCTTTACCTGATTCCTGACCACATAAAACGCAAGAATTACATTTATTTAACTCTCCCCTGAACACTTGCTCCACAAGCCCTCTAATTTGCTCTCTTACTGCCTCAACCCTAATCTTCTCTACAGCTTCATAAGCAAAAGCATACATCAACAAGATTCTTGCTTCATCCTTACCAATACCTCTTGAACGCAAATAGAACATTGATTTTTCATCAAGCTGACCTACAGTAGCACCATGCGAACATTTAACATCATCTGCATAAATCTCCAACATTGGCTTTGTATTCATTTTTGCATTCTCAGTCAAAAGTAAATTATCATTTTTCTGGAATGCATTAGTCTTTTGAGCATTAGGACGTACCATAATTTTTCCGGCAAAAGCACCTGTTGCAGCATCATCTAAAACTCCTTTAAACAATTCCTCGCTATAACAATTTGGCATCGCATGATCAATAAAAGAATAATTATCTACATGCTGACTCTTATCTGAAACATACAAACCATATACTCTCGACTCACAATGCTCTCCATCCATATGAACGTACACGTTATTTCGTGTTACCCCTGTATGTAATGTAAGATTATGTGTAAGAATACTGGATTGTTCTTTTTGCTTAATAAATACAGATGAAATATTTGTAGTTAAATTATGCTGATTTTGAATAGTATAAAGATCAAAAATTGAACTTTTATCAACAAAAGCCTCAGTTACTCCATTTAACAGAAACTTTTTTTCTGTTAATGTATGCTCACAGACCAAAATCTTAGCCTGAGCATTTTCTTCAACTACTATTAAGTTTCTTGGGAAAGCCATGAAATCCTCATCGGCTTTCATAATATTCACAATCTGGATTGGTTTTTCAACCACAACACCTTTAGGAATATATATAAAGAAACCATCCTGAGCATAAGCTGTATTTAACGCAACAAAGCTATCCTCTTCGTTTTTAGCATATTTATTATAATGCGCTTCGAAGATTTCCGAATGCGATTTTGAATACTCCGCAAAACTACCTATGATTACACCTTTAGGAAGGGAATCCGGAAGTGTATTTTTTCTGTAATACCATCCATTAATTAAATAAACAGTAATAGCTTCAAGATCCTCAACATTACAATTAAAAATATCACCTAAGTTCTGATTAAAAACTTCGTGTTCAAAATCATAATTATAATCTCTTTCAAACTGAGGATTTAGATTTGTATACTTATAACTCTCAACTTTACGATTAGGAATTCCTTTTTCTTCAAAAATTCCTATTGCTTTTTCTCTTTCTCCGGCAACCAAATCAGACGTAACAATATTCAAACGTCCTAGATTCTCTTTATAAAGAGAAACATATTTTTCTTCTGTTTTTATATCTGAACCCGCTATACTCATTTTTATACATTTTAAAAGTTAAACATGTAGTTTACGGGTTAATCCTCAAACTGCTTTTTAATCCAGTCGTAACCTTTTTCTTCTAATTCTAATGCTAATTCTTTTCCTGCAGACATTACGATACGTCCTTTGTATAAAACGTGAACATAATCAGGAACTATATAATCTAATAAACGCTGATAGTGAGTAATCACTATAGTTGCATTATCTTCTGATTTTAACTTATTTACACCATTAGCTACAATTCTCAAAGCATCAATATCTAAACCTGAATCTGTTTCATCAAGAATAGATACTTTAGGCTGCAGCATAGCCATCTGGAAGATTTCATTTTTCTTTTTCTCACCACCAGAAAAACCTTCATTAACAGAACGGTTTGTAAGGTTTGAGTCAATCTCTACCAAACTTTTTTTCTCACGCATCAATTTCAAGAACTCACTTGCAGTATAAGGCTTTTCTCCGTTATACTTACGATGTTCATTTACAGCAGTACGCATAAAGTTTACCATACTAACACCCGGTATTTCAACAGGATATTGAAAACTATAAAACAAACCTTCTCTTGCTCTATCTTCAGCTGGCATATCTAACAAGTCCTTTCCATAAAAAGTAGCTGAACCTTCAGATACTTGAAAAGCTTCACTACCGGCAAGCACTGATGATAAAGTACTCTTACCAGAACCGTTTGGTCCCATTATAGCATGAACTTCTCCTGGTTTTATTGTAAGGTTAATACCTCTTAATATCTCCTTATCATCTATCTTAGCATGTAAATTTTTTATCTCAAGCATAATCTTTTGTTTTTAGTATCAAGTATCAAGACACAAGTAATAAGACTTTTTTAATCCTGAATTTGATAATTGCATTTATATATTAAAACAGAGCAAGATAATTATGTCATTTGACTTGATACTTGCTACTTGTGTCTGTTATCCAACACTACCTTCTAAACTTATTTGTAATAATTTTTGTGCCTCTACAGCAAACTCCATTGGTAATTGATTGATTACCTCTTTTACATAACCATTTACAATAAGTCCAATTGCATCTTCTGTTGACAGACCTCTGGTATTACAATAAAATATCTGGTCTTCTCCGATTTTAGAAGTTGTTGCTTCGTGCTCAACTACTGCAGTATTATTATTAATTTCAAGATATGGGAACGTATGTGCTCCACACTGATCTCCCATTAATAATGAATCACATTGAGAGAAATTTCTGGCATTTTCAGCTTTCTTATTCACTCTCACCAAGCCTCTGTAACTATTTTGACTCTTACCTGCAGAAACACCTTTTGAAACAATCAGGCTTCGTGTATTTTTACCTAAGTGAATCATTTTAGTACCAGTATCAGCCTGCTGATAATTATTTGTTACAGCAACAGAGTAGAACTCACCTACAGAATGATTTCCCATTAATACACAGCTAGGATACTTCCATGTAATTGCAGAACCAGTTTCAACCTGAGTCCACATTACCTTTGAATAATCTCCTTTACACAAAGCTCTTTTGGTAACAAAATTATAGATACCTCCTTTTCCTTCTTTATCTCCAGGATACCAGTTTTGCACTGTAGAATACTTTACTTCTGCTCTATCCATAGTAACAATCTCTACAATGGCAGCATGAAGCTGATTCTCGTCGCGTTGAGGAGCAGTACAGCCTTCCAAATAGCTCACATAACTATCATCATCAGCAACGATCAGTGTTCTTTCAAACTGACCTGTATTTACTGCATTTATTCTAAAATAGGTTGAAAGTTCAATTGGACAGCGAACTCCTTTTGGTATATAAACAAAAGATCCGTCACTAAACACAGCGCAATTAAGTGCTGCAAAAAAGTTATCTGTATATGGAACAACTGATCCCATATATTTTTTAATTAAATCAGGATATTCATGCACAGCTTCACTAAAACTGCAAAAAATAATTCCTTTTTCAGCTAAAGTTTCCTTAAACGTTGTTTTCACAGATACACTATCCATTACCGCATCAACAGCAACTCCTGCTAAAACTTTTTGCTCTTCCAATGGTATCCCAAGCTTATCAAAAGTAGCCTTCAATTCCGGGTCTACATCATCAATGCTATCAAGTTTTGGTTTTTGCTTTGGTGCAGCATAATAAATAATATCCTGAAAATCTATTTTAGGAATATTCAGCTTGGCCCAATTAGGTTGCTCCATTTTTAACCAATGGTTATAAGCTTTCAACCTAAACTCCAACATCCATTCCGGCTCATTCTTTTTTTGAGAAATAAGACGAACCACATCTTCACTTAATCCTTTAGGAATTACCTCTGTTTCTATATCAGTCGTAAAACCATACTTATAGTCACTACCGGTAACTTCTTCTAATATTTTATCCTGATCTTCTGCCATAATTACTTTGTTGTCTGATTCCTAAACAATCTTATAGTCATTGTGTTTATATACCATGTTTAAGATGATCTGAATTACATGCTATGAATGTGCAAAATTAGTAAACTATTTAGATTAAATAAAATTAAGCCATTCTAAATAAGCAACATTTTTTCTTATTTCATTTTCAATTGATAATCAACACAAAAACGTCATAACTACATCAATAAAATTTATTACTAAACTTTAATGCAATTACAGTTTTGTTATCTATTCCTGAAATTCACAAAATAATCCGGGCAAAATTACTTTTCTCTCCTTCAGCAATTAAATAGGTGGTATTTTATTACGTTGACGATGTAAAAATAACATTTATCATTTTTAATTCACCAAAAAATAGGGGTAAGACCTCATTTTTTATAATTTTTTAGCATAGCTCATCATAATAAAAACTCAATAATTATTTCCTGTATTGAAAAACCTACATATTATTTATACATTTAGCAACATTTTTTAAGATAAATGAAGCTATTTTCCTCAAGAATAAAATACAATTCAGATAATGAATTATTGCACCAGTATCGTAATACTCACAACCTCGATATTCTTGGTGAATTATATTCAAGATATATGGATTTGGTTTTTGGTGTATGTTTAAAATATCTTAAAAATAAAGATGATGCTCAGGATGCAGTAATTCAGATTTTCGAAAAGCTTACTACGTCTTTAAAGGATGCCGAAATAGATAACTTTAAACCATGGTTATATGTTGTATCTAAGAATTACTGTTTAATGGAACTTAGAAAAGTGAAGCATTTTACTTCATCAATAGATGATGAAAAATATTTTACTGAAAGTTTTATGGAAAAACAGTTTGAAATACATCCTATTGATGAAGAGCAGAATAAACTGAATGAAGCAGCATTAAAAACTTGTATTGACAAACTAAAATTTCAACAAAAAGAGAGTATAGAGTTATTTTATTTTAAAGAAATGACCTATCAACAGATTTCAGATAAGATGGAGGTCGATATTAAAAAAGTAAAGAGTTACATTCAAAATGCGAAACGTAATTTAAAAATCTGTTTGGAAAGAAGCAATGCAGAATAATAAAAATATATCGCAAATATTAAGATATCTGAACAATGAACTTTCAGAAAAGGAAAGGTATGCTTTTGAACGAGAAATGGAAGCTGATCCTTTTTTAATGGATGCTGTTGAAGGCTACGAGAAGTTATCTAAAAGTGAAACAAACAACTCATTACTATTTTTACAAAATAAATTACAGAGTAACACCAGAAAAAATACAATTTCATATTGGACAAAGATTGCTGCAACAATTATATTTTTAGTAGGTATTTCTACTTTATTCTACATCACTACGAACAAAGAAACTCAACCTCTATTAAGCAAGCAACAAAACAACAAACCAATAATTGAGCAAAAAGACTCATCTGAAAACAGAATTGAATTACCTACAAAGAATAACACAATAGAAATCCATGCTTCTGACACATTAGAAATAGAATCCTCTGCCAGACCAGCAATACCTGACAGCAACGAGAAAACCGAAGAAAAGCCATTAATTATTGCGAAGCTTTCACATAAGAAGGCAAATTATAATATATCCCAAAGTTCGGTTAACAAAGAAATTTCTGTTGATTTGGAGCAGCAATTAGAATTAGATTCTGACAGAAATAAAAATACCATAACAGGTACAATTGAAGGTGATAAAATGGATCTCACTTCAACTTCTTATGCTGCAGACAGAGCTATTGACCAAAGTATTTTGAAAGATTCTTTTATTCAATACAAAGGTAAAGTTGTTGACGAAAATGGTATTCCAATACCAGGTGTAACCATCATTGAAGAAGGAAAACCCAATGGAACTATTACCGATATGGATGGCAACTTTACTTTAAACACTTTGAAAAATGAAAGCCTGCTATCATTCGACTTTATAGGTTTCAAACAAAAAAAACTTGTTGCAAAAAATGATTCTATAGGTGAAGTTGTTTTAGAAAATGAAACATTAGCTCTTGATGAAGTTGTAACTATTGGATATGGAACAAAACCTAAAAATAGAACAACAGAAAAAAGCGAAGAAGTTAAAAATAACTTAATCCCAACTCCTCTAATAGGTATTAAAAGGTTTAAACGAAAAATTGAACACAGCTTAAAACTACCGGATAACTATCCAACCAATGAAATAAGAGTTAATATATTCATTACTGATTCAGGTAAGATATCTGACATCAAAATTATAACTCCTGTAAATCAGGAATTCGACTTGAAACTTATTGAAAAAATAAAGGAACAAGGCGACTGGGAAACTGCAATTATTAATAATAAGCCAACAAAAGGTTCGAGATTAGTTATATTTGAGTTCTAAAAATATCAAACAAAAAAAGGTGAATGACAAAGCCATTCACCTTATAATAATATTTTATCAAAGTTCAATTATTCATTGACTTCATATCCAAACTCTTTTAAATGATCCCAATATTTTGGATATGATTTAGAAACAACTGCAGGATCATCAACAATAATATTTCCAACACCAGCAACAGCAGGAGCAAACGCCATTGCCATTCTATGATCTTTATAAGTAGCTATACAAGCTGATTCATCTTTATCACAAGTAGCACCATCCCAAATAAGATTATCCACATTGTTTGACTGTAATTTAAACCCTAGCTTTTTTAGCTCATCAATCAAAGCGTTTATCCTATCTGTTTCTTTAATCTTTAAAGTTTGTAGTCCTGTAAATTCAAATGGAACACCTAAGCAACAACAGGTAACAGCAAAAG
This sequence comes from uncultured Saccharicrinis sp., assembly GCA_963666825.2. Lineage (GTDB taxonomy): Bacteria > Bacteroidota > Bacteroidia > Bacteroidales > Marinilabiliaceae > Saccharicrinis. Next base: position 6,055,446 of record OY763044.2, on the reverse strand, counting down.
TTTGCGCTAAATCAGGCTGCTCTATAAAATTGTAGTTAAATTGCTTAACCACATTTCCAATATTTTTCAGAACCAAACCATTTCTGGAAAATTTATACTCTACTCCTAACTGAGTAAATAGTTCAGCTACTTTTGAATCTCCTTGCTCACTATAACGCTTAACACCTTTCAAAATTAATTCTGACCCCTGATTTAAGGCAGCTATCTGAAACCAATAAGAAGCAGCGCTCCAATCGGCTTCCACCGTAAAATCAGTTGGCTGGTATTGACCTGCTGGAACTGTAATTACATTATCTTTCCAATGACTTTTAACTCCAAAAGTCTCCATCATTTTTAATGTAAGCAAGATATATGGTCTTGAAATAATTTCACCAGTTAAGGTTAATCTTAGACCGTTTTTCATTGTTGGTCCAATCATTAATAATGCTGAAATATATTGACTACTAACATCACCTGCCAATTCCAAGTCTCCACCTTCCATTGCACTGCCATATATTTTCAACGGAGGATAACCTTCTTTTTCAATATATTCGATTTTAGCTCCAAGTTTATTTAAAGCTTCAACTAAAATCTTAATAGGTCTTTGCTTCATTCTTTCAGAACCAGTAATAGTCCACTCTCCAACGATCTTTGAAAGAAAAGCCGTTAAAAACCTCATCGTTGTTCCTGCCGCTCCAACATCAAAACTATTGCCATCTGACTTCAGCGCTTTAATCAACAACTGAGTATCATCACTATCTGATAAATTCTTGATTGGTTTAGCACTGTAGGCCAATGCATTTAGAATCAATGCTCTGTTACTAATACTTTTCGACGTTGGTAATTCTACTGTATATGGTAACACCTGTTGCGGTGCTGAAACTTTATATTGCATTTTTTCTTATTTATATCTTACTCTAATTAATATCTTCACTATTAATTTACTGCTCAAGGTAAAAATTCAAAGCTTCGTAAATTAATTCCTTAGAACATGTATGATTAATTTCAATTTGTCCTATATCTTTTAAAAGAGTAAAATTAATTTGATTTTTTTCATTCTTTTTATCGTGAGTCATTAAGAAAAACAACTCATCAAAATCCTGTTGTTCAAACTGAAACTTACCATAAATAGATTGAATCATTTGATTTATTTCATCAATCTTCGCCATAGGAAAACCACATAATTTACTTCCCAGATAAAGTTCAGCAACCATTCCATAGGCTACGGCATAACCATGAAGAACCGGACGTCCTTTTTTCATTGCAAAACTTTCAAAAGCATGACCAATAGTATGACCAAAATTCAATGATTTACGAACATTTTTCTCTGTTGGATCAGCCTTAACAAAATGTTCTTTTATATGAATTGAATTTACAACAAGCTTCTTTAATTCAGGAAGATTAGCATTTTTTATATCAAATGACTTAATCACACTCCAATCTTCTTCTGAATAGATTAAAGCATGCTTAATCATTTCTGCATAACCAGAACAGATGTTTTCATCATCCTGAGTCTCTACAAAATCAGTATCAACCAGAACAGCAGAGGCATGTTTAAAGACGCCAATTTCATTTTTGAATCCATGAAAATTAATACCGGTTTTACCTCCGACACTAGCATCAACCTGACTTAAAAGGGTAGTTGGTATATTAATAAAATTAATTCCTCTTTTAAAAGTTGCAGCAGCAAATCCTCCCAAATCACAAGGCATCCCTCCTGCCAAATTAATCAAGGTTGATTTTCTATCTGCACCATGAGTACTTAAAAACTCCCAAACCTTTGAAATAGCCTCAATGTTTTTATGCTGATCTCCTTGTTCTATTATAATGATATTTTCTTCATCAATTTCAGGCAGCCCTTTAATCTTAGGATAGCAATATTCATAAGAGCCTGTATCTACCAATAAAAAAACCTTTCCGTTGTTATACTTTTTTATTAATTCAGATAGATCTTGCTTTAAATTTTCAGCTCCGTAAACTCTTGATTCACTCTCTTCAATAACTTGCATTAAATCTTTTATTTTGTTTTTCTCAACACCAAAAATTATCCGCCAAAAATAAATAAAAAAGGTTGTAGAAGCACCAAATTGCAATAAAATATTACCAGATTATGACTATATTTAATTAAAACAGTGGAACTTCTTAAAAAATGAAATTAATCGGGCATTATTTACCATCTCTTTATTTAAAATTCATTATTTTTTCCACATATTTATAGAATCACAACATTAAATAATATTACCTAATGAACAACAGAAAAACAGCGGGAAGCATTCAACTGAAACTAACATTTTTGGCTTTATTATTTTTAGCCGGTTTCATTTGCAGTCAGGTTATTTCTGTAATGATGACAAGCACAATACAATGGAGTACCGGCATTTTAACCATTGCCACATTTTATTACTTCATGACTGGAGGTTTCTACTATATAGAATTAGAAAAGGTTGACGATACTTTTGAAATTAAATTCTACAACTCATTTCCTTTTAACAGATCATTTAAAATGTATAAGATTCCAATATCATCTTTTATAAAATACGATACAACCGGGAACCGAATTTATAAAAAGAAGTTGCATTTATACCAGATGTCTGCCAGTCAACTTGCAAAATATCCTCCAATCTTCATTTCTGCACTCAGTAAGAAAGATGAAGAAAATATGAAGACATTTTTCAGTCAATTAAAAAATAAAAATTAATTATCTCTCAAATCTATAATCTCCTGATTCACCATCATTGAATCAACCGAAGTTGAATAAACTCGAAAAAAACCTTTTGCTCCATTACTTATGTTTGAAGGGACATTTGCCGGCGGACCGCTAAACAGGGGAACCTGTATCCCAGTCTCTTCACTTACCGCATCTATAAAATTATAATAATCTTCATTTATTGTTTGCATTTCAAGCTTTACCCAGTCTCCGACCTTTAATATATAATCCGCCGTTTCTCCACTTGAATCCTCCTCAACTAAAGACTGAACCGTTACACCAGTAACATCATTTCCATTAAAATAACGATCCCAGGCATATTCTAATTCCGAAATCTGATCAGAGAATAGTGTTCCATTGACATAAATAGCAAAAGCGTAAAAGTCTTCAGTCTCAGGATTATCTTTAGAATACATTTGAATAATCCATCTTTTCTCACCATGCCCAGTATCCCATGCCATTGACATATCAATTATTTTTGCCGGCTCATATAAAGTATTTTGAGCAGTATATGATTCATCTACTCCATCATTATCAATATCAACACCTGAAATAGTCAAAGTATATTCCTGATTATATATGCCCACAAATGATTTTGGAATTATATAAGTTCCGGGCACTGCAGGGTCCTCCTCCAACTGAATTTCTTTAAAATCATCAGCAATTTTCACCTGTGCACCAGTTACTGCAGGACTGGAAGTATTGCTAAAATACTCCGAAGTAGTACTTAAAACTACCTTATGATCTATAATTTCATCCGTAAATACTGCATCAACCACTAAATAAGTATCACCTGAACCCAGATCCATATCAATCTCTTCCGTACATGAAATGAATACAATTATAGCTATTAAACCAATTATATATTTCTTAATTCTTAACATGGACTAAAATTTAAAATTATAAGTAACTGATGGAACAAATTGAAAAAGATATGTTTTTTGAGCAGTAGCCTTATATGGATCATCTTCATCCTGTTCAAAAAAGATAGACCATGCATTCTTTCTTCCATATAAATTATAAACAGAAAAATTCCACTCACCTTCCCATTTTCTTCCTTCTTTCTTTTTATTTTTTAAAGTAAAAGAAACATCCATTCTATGATAATCAGGCATACGTTCTTCATTTCTGGATGAATAAAGAGGAACAATATCACCTCCTACAAACATTCGCCCATTGGGTGCAGTAAACGGCGCTCCAGTAAAATAAACCCAATTAAACCCTAACTGACATCTTTTATTTAGGGTATGATTTAGAACTACTGAAATATCATGATCATGACTGTAGGGAGATAAATACTTTTTACCATCATTTACCTCTGCAATTTTCCTCCATGATTTACTCCAGGTATAACCAACCCACCCATTAAATTTTTCAAGATGAAATTTCAACAGGAACTCAGCACCATAAGCCCATGACTTTCCCGTTCTGATTTCACCCTCCATTTTATCATTTAAAAGCAAATCCGGATGATCCTTAAAATCGATGGTATTTTTCATATCCTTATAAAACAGCTCTACAGAACTTTCAATCATGTTATCAGAGAAGTTTTTAAATAATCCTGCCGAAAACTGATCACATATCTGAGGTTTAATATTAGGAGATGACATAAACCAAACATCCAATGGAGTTGTAGAAGTGGAATTAGAAGCCAAATGAATGTACTGTCTTGTTTTTGAATAACTGGATTTTAACGAAGTTGTATTATTTAAAATATACGACATTCCTAAACGAGGCTCAAATCCCCAATACGAGTTAAAAACATCATTTCGTTTATAATTTATCTCATTAACAGCTTCATAATTCTCATCAAACTCATAAACTGTTCCTTCACCAATATTCTGCAAGCCAGAAAATCGAATACCATATTTCACATTAAATCTTGATCCAATCTTTTGACTATTTGCTATATAAATCCCATGTTCTAACCCGTTTGCATCAGGAACCTCAACCTTACTAAACATTGAATCTTCTCCCGACCCCTGAGCAGTACCTGGATTTATAATATGTTTTATACTTTGAAAACCAAATGAAATAGTATTATTAGGATTCAAATAATAATTATAATCTACCTTTAAACTATAATCTCTCAACCTACTTTTCCAGGTAAACTCTGCAGCACTTTCTGTTGTTCCTAATTTGTAATCATATTTACTACCTATAAAAGTAACATTAGAAAATAACTTAGGATTATAAACATGATTCCATCTCAAAGTAAAAGTCTGATTTCCAAAATCCATCTTTGAATTGACATCCTTAAATACATCACGGCCAAAGTAAGTACTAAAGTATATTCTATTATTGTTATTAATAGTATGTTTAACCTTAGCATTTAAATCATAAAAGTACAGCTTACTATCCTTTGCAGCTTCGTCAGCGGCTAATGGAAGAAATAAATCAGCATAAGTTCTTCTTCCACTCACGATAAACGATGTTTTATCTTTAACAATTGGCCCTTCTAATGTTAATCGAGAAGAAATTAAACCAATACCTCCCTGTCCTTCAATCTTTTTGTTATTACCATCATTCATCCGAACATCAACTAAAGAGGACAAACGACCTCCGGAAGAGGCAGGGATATCTCCTTTATATAACTGAACATCTTTAATTGCATCATTATTAAATACAGAAAAAAAACCAAGCATATGACCGGCATTGTACACAATGGCTTCATCCAGCAAAACCAGGTTTTGATCAGGATTACCCCCTCTCACACTAAAACCACTAGAACCTTCACTTGTTGCTTGTACCCCAGGCATCAACTGAAGGACTTTAATAACATCAACTTCCCCCATTAAGGCAGGAACAGCCTTAACATCTTTACTTTGCAGTTTTTGAACACTCATTTGTGCATCACGAACATTAGCATCCAGCTTTTTACTTAAAACAACAACCTCTTGTATATTTTCAGCCTCAGGACTTAATTCTACATCAAATGTCATATTCTGATTAATCTCTAACTTTTTAGAAATTGTCTTATATCCCATATAGGCAAACTGGATATCATAAACACCAGGATCGACACTAAAGGAGTAAAATCCATAAAGATTTGAGATTGTACCTGTCTTTAGATCCTTAAAATATACACTAGCACCAATTAGCAACTCTCCATTATTATTATCTTTTATATATCCACTCAGAACAACTTTATCGTTAACTAAGGGATCATTTGCATATACATAATTGCTTAAGTTAAATGCAACGATTATGATAAACACTATTATTTTCTGCATTATTTAATTTTTCTTATTCAAAAGCAAAGACAAATAATATTTTTTAAGGTTGCAAAGTAGACATAAAAAAACCTGTCTCAAAACAAGACAGGTTTTTACTAATTATAGAATTAGATTTTTAAGAATGGGAATGGTCTTCATAGTTTATGTACAGGATTAAGATTGAAAGCGCGCACTTATTATAAAATAAGACTAATGAAGTTTCTTTTCATTTGCATATAACAAAGAAAGTAACTCCTTAAAAATAAAACGAATTTTATGCGTGACAAACATGTGACAAAATGTTACATACTGATTTTATACACTTTACACAAGTGCAATTTTTAGCATTTCCCTTGCAAAACCAGAACTAATTTCCATATCAAAACATTAGATATCCCATAAAATTCTAAAACAGCAATTGAATAACATTTGTACTTCCATTGGTTAGAGCGAATCATTTCTATCAATGCACCACTCTTTATTTTCAATTCTTCGCTATTTCTTCTGACAAATGATTTGAGCTATTTATTAACCTTATCATTTCATAAGAATATCCCTGTTCATCATTCCAATTTGACTTCTTAATCCAATCAACAATATCATCATACTCAAATTCATTAACATAATATTCTCCGCGCAATTTCATTCCCCAGGCAGCTACTCCCGATACAAATGAAAAAATATTTGAAGCATCCTTTAATTCTTTTACTTTATTTAATATCGGAACAGTAATTAGCTTACTTTTATTTTCGTCAGGTAATTTATATCTAAGTTTAACGGTCAATAACTCATTTGAGTAATTAGTTTTACCTGATTTTATTTTTACACTGCTATTTTCTTGATATTTTAATGGATCTGTTCCTGGCAAAAAATCAGCAATATCATCTGCTCCAATAGGAATGATTTCGTAAAGAGCGGTAACGGAATGGCCAGAACCTATTTCTCCAGCATCAACTTTATCATTATTAAAATCCTCTTTATTCAAAATTCTGTTTTCATAACCAATTAATCTATAAGCAGCAATATGTTGTGGATTAAATTCTAATTGAAACTTAACATCTTTAGCAATAGTATATAATGTTCCTCCAAACTCCTCAACCAATGCCTTTTTAGCTTCCATAAAACTATCGATATAAAAATAATTACCGTTCCCTTTGTCAGCTATAATCTCCATTTTTGAATCTTTATAATTACCAACACCAAACCCAGCCACTGTAATATAGACTCCCTTTTCTCTCTCGGCCTCAATTAATCTTTCCATTTCAAGATTACTGCTTATACCTACATTAAAATCGCCATCTGTAGCTAATATAATTCTATTATTACCATCCTTAAGGAAATTTTCATTCGCTAATTTATAAGCCATTTTTAGTCCCTCACCTCCTGCAGTTGACCCACCAGCTGATAATTTATCTAAAGCTTCAACTATAGCACTCTTATTATCACCACCTGTAGGTTCCAAAACCACTCCGGCAGCACCAGCATAAACAACAATTGAAACTTTATCCTCTTCACGAAGCTCATTCACTAACATTTTCAAGGCCGATTTTAACAATGGTAACTTATTTGTTGCATTCATTGAACCGGACACATCTATTAAAAAAACAAGATTAGAGGGAGGCAGGTTAGCCTTCTCAATTCTCTTTCCTTGCAAAGCGACTTGTAATAAATTATGATTTTTATTCCATGGACATTTGGCTAACTCATGATAAACTGCAAATGGTTTTTCATCTTTTGGCCCTTCGTAATCATAATTAAAATAATTAATCATCTCTTCTATTCGAACGGCATCATGCGGAGGTAATTGACCATTATTAATAAAACGGCGAATATTAGAATATGAAGCATTATCAACATCAACTGAAAATGTAGATAACGGAGACTGTTTAGGATCTAAGTACTTATTCCCACTAATTATAGCATAATCCTCTTTATCTTCTACTAAACTATAATTTCTACTCTGCGGTACCCTACCTGCTAATGCAACAGCACTTACAGCAACGGTAACCATTGATTTTTTCTGAACTCCGTAACCAATAACAACACATTCTTCAAGCGAACACTGATCCGGAGATAAAATCACATTAATAGTACTATTATTTCGAACATACACTTCTTTGGATTTCATTCCAATAAAAGAAAACACCAAATAATCTGTTGAGTCTGAAATCTTAATTGTGTATTTCCCATTTACATCTGTTATTGTTCCATGGCTAGTACCTTTTTCCACTACATTAACACCTGGCAGAACCTGATTTGAGTCATCACAAACCACACCTGTTATTACTCGACTGGCAAATAAATTTTGCCCATATAATCCTAAAAGGATTATTCCAAACGATATTAAAAGTATCTTTTTCATAGCATCTATCTTTTATAATGTATTGATAGAATGCATTCGGTGACTAAATTCCATAAAAAAAGCCGAAAAGATTTACTTTCCGGCTTTAAAATATTTAATCGATCTTTCGTTATCTATCTGATGTAGAAGTATATCCTTTAATAATACCTCTTTGCGAATTTTTTACAAAAAGAATAATTTCATCTCTTTCTTTAGATGCCGGCAACTCAGCTTCAATTTTTTCAATTGCATCTGAATTGTTTAATCCACTTTGATATAAAACTCTATAAATATTTTGGATTCCAGTAATTTGTTCATTTGTAAAGTTTCTTCTTCTAAGTCCGATTGAGTTTATACCTCCATAAGACATTTTAGTATTTCCTACCTTCACATATGGAGGAACATCTTTACTTAATAAAGAACCTCCCTGAATCATTACATGTGATCCAATATGTACAAACTGATGAATTGCTGACGTTCCACCAACAATTGCAAAATCATCAATTCTAACTTCTCCTGCAACCTGTGTCGCATTTGCGATAATTACATTATCGCCAACAACAACATCATGTGCAATATGAGTATATGCCATCAATAAGCAATTCTTACCTACAACAGTTTTTCCTTTTGATGAAGTACCTCTGTTAACAGTTACACATTCTCTAATTGTAGTATTATCTCCAATAATAGCAACTGTATCTTCTCCTGCAAATTTAAGATCCTGTGGAACTCCGGCAATCACTGCTCCGGGAAAAATATTACAGTTTTTACCAATCCTGGCTCCCTCTAAAATTGTTACGTTTGATCCAATTCGTGTACCTTCTTCAATAACTACATTCTTATCAATAGTAACAAATGGCTCAATAACTACATTCGGAGCTATTTTTGCTTCGGGATGAATATACGCCAAAGGTTGTTTCATATTTTCTTCTTTAGTTTGCCCTGACTTTACAGGCTCAATTTGAATTGTTTGTATGTCTTCCAAGTCAAAATATTTAATTGGGTATTGTTTATTTAAAGACAAAAAATACCCTCAAAATTTTCCGCTGCGAAAATAGTCTAACTATCTTAATAAAAAAAATAAATCGTAATTTATAAGCATCAAGTGTATATTTTTCGACTTAAAAGCCTTTTATATACAATTAAACCTACAATAAATTAACCTTTATTTTTTGTAACATTTGCCATAAACTCACCCTCTGCAACTACAGCATCACCCACATATGCAGTACCTTTCATGTTAGCTACTCCCCTTCTGATTGGAGCCATAAGGTCAAGTTTGAATATGACAGTATCTCCAGGAATTACTTTCTTTCTGAATTTAATATTATCCATCTTCATGAAATAAGTAGAATATAATTCCGGATCTTCAACTTGATTTAATACAAATATTCCACCACACTGAGCCATTGCCTCCACCAATAAAACACCAGGCATTACAGGTTCTGTAGGGAAGTGTCCCTGAAAGAAATTTTCATTATGAGTCACATTTTTAATACCCACGACATAATTTTCCTGAAGATCAATGATTTTATCAATCAATAAGAAAGGGTATCTGTGAGGCAACATACTTTTAATTTGATTGATATCAAAAATCGGAGCTTTTGTTGGATCATATGGAGGAACAACCGGTTTGTTTGCGCATTTTTTAATATCACAACGCAACACCTTTGCAAATTCCACATTGGCCTGATGTCCAGGTCGTGTAGCAATAATTTTACCTTTAATTGGCAAACCTGCTAAACACAAATCACCTACTACATCTAATAATTTATGTCGTGCAGGTTCATTTTGATGAGTTAGTTCAAGGTTATTTAATATACCAATAGGCTTAACTTCTACTCGTGGCTGATTAAACAAATCTGCTAATCTATCCAATTCAAGCTGTGTAACTTCCTTATCTAATATAATGATTGCATTTTCAAGATCACCTCCTTTTATAAGGTTATGCTCCATTAACATCTCTACCTCATGTAGAAATACAAAAGTACGACAAGAACTAATTTCTTTATCGAAATCCTCCAATGAATCCAGAGACGCAAACTGACTACCCAAAAACATTGAATTTTCAAAAGAAATATGAGTATCTATGCTAAAAGAATCATCAGGTAAAGCAACTAACTTAACACCTTTTTCTTTATCCTCATAAACCATTTTTTCTTTTACCACATAATATTTTCTCTCAGCATCTTGCTCTTCAAGACCAACACTCTTTATGGCTTCAACAAAAAATTTGGCACTACCATCTAAGATAGGAACTTCAGGCCCATCAATTTCCATCAAACAATTATCTACGCCTAAGCCCCTAAGTGCCGCCAAACAATGTTCAATAGTACTCACTGAAGCTTCTTTCTTTTGCAAAACAGTTCCTCTTTCTGTAAATGCAACATTTTCAGCTACAGCATCAATTACAGGTTGTCCTTCAAGATCAACTCTTTTAAATTTGAATCCGTGATTAACAGCTGCAGGATTTAATACTAAATTTACAACTGCTCCTGTGTGCAACCCCTTACCTTTAAGTGTTACTGATCCTGCTAAAGTATTTTGATATTCAATCATAATAAAGATGTATGACTTTTCCTTAAACTTAGGAAAGCTATTATTCTCCTTTTAACTTTTTAATTTCCTCTTTTAGTTCTTTAACCTGAGCTGCCAAATCTGGCAATTGCTTAAAGTTCACAAAAGATCTTCCATATAGTTTAGCATCCTGAGCAGGAATACCTCTCATGAAAATATCTTTTTGTGTTATATTTTTACTTACTCCAGTAAATGCACCTAATTTAGTTCCGTCTGCTACATTTAAATGGCCTGCCACACCGGCATGTCCACCAAACATACAGTTTTTTCCTACTTTTGAAGATCCAGCTATACCTGTAATTGCAGCAATTACAGTGTTATCTCCAACCTCAACATTATGGGCAATCTGCACTAAATTATCCAATTTCACACCTTTATGAATAATTGTTGATCCCATTGTTGCTCTATCAATAGTAGTATTAGCGCCAACTTCAACATCATCCTCAAGGATCACATTTCCTAACTGAGGTATCTTTGTATACTCGCCATTTTCTCCCGGTGCAAAACCAAACCCATCAGAGCCAACAACACTTCCTGCGTGTAATACACATCTTGAGCCTACCTTACAACCCTGGTAGATTTTAACACCTGAATATATAATTGTATTATCGCCAACTGTAACATTATCGCCAATGTAAGCATTTGGATAAACACTAACGTTATTACCTATTTTTACATTATCTCCAATATAGGCAAATGCACCTATATATGGAAAATCACCTATCGAAGCAGAATCTGAAATAAAAGATGGTTGCTCAACACCAGTTTTTCGCGGCATCGATTCAACATACATCTGCATCAGTTTAGCTACTGCTACATAAGCATCTTCTACCTTAATTAAAGTAGCAGTAATTTCCTTTTCAGGTTCAAATGATTTATTAACTAACACAATACTTGCATTAGTCTCATATATATATTTAGTATATTTGGGATTAGACAGAAAAGAAATGGTTCCTGGTTTACCTTCCTCTATTTTGGATACATTATTAATAGTTGCATCCGGGTTACCAACAACAACCCCATCAATTAATTCTGCAATTTGTTTAGCTGAAAATTCCATTTTAAAAAATTTGGTGCAAATCTAACAATATTATCCTCTTAATAAAAAACCTAACTGATTTCACCAATCCATTTTCGTAAAGACTTTGGATAACACAAAATATTCTTTTTTACATTCTTACCTAATACTGAGAGATTTAGGATGTCCGAAGCTTCAGAAACATCCCTTATTTCTTCACCTGAATACAAAATGTTAATTTTTTCATCTGTTATGCTGTAAGCATGGTTTTCTATAATATCAGTATATACAAAATACGAAATTTCATCCTTGCTGTTCAAACCGTACAGTTCTTTTACTTTCTTTTTAAGCTCTTTAACAAGACTTTTATCAAAACTTTCTTTTCTCAACTCAATATGCAATAGATCACGCTCATATAGCGCTTTTGATAAATTAGATAAAATGAAATCCTCATGATTAATCCATGATTTTATTGCACTCATTATATCTCCATCATCTAACAATGCAAAATTACCTATTACCTCAGGATTATTCATGAAATCCTCAATAGAAAATGTTTGTTTCAAGAAATACAACAACTGAGGTGGAGCATACAAATCAACTCCGTCAACACATAACTTACGAGCTCTTTGTAATACCTTCATCAACATTTTTTCTGCGACAATAGCAGTTTTATGAAGATAAACCTGCCAATACATTAACCTTCGCGCAATAAGAAATTTTTCAATTGAATAAATTCCTTTAGATTCCACTACCAAATTATCATTTCTAACATGAAGCATTTTTATAATCCTGTCTGAACCAATAACACCTTCTGTTACACCAGAAAAAAAACTATCGCGTTTTAAGTAGTCCAAACGATCCATATCTAATTGACTACTGACCAATTGATGCAGAAACTTCTTAGAATAAGTATCCTTAAAAATTTCTAACGCCAACTCTAAAGCGCCATTATATTCTTTATTCAAGCTATTCATAAATGCAAGAGAAATATCTTCATGTGATACTCCTTCCACAACAGAAAATTCGAGCGCATGAGAAAAAGGTCCATGCCCGATATCGTGAAGTAAAATAGCTATATGAACTGCTTTTGATTCCTCTTCTGTAATTTCGATGCCTTTTGACTTAAGCACAGAAACAGCATTACTCATCAGATGCATTGCTCCAACCGCATGCTGAAATCGGTTATGCATGGCACCAGGGTACACCAAAGATGTTAAACCCAATTGTTTAATTCCTCTAAGACGCTGAAAATATTTATGCTGAAGAAGATCATATATGATAGAAAAAGGGATCTTAACAAACCCATGCACAGGATCATTAATAATCTTTAATTTATTGAAAACTTTGTCCTCACTCACGTTATAAATTCTTTATTTACAGCTGCAATATAACTAATTGTATTTTCAATGAGTTCAAAACACATACTAAATTGAGTTAATTCACATTTTACAACATTAGTATACACCCCATATAAAAGAATTAAATACGAATTCGAGGTCTTCATCTTGCATATTAAACTCATAATATTTATCTTTGCACCGGATTTTAATAAAATGTCTTAAGAGGTAGGGGGCGGTAGTCCCCTATTTTATTACAATAGACTATGATAACAAAGGAACAAATTAATACAATAATTAGCGAGAGATTAGAAGAGGATGACTGTTTTCTAGTTGAAACAAAGGTTTCCACAGGAAATAAAATCACTGTATTAATTGACAGCATTGATGGAATCAATATAGATTACTGCATTCAGATTAGCAGATTAATTGAAGGATCTCTGGATAGAGAAGTTGAAGATTTTGAATTGGAAGTTTCAACTCCCGGACTAGGGCAACCCCTAAAGGTTCATCAACAATATTTAAAGAATATCGGACGTAATGTGGAAGTAACACTTACAGAAGGTACTCCTTTAAAAGGAAAATTAACCGAAGTATCAGAAAATGGTTTTACCATTGAGGAAGAAAAAAAGGTTAAGATTGAAGGTAAGAAGAAAAAAGAATTAAAAATATTTAGTCACAACTATACGTTTGACGAAATTAAATCTGTAAAAGTCATTATTTCGTTTTAACTAGCTGGCAAAGAATAAGTCATGGAAAATATTAATTTAATTGATACATTTTCAGAGTTCAAAGAACTAAAAAATATTGATCGTGCAACAATGATCAGAGTTCTTGAAGATGCTTTTAGAAGTGTTTTAATCAAACGTTTTGGAACAGATGAAAACTTTGATGTAATTATTAACACTGACAAAGGAGATTTTGAAATCTGGAGAAACAGAGAAATTGTAGAAGATGATGAATTAGAAGATGATAATCTACAAATCTCATTAAGTGACGCTAAAAAAATTGATGCGGATTACGAAGTTGGCGAAGAAGTTACTGACGAAGTAAAATTTCTTGATTTTGGACGTAGAGCAATCTTAAGTTTAAGACAAAACCTATCGGCTAGAATCTTAGAATTAGAAAAAGATAATATATACCATAAATATAAAGACAGAATTGGCGATATCATTACCGGAGAAGTCTATCAGATCTGGAAAAGAGAAATACTTATTCAGGACGACGAAGGCAATGAATTAATTTTACCTAAAGCAGAACAAATTCCTTCTGACTTTTTTAGAAAAGGAGATAATGTACGTGCTGTTGTAGTAAGAGTAGAAATCCGAAACAATAATCCATTAATTATTGTTTCACGTACATCACCAGTATTCCTTGAAAGACTATTTGAGTTAGAAGTACCTGAAATTTTTGATGGTCTTATCACTATTAAAAAGATTGTTCGTGTTCCGGGAGAAAGAGCTAAGGTTGCTGTTGAATCATATGATGAACGAATTGATCCTGTAGGAGCATGTGTTGGTATGAAAGGAAGTCGTATTCATGGTATTGTAAGAGAATTACGAAATGAAAATATTGACGTAATTAATTACACAACAAATATTCAGCTATTTATTCAAAGAGCACTTAATCCAGCTAAGATTAATAGTATTAAAATATTTGAAGACGACAAAAGAGCTCAAGTCTATTTACGTCCTGAAGAAGTAAGTCTTGCAATTGGTAAAGGTGGTTTAAACATTAAACTAGCAAGCCAATTAACAGGTTACGAATTAGATGTTTATCGTGAAATAGAAGAAGACGATGAAGATGTAAGCTTAGACGAATTTGCTGATGAAATTGAAAGTTGGATTTTAGATGAAATTAAATCAATTGGATGTGACACAGCAAAGTCTGTACTTGACTTAAGCGTTGAAGATCTTGTTAAAAGAACTGATTTAGAACAAGAAACTATAGAAGAAGTAATAAGAATTTTAAGTGCAGAATTTGAATAAAACTACTATTTTTGTCTGCATTAATTAAAATTGTACAATTAAATAGAGAAAACTTTAATTCCCAATATGGCAGTTGGTAAAACAAATAGATTAAGTAAAGTTGCTAGAGAGTTCAATGTAGGAATTCATACTATTGTTGAATTTTTACAGAAAAAAGGATTTGATGTTGAATTAAATCCTAATACGAAAGTTACAGGCGAAATGTATGATCATATTCAAAATGAATACAATACAGACCTTACTGTTCGTAAAAAATCTGAAGCTCTTAGTAAACAAAAACCACAAAAAGAAACTATCTCAATTGAGGATATCCGTAAAGATTTAGACAGCTCTTCAGATAAAGAAAAGTCTAAAAAGGAAGAGGCAAAAGTTGAGAAGGTTGAAGTTCCTAAAAAGGAAGCTCCAAAAGTTCTTGGAAAAATTGATTTAGACAATTTATCTAAGAAGAAGAAAGAAGAGCCACAACCGGCTAATGAAGTTTCAGAACCTAAGAAAGCTGAGGAAAAACCAGTTAAAGAAGAAAAAACTGTTCAGCCTAAAGAAGAAAAACCAGTTCCTGAGGAATCTCAAAAACCAGCTGCCAAAAATACAATTGAGGAACCTAAGGTTGTTGGAAAAATTGACATAGAAGCATTTAAGAAACCCAAGAAGCAACACAAACAAGAACAGAAAGAAGCATCTCAAAATAAAGAAGTGGTTTCAGAGAACAAATCAAAAGAAAAGAAAGAGGTAAAACCTGAAAGTGAAAAGGTTTTCCAAGAGAAGAAAGCAGAAAAATCAGATATTTCAGCGACTTCAGCTCCTAAAAATACAAAGGAGGATTCTCAACCAGAGAAGAAAGATAATCAATCGGAAGATACTTTATTTAAACCTACACAGGTTAAAAAATTATCGGGGCCTACTGTTATTGGTAAAATTGAATTACCAACAACACCAACTAAGTCTGACAATGCAGCAGACAAAAACAAGAAAAAGAAAAGAAAACGCATCAGAAAAGATAAAGAGCGTGTTAATATAAACGAAAAAACAGCTCAACAAGGTGGTGGCAACCAACAAGGTGGAGGCAACCAACAAGGAGGCCAAAGACCTAAAGGTCAACCTGGTGGTCAACAACGAAATCAACAAGGTGCACGCAACCAAGATAAAGGTAACAGAAAACCTAAAAATCAAACTCGCAGACCAGTAAAAGCAGAGATCAGCGAGGAAGATGTACAAAAGCAAATTAAGGATACCTTGGCAAGATTAACTGCTAATAAAGGTAAATCTAAAGCTTCTCGTCACCGTAGAGACAAACGTGATGCCGTAAGTCAGAAACATGCGGCTGAAATGGAAAAAGCAAATCAGGAAAAGAACATTATCCAGGTAGCAGAGTTTGTTACTGTTGCTGAATTAGCAACAATGATGGATGTTCAGGTAAACCAGATTATTGCTTCATGTATGAGCCTTGGTTTATTCGTATCAATTAACCAACGTCTTGATGCAGAAACGATCTCTCTTGTTGCAGAAGAATTCGATCATAAAGTAGAATTTATTAGTGTTGAAGTTGCTGCAGCAATTGACGAAGAGGAAGAAATTGACGAGTCATTACTAGAGGAACGCTCTCCTATTGTTACTGTAATGGGACACGTTGACCACGGTAAAACATCTCTACTTGACCACATTCGTAATGCAAACGTAATTCAGGGTGAAGCAGGGGGTATTACTCAGCACATTGGAGCATACTCAGTAACTCTTGACTCTGGTAGAAAGATAACATTCTTAGATACTCCGGGTCACGAAGCCTTTACAGCGATGCGTGCAAGGGGTGCCCAGGTAACAGATATAGCTATTATTATTGTAGCAGCTGATGACAACGTGATGCCTCAAACAATTGAAGCGATCAACCACGCCTCTGCTGCAGGTGTTCCTATTGTTTTTGCAATCAATAAGATTGACAAACCGGGAGCTAACCCAGATAAGATCAAGGAAGAGTTAGCAAATATGAACTACCTGGTTGAAGACTGGGGAGGTAAATATCAGTGTCAGGAAATTTCAGCTAAAAACGGAATTAACATTGAAGATTTGCTTGAAAAAGTATTACTTGAGGCAGACCTTCTAGAATTAAAAGCAGTTAAGGATAAGAAAGCTGTTGGATCAGTTATTGAATCTTCACTTGATAAAGGTAGAGGTTACGTAACTACTGTTCTTGTACAATCAGGAACATTAAAAATTGGTGATGTTATTGTTTCAGGTAGTTACATGGGACACGTTAAAGCGATGTTCAACGAAAGAAACAAAAAAGTTATTGAGGCAGGACCATCAGAACCAGTATTAATGCTAGGTTTAAATGGAGCTCCTCAAGCAGGTGAAAAATTCAACGTTCTTGACAGTGAACGTGAGGCTAAAGAGATTACAAATAAACGTACTCAGCTTCAACGTGAACAAGGAATGAGAACTAAGAAACATATTACTCTTGATGAAATTGGTCGTCGTATTGCAATTGGTAACTTCCAGGAGTTAAATGTAATTGTTAAAGGTGATGTGGATGGATCAATTGAAGCACTTTCAGATTCATTGATTAAGCTTTCTACTGATGAGATTCAAGTAAATGTGATTCACAAGGCTGTAGGACAAATTTCTGAGTCAGACATTATGTTAGCCGCAGCATCTAATGCTATCGTAATTGGTTTCCAGGTACGACCATCTATGGCTGCAAGAAAAATTGCAGAAAAAGAGGAGATAGATATCAGACTTTACTCTATCATCTATGATGCAATCGAAGAGTTAAAATCAGCAATGGAAGGTATGCTTTCTCCAGAAATCAAAGAGCAAGTAATATCAACATTAGAGGTACGTGAAACGTTTAAGATTTCTAAAGTTGGTACAATTGCTGGATGTATGGTTAAAGAAGGAAAGATTAAACGTAATTCTAAAGTTCGCTTAATCAGAGACGGTATTGTAATCTACTCAGGTGATTTAGCTGCTCTTAAACGATTCAAAGATGACGTTAAAGAAGTTGCTACAGGTTATGAATGTGGTGTTAGTATTAACAACTATAACGACCTTAAGATTGGTGATTTAATTGAGGCTTACGAAGAAGTTGAAGTTTCAAGAAAATTATAACAGAAAAGAGATATTACAATAAATAATATACTTAAAAGCCTCGTTCTAATTAGAACGAGGCTTTTTTATGCTACTGGTAAAACAAAACTATACAAAATAAAAAAAGCATAAAGACCAAAGATCTTTATGCTTTCCTATATAAAAAAGACAATAATTAGCTTATTAATTCTTTATACTGATCTGCTGTTAATAACTGATCGAATTGAGCTACATCTTTTGCTTCAATTTTAATCATCCATCCACCTTCGTAAGGCTCTTTATTAACTAACTCTGGATTATCCTCTAAAGCTGGATTAATTTCAAGTACTTTAGCATCAACAGGCATATATAAATCAGAGACTGTTTTTACAGCTTCAATAGTACCAAAAACTTCTTCTTTATCCAGTTCTTCACCTTCCGTTTCAATTTCTACAAACACAATATCACCTAACTCACCTTGTGCAAAATCTGTGATACCAACTGTAGCTTTATCTCCTTCAATTAAAACCCATTCGTGGTCTTTTGTATACTTTAAATTCTCAGGAATATTCATTTTGTTTGATATTATGGTTTATTTAATCAAAAGTAAAACAAAAACATTTTAGAAATTATGGTAAAAGTCACCTTTTACATTTTCTAAATATAGCAATTACCTTAATTAATCTCCTCAAAATTATAAGGAGTTTCTTGATAAACGTAATAATTTAACCAATTAGTAAATAACAAACTTGCATGACTTCTCCACCTTACAATTGGATCATTTGAAGTATCATCATCAGGAAAATAATTTTTAGGAATTGCAATTTTCTCTCCTTTTTCCAAATCACGATAATATTCCTCTTTTAGGGTATATGGATCATACTCAGAATGCCCTGTAACAAAAATAAGTCGCTTATCAGGAGAGATTACAATATAAACTCCTGCTTCTTTAGAATCAGCCAATGTTTTTAGTCCTGGCACTTTATCTATATCCTTTTGTCTCACTCCTGTAAAACGAGAATGAGGAGCAAAAAATTGATCATCGAAACCTCTTAGTAAAGGCTCCTTTTTATCACGAACTTTATGATTAAATACTCCAAAAAGTTTTTCACCCAGATGATACTTTGGAATTCCGTAATGATAATACAAACCAGCCTGAGCCCCCCAACAAATATGTAAAGTACTGGTTACATTTTTACGAGCCCATTCCATTATCTCCTTTAATTCATCCCAGTATGTAACTTCATCAAATTCCAAATGTTCTACAGGCGCACCTGTAATAATCATTCCGTCATACTTTTTTCTTTTAACTTCTTCAAAAGTTTTATAAAAAGTTGATAAATGCTCCTTCGGTGTTGTTTTAGGCGAGTGACTTCTTGTCATTAACAAATCCACTTCAACTTGCAATGGAGTATTGGACAATACCCTCATAATTTGTGCTTCTGTTGTAATTTTTAAAGGCATTAAGTTAAAAACTACAATTTTTAAAGGCCTTATATCTTGATGACTCGCACGAGTCTCATCCATTACAAAAACATTTTCCCCTTCTAGTACATTACGAGCGGGTAATTGATCAGGAATTTTTATGGGCATAGTAAAATTATTTTTAAACAACAAAGGCCGTAAATTACGGCCTATTTTTTTTTAGAACAATGACATTTTACCTTTTTATAAGGCCATAGAATAAAATATTCATTACATTTTGAACATGTTCTATTACATCTTCAAATTTGTTTGTTGCATTAAACATTGGAACTTCAAGGCCTTTCATAGCCAAAGCTAACGCAGTTGCTCCCATTAATGTATTTTTTATTTGAAATGTATCATTTGAAATTCCTTCCTCAAGAATTTTCTTCACCATTTCAATTTCTTCTTTCTCACTACTCTCTTTTACTTTCTTAACAAATTCAAGTCCTCCTGATTTTTCATCTGTTAAAGCTTTAAAGTAGTTATCAAGTTCACTAATAGTTTGCATTCGAACAAGAACATAATTATTCAACTTTTCTTTAGGTTCCTGATCTGATTCAACAATCTCATGTAATTTACTTAATAGAACGCTTTGTTCCCAATCGATAACTGCCTGAAAAATTTCTTCTTTGTTTTTAAAATAATAATACAAAGAACTTTTTCCTTTGTGCAATTCCTGTGCTATGTCCTCCATTGTAGTCTTCTTATATCCAAATTTGGAAAAGAGCCCCTGCGCAGCTTCTAATATAGAAACTCTTACGCTTTCATTGTAATTTAGATTTTCACTTGTCATAAGTTGGTAGAAAATAATATCTGCTTTGAGCGCAAAGCTACAGATTTGTATTGGTAAATAAAAGTTGTAATCATGATAAATATCGCTATTTTAAAATTCGTTCGAATATTCTTGCTTCTAAAGCATTAATTAGATTACAAAAGATTTTAGAACGAATTGATTCGTCAATAATTCTATCTATTAATATTACAAAATTTTTGAACAATTGTCAATATTTTTCCATAGTTATTATATAGATATTTACATAACCTGATTTACACATTGAAATCGTTAATTAACTCAAAGTCCAACTGTTTTTTTACCAAATTTGCTTTAGCTACCAATATTTTTACATTATCTCCTAACTGATATTTCTTTTTAAACTTTCTACCTATAATACAATAATTATCTTCATCAAAACGATAAAAGTCATCATCCAGATTCCTTATCGAAACCATTCCTTCACATTTATTCTCATCTAACTCCACATAAAATCCCCATTCCGTTACTCCGGATATCACACCTGTGAATTCTTTTCCTACATGTTCATTCATAAATTCAACCTGCTTGAATTTAATTGAGGCACGTTCAGCTTCTGCTGCCACTAATTCCATTTTTGAACAATGCTTACAGTCCTCCTCAACTTTATTGTTATTCGCAGATCGACCTCCATCTAAATAAGATTCTAATAAACGATGGACCATCATATCCGGATATCTACGTATCGGAGATGTAAAGTGAGTATAATGTTTGAACGCCAAACCATAATGGCCTATATTTTTAGCAGAATATGATGCCTTTGCCATTGTTCTTATAGCTAAAGTTTCAATAATATTTTGCTCTTTTTTGCCTTCAACTTGTTTCAACAATCTATTAATGGAGCTGCTTATTTTTTCTTCTCCTACAGGCATTGCTTCGTAACCAAAGCGACGCACAAAACGTGCAAAGTTTTCAAATTTTTCAGGATCTGGATTTTCATGGACACGATAAACAAAAGTTTTTGGTTCTCCACCTCTACCTTTTGTTATTTCTTTTTTACCGATAAATTCAGCAACTCGTTTATTGGCTAAAAGCATAAATTCCTCTATCAGTTTATTTGCATCCTTCGACTCCTTAAAATAAACACTAAGAGGTTTTCCTTTTTCATCAATATCAAACTTAACTTCTATTCTTTCAAAGGAAATTGCACCATGATTAAAACGTTGATTTCTTAAACTCTTCGCCAAACTATCCAGTGTCAATATTTCTTCCTTAAAATCACCATCTTTAGTTTCAATAATTTCCTGAGCTTCTTCGTAGGTAAATCTCCTATCGCTATAAATTATGGTTTTACCATACCAGGTATCCAATAAGTTTGCCTCATTATCTAACTCAAAAACAACGGAAAAGCATAATTTTTCTTCATTTGGACGAAGAGAACAAATACCATTACTTAACCTTTCTGGTAACATAGGAACAACGCGATCTACTAAATAAACAGATGTTGCCCTTTCAAAACCTTCATTATCGATTATAGACTTTGGTTTTACATAATGGGTAACATCGGCAATATGAACTCCGACTTCCCAATTACCATTTTCTAGTTTTTGAATAGATAAAGCATCATCGAAGTCTTTTGCATCTTTGGGATCAATAGTAAACGTTGTTACATCTCTGAAATCACGTCGATTTTGTATTTCCTCTTCCGCTATGGTTTCTGGAATTTTGTCTGCAGCCTCAATTACGTTTTGAGGATATTCATAAGGTAAATTAAACTCAGCTAAAATAGCATGTATTTCTGCATTGTTTTCTCCTACATCCCCAAGAACATCAATGATCTCTCCAAAAGGATTTTTGGTATAATCATCCCAGTCTGTAATCCTTGCAACTGCCAGCTGCCCGTTCTTTGCATTTTTCAATTTTTCGATAGGAATAAAAATATCTCTGAACATTACTTTTTTATCAGTAACCAAAAATGCAAAGTTCTTCGACATTTCAATTCTACCCACAAAGGTTTCTCTTTTTCTTTCGAGAACTTCAACTACCTCTCCTTCCTGCGAACGCCCTCTCTTTTTCGCAAATATTAATATCTTAACTAAATCACCATTAATAGCATTCTTTAAATTCTGCTGACTAACAAAAACATCATCACCATTTCCATCTACAGGAACAATATAAGCTGCACCAGAAGTTGTTGCATCCACAATTCCTTCCATATAAGCACCGCGAGACAATAACTTAAACTTACCTTTAGCAATTTCTGTTAAAAAACCGCTCTCAAGTAACTCATATAAAATTTCAACAACAGTTTGCTTGAGTGTGTGCTTTTTTAATCCAAGCACATCTGAGATTTGTTTATAATTATAAGTTCTTTTAGGGTTGTTCGAAAAAATACCCTGAACTAAACCTGCGATTTGATGCTTTTTAAGTCCTCTACTTCTAGTTTTTGTTTTCTTCTTTTTACCAGACATCCATTTAATTTTAATAGTTGCAAAGTACAAAAATTACTTTGGCTAATAACTGCTTTCTTTCATATATAAAACATTTTTGTTTAAAAGCTTAAAAAATAATTACTCACCTATAACCTTACTTAAAAAAATGGGTATAATGATTCATTAATACATCACTAGAAAATGATTTACTTACACAGATATTTTTTTATTACACTATTATATTTATTTATTTCTCAGACATTATTGTTAGGAAATGATTTTGCATACACTCAAAATTCAGATACATTAAATATCACTGATTCAAATAACACAAAGCAAGGCTGGTGGCGAACTTACTATAATTCAAATAAAATTAAAGAAGAAGGGAATTACATCAACAATAAAAAAGAAGGTACCTGGATATCTTATTACGAGTCGGGCAATAAAAAATCTGAAATACATTATACTCAGGGAGAAGCTAAAGGTTTAGCAGTATTTTACTATGAAAATGGTACGATCAGGGAAAAAGGCAATTGGGATTTAGACCATTGGGTAGGAAAGTATCAATACTACTATGAAAATGGACAGATATCGTATAATTGGAACTATAATAGTGATGGTAAAAGAGAGGGAGAACAACAATATTATCATGAGAATGGCAACAAAATGTACGAAGGTATTTGGAATGATGGTAAGACTGATGGCAAACTATTAGTTTATAATGAAGATGGTAATCTGGTTCAAGAAAAGTTATACGCAAATGGTAAAATTAATACTACACATACAATCGAAAAAAAGCCTGCTTCAACAGCAAATTCATCTGAAAAGAAAGAAACTAATGATGATATTCCAAGATTAAAATTCCAAGGAACAGGAAATCATACTATAATAAACGAAAACGGAAAAATTTCAGCTAAAGGATTTTTTGTTAAAGGATCACTGTTTAATGGAGAAAAATTTAACTATGACGATACATACAAATTAATATCCATTACCTATTATAATAATGGTAAAATAACAGAAACAAAAGCCAAATAAAATCAGCCCTAGGCTACAGGTACAACAAGAATAGGAATTTTTACATGCTCAATTAAGGAAACATCAGTTCTGCCAAAAAATGCCTTATACATCACATTATGTTTATGATGCCCTACTATTAAAAGATCAATATGTAATTTCTCAATTTCGGCTGTTAACATTTCTACAGTACCTCCTTCAATCATAATACTTTCAGAAGATATTCCTGTAAAGCTTAAATCATCAGCATACTTTTTTAACAATTTATGTTCTTCTTTCAACTCAACCTCTCGCATATCTGAGATATACTGAGGACCTACCTCATAACCTACAAAATCCGGTTCCGGTGCAGACACATGAATTATCCATACCTTTGCCAAATACATTTGTCCAAACTGCCTTGCAAATTCTAAAACTTTGTCTGTTCCATCTTTAAAATCCACTGCTACTAAAATGTTTTTCATTTTCTATATCCTTTTGTTATTACAAAAAATACATTAGTAGTAAAATCATCTTTTTAGCTATCCCAAATTACTGGTAGTTTCAACCATATATTAAGTTACAACATATATCAAAACATGTCAATTATATAAATAAAAAGGCTGATAACAAATGCTATCAGCCTTAAAATCTTTATCAAATTAATAGCTCAATTCTTCTTATCAGAATTATCTTCTTTTGTTTCGTTCGTAAAATCATTCTTTGCTTTCTTAAACTCCTTCATACCTTGTCCCAGGCCTTTCATTAATTCAGGAATTTTTCGACCTCCAAATAAAAGTACAATTGCCAAAATAATAACAATCCACTCATATCCACCTAAGAAACCACAAATATAAATTGAGTCCAAAAACATATTTAAATAATTTTAATTCATTCAAATTTAACAATTAAAAACCTAACTTTTAAAAATCAACCTGAATATATCATTACCGTTTGCAAATAAAAGCAAACTAAGTAACAATATCATACCGGCAACCTGAGCGTACTCAAGAAACTTTTCACTTGGTTTGCGACCAGATATCATTTCATAAAGTAAAAATAGTACATGTCCACCATCTAATGCTGGAATTGGCAAAATATTCATAAATGCCAACACAATAGAAAGAAAACCTGTTAAAGACCAGAATGATGACCAATCCCATGTTGGAGGGAAAAGATTTCCAATTGCACCAAAGCCTCCCAATTGCTTTACTCCTGCCTTTGTAAACACTAATTTGAATTGCTTCACATAACCAACAAGGGTATCAATCCCTTTATTAATACCGGCAGGTAATGCCTCCCAGAATCCATATTTTACATGAGTAATGTTAAAAATATTATTATTCCAGCCTAAGCCAACTTTACCTTTCTTTGTAACATTACAACTTAAGGTCAAGATTTGCTCATCCCTTATTAACTCAATTACCACACGTTGACCTGCATTATCCTGAAATATTTTAGTTGCCAAACGAGCAAAACTAGCATCTTTCCCATTAATCGTTTTGAAAATATCGCCTTTTCTAATTCCTGCCTCAGCAGCATTATTATTCACCAATACAGAATCAACAACAGATGGAACACGTTCAATAGCCAAAAGCTTCACTTCATTTTCCAGGAATTTTTGAGAAAAATCAGCCGGAATCGATAATTTAAAAGTAGAATCGTTTCTTTGAACTGTAATTTCTTTAGCTCCTTCAAGTAAGATTAATGATTGAATATCTGAAGCAGTCTGAACCTGAAAAGTATCAACAGCCGTAACAACATCACCATCTTCAAGGCCTAAGTCATGAGCTATCGGATGATAAGCTAATCCATAGGAAGCATCTTTAACATCGATATAACCCTCTCCCCATTTAAAAAGAATCATCCAAAATATAAAGAATGCAAGAATGAAGTTAACTAATACTCCACCAACCATAATTAGTAATCGCTGGTATGCAGGCTTTGATCTAAACTCATATGGTTTTGGCTCTTCCTTCATAGCTTCCTTATCCATTGATTCATCAATCATTCCGGATATTTTCACATAACCACCAAGTGGCAACCAACCTACTCCATACTCTGTATCGCCTTTTTTAAACTTAAAAAGAGAAAACCATGGATCAAAAAACAAGTAAAATTTCTCAACTCTGGTTTTAAAAAGTTTTGCAAAAAAGAAGTGACCAAATTCATGCAAGATCACTAATATAGAAAGACTTAAAATTAACTGCCCCGCCTTTATTAAAATTTCCATTTATTTCTATTTCAAAAATTAAGATACAAATATATTCTTTTTTTAATCTTACCCTAGTTTTAAGTAACTCGATAACAAAAGAAATAACAAGTTGTTAACACAAAAATGAACCTTTTGAAAAAACTCAAGTAATTCAAAAATATTATTTATTCAAAAACTAAAATCCAATTATCGATTGTGCAATCTTGCGAGCTTCTTTATCTGAGTCCAAATAATTTTCAAATGTTGGCTTACTAATAAATGTGGCTTTCTCCATTGTTTCTTCAATTACATCACTCATTTTAAGGAAACCAATTTTATTCTGTAAAAATGCATCTACTACAATTTCATTTGCAGCATTAATAATACAAGGCATATTACCACCCTTTTTCATTGCATTAAAAGCAATTGCAAGATTACGAAAGGATTCCAAATCAGGTTTTTCAAAAGTAAGGCTGGGATAATCCATAAAATTAAACCTTTCAAAATCGGATTTATTTCTTTCCGGGTATGTTAATGCATACTGAATAGGCAATCTCATATCTGGCAATCCCATTTGTGCTTTCATGGAACCATCTTCAAATTGAGCTATACTATGAATAATACTTTGAGGATGAACAATTACATCAATCTGTTCAGCTTTTAATCCAAATAACCAACGAGCTTCAATTACTTCTAATCCTTTATTCATCAAGCTGGCAGAATCTATAGTAATCTTATTACCCATATCCCAGTTAGGATGATTCAGAGCCTGAGCAGGAGTAACCGTTTCTAAAAAAGATTTGTTCTTTCCTCTAAAAGGACCACCTGAAGCGGTTAAATAAATTTTTTCAATAGGATTTTGAAACTCACCAGCTAAACATTGAAATATCGCTGAGTGTTCAGAATCAACCGGTAGTATGGCCACATTATTTTCTGCAGCAAGTTGAGTTATAATTTCTCCAGCAACAACTAATGTTTCTTTATTGGCCAATGCAATAGTTTTTTTGGCTTTTATGGCATTTATTGTTGGCAATAAACCTGAAAAACCAACCATTGCAGTTAAAACCACATCTACAGTACCCATTTCAACTACCTGTGCAATAGCATCACTACCTGCATATACTTTAATGGGCAAGTCTATTAAAGCCTCTTTTAATTGGCCATATTTATCTTTATTACCAATCACAACAACATTAGGCTGAAACTGATGACATTGCTCAATCAATCTGCCTATACTATTATTGGCTGTTAATACTTCTACTTCAAATTTATCTGGGTGTTTAGAAATAACTTCCAGGGTTTGTGTTCCTATAGATCCTGTTGATCCTAGTACTGCTACCCGCTTCTTCATACTATCCTGGTAATAAAAATGTTATTCAAATAAAATATAATCTTCCGGATCCACAGCTTTACCTTGGTACCATAATTCAAAATGCAAATGAGGACCTGTTGTCAGCTCACCTGAATTACCAACATTAGCGATTGCTTCTCCAGCTTCTACTTTATCGCCTGTGTTTTTAAGTAATTTTGAATTATGCTTGTATGCGGATATGATGTTGTTTCCATGCTGAATCATTAAAACATAACCCGTTTCAACAGTCCAACCTGAAAAAATTACAGTTCCTTTCATTATGGATAAAACAGTTTCACCTGGCTTGGCTACTATATCAACTCCAAAATGATTTTCTGCTTCGATATATTTTTTAACTACAAATCCTTTTAATGGTGTATAAAAATATACCTGATTTAATTCCGGAATTTTAGAACTTGGTGAAAGCACCGACAAATTATACTTTTCTTCTTTCTCAACTTTTTCTCTAAAGTCTTCGTCTGCTTTACTTTTGTCAAAAGATATTGGAGCAACGTTTCTGTTTTGATTTGTATTAGACTCAGACTCCATCTCTTCCATAGGAGGAATCTCACCTTGCACCACAGCTTTTATTGATTTAAAAAACTCATCTCTCTTTTCTATTTCCTGAATTAACGAATCTACCCTGTTTACATTACGAACCATTAAAATTCGTTCATTACCATCCGGAAATCCGGGAATGTATTCTTTCAAACCTGTATATGCTATTAAAAGAGATACAAGCACAATAAGAATAACTACTGCAGTACCTAAAACTGTAAAAACATTTAATCGGGAAAGACGCATGGCCCATAATTCCTCGTATGTTTGCTCATTGAATATGGCCAAACGGTACTTATTTCGGATCTTTTGAAAGAAATTTTTTTTCTCTTTGGAATTCTCCATATCTTAAAACTACTCCTAGAAAATTTTTGTACACAAAGTTAAAAAATAAAACCAGTCGGCAGATTTTATTTTAAAAACAAAGATGAATCTCGGTGTAAAGAACCGATAGAAATCACAATAATTTTTAATAGATAACTATTTAGTAACTATTGGTGGATTCAAAAATGAAATCATAAAATCATACATTTTACTTAAATCTTCAGGCTTTTGTGGTATGGCATGACCTTTTCCATAATCCTTTAACAAAGAAGTTTTTATACCCAAAGAATCCAGCTTTCCTTTTAAACTCGTTACCTGATCATGATAATAGGGGCTGTCATCACTATTATAAAAGAACATTACCGGAGCTGAAGCTGAGGTTTCAACCAAAAATGATGATCCCATAGTTTTCCATAAATCATAATTTTTATCTAAATCACCCCATGCCCAAGGACAACGACCTTCCAAATTTTTATCTCCGTCATTCAACACTTTATATATTCTGGTAAAATCAAAAACTCCAGGTCCAAGAACAGCTACTTGCACTTTATCTGAAACATCAGTAAACAAACCTGCATTCTCAAATTCAGGAACAACCTTATCACCAACAGACATTGAACCTGCATCCGATCCTCTTGAGAATCCAAACACACCAATATTACCTGATAATCCAAGCTTCTCGCCTTTGGCTCTTAATGTGCGTATTGCAGATTTTACTTTTTGTGCAGCGTCGGGATTTACCTGATAGGACTTATATGCATCATTTGGCCCATCAACAGGCTTCCCTTTACCCCATGAACAATATTTAGGATGATCTGCGATTGCCCATGCTATACCATTAGCCGGAGCCCCCTCCAAAAACGAATCATTAAAACCTGCCAGTGTATTACCTAAATTTAACCTTTGATTTTTATTCACATCAATCAACATCCCTTTATCTGAATCATAAGTAGCATAACTATTTGAGTAAGAAAAAGACAAGATAACAGGGGCAGATTCAACCGGATTGGCTGGATAGATTATATCCATATTTAGAGAATCTCCTTCCTGATATTCATTAGGCCAATTATAAACCAATGGATTATCTTTAAAATAAGAAACATCTCTGGCAATTCGGTATCCTTCAAACAAAACATAGGATCTATATCTGGAACAATCCTTTAATCCACAAAAGCTTCCGGAAGCTATAGAATCATTTATTGCAATAATGTCTTTATTAATAAATGGAGTAACTGCACTTTCATGATTATCATAGTTTAATTCAACAACTCGATAACCATTTGTAAGTAGCCAATCAACATCCTCATCCAATGAATTTCGACCTATTTTTTTTAACGAAAGATTTTCTAAATATACAACGGTCATATATTCCCCATTATAATCTTTCTTTGGATTTACAGAATTTAAAACTCGATATTTAATTGGGCTATTAGTTACAAGACTATTCCATTTTCCGTCAATAGTATTTGTAACACAACTGTTAAAAACAAGTGATAACAATATTGTTACCAATCCTAATTTAAAAACTATGACACTTTGTTTCATCTGTTGTATGTTATGGTTTAATAAAAATTGAGATAACCTCAAGAAGTATATTCTTATTTGAGAAAATATTGTTTGACTCCTTTTAAAACACCAACCTAATCAGGCAGATATATTCAATAAAAATACAGTCAAAAACTAAAAGATAAATATATAGAAATAAAAAAAGGTTGATAATTTTCATTACCAACCTCTCTTTAGTAGCGGGGGCCAGACTCGAACTGACGGCCTTTGGGTTATGAGCCCAACGAGCTACCAACTGCTCCACCCCGCAGTATATCTTTAACTGCGCATTTGCACAAAGTTATTTTCAAAATAAAACCAAAAGAACGTTTCTTTTGGTTATAGTAGCGGGGGCCAGACTCGAACTGACGGCCTTTGGGTTATGAGCCCAACGAGCTACCAACTGCTCCACCCCGCAATATATCTTAACAATAATTGTTTCCTTTTTTGCGGTTGCAAATATAGGAGCTTTATTTACCACTACCAAATTCTTTTTGATATTTTTCATTAAAAAGAAAGCCTAAGTAAGTACAAATACCTGAATATAAACATTAAAGACTAGTGAAAATATTTTACTTTTTTTATTCTTCTTTCTTTTTAAACTCCTTATTAATCAAAAATAGACATAATAATGCAACAACTATACTTCCCGTAATAATTAATATAGCGTTAGTAATGCCCCCATATGATTCCACAACTGTTTTCCCCATTTCTTCCTTAAGATCTACAGATAGAGACATTAAAAATGCAAAACCATTATTTACAAAATGAATAATAATCGCAAGTAACAGATTATTTGATTTATAATAGATATAACCAGCAAAACTACCAATAGCCATAGCTCCTATGAACTGCCATGGATTTAAATGTAAAAAAGCAAAAAGAAAGCTTGAAATAAAAATGGCTTTTTTAGGGGAGTATTTCTTTAGTAAACCATCAAGGATCACTCCTCTAAAAATTAATTCCTCCAAAATAGGAGCTGCAACTGCAATAGTAAGAAAGGCGAATACACCTTTACCTCCCATCATATCAGAAAATGCCTGCTTTACATAGTCAGGCATTGGGATTAAGCTTGCAATAGGATCAGTAACTCCAAAACCAAGTGCTATAGTAAAAACTGCTGACAATAATATTATTTTTACCGAATCAACAGCAATAGGATAATTATCAATTCCGGTTTCCTTTTTCCTTATATAATGGGCAAAAGCAAAAGCTCCTCCTATAGTTAAAACATAGTAAAAAAGCATTGCTAAATCCTTCCCCAATGACGAAATTGTACCGACATATACCGGAGCTAAAACTAATTGTGCTACAATAGCAATACCAACAATACCCCAACTCTGAGCTATACTTGGATAAGATCTATATTCCTGATTTTCCATAACGATTAAATTTCTGACAAAAATATAAGAATTGCCGATTCATAAAAACATTCCATATTGATTACCATTATTTATCTCCTTAACTTTAATAGATGTTTACTTAAATCCCTTACCGTTATGAAAAACTATTGTTATCTTTTATTTTTAATTTTAACCGGATTTTTTATATCATGCAATGCTCCTGCTCCTAAACCAACTCCAACAACTACATTAGGTTTCTACACTCCCTATTTTGTATTTCCAGAACAATTGAATGGGCAAATAAAATCTGTACAAGAAATTAATTATTGGGCTTTACCAACCGACAATGGCTACAAGAAAGGATCTATAATTACAAAGAAAGAAAGAGACAGCCTACAATGGTCGGATGATTTTGTAGCGACATTTGCAGAAAACGGACTGATTACCAAAACAGAATATAGTAATGGAGATGAATTTTTAAGCAAATGGGAAACAGAAATTACTGATGGTAAAATAAAAAAGGCTTTTTATTATAAAGATGACACCCTAAGACGATATGACATATTCAACTTTGATGAGTCAGGCTTTATTGAATCAGAACAACTTTTTATAACCTCAGACAGCACTAAAAGAACTCTGAAATTTACAAATGACTCTTTGGGATATTGGTATAAAATGCAATATTTTGATAATGAGGACAACTTAAAACGAGTATATACTGTGGAAAGAGATAACCAAAACAGAGTTACAAAGGACTTTACGTACAATCAAAACGATTCATTAATTAACAGTATGGAGCAAACATATAATGAGTACGGATTTTACAATATGTCACGCTCAATGAATGGATTAAATGATATTTTAAGCCATATTAAAGTTGAATATACATCCTACGATCAAATGATAAACTGGACTAATGCAAATATCTATATGAACGATACATTAAAAGTTATTTGTGATAGGATTTACGAATATTACTAAAAAAGAAGGAGCTACAATAGCTCCTTCTTTTTTTTGCATTTTCAATATATATCCTTAGCTCTATTTATTTTTATCAGAAATTAAAACCTTTTATCTTTTAAATAAACCTAAAGTATTTTCAACTTATCGAATTTTTCATTTTCGTTTAAGGTGATTCTGTTAATTTCTATGGAATCACCCGATTAATTTACTCCTCATATTTGGAGCCATCCGCATTATAATATACGATAGACTCTTCTCCACCACTAATTCCTAAAGTTAATTTGTATACTTTTTTACCTGTAGCAGAATCAGCTGATGCTGCAGATTTAATTATTGAATCAGTGTAATCGTTTGCCACTGACGTTGCGATTTCCTCAGGTAGATCTTTTATTTCTATTTCAACAAATGTTAATGGATCTTGCAAGAAAACATTTTTTGTTTGAGTTGCATTTACTGAAGTAAAAAACGCAGGTAAATAAGCTAATCCTGTAGCTAAGAATACCATTAAAATACTTTTTTTCATGTTGTGATAATTTTTATGTAAACAAAGATTAATATTGATAACAGATCGTTAGATTTTAGACAAAAGACAATAGACTCATTTACATGGTGTTTATTATCGGCAACTTAGCGACTCAGTAACATAACCCCATACGTCCCAAAGTCAATACATTACAAAAACTTCACGAACTATTTATTAAATAACAAATCTTTTATTTACTGTTGAATAATTAATTTGTTTAAGCAATCAATTGCGTATGATAAACAAATAATTATTATACCATAAATTACAATCACTACAACAATTAAACAATACAACACTGATTAACAATACATAACAGAACTCAAATACGAATTTAATTGATAAAATATTCAAATTAGAATGTGTATTGAAATCAACAGACTGTTTCCGGAATTGAGTATTTTAAGTACAAAAAACAAAAACATTCAAATATTCTGTTTGATTTACTCTAACAGGTAACTACTTTGAATAAAAAACAATTGTTTTTCAATAACAGATGCAACTTCCATACTATAACCAGATTCCCGTGCCTCTTTAATTGGATTAGAATAAATTGCTTCAATTTCCATTGGTCTCTTAAAATCAAAATCTAATTTCATACTTGGGGCATAAGGCTTCATTTTTAATGTAGAATCAATCATTTCGTCAATTGAATCCTCCGTAAGAGATGCACCACAGTAATTTGCCGCATTAACAACTTCGGTCATTAAATCTTTTACCAACTGCTTAGATTTTGGATTCTCAACTAAATCCTTTGTTTTTGCATTCAAAACTACACATACTCCATTGAAAGGAATATTCCACAACAACTTTTTCCAACGTGCCAAATTTAAATCATCAACACAATTGCATTCTATGCCAGCTTCATTTATATCCTTACATATTTGGTCCAAAATATTTTGTTTTGGATTCTGGTAAAAACCTAAAGAAAGTGCCCCATAATCATAATGGGCAATATGACCTGGATTTATTTTCGAAGATGCGACAAATGCTAACCCTCCAGCTATTGATAAATCAGGAAATTTGCAGGCTAAAACCTTCTCAATTCCTAAACCATTCTGTATCATAACTACAACAGAATTTTCATGTATTACATAAGGCAATATTTCTTCTAATATGTGATTATTTGTAGTTTTTAAACAAACCAGAATAACATCACATTTGGGCATATTCTTAGCTTCATGAAATGCATTAACCTCTGTTAAATGAAAATCTCCCTTAATTGACTCAATCTTTAGTCCATTTTGCTTGACATGAGCAAAATCTGAGTTAAATAAAAAATTAACTTTTTTACCTGATTTAGCTAAAAATCCACCATAGAAACCCCCTATGGCTCCAGTTCCAATAATACCGTAGCTTAGATTCATTTAATTCCAGAATTGCAATATGATTAATCAAGTCCAAAATTAGAAAATACATTTTTTCCAGGTTGGTTACTCAAGTTAGAAAATCATAATTTAATATAAATAAGTGATAAATTATAAAACATTCAAATCATCGTATATCTTCAAATTCCTATACCTAAGTCTAGATTTAAAAGCAATTTTATAAGTATAATTGGTATTTCAAACAGTAATTCGGGTAACAAAATCAGTTTTATTTTCTCTTATTTTTGTTTGCCTAAAATCTCAGAATAGAAACTATTCAATAGTTAAGAGAATTATAATATTAAATCTACTATCAAAATAATTTAACATACTTTTAATTAATGTTAACTAATATTCATTTAACAAAAAATAACATACAAACGATATAAAGAAACAATTCTAACATGTATCAAAAAACAATTATTCTTTCTTGTAAGCAAACTATACAAACCATTATTTAACAATAACATACGAATGAAATTCACGGATTTTAGCCTAAAAGCTCGAATCAATACGACTTTCGCTGTCCTATTGATTTGTATTTTTTCAACCCTTGGGGTAGTTCTTACTTCTTATCTAAAAAGAAGCATCAAAGCTACCACTGATGAGCAAATGTATACTCACCTTAAAGATTTAGTAGATATTCTAGATACACATACTAACGGAAAACAATCGATAGTTAATTTATCATTGGAGATTAGTCATAACAATCTTTTAAGCTCAGGTAAAATAACAGAATCAAAGGAAACGATTAACACAAAAACCATTAATCAAATTGACAATATCACAAAAAGCTGTGAGATTGTTAAACTTCTATATAATGGAGAACCGATTTATCACAACAACAAAATAATAGATGATATTAAGTCACCATCAGTAGAAACAATAACAATATTTCAGAAAATAAAAGATGGATATTTAAGAATTTCAACTAATGTTTTAAACAAGGACGGAACGAAAGCACTGGATACGTTTATTCCGAATTCATCAGAAGTAATAAAGACTATCGAACAAAACAAAAAATATTACGGAAGAGCATTTGTTGTTGATGATTGGTATCTGACTGCCTATGAGCCTATTTTTATTTATGGAGAAATAAAAGGAATGCTATATGTTGGAATCAAAGAAAAAGACTATGATTATTTAAAGAATCAATTCTCATCAAGATCATTTTTTAAAGAAGGCTATCCATATATTGTAAACTCAGAGGGGGACTTAATTATTCATCCTACATCTGAAGGGGAGAACATATCAAAAGATAATTTCTTTAAACAAATGAAAGATGGTTCTAAAGAAGTAATAGGTAAATCAAGATATCAGTGGCCTGACAATAAAGACGGAGAATGGAAGCAGCAGTTCTTTAAATATTTAAAACCTTATGACAGCTATGTTTGTGTTTCTCTTTATGAAAAGGATATGTACAAAAGCCTTAGTACATTAAGCACAATTATTATTATTGGAATTATCTTTAGCCTTATCCTTACTTTTATTGGAATATTTTTTCTGCTTAAACCTGTTCTTTTTGGAATAAATACCATTGCTGAAGTTTCATCAAAAATTTCGAAAGGTGAATTAGACGTAAAAATAAATATTGATAGTAAAGATGAAATAGGGCAAACAGCATCATCTTTAAAAGTAATGGTTACAAGACTTAAGGAGATTATTACAGAAATTATTACGGGATCTGATAACCTGGCACTTGCCAGCGAACAATTAAGTACATCTTCGCAGCAATTAAGTCAACATGCAAGTGAGCAAGCTGCTTCTGTCGAAGAAATTTCAAGTACCATGGAGGAAATGGCTGCAAATATATCTCAGAACTCAAGTAATGCAATTAAGAATGAATCCATTTCAAATATAACTCATCAAGGTATCGATGATTTATCAAGGGATACTGACAATACAATTAAAGCCAACAAAATAATTGCAGACAAAACCAGCATTATCAGTGACATTGCCTTTCAAACAAATATTTTGGCACTTAACGCTGCTGTTGAAGCTGCAAACTCAGGAGAACACGGTAGAGGATTTGCTGTAGTCGCAGCTGAAGTAAGAAAACTAGCTGAGAAAAGTAAAATAGCTTCTGATGAAATAATTAGTGAGGTACAGAACGGGGTAAAAATGGCAGTTCAAACAGGAGACAAAATGAAATCGTTGCTTCCTAAAATTGAGGAGTCCACTAATTTAATTAAAGAAATAACAGCATCTAGTCAGGAACAAGATTCGGGTGCTGTTCAAATAAACAATACAGTTCAACAGCTTAATTTTGTAACTCAACAAAATGCCGCTGCCAGTGAAGAATTAGCCTCAAGTTCTGAAGAACTATCAGCTCAGGCAGAAAAATTAAAGGAACTTGTTTCATTCTTTAAGATTGAGGAACTCAAAGAAATTATTTCGAACAATAACGTGAAAGACCACAAGGAAAACGACAATAATAATTTTCAAGAAACCAATGGTTCTAAAATTAAATTGGATCTAAAACTTGACAATGATTTTGAGAAAATAAATTCAGAAGAATATCAATCCTTTTAAGGATAAGTAAAAAATATTATTTTCCCTGACATTCTTTATACAACCAGGCATTAAGAAGTCAGGGATTTTTTATGCAGTCACATAATGAATAAGTCAATACAACCTGAAATTTCTATATTTTAGAATTATTACAAAATAAAAAAGTGCCATCAGAGATAATAACTATTTCTAATGACACTTAGATGCAAATTTGTGTTTACTTATACTTTAAAATATGATACTACATTTAATAAGGTTTCAGCCTGCGATGCCAATTCATCTGCACTAGCAGACAATTCTTCAGAAGCAGAGGCATTTTGCTGTGTAATTGAATTCAATTGCTGTATAGAATTATTCACTTGTCCTGCACCTTCATTTTGCTCTAAACTGGCAGCAGAAATTTCCTGAACTAATTGAGCTGTTTTTTGAATATCCGGAAGGATTTGCTCTAACTCATTTCCAGCTTCCTGAGTCTTTGACACACTATTTTCACTTAATGCAATAATTTCATTTGCGGCATCTTTACTTCTTTCTGCTAATTTACGCACCTCTAAAGCTACAACTGCAAATCCTCTACCATGCTCACCTGCTCTTGCTGCCTCTACCGCAGCGTTTAGGGCAAGAATATTTGTCTGCATGGCTATATCATTAATAACAGTAATTTTTTGAGATATTTCACTAATAGAATTCAAGCTTTGCTTTGAAGAATCTGCTACTCCCTGGATTCCACTAGCTGATATTTTGGATATTTCTTCAGTTTCCTGAGCATTGTTGGCATTTTGAGCAATATTCGAAGACATCTCTTCCATTGTTGATGACACCTCCTCTACAGAAGATGCCTGCTCATTAGCAGCTTGTGAGATTTGCTCAGCAGTGGTTCTTAATTGCTGACTTGCAGAAGCAATCTGCGTAGAGTTATTGGTTATAGTTTCAACAACCTGCTTTAAGCCAGAAACCATCTCAACAATACTTTTAGATAACTCACCTAATTCATCTTTACGTTGAACCAGATTATCTTCTACTTTAATACTTAAATCTCCCTTAGAGATCACATCTAAAGCTTCAACAGATTTAGACAAAGGTTTTGTTATACTACGTGTTATTATTACAGCACCTGCAATAATAATCAATATAACAAACAACACTATAATAATCGAGTTAGTTAAAATCTGTGCGCTTACATCAAGACTATTAGAATAAGATGTATCCGCTTCCTTTTGTGTAATCTCTGTAAAAGAATCCATTGCTCCACGCATAGCTTCAAAATATTCACTATAAGTGCCGAAGTAAACGTTCTGCGCTTCAGTAAAGCTATCTTCATGAATATAATCTTCAATTTTCTGACTTAATATAACAACCTGATCATACGAAGCGTAAAATAAATCCAATAATTCTTTATGCTCTTCATAATGGGCAGCTTTTGATGTTTCTGTAAAGAAATCAAAACGTTCCTTAACCTGACCTAAGTTCTCTTTTGCATCAGATAAATACTTTTCTTCATCAGATTCCTGATGATTTTCATTTAACGAATCAAAAATCAACAATTGACTTATTGCTAAACTTGATTGATAGGCATCCCTATCGGCTTGCAACAAATAATCAATACTTACTAAATCCTGACTATAAATTGATGTCAGATATTCCTTAATTGTCTGAATCTTAGTCAAGGTATAACCAAAACCAATAACTATTAACACAACAACAACTACAAATTGCAAGCTCAATCTTGCTCCAATCCTCAAATTATCTATAAACTTCATATTCCAAAACACTTACAATTACAATAAATCAATTCAATATTTAAACAGTTAAATTGCTAGTGTATACTTATAGCAAGTATTGAAGTTACGGAATAAAATACCTCTTGTAAAGATAAAACATATCAAATCAACGAGTCGAATATACTCATATCTCATATTCAACACATTAAACACACATTATTCAATTCTTTCTCACTGATATTAGAGCAGTTATATTTCACCTACTAAAATAGTCGATTACTCAAAAATCAATACTAACACCAATAATGTATTAGTAATTATCCAATCTGTTTAAATAGGAATAACTCTGGACTTAATTTTCTTTATTTGATAAGAAAAATGAGGAATTGTTACGATTAGTATCATTACAAAACCAAGTAAGAAAGACATATATAAATAATAATCCTTTATAAATAAAAGATTTTCCTGATATGCAACTGATTTGCCCAATAACTTCATAGCTCCGGCACTACTTTCATGTATGGACGCTCCTCTGTTTATTAAAGCATGAGCATAGCCATTTATTCGATTCATGGCCAAAAGGTTTGTTTCACTAACATCTGCACTAAAACTCTGATGGTGTATTTTTTGAAAACGTAAACCCATCATACTTGTTAATGCCATACTGCCTACAAAAGTACATGACCTGTATGCAACTCCACTTACAGAAGCGGAAAATCCAATGGCCGGAGGAACTGCAGTTACATAAAAAATTACAATGGATATAATTAAGATACCATTACCAAAGCCACATAAGAACAAAGGCAGAATAAGTTCCTTAATTGTAGCTTGATAACTCAAAACAGAAATGGCAAATAAATGATATGCCAACAGCGATCCAAATCCTATTAACCAGATAATCCGTATTCGCATTCCGGCTAAAATATATCTGGCACCTAATAATGATCCGATAACAATTCCTGCACAATTAATAAGCATTACATAACTATAATTATAAACATCTAGTTTTACACTATTAGTCATAAAGTTATTTAACAAGTTAAGGTCTCCTTTACCCAAATAGAAAACAACCAATAACGCCATACCTATTCTGAAATTTCGGGTCTTATATATTCTCAAATCAATATAAGGCTCCTTAAGGGCTATTTGTCGTAAAACAAATGTGATCAATAAAAAAACGATTGCACAAAAACACAATACAATACGAGGACTGGAAAACCATTGATAATATTGACCATATAAGAAAAAGTAAGCTACTGACAGCAACAACGAAGCATATATTACAAAGCTTACCCAATCCACATTCTTTAGAGGTACCTTACCATTTCTTCGTAAATCAATATAGTTTCTTAATATAACAACCATTAATATGGCCCCCGGAATGATAGATATAATATAAACTAAAAAAACACTATTAAATCCATAATTAGAAAACACATAAGCATTCATAATATAGCCTAATGCTCCGGAACCAAACAAGGCAGAATACATAGTTGCATATCCCAAGACTCGGCTTCGCTGCTCATGAAACTGTTTAAAAACCAATGTAAAAACTATTCCAATTACTCCATGAGATATCATTCCTCCCAAAAAACGCAATACGAATAACACAGCAAAACTATGCGTTCGGTATAGCAAATAATTAAGCGTGAGAAAAATAATTAAACACGCAATCAAATATCGTTTTGATGAGAAAAAATTAAAGAATCTGGCCTCTAAAGGGAAAAAGCTTGCAATAGCAAGATAGTACACTACCATAGAAAAACTAATATCTATAGTATCTACACCATAAAAACTGGCTGCTGTTGTTATTCCCCCAGCATACAAACCCAACCCTGGGGCTATAGGCAACAAAAAGACAAACAGAGCAACAAAAACCAACCAGTTAGGAACCCAGCTCTTAAATATTTGCACATTACTATTTGTCATTCATTAATCTTTTAAAACAGAAACTTCAGCATTCATTCCGGCCTTTAACTTTTCAATCATAGCTTTACCATCAAACTCTATTTTTACAGGAAATCGCTGCACTACTTTTACGTAATTTCCGGTAGCATTATCTGTTGGTAAAAGCGAAAATTCAGATCCTGTTGCCGGTGAGAATGATGTTATTGTACCTTCAAATGTTTCATCTGGAAATGCATCAATCAGTATTTTTGCTTTTTGCCCTTCATGCATTTCAGCTATTTGAGTCTCCTGAAAATTAGCAACAATCCATTTCCCTTGTTTTTTATCTACCATAAAGCCAATCACCTGTCCTGTTTGCACATATTGTCCCGGCTGAATTGATTTATTCCCCATAAAACCATCGGATGGTGCTGTAATTACAGTATACTGGAGGTTAAGTTTTACTTTTTCCAACAAAGCATGTTTTTGTTCAAGGTTAGCCATTGCTACGGCTAATTTAGCCTCTTCATCTGCAATTTT
This sequence comes from uncultured Saccharicrinis sp., assembly GCA_963666825.2. GTDB lineage: Bacteria > Bacteroidota > Bacteroidia > Bacteroidales > Marinilabiliaceae > Saccharicrinis. Next base: position 6,014,748 of record OY763044.2, on the reverse strand, counting down.
ATCCTGCGAATTAATCAGAGTGCTTTGCATAGCATCATAATCAGATTGTGCTATATCCAGTTTTGTTTTAATATTCTCAAATTGTTGTTGAGTTACCGCTTCACTCACTAATAAGTTCTTATATCTATCAAAGTCTTGCTGCTGTTTCCACAGATGAGCCTTGGCTGCATTAATCTTTGCTTTGTAAATATTTGCATTGCTCAATGCGATCTTTACACCATTATGCAATACTTTAATTTGAGCTTCAGCAGCAGCAATTTCAGCTTCCACTTCATGCAATCTTACAGTTGCTTCTTTTTTATCCAGCACAACCAATGTATCACCCATTTGCACATGCATATGGTCAGTATATCTGATTTCCTGAACAAAACCATTTGTTCTGGTTAAAATCGGATTAATATACTCTTTTACTTGCGCATCATTAGTTTCTTCATAAATACAGAAATCATATACTTTAACACCTCCCCATACAGCAAGCGCTAATAGAATACACATTGCTGTTATATATGATATTTTTAGTACCGTATGATCTGCCTTTTGATATTTTTCTAATATATCACTCATTATAATTGTCCTGTTATTTTTAATAATTGATAATAATGTAATTTTGCTGATACATAATTATTTACTAAATCAAACTGCGCTTGCAATAGCTGAGAATCAGCCTCTAATAAATCGGTTAATAATGCCAGCTGATTAAAGTAGGTCTGATTTACGATTCTATAATTTTCAGTTGCTTGTTGAATACTTATCATTCCTACTTCAATGTTTTCTTTATCCTCCAGAAAACGTTTATACGCCTTTTTAATACGATTCCTAATTGCTTCTTCAGTATTTTCTTTTGCAACAATTTGCTGCTGTATATCAAGTTTAGCTGCTGATTTTTTGTGTTTATTTAAATACAATGATGAAATATTATATGACATTCGAACACCGGCCATACCTAACATATATGGAGCGGCTTCATATGGATACCATCTGTTTTGAGGATATGAATAATTGTATTCTCCAAACAACGAAATTTTTGGGAGTGTCAATGACTGAATATCACTTTGATGCAATTCTGAAAGTTTGATTTCTGTTTCTGCCATCTTTTTTAATGGAGATTGTTGCATTGCCAACACCACATAATCGCTATATATTTTATCTAACTCCGAAAGATCAAATCTAATACTGTCGGAAAGATTTAACGTTTGATCATCTTCAAAACCCAATAACATATTTAAGTTTTGAGTTGCAATTTCAATATTGTTTTTCATGGAGTGCAGATTGATTTTCTGTTGCGAAAGTTGCAACTGTGCTCTTAGCAAATCACTCTTTAATACAACTCCATTTTCATACAACTCTATTACCTGATCTAATCGCTGATTATTTCTTAAAATATTCTTCTCAATAATCATAACAAACTCCTTTGAACGCAGAATATCCAGATAATACTCTGCAACTTTATAATGTATTTCAGAATAGGTAGCCTGACAAACATACTGAAGTAAAAGCTCCTGACTTTCTGCTTTTTTCACTGCATTTTTAACCTTACCCCCATCATAAATATTAAAGTTTGCATGTACTCCTGCCCCATAGCTATTATGATTTGATAGCGGGATATATTCGGGATCTTCAGTTATTCCATCTACAAAAATTGGAATATTGGTAAGTTTGCCAAACCTTGCTTCTACTTCAATTGTGGGTGCCCACTTTTGCTTTGCATCTAAAGTATTCTCCTTGCCTATTTGCTGCTTTATATGAGCTTGCTTTATTTCCTTACTATAGGCATCAGATCTTTCCCAGGCTTGCTCCATATTTATTGAAACAGTATCATGGGCAGATTCCTGAGCATACAATAAACTAAATCCACAACAAAAAAAGAGTGTAAGAATAATGTTCTTCATTCATTATAATTTTTCCTATTATCACTTCCTTAATTAATCATTAAGGATACTCTATTTACTCACAAAAAAATATTGAATGCAAAGATCTTACTTTTACATAAGTCTTTTTTTAGAAATAAAGACAATGATTTTGTAATTTAGGCCAATTATATAGGATAGAATAGGGAAAACGGAACAGAGAAAAAGGTGATTAATGATTAATCTTAAATAGCCATGAAACATCGTGAAAAGATTCCTATTAGATAATTCATTCAGAAGAGGATTTAATTAAAACTTATATCAAATGTCAAAAACAAACTTTCTGAATAAAGTAAATTCTGATAAAGATGTATTTTATGTAGTTCATGAGGGAATTGAAAAGAAATTTCCTTTGCATAGCCACAATAAGCATCAATTGTACTATTTAGAAGGTGGTGCTGCGTTTTTTAATACGCCCAAAAAATCTTTTTTTGTTCCGGCCAATCACTTTTTATGGATTCCATCAGGCTTGGAGCATAATATCATCTTCAGAACTAAAGTAAAAATGGTCCATAACATCTATATTCCAACACATTTGCAAACAGACAATATACGTCTTGAAACCAATGCAGGGATATATCCGGTTACAAACCTTTTGGCTGAAATGATAAACTACACATTAACATGGAAAGGTGAAATCAGAGAAGATGATTCTGTTAAATATCAATTTCTTATTACTTTGAATAATATTATAGCTGAGGCAGCCAACATCCCTTTACCTATTGCACTTCCAACCACAAAAAATGAAAATTTAAGCAATATTTTAAAGTATATTCATCGAAACATTGATCAACCTTTATCATTGGATTTTATTGCAGAGGAGTTTAGTTACAGTACCCGCACCTTATCACGGTTATTTCAGAATAACCTAAATACCTCTTTTCTGCAATACGTTAAATTAACCAGAATTATAAGAGCTATGGAATTGCTTCTGCAAACAGATCTTACTATTAGTGAAATAACCTTCAGATGTGGATACAATAACCTTTCGTCATTCAGTTATGTTTTTCATAAAACGGTAAATATCTCTCCAGCTGAGTTCAGAAAGAAAACAAAAAGTAAATAAAGGTAGTTGATTGCGAAAATCAAGACCAAAACAAACTATTAATTATTGCCTATATAATTACCATCAGTGGTTTGTCTATTAAAATAAAATTCGCATATTTAAATTCTTTCGTTAAAAAATCTATTAAACGGAAGACTAATTAAACAATTAACCTATTAAAAACTCTTAAAATCAAAGAAAATGGTAAAAGAAAACAGAGATTTAACTGCTCAAGCTCGTGAAGCCCTATCAGGAAAATGGGGATTAGCCGTAGGAGTCTTTTTTGTATACATGCTAATAATGGGTGGTATTCAAGTTATCCCTTTTGCAGGATCTATCGCTTCATTAATATTAGGTGGTCCTTTAATGTTAGGTATTGCAGTTTTTTCATTAACAATTTCAAGAAAACAAGATGCCCGTTTTGAACAGTTATTTGACGGCTTTCAAAATTTTGGTACAGCTTTAGGCACCTATATATTAATGGCAGTATTTGTTTTCCTATGGATGTTATTATTAATTATTCCTGGAATCATTGCAGCAATTGCTTATTCACAAGCTTTCTATATTTTGGCAGAAGATAACAACATTGGCGCTATGGATGCTTTAAAAAAGAGTAAGGAAATGATGTATGGATACAAATGGAAATATTTCTGTTTAGGATTAAGATTTATAGGTTGGGCGATACTTTGTACTCTAACATTAGGAATTGGATATTTATGGCTAATTCCGTATATGCAAGTAAGCTTTGCAAATTTTTACGAAGATATTAAAGATAAGCCGATAGCTAGATAATATCTAAAAGACATAATTCATTAACAATCCACTGGTTATATTGACTAGTGGATTTTTTTTTCAATTTTATCTAATCACAAGCTATCCTTAATTCAAAGAAATAAAATATCCATCTACTCATTCACCTGAACCACCTGACCTGTTGATGAAAAATATGGAATATCATAATGAGTAAAAGTCAGTTCCGGATTACCCGAATAATAAGTATTTCCAGTAGAGTATATAGATACATTTAAGCTATTGGAAGAACAAACATAACAATCTTTAATAGATCTGTGGTTTACTTTAATATTATCACACTGAAAGTTACTTGCATCGATATTAACACAACCCTCCAACAAAAAAGAAGCACTCTTTGAGCTTCCATCGACCTGGTAATTACCTATATTACCAGTCCCATACACATGAAGCATAAAATATGTACTCTCAACACTCAGATTTGCACTGGTAAATTTACCAACTCCATTGATTACAATTTGAAAATTGCTTGGCGTTATTGTTCCCTCTGTTTCTATTTCACAAACTGCAAATGTTCTTAATATATGAAGATTATTAGCAGGAATACGTAGCGTAATTAAATCACTTTGATGTAAATATGCTTCCTTTTTATGTTCAATCACTAATGTATCCGTGCTAGTTTTAAGCTGCAATCCATCTACCAAATGTTCATAACCAACAACGGTAACCGTATCTGATATTGTTGGTAACAACTCTAATTTACAAGCAGAATTAACAATGATATATTTAATACTTCCACAGTTGATTTCCTGAGTAACCTCATCACTTTCTTCGGTTAAGCTATTAATGTACTCACACGAAGTAAAACATAAAACAAGAAATAATAATATAGCAGTTCTCATAAGTTGTTCTTGTTAAATTGTTTATTGATTTAAATTTCTTTTAGTCAGATTAAACTTATATCCTATACCAAATTCCAGGAATTCAGATCTTACAAAAGCAGCTTTTATTCCAAAACTGGCTAATAGATGTTTTGATATCTGGTGTCTAACACCAATACGCGGATAAATCGGCTGTAATGGCTTTGTTCCTGTTGACAAATAGGCTCCCAAATTCATGAATATTGTTGATTTCCCAAGATAAACTTCATATGCCGCAAATACGGAATTAAAAAGATAATCCTTGGTTTTAAATGTTTGTTCAATATATCTATGATCGTAATCTGTCCAAATATATGGAGCAGCTTCGGAATAAAACTGTTCAAAACCAATACCTATGGCCTTTTTAGTATTAAAGCGATAAAGGTAACATACATTTAAACTTCCATTCCAGTAATGGTGTGAATCAAAGGGAGCACACTGACTTGGTCCAACATTTCCAGTTACTTGTAAGTAATGTTGATTCACTTTCTCTGGTCTTAGCCTTGTATAAACAGGAGTTTCATTTGTGTTAAAGTGATATTTAGCACCTAAACTGGCATTTAAAACATTGATACCACTATTGGGTCGTTTATATGCACCATTTGACATATGATCCACATCAGTTGAAAGTGATATTGAAAAGTGATCAGAAATTCTATAATCAGCATTAATCCCCAGACTTATAAATACATTAAGATAAGACCCGGTTACATCGTTATAGATATTTGTTTCACTGTCAAAAGGCTTTGTTATTACACCTAATCCTGCAGCTACTTTATTTTGAACAGAAAATTTTGAAGAACGATAAATCGTATAGTTCACGTAATGAAACAGTGCGATTCCTTTACCAAATATATCATCATTACCTAAGGTACCATAGTGAAAACCAAAACCTAATTCGGGATAATTAAATAAGCTGGACCAATGTTTCTGATTATAAAATCTTCTACCTACAGTAATCTCAAAACCTTTGGAAAAGTCCTCAATTAAATAGGTCATTGAATTATGGTGGGGAATAACCAATCCTTCATTAACTCTGGCAGTAATATAAGTATGCGTATCTGATTTATCCTTAGAATCAGAGTCAGTTTGAGCCAGACAAACCAATACCTGAATCAAAAAAACTAAAGAGAGAATTAGAGCTTTCAAATTGATCATTCAAAACATTTAGAGTCAGCAAAAATAGAAAAAAAGCTTACAAGGCTTAAAACCAAAATGCTTTTTTAAATAATTCTATTTAAAATGAACCATTACCCCTTTATTTTATATCAATCTATAATTTACATTAAAAGATTATTTAACGACTTCTGGAAAAATACTACTTTTAAATCCTCAAAATGTATCATTATAATCAAAACCAATATCATGAATTTTAAAACATTTAAATTATTACTGCTATCCTTAATAATTATACCTACAATTTCAATTGCTCAAAAATCAAAAAAAGATACCATTAAAGTATTTTTATTGGCTGGTCAGTCTAATATGGATGGCTATGGTTACGTAAAAGATTTACCTAAAGACTTATCTAAAACACAGAAAGATATCTGGATTTTCCATGGTAATTCAGCAGCCGATGACAATACAACTGATGGAGGTATGGGTATCTGGGAACAACTAAAACCAGGGCATGGCGTTGGGTTTACTTCTGACGGCAAACAAAATAAGCTTTCTGATCGCTTTGGTGTAGAACTATCTTTTGCTCAACAAATTCAGAAACTTTATCCTAATGATAAAATTGCCATTATCAAATACTCCAGAGGGGGAACTGCAATTGATACTCTTGTTGGGAGCAGAGCCGGATGTTGGGAACCTGACTTTGTTGGAAAAACAGGTGTAAATCAGTATGACCATTGCTTAACTACGTTACGCAATGCTTTTAGTTTTAACGATATTAATAACGATGGAAAAGAGGATGTTTTGGTTCCTATGGGTATTGTTTGGATGCAGGGGGAATCGGATGCCCACTCTGAAGAAACCGGCCAAAGATATTATTACAACCTTAAACGATTAATGAATTTATTAAGAGCAAGTTTAAGAGTGGATGATCTTCCTGTTGTTATTGGTAAGATTTCAGATTCATGGAATGATGCTGATGGAAAAGTTTGGGATTGGGGCGAATTGGTTCAGTATGCTGAAGAAAAGTTTGCAAAAACAGATGCCATGGCTGGTATTGTAAGAACTACCCGATACTATAAGTATTCTGATAAATGGCATTATGACAGTCCCGGTTTTATTGACTTAGGAAAACAGTTTGCCAACAAGGCATATGAACTTAATGGAGGCAAAATAGATCAATAAATCATTAGAATAACCTTAATTACCTTTTTTCAATCATCAAATCAGTTACACGCTATTTTTAGTAATGATTTGTGAATAGGGAGTAACAAGATAAAAGAAACTTAATTTTTTACCACTAGGACACCAAGACTCTAAGCTTTTTTGTATTATTCTTTTTGTTCTTAGTGTCTTGGTGGTTAAAATAAGTAAACTTTAAATCTGTCTCTCAGCTCATGAGTAAATTAAGAGGGTCCTCCTTACAAATGTTCTTTAACTAATGGTTGATTTACACTCAACATACCTTCATTACCGAATGCTGAATATAATGAATATGTAATCTTTTCAAGTTTATCATTATAATCTTCAACATAACTTCCCATACCCATATAATCTACTACTTTACGGAATGGTTTAGTTCCATGACGCATACCAATTAAAGCAACAACGGCTAAAGCCACATTTTCTGGGCGTTGCTCCTCATAATGAGACATTGCATCCTGGAATCCTTCAATGGTTGCATTTACTGATCTCATAAATGTACCATAAGATTTATTTCGACTATGATCATGAGGTTTAACCAGATTCTCAACAAAGGCTGTAGGAAAACCACCTGGTTCAACAATGCAGCATTCAATACCAAAACGAGATAACTCTACTCTGTAATTTTCGGCCATAGCCTCTAAAGCCCATTTTGAAGCATTATATATACCATAGAATGGCATTGCCACACGACCTAATAAACTGGAAATAAACATTAAGGTTCCTTTCCCTTGTTCACGAAGATATGGTAATGCAGCTCTTGTTACCCGCTGAACTCCAAAAACATTTATATCAAATACTTTTTGCATATCTTCAGGTGTAAAATGCTCCTGCATTCCCAAAGCACCAACACCTGCATTATTAATCAATACATCTAAGCCATTCAATTCTTCAATAGCCCTGTTAACACCACTATTCACACTTTCTTCATTGGTAACATCCATTTCAATCAGATGAACTCCCAGGCGCATAAGGTCATTGTTTACAACTTCATTTTTTCCTTTCAAATTTCTTGTGGTACCAGCTACTTCATAACCTTTTGCTCTTAGCTCTTTACATATCAAAAAGCCAAATCCTCCACTTGCTCCTGTTATCAGTACTCTTTTATTCATGACTTTTATTTTTTTGTTTTGTATATAAAGATACAATGGAATTAAAGTTTTGGCCAGAGTTATTTTCTTTCAAAAAGCCTATAGACTATCACATTAAACAATAAATATCCTACCATTTTGCTCAATAAATCCACATATACGTCAGAATAAAAAGTTGATCAGATTTCATTTCTGTATGATATCAAAATATCACTTTAAAAAATTAAAAGATATTATCTTAGAGACTTGATAAATTAGAACTCTTGTGTTTTAGTTCTGTTTTACTCTAATACGAAATTAATTTCAATCATATCTTAAAATATTAATCATTAAATCTCTATGAAATTCATCTACACATTGCTGAGTGCAACTTTGATTCTGTCATCGTGTTCCACTAAAAAACAAACTACAGTTACCTCCCCTGATAATAGTATTGAAACAATTGTTGATGCTAAAAATGAATTACAATATTCTGTAGTTTTTAATCAGGACACCATTATTAAAAATTCAAAAATCAACATTGAAATCAATGATGCAACTAAGCTAAAAGAATTTGAAATTTTAAAATCAAATATCTTAACAGTTAATGAATCGTGGACTCGTGTTTGGGGTAAACGAAAAGAAGTAACTAATCATTATAATGAATTACAGTTACAACTTAAAGAAAGAAACCAGAATACCATTGTTGATCTATACATAAGAACATATAATGATGGAATTGGAATTAGATACGGATTTCCGGAACAAAATACGATAACTGAACTAGAAATTGCCAAGGAAAAAACAGAGTTTGCTTTTAATAAGGATTACAAGGTTTGGAGGGCCAATTATAAAACTTACAAATCATCTCAGGAACAGGAATTTTTAAATGTAAAGTTGTCGGATATTAAACCGAATCAATTTATCGGGATGCCTTTATTGGTGCAGCTTGACAACAAAGGTTATGCTGCTATTACGGAAGCCAACCTTACAGACTGGTCGGGTGCTTTTTTGAAAAGAGTTGACACAACCAGCTCTACTGTAGTTACAGAATTAGCTCCTCTTCCAAGCGATACACTTATTGCGGTTAAAAGATTAACACCCGCGGTTTCTCCATGGAGAGTGATTATGTTGGCAAAAGATGTAGGTGATTTAATTGAATCTGACATCATTTCAAATTTAAATGATCCGTTAGCTATCGAGGATGCATCATGGATTCAACCGGGAGCTTCGGCATGGGACTGGTGGTGGAGTAACAAATATGCTCCAAAAGCTGGTTTTGAACTGGGGCCAAATCAGGAAACCATGAAGTACTTTATTGATTTTGCATCTGAAATGGGCTGGGAATACCAGATTGTAGATTGGCAATGGTATGGAGAACCGTTTGCAGCTGATGGTGATTATAATCCAGAAGTGGATATCACCACATGTATTGATGGAATTAACATTGAAGAGTTAGTTAAATATGCTCATTCTAAAAATGTTAAGATTATTGTTTGGTCTCACTGGAAACATATTCAAAAACAAATGAATGAAGCCTTCCCTCTTTATGAAAAATGGGGTGTTTCAGGTGTGAAAATTGACTTTATGGACAGACAGGATCAGGAGATGGTAAACTTTTATCATGATGTTGTTAAAAAAGCAGCCGAACATCATTTAATTATTGATTTTCATGGAGCTTATAAACCAACAGGATTCAGTCGTACCTATCCAAATTTAATTACACGTGAAGGTGTTATGGGTAACGAGTACTCAAAGTGGAGTAACCGAGTAACTCCGGAGCATAATGTTACTTTACCATTTACCCGTGGATTGTTGGGAGAAATGGACTATACTCCTGTCGCATTTAGAAACGTAAAACCAGAGAATTTTGTACTTGAAAGCGAATCAAAAGATCATTGCCCAATGGTTCAATCCACCAGATGCCACCAATTAGCAATGCCTGTGGTATTTGAAAGTGCGTTAACTGTATTTTGTGATTCACCGGATAACTACAATACCGGAATTGGTCAGGAATTTTTAAAGGCTGTTCCTACAACCTGGGATGATACAAAAGTTTTGAATGCCTCAGTTGGGGAATATATTACAGTAGCACGTAAATCTGGTGATAAATGGTTTATTGGGGGAATGACAAATTCTGAAGAACGTAATTTAGATATTGATTTATCCTTTTTAGAAGAAGGTAATTATAAAGTTATCATCTTTCAAGATGCTGACGATGCCAATGAAAATCCTACTCATGCAGTACGTAATGAAGTTGAAATTAAAAATTCAGATTCTTTAAAAATTAAAATGGCTAAAGGTGGTGGATTTGCTGCAATAGTTAAAGAAATGTAATATTATTGTAAGTAATTATGAACTTCTGCTTGTTATACCAGAGATACAATAACAAGTAGAAGTATATATTTTAAATAATATGGACAATTTAAAAGATAAGCAGTCAATAAATACAAGAGTATTAAACATTGATAAACAATCGCTAAGTTTTGAATATAAAAAAGAGGATGCGTTACAAAAAGTAATTGAATTACCCTTAGGCTATGAAGCTATTTCCTCAAAATTCTTTAAATCTTCAATGCTAACAGAAGCAGAAACGGAATATGCTATTAATTATATTGAGGATCATTTAATGAGCAACAAAGAATTTATTAATCATCAGGAAACTCTTGAATCTAAAAGTAAATCAATTGCTGATGTTTTGTCTAAAAACGGACTTCTACAAGGAGAACATTCTCGTAAAACCATAGAAGATTTATTCAACAATTATGCTCGCATTGTAATGGGTACTCCGAGTACATTGATGGATATAGAAATTACCAAAGACGATTTTGCTACACTTCTTGTTTTGAGAGAAGTTATGCATCATCTGAATTTTGAATCTATAAGTATATTATAGGTTTAATAAGATATAGAGCAGGAACTTGGATCTATGAGTTACCTGCTTGCTTTTCATCTTATTAATTAAGATCAATTTCTAATCTTCTACCTCTTCTTTTGATTTACTTGTGGTAACAAGATATACACCACAAAACACCAATAGTATTGCCATCACCTTAAACCATCCAAAATTATCTATTTGAAGAACAACAGCAGCAATTGCAGCAACAATTGGCTGTACGTTATTATACATTGTAGCAACAGTAGGTCGAAGATATTTCTGAGCAATAGGAATCATCATGTATGATAAAAACGTAGATCCTAAAACGATAAAAGCCAATTCACCAATAATAGAAGACGGCATATTTTGATAATCAAGAGTCGAAATTTGCGACCAGGTCAGTGGCAAATAGATCATTGCACTAAATAAAAACATCCATTTCATTAATGTTATAGGACTATAGCGACTGATAATATTTTTAAAGAATACAAAATAAATTGCATAACTCAACTGAGCCATAAAACAAAGCAATATCCCAGTCATTCCAATATCTTCTCCGGCTTTTGCTGAAGAACTATTCAGAATAATTATAATGGCCCCGGAGGCTCCAACAACAATACCTGCCATTTTTTTCCATGTTATTGGTTCTCTTAAATAAAAAGCAGCAATAATCATAGCTATAATGGGCAATGTAGTTGTTACTATTGATGCGTTAATAGGAGATGTATAAGAAACGCCTAAAACAAAAACTCCTTGGTTAAAAATGATCCCAAACAGCGCAGCCAAAACCAGCCACATTAGATCTTTGAAAGGAACTTTTTCTTTGGGTACAAAGATAGAGGCAGTCCAAAAGGCTAATGCTGCACCAATTACCCTAAACGCAACAATGGACCAGGCATTAATATTTGTATTTAGTACAACGGTTTTAACAAACGGGCTCATTAATCCCCAAGCCATATTGGCAACAATCATAGCCATATGTCCTTTAACCTTTTCTATACGCATGTTTTTTTTTGCAAATGTGGAAAAAGAATATGAATCGTTTTCTTTTTCCTTCATAAAAAATATAAAACAAATTCTTTTATGCTTAATTAACAGAATATTATGCAACTACTATCGCTTTATTCTGTTAATTCAATAAAATTCATCCATATATCACTAAATCCTTTAAAATGAAACGAGCCATAATAAAGAGTTATAAATCATGAAGATGAAATACGAAGTATTCATTAATGCTCATTAAATTTGAACTATTTGTGAATAATATCTTTTGGTGAGTTCCATATGGCCATAAAAATCAAATTAACATCATATGAAAAAACTTAATATACTCTGGACAACCGATAATAAAGACACCTTTATAAACATGATTGCAATGTATTCATCTAACTCAATAATTCGCGGTTGGTGGGAAGAAGTCAACGTTATTATCTGGGGAGCTTCTGCACAACTTGCAGCTGAGGACAATGATGTTCAGAATGAAATAAAGAAAATGTTTGATTCCGGAGTAACAATAGAAGGCTGCCTTGCTTGTAGCGAGAAGTTTGGTGTTACCCAAAAGCTGGAAGGTTTAGGTATTAACATGAGATACATGGGGGAACCTTTTACCCAATATCTGCAAAACAACGAAAAAGTAATTACTATATAAATTTCAAAAAACAAGATATTCTGAATATGACAAAACTTTATTACATCCTTTTGATGGGCATACTAATAAGCTGCTCAACTTCAAACAAAGAGAAAAAAGAAACTAAAGAAAATAATATTACTACGGAAGAAACTACACTTGCCAATGATTTAAATAAGCGAAAAGAAGCATTCTCTGCAACAGCTTCTGATTACAAAAAGAAAATTTATGCAGAAGGTATTCAATCTGTAATTAATGACAAGGTTGTTGAAAACGCATTACAAGTAGGTGATACGGCAATTAATTTCACATTAAAAAATCCACTGCATCAGGATATTACTTTGTATGACAAACTAAAAGATGGACCTGTTATTTTAATGTGGTATCGAGGTGGATGGTGTCCTTATTGCAATCTGACACTTAATCACATGCAAGAGTCTTTACCTGAGTTTAAGAAATATAATGCTAATCTAATCGCATTAACACCTGAGTTACCTGACAGTACCTTATCAACACAAGATAAACATGCTCTGAAGTTTGATGTATTGAGTGATATTGATAACAAAGTTGCACATCAATACAACATTGTTTTTAAGCTAACAAACGAAGTTGCGGATGCATACGAACAGAGTTTTGGTTTAAGTAAATACAACGGAAATAATTCTGCTCAATTACCATTAGCTGCAACTTACATTATAGGTACAGATAAAGTAATAAAATACGCTTTTCTTGATCCGGACTACAGAAACCGTGCTGAACCTAAGGATTTAATTTCTGCACTAAAACAATTATAGAACTTATTAATATTAAAAAAAATCGTCAGAAAGCTTTTTGTTTCTTATTCCATAATATTTATGATTTAAGAAACAAAAGGCTTTTCTCTTTTCTATATTTTAGCCACTTTTGTTACTTTTCACCATATAATCAGGTCACAGAAACAGCAAATGAAAAAAATAAACATTGAGAAGTGGAACAGAAAAGAGCATTATGAATTCTTCTCAAAATTTGATAATCCTTATTTTGGTTTTACTGCAAATATTAATTGTACCAAAGCCTATAAAATAGCCAAAGAGAACAACATTTCCTTTTTCGCCTGGTATTTTCATAAATCAATTGTGGCAGCAAACTCCATTGCTGAATTTAAACTAAGAATCATTGACAAAAAAGTTTACCAACTAGATCAAAGTCATGCAGGATCAACCATTGCCAGAGATGATCATACTTTTGCCTTTTCGTACATCGAATACGATGAAGATTTTGATGTTTTCAACTACAGATTACAAAATGAAATTGAAGCAGTAAAGAATTCAACCGGATTGAGATTAGATCCGGGAAAAAACAATGTGGAGTATATAAGATACACTACAATTCCGTGGGTAAGTTTTACTCAAATTATACACCCCTCAAATTTAGATGGAACTGATTCTGTTCCCAGAATTTCATTTGGAAAGTTTTTTGAAAAAGATGGAGAGAAGTTTCTACCTGTTTCTGTTGAAGCACATCACGGATTAATGGATGGATATCATATATCAGAGTTTTTCAGGATTTTTGAGGAGCTGTTAATCGAATAATTACAAAAAAAGGAGCCTTACGACTCCTTTTTCTCTGATATGATGCTTGTATATATTACATTTCAATAATGGTAACTTCACTTCTTCTGTTTGCCTGATGTTCTGCTTCTGAGCAATCAACTCCATCTGCACATTTATTTTTCAAGCGTGTTTCACCATAACCTTTTGCTACAACACGATTATTATCAATTCCTCTATCTACCATATATGTTACTGCAGATTCTGCACGTTTTTGAGATAAGCGCTGATTAAATTGTGCTGATCCACGAGAATCAGTATGAGAACCTAGTTCTATTTTAACCGTTGGATTATCCTTTAAAAACTGAATCATATCATCTAACTCTGTTGCGGCATCTTCCCTGATATTCCACTTACCTAAGTCATATAAAATCTCAATTTCTATACTTGCGCCTACTTCAGCCTTTTGCATTTCAAGCTCCAAAAATTCATTCACATTTACATAACCTGAATCTCTGTTAACTGTTGAATATTGAGTACGCTTTGTAAAGTATCCTTTTTTAGTAAACACCAAACTATAATCAGTTTCTGGTTTTAGCTCTGCCTTAAATTGTCCATCAGTTCCACTTACCACTGAATAAGCATCGGCATCAACAGGTTCTACTTGCAAGGTTACTTCTGGAATAGCTTTCATATCCGGTAACAAATAAACACTACCAAATATTCCCCAAGATGGACGTGGGGTTAGCTCTATTCTAAATTCTTTAGTTGCATCTGACAATTGAATAGTTTCCTGATATGGGAAAAACTCAGGGAGATCAACTTCCACAACAAGAGCCTCCTGATCGTCAAATGCTGCTTTAATTACACCCTCTTTATCAGAATTTACCTGAGCCACTATACCTCCTTTTAAATCTTTGAATTTAACCGGACCATTAGAAATAACTGCTTTTGTATTTTTATTAATGAGTTTACCCATTAATCCTTTTTGAAACAATACATCTTTCAATACAGTAAATCGATAAATATCATCATCTCCTTTACCTCCATCGCGATTTGAAGAAAGATAACCATGTTTTCCTTCTGCATCCAAATACACGCCGAAATCATCTTTTTCGGTATTTACAGGATACCCCATGTTCTTAACCTGATACCCTTGTTCCTTTTTCTCTGCAATGAAGATATCTAATCCACCAACACCTACATGACCATTGGAAGCAAAATACAATCGTCCATTTTCATGGACAAAAGGAAACATTTCATCTCCTTCTGTATTGATATCTTTACCAAGATTAACCGGAGCACTCCACGAATCACCATCTCTATCAGAATAATAGATATCTGTACCACCAATGCTTCCAGGCATATTTGATGTAAAGTAAAGGCGTTTTCCATCTGGAGACAAACATGCATGACCGCAAGAATACTCGCTACTATTAAATGGAAGCTCTTCAGGTTTTGACCATGATCCATCAGCTTGCTTTACTGATTTTAAAATAATCAGATTATTATAACCCTTTTTCTTTTTTAAGTTCACATCTATAAAGTCGCTGTTGATATTTCTGGTAATAAACACTTCATTCCCATCCTTACTAAAATATATTGGTCCATCATGAAACATGCTACGCATCTCTGTTGAAAATAATTTAGGATTAGAAAATAATCCCTCCTTTTCTGAAGTTTTTAAAACATTCAAATACGGAGCTTCTTTCCATGCATATTCTCTTTTAATGATATAATCTAAATCTCGTGCAGATACAAAATAGATATCACCATCGTAAACTACAGGACCAAAATCTGACTGTTCTGAATTAAAATCTACTTCATCAATTAAATATCTTTCTTCAGCTAAAATCTTTTCTATCTTAGGTAAAGAATTTAATAATTCTGAAGCTCTTCCATCCTCTGGATTTCGTTCCTTATAGATTGCAATTACTCGGTCGGCCTCTGCATATTTCCCATTGTATTTAAGCGATTGCGCATACATAAACAACTGATCGTTATTTAAATGATCCATTGATACTGATGCGAAAGTATTTTCACTTTTTACCGTTTCACTCACTTTTAAATAGGCAATACCCAGCTGACCTTTAATTGAATCAGATAATTGACTGGCTTCATTCAGTTTTTCATACTTTTTTATGGCCTTGATGTATGCCAAATTATCAAATGATTTATTGGCCTGATTCACCCTGTAAGTAGCCACTAAACTATCCAGCTTATTTTTATAGGTTTGAGCATTAATGTTTAATATTAAACTCAAGGATAATATTATAAGTATTGAATATCTTCTCATTTCTTTCTTTTCTTTATTCACTAACCTCAAAAATTAAAAATATCTAGGCGAAATCACCTTATTCTTAATGAATCCATCAAAATCATAACTAATGATAATCTCATGAGATCCATTATTATAAGATGCCAGATTTGAGACTGAGAAATCATATGAATATCCAACCATTAATTGCTTATTGAGCTGAATATTGGCAAGAAGAGCCACTGCATCACCCAAACGGTATGTTGCCCCAAACCAATAAGCATTCTTATACAAAAACTGCCCAGTAATATCTGTTGATGGAGGAGCACCTTCAACAACTTTATTAATAAATGAGGGTTTAAATTTCAGATCGCTATTTAAATCAAAAACATATCCTGCCATTAAAAAATAATGACGTTTTAAGTCTAATACGCTACTGGTAGTTACCTGTTCACCTGTTAATTCTGATTGAATCAGTTTTGGAATAGAAAATCCTGCATACCATTTATTACTATATAAATAAAGTCCCATACCTGCATTAGGCTGTACTTTCTTTTCATAGTTACCACTAAATGAAGCATCGCTATTTTGTACCGACACATCATTTAAACCTACATAATAATTGTAAACACCACCTTTTATTCCCATAGATAAGATTGTCTTTTCAGACACATTTATTCTATAAGCATAATTAAAATTGAAATATGTATTATCAACTGGTCCGTAAGTATCTTTCACTATTGAAAATCCTAAGCCCATTTTATAGTTATTCAATGGAGTATGCATTGTAAGGTTATATGTGCGAGGAGCACCATCCAAACCTGCCCATTGTATGCGTGACAACAAAAGAATATTCATTGCATTTCGTGTTCCGGCATAAGCAGGGTTAACCGAAACTGTATTGAACATATATTGAGTATACAATGGTTCCTGCTGTGCTTTAAGATCAATTTGAGATATCCCCAATAATAAGATTAATCCTATCAGCAGTTTTTTGATTGATATAATTGAAAATAATTTCTGCATTACTTTAAAATTATTGTTTTTAAGATTAGAGAAAGGAGACTTTACATCGTCTCACTTCCTCTAATCAAAATCCTTTATCGGTTTAAATAAATATATCCAGTGAATTTTTTATTGATATCATGAACTTGAATGATGTAATAATATGTACCAACAGGAAGTTCTTCGCCAATGCTGAATCCAACATTTGATTCTCCATTCCAGTTGTTTTCATATTTAGATTGTTTATACACTACATTACCCCATCTGTTAAAAATCTCGATACTTACTTTTGTAAATTGAGTTAACCATGGAATATTATAAGTGTCGTTATCACCATCATTATTTGGAGAAAATCCTTCGTACAAAATCAATTCATCTTCACCATAACATTTATCCTGATCTAATCTATCCGGCGTTCCATCATTATCACAATCACCTGCGCTTTCTTCACTATCCATTACTCCATCATCATCCGAATCCAGATCCTGATAGTCTGGTGTTCCATCATTATCAGTATCTACATTCCCTTCTTCTGAATCAAGGATACCATCATCGTCTGAATCTGTATCTCTATAGTTACCATTTCCATCATTATCAATATCAGAATCTCCTTCTACCGCATCATCAATTCCGTCGTTATCAGAATCGGTATCAGTATAATCCGGAGTTCCGTCATTATCAGAGTCAATGTTTCCTTCAATCTCATCTAAAATTCCATCGTTATCAGAATCTGTATCCTGGTAATCAAATATTCCATCATGATCAGAATCAACATTACCTTCCTCTGCGTCAGGAATACCATCATCATCAGAATCAAGGTCAAGATAATTTCCATCACCATCGCCATCAAGGTCATCTGATCCTTCAATAACATCTGCTATTCCATCACCATCTGAGTCTGAATCCTTATAGTTTGGAATTCCATCGCCATCTGCATCGTCAGTCCATTCTACTGAATCCGGAATACCATCATTATCTGAGTCTGTATCATCTTTATCCAAAATACCATCACCGTCAGTATCGCCTTCACCTTCATCTGCATTTGAAATTCCATCGCCATCGTTATCATATGAGCCATCATTTTCATCTGCATCAGATATGCCGTCATTATCAGAATCCGTATCCTGGTAATCAGCTACACCATCGCCATCCGAATCAACATTTCCTTCTTCCGAATCAGGAATACCGTCATTGTCAGAATCTGTATCCTGATAATCAGGAATTCCATCCCCATCTGAATCTTCACTTCCCTCTTCAACATCAGGGATGCCGTCATTATCAGAATCTGAATCATCTTTATCTAAAATACCATCTCCATCCGAATCTCCGTTACCTTCATCTGAATTTGAAATACCGTCACCATCATTATCTGTTTCCTCAACAGTTACAGTAACTGTCGTTGTTGAACAATCCTCCTCACCATCACAAACCTGGTAGTCAAATGTAATATCTCCTACATATCCTTCGTTTGGTGTTACAGTAATGGTGTTATCTCCATTTACAACAACAACTCCATTAGTTGGTTGAATTGGAATGGTTACTACAAGGTTGCCATCCTCTAATCCTGTATCATTACTTAATATATCTATTACAGTCTCAACATTTTTATCTGTATCAATAGCATCTGCAATTGCTATTGGCTGACTATCATTAACGTTGGCGACTGTTATTTCAACTGTCTTGGTATCCGTATTTGATGCACCATCGGTTACTGTAACATCTAATTCATAAACATTATCCTCATCTGAATCCGATGGATCCTCATAATCAGGAGCTACTTTAAAGGTCAACTCGCCTGTTGAGGCATCAATACTAAAGAATGCTGCATCCGTTCCACTTATTGAGAATGTTTGGCTATCACCAGAATCAGCATCTGTGGCACTTACAGTTTCTACTGCTGTTGTTCCTTCGGATACACTTTTATCTGTTGCTGTTAGTACAGGACTATTGTCATTGGCATCTGTTACTGTGACTTCAATAGATTTAGTATCCGTATTTGATCCGCCATCGGTTACTGTAACATCTAGTTCATAAACATTATCTGCATTGGCATCAGATGGATTCTCGTAATCAGGGGCTACTTTAAAGGTCAACTCGCCTGTTGAAGAATCAATATTAAAGAATGCTGCATCCGTTCCGCTGATTGAGAATGTTTGGCTATCACCAGTATCTGCATCTGTAGCACTTACTGTTTCTACAGTTGTTGTTCCTTCAGATACACTTTTATCTGTTGCTGTCAGTACAGGACTATTGTCATTCGCATCTGTTACTGTGACTTCAATAGATTTAGTATCAGTATTTGATCCACCATCGGTTACTGTAACATCTAGTTCAAAAACATTATCTGTATTAGCATCCGATGGATTCTCGTAATCAGGGGCTACTTTAAAGGTCAACTCGCCTGTTGAAGAATCAATATTAAAGAATGCTGCATCCGTTCCGCTGATTGAGAATGTTTGGCTATCACCAGCATCTGCATCTGTAGCACTTACTGTTTCTACTGCTGTTGTTCCTTCAGATACACTTTTATCTGTTGCTGTCAGTACCGGACTATTGTCATTCGCATCAGTTACTGTGACTTCAATAGATTTAGTATCCGTATTTGATCCACCATCGGTTACTGTAATATCTAGTTCATAAACATTATCTGCATTGGCATCAGATGGATTCTCGTAATCAGGGGCTACTTTAAAGGTCAACTCGCCTGTTGAAGAATCAATATTAAAGAATGCTGCATCCGTTCCGCTGATTGAGAATGTTTGGCTATCACCAGCATCTGCATCTGTAGCACTTACTGTTTCTACGGCTGTTGTTCCTTCGGATACACTTTTATCTGTAGCTGTAAGTACCGGACTATTGTCATTTACATCAGTTACTGTAACTTCAATAGATTTAGTATCTGTATTTGATCCGATATCGGTTACTGTTACATCTAGTTCAAAAACATTATCCGCATTGGTATCAGATGGATTCTCGTAATCAGGGGCTACTTTAAAAGTCAACTCGCCTGTTGAAGAATCAATATTAAAGAATGCTGCATCCGTTCCGCTGATTGAGAATGTTTGGCTATCACCAGCATCTCCATCTGTGGCACTTACTGTTTCTATTGCTGTTGTTCCTTCGGATACGCTTTTATCTGTAGCTGTCAGTACCGGACTATTGTCATTTGCATCAGTTACTGTAACTTCAATAGATTTAGTATCTGTATTTGATCCACTATCTGTTACTGTAACATCTAGTTCATAAACATTATCCTCATCTGAATCCGATGGATTCTCATAATCAGGGGCTACTTTAAAAGTTAACTCGCCTGTTGAGGCATCAATTGTAAAGAATGCTGCATCCGTTCCGCTGATTGAGAATGTTTGGCTATCACCAGCATCAGCATCTGTAGCACTTACTGTTTCTACTGCTGTTGTTCCTTCGGATACACTTTTATCTGTAGCTGTCAGTACCGGACTATTGTCATTTGCATCAGTTACTGTAACTTCAATAGATTTAGTATCTGTATTTGATCCACCATCAGTTACTGTAACATCTAGTTCATAAACATTATTCTCATCTGAATCAGATGGATTCTCGTAATCAGGAGCTACTTTAAAAGTTAACTCGCCTGTTGAAGAATCAATATTAAAGAATGCTGCATCCGTTCCACTTATTGAGAATGTTTGGCTATCACCAGCATCAGCATCTGTAGCACTTACAGTTTCTACTGCTGTTGTTCCTTCAGATACACTTTTATCTGTAGCTGTCAGTACCGGACTATTGTCATTTGCATCGGTTACTGTAACTTCAATAGATTTAGTATCCGTATTTGATCCGCCATCTGTTACTGTAATATCTAGTTCATAAACATTATCTGCATTGGCATCAGATGGATTCTCGTAATCAGGGGCTACTTTAAAGGTCAACTCGCCTGTTGAAGAATCAATATTAAAGAATGCTGCATCCGTTCCGCTGATTGAGAATGTTTGGCTATCACCAGAATCAGCATCTGTGGCACTTACAGTTTCTACTGCTGTTGTTCCTTCGGATACACTTTTATCTGTTGCTGTCAGTACCGGACTATTGTCATTCGTATCAGTTACTGTAACTTCAATAGATTTAGTATCCGTATTTGATCCTCCATCGGTTACTGTAACATCTAATTCATAAACATTATCCCCATCTGAATCCGATGGATTCTCATAATCAGGAGCTACTTTAAAGGTCAATTCGCCTGTTGAAGAATCAATATTAAAGAATGCTGCATCCGTTCCACTTATCGAGAATGTTTGGCTATCACCAGAATCTCCATCTGTAGCACTTACAGTTTCTACGGCTGTTGTTCCTTCTGATACGCTTTTGTCTGTAGCTGTCAGTACCGGACTATTGTCATTTGCATCAGTTACTGTAACTTCAATCGATTTAGTATCCGTATTTGATCCACCATCAGTTACTGTAACATCTAATTCATAAACATTATCCCCATCTGAATCCGATGGATTCTCATAATCAGGAGCTACTTTAAAGGTCAACTCGCCTGTCGAAGAATCAATATTAAAGAATACTGCATCCGTTCCGCTGATTGAGAATGTTTGGCTATCACCAGAATCTCCATCTGTAGCACTTACAGTTTCTACTGTTGTTGATCCTTCTGATACGCTTTTGTCTGTTGCTGTCAGTACAGGACTATTGTCATTTGCATCAGTTACTGTAACTTCAATAGATTTAGTATCTGTATTCGATTCGCCATCTGTTACTGTAACATCTAATTCATAAACATTATCCTCATCTGAATCATATGGATTCTCATAATCAGGAGCAACTTTAAATGCTAACACTCCTGTTGAAGAATCAATATTAAAGAATACTGCATCTGTTCCGCTGATTGAGAATGTTTGGCTATCACCAGCATCTCCATCTGTGGCACTTACTGTTTCTACTGCTGTTGTTCCTTCGGATACACTTTTATCTGTAGCTGTAAGTACCGGACTATTGTCATTTGCATCAGTTACTGTAACTTCAATAGATTTAGTATCAGTATTCGATCCGCCATCTGTTACTGTAACATCTAATTCATAAACATTATCTGTATTAGCATCCGATGGATTCTCATAATCAGGAGCTACTTTAAAAGTTAACTCGCCTGTTGAAGAATCAATTGTAAAGTAACCTGCGTCTGTTCCGCTGATTGAGAATGTTTTGCTATCACCTGCATCTGCATCTGTAGCACTTACAGTTTCTATGGCTGTTGTTCCTTCGGATACACTTTTATCTATAGCTGTCAGTACCGGACTATTGTCATTTACATCAGTTACTGTAACTTCAATAGATTTAGTATCTGTATTCGATCCGCCATCTGTTACTGTGACATCTAATTCATAAACATTATCCTCATCTGAATCAGATGGATTCTCGTAATCAGGGGCTACTTTAAAGGTCAACTCGCCTGTTGAAGAATCAATATTAAAGAATGCTGCATCCGTTCCGCTGATTGAGAATGTTTTACTATCACCAGCATCAGCATCTGTAGCACTTACTGTTTCTACTGCTGTTGTTCCTTCGGATACGCTTTTATCTGTTGCTGTCAGTACAGGATTGTTGTCATCATTAGTTATTGTTCCAACACCTTGAGCATCTAAAATTGATGCATTGATTGCATTGGATAAATTTAATAATAAAGCTTCATCCCCCTCAACCTCTCTGTCTCCATAAATAGTGACACTTATTGTTTTAGAAGTTTCTCCTGATTCAAAAGAAAGAGTTCCAGAATTTAAAGCAACATAATCTCCATTTGATGTTAGTGCAGAATTATCCTGAGTACTATAATCTACCGTAATATTACTCTGACTATAATAACTAAGAGATACAGTAAATTGCATATTCTTAGTTCCTGAATTTCCTTCATTAACAGAAACATCATTAACTGATATTTTTGGCTGATTAACAGTGATCGTAACATCAGAAAGAGATGTTTCACAACCGCCATCACTAGCAATCACTTCAACCGTGTTAGTCCCAATTACTAATTTACTCGGTGTAATATTTATATTTACATCATTTCCGTCACCAATTACACTACCTACTTCTGCTCCATCAATATATGCTTTATATACTATATCACTTTCACTTGATGTAATGGTAACAAATCCATTTTCACCAGCTTCAACAGTACTGCCTGTTGTCGTTTTATCTGCTGGAGCATTACTTGCTGATATTTCAAAAGGTTCTGAAGTATTTGTACATCCTTCTTTTGTCACCTTTAAAGTCCAATTACTTGAAACCAAAGTATTAACATCATCATTCAATACCTTTGTATAATAAGATAAAGAACCATTAGTCCATGTATAAGATGTTGCAACTGTTTCTGTTGCACTCAATGAGATTTCTTCTCCTGCACATGCACTTGTTTCACCAGTAAATGTAACCAAAGGAGATTGTGAAACCTCAAAATCATTTGAATGCGTACATCCATCTTTGGAAACAGTTAATGAATAAGTTCCATATGTGATGCTTGCACTAGCTATACTTAAGTCCTGAGTAGTATAAGTTACACCCGTAGGATCTTCCCATAAATACGTGGCACCATTTTCTTCTGCGGATAAACTTAAATCATTTCCACTACAGAGAGTTGTATCTCCAATAACCTCTATTGATGGTCCAACATAAAGTGTAAAACTCTTAATAGTTTCTGTGTATCCATCATTTGCCTTAACATAAATAATAGCTGAACCTGCTGCATCAGTAACAGGTGTAATAGAAAGCGTTCGGTTTGCTCCAGAACCACCAACTGTAATATTTTGATTTGAAACAATATCTGTATTATGTGAATATGCTATTACATCAATATCATCCACATCTGTTTCTTCATCGCCAACAGTAAAAGGCAAATCTGATAAATCTACATTGGCACATATAGATTGATCTGCTATATCTGAAATAGTTGGATCTGTATTAACTGTAATATAAACAAAATCCGAATTATCAGAATAATAAGTTCCATTACTGGAATTATATTCAAAACTAACTTCACCTCCCCAATCCGTAGCAGGAATAAATACTAAATTAGCGATATTTGAATTACTAATCTCATCATTTACAGACACGTCAACACCGGATAATTGTAAAACTCCATAAGCAGCATCTGGTAATGAAAGAATTTGGATTTTATCTAAAGCTTGTGATAGATCGAAAAATTTATTCTCAAAATCTGAAGATTCAAAATTCAAACTAGTATTAATTGGTGTTTCTTTATAAATATCCGCAATAATAGGAACGTCACCATTTTCACATTTAGAACTATTTGTGGAGATATTAATTGGAATACTTGGCATACCTAGATCTATAGCATTAAACCAGGAGTTCATTGTATTATTATTACCATTGTAATATCCTCCATTAGAACCATAATAGGTCCATACTCGTTCAATGCCAGCATTTATTTTTAACTGAGTCACAACCGTTTCATCCATTTTTCCATTTGAATCTCCCCATTGACTTGCGGCATCTATTTTTGTGTCATCCCAATATAGTGTAGGTCCTAGTTTATTAAAAGGTCTGACAGAAGCTGTTTCTATTCCACTCAAAGCCTCAACATCATATATTGGAAAATGCGCAGGTCCTCGTCCTAAAAATGTAGCTGAGGCATTAATAACTCCATCACTTACATCATTGCCCAGATCATCTTTAAAATCCCATATCACGTAATTTGTTCCAACGTTGAGATCTACATTTAAATATCTATCAGAACTACCTGCCGTATAAACACCATCATTATTTAAATCCAACAGAATGGTTGTATATCCTGAAATATTAGTTTCTATTTTAAATAAGGTCTTACTTCCATAAGAACAAGTTGCACCATTCTTTTCAAGAGTTACAGTTCCTGAATTTATAGTTAATAATTGTGGTTCCCTGTCATAATCATAATCATAAATTTTAGTATCCTCTAACCAAACCTTAACCATGGGTGGAGGTAATGACGTACCATTAAAAGCATTATGATCAGGATCATTCAAGAAAATTTTATATTCTCCAATATTAGATTTACTTCCTGTAATACTTTGTGCTTTTTCAATTGGATTTGATTTACTGTCATCAATACCAAAGGAGTTTACAGCAAAAGAAAAAACGTATGGATACATTTTATACTTTACTTTATTTACAAACTCATCTGAAGTAAACACGTAAAAATCTGCATTTACTGGATATTTAGTATAACTTGTTGTATTAAAGTTCCACTTATATGACCATATTCTACCAGCAGATTTATTGGGTTGATCGGCATTTACAACAACATTATCACTGGCATCGGTAACTGTAACATCAAAATAATCAAGATATATTGAACTACTAAAACCAATATAATGGTTACCCGTAGTTGTTGCAGTATATACAACAGGTGTATATCCATCATCACTTGAGGTTTGAGTTCCATTTAAGTAAACACCCTCCGGACCATTAACTGCTTCTTGATAATTGTCAATATAACCAGCTCCAGAAGTTGGAGTAGGAGTTGCTGATATTACAATATTTCCTGCAGGATCATACAGCTGATAGTTTGCAGTTGAACTGGTTACATTCATCCCCAAGTTTAGCTTCTCGCCTGCATTCAAATAAATATAAATCCTACTTTCAGTATTAGTGTATGTAGGCATTAGTATTTGTAATTTATCTGTTGAACTGGGCATTAATTGCTTTGTTCCCTCCTGAGCCTTAACAAGAAAACTCAGAAGAGCAAAGCCTAATAGTAAAATTTTCCGCATATTATATTTGTTTTTGTTTTTTCGAGTAATCATACAACCCATATTATTGGGGGGGGGGAATAGGTTGTAATAAGCAGTTCAATAAAAGACAAACTGCACAACTCTTTTAATTAATAAAGTGATACTGACAAAAAGTTCTCACCAATCCTTTTCGATACCTTCTTTCTTCCTAATACTATATTGCCTATAGAATATGTTAACAACCAATTCTCGCATACCTGTGGAAAAAATGTTCTTTTCATTTTTTTTAAATTCATATATTATTTTCTTTTAATTATCCTTTTATATTATTTCGATTAAAAGAGTTTTGTATCTTTTGGTACTCTTTTACTTTTTTTAAATTCCCATTACGCTGATATAACTTCATAGTTTCTCTAACATGACAGATTGATAATTAAAACTGATAAACATTACGTTTATCTTGACTAATGGAACTTAGAACGTTTTATATCGAAGATTGTACGGGTAGATTGCTCCTACATTTCAGGAGCTTTTTTTCCTCAATATTCTTTTACTCATTCCAGATTTTAGCAAATGCTTTAATAAATAAAAAGTAATTGCGAATATAATGAGGCTATTAGAATGAGTAATATTTTTACAGTAAGCAAAAAGTAAACAATGGTAGTGAGGTGAAAATAAATTCCCAGGTAAAAAAGAATAACGAATTGTTCACTCTACTCTACAGGCTCGTTAAGTAGGTTTCAAGGTTAACGCCTTCAAGCTTAAGTTTTTTTCGTAAACGATATCTCGAAGTTTTTATACTATCCGCCGTTTGATTTAAAACAGTGGCTATTTCTTTATTTGCCATTCCCAATTTTATAAACATACACAACTTCAATTCGGCAGGTGTAATGTTAGGATGTATCTCTGTTATTTTTTTATAAAAATTGGAATGTACTTGCGAAAAGGAAATATTGAATCGATACCAACCTTCCTCTTCAACCTCTTGCAAAAGTTCTGATTTAATATATTCTAATTTCTCAATCGCTTTATCAGGCTGAGTTAAAATTATCTCTTTTAATTTTTCAATTTCTGATGCAAATGCACGATTAAAGCGTTGAGCTTTTATTAAATGTAATGAACTCTCGGCTAACTCTTTAGTTTTTTGATCTACCAGTTTTGTATAATAAGAAGATATAAGCAGAGCTGATTTACAACGCGCTATTAGTTCAATTGGATCAAGTGGTTTTCGAATATAATCTGTAGCTCCGGCAGAAAGGGCGATTTTCAAATCATCTGAAGATAGCATTACACCCGTAGCCATAATGATGGGTGTATCCTTAAGTAAATTCTCCTTTTTTAATTTTTTAATAAGTTCAATACCTGAAATAGTTGGCATATTCCAATCTGTAATTATCAGATCAGGTTCTATTTTTATAGCTATTGTTAATGCTGCTTGAGGATCATTAGTTTGGTATATCTTATAATCTGGTTCATATTGTTCAAATATCGAAACCATGAGCTTTAGATTTCCTATAGTATCATCTACAATAAGTATTTTATAATTAGACATACACTATTTTTTCTCAAAAGTAATAATTTATTGAACTAATTCATTTCTGTTAAAATTATAACCTTAAAATGTTTTTGATTGTGCTAACACAATAATTTATTAATAGTTTCTAAATATATTTCTTGATTACAACTAAAAACTGCTTCATTAATTCTTGTAACAATACAATTGCTTTCTTCCAAATTCAAAGTTTCAATCTGCACTAAAATTTTATTAATATCTGTTACTTCAAAAACTTCTTTTTCTTTTAATTGTGCTAAAAATGGTGCTATCAAAGTTTTACATTGCAAACTCAAATTATTGTCTTCTACTGAGAGATCTTCATATTCTGTTTTTGCCTTCTCTTTCTTGACATAAGAACATGATTCAACAGGTATTACAATCTGAAATTCTGAACCTTCTCCAAAATCAGAAACCACCCTAATATTTCCACCATGTGCTTCTATTGCCATTTTACAAAATGCAAGTCCTAAGCCTGTTGATCTAAGACTTGGATCTGCCTGGTCACCGCTTTTATATCGGTCAAATATCTTTAACTGCATCGACTGCTTTATTCCAGGACCATGATCTTTTATTTTACATACCAGTAAGTTCTCTTCTTTTTTTTCAAGACTAATTAAAATTTTGCCATTTTTTGGTGAAAATCGAATTGCGTTAATTAGAATATTTATCAAAATCCTTTTTAATATATCAAAATCACCAAAGGTATTATATTCAGCAGATTCGATTCGCTCAATAGAAATACCCTTTAGCATGACATTTACACTTACATCATGAATCGCTGATGATATTGCATCATTGATATTTATAAATTGCTTGTTTAATGTAAATCCCACCTCTTCTGCTTTATTTACATCTAAAATATTTAATACCATATTATGCATTTCAATACCGGCCTGCCAGATAAGCTTATCTTTGTTGGGCATATCATGCATTTGAGTTAGGTTAATTATAGAATCTAATGGATTTTTTAAATCATGAACAATCATACCAGTCATCCCATCTCTAAACCGATTTAACTCCATTAATTTCTTGTTTATTTTTTCCAGATCAAAAGCCTGTTTTTCTATCGAATCTTTTTGGATCCTTATTTCTTGTGTCCGTATATCTACTTCTTGTTCTAATTGTTGTGTTTGTTTTTTCAAAGCATTACTCAAAAAATCGACCTCCAGAAAGGAATTCGTCATTTTTTTTGCCATCACAAAAGAAAAGGAAAAGAAAATAAAGAATAATCCATAAGGCAATAAGAAACCCGAATTAATCATTTTATTATAATACAATACATCATTTATAAACGATGCATAAAAAAAGAGAATCCCAATAAAAAAAAATGCTGAGAACTCCATCTTCTTAATTAATGCAATTCCTACACCCAAGAGCATATAACTACTTACAAAAAATGCAAAATACTGATAATAAACCGGTATATATGTAAAAACAGCTGGAGCCATAAAGATCACTGGTAAACTGCTAATTACAATTACCAACCAAACACCCAGTTCCATTTTTTTTGTAAAAATTTTTGAATAGAAAGTCCTTAAAAAACTATAAAACAACCCCGTAAGAACAATAAATGCAATGTATTCAATTCGCAAAGAAAACTCCCAACTCAATGAAGGAAATATCCAAAGCAATATTTTTTCACCAGTTGTTGCCAACCGAAGAACTCCAAAAACGGATAATAAAATGAATAACATAATAGATATATCTCGTCTACCTACAATATAAACATGCGTGAAATAACCTGCCAATGCACAAAATACTGCAAGTAAAAAAATAGATAAACTTAATTGTCTACGAATATAATTTCGTACGGCAATGGCTTTACCAAATAAAATGACGTCTTCGGGTCCTCCTTTTCGATGATGAAAATTAGCTATTTGCAAAACAACATCAATCTTCTTATTATGAGAATAGAAGTATATTTCTTTACGCTTCCATGAGGGAATTGTTGTTTCTTTTGAAGTACCGACTTTACCTGTTTCAACACTTTCACCATTTACCATTAATTTATATGCACAATCTAATTCCTTAACTCTTAAACCATACAATTCGTCATGAGGCACTTTTATAACTAAATGATAAGTTGCAAATCCCTGAGAATCTACTTCATCTGAATAAATATTCTTATTATTCCATACTGAAGGTAACTCAGCATAAACGGGGTCTTCTTCAATTGAATTGATCTCATTTATTGAATAAAGTTTATTCCAATAAAAAGTAAATTCACCTTGCAGCTGAAATAATTCTGAATGAATAAAATCGCTCTCTTCCAATATTAATTCCCCACCAATTGCCTTGTTTAAACCTTTTCCTGAGCTTACTTCCTCATAATAGCCGTATTTATACATTATAGCTGTTGCAAAAATCACAAAAAGCGCATATAAAAAACTTTGTATATATCTTGTTTTATGAAACGTCAGAATTGACTGGAAAAAAATATGCATTTAATAATAGATGATGTTTGTTATAATATTTAAACTGACTAGCAAATAAAAGGTTCTTACGAATAAGAATACTTATTCTTACTATTAAAAAAACATAAAAGTAAGAGTGAATTCTTGCAATAAAATCACCTAAAGTATTAATATCCAACCTACTTTTTATTATCTTAATGCGAAAATCTACAATTATGGAACAAAATTCAAATATGCCTCCTATCTACGTAGTCTCGGGAGGAAAAGGAGTAGCAGGACATACCTTAATTGAATCCATGTTAATACACTATCCCAATCATAAAATACCTGTAATTATTGAACCGGAAGTATCTACGCAGGAACATATCGACAAAATAACAGAAAAGGTATTAACAACTAACGGGGTTATTGCACATACCATGGCTGATCACATGGCTAGACGAATGCTTATTGACACCTGTGAAAAAAAAGAAATCCGCCACTTTGATTTAATTGGTAATATTTCTGATTACCTGGATACCGTTTTAGACATGAAACCGGTTGAACAACCTGGTTTATTCAGGTTACGGGATATTGAATATTATCGCAGAGTAAGAGCCATTGAATTTACCATGCAACACGATGATGGATTGCATTCGGAAAAGATTGCCACTGCTGATATAGTACTTGCAGGTGTATCCCGAACTGGTAAAACCCCATTAAGTATTTATCTGGCCATGTTTGGATGGAAAGTTGCAAATGTTCCTATTGTCCCTGGCACACCAATTCCTGAAACTCTATTTCAAATTGATCCAAACCGGGTTTTTGGCTTAACTATCTCCATGGCTTATTTAATTGCCCAAAGAAGCAGTAGAGTTAACCGTATTCATATGGATCCCAACTCTGACTATGTTGACCGAAGGAAGGTTAGAATGGAATTGGACTATGCTGCCAATCTATTTAAAAAAGGAGGATTTAAAGTTCTCAATATTACAAACAAACCTATTGAATATTCAGCTAATGAAATCATTACGATTTTAACATCACGTTTTGGCAGTAACAAATGGAAAGCTCATGAAGATTAACCCTCATTAATTACATATACTATAAAATGAGCAGGCTTACAAAAACACCCTGCTCTTAGCTGCTAACTATCATTATTAATCATTTATAACACAAACACTCCTACTAAGTAGAAAGGAGATAATTTTCGTAAATGTTTATTATTTACATCCATAAATTAAACAATAGTATTAGTGGTATGTTTTAATATAACAAAACACTAATACAGGATCATTATGAAAGATGTAGATATAAATATTTCAATTCAAAAAAATAAAAGACTTACAGAAGCCTACAAATATTATGGTTACAAACCTGAAGCTCAGGGGCCTTTTGATTATTTAATTGATTTTGTAAGAGAGAAATTCAATAAACAATATCCTAAAGGCAACTTTAATTTATTCTGGAATGAATATAATAGCTTACAGGACTTTAAGATTTCTGACAACGTTGAAAGTGTTGGTGGGATATCTGAAGAGGCACACTTTATAATGCGTACTATTACTGAGTATCATTTTGTTCAGGCTTTTAAAGCCATGAAAATTGACCTTAATGACCCAAATGTAAGTGGCGAGAAAGGTACTCCTTATCGAATTACAAAAATGTATACCGGGAACGGGTTGGATGATGATAGCGAACTTCTTTCGGGAAGATGGTCAAACAGACCTGCTATTGCCAATTTCCCAAATGAAAATGGTCAACGTTTTCCTATTACAAAACGGGTTGATATTGTATCTGTTTGTTCACATCACCTTGCTCCTTTTAGCACTCTTTTCAGAGATGGAGCCTATGCTTTAATCAGTTATATTCCGGATAAAAAAGTGCTTGGCATATCTAAACTTCAAAGAATTGTTGATTGGGTATCCCGTAGAGGTCATTTGCAGGAGAACTTAACTAAAATGATATATGATGAAATTAGCAAAGCTGCTGAAACTTCATCTGTATATGTTAAACTTTCTGGTTTAGTGCATACTTGTGAATCATTAAGAGGAACTCAAAGTAATGAGGGATCATTTTCAAGTGAATATTATGGAGGTGATTTTGATAATATTGAATTAAGAAGAGAGGTAAGAAGTCTGTAATTGGTTTTCATTACGAGATCTGCTGTTCGCAAATTATTATGGAGCATATTCTTGTAAATGAGTTAATATTATTACACAGAAAAGAAAAATAAACAATGATAATAAGAAAGAAATTTAAGTTTGAAGGAGCACATATTGTAAGAGACTGTTCAAGTGACAGATGTAAAAAGTCGCTACATGGACACAGTTACGTCGTTGAAGTATTTCTGACTTCAGACCAGCTTGACTTCGGTCAGATGATATATGACTTTGGCTTGACCAAGGGTACAATAAAAGATATTATAGATAGTTTTGACCACGCTTACGCTATGTGGAATAAGGAAAGTGATGAATTCAAAACTTTCATTAAAAACAACAGCGACAGATATGTAGAGATGCCTGTTTCTCCATCCGCAGAATGTTTTTCTTTGACAATTTTATTCATTTTAAATAAAATTCTTGAAGCAACAAAGTTTAATAATGGAGAAGGAAATGTAAAAATTCAATCTGTCAGAGTACATGAAACTGATACTGGTTATGCCGAAGCATTTAGTGATGATTTAAAATGGTTTAGTTATGATTTAAAAGACATCTATTTTAGTCAGGCAATTAAAAACGAATGGGGTGATCCTGAAATGTACGACAAGCTAATAAGATTTCACTCTGAATCACACATTGCTCAACCTTTTATAAATCCATTTGTAGAAAGAAAATTTAAATAAACGATTCACATAAATCAGTTATTAAAGAGTAAATATTGTGATTTACTCTTTTTTTATGCTCTTAAAATTCTATTAATAAACACCCTACATTTAAGTATTTAACTACTCTTTTAAACTACATAAATGTCATATTTAACCTATCTTAATACTGAAAATTAAACGATTATAAACAATGGCTTATATTTTGAGCACTATAAAGTTAAATTTTAAAACAATTAATTATGAGCCCAGAAGAAATACTAGATTTAGAAAAAGAAGTAAATAAACTAAAGTTTAAAGCATCTCAACAAGCCAGTGAGCTTCATGATTTAGTTGAAGATCGACTTTTAATGGATTTCGAAGATATTCCTTCAGTTGCGAAATTAACCTACGAAGCCTGTAAAAAATGGAATGATAAATACAAAGAGCTCTTAGAAGCTAAAAAATAATTTCCACAAGCAAATCGAAAAAAGGGAAGCTATACACTATTTGTATAACTTCCCTTTTTAATTTGTTTTAGAAAAGACTAAATTCCGATAAATACGATTTGAACTAAAGCATCATTTATTTATAATCGTCAATCTTTTTCTTTAGTTTACTTACATCCTTCACATTAAAATCTCCAAAAAAGGATAGCAACACTCCATTTTGCTCTCCTTGAAAAATCACATGACATTCATATATCTTTTTACCTTTTCTATGAATCCATACCTCTGTATCATCTTCATTATCATCTTCCTCAACTAAATCATAATCTCCTTTATTCAGGGATTTCATAACTTGTTCTCTAAATGATTTTTCAGGTTTAAAATCTGGCTTATAGATAACAACTTTAATTTCGTTTAAATCACCTGTAATCTTTTTCTCAGCATCATCGGTATCAGAATCTATATCTAAATCAACAAAGTCAATTAAATTTTTAGAGAACGAAAAGTAAGTTACTTCATCCAGATCCCTTAAATCACTATACATCTTATTTGAAATATTTTCTTGTGAAAATATTGATGTTTGAATTAGTCCTAATAATAACACTCCTATATAAAACTTGATATTTTTTTTCATTTGATTAAATTTTAAGATTACAAATAAAGCCATCTACTTCTCTAATAGACAAAGGCTATTTAAACATCTATATACCACTAGTGTAAATTAGCATCTACATTCCACTCTAATGTCTCATCAATATTTACATTATATTTTTCCGGAATTGTAAATACAACCTGCATTTTCTGGTCTCGGATCTTTGTTCCCTCTGTTAAAGTAAAAAGAGGATCAATATAAATTACAGAATCTTTCTGTATCCAGAAGTATTCAATACTATTACAATTTTCTTTAGCATCTGTGTAATCCGACCCTCTTGCTGATTTTTTGATTGTCACCTGAAATTCAGGACCATGAACCACCTCTATTCGGGGATTTCCCTGAACATAAATTTTATCATCAGCAACAAAAACATCTAATTTATTTATATCAAACAGGTGTTCTTTATACTCTGGTATATAAGTATTTGAATTAGGTTTAAAATATATTGTTTTTGAATTGCTTTCTTCCAACATATCCTTTGAATATACAGTTTCTGTATTTGAATAGCTTTTAGCTACCTTAGCTGAAGTATAAGCTAACAATACCCATGCTCCAATCCAGAAAACTACAGATATTAATGCTATAAGTCCAACCCTTGTTTTAAATTTAAACACAAGCTTAAATCCTATTAAGAAAAGGATTAACAAAGGAATTCCTACAATTAATAATACAGCTATAGTTCCTAATGTAATTTCGTGAGGGTAAAGAAAGTAACTAGGTAAAGATGTATAGAAATTACCAATATTAGTAAAATCAAAAAGAGTAAATCCGATTGTAAAAGTCAGAATCAGAGCAACTAAGGTTGCCAATGTAGCGATCATTATTACAATACCTATAGCACCACCAATAACACTGATAAATTTTCTTAAAGCATTTCCCATTTTATCACCTCCTTCCGAAAACCCATTATTAAATGATTGATAAGCCTTTGATTTCTTAAATCGATCACTTACATCTTTATATTCATTTTTAATATTCTGCTCCCATGATTCATAAGCAGCAGGCCCTTTCATTTCAAACTTTTGCTTAATAGTAATGGCTTTAGGCATTACAATCCACAAAATGACATACGGCAACAATGAAGAACCATATACAATAAAAGCAACTAAAAAAATCACACGAAATACTAAAGGATCCACATTAAAGTAGGCCCCCAGTCCACCACAAACTCCACCGATTACACGATTGTCAGGATCTCTGTATAGTCTTTTGGAATATCCGGACTTAGGCTCATCATTAGTTGCTTTTGACTTATGCATCTCTTCATCCTCATCAATAATATCGTCAGGTTCTCCCATTGTTTTAATTACCTCTTCTACATTACTTAAAGTAATTACCTCATCTGCAGAAGGATGACTACTTCTGAATATTTCGGCAATACGAGATTCTATATCTGCAATTATCTCTTTCGCTTCTTCTGCATCTGAAAAACTATTTTCAATTTTATCCAGATATTGCTTTAACCTCTCGTAAGCATCTTCTTCAATATGAAATGCATACCCGTTTAAATTTATATATATTGTCTTTTTCATCAGTTTAAATTTAATGTTCAATGGTCAAATGGAACTCACAAATAAATTTAATCATCCTTCCCGATGAATCGGGACAGGCAATGTGTGAGAAAATGGATAATCAAATTTTCATGTTCGTTTCATTTTTAAAGTTGTTTAAGTTTCTTCTGATACATTTTTATATTAACACAACATGAAAACACCACCCATTACCATACCTATTACTTTAAGACCTAGTACGGCAATAAATAAAAAGGCTATTAAATAAATTACGATCTTAAATATTGATCTAAAAATCAATCCTATGATTAACAAAATAATTGCAAGCCCCATAATTCCTCCTCCATGAAAAACATTAAAAAAAAATCCAGGATGATAACTCGTATTAAATACAAAACCATCATTAATAACATTGATCTGTAAGATGTTGGCTAAAATTGCAACTCCTACTATGACAGCCAAAACAATCACAATATTTCTATCTCTTTTAGTTAGTCTGTTCCACCAGGATTCTCCCTTTTTATACATCTTAGACTCACGCACTTTTGAAAAATGTTCTTTTACATCCTCATATTCGT
Organism: uncultured Saccharicrinis sp.; assembly: GCA_963666825.2. Lineage (GTDB taxonomy): Bacteria > Bacteroidota > Bacteroidia > Bacteroidales > Marinilabiliaceae > Saccharicrinis. Next base: position 5,978,789 of record OY763044.2, on the reverse strand, counting down.
TACGAATTGCTTTTTCTATATTTTTTATAGTAACATTCTCACCTCTCATTTCCAGTTTTTGAGCTGTAGTAATAGCTGCCGGAATAATTATCCACAAAACAATATATACTGGTACAATTATTCCTAAACTCAGGAAAGGAAGGATTACAAAAAGAACTCTTACAAATACAGGATCTGTATTAAAATATGCAGCAATTCCTCCGCATACTCCACCTAAAATCCTGTTATCTATATCTCTGTATAAACGTTTTTTCTGTTTATTATAGATTTCTTGTTTTACCTTATTAGATTCCTGTCCTTCAGTAGTCTCATCTTCAAAATCTTCAGGCTGACCCATTTTAGAAATAACATCATCAACCATTGCTTTATTTACGACAGCACTTTTATCTTTAAGTTTTTCGTTAAATAATTCTGCAATACGGCTTTCAATATCATTAATAATTTCCTTCCCTTCTTCCTGATTGCCAAAGTAGTTCTCTAGTTTGTCAAGATATTCTCTTAACATAGCATAAGCATCATCATCAATATAAAAGATGCTTCCACTCAAATTTATATTTACTGTCTTTTGCATGATATTGATTTTTGCTAATTGTTATTTATAAATTTTACAGCCTCTACAAGTTCTTGCCACGAAGCATCTAATTCTTTTAAAAAGTCACGACCGGTATCGGTTAGCTCATAATATTTTCGTGGAGGCCCCTGTGTCGATTCCTCCCAGCGATATGCTAATAAGCCAGCATTCTTTAATCTGGTTAGCAATGGATATAAAGTACCTTCAACCACAATCATTTTTGCTTCCTTTAATTCAGCAATAATATCTGATGCATATTTATCGCTTCTTGACAAAATTGACAGGATACAATACTCTAATACCCCCTTTCGCATTTGCGCTTTTGTATTTTCAACCTTCATAATCATTTCCCTCCTTTTTATAATCTTACCAAAAATTGATTCCCAACTGATAATCCTACATTTTCTGATGTTACAATTGAATTATCTTCATTATGCTCTTCCAAATCGTAAGAAAAAGGTTCATCCGATTTATTTATATCACTAAAGTCAACTGGTGCAGCTGCCATAATCAGAGTCATGATTACAACTGACAGTGATACTACTAAACAATTTTTTCTAACAGAAAATCTCATAACACAATACCTTTTAAAACATTGTTGTTTGTATTACAAATATATATCTTTTAATAGGTACTATGCAATACATACTACTATATTTTTATTAAATAATTTCCAAAGCAAACACTATCTACCTCATTTTATGCACATTAACCAATTTACTTTTTTTCATGTATATGCCACTACTTATCATAACAATCCAATACTGCATCTTTATTGCTTATATCATAAACTCTTAAACAAAAAAAAGAAGGCATCTATACAGATGCCTTCTTTTCTTTATATTATATATGTATCGTGAGCATAACTCACATATAATTCAGAGTTTAAAACCTTTTAATTCCGATAATTTCTCTTACCTCTTTAATTGTTTTAGCTGCGCTGGCCTGAGCTTTTTCTCTACCCATTTTAACAACTTTACTTAAATAGGCTTCATCAGCTTTAATTTCATTTACTTTTTCGCGAATAGGAGCAGTAAATTTTACGATATCTTCAGCAAGCTGCTTTTTTAAATCACCGTAACGTATTTCACAAGAAGCAAATTTATCTTTAAAATATTCAACAGTATCAGGTGTAGAAACTACATCCATTAATGTAAATAAATTCTGAATTGGTTCGGTCATAACTGAATTTGGTTCTGTTGGACCACTATCCGTTACTGCACGCATTACTTTTTTAGTAATAGATTTAGGTTCTTCTACTAAAAATATTCCATTATTATCTGACTTACCCATTTTACCAGAACCATCTAAGCCAGGGATCTTAATCAAAGCCTCACCATAATTGAATGATTGAGGAATCTTAAAATAATCCTGTTTGTACATGTGGTTAAAGCGAGATGCAAATTTACGAGCCATCTCCATATTCTGCTCCTGATCTTTACCAACAGGTACTTTATCTGCCTGATGAATAATAATATCAGAGGCCATTAATACTGGATATGTTAACAATCCAGCATTTACATTATTAGGTTGCTGACGCGCTTTATCCTTAAATGATGTTGTTCTTTCCAGTTCTCCCAAATAAGCATTCATGCTCATTAACAAACTTAACTCAGCTATCTCAGGAACATCACTTTGTATATAAATTGTGGATTTTTCAGGATCTAGTCCACATGCCAGGTATTCTGCTAAAACCTGACGTACACTATTATGCAAATCTCCCGGAGTTGGATGCGTTGTCAATGAATGATAATCCGCGATAAAGAAATAGCAGTTATACTCATCTTGCATACGCAAAAAGTTTTTCACTGCTCCAAAATAATTTCCCAGGTGTAAATTACCTGTTGGTCGTATTCCACTTACTACCGTTTGCATAATATATTACTCTTTTATATGTATCTTAAAATTTTGACGTACAAAAATGCCACTTTTTTTCCTAAAAATTAATTTATAACTGAACTAATTTGTAGGAATGTAAACTCAGTGTAAGGATAAAACGCTATAATTTGATTCTATAAAATGAAAATTCAGAACAAAAAAAAAGAAGCTATCCATAAAATAGAATAGCTTCCGAAAACTTACACTTGGAATTCTGTTTAAAACTTAAATCCCAATTTTAATATAGGCTGAGCAAGAAAAGATGTTACGTGAGATACCCCACTTTGTGCGGCCATTCCTTGCTGATGAAAAATTCTTTTAGCATTATACATATACGAAGCAGCTTTTATCTCAACTCCCAGAAAAAATCCTTCAGCCAGATAATAATCCACACCTGCAACTATACTACCTCCAAAACCATATGCTTCTCCTCTTCTTACATCATAAGATGAAATTGCTTCACCAGAATCATCCAAACCTCTATATCCATCAAATATTTCCATCTGAGCATATACAGAATTCCCTTGTATTCCTACAAAAGGAAATAAACGAGACACTTTTGTTTCGAAATAATAATCAACGCCTAGATCGGCATAAAACTGTTTAGTTGTTTTTCCATCCTGATAGGCAAAATTAGGAATTGATGTTCCCGGATAGGTTGCATCAATATTTACTCCTGTAACATAATCCTGAGAAGGTGTACTTGTTATCATACCACTTCCATCCAATCGCAATGCTAATTTTGACGACAGAAAATATTTCAGTTCAATACCAATTGCATTAACAATATCATTGTTGCTTGAGTTTCCATTCATTGAGTAAATTGAAACCGGCTGCGACATTGATGTTGTTTCAGACTCTATCCCCTGATTTACTTCATAACTTGTTAAAGTACCATAGTCGACGGCCTTACCTAATCGAAGAGAAACTTGCTTATCTCCTCGTTCCGGACCAAAATTCTGGGCAGAAGAATTATGGAAGAATCCTCCGGATATGGTCATAATTATAAATGTTACTAATATTCTCTTCATATTCATTAGGCTTATTTTTTTAGGATAAAACATTTAAATATTGCCGGAGATAACTCCGGCGTTTTAATTTCCTAAATATTATTCGCCTAATTCGGCATCAAGAAGAGCTTTTAAATCATCAACAATAGCTTGAGCTTCTGTTTCTGACATTTCAGCTGCAGCTAACTGCTTCTGTAAATACTCTAAATATGCAGTACCATTGGTTAACGCAATATCATATTGTACTGACTGATCAGACAAGCTTGCAATAGTTTCATTAATATCTTCTAATTCATCCACCAAATCATCAACAATACCTGTAGTATCATCTTGCAATAGGATTTCAAGAATATTTTGAGCTTCGTCAAACTGAACATCTAACACTTCTAATTCATCTAAAATTGCAGTATATGCATCCTGAGCTTCAATCCAACTATCTTTAGCTGTAAAATAAGGAGCCTTTAATACTTCAACCTGTTCAAGGGTTCCATTTTTCTCTGTTTCTAAATACTGCACATAGGCTTCAACTATAGTGATTTCAATTTTATAATTATCAATTTCAGCTTCATAGTTAGCCTTTAAACTTTCAAGTTCAGACATTAAATCCTGAATATCACCACCTACAACTTCAGTTTCATTAGTAGTAATAACACCTCCATAAATATAGTCTAATGCAGATCCATCTATAGCTTCTGTTGCATTTACAATATCTGCTAGATTTATGTTATCATTAATAAAATCACTGTAGGCTTTCCATGCATCATTACGTGCATCTACAGCATCGTCATAAGCCTGTTCTGCTGCATCAGTTGCATCTGACAATTGTCCCTCTACAGTAGCATCACCTCCTGTATATGTTTCTTCCTGAAGTTTTGCAATATTCCATGCTTGTAATAGATCTGCTAAAGGCTCTTCTGAATCAACATAAGCTTCATACAAATCGTCTAATTGATTTTTATATACATTGTATAAATCCTCAACTCGATCATATGCCTCATCAATAACATCAATATAATCTTCGTTTGAAGCAATTAATTGCTCATAATAAGGAATTGAGTAGTATACACCATCATTAGTATATGCCGCTAAGTCAGTTAAAGAAATTGATGAACCATCAAAAATTTCTACATATGAAGGATCATTAATGATGTCTTCAATATAAAAACCATCGATTGATTTTGTTCCTACAGAAGATTCATCAGTAAACCAAGAAGCAGAAGTATACGCTGTTAATGCATCATTATATGCTTCATAAGCTTCTTGCATTTCTTCGTAGGCAATTTCATAGGCACTTTTTTGATTTGCTGCCTCAATTGTTTTAGTCTCAATTTCATCCTCCAGTGTTGACACCTGAGTTGTAGCAGTTACAATAGCTTCTGCATTATCACCTTTTGCCTGATCAATAATAGTATTAACAGCTGTAGCATAAGCTGTCATCCAGATAATTTGCTTATCTAACAATTCTTTTTTATCTGAAATGTATTCTACAAAATTATCATTAATACCATCGCCATCTTCATCATTAAAAACAACGCCATTTTCTACATCTCCAACATAATACGTTGCTTCTGCAATTTTTGAATTCCAGTCTAAAATGGTTTCCTGAATTTGACTTAATTGATCTAACGCCTCAACGTATTGCTCATAATAAATTTGAGCTACAGACGAAACACCTTCTCCTGCACCTGCAATTTGTGCTGCTAGTTCCTGAAGCGCAGCTTCCAATTCTTTTTTCTGATTAGCAAGAAGAGTTTCTGCTTCAGCAATAGCTATTTGCAGTTCATACTCTGCTGTTGCTTGAATTTGAGCAATTGCGGCTTCATTCTGTGCAATCGTTACAGCATTATTAGACTCTGCCAGTTCATTTTGCAATTCATAAGCTCTGGCTTGAGCTTCATTCCATGCTGCTGTTGCTTGATCAATTAAAACTTGGGCTTGTGCTAGTGCTGCGCGATTGGCAGCATCGGAAGTTTCTGCATTTGCTTTAGCAAGGATTAGTTCGGCTTGAGCTTCACGTAAGGCCTTTACACCATCCGCTTCTTCATTTTTAATACAGCCAGTAAAGGCTACCGCTGACGCAAGAGATAGCGTCATGAAAACTTTGTTAATTTTCATTTTAAGTTGATTAAAGATTAAAAAATTACAATTCTATTTTACAATATTTTTTCAGCGGCAAATATAAATTCGAATTTCTTATGTTAATCTTTTCTTTGACAAACAAAGCTTTTTTTTAGATGAACAATTTAATTTTTACATAGGAAGACATTTTAAATACACGATCAAAACAATAAGGAAAACAATCAAATTACCACCAATAAAGCTCTATTACAACCAATTAAGACCACTAATAGATGATAAAATATAAAATAAATCATAATAAAGAATAACAACACAAACACATTTTATTACATTTTCTACATAACATACTACACATCAAATACATAAATTACTTTACATATTAAAATATCTATATTTAATATAATCACAAAAAAAAGAGTAATTAAATCTCATTTTCAGATCTAATTACTCTTATTAAGAAAATACTATAAAAAATCTTATCTCACTTATTTAACTTGAATTACTTCAATATTGCGTGACATGTCGTCCAAAACTGTTACAGTAACATCATATCTGTTTTGTGGTAATAAAGACTCAATCTTTTCAGGCCATTCAACAAAACAATAGCTTCCTGAATAAAAATAATCCTCATAACCAAGATCAAAAGCCTCCTCTTCTTCCTTAAGCCTGTAAAAATCAAAATGGTATACCACATCATCATTTGCAGTACTATACTCATTTACAATTGCAAAACTTGGACTATTTACAACATCAACAACGTTTAACTTTTCACATAAAGCCTGTATAAAAGTTGTTTTCCCTGCTCCCATTGAACCATAAAAGCAAAACACACCCGGTTCTGGAAAAGCCTCTAAAAATTCACCTGCAATCTCATCTAAATGATCAATAGTAGGTAGTACAAATTTCTTTTTCATTACTTTTTCTAATAAAATCAATTACCCTTTGGTGATAAAATTACATATGGAATTAACATTTCTTCTAACGACACACCTCCATGTTGAAACGTATCTTTATAATAACTTACGTAATGATTGTAATTGTTAGGATATGCCAGAAAATCTTCATTTGTTGCAAAAACATAACTTGTAGATACGTTAGGCTTTGGTAACATAAATTCTTCAGGCTTTTTAGCTTCAAATACATCTTTTGCCTTATAAGCCAAATTTTTACCTTGTTTATAACGTAAATTAGTAGTGGTATTCTTGTCTCCAACTATTTTAATTGGATTCTTTACCCTAATTGTACCATGATCCGTTGTTATCAACACTTTAACCTTCTCTGACTCCAGTTTATTTAAAAGCTCATTCATAACCGAATGTTGGAACCAGGATTTGCTAAGTGAACGATAAGCAGACTCATCATACGCCAATTCCTTAATCATCTTACTTTCAGTACGTGCATGTGATAACATATCAACAAAATTAAAAACCACTACAGATAAATCATCATTCGTCAGCTGAGAATAATTATCAATCAACTGCTTACCTGTATCAAGATTGTTGATTTTTTGATATGAGTATTGTATTTTCTTTCTAAAACGATCAAAAAAAGTACCTATTAATTCCGCCTCAAATTGATTTTTACTTCCGTCTTCATGATCATCAAGCCAGTACTGAGGATATAGTTCTTTAATTTGCGAAGGCATCAGGCCTGAAAACAGGCTATTTCGTGCATATTGAGTTGCTGTTGGCAGAATACTGCTATAAATTTTTTCTTCGTCTAAACGAAAATCCTTAAGCAGCTCCTGTTTTATCATTAGCCATTGATCGTATCTGAAATTATCAATAACCAACATAACAACCTTTTCTCCATTTTCAATCATGGGAAGAACAACATCACGCATCATTTGATTTGATAGCATTGGTGAATCATCATCTTCTCCATTTATCCAATTGACGTAATTTTTCTTTACAAACTTAGAGAATGCATGATTGGCTTCTGTTTTCTGCATTTTCAAAACTTCATCCATCTCACCTTTTGTATTCTCAAGCTCTATCTCCCAATGCACTAACTGCTTATAAACCTCAACCCAATCTTCAAAAGAATAGGAATCATTTATCTTTATTCCAATCTTACCAAATTCAGTTTGATAATTACTTGTGGTTTTTTCAGCAACCAATCGATGCTGATCTACATGCTTCTTTATCGTTAATAATATCTGATTTGGATTAACCGGCTTAATAAGATAATCAGAAATTTTACTTCCTATTGCCTGATCCATTATATCCTCTTCTTCACTCTTTGTGATCATTACAACAGGAACTTCAGGTCTGATATTTTTTAGTTGATTTAAAACTTCCAGTCCACTTAATCCTGGCATATTTTCATCCAGAAATATTAAATCAAAATGAGAGTCTTTCACCATATCAAGAGCATCCTGACCATTTGTTGCCGTTTGCACAGAAAAGCCTTTCTCCTGAAGATATAAGACATGAGCCTTTAATAAATCTATTTCATCATCAACCCACAGGATATTTACATTTTTTTGATCTACCATAGCTCTTTTCTAATAATTTAATTCATAGAAGTCCTGATACTTCTCATACGAAGCCTCATCTGTCAACCTCTGATAATTATTCTCTGTAATAGCCCAGGTAAAATACTTCATCCTGGATATTTCTCTCATTAAATAATTATCCAGTCTTATTTTCTGAACATATTCTTTAGCATCCTTTGCACTTGCAAAACCACTTACTTTAATATAAAACCATGCTGTTCCCTTTGGACCAAACTCCGTTTCTAGGTGAGCGCCAAAGTTTGCTTTGGAGTAATTTTTAAATATTGTACCTGTTCTTTGAATATTAATTCTTCCTTTTTTAAATAAGATCAAGGCACTATGAGGACCTTCTTCTTCTACAAAATTAGTTCCTGTTGCTTCTTCTATAATTGGAACCGATTTTTCTTCCTCTACTTCAGTTTTTGGTTCAATAATGTCAATATTTAAACCTTCATCCTCCTTGACTTCTTGTTGCTTTATTTCAGTTTTTTCTTCCGGAGCAACAACCTTTTTTTGTTCTTCTTTTACAACTTGTTTCTTAGGTGCAGTTTTTTTCTGTTCTAAGCTAACAACATTTGGTTCCACTGCCAATCGCTTGTCCGGAACAACTTCTGCCTTTTTATCTTGAGAAACTGGCAGTTCTGACTCCTTATTTATTTGTTGTAACTCTTCCTCTTCTTTAGGTTGATTTTTAAACGCCTCAGCAGACAAATAATTATCTGCAAAAAATGCCTCATAACCTTTAATATCACCGGATGAAACTAAGAATTCTAAATTCTCTGCATTGATTACAAATAGCCTAAAATACTCAAGATTATCAACATCAAATATTTCTTTACGCTCACGAATTGAATAAAAATAATCAAGAGCCTCTAATCGGTTATTAAAACCATTTATTGTAAATATTGGTGTTCTATCCGGCAAACTCAATTCTGACATTTCGTAATCATTCAATAAAAACTTAGAGAAGTTATAATCCGCAATATTAAATTGTAATCTGTTTATATCAGCTTCCGGATTTACAACTAATATCAAACTATGTTTTGACCTATTATTTACAGTATAAGCAGTTGCAACCTTTTCTGAATCTGAAACGCCACTTTTTTGTTTTTCCAGTTGGAACTCTTGATTTCTTAACTCATTTAAGTTCGAATTAACAGGCCCTTGCACTGGAGTCCTTCCTTGTCCATACATAGCAAGCATTTCCTTTGCTAAAGGAGTAACATCAGCATTAGGGTATTGTTTTACTAAATCATTTAACTCGCTTGAGAAATTTTCAAGGTTTCCAAGTTTTGCATATGACAATCCTGTTAAAAACATAAACTTAGGCAACAATTCACTTTCATTATCAATCGCTTTTACCTTTTGATAATTAGCTATAGGTGCATCAAAGTGGTTAAACAAATACTCCGAATAAGCTTCTTCGTACAGGCTTTCTATCTGTTTTAATTTCTCTTCTCTCTTCTTAAAATAATCAGGATCATTCAAGAATGCAGTAAATTCACCTTCAGGATACTCTTCAACAATTTGCTTTCTGATACGCGCCATATTTAATTCATCTTTCTGAATTTCAAAACACAAATACAAATTCATTAAAGCATCTTCTCGGTAAATACTATTAGGGAACCTTCTAATTAATTCATTAAAGGCGTCTATGGCATACGGAATATTTTCAATTTGATCTTTGTAAATAATCCCCATCATAATTAAAGCTTCTTCAATCTTATTATCAGATAACTTTAACTGCTCTTCTGTTAAAGGAAGATCTTTTAAATAGGTATCACGACTTAGCAAGTTTGTAGTTTCTGGTTTTACCTGAGTTGAATCTTTGGTTTCTCCAACTGCTCCTCCCTCAAGATTTGAAAATGGCTGACCAAATAAGTCATCAGGATTTCCCGGATCTGCAATCTCTGTTACAACCACTTCTTTATTTGCTCTTCTCCAATTATCTTCAAGCTTACGTCTACCCCATTTTCTTTCAAACTCGCTTTTTCCCAGTGCAACAGAATTTGGATTATAGAAATACCATTTACCTGTACCACTGCTGGTCGATGAAGTACTTTGTGTTATAGACCTGTCAAAGTATAAATTTTCTTTTTCTTCTTGCTGTTTCTTCTTAAGCTCCTCCTGTTTCTTTTTCTCATTCTCAATTATATCATCAATAAAAGCAAGACGTTGTGCTTCAGTCATTTTTGCTATTCGCTGCAAACTATCCTCTCTCTCAACAGTATTTATTCGTGTAACAAGACTTTCTAAATCTTTATGTAATTCACTAATTGATTTAAAATCATAGAAAGTCTCATCTAAATTATACAAAGCAGAATCTAAATAGGCATATGCTGGTTTATACTGTGGCTTTTCATAATAGATATCAGCTAACTGATAAAAGGATAAACCTTTTTGATAATCATTTGAAACACTTCTTTGTACCGAAAGCAATAAATTATCTACAGCTTCACTTTCTTGCTTTTCGGCTAAATAAGCCATTGCCAAAGCATAATAAATCTGATCCTCATAATCCTGATTTCGTTTATCGCGTAATAGTTTAGCAATTTCTTTTTGTACAGCAGGCAAACCTCCTTCACCAAACATTACACTGGCTCTGTTTACTTTAGCATTAAAAGCCATCTCATACGGAGGGTTCATTCTGATTACAGCTTTATAAGCCATATTGGCATCATTATATCTTTCCAGTTTATGATAAACCTGAGCTAAAATAAAATTCAAACGAAGTTTATAATATCTACTCCATGCACCTTCGATTGCTTTTTGCAAATAAGGAACAGCTTCCTCATACATTTGTTGTTGAAGAAAACAATCTGCATAAACTGCGGAAAAGAATCCAAATAAACGATTTGGTGCTTTACCTTCAATATCATAATTATCCAATAGAATTTTTGCCTTAGAAAAATCTTTAAGTTCTATGGCAGCACGAGCATTCCATATTTCAGCTTCATACCATTCCGGACCAGGTCTGTATTCCCTGAACATATACTCAAAACTTTGCTGAGCTAACTGATAATCATGCTTGTAGAAATTTGATTTTCCAATCATTAAATAAGCATTATCTACCCACTCATTAAACTCGTTCTGACTTATAAATCTTTGGTATTTTAATGAGTTATCTCCATCCTTACGCTTAGGCTTTTTAGTAATAGAGTGCTTTTTAATGAGCTTTGTTCCTTTTTCAATGGCTCTGTCCATTTCACTAATAGCAACATCTTTACTGGATTCCTTTGAATCAGGAAATACTGTTAGCACTTGTGTATAATCATCAACATTGGCTTCCTGAATAGCTTTAACTCCTTCTTTAAAACTTTCATTACCATTAAAATACACATTGTAATGTGCTGTAAGATCATGATAATTTCTGCTGAGCCAGGTGTTTTTCTTTGTAGAACAACCAATTAAGATTATCAGAATCAGTAAAAAATATAATTTATTTAATTTCATGTATTTACTATTAGTCCTTGGTCTTTAGCATCAAGATCTCAAATTGCAGTTAAAATAATTTATGAATTGTATCATCACAACTCAATATTTAAATCTACACCTTTTTACTTTTATGCTTTAACCTTTTTCACAAGTAGCCATAACAAATAAAACTACCTTTATGTAAAAATATTATATCCACACCACAAAATTGCTCTTTCTGTCAAAAACAAGTCAACAATATTGTGGTTTATTTACAAAAAGCAAATATATTTGAATTCTAAGTGTTTTAAAAATTAGTTATCAATGAAAATTCATATTGTAGAAGATGACCGCGTTTTTAACAAACTCATTGAGCGTTCGCTTGCCCTAAATCCTGATTTTGAAATTGATACTTATTTTGACGGAGCTACATTTTTTAAGCACTTACCAGACAACCCGGATATTGTCACACTGGATTTAGGATTACCTGACCATACCGGAGAAGAAATTCTGCGACAAATAAAAAAATATAATCCGGATATTGAGGTTATTATTATTTCCGGACAGGACTCCATTACTACAGCAGTTAATTTATTACGAGAAGGTGCTTATGATTACATAACTAAAGATGAAAACATTAAAGATCGTCTTTTAAACAGTGTAAACAACATTCGTAATAAAAAGAAACTACTTGATGAGATATCACATTTAAAAAATGAAATAGCAACCAAGTACAACTTTGGAAATGCTATTATTGGTGATAGTCCTGTCATGAAAGAGGTTTTTGCTCTTGTTCAAAAGGCCGTAAAAATTCCAAACATCAATGTTTCAATTTATGGCGATACCGGAACAGGAAAAGAACTTGTTGCAAAAACAATTCACTATAACTCTATTCGCAGAAACAAAGCTTTTATTGCAGTTAACATGGGAGCCATCCCTCGCGATTTAATTGAAAGTGAACTATTTGGTCATGAAAAAGGCGCTTTTACCGGAGCCATTCTTACCAAAAAAGGAAAATTTGAAGAAGCCGAAGGTGGAACTATCTTTTTAGACGAAATTGGAGAGATGGATATAAACCTTCAGGTTAAATTATTACGTGTACTGCAGGAGCGTGAAATAACACGTGTTGGTGGAAATGAAGTAATAAAGGTTAATTGCAGAATTATAACAGCCACTAACCGAGATCTTTTAGATGAAGTTAAAGCCGGTAATTTTCGCGAAGACCTCTATTATCGTTTATTAGGACTTCCAATCCATCTTCCTCCGCTCAAAGACCGACAGAATGATATTATCACGCTCAGCCAATTTTTCCTGAATCAATTTTGTGAAGACAACGGAATGAACCTTATGGCATTTACTTCACGAGCAAAAAAGAAACTGCTGAGTTACAACTTCCCTGGTAATGTTCGTGAGTTAAAAGCAATCATCGAATTGAGTGCTGTAATGGCAAGCGATCATAAAATAGACGAAGAAAATATTCTTTTCAATTCCACCTCTGCAGAGTTAGATATACTTGCTGAAGAAATGACTCTAAAGGAATATACAGAAAGAATTATTCGACATTATTTGCGACAGTATGATAATAACGTATTAAAGGTAGCCAAAAAACTAGACATCGGTAAATCAACCATTTACAACCTAATAAAAAAAGATAAACAAGGTGATGTTTTTAGTGAAAATTAGGGCGTGCCCCTCGCTATAAAATACTGTTGAAGCAAACTTATTATCCTCGGGTCAGGCTTTCCTCTTCTACTCCTCGCTTTCTCCTATCTAAACAAAAATCCTATTTTAATCTATAAAATACAGTTGTAATTAAATAACTATTTTAAAATACGCTGCGGGGTATCCGTTACAATCCTTCACGCAAAGCTAATAATTACGCGACTTATAATCTTTTACCAGATCAATAGTATGATTCAATAATCCTACTCCACCATAAGCTCCATGACCTGGAATTACATATTCAGCATTTCCATATTTATTTAATAGCTTTCTTACTGTACCATCCCATTCATCAACAATTGCATCAGATAAGTTCCCTAAACCTTTTGAGTTTTTATTTTTAACCATACAACCTCCAAACAGTATTTTTTGATTAGGCAACCAAACTGTTATATTATCAAAAGAATGTCCTCCTCCATCATAACTGCATTCAATACTCTCTCCATTAAAATCTATTACTTTATTACTTTCAAATGAATTCTGAGGCGCTTCTAATCCCAACTCCCGGCATTTCTGAATAGTTAAAGAATTCGCAATTGACCTAACTTCTTTTGAATGTAAAAATGAAATACCTCCCATGCAATCTTCATGAAAGTGACCGGGAATAAACATTGTAACCTCAATATTCATTCTATCCTTTAAAAAGTTATAAAGTCTTTGCGTTTGTTCATTATCCATGGGAGTATCAACTAATAATGCTTTGCCTTGTTTGGCCACAATCATCCCATTTGAAGCAAACCTTCCATATTTTTCAGAATTATACCAACTAACATGAATGAATACAGAATCTTTTAAATGAACCAACTGAAGATCATTGTCAATAAAAATATTTTCATTGTGTTCTAACTCTCTATGACTAAACAAATCAATAGCTTTTAAATAATGATGTGCACCCTCTGGAGTAATATCCTTTTGAAATCCATTGATTTCCGGACTATTAATATTTATCCAGCTGATAATGTCATTTAAACGACCACTCCATTTTTTAGTATCAAACTGCTGATAATCTTTAATAATCAATTGAGATATTTTACCATTTTTAAACTCAACTGAAATATTTGAAATCATCGGATCATCATGTAAGAATGCTATTCTTCGATCTGTTTTAGATATCACCGCGTCACTTCCTGCTTCCTGCTTATTAACACTTAAAACTTTATAGTGAGGAACAAAAACAGAATCCCATTGAAAAATAGTTTTAAATTCTTCTTTAGAGCAACAAAGAGAAAAGCTACCTTCTGTCATTTTAAAATCCGGAGTAACCAGCTTACTTAATTCATCAAAATCAGATTGATTAAAAGCTTCAAAATAGTTTAGAATTAATTCATTTTCTGATTGATTATTACAAGCAATTAAAAAGGAGCATCCAAAAATAAAGTAGAAAAGGGATTTCATAAATTAAGGATTTTAAATTCAGAATGAAATTACATATAAATATCTATAAATAATAGATTGATAGATATTAGATAATAGAACTTAGACTTTTTTACCAATAATTTCAACACCCCTATCTTCTTCGTAAATAGCACTTAAGGCCAATCACAAATCACTATTCCTCACTTTTCTTTAAATAATCCAATATCGTTTTTGGCAATCTCTTTTTCCATCCTAGTAAAAACAAGCCTACAGCATATAATCCAATATTAAAAATACCTATTGAAAAAACACCAATAGAAAATATTCCAACTGAAAATATTCCTATTGCAAATTTACCTGAAGCAAAAACACCAAGAGCATAATCACCGGATGAGAAATAATTAAAACTGAAATTGCCAACACTACAAACATCTCCGTTTGTAAAGTGTAAAATTACACCTATTACAAATAAAACAACTGCTGTTAAAATAATCCAAACTTTCTTTTTCATTGCATAAATTTTTAATAATTAAAACTAAAATTGTTGATGCAATGATAATTTCAAACTACTGATTAACAAAACAATTGGGATATACTACAAGCTTTTGTGATGACTTGCATATACAAAATGACCAAATACAATTATATGTTACGAGGAGGGAAGAATTATTAGAGAGAAATAGAATAGCTTAAGTATGAAAATATAGGTATCGTAGCAACCATTATTCTGTAATCAGTCTTGTAATAATTACCTTTTCCCTATTTCGATCATTTTATTTTTAAAGTCTTTGGTAAAGCTTCTTGATACGGGAATAGTTCTTTCTAAGTTTTTTAATTCCACATTGAATCCTTGAGAGTTCCCTTTTACATCTTTTACATATGCTAAATTAATGATATAAGCCCTGTGACATTTAAAAAATAAAGACCTATCATACAATTGTTCCTCAAGATTTTTAATTGTGTTTCTAACTAAATGAGTTTTTACATCTTTATCTTCAATACAAAAAACATTAATATAATTACCGTCTGATTCAATTGCTATAATATTATCAGTATTAATATTTACAATTTGTTTACCTGATTCTACAGCGATAATATCTTCCTGTATTTCCGTTTTTTCATGAATTGAAGCATTTATTTCCTGAGAATGAGCCATATTTTTCTTTAACATGGCATTTTGAGAAATAAAAGTGATTAGAACAATAGGAATAATAGCTATCACAAGGGTAAATACCATAAAAATCAAAAAACCTTTAAAACCAAACCATGGTATCACCGAGAATAATATAGAATAAAAATAGTTTCCTAAACTTATAGAAAATACAATCCACACCAGCCATAAAATTTGCTTTTTTACAGTCCATCTATCCTCATTAAATATTGAAGGCTTTATAAATGGCAGCATAACATAATTCAATGCTAAGACCAGAAAAGTTACTACCCCATATCCTAACAAAGCCAAATCTTTATGATCATGCTTTAACAACTGCAATCCAAACGGCTGAAATACATATAAAAACAATGAAATAAACAAACTAATAGAAATGGCAGATTTCCATTTATTCTGAGTTTGAGGATAGGGTTTATTAAGAAAAGTCAAAAGTAAATTCATTATAAATAATCTGTTATCTGGATTACAAATTCAAGTATAAGTGTTTTTGCTTAGATAAGCACGATTTTATATCACATACGTTAGACTTATTTACTAAATGGTTATAATTTTGGGTGTCGAGGTGTTGAAACGTCGAATTGGCTATTTGCGTGATTTTATAATTACAAAGTATAAGAAGAAATATGACCTGTTATCATTACCCTATCTTTAAAAATTAGTATTTAATTCTATTGCTTTAAATTACTGAGATAATTATCAATAAGAAGTTTTAATTCAGTTTTATTATCAGGAGATACAACATCAGCATCTATTATAATCCCTTTTTCATTTATCAATAAGTATCTCGGTACTCCTTTAATATTATATTGTGTTTTTATAATATCCATCCAATTTCCTTTACAAATCAGGTTTATTCCGTAATTATCGTTCTCTTTTAAATATCTACGCCACCTATCTTCTTTATTATCAATAGATGCATTAATAAACACAATGGGTTTATCTGAATATTCGCCTACTAGGATATTCTTTCCTGGTAGTGATTTTATACATGCAGAACACCATGTTGCCCAAAAACTCAAATAAACTAGTTTTCCCTTATAATCATTTAGTTTGTGGAATTTTCCCTTTTCATCACTTAAATAAAAATACGGTGCAGTTTGACCTTTTTTTAATGATGTCAATTTTTCTACTTCAATGAGTTTCTTTTTACTATAATCTTTAATTAAACCTAGCAGGATTGTATCTTCAAAAGAATGAGATACATCTCTTACTAACGAATCTAATTTTAAAATTTGTTCTGACTTAACACAATGATCATAATATTGACTAAATTGATATGTTAAGAACAATTCTCTATTAAAATGTGATAAGTCTTTTGTAGTTTGTGGAACAAGTAATTCTATAGATCGAAAAGCTCTTTTTAATCCACTTGCACTCTCTTTATTTTTATCTGAGTTTTGAATCTCATAATAATTTTCTAAAAAATAAAAATAACCTATTGATGCATTTGCACTTGTGTTATTTATAGGAATGGAATTCAAAAAATCAAAGTATGATTCATTTGCTTTTGTATTTTCATTACAGAGGTCATTCCGATACAAAACAGCGCTAGTCTTATACGCAGCATTACTATAAAATAGCTCTTGATTTTCTAATTCAACAAACCAATTTGGCAATTCATCCTTCTTGTCATATTCAAATAAAAACGTTATTTCATTATTAAACAAAGAATCTATTTTTAGTGCATCTTCATAGATTGTATATGAAGGAGAAAAAAAGTTGCACACGGGTTGAGCAATATCGTCATACCCCAATTCTCTGAATTTATTTAAGTAGTAATCATTAATAGCCTTAGTTACACCATTATACTCAATAACGATACTATCCTCACATTCCAGATCAATATTTATCTTTAGTGTATCATTAGGAATTGTATAAACAGGGAATTTTGATTTATTGATTTTTAATTTCCCTAAAAAAGGTTGAGTAGATTTCAATGCTACTTCAAATACAGTGTCGCCAGTAGCATTTAAGTTCACATTACTAAAATTAAAAGGAAATAAAGAGACTGAGTTTATATTAAGCCAAGTTGATGCATTACAATTTTTAATCTCAACTTTTAACGTTGTATTCCCCTGATAATTTATCTGTTTAATGGGATCCTCCGTGTTATTTTTACAAGATACGCTGAAAAATAATATTAATACGATGGTTAAATATGCTGTTCTTATCATACTTTAGGGTTTATTATATAGGTCACTGATAAATATGTGAGATGCAATTTATCTAATATTAATAAAAATCAAATCAAGTTCAATAAATATTTTAAAGGAAAAAAGAACAAAGAGAATTAAAATAAACCGTTAACCTTGTTCCTTTCTTCATTTTCCTTACTAATTTATATCTACTTTATATATTTGACTTTTACCTTCAAAATTGGCTCTGAATATTATTGACTTGCCATCCGGAGAAAAATGTACATTGGGCTCTAAATCATAATTATGATGTTGCATATTTACCAGCTTTTCACTTTTTAATTTCATCTCATTATCATCCGGAAGAAATAGGTAAATCCATCTGCCATTTTCGGCTTTTGCTACCTGGGTTTCATTGCCGCCATCACCTGCAAAAACATTTTGATCGGGAGATATATTAAAATGAATTGACCATTCATCCCTTTCCATTTGATAAGCCATTTCTTTTCCTGTTTTCAAGCTTGTTCCTGCTAAAAAGAAAGTCTCTCCACGTGGTTTCTGTAAATCAAACCAAACCGTTTGGCCATCCACACTAAAAAACTCATGTCCTGCAATTTCTCTTTCCATTGTTCTTGTGTGCATTAGCATTGGTTCTTTCTCTCCCATCTTAATCGTCCAAATCCGATTTACCTTGTGCCATGGACCTTCATGACAAAACATTAAAATATCGGGATCAGTTGGAGAAAACTGAACATGATTTAACCATGCTGTATCATTATGAACCGGCAACAACTCTTTATTATTAATATTGATAGTAAAAATTGTGTGAGGGAGCTTGGCTTCATAAATAAGTTGAAAGAACTCTGATTTTTTGGGGTGATGTTTTAAAATAGAATCTTTTTCAGGGACACTAAAAACTCCGGCCAGCAATGTTTCATCTGCATTTAAAGTTGTTATTCCTGTTCTCTTTAATGAATCAGGAAAAACGTATAATATTCGTGAGTTACCATCATCAACATTTGTAGCGTAAATGGTATCACCTCCCTGATATATTACTTCACGGTGTTTTTTAGCCACAATTTCACCACGAATAGGACTGGAATTATGTGTAAGCTGTTTTGTCTCGAGAGTTTGCAGATCCATCACATAAATCTGACGCACTTCTTTTCCTTTGTAAACATGATCAGAAACACCTTCTTTCTGGCTTCCATAATATACCATTAAAGAACCTTTACCATCTAGTGTAGGTAAAAAGGGATTATTGTGAAAATAAAAACTTCGGTTATCTCCATCATTTCGGGTAAGCTTAGTTAGTTTATGACCGGTATCTTTATCGATCCATTGATTTGGCATTGGTTTTTGTCCACCTGTTTCTAATACAGGTATTGATTCTTTAGAGTTACAACTATAAACGAATACCGAAGTAAGCAAAACTGTTAATAGCTGAAGAAAATTTGTTCGTACATTGATCATAATAGATTAAGATTTAATTTTAACCTATTAAAGTTACTCTAAGTTGAATTGTTAATAATGTAGATTTGTATTATTACCTGTTGTATTGTTCACTTCCAAACAGGTAAAATTTATTTAACTACAAATTCAATAATTCTCTAAATAACTATAGCCATCATATTTAAACGAATAGATCTGGAAAAATTTAAAACAAATCTAACTTCAATTATCTAAAATCTATCCTTCTATTGAATATGATACTTCTTTATAAGCTCATCTTTCTTACCTTCATCCAGCGATTTCATATATTTTTTCCATCCCGGACAAAATTTAATATGCCATCTCCAGATTCTTCCAATAAATGATTTTGGATTTGCATCGTATTTGGCTCGCATAACACAGTTATCACATGAAGCAGCTTCCATAATGAACGATTTTAAATTGTTGATAACCTATTTTCAAATAACAAGACAAGTTATTACAAAAATCGCTTTTTCACAAAATCATCAAACACTTCTTTGTATTGCTTGCTTATTGGAATACGTTCATTACCAAAGATAATTCGATACCTTTCGATGGTTGTTACTTTATCCAGATTCACAATAAAAGAACGATGAATTCTCATAAAACGCTCTTTAGGTAAGCGTTCTTCTATGGATTTCATTGTTGCATAAAATACAATTGCTTTAGGTGAGGACTCAATGTAAAGCTTAACGTAATCTTTAAGTCCTTCAAGATAAAGAATATCATTGTAGTCTATTCTTCTGGTTTGAGAGTTTGCTTTGATAAACAGATAATCCTCTTCAACTCCAGCTACGCCAGTGTTTTGATTTGAAGCTGATTCAAGTAAATCAAAATGATCCTTAGCATGCTTTGCCGATTTTAGAAAAACCTCATAACTAACAGGCTTAAGCAAATAATCTAATGCATGTAACTGAAATCCCTCAACTGCATATTTTTCGTATGCTGTAATAAAAATAACCTTACTGCTATCGTCCAGAGTTCGGGCAAATTCCACGCCTGTGAAATCAGGCATTTGTATATCTAAGAAGATTAATTGCACTTTATTTTCCTGCAAAAACTCCATTGCATCAACCGGATTATCAAACTCACCCTTTAATTCCAGAAAAGGTGTTTTATTAATGTGCGATACAATCAGACCTAAAGCTAAAGGTTCATCATCTATTGCTATACAGGAAATTTTTTTCATATGTTTTAAATTAGACACAAGTATCAAGACATAAGACAAAAGACTTGAATTAAGTCCTGAGAAATATTATAATACTAATTTGCAATTTATCATCTTTATTGCAGATGTTTTAATAATCGCTTTCAATATACTTCAAACATTTTCTTTAATTAAAGGAATGGTTAATGAAACAATAAAAACATCATTTTCATCAGTCATTTTTAAGCTGGCTTTATCTCCATAAATTAAATCCAAACGTTTTTTAATATTAGCTACACCAACACCACCTTTTACAGATTCATCTCCATTTCGCCTTTTAGGAATACTATTTCTACATTCAAAAATTACTTTATCCTTCTCTGATTTCAGAAATATCTTAATAAAAGACTTCTCTCTATAACTTACGCCATGTTTAAATGCATTCTCTATAAAGGGTATAAACAATAATGGAGGAATATTAAAATTTGAAACAATATCTGATATGTTTACTTCCAGTTCAACCTTTGATGTTAACCTTTGTCGCATTAAATCAATATAATTCTGATTAAATTCAAATTCCTTACTCAGTTCAATAGTTTTAATATCGGACTCATAAATCAGATACCTCATTAAACCGGATAATTTTTCAACCGATTTTTGCGCTTTATTGCTATCAATGGCTATTAGTGCGTAAATATTATTTAAAGCATTAAAAAAGAAATGCGGACTAATTTGATTCTTCAAGAAGGCTAATTCTGTATCCTGATGTGCTTTTTCTTTTTCTTGCTGAATCTTTTCGTTTTGTCTTACTCTTTTAAGAATAGCCGTACCTGTGCTTGTACTTAAAACTAAAATAAGAAAATAAAAGTTATCGATTACTCGAGGATTAATGAAAAAAGGTTTTCTATCATCATGGTTCATATCTTGCAATGGTTTGGGTAAATCTTTCATATCAAGTTTATCCTTCAGTTGCTCAAAAGCCAATATTTCATAGAAGAAATTTGATAGTAGTAGGATTACTAAAGCAAGTAATATTAATACTAAAAAAAAGTAAAGTTTATTTTTAGAAAAGTATAGCCTTGGCACTAGTATAAAATAATTTACATAGAATGCTACTATCATAAAAAACATCTGATAGTAATAGCTATATCTCCAAAAAATTAAATGTTCGTCTGATCTGTCAAATACAAATAGTGGTAGCAACAGAACAAACATTACTGCTACGAGGTGAGGTAACCAGTTTGATATTTTTTTTGATTTTAAAAGCTGCATGGCTTAAAGATAATGTTTCTTTTAAAAAATTTGTAACATAAATGCTATTGCTGACTCATGAGTTAAACTCAAATTTGTCAACAATAGCATTTCAATACCCAATCATTATATTTTTATTATTTATTCATGTCGTAATGCGACTATAGGATCTAATGCGGCTGCTTTACGAGCAGGATACCATCCAAAAAACACCCCAATAAAGGTACATACCATAAATGACAGTATTACAGAACCTTTAGTTATTAATATTGGCCAGTTCATTACACCTTCTACTGTATATGAAATTGCATAGCCCATCAACACGCCAATTAATCCACCCAAAACACTCAACAGTATGGCTTCCATTAAAAACTGCAGCAGAATATCTTTTCCTTTACCACCAATGGCCAAACGTAATCCTATTTCACGAGTACGTTCAGTAACCGACACAAACATAATATTCATAATACCAATTCCTCCAACTAATAAAGATATGGCTGATATAGCACCCAATAGTATTAACATCATCTCTGAAATTGAGCTAAAATTACTAATCAATTCTTCCTGCGTTCTAATTTCAAAGTCATTATCCTCAGCATCCTTCAATTTATGAGAAGTTCGTAACGCCTCTTCAATACTAGCTGTCGTTTCTTCAATATTGTCTTCTGAAGTAGCAGACATTACAATAGCACGTAAATACGTTTGACGTGTAATACGTTTCATTATTGTAGTGTAAGGAGCTAATAAAACATCATCCTGATCTTGTCCGAATGTATTATCCCCTTTTTCTTTAAGTATTCCTATTACTTTAAAAGGAATGCTGTTAAACCGTATATTTTGTCCGATAGGATCAACTCCTTCGCCGAATATATTATCAACTACAGTTTGTCCTATAACACAAACCTTTGCCGCACTTTTAATTTCCTGAGTTGTGTAAAACCTACCTGTTGCAACCTCGTACTTTTTGATATAGGCAAAGTCTTCATTTCCACCGATTATTGTTGTAGGCCAGTTATTTGAACCATAGACCAACTGTCCAGAACTTTGTATTTCAGGTGAAACAGCATTTACTAAGTCACAATTCTTTTTTAGATAGGTTACATCCTTCTCTTTTAAAGTTTGCGATTCAGTTCTGCCCATATGAACTCCACCTCGGTTCATACTTGCCGGCATCACATTTATCAGGTTAGTACCCATTGCAGATATCTTTGACTTAATGCTTTCATTTGATCCCTGACCAATAGCCAACATTGTAATCACAGCCCCTACACCTATTACAATTCCTAACATTGTTAAGAATGATCGTAATTTATTTCGCTTAATAGCAGCTATTGCTATTTTAAAAAGATTTACAAATTTCATTTCCTCTTTATTAAGTTAAAAGTTGAAAGCTAAGAGTCAAAAGCTGAATGAAATAATCTTATATCCTTATCACCTTTAAACTTAGTTAGATAATTAATATTTAACTCTAAAAAAAGGGGCAGCAGCTATTATATACACATAAAAATAATAACCTCACTTTGGCTGCCCCTTTCACCCTAACTACCCAATCAATTTAAAATATAATCTTCGTTTTGTAATTCTAATATAGCCTGAGAGGCACTCGCCCTGTTTTCTGTTGCAACATCTTTAATTACCTGTCCATCTCTAAATACGATATTCCTTTTAGTAAACTTGGCAATATCTGGCTCATGAGTTACAAAACCAATTGTAATACCTTTTTCATTTAGTTCTTGAAACAGCGCCATGATTTCAAATGAAGTACGTGAGTCCAGGTTTCCTGTTGCCTCATCTGCAAGGATGATGACCGGATCATTAACTATTGATCTGGCAATGGCTACACGTTGTTGCTGACCTCCTGACATCTGATTAGACAAGTGTTTCATCCTGTCTTTAAGTCCAACTGCAATTAATGCCTGCTCTGCTTTTTCACGACGTAGTTTGTTATTAATCGAAGGATTGTATAACAATGGTAATTCTACATTCTCCAACGCACTTGTTCTTGGCAATAAATTATATGATTGAAAAACAAAACCAATTTTTGAACTTCTGATATCAGCCAGTTGATTCTTTTTTAATGATTTAACATTCACACCATCCAATAGATAATCACCTTCCGAAGCCTTATCTAAACAGCCTAATATATTTAACAATGTTGATTTACCAGAACCACTAGTTCCCATAATTGCCACAAACTCCTTCTGGTAAATTGTTAAGTCAACACCTCTAAGTGCTCTTACCGTTTCCTCCCCTACCTGATAATTCTTATATAGGTTCTTTATTTCTATAATTTTTTTATTTCCCATGACAATGCTTTTTGAAGATTAAAACTCAACCTTTGAATCCATCCTACATTGGAGGTCCACCAGGTCCACCTTTTCTATCCTTATGCTGAGGCACAAATGGACTTGATTCATCTTCTTCCTCAGTCTCTTGTTTCACTTCTTCTTTTACACCTTTTTCTATAGAGGTTACAATTTCATCACCCTCATTTAGTCCGGAAAGAATTTCTACCTGTGTCCCATCATTAATTCCTATCTCAACTCTGGCAGGATGTATCATTTCACCTTGTTTTACCCATACAGTTTTCATGGAACTATTATCATCATCCATTCCCATTCCTGGAGGTGGGCCAGGCATTCCGCCACCCTGCATATTCGGTCCACCTTCTCCCATTTGCGGACCGCCTTCTCCCATCTGTGGTCCACCAGCACCATTAGGAGGCATCATCTCTCCCTGAGGCATTGATTTCATCATTTCTTCCATCACTGCCTGATCAGGAGTAAAACGTAATGCTTTCCCGGCTGCTAATAAAACATCATTAGCTTCTTCAACATAAGCAGTAATACTTGCAGTCATCCCCGGCTTTAACTTCATATCAGGATTTTGAACTGTTACAATTACTGTATAGGTAATTACATTTGAATCCTCATTAGGCTGTAATCTGATCTCAGAAATTGAACCCTTAAAAGTATCATCGGGGAATGCATCAACAGTAAAATCCACATTTTGTCCTACTTTAACCATACCTATATCAGCCTCATCCACATCAGCCTCTACTTGCATTACACTTAAATCATTTGTTATGGTGTATAGCTCAGGAGTACTCATACTTGCAGCAACGGTTTGTCCTTCTTCTACTGCTCTGTTTAGCACCACTCCATCTATAGGAGAATAAATGTTTGCATACCCAAGGTTACGTTCAGCTTTTTCAACATTTGCTTTTGACGATTTCAAACTCGCTTTTGTTAACTTATAGTTATAGAGAGCCTCATCATAATCACTTTGCGATAAAACCCCTTTATCATATAAAGTTTGCATTCTCGCTAAGTTTTTCTCTTGATATTCATACTCTGCAGCAGCCTTATCTAAGTCTGCTTCTGCTGTTTCTAATGATGACTTTAATGTTGATTTATCCAACTCAGCAATTAACTGTCCTTTCTTTACTTCTGAATTAAAATCAACATATAGTTTCTCAATAACACCTGATACCTGAGTACCAACCTCAACGGTATTCGTTGCTTCTAAAGTTCCTGTAGCCGTAATCGTATTACTAATCGATCCTCGTTCTACCTTTGCTGTTTCAATAACATATCCTGCACTACTTGTATTTGTAAACGAATAGGTTAATATCGCTGCTATTATAAAGCATGAAACAACTGCATAAATAATGATCTTTTTCCGTTTCATATGATTAAATTTTTCTTCCTTTTGCCATATGGATCTCGCCTGAAAACAACCATCTTCGTGTGGAAGAACTACTTATCACGGCTCGTTTCATATGATTAAATTTTCTCAACCTTTATTAATAATGCAATTTACAATCACACACATATCACTCTAATTATTTGCTCTGGCAAGACCAGTTTTAAAATCCAATTGGGCTTCCCATATAATATTCAATGATCTCATTTTGTAATATCAGATCATATTTAGCTCTTGTCAGATTATTCTCTGCTGTTGACAGATTATTTTTTGATGTGATAAAATCAACAGAACTCAATAATCCTTGCGAAAACATTTCCTGGGCAAGCTTGTATGATTCCTGTTCGGCCTCATATTGCTCTTTATATGACAGATAAGCACTGTTAGCTGTTTGTCCATCGGTACATGCCTGCTCTATTGACTTTCGCAAATCGTTTTTAATATCAATCAGATTATATTGGATGTTATCACGTGCAATTACTGCTTGTTTTACTTGATTTTTAACTTCTTTTCTCTGATAGATTGGTATGCTTAGCGATAAGCCTAATGTTGGTGTTATCCTATTTGCCATCTGCTCACTAAAGTTTACACTCAGTGAATTGCTATATGCACTTTGTAAACTACCACTTAATGATAAACTAGGCAATGCACTTACTTTAGCCAGTTGAATATCAATCTCTGAACTTTGCAAATCGTACTCTGCAGTTTTAACACTTGGCTGAAGTCCCAACGCCACATTATACACTGTAGACGGATCATACTCTTCATTTAATTTCAAGAGTGTTTCTGAATTTGGATCTGCAATATCAAAGCCATTTGACACCGGCATATTCATGGTTTGCATCAAACTCACCAGACTAATTCTTAAATCACTTTTAGCCTGAACCAATGAAGCCTTATCTGATGCATACTGAGATCTGATATTGAAATAATCAGCCGGAGACAAAACACCTGCATCTTTTTTAATTGTAGCTTCTTCCAACTGTTTT
The DNA here is from genome assembly GCA_963666825.2 of uncultured Saccharicrinis sp. Classification (GTDB taxonomy): domain Bacteria; phylum Bacteroidota; class Bacteroidia; order Bacteroidales; family Marinilabiliaceae; genus Saccharicrinis. The sequence continues at coordinate 5,952,391 of OY763044.2, read as the reverse complement.
GCTGAAGCTTCAAGTTGTGATTCATAATTTTTAACCTGCTCTTTAGCCTGTAAAATAGATATGTAATCAGATAAAACATCTAAGCTCAATAATTCCTGCTCGGTCTTGATATCAGTCTCTGCTGCAGATAAGTTAATCTTTCCCTGAATAATCGAGTTTCTTATTTTTGCACCATTATATAAGGTAAGATTTGAGCTTAAAGCAACGTTTGTTCCAGTATTATCTTCTCTATCCCAGTTTGCATTTGTATTATTGTAAGAACTACTGCTGCTCCAACTCTCACTTGCAGATAAAGATAAATTTGGTCCGCGTTCCGCTTTTCTTTGTTCCAACTCAGAAGTTTGACTTAGGACTTCATTATTTGCACGCCCTATTGTCGTACTGTTTTCTAAAGCATAATTTATGCAATCATCCAATGAAAACAGCTTTTCCTGAGAATTTGCAGGTATGATCATCATACCCATCAAAAACACAAAATATAATTTTAAGATCGCCTTCATTCTAATCTCTTTATGATTGATTTACAGTACAAATTTTTCACTATTTATTGCCTGTATCAATTCATTTAGACGATTGGGATATTCTTTTAGAAGAATGATAGAATTTTACCGATGAATGAAATTAAAGAATTGTGGATATTTTGCCTTTTTAGAGACAAATCTGTTGTGAATTATTCCAAAACTGGAATCTCTAAAGTAACTTCTGTACCTTTATTTACTTCGCTGTTGATTGAAAAATGAATATCCTTTCGATGTTCTTTCTTAAACAATTTGATCCGCTTTTTAAATATATCCAAAGCCATGGAATGATGATTTTCATTAGAGGCATTATTTATATCAAATCCCTTACCATTGTCTGATACAATAACTTTCAGTAGTTCATTGCGGTCTTCAAAAGCAATTGATATTTTTCCAATATAATCTATTCCCTTCAAACCGTGCTTAATTGCATTTTCAACAAAGGGTTGTATTAGCATTGGAGGAATATTTATAAAATCAGTTTCCAAATCCTCTGAATAATCAAATGAATACTCAAAACTGTTATTCATTCGCATTTTTTCCAGCTCAATATAATTAGTAAGACTTCTGATCTCTTCATCCAGAGTTATTATCTCAGTTGCCGAATGTTCCAGAATAGATCGCGTTAAGGATGCAAAATTTCCCAAGTACCCAGCAGCTTTCTTTGTTTCATTTCTCAACATAAAACTTTGAATACTACCTAGTGCATTAAATAAGAAGTGAGGATTCATTTGAGATCTTAACAATTGCTGACGCAATTGCTCCTGCTTTTGCTCATTCTGCTTTTTTCTGCGATAATAAAGCAATGTTCCTAAAACCAAAACTAAAAACAAGGATACAGATATGGCAACAAATAATTCATTACGCTGTGTTTTAATCTTGTTTTCAGCAGAAAGTAATTCTATCTGTTGCTCTTTTTTTTCTGTTTCATACTTGGCTTCAAGATCTTCAATATTTCTAAGGTGAGTTTCTTTGTTTAAAATTTCTTTGTGTGCATTAAGGGAATCTACCCAACAAAAGGCCTGCTTATAGTTTCCTAGATCTTTATTTAATGAAACCAATAGCTTCAGGCAATCAGTTTTCAAGGTTGGATAATATTGAATATGCTCATTGTCAATACAGGATTCTGCAATAGTTAATGCCTCTGTATAATTTTTCAATTCTTTCAGCAAATCAGCTTTTGTAATTTCAGAGGCCATTAGAAAATATGGAACTTCGCCAAAATAAGGAATAGATTGCGACACCATTTCAAGTGCTTTAGCTTGTTCTTTTTTATCTTGATAAACTAATGCACTATTGATTAATGCAATCCCAACTCCCTGATCATGTTCTTCTTTTTCACTCTTAATCTTTAACGTATCATAATACATCAAAGCCTGATCATACGCTCCTTTTTCATGAAAGATCTGGCCCAAATTATTATATAGCATTATAACTGCATCAAAAGATGCGCAACGATCAACATTAATCAATCGATAGGCTTTTTGAGTGTATTCTTCCCATTTAACGGTATCTCCAATCTCTTTAAAAATTTCAGCAACGGTCATATAATCAAAACAAATATCATCGAGTCTTTTATCCTCCTCTCTTATTTTAATCGCGCTTAAGGCATGTTCAATGGCCAAGGTTGGTTTGCCTTCTGAATTGTAATTTCCACTAATGTTAATTTGAAGCGTGGATAATAACTCTCTATTTTCTGTTTTCATCACACTTTCTAACCCAACTTGATAAACATCTGTAGATCCTTTATAATCACCTATTTCCCACAATACACTGCCCAGATAATTTGAAATTGAAGCTACCCACTGATAATTTTCAATCTCTCGGGCTGTATGAAGAGCTTCTTTTAGCTGATCTACCGAATCATTAACGCGGTTATTCTCATCAAGCCATACTCCGTAATCGTAAATTGCCTTAACTCGTTCAACATTTCCTTTTTGTGTTTCTGAAATGGCATTCTTATAGTTTACCTCATTATTATCTTTTGGTAAAGCTTCAATATTATTAATGAGAACAACAAAAAGACCTGTAAATAGTAGTAGTTTTCTGATCATAGTTTAAGGTTAAAAAGACAAAACATCCTAATAATAGATTTATCCAGAGTTTATATTTTAGTTTTAACAGGAATCCAAAATTCCTCCTTAGAATCAGGATCTTCGCCTTTATAATCTTTCCCCATTAACGCAAAATGTGGTCTGTTATCTAACAGATAATCGGAACCCGGTAACCATGATCCATATATATATTTAAAGAATGCTTGTGCCTCGCTTGGTTTACCTACATAGCTAAATACAGCATATAATCCTTCAGGAATGACAAGTTGATCCATTCCTTCCGGTATATCTTCGACACCATCTACCTTAACTGCAGCCCATTTATCAAAATTTGCATTGGGATTAAAAGCATCAAAGAAAGTGATACTATCATATATTTCAATTGAATATAAATCCTGATCTGATTTATTATGTATTTGATTTCTTCATGGTGAGAACTGGCTCCATAATTCGAATGTCTTATCCTGAGCAAATGACATCCTAACTTTTATACCAATTAAAATAATCTCATTAGAAATTTCTATTCTTGGTACTTCTTTATCAGGTATAGCTTTCATCAATAACACATTAAAAAAATAGAACGGAAAGGTAATAATATTCCATCTTTTCCCATGAATTATTTAAATGAAATAGATTAAATCATTGATAATTATACATTAAAACACCTTAATACAAGGCTATTCTAACTTACCTGCCAGATACAGGACTAACAATTAATTGCTCTCTTAACTTTTGACGACGAAGCAATAACATTACAAAAAGAACGGCTATAATTAAATAACCCATACCTATAAAAGAAGCATAATTTACGCCCATATTATAATCTATCGACAAACCACCACTGTAAGATCCTAAGGCATTTCCTAAATTAAATGCAATTTGAATCATTGCAGCACCCATCATTTCTCCTCCTCTTGAATTCTGCAATACCATTAACTGATTAGGGGCTCCAACCATAAATAAACAGCAGGTGCAAATGCACATCATAATTATAGATAAATATGAAACAAATGGTAATAAGAAAATAATAACCATTGCCACTGCAGCCATTGAATATGCAAAAGCAACTACAGATGCACTACGATAACGGTCTGATAATTTACCTCCAAATATATTACCCAAAACCATACTTACTCCACTTAAAACCATAATCCAGGTCATATCAGATGCTGAAAAACCAGACATATCAGTCATTAAAGGTGCGATATAACAGTAAAAGCAAAAAATACCACAGTTACCCAAACCTGTTGCCAATAATATAAGCCATGGCTCGGTGTTTTTAAGAAATCGAAACTGCCCTTTTAATCCGCTATCCGGAAGAGGAGCTATTGAAGGCATCCATTTTAATAAGAAAAACAGATTAAGAGCACCCCAGGCTCCGGTTATATAAAAAATAAATCTCCATGAAAAATGATTGCAGATGTAAGCACCCAGTGGCACACCAATTAAATTAGCAATGGTCATTCCTGATACCATAAACGCCAATGCACTTGAGCTTTTTCCTTCATCCGCTAATTTTTCAGCAGCAATTGAACCAACACCAAAAAAAGCACCATGTGGTAATCCTGAAATAAATCGCATCGCCAACATAAACCAGTAGTTATGCGACAATCCAGCAATAGTATTACCTATTGCATATAGAAATATCAAAAAGAACAGTACCTTTTTTAGCGGAAACTTTCGGGCACTTAATAGCATAACCGGAGCACCAACACATACACCTAAGGCATAAGCTGAGATTAAATGACCAGCAGAAGGAATACTAACAGACATATCGTTTGCTACGTATGGCAAAATACTCATCATAACAAATTCCGCTATACCAAGACCAAAGGTTCCTAAAGCTAAAGGGACTAAACTCTTCTTCATTATTTTACATCTATATAATAAATGCAAAAGTAAATGAGGTAAGTGATGCGTACAACTAGACGATAGTTAATTAAGCATAAATAGTGATGTATAGTGTTATCTCTAAGTTATTAAGGGTGATATTTTCTGCTCAAGATTGATATTGAATTAACTTTTAAAAAGTTTCTTTTTTCAGTTTTCTATATTCAGATGGAGAATAGCCGAATTGCTTTTTAAAATTTTTATTTAAATGACTTTCATCTACAAAACCATATTCATAAGCAATCTCAGAGAAAGATATTTCACTATTAATAATCTTTTCACCGATTATTTCCATCTTACAGGCATTAATATATTGCTTAACAGATTGATTCGTTTCTTTTTTAAAGTACGCCCCCAGTTTATTAATGGAGAAGTTAAAATTATCAGCAATTACCTGAAGGGTTAATTTTTCAGGATTCTTTATATTCTTACTTATATACTTAATAATTGAACGCACTATAATCTTGTCCTGAGAAATATCCTTTTTTAATGGCCGGTATGTTAAATTACGCTCTGATATCATTATGATACACAATAGATGATAAAATATCAGATTAATATTCTTCTCAGAGTCATTATATAAATAAACTAAGGTTTTAAACAACTGATTGATTAATTCCTGATCTTCATTATTTAATGAAACCTTTCTGTTCAACGGAGATTTTGTTTTGCCAGGTGATGTAGCCAATCCTTTTGAGCTCTGAACCAGGTCTTTTAACTGCAATCTGAATTTCTCATTGAACCTAACTTGATAAATTTTTGTAATTGTATTAAAGGATAATTTATATCTCTGATCTTTTCTTATCAAAAAGAAATCCCCGGAAGAAAAAGGGATATGGTCCTCTTCGCTATAAAATATTCCTTCACCTACTTGTACATAAATAATTTCATGCTCCTCTTTTACTGATAATAATTCATCACTCTCATTAAATTCTATATTAGCTATATATAATGAATCTATCATTTTAATCCTTTTTTTTTGATCCCTGTGAAAATATACCGAAAATCGGAGAATAATTACAGACTAATTTATCTTTTACTCTTCATCTTTGTATCAAACAATTATTAATTATAAATACAAAAACAAATGAAAGATAAAAGTATAAAGTTAAAATCAGGCAAAATGCGAGGCATTTTCTCGATTACAAAAAAGGAAGTTCTTACTCCAAAAACATATTCAATAACTCTTGAAGGCAAAGAAAGTCAATATTTTGAGGCATGTAAAATTGGTGATTTTTTAAAATTAAAAAAGTACAGCGCCGAAACAATTGAAAAGACTGATAAAACAACTTTAAAAGCTAAGTTTATTGTAAAAGACATTGAAGTAGCTGAAAACCAAGTACAAATTGAACTATCTATTAAAGATGAAAAGGACGCAAGAATTGAGATCTTAAATGGTATTTCTTCTGAGGATAAAGTGTGTATAGCTGTTAAAAGTATTATGCATAAAGAAAAGATGAAGCATCATTCACTAAAACATAAACATAAGTTACATGCTCCTCATAAAAGTAAACTTGAACTCATACATGGAGAATATGATCCTCATTTTGAAAAACATATGAAGAAATATGAATTGAAGAAAAAGGGCCATGGTAAAAATTGCGAATCAGAATCAAAACATGGCAAGAACAAGCATCATCACTCTCATCATTAATTCTCTTATCATGATTCAGTCTATTTTTAATTTTCCGATACAGTTCAAATAATATTGCTGTATCGGAACAACGAATAGAATATAAAAAAGCAAATAAACAATTTAACAAGAATGAACTCAATACAATTTTTCGATTTTCAGTTTATCGACAAACAAATAGAACACGATCAGATTTACACTTTTAAATTTAAGCCCCTCTCCGATTTTAAATTTATAGCAGGACAATGGATTCATCTGGGATTCCCATCGCAAAACAGAGATAAAGAAAGAGTAAGGCATATGTCATTTTCTTCGTGCCCCGGCGATGAGCATCTTGAATTTACAATGGATACAAGTTCGTCTTCATTATACAAATCATTAATGCTTCAATTAAAAAATGGAGATATAATCAAAGGATTTAAAATTAATGGGAACTTAATCATTGATCCAAATATCCATCAATCAATTACATTTATTGCCGGAGGGATTGGAATCACTCCAATGAGATCTTTAATAAGGGAGCTAAATAAAAATAATCCTGAATTTGATTGGCGTTTATTACACGTTGCAAGAAATGAATTTATATATAAGGATGAATTGCAAAAAATTGATAAACAACAATGGCGAGTTAACAGACAACAATTAGATTCTGTTTGGGATAATGTAATGGAAAGCTCCGTGAATAGTCACTTTTTTATTTGTGGTTCAAATCGCTTTGTTGAAGGTATGGTTCTAAAGCTCAAGAACTCTAACATTCCTAGTGAACGAATCATTATTGAGAACTTTAAATAAATAAAGTTCAGATAACAATCGGGTTAGCAGGCTGTGTCTTTAGAATTACAAGATCTATTGAGCGATTTGATACACTAGCTTTTTCAAAGATTCTTTTCCATCTTCATAGCCTTTTTCCATTAAACCTTCTACCTGACTCATATTTGACATATTAAAAGCGGATAAGTCGGGTTCAATTAACAAGTCAGCTGTTTTCGTATGCGGTTTTACCGTTTGTTTCATTATAAAATGAAAACTATTCAGTATTACGTCCAGAATATTTTCTGGCATTTTAGTATTGTGGTTTGAATTTAAATCAACTGCAATAATATAATCTGCACCTAGTTGTCTATTCGCTTGAATTGGTACATTTTCAACAATCCCTCCATCAACAAGCATTCTTCCATTAATTTCTACAGGCTTAAAAATTCCGGGAATACATGTACTCGCCATAACTGCGCTGGCTACAGGCCCTTTTTCTATAACAACTCTCTCTCCTGTGGCAATATCTGTAGCTAACATTGCTAAAGGAATATCTGCATCTTCAATATTTCTATCACCTATGTATTTAATGATTAGTTCGCCTAATTTTTCATTGGACAACAAACCGTATTTCGATAAGGTAATTCTTGTAATATCCAACCATTTTAACTCTCTGGCTATTTCGGCTAATTCGTCACTTTTAATACCAAAAGCATAAAAAGCTGAAACAAAAGCACCAATACTTGTACCTGTTAAACAACTTAGGTTTATACCTAACTCTTCTATAGCTTTTAACACACCTACATGTGCGGCTCCTAAAACAGCTCCGCCTCCCAGAGCTAAACCAATATTACTTGAAGTATTCATGCTTTTCTTTTTTGCTATTTATGGTTGTATGGAATTCTCAGAAAAATCTGATTATCTACATCAAGTATAACAGATCGTTTGTTTTAGATGTTCGCTTCATGCAGTTATATCTTGTAATGCAACAAATTGTTTATTATACCAAATGCGTTTAAAAGTACAAATTATCAAGTTCTGATACTACATTTTCTTTATCCTATCCAACTTTCCATATCTGCTAACATAGGTATAGTATACACTTTCTCCTACTAAAAGATTAAGTACTTTAACATCTGATATTTTAATGGATTCGTATGAAATATTTTCCTTTATAGCTTTAAATGTAAGCGCCTCAATTGAGTCTCTTTTTACAATAGCTATATCATGCAAATCAAATCTGCTTAAAGTACGTTGTATCATTTTATTTACCTCATATCTAATGTGGTCTTTGGAATCATGATCATCCTTATCTGAAATCATAATTGAATATTCAATTTCATATTTAAAAGGTACACCGGCTATATCATATACCCCAATATAATCATGTACCAAAGCAGGCTTTGACGTACATGTAATTAAAAGAACTGATAGAATTAAAACAGAAGCTCTCATAGTTTATTTTTATTAGTAAAAATGTTACAATACCAATTGTATTGTGGTTTGGGGGGAAGTATAATTCTATTCCAACAAAGGAACTATTAAATTCTTAATTCAGCTTACGATATTAATTATATTTTTCTTAATCACAAAACTTTTAATTTTATGATTCACATACAACTAATCAAAACACTAACAAACTAAAAGTCCCCTTTACATAAAATGCGAAGGGGACTTTAATAAAGTATTATTATCGTTCTATTTACTTGCTTTATCTAACAAATCAAGATCTTCTTTATCCAATTTTAATTTTGGAGCGGCAAATAAAGTTTCTAACTGCGATGCACTAGTGGCACTAACAATAGGAGCACCTAAGTGTGGTTGTGCGATTAACCAGGCCAAAGCAACGGTTGCCGGCTTTGAATTATATTTAGCTGAAACTGCATCTAAAGCATCGATAACAGCAAGTCCTTTTGCATTTAGATATTTTCTTACACCTTCACCTCTAATACTCTTACTTAAATCATCCTCTGATCGGTATTTACCGGTTAAGAAACCTGCTGCCAAAGACCAATATGGGAAAACAGTTAAGTTGTATTTTTCAACTATTGGCAAGTATTCTTTTTCATATTGTTCTCTTACCAAAAGATTATAGTGAGGTTGAAGTGCAACGTATTTTGGAAAACCATTTTTCTCTGATACTTCAAAAGATTGAATTAATCTTTCAGGAGATATATTTGATGCGGCAATATAACGTACCTTGCCTGCTTTTACAATTTCATCGTAGGCTGCCAATGTTTCTTCAAGTGGTGTTTTTTCATCATCGAAGTGTGTATAATACAAATCGATGTAATCAGTTTGTAAGCGTTGCAGAGATTCATCAACTGATTTAAGGATATGCTTTTTGCTAACATCAAAACCATGTTCTTTGGTTTCCGATCCTACTTTAGTAGCAATAACCAAATCCTTACGATTACCTCTTTGTTTCATCCAGTTTCCAATAAAGGTTTCCGAAGTTCCTCCTTTACCATTTACCCACCATGGATAGGTATCAGCTGTATCAATAAAATTTAATCCTTCAGCAACAAAAGCATCCAATATTTCAAATGATTTTGTCTCATCTAATGTCCAGCCAAAAACATTACCTCCAAAATTAATCCGACTGACTTCTAATTCGGTGTTACCTATTTTTATTTTATCACTCATATTATAAATGTTTTTATATGTTGACAATCTTTGATACTATGCGATAAAAATTGACTATATGTACCTATATAAGAACCATATAAATTATTGCTTGTTCAAATAATTTAAAGCAAGATGATATTAATCGGAATATCAATGTCAATCTATTGGGGTATGGCAGGAAATAGTTGATGTATGGCGAGATATAGTATTTTTGAAGGAGATAAATATCTTCTTATGATAATAATAAACTCATCGAAAATTGAATACAAGATGCCATTATATTGATAGACAATGCAGAAATAAACCTACATTTTAGGGTTGGATTGATTTAATAAATCGAAAGTAAGTGTATTACTTTTCGCAACAAACTGTTTTTTCTGATAAAATATTTTCCAGTAATTCATCCGGAACATTAAAATCACCTTCTCCAATGCCAAGTTTTATATGTGCCCTGGTTGAACCATGAAAATCGGATCCTCCTGATTTTATAAAATTAAATTTTTCAATATATCCGGCACATCGTAATGTATCATCCTCTGAAAAAGAAGGATAATAGTATTCCATTCCATCGAGGCCCAACTCTTTTAATGTGTATAGATATTCATCAATTTCATTTTCTGAATAGCCTTTAAAACCAATATTTAAATGAAAGTGAGCTAAAAACGCTTTTCCACCAGCTGCATGAATGGCATTAAAAGCATCTTCTGGTTTTATTAATTCTCCATCGAAATAACTAACCTTATCCAAATAATTTATCCAGGAATCTTTGACTGTTTCTGTATATCCTTTTGCAACAAGATATTTAGCAATTGCCTGCCTGTCCATATAACCACCCGAAATAAATGGCTCTACCGATTGGCGATCAATTTCAACACCTAAACAACGCAGCTTTTCAAAAACCAAAGTAAGTCTTTCTGATCTTCTTTTACGGAAGCTTGTATATATCTGCAGAAAACCTTCATTTCGAGGATCAATTCCAATTCCCAATATGTGTAAAAGGCGATTTTCACCAAATGCTGTACTAAATTCTATTCCATTGATAAGATTAACCCCTAGTTTATCTGCTTCAATCTGCGCCTCATCCAGTCCTGCAATTGTATCGTGATCTGTTATTGCCATTGCCGTCAGTCCTGTTTCTTTTGCCAGTTGAATCAGCTCTTTGGGAGTAAATGTTCCATCTGAAGTTGTTGTATGTGTATGTAAATCTATCATGATATCTCCTGGTTATATTCTTCAAACACAGGTATAAAAATACACATCTCATAGTGGTTTGGCGAATTCTATTGAGAATCAGCTCCTTTTTTATGCTTTGTTAACAGTTGTGAGTTCAGATAACCTGTTTTCAACTTCAATGAGTTTCTCTGTCCAGTAGTCAACAGCTTTATCAGAATCAATCTTTCTTTTCTTTCGAGTTCCGTCCTTTAATTTTTGAGGAATTGCAAAAAGAAATCCTGCATTATTGTTCCAGTCTTTTTGTTTTTCACTGTCATTCTGAGGTTCAATTCTATTCTTCCAAAACCTCATATGTTTAATATATTGATCTTTGATATGCACCAGATGTTTGATCAACTGTTCCCTGTCTTTTGGAATATAGCCAGGGCCGGTACAACCACATGAATGAAAGGTAATTCCTGATTTATACAAATCCTCAATATGCTTCCATGCTTTAACATCTGCCTTTTTGGGTGATTCAAAATCTAATCCCATATCAACCATTAAACTTCCACATTCAGGACAAATCGCTTTATTGGACTCCACATTTTCATCATAAGCAGAATCCCGATCAACATCAACCCAAAGCCTTCTTTTAAATGTTTTCCTGCATTTAAAACAAGCATAATGGGGTTTGTAATTTGTCATTGCATATCTACACATAATCGGTCGTAATTTTTAGTTTTAATTGTGACTAAAATTATTAGATTTTTCTATTTCTTTCACAAGTAATCCTATTGATGTGCCTAAAGCTTCTATAATTCCGGAGGATGATAAACTATCAGCCTTAAATTGTGAATAAAATTGAACTCCTGTTTTGGTATTAAATACTCGTATTTCCAAATCCCAACAGTCTTGATGCATTTTTCCTGTTTTATTTACTAAATCAAGTTTCGACATGATAATAATGTGACAATCTATATTATCAGTAATTGGCTTACAAAACTTTTTGTCATATATATTATGGTAGGGCAAATGCATAAATTGCTTAAGAGGAAATTTAATCAACTTAATCTCATCACTTTTCAACAATTCATTTTCAAGATTTTCTTGAATATTAGGCGAAATACCTCGATTTGAAATCAAATCATAAGCTGGAAGCACTATAACTTTAAGTTTTATTGTGTCACTCTTCTTTAGTGATATTGTATCAACTTTTAGAAGGGAACCTCCAATAGAATCGAGGCATAAATTACCTCTTATATTATTGTTTTGTTTTGAATTACAACTAAACAAAAAAGCTAATAACATAAAGAATAGTAACTTCATCATTCTTATCATTTAAAATACGGGTTAAATTCCTGATGATAACATGGTTTCTCAGTTTTAAATATACCCTTTTCATATGCTTTAGTATGTAATGATGTTAATTTCTTAAAACGTTTTTTACGAAGTCTGTTTATTCTTCCTAAAGACATAAAATCATAAATAACATGTACCATCAATATAACTTCCAATGTATCACAATCCTCTTGAAATTTTATAGTTGTAGATTCAAATCCAATAAAACTTAAAAGTAATGAGTCTGTATTTTCTGGTAATTCAATTGTAAACCGTCCATCAATATCCGTTTGACCAAAAATTGTTGAATTTTTAAGGTGAATGCTAACTGCAGGTATTGCTTCAAGTTCTTCAGATACAATCAGACCTGTAATAGTTTTTGTTTGCCCCAATAAATCCCCTTTTGCAAGATAAATTAGCAATATGAATGTTAATATTATTCTCATTAAGTCATTAATTAATAAACCCTTTTATCATTTAAGATAAATGTTGTAACAATATAACATATGATTCAATTGAAATTCGTTTTCAACTAGAATCATCAATATAAAAACACAAACATTCATATTTTGAACATCAATGTACATATAAAAAGTACGGAAGTTAATACTTTCTCCATCAAAGCATGATAAAAAAAGTATGGAGCTTGAAAGAAAAAGTAGCAACGATGATGAAAAAACATGGAAGTTTCTATATTTTTCATCAAAACTTAACTAACGACACATGACAGTTGAAGAAAAAAACATCAACGATCTAAAAAAATATATGGCGAGTCTCACTTTTTTCATCGAACATGAACAAAAAAGTACGGAGCTTGTCAGAAAAACTGACAAGGTTTATGTAGAAAGTATGAAAGTTGTGGTTTTAAACAAAGGTGATAAGGTAAAAGGTAGAAAGGTTAATTGACTTTGTATTATTGGTATCTAAACCACCTCCCCCTCGTTCTTCGGGTACTCCTCCTTCGGACAGAGGAGAAATGATTTACAGCACGCAGAATTTTATTATCCAAAAGAGAAAATTTTCATATTAACAGCATTACAACACATAAATTCCGTCTCTCGAAAGACAAAATGTTCTCCTCTTAATAATTTCCCGCTTTTAAGGAGGGGTGGCAGATGTGAGGCACATATATCTGACGGGGTGGTTGTTCATATGGTAATAAGGTTGGGACTAATACTATCTTAATGCTACTAAGGTTGCTTTAAATACATAAGGTTTTTGGCTTTAATATCAATGCCTACAACTTAGGCAGGAGGATAGGTGATTTACAGCACGCTTAGTTTTTTGCTATGAAAGAAAAATGACTTTACTCTATTATATAGCCCTAATTCAACCATGGATTTTTCCTCGTTTTATTCTAGAAGTAAATCATCTGTAGATTTGAAAAAAATTGATTTATCAAACAAAACCATATTGCACAATTGATCTAATTCTTTGGATAAAGATTCAGATTTATGACATTCTAGCTTCATGATATTTTCCCAATATAAAGAGCAAATTAAAATAACTCCGAATTCTGGTGTCCAGAAATAAGCGTCACCTGCATCATTAATCGTGGGAGCATTATAAAATTTATATACAGTATAGTCTTTAGAACCGTTTATATAGGTTCTTTTTTGTGCAAACAAAAATGATTTACTCCTCTCTTCAGAAAAGTATATATCTGAATTTTCAAGATGCTTTTGAACGAACTTATACTTTATGGTGTCATATTTAAACTCTACATAACTATTCCAGTTACGGATATATTCTAAATGATAAACTGAACTATCTGTTATTTCCTGAGTAATTGAAACCGGAATTTCATATAAATCATATTCATTGGTATTGGATGTCTTATAATAGGTATAACTATAATCAGAAGTATTTAGCTTGGTTGATGTTTTTTGATTATTACAACAAGATTCTATAATAATGAGTCCTGTAAAAAGAAATAAGATTTGAAGATAGATTTTCATAATTTGGTTGCTGAATGATTAAATACCGCCTCAAAAGGGAAAATCATTTGATGCTTTGTTGGTTTTTATCTATTAACGATTGAATTTTATTGCAGGCTTCTGTAAATTGCTTCAGGCTCCCGATTTTACAAATGTATTTATGCTTCTTATTTTTAAAGTTTAATACAATTTTATCTGTTGTTAAAACTCTGTTGTACTCATAATCAATATAATCACGTCCTCCTCCATTCAAAAAATTTCGTGGTCTGAACTGTCCTTTTACAAAAAAGGCTTCCTGAATATCCTTAATATCAATGACTGCAGTACTATTTAGAGCATTAATTAAAAAATTAGATTCTATAATAATTGAATTATTTTCTATAACCATATATTTTTTAGGTATAATAACCATAACAATCAATATGTAGAAACCCAAAATAACAAATAGCGGAAATGAATAAACAATTGAAAAGACAATTACATTAACGCTGAGATACAAAATGAGATTTACGATTCTTTTCCGTGTTTTATAGTCTGGTTTAATTTCAAATTTAATATTGGGATGCATAAGTCTGGTGTTAATTGATAAGGTATATTATTAACTTACCGAAAATAAATATTTTTTTGATATGAAAAGTATTTAAACCGCCTCCCCCTCGTTCCTCGAGTACACCTCCTTCATAAGGAGGAGAAATGATTTACAGCACGCTTAGTTGCTGCCTTTGGAGGGGAATTGGTTTCCCCTTAACAAATTTCCCCGCCTTTTTAAGGAGGGGTGGCAGATAGGAGGCACGAGTGTCTGACGGGGTGGTTTAGACAAATTCCTTATATTTAAATTATTTATAAAATCATTTTACAATGGATAGCAACAAACCTAACCTTAAACAAAGAAGAAAATATTTAAGAAATCATTCTACCTCTGCAGAAGCTGAACTCTGGAAATATTTAAAATCAAAACAGATCTGCAATTTAAAATTCCGAAGACAACATTCTGTTGATAATTATATTCTGGATTTTTATTGTCCGCAATTAAAATTAGGAATTGAATTAGATGGTGAATTCCATATTTACAATGAAGAATATGATTTTAAACGCGATCTCTATCTACAGAATTATGGTATTACAATTATACGATTTGAGAATGTGATGGTATTTGAACATCCGGATGTTATAATTAAAGAAATTGAAGAGTTTTATAATTTGAATTGTATTTAAACCACCTCCCCCTCATGCTTCGGGTACTCCTCCTTTGGAAGGAGGAGAAATAATTTACAGCACGCTTAGTTGTTTACTACGAGAAAGAAATGATTTCCCAAAAACATTGAGGTGGCTTAATAATTGCAAACCATCAGATAACACTAACTCTTACCTTCTTTTTTTTGAGTTTGGTATTGTTGGTTTTCGCAATTATTGTTTCGGCCACTTCTGAATGTACAGATACATAAGTACAATTTTGTTTGAGTTCAATAACTCCAAGCTGATCTTTATGTATTTGTCCTTGTTTTATGAATAAACCTGCAACATCACCTTTTGATATTTTGTCTTGTCGGCCACCGGAAATATATAAGGTTTTCCATTGTATAGGTAAAGTTAATTTTGACTTTGGCAAGTCTTCCACATTCATGCTTTCCGGTGCAATCTCCTGAATAAATTCAGGCAGTTCTTCTTCTTTCCATTGCAAAATATAAGCTATACCATCACGGTTCATACGAGCTGTTCGACCGTTTCGGTGGGTGAATTCTTTTTTGTGTAAAGGAAGGTTATAGTGAAGAATAAACTTTATTTCAGGAATATCCAGTCCTCGAGCGGCTAAATCAGTTGCTAAAAGAAGCTGGATGGTTCCATTCCTGAATTTAACAAGAGAACGTTCACGATCTGTTTGTTCCATTCCACCATGAAAGCATTCATGAGGAATATTATTTTCGGTTAAGAAATCACTCACTCTTTGCAGCGCATCCTTAAAATTGAAGAACACAATTCCGGGTTGAGGACCAACAAAAGAGAGTGCTTTTTGCAAGGCGTTTAATTTATCCTTTTCTTCTGACAGAAGGGTTTTTATAACGAGTTGAGAAACCTCTTCTTTTAAGTAATTAATAAAAACTGGCTTTTTTAATCCTACAAAAGCAGGAATTTTAGCGTCGCTGGTAGCTGAGGTTAAAATCCGTTGTTTTACATTAGGAAGCACATCAACAATCTCCACCATCTCATTTTCAAAGCCAACCTCGAGCGACTTATCGAATTCATCCAGCACAAGGGTTTTAATATGCTTTAAAGAAATTTCATCCCTACGGATTCGATCCGCTATTCTTCCTGGTGTTCCGATAAGAATAGCCGGACGGTGCTTAATGTCAATTCGGTCAAGTGCTCCGGCCCTGCCTCCATAAAGTGCATTTACCTTAAAACCCGATCCCATATTACGTGCTACCTGCTCAATTTGCTGAGCCAATTCGCGTGCCGGAACCAAAATCAAAATCTGAATCTCGGCACAGTCCTTATCCAGTCTTTCAATTAAAGGCAACAGAAAGGCTAAGGTTTTACCTGTTCCGGTTGGTGAAAGCAATACCACATCTGACTTGGATTGAACGGTTTTAAACATCTCCTCCTGCATAGGATTTAATGATTCTATTTCGAATTTATTAAGAATGGAACTTAAAAGCTTATCGCCGGAAATCTCTTTGGGATCGTTTATGTTTTTAGACATTGAGTAAATGTTCTGTTTATGGTAAATTCTATAATTACGATGCGAATTTATCACTTTTTATTCCCAATCAGGCATTTTGTTGAAGAATAGGTTGAGAGATTGAAAGGACTGCTTAATATTTCTAGTTATCAGCTTTTATCTGCCCCTTATCATATATTTTATTTACAAGTATAAAGAACAGAGTAATTACTAATCCCACTTGAATAAAGTCTATAATTGATTGCGCTAATTCATACATAGAGGTAATGTATAATTTCTCTTCGAGAGTTATATAATATTCCTGAATACTATTATCATAAAATTCATAAAAACATAGATTTGTTATAAAATTCACGACGTAAATAATTAATACAGAAAGCCCCAATATTTTTAACCTTCTCTTTGTTAAAAAAAGACTTGGACTATTAGGCGATTCAAAACTTCGTATCCTAATTACCTTAATAATCAAGAATATTAATAACAAAATCACTAATACGTCTATTATAACAAGACTATACAAAGTATAAGCAACTGAAATTTCGGACAGTTTTGTAATACCAAAAATCATGTACGAAAGTAAATTCTTCATTTTTTCTAATCCCCAATAACACATAATGCTCGTAAAAAAACACAAAAACATTGTTACTAGATATTGTTTATCAACTTTAGTCATTTGCATTATTTAGAATATATTTTAAAGTCTTTTCTTTGATTAAAGACTATTATAGAAAACACAAAGAAGACTCCTTTACTTCTTCAAATATTTCCATTCTTTATTACAATCAAAACACTTATATGATTTTTTAAATATTGGGAATAATATACTCATAAGAAAATATACAATAACAGCTACAATATTTAGTTGCTTTTTTCGTCCAATATTTTCTGAATGACAATATGGGCATTTGGTTTTATCGGTATTTTCAGTCAGGTAAACAATTTCTACCTGGGTTTCTTCCTGCAGATTACTATCTGATATATATCCGCCTTTTTGTAAAATACTGATTCCCTCATCATAGTCACTTTCCTTAACAGAAAGCTTTACACCACCTATGGCATTGGAGTAAAAATTATTGACCTGTGCAGTAAGTTCATCATTGATCATACATTCTATTCCTTCCGATTCAAGATAAGCTTTGGCCATATGTGCATCTTGCGGATAGGTTGAGGTCAAGATTATTTTTTGAGTTTCCATAGTTATAAATAATATAGGTTAATTGTAAAGTTTATAGTTCCGTATGGGGAAAGGCAAAACAGCAATAGAAAAACTATTTTAATATAGTATTTCTTGTAATTACTAAAGAGTTTCACTTTCTTCTTTACGCTCTAATTTACCTAAATGATAAGGCATAAAAATATCTTTATTTATAAATCTTTTATCATTTTGTTGTTCTCCCTTAACTACACTATACATGTATTTACCATTTTCAAAATAATCTTCTTGAATTACTTCGCCATTAGTACTTAACAACCATTTTCCATTCTGTAATCCATCTACAACATCTCCCTCTACAACAAATTCACGATTATCATTATAAGGAGAGGTATAGTTATATTGAAAATGAAATGAATTTGTTTTTGAATTCTTATAATCCAGAAACTTCACTTTATCATCCAACACTTTGAATTTAAGCTCCATTTCACCAGAAACATTATAAAATGTCCAGGTCCCTGTAATTTCATTATTTACAAAATCACCTGTAATCTTTTTATTTCCATTTTTAAAATACTCTTGATATCTGCCATTTAACTTTCCTTTTTCATAAAAAGAAGTTGATAGTAGTTGGGCATTTTCTTTATAATAATCTTTAACAACACCATGATATGTATATAGCGAATGATTGTTAAACTTTCTGTAATAATAAATTTCTTTAGAATTACCATTTTCCCATAAACTATCATAAAACGCAATTTCCGGAAATGAAAGATTTCCAATTAACTCTTCTGTTGTCTTTCCGGTAATAAGGTGAGATTGTCTTCCTTTATAACCAACTACTTTTAAGTTAATATCTACATCTAAAGTTTCTAAATCCAAGTCTAAAAGATGATTTAATATAATATCATTTTCATCTGTTGATAAACACTTCTCCAATGCAGTTTTATATTCATCATTGTAAGGATTTTTCATAACCGACCTCAGAAGTAAATCTTTACTCTTCTTAATATTTCCATCATTGAGGTAAGATAATCCCTTTGAGTAATAAGTATCTGCAGATTTTGAAGCATCATCCAGAATTTCATAATCCACCTCCAGATGTACTGTTTTTAATATGCTATCCTTAGAAACTATTTTAAACCAAGCTCCATTATTTGCGAGAATTGCAGAAGTAAGACTTTCCTTAAAAAGATTTGTATATGGATTTAATACTGTTACATTTTCTATTTTTCCGGAAGCATACAGATCAAACTTCACAAACATTTTAGCCTCGTAATCTTTCTTAAATGCATTTAAAGGATATCGTAAATTCAGACATAAACCTTTCCCAAATTCTAACAATTCTTTATTTAAATCAAAACTCTGACTATATGAATTGGTTGAAAATATTGAAAACAACAGTAAAAAAACGAATGCTGAATGAGATTTAATTAAAGACTTAAAGTTCATAGTTATTTAATAAGTTTGATAATAGAATTATTGCTAAATATTTATCTGAATAAATAATGTAGATTAATTAATAGTGTAGTTTATACAATGATTGTATTAAACGCCCTCGAATATATGAATTAATCATAATAATTAAAACTATTCAATTTAAATCTTTGATTGACATCATGAAATTCGTCTTTAATAAAAAATCCCCTTAGCTAATAATGCCAAGAGGATTGAATAAATAAATGTAATACTTATGATGTAAACTGGGTAAATGACCTCTTAATTAGGATAAAAGCTCCGCAAAAAATACGGAGCTGATATTAATGTAACATAGAGTTACACACATATATTACAGGTTTACAGATTATTTCAACACAAAACCTGAGGTTAATACATCCACTGAATTGGTACCAACCATTACATCAAAGGCTCCGGCTTCTACTTTATAGTTTCCATCACCATCATAAAATCCTAACTCTTTATCGGTTAATACAAATTCAACTATCTTATCTTCATGTGCTTTCAATGTAATTTTTTCAAATCCTTTAAGTTCTTTTACCGGACGAACAATTGATGCTGCTTTATCGTGAATATATAACTGAACTACTTCTTCTCCATCCACATCACTTGTATTAGTAACTTTTACTGATACTTTGATATTTTTTTGATCAGAATCATCCACTTTTAAATCGCTATAATCAAATTCAGAATAACTTAAACCATAACCAAATGGGAATAATGGTGAATTCTCTTCATCGATATAGTGAGACCAGAAAACATTTCCCTCAACATTTACTGGACGACCTGTACTAAAATGATTATAGTAAATAGGACATTGACCAACACTTCGGGGAAATGTCATCGGAAGCTTTCCTGAAGGATTATATTCACCAAACATAATATCCGCAATAGCATTACCCGACTGCGTTCCAAGTTGCCAGGCTTCAATAATAGCAGGCACATTCTCTGCTGCCCAAGGAATAGCTAAAGGACGACCGTTCATTAATACCAGTACAATATTTTTATTTACCTTATAAACTTCTTTCAACAATTCCTCCTGTAAACCTGGTAATCCAATTTTAGTTCTGCTTCGAGACTCTCCGGAATGAAAGCCATGTTCGCCTAAAACCATTACTACAACCTTTGATTTTTTTGCAAGATTAATAGCTTCTTTAAAGTCACTTTTATCAGTAGTATTAATATTTAACTCAACCACAAAGTGTACTGGTCCTGTAACTAATTCAACACCATTAGCATAAGTGTAATCTGAAGTATATTTCTCCATTCCTTCAATAACAGAAACTGCGGTATTATCATCAGATCCAATTCTCCAACTACCTAAAGGACTGGTTTTATCATCAGCCAAATCTCCAATTACAGCGATACCTTTTTGATTTTTATTTAGCGGAAGCAAGCCTCCTTTATTTTTCAACAAAACAATAGATTTACGAGCCATATCTAATACCGCATCCATATTTTCTTCACTATACAGCTCTTCTTTTTCACGTTCCTCGCTACAATATTTATATGGATCATCAAATAATCCTAATTCAAATTTTACACGAAGAATTCTTCTAACTGCATCATCAATTTTATCTTCGGATACTTTACCTTCTCGAACAAGGTCTGCCAGGTGTTTAATGTATGCATATGATTCCATATCCATATCTGACCCTGCATTAGCTGCTATCATTGCAGCTTCTTTTAAATCAGCTGCCATACCATGAGGAATCATTTCCATACAGCTACCCCAGTCTGATATTACAAAGCCATTAAATCCCCATTTACCTTTTAAAATGTCTCTTTGCAAGAAAGCATTACCTGTTGAAGGAACGCCATTCATAATATTGAAGGCATTCATTACTGTTTTCACATCAGCTTCTTCAATCACTGCTTTAAAAGGAGGTAGTACCACGTTAAATAAAGTTGTGGTGCTTAAGTCAACGGTGTTATAATCTCTACCTGCTTCAACAAAACCATAACCCGCAAAATGTTTGGCGCAGGCTGCAATAGAATTAGGTGCAGACAAATCCTCACCTTGAAAACCTTTTACCCGTGCTATACCTATTTTAGCTCCCAGGTAAGGATCTTCTCCTGCTCCTTCCATTACACGCCCCCACCTCGCATCTCTACTTATATCAACCATTGGTGCAAAAGTCCAGTTAATACCTACAGATGAAGCTTCAGCTGCAGCAACTTCTGCAGATTTTTTTATCGCCTCTAAATCCCAACTAGCTGCTTCTGCCAACGGAATAGGAGATAATGTTTTATGACCATGAATAACATCTAATCCAAAAATTAAAGGAATACCTAATCGAGAGTTTTCCACTACCATTTTTTGTAATTCACGAACCTGCTTAGCTCCACGAACATTTAATACAGAGCCTACCCATCCTTTTTTCAGGTGTTCAAATTTCAACTTGGCATCACCTT
This sequence comes from uncultured Saccharicrinis sp., assembly GCA_963666825.2. Lineage (GTDB taxonomy): Bacteria > Bacteroidota > Bacteroidia > Bacteroidales > Marinilabiliaceae > Saccharicrinis. Next base: position 5,930,779 of record OY763044.2, on the reverse strand, counting down.
CGCTGGGAGCAGGCCCTGTAGCGTCATAAAAACCATTATATTGATTCATTTGCCCAACCTTTTCTTCCAAGGTCATTTGAGCTAACAGATCTTCAACTTTTTGCCCTATTTCATCTTGTTGACCGCCAGATTTTATCGGAGTGCATGCGTTCCACATCAAAACACATACTATTGCAACAATAACCACAGTAACCTTTCTCATATCTTAAATCATTTATTTAGTATCAAGTAGTAAGTATCAAGACAAAAGACTGTTTACAATTTGCAATTATGTATTTTTCAATCATTTTATTTTGATTCCTATTTAAAAAAGCAACTTTATTTTATAAACCTGTCAGAAGCTTTATTTGCTTACAAGCTATACACCTTAGGTACTAAAAACTCACATTCTCTTTTTCTACCAACTGTTTGTAAGCCGGTTTATAGGTAATGTCTTTACATCTTTCAATTAATTCCTTTACTTGCTCTTTTGTAATTTCATTATTGGTGATGTAAGGGTATTTTATTAATGGATGTTCAAGGAAAAATCCAGGAATATTTGCTTCGTCAAGTGTTTTTCCTTCCGGCACAAAATTTCCAATCCATTTAGGTATGTATTCTTTTAATAATTCTTTAGTTTGTGGATTTTCCCACAATTCTAAAACAAAGGTGTATTCGTCAACCATCAATGGAACTTGCTGTTCCGATTTTAATAAGATAGTCTTTGTTTGACGGATATCACGAGATGAAGCGGCTGCTGAAATTGTAAATTCTCCGCTTTCAGCGATCCATATTTCCCTTTTTGCATCATAGTAAGAGAAATCACGACTATTTAGGATGAACTTTATCTCCTTTGACTCACCCGGATTCAATTCTACTTTGGAAAATTTCTTTAACTCTTTTTCAGGTCGCTGTAATGTACTCTGCTTATCGGATACATATAGTTGTACAATTTCTTTACCGGTAACAGAACCTGTATTTTTCACTGTTACCTTTACTTCCAACTCATCAGCATCACTGATTTGGTTTGAAGAAACCTTCATATCTGAATACTCGAATTGCGTATAGGATAGTCCAAAACCAAATGGGAATAAAGGCTCAATCTTCTTTTCGTCATAATAACGATAGCCAACAAAAATGCGTTCTCCGTATAATACATCTCCTTGTTCTCCCGGAAAATTAAAGGCTGCAGGAGTATCTTCCAACTTCACAGGAAATGTTTCACCCAACTTACCCGATGGATTTACTTTTCCAAACAAAACATCAGCAACAGCCCCGGCACCTGCTTGTCCACCTAACCATGTTTCCACAATAGCTGACACCTCATTTACCCAAGGCATAGCGACTGCACTTCCATTGGTCAACACAGCAATTGTATTTTTCTGCACCTGGCTAACTTCCTTAATTAACTTATTATGAGAAGCAGGCATGTCAATATGTTTTCTGTCAATTCCCTCAGATTCATAATGCAAAGGCAAACCTGCAAAAACTAAAGCCACATCAGCTTCCTGTGCTATTTTTTTAGCCTCTTCTATTAATGAAAAATCATTATCATTTTTAAGGTCATAACCTTGTGCGTAACTAATTGAAACACCCTTGCCATATTCCTTTTTAATGATTTCAAGTGCATTATCTAATTGGGTTGGTTTTACCTCCGAACTTCCGTTACCCTGATATCGTGGTGATTTTGCAAACTCACCAATGATGGCAATTTTCTTATACTTTTGTTTTGATAAAGGAAGTACTTCGTTGTTATTCTTTAATAAAGTAATGGCTTCTGCTTCAACTTGGCGAGCAAATGCATGATGCTCTTCGGCTTTTAAATCTGCATTTTCTATTTCCAGTGAATCAGCTTTTAATATGATGGTTAAGATTTCTTTTACAGCCTGATCTAATACTGCTTCATCTAATTCTCCATCCTTTATGGCCTGAAGTAAATATTCATTATTTACATTTCCTGGGTGAGGCATTTCAACATGCATACCCGATTTTAAAGCTTTCACCCTGTCAACTACAGCAAACCAATCGGATATTACAATTCCTTTAAATCCCCAATCTTCTTTTAATATTTTAGTCAGCAAATAAGGATTTTGAGTTCCATATTCACCCTGAACTCTGTTATAACACGCCATAACTGTCCATGGCTGAGCTTTTTTTACAGCAATTTCAAATGGAGTAAGATATATTTCGTGTAAAGTACGGGTATCTACATTTGAATTCATATACATACGCATAGTTTCCACGTTGTTGGCAACATAATGTTTTAACGATGTACCAACACCCTGACTTTGAACTCCGTTTATATAAGCAGCACCTAATTCGCCTGATAATATTGGATCTTCTGAGAAAAACTCAAAGTTTCTTCCGCCTAAAACAGAGCGTTTAATATTTACTCCGGGCCCTAATAATATATTCACATCAAGTGCCTGACATTCTTCACCTAAAGCTTGCCCCACTTTATAAATCAGATCTGTATTCCATGTAGCAGAAAGTGCTGATGCTGTAGGAAAACATGTTGCCGGATGTTGATCCCCATAACCTGCTTTATTGGTTGCCGGTGCACGACGTACACCATGCGGACCATCAGCCATCCAAATCCATGGAATATCCAATCGTTCTATAGGCATTGTACTCCAGTCATCTCTACCTGAGCACAAAGATACTTTCTCTTCCAATGTAAGTTGAGTTAATAATTCGTCAACTTTATTCTGTATGTTATCATCCTGTGCTTTTAAAACAAAGCTTGCAGAGATAAATGCGAGTAATACTAGTAATGGTTTCATTGTCTATATTTTTGGGGTAAAAGATTTACTTTTCGTTATACAATAGCTTTATTTATGTGACATTTAAACTACTCCTCAGTTCTTCTTGCTTCCAGATCATGTTGCATAATCTGACATGTTTTATGATCAATACTATAAAAGAATAGCAAGATTGAACATGACATATACAAAACACCAGGGAAAACTGAAATCATCATTTTTATTCCGGTAATGGCGGACTCTGTTTGTTCCACATTAGGTTCAAAATGATATAAGGCCAACAACCATCCAGCCAAAGCACCACCAATTCCCCAGCCTGCCTTTTGAGCAAAAGTTGCAGCGGAAAAAGTTAAACCTGTGGAACGTCGTCCGGTTTTCCATTCTGAATAATCGGCTGTATCTCCCAACATAGTCCACAATAAAGGAACGGCCGGAGCATAAGCCATCTTTGCCAAGACATTAAAAACATAAACCCATTTAATATCATCTACACCAGGCAAATACAACAGAATAAAAAAGAATCCTGATAATAATGAACTTACCAAAAACACATTTCTGTTTCCAAATTTCTTTGCTAACGGTTTTGAAATTGGAATAGTAACAATTAAGGCAATAGTTCCTATTACATTAAATAATTGTACATTTTCTTCATTACCAATGTAGTATTTAAAGTAATAAGCTACAGCCAGGTTTTGCATGGCAAACATGATAAAGGAAATAATTCCCACAAAAAACAGAATCACCCAAGGTCTGTTTTTAAATAGATTTTTGATATCAGCCTTTAAATCTATTTTTTGCTCTTTTGGAGGCTGAACTCTTTCTTTTGTTGTTTTGAAAGTAATCAGAAAAAGGACCAAACTAATTATAGCAAACAAGGTTAATGTATATTGATAGCCTTTTGCACTATCTCCTTCTCCAAAATAATTAGCTAATGTTAAAGCGGTTCCAGATACAATTAATTGACCGACAAAAGCAAATATAAAACGATATGAGTTTAAGCCTGCACGCTCTGTTGTATCTGCAGTCATCACTGCTCCAAGTGAAGAATACGGTAAATTGATCGCAGTAAAAACTGTCATCAACAATAAATAAGTAGCACCTGCATAAATAACTTTTCCGGTTTCACCAAAGTCTGGAGTAGTAAAAGTCATCACAGCTAAAATACTATAAGGCAAAGCCATCCATAGAATATAGGGTCGAAATTTGCCCCACTTTGTTTTGGTTCTATCCGCAATAATCCCCATCAATGGATCGTTAGCCATATCCCAAAATCGAGCTATAAGCATAATGGTACCAGCTGCTGCTGCTGAAATACCGAAAGTATCCGTGTAAAAAATAAGAATCCAAAAGCCTACCATATCCCAAACAAAATGGGAAGCAGTATCTCCAAGGCTGTAGCCTATTTTTTCCTTAATTGATAATTTTGCTGATATTTTAGTCATTTGTTTAAGTCTTATTAATACTGATATATTTTACCTCCGGTATTCATTGATTTTCTATTCTCCCTGATGGTGCGATTTTCCCCTACGCTCTACAAGTTGAACTCTTATTTCGTTTGCTTTTTCTTCTGTTAAATCATATTTCCTCATAATAACAATAGCGATTAAAGCAGTTATAATTGGTATAACGATATCTGCAAGCCTCAAATTTGTCATAGCATCTAATGATTGAACATCCAGATTCTCATCAAAACCAACATAATGCAACACAATGCCACTTGTAAGAATAGCCAGCGCATTTCCCAATTTAACCATCCACCAGTATACAGCACCAAACATAGCTTCTCGACGTTCTCCGGTATTCAACTCATCCAAATCGCAAACATCTGCAGTCATCGACATCATCAACGTAAATAAACCTCCTATACCAAATGATAAAAACGGAATTGGAATAAACATTAGCCATGGATTGTCAGGATTAAATCCCCACCATTTTAGAGCATATCCTATAATTGAAAGTAATGTTGCTACAACAAATGCATTTCTTTTTCCTACTCTTTCAGATATTCGGGTTACTATTGGAATTACTAAAAAGGCCGTAGCAAATGCGCTAATGGTTCCAAACCAGGCTGGCCATTGACCTGCAGCTCCTTTATCTCCGTTAAATAAATAATATACGATGATAAAAAAGGCAAACTGAGCAATGGTTTGAAATCCATTAAAAATCAAGAAGGTTGACCCACATAAGCGGATAAAAGGTTTATTTTTTATGGTCAGTTTAATCCCTTTGATAAATTCTGCCAGGTTTTTCGAAAACTCATCTCTTGATAAACTCTTTAATTTATTTTTATCGGGTACGATTAATTCTTTATTAAAGAAGGCTGGAAGTATTCCAAGAATCATACAAAGTGCACCAACCCATACCGCAAGAATTCTTGCTCCATCCGGTGCAGAATCAAATAAAGACGGATCATAAATAATTACCCAGAACCACGGTGCTATCATCCATGCAATTTGTCCCATAAACTGAGATACAGCCATCAAACGCGTACGCTCATTATAATCAGGTGTCATTTCATAGCCCAAACCAATTAAGGGAGTAGCAAAGATGGTATAACCGATATAAAAGAATATGGAAACAATTAAAAAATAGAAAAAATTATACAGTTCTGAATTTTCCGGGTTCAATTGCCACATGATCATAAATGATACACCTGCAATAACACTTCCGATTAATATGTATGGTTTGCGTCTTCCCCATTTCGACTTAGTATTATCTGACAAAAAGCCCATGATAGGATCAGTTAAGGCATCAATTAACCTAGGCAAAGCTCCCAATAAACCTGCCAATATCGGATCCATACCTAAAGACATGACCAACACTACCATAAATACACCCAATGCAGCCGGGAATAATTGGTTTGCAAGATGCCCTGAGCCAAATGCTATTTTCTGGCCAAAGGGAACCCGATCTTCTTTTTTAACTGTTGAGTGTGACATATATATTGTTTCTAGACTTTAGTTTTCTGACTTTTTTTATTCTACAATTCCGGATAAGCTTCTTGCATCACCAACTTAGGTTTTCGATCGACAGTAAAGATTCCCCAATGCTTCTCAGCTCCCAAAAGATTTGCTGTTTCCCCTTTCCAATCTTCGTCAAAAGCTTCAAAAAAGAAAGTTGTGATATTCATTGAATCAGCCCATGTCATTAGATCTGTATAATATCTTAATTGTTTTTCTTCACTGGCTCTTTCGCCAAACTCAGAAGCTACTGTTGCCCAACCAGCTTCAGTTATCACAATTTTACTATCTGGTAAAGCTTTTTTTACCTCTTCAACATTAGATATTGTATAAGACATTCCCTCATCAATATCCTTTTCCTCCCAAACAGGATACACATGAATAGCAACAAAATCTACTACTTTTGCCAACTCTGAACTGTGCTCGGCCCACCATTTATAATTATCAGCAACTGTAACTGGTTGATTAATGTAACTTTTCACATAGTTTACATAGCTAATAACAGTATCAGGACTAACCTTGTGGTCATTCCATTCTACCAAAGACTCATTTCCAACATTAACCGCACAAACTATATTTGGGTATTGATTAGCCAGTTCAATTCCTTTGGCAATTTGCTTGATGTTCTCTTCTTTATTTGCATCGAGTTTATCTTGTGGGATAGGTTCTGTTAACCATGCGCAAGTTTCATGAGCACTTAACTCGGCATCCAACCAAATTCCCAATAACACTTTAATGTTGATATTATTTTCTTTGATGATTTTCAAAACCATTTCTGAGTTTTCACCACTATCATATAAACGAATCAATTGAAACATATCGTTTTTTGATAGAATTTGCAGATCTTCCAGCACCTCTTCATAAGATGGATTTTTAGCACCTTCACCTCTATCCGGATGCTGACCAGACCGAAATCCGGAATAGCAAATAGCTGTGGAAAGACCTTCCAATAAAGCATCTTTTGGTTGTGATAACTCAACTGGTTTAGCCTCCTTTTGATCTGATTCTTTCTTTTGTTTAGGAGCCTGACAAGCCACTAGTACCAAAAGAAATAGTATCGATATTTTACAAAAATTCATTTGTTATTTTTTTAGTTATATCAGCTTACAAAAAAGCCTGTTTCATTTAACTTATATAACCCAGGGCTATATGCCCCAGGTTATCCTGCCCGTCTGAGCGTATTTATTTACATTACAAATTCTATCTTCTCCACTTCATCGGTGCGATTAAATATTTTTGCACTGATTTCTCTGTCAATGGTATTTCCTTCAATTACTCTAGAAATTCCATCACTATACGAGATGTTAATTTGAGTATTTGTACCTGAAGAATAAACCACAGGAACTTTACAGAATGTAAAAGCTAATTGACCTTTAGTTAATTCAATTTCTTTTTCATTACCTGATAAATCATAATACTCAAATGAAGTTTCATCAGTTAATATGTCGTTATGATTTAATAGCGTGGTATTAAAACTGATTTCCCCATTTTTAACCTGCACTCCCAGTTCTGCAATGCGAGAAATGACATCTTCCTTAACCTGACCTGTCATACCAGGTTGTTTAGCTCCAGCTCCACCAGGTGTATGTGAATATGCATCAGTTGGGAAAGCTCCATATAAATCTGGTGACTTATATATTCCAATACCAGCTTTGATTTCGTAATAGTGTTGTTTCATTTTACCCAACAATGCCTCATCTGCTCCTTCTTCAATTGCAGAGAAGTAACTTTCCTGAGCAGCAAGCAATAGCTTGGAAACCATGTGCCAGTAGATACTTCCTAATCCTTCGTAGCCATAGAAAGTACCTGATCGACCAGTAAAAGACTGATGATCGAACATTTCTTCATATATATTCAGAATAAATTGTTTCTCTTCTTCGATCAAATCTCCATATTTAACATTATCCAGTTTTATAAGAGACACTTTTAATACATCTGCATTTCTGAATGCCCCGTTAAAATGATAAGCCCCTGATTTATCCAGATTCAATACTTCTGTATTTCCCTCTTGTACTAATAGAGTGAGCAATTTGGATTGATTAACCTTATCTGAAGGAATATTATTCTTATCCTCAAAGCGAGTTAATTGCCTGTCAGGATAAAGAATATAACTGTATTGATCTTCACGGAATAATGCACTTGATTTTAATGCATCCATAACCGACAAGCTCTGATCTGCATTTAGATATCCAGAACTTAAAACTGCTACCTGACCTTCCAACATTTCATATAAATAACGAATAGAAGTTGTGTTTTCACCAAAAGAAATCAGGTTGTAAGAATGGTATAATCCATCCGCTCTCTTATTTACTTTTATAGATTGATCCATGTAATCTAAAGCAACTTTAGTAAACTCAATCAATTGACTTACTTTAATGCTTTTCTTCACTCCTGAGAATCCATCCTTGTAAATACTATTTCTATATTTCTCACCTGCAAAGCCCAGAACATCAGCAAAGTTCCTTCTTTCCTCATCTGAAAATCCGGATGCGAGTAATCCTTTTTTATCCTCAAATAGATGCTGAATGCTTTCCAATAATTCAGATACTTCCTTAGAAACACTTATCTCGTCGTTGGTATAGTTACTAAACTGTTGTGACCAGAACTTTAAGAATCGACGGATATAATACAATGTTACCATTGAAACACCATTACCTACTAATGCATTGTTGGCATCATTCCACTCCGGACGTTGGGTATTTAACCAGATACCTGCTTCCGGAATAAAATTACTTAGTTTAGCCAATAAGGTAACTAATATTTTCTCGGTCAGATTGACCCTATACAGTTCTCCATCTTTACCAAATAGTAAACGTGCATCAGCACCTAATTCTTTATCTTTTGCTTTAATTTCCTCATTAAGTTCTGCATCAAAACTTATGGTATCCTGAGGATTGGCCACAATATCTTTATACGATTTAATACGATAAGGAACATTAGCATAAACAAACATTTCCTTAGATAAAAGTGTATCCAGTTTTTCTGGATGATATGCCTTTGATAGTTCTAAAAACTTTTGCAGATAAATAATTTGATGATCGCCCCAATATCCAATATATGCCCATGGATCTTCAGGATCAGGACATTCCCAGTCAATACCTTCACGAGTAATACGATAAGGGTTGTAACCATCTGCAGTAGATGCGTTCACAAATTTACCAATCATCCCTTCAACAAATTCTGGGTATGATAAAGCTAAAGCTTCCCAGTTCTGAAAAATATCTCTCCAGTTACCCTGATAATTTAATTTTGGTGTCCCGTCTTCATTTTTTGTTTCAATGGCAAACTGATTCCATGGACGACTTGGATCTCCATGTCTTCGGCTAAAGGTAAGCGGTAGATATTCATTAGCGATTCTTAATAAATCAACATCGCCATTATTTAATGCCCAATTGCATAACTCAGGATATGTAATAGTTGCTGGTAGATTATTGATGACATCTTTTATACTTTCAGCAACTTTTTTATTGTTCTGAAATACATATAGCTTAAAATCAGCAGTATCTACAGTGTAATTATTTTTAAAAACACCACCTCGCATCACATTAAACATAGTATTTGAAAAGTGACGCACTGACGACAACTCATCATTACCAACTTGTATTCCGTCTGCACCCGAAACAATCTTTATTAGATTAGTTGTTCCTAATTCTATATCTTTTTCAACTGATGCTGTTATATTTTTATCTGTTAAAGCAACATTTAGGTTTGCAACATCAGAACGATCCTGATTGATTTCAGCAACCAGCATCCATTCTTTAGATGTTTTGGCATCTAACTTTAAAGACGCATTTTGATAATAAGCTCCTCTGCATGCTCTAACATCTATTTCTGTTTCTACAGCAAGACCCTTTTTAAAGTTTGCAACTTGCTTTTCCGATAATAATATCTTTCTATTCTCTAAACCCTGCGACCAAACAGTAGTGGATTTTAGCGATTCACTAGGTTCTGCCCGGTCTACAGGTATAGAGCTCAATATAAAAATCCCCAGATTTGTTAAACTATTGAGTTCATTCTTTTTGTAAGCATCAAGTAAATTGCTATAGGTATTCTGAAAATCAAAATCGATACCATAAGGCAAAATATTTTTTATTCCGTCTAAAAAATCAACATTAACCTCCTTATCTGTAAGGTTTGTTAATGTTGATTTTTTAACGAAACCATATTTCTCTGAATTACACCAAACATATTTAAATGCTACTCCTAAATCATGGTTGATTTCCTCAAAAAGGATTTTATTACCGTATATGTTTTTATACAGATTACGTTCTGTGTTATATATATTGTATTCACTTACAAATGGTTCCCACAAATAAGTTTTATCATCTTTTTCAACTAATAAGATTGTGCTACTACCTGTTTTCCCTTTATAATCATGAATCTTATCGTCAGTATAATAAGGGAACAGTGCATTGTTTCTATTTTTTCGACCTGCTGATAGTGAGCCATTACTTGAAATAAACATCCAGTGATCAGAATCACTTACAATACTCATGAAAAAATCAGGCATCTTATCATAGTTACTGATTTTGTAGAATTTTTCATCATTAATTTTTACAAAATCACCCTTCACTTTCTTCTCTGTAAAATTCAGGTTCGTATTTCCTAAAAAAACATTCATTCTGTATATATGATTTTATCGTTTTAAGTATTGTTGAATTACTTTTAATCTTGCTTTTTTTAGCCTTTTATCTAATGACTAAACCTCTTTTTAATAAAGAATAGATTAATCCTAGAAATATTTTCGCCGCCCTGTTTTAGTTTCGAAAAGACATAGCAAGGGCTATTATGTAGAAATTACTACTACATATTTGTATTATTCTTTAATGATTTGTTTAGTTATCTTTTTGGTAAACTCTTACATAATCGACTTGCATTGTTTGAGGGAATATTTCATCGTTAACACCTTGAACACCTCCCCAGTTGCCACCAACAGCAACATTTAACAATAGATGAAAAGCTTTATCAAAAGGCCATTCTGAAGAATCAACTTTGCTGTTTTTATATTTATATACCTCTTTACCATCTACTATAAAAGATATTTCTTTATCTGACCATTCTGCTGTATAAGTATAAAAACCGTCTTCGGCCTCAGGCATATACACAGCTTTCGTTTTTTGAGTTCCAATCATACCATTAAATGCCTCTGTATGGACAGTAAAAAATATTGAATCAGGATTATATCCAACATGTTCCATGATATCAATTTCGCCACTTTTTGGCCATCCACCGTAAGCTTTTTCTGTTGGTAACATCCATATAGCCGGCCAAATTCCGGTTCCCTTACTAATTTTAGCTCTTACTTCAATCCTACCATAAGTCCAATCTCCTTTATGCTTGGTTGTTAATCGAGCAGAGGTATAAGCTGCTGGAAATCCATTTTCCTTGATTGCTGTAATGGTTAACATACCATTTTCAACCCAGGTATTTTCTTTTCTCTTTGCTGTATAGTATTGTAATTCATTATTACCCCAACCATAACTATTACCAATGGTATCATAATTCCATTTTAAATCATCAGGCAGGCCAGTGTAATCGAATTCGTCACTCCACACCAGTTCGTATTTATTTTTTGAGCCTCCACAACTCAATAATAAAACTGCTAAAATTGCTATTAATATTTGCTTTACCATGCTGTTAATTTTGCCTGGTTAGTCTAAATCATAAACTCTCACGTAATCCACTTCCATTGTTTGTGGAAAAATGGCATTATCAATCCCTATTGCTCCGCCCCATGTACCTCCTACAGCCACATTCAAAATAAAGAAACATGGTTGATCGAAAGGCCAGTTTGAACTTGTTTTAACCGCTGGCGAGTATACATGAACCACATTATCCGGGGTATCAACATAAAATGTCAATGCTGATTCTGTCCAGTTTAATCCATAAATATGAAATTCCTCTTCTGCTGTTTCTAAGGTCATTGCACTACCATCACCATCACCTGCATATCCAGCTGGAGTGTGTACTGTTGAATGAACAATATTAGGATCAAAGCCAACATATTCCATAATATCGATCTCACCACAAGCAGGCCATCCGACAGTGTTAATATTTGAACCCAACATCCATATTGCAGGCCATATGCCAGTTCCGGATGGTAATTTTGCTCTTACTTCAATTCTACCATAAGTAAACTCTTGTTTACCCAATGTTACCATTCGGCTTGAAGTGTATGATCCATCAGCCTTATCATCATTTACTTTTTTTGCTGTGATAATTAATTTACCATTCTCAACTGCTGCATTCTCACCATTAGTATAATACTGAAGTTCCTGGTTTCCCCATCCTCCAGAACCGGTTTCAAAGGTCCAGTTTGTTAAATCAACACTACTTCCATCAAATTCGTCTGACCAAATTAAACCCTGAGGTTCTACATAATCAGGATCATCCTGATCTATAGTTATGGTTTTTGAAATGGTTTTAGTATCACTACTTGTATTCAAACTACCCCAAACAACCAATGTTACCTCATAGGATCCTTTTAATGGATAATAAATCGATCGTACCGATGACTTATCCGATTCTTTTGAACCCACACCATCACCTTTTCCGTAATCCCATTGCAAGTACAAATATTCACCTTCTGAGGTATTCGTAAACTCAATTATGTTAGGATTATCATTTGATATTGCATATTCAAAATCTGCAGTATACTTCACATCTGGTCCATCTTCACTATCCGAGCATGCAGATAAGAGAACAGTTAAAAATCCAATAAAAACCCAACGGTTAAAAATATTTGTAATGCTCATTTTTATAGTTTATTGCTTCAAAAGAATTTTACTTTCAACAATAGAATAACTGGTTAAGAATATATATTCTTGACACGTGAATCTTTTAAGGCTAGTAAAAAAAAGCCCTCTTTCTATTGAAAAAGTCAGGAAATACCCGGAGTATAAAACTCCGGGAAATGTGTTAATTAATCCAGTAATTTAAAATCATCGACATAGAATATTCCATCATTACAATGACCTTCATTACCTAACTGAAGTACGATCTGATCGAAATCTGTTCTGTCAGATACATCACTAAAGTCGAATGTAAGCTCAACCCATTGTCCAAATTGATCTTCAGTTAATGTATGGCTTCTAACTTGTTGTGTTTGCCATGCATTACCTCCCAATGAACTATCCTGTAGTTTAATATCTATTTGAGGAAGTAAATTATGAGTTGCTAACCAGTCAGTTCCTGGATTACATTCAGTTACATAATCATTAAAACTTGGAACAAATACTTTTAATGTAAATACATTTCTAACAGAAAGATCCATTAAGTAATCTAATACAATGCTTACATTATTCCATTCTCCTGTTCCCTTGTGATAAAGGGCAACATGTTCTGAAGTATTAATAGGTACAGGAGCAAAATTATCAATTGTTGTAAAACCATCAATTGCACTTGTTACCCATGCAATGTTTCCATTACCTTCAAAATCATCATATAAATCGTTAGCTTCAAGCTGTTTAACAACCGGTTCTGGCTCAGGGGTTAACTGATCTTCCGGAACAAATTTAGTGTACCAGTAAAAACTACTTTTTGAATCCCAAAATGCTACTTCCAATAGGTTTTCTGTACATGTAATGATCTTATACTCTGTTGCTCCGGCATAATATCCAAGGAAACCACCACTTACTGTAAATCCATCTCCAGTAACTATACATTGTACAGTACTACCATCGTAAGGCATAATAAAATCATTACCATCAGATTCCTGGTATCCATCAGTGCTTCCCAGATCAGTAGCCCATACACTATTTGCATAAACATCACCGTTAGTTTCCTGCTCAAACACTAATCCTGTTGTAGCAATTGAAAATGTGAATCTGTCATCATAAAGACCTTTTCCTACTCTGGCACCTGCAACGTCAGCATGCCATGCCAATGGATTATCCAATGTTGGTCCAAGGCCAAATGCAGCACTTGCATAACCATCTACAGCCCATGTTTTAGAACTACCTCCGGTTAACTCATCATATGGATAACCAGATAAGAATGCAGGATTATCTTGTGCAATTACGATATCATCCTCAACAGTAACTGATCCTCCCTGAGAAATAATTGTAACTTTTATAGTATATGTTCCTGCAAAAGTATAACGAGCAGTAACTGTATTTCCATTTTCTTTTACTCCATTACCCATATCCCAATATGCAGATGTGCCTGGAGTATTATTTACTAATTCGTATTCGTTTAGTACGTCAGTAGCAACATACTCCCATGAAACCTGGTCTGAAGTAATATTTGCAGGCATAGTATGCTCATCTGGAGAACAAGCTGCGAATGCAAATATTAAAACAATAAAATATAATATATTCTTCATCTTCTTAGATTTTAATTTTAACAAACTCATTAATAACCTGAATTTTGTACCAATTTAAATTCACCCTCTGTTTTATCAATTTCAGATTGAGGAATTGGCATATACTTCATATCATCAGACCATGTTCTTTCTGAAGAATAATCAGGAATAGACTCTGTTAATACAGAAGTGTCACCCCAACGAACTAAGTCCCAGAAACGCATACCTTCACCTACAAACTCTCTTCTTCTTTCCAGTTTTATGTTATCTGAAGTTGCATCAATTGAACCTAAACCTGCACGTGTTCTGATTTCATCTAAACAAGCTTGTGCAGTTAAATCTGTGCTTGGAGTTTGTCCATGAATTACAATTAGTTCAGCTGCATTTAACAACACCTCTGCATAACGGAAAATTCTTACGTTATTTTCATAGTTCAAATCTTCTGTATAAGGAGCATCATTATAATCTACTCTTGCTGCATATTTTGCTAAAAACAAACCTGTATCCTGAAAACGAGCAGCATAAGTACCTTCTTCAAATTGATTTACAGATGCAGCCAAACGAGTATCTCCAGCTTCAAAAATGGAAAGTAATTCAGTTCTTACAGGACCAAAACCCCATCCACCTTTGTAATATGTATTCTCACTTAAAAGATCTTCAGTATCTTCTTTTAGTCCATTTGGAGAAATAAATGCAGGTAAATTGGTTCCATAACCTTGCCATGCAGCACCCCAGTCTTTACCTTCTGGTAAATGGTTTGCTTCAAAAATAGAACCTGAACCAAACTCACCGTCTCTATCCCAAATAGATGCGTAATCAGCTAAATAATAAGCTCCACTTGCATAAATCTCTTCCATATCAGCTAAAACCTCACCATAACGACTTTGATCTTTTTGATAAAGAACGATTCTTGCTTTTAATAACATTGCTGCAGCTTTTGAAACACGACCGTCATTGGCAGCTGTTGTACGCATAGGTAATTTATCTCCATCAATTGCAAAGTCAACATCTTCGATTAATTGAGCATAGATTTCATCAGCTGTATATTGCTTTGCCATATATGGCTCTGCAAGATCTTCTTCGAAATAAGGAATGTTACCCCAGAATTTCCATAACCAGTGCACATAATAAGCTCTTAAGAAATGAGCCTCAGCTTTATATTGATTTAAACTTTCTTCATCAACATCAACAGCGTTAGCACAAGCTTCAATTACATTATTACATCTGCTTAAACCACTGTAATAAATATTCCATAAACCAGCTGCAGTTTCGTTCGCATTTAAATTGAACTGCGACAATAGATATAACATTCTCTGGTCACCGGCATCACCACCACCTTTATAGATATCATCCGAACGAAGGTCTGACATTAAAGGAACACTGTTGTAACTATAATCAGCGTAACTATCAAATAGTAAGATCTGATATGCTGCTCCCAAATTAGATAAGATAGCACCTTCAGTAGCAGCACCTCCAGCTTCCTGCGAATCCGTAGGCTCTACTGTCAAAAAGTCTTCACTACATGAAGTAAAGCCAATTAAAACTGCTAGAATTATTGCGTTTATATATTTTTTCATCTCATTATAATTTAAATTTTCAAAGGTATTCGATGGAACCAGTCTATAATGTCCAGATTTACTTGCTGAACTTTTACTAATTATATTCTTCATGACTAGTTTCATAATTTGAATATTTTTGAGTTAGAAAGTAATATTTGCTCCAACTGAAATTGTACGTGCCTGAGGATAAATACCTCTATCTACACCAATTGTTGTATATTCATCAGAAGCAATTTCAGGATCAAATCCTTCATACTTTGTGAATGTTAAAAGATTTTCAGCGGATACATATAATCTTAATCTCTTTATAAAATCCTTACGAATTACTGTTGGAGGAATTGTATATCCTAGCTGAATAGACTTAAGTCTCACAAAAGAACCATCTTTTACATATAGCTCAGAAGAACGC
Source organism: uncultured Saccharicrinis sp. (assembly GCA_963666825.2). Lineage (GTDB taxonomy): Bacteria > Bacteroidota > Bacteroidia > Bacteroidales > Marinilabiliaceae > Saccharicrinis. The sequence goes on along the minus strand of OY763044.2, from coordinate 5,914,808 downwards.
CAGTTTGCATTTGGGTTCTCTGAAGTTACCCTTGGAATTTCAGTTGAAGTACCTTCACCTGTCCATCTTTCCAATATCCATGTAGGTCTGTTCATTGCAGGAATATCTCCGCGTACAGAATAATCAAAAATATCATTACCCATACTTCCCTGGAAGAACATGTTTAAATCGAATGATTTCCAATCTGCCCCAAGTGTTAAACCAAAAGTCCAATCCGGCATACCTTTTCCAATTTTTGTTCTATCTAAATCATCAATAGATCCATCTTCATTGAAATCTACAAAACGAACATCTCCTGGCATTGCACTTTGACCATATTTTGTATTATAAGCATCTGCTTCTGCCTGAGTCTGGAATAATCCATCTGTTTTGTAACCGTAGAAATATGGGAAAACTTCACCATTCTTACCCTTAACAAAATCTCCTAATCCGGCTGCACCACCATTTTCATAAACGATCTCACCAGACTCATTACCCATGTTAATAAGTTTGTTTTGAATGTAAGAAGCCTGAGCTACAATATTGTAGTTAAATTCACCAATGTGATTCTTGTATGTAATTTCTAATTCAATACCCTGATTTTCCATATCTCCTGCATTGGCGATTGGAGCTCCTTTTCCTACATAACTCGGAATTGGTTGTTCCATTAACATACCTTCAGTATCCTTTTTAAAGTAGTCAATACCAAATGCTAAAGCGTGGTTAAACATTCTTAAATCAAATCCTATATCAATTTGAGTAGACTCCTCCCATTTTACATTTGGATTCGCAATTCGAGCTGGACTGCTACCATATTGCATTGTTGAATAATCTCCAGAACCAAAATAATAGTTCTGTCCACCATCCATTAAACTTGTATAAGAAAATGCGTCAATATTTTCGTTACCGTTTTTACCCCATGATGCACGAAGTTTCATATAACTTAACCAATCAGGCATATTTTCCATAAAGGCTTCATTAGTAATATTCCAACCTAAAGAGAATGACGGAAATACTGCCCACTTATTATTAGGTCCAAAGTTTGACGAACCATCTCTACGTACTGTAGCCTGAAGCATATATCTTTCATCAAAGTTATAATCTAAACGACCAAAGTAAGAAGCTAAGGTTTTTGATGTATAACCTCCTGTTCCACCAGAAACTCTTTCATCATCACGATCCGCAATTGCATAGTCGATAACAGCCTTAGTAGGATTTTCTTCTAATAAATCATAATCATCACCAGCAAGTGTTCTGTATGTATATTCTTTAGCAGATTGACCAACTAAAATTGAAAGATTATGCTTTTCATTTAATGTTTTAGAGTAATGTAAGGTATTTTCTACCTGCCAGTTATACCCTCTGTTCATACTAGACCATACGTGACTTTGGGTATAATTTTTACCTTGAGTTGCCAGGAAATGTGGATAAGTATAACCATCTTGTCCCCAAAATGCTAAATCAACACCATAACTAGATTTAAATTTCAAATCTTTAAGTAGTTCAAGCTCTCCCCACATAGTAGCAACAATCTTATCAGAATTACCAACATCAGATGTAGGTGCGTTTAACATTGCAACAGGGTTAGCTATTTCCTGGAATCCACTTGGAGGTAAAGAGAAAACTCTTCCATCCTTATCTGTTACAGCAGTAGGATAAGCTGCTAAAACTGCATCAGGATCAGTAGCATATACTGGAATTGTTGGATTAAATGCAACTGCACTACCTAATACCGAACCATATTCAGAGTTAGTTTCAATTCCCATTGATTTGGTTCTTGTATAACCAGCATTAACACCAACTTTTAATGACTTAAACAAATTTCTTGTTTCTTCAAAAACGTTATATGTATTATTTACACGTACACTATATCTTTCGTAATTAGAACGATCATAATCACCACCGACAATACCATCCTGAGAAAAATAACCAAAAGAAACAAAGTAGTTTGATACGTCTGTACCTCCACTTAAACTTACCTGATGATTTTGAACAGGGGCATTATAATTAAATGTTTCATGTTGCCAATCAGTACCTTTTCCTGCATTAGCAATTTCACTTTGAGTGTAAAGTGCTGAGTTACCATCATTCAATGCTATTTCATTCATGATAGTCATATACTCAGTTGCGTTTAAAACATCTCTCTCTGTCCAAGGATTTTGCCAACCATAAGAGAAATCATAATTTAAAGTTGCTTTACCTTTTTTACCAGACTTAGTAGTTACCAGAATAACACCATTTGCTGCACGTGCTCCATAAATCGCACCTGAAGCGGCATCTTTTAAAACTTCTACAGATTGAATATCTGAAGGATTAAGATAATCAATACCTCCATCAACAGCCATTCCATCTACAATATATAAAGGATCACTGTTGTTTATTGTACCAATACCGCGAATTCTAACTTTAGAATCAGATCCAGGTTGACCAGAACTTTGAGTAATTTGAACTCCAGAAACTTTACCCTTAAGTACGTTTTCAATACGTGAAGGAGTTTCTTTTTCAAGCTCTTCTGATGAAACACTACTAATTGCAGCTGTTACAACACTCTTTTTTTGAACACCATAACCTACAACAATTACTTCATCAAGGTCTGAAATCTCAGATGCTAATACAATATTAATATTAGTCTCTGCCCCAATAGTAACTTTTTGATTTTCCATACCTATAAAAGAAAAAATCAAGATTTCGCCTTTATTAGCATTTAAGGAATAATCACCATCAATTGATGTTATTGTACCATTGGTAGTACCTTCTACTATTACACTTACTCCCGGAATGGGAGCTCCGTCTTCTGCGGATGTAACCTTACCTGTAATTGTAACCTCCTGCGCCCAAATAAATGCGCTGCACAAAAACAGGATCATTGTTCCTAACAAATGTTTCATGTGTTTTAGAATTTAATTTTCATTTTCCACTTAACCTTCCAGCTAGCGGAAGAACTTTCAAACATTTTAATTTTTCACTGTGCACAAATTGATTCATTAAAAGTTTGTCAGTCCAATTGCTTTTTGGATTTAGAATTAACTTTCATTGTCACAAAAATGCATTCATTTGTTAACGTATTATAATTTTTAACTTCACAAAAACCTCACTATTACTCATTTTTCACCTCACAAAAACCTCATACCTAAAATCCTTTACGACTGTTTTACAAGGTTTTAATATTCACAAAACAACATAAACACAACACACTGCACACTCACATATACAAACATAAACAATTTAATAATATATTAACTTTTATTTACATTTATGATTTTTATCATATATACATATTATCATAAGTAATCCTCGTCTATATAAATACAGACATGGATTAAATAAACCCAACTTTTAAAATCTGAAATCTATTCTTAAGAAAGTTCTATTGTCAAGCATTCTCTATTTTTATCCAAATCAATTGGTTGTTTAATCTAAAAGAGAAGGAATAGTATATGTAGGTGTGTATTACACAAAAAGGTCTCTTCGGGTTAAATACAAGAGCTGTACATTTTTAATTTCATACTGCAGAAGTACACCATAGCAAATTACAACCACTAATAAGAGGTTTAATTGAATCTAAATTTTAAATATTTTCAATGTATTCCAGCAGATTATCTCCTTGGGCCAAACCTAGCTTCTGACGTAGTTTATACCGATTATTTTCAACAGCCCGAGTCGTAATATTCATTAAAGACGCAATATCTTTACTAGCCATTCCCATCTTTATATATGCACTTAATTTTTGTTCCCTGCTAGTTAAATCTGGATGCTTTTCCTTTAAACTTTGAAAGAATGCTTCATGAACCTGACCAAAATGAGTTTCAAAAACTTCCCAGTTATTTTCGGTATCAATATCCCTGTCAATCTTTTTAATTAATAATCGCACCTTCTTTTCCAGTTCATTTTTCTCCTGGATCATAACAATTTTCTTTAACTGCTCCTTGATATCTGACAGGAATTCATTTTTTTGAATAATGTGTACCGTTGAATTGGCTAATTCTTTTTCTTTATACACCATTTCACTTCGCAACTTGTCATTTCTTAATCGAATCATTTCCTTTTCTGAAACAAGTGCTGCATTTTTCAGTTGCTCCTCCTTTATTCTAAACCTTTCCTGTTGCTTATTCTTTTCTTTTTGTCGGCTTAATTCAATACGCCTACTAATGAAATAGTAAATCAATCCTATTATGATGACAAACAGAATAACAAAAATAATTTTCGCAGGCATGCTTCGATACCATGGAGGTAAAACAATGAACTTAAATGAAATTGGAGGGGCCTGAACGCCATATTGATTTTGTGCTTTTATAATAATTTCATACTCTCCCTCATGTAAATTTGAATAACTTCGATGATTATCCTCTGTCCATTCGCCGAAACCGGCATCATAGTTTTTTAAATAGGTAGAATACAATACATTTCTCTGTTCAAAAAAGGATGCCACAAAATCTATCTCAAATGTATTTTTTCTAAACACATATGAAGGGATAACTATTTGCCTGACAGAATCATTTGCGTAATTTAACTGATAAGAAGTAGAATCTGAATTCCCCATAAAAGAACGTAAATGGACCTTAAATGGTATTTTATAATTTTTAAAGTCCTCAGCAGCATAATGTGCAAATCCATCCTCAATTCCGAAAAATACATTGTTTTCATCCTCAACGTATACAAATTCAAAAGCACTTACTAATTTTCTGTCTAAAGGAAGAAAGGGATATCTGATATCTTTATATGAGCCATCTTCCAAATACCTAAGCACACCTACCTTATCTCCATAAAAACACCATAAATTACGATATTCATCCTGTTTAATATCACTTGGATAAATATGATCAGAAAACAATTTTTCGAACTCATTTATATGTTCAAATTTACCAACTGTGTAATTATACTTATATATTCCATCGAGACTTGTGAAAATACATTCTCCATCTATCAGAGTCAGGGTTAAAGGACTTTTATTATTAGGGAAATCTGTATTTTTAAATATTACTACTTCTTCTGCATTTGTATAATCTGCACTTAATTTTATTCTAAAAACACCTCTGTAACCGTGCGACATCCATAAATATCCTTGATCATCCCATTCAATAAATCTTGCAGATTCATTAAATCCTTTAATCCTGTTTTTATAATGCCATTTTCCATTTGACTTTTCCAATACAATCAAACCGGTATATGTACCTGACAATAAATAATTCTCATAACCTTTTATATGTTTAAAGTTCCAAGCTCCATTTATATCAGGAGGTGTTATTGAATTCGCTCTTGCTCCTTTAATTTCAAAAACACCTAAATTATGTCCACACAACAATGTATTATCATCATGAAATAAACTCCATACCTGCCCTCCCGTATTTTCTACTTTAACAAAGTCCGACCTATCCTTTAATGGATCTGTAAACTGCTCTTCACTTATCTTAAAAACAGCCTGATTGGTACCGAAATAATAGTTATTTTTATACTTATCCATTACATAACCAGTTCCCACATTGTAATACCCCTGTAAAAAAGAGATTGATGAATTAAAGTTGACCTTAACAATTCCATTATCCAATCCACCCCAAATATTACCTTCTCTATCCACAAAAGCACTCAACACAGTATTATTCCTAAGCCCTTTATCTTTATCTATTTGTAAATAAACATCACCTTTTGAATCTATAATTACTAATCCCCCTTGTATTGTTCCATAAACAAACAATTGATCAGAATATTTACAACCACAAAAAATATTGAACTTTTTTAGCAAATCGTTAGCAGGCACTTTCCATTCCTCAAATTTCTGCATGTCCCATTTATAAAGGCCACTACTCATTGTGCCAATAACCATTTCTGAGTTTGACAGAGCCATGATTGAGTTAACTTCTTTCCCTGAAAACAATTTACCTCCTGTTACAGGAAACATATCATTGCCCCTAACCTCCATTAAACCAGCCTGCTCATCCTGTACCAGCAACAATCCATTCACAACAAAGGCTGATACAAATCGCGATTCCGGATAAACAATGTGTTTTAACTGATCGCCCTTATAAAAACACAATCCTTTTTGGGATTGAAAGACAACATAATCATTCCATTCGTAGATACGCCAAAAGTCTTCAAGATCTCTTACATTTGGTCCTTGTACCAACGACTTATATCTTAGTTTACTTAACGAGTCAGGATAAAAATATCCTAATTCATTAAAAGCACCTGCATATATTCTATTTCCAATTGCACAAGTACTTCTTACATTAAAATCACCTAAATCATGATACAATTGCCATTGCTCACCATCAAACTCCAATACCCCGTTATTATTCCCAAAATATAAAAAACCGCTATTACTTTGAGTTATCCCCCAGTTCTGAGTTGCTCCGTGATAAGATCTTCGATTAAAATACTCTATTTCCGGAATTCCAATTTTTTTTACCTGAGCACTGCCTGATAATGTAAAAAGAAAACAATATGAAAGAATTATATATTTGAGTAGATGCATGATTTTCTTAACTAGATTAGAATAATGTGCGAATTACACAATGTTAAAATAATTAACAATTCCATTAGGAACAAAATATCAGTAAATATTTTAAGAAAATGGGTATAAATAAAGGCTCCTACACATCACCAACTATAATTAATGTTTTGATTTTGATTACTTTAAAATATTTTATTAATTTCGTCTGTCCGAATCAAAAAATAAAACCCTCAAAAAATCAATATAAAAACTAGACACAACCAAATAAGATCTAAACAAACCTATGAAAATCAAAAAGCCCCTAAACTTGATTCCAGGGAATCTGTTTCTGCTACTAATCTGCACTAATATTTATTGTAATGGTTATACATTAGAATACAATGATCCTGTTGCATATACTGATACACTATCCAATAACAACTCATTAAAATCACCACAAAACCTGACAAATAAATCGATTCAAGCATCTGTATATTTATCAATGGGGAAGTGTTATAATTTAAGAGGTAATTATTCAAAAGCACTAAGTTGTTTAAATAAGGCTCTTACAATTAATCAATACAAAAAGGACTCCTCTAAACTAATACCTATATATAATCAGATAGCCTATTCTTTGAACCATGCAGAAAGATTTAATGAGAGTTACACATATGCACAAAAGACAGAATTTCTACTCAAGAAGTTTCCAAATCCTTACGAACAAATCATTTTAGAACTAAACTTTGGTTTGTTTTATCAAAACATTACGAATTTAAGAAAATCAAGGAGCTATTATTCAAATGCATACGAAATCAATCAAACAGTTCAGGATACTTTATTACAGATTGATATATTATCTAAACTTGGTTCTTTAGATCTGGAAACTGACAATCTTATTACTGCTGCCCGATCATTTAGAAAAGCTCTTTTTATTACTGATCTTAGAAATGATAACTTATCATATCAGAAGTCTTATTTAAATAAAGGTATTGGGTTGTATTATTCCAGAGTAAACAATTTAGACTCTGCATTATATTACCTTTTTGAATCTCAAAAAATAAATGAACAGAACAGTTACCTAAACCTTTCAGCCGACACCTATAAAGCTATTAGTGACCTTTATATACAACAAAAAGACACCTCAAGTGCATTTATATATCTAAGTAAATACGCTAAAATCAATAATGAACTTTTTCACTCAACTATTACAAAACAAATAAGTGAGTTATATGTACAATTCAATTCTAAAACAAAAGACCAACATATTAAACTTCAAAATGCAATCATTAAAAGTGAACATTTAACAAAATTACTTCTCATTTCATTCTTGTTGTTTATATGTATAATAACTGTAATTGTGTTTATTAACTATTATAGATTAAAGCTGCTTAACAACACTCTAAAATCACAAAATAAAAGAATTAAAAAGCAGAATATTAGCATAAAAGAAAATTCTGAAAAGCTATCTAAAGTAAACAAAGAATTAATTGAAAGTAAAGCTCGTATCCACAAACAAAAACTAAAACTTCAAATTGCAAACAAGAAATATATAAAGGCAAATGCCTCAAAAGATAGATTTTTTGATATCATTGCTCACGATTTAAAAAGTCCTTTTCAATCTATAATGGGATTCTCTTCTCTATTAAATGATGCTTATGATGAGTTGGACGATGATAAAAAGAAAAAGTATATAAATTTAATAGACTCCTCATCGCATCACGTAAATACCTTAATTGACAACTTATTAAACTGGTCCAGAAGTCAAAACGACCGAATTAATTTAGTAAAGACAAAATTCGACCTAAATAAACTAGTCAACGAAAAAATCAATTTATTTCAACTTGCCTGCTTAAAGAAGAAAATAAAAATAATTAACGCTATACCTCCTGAAACCAAAGTGTATGGAGATATGAATATGATAAGTCTGGCAATAAGAAACATTATAAGTAATGCTATAAAATTTTCTTATGCTGGTGGTAAAGTAGAGATTTCAGCATCTTGCGTTGATCAAGAAACAAGAATATGCATACGCGATTATGGAATAGGAATGCCTACCAATGCAGTAAGAAAAATTTTTAATATCGATAATTCAATAAGAACTATAGGAACACAAGGGGAAAACGGAACAGGATTAGGATTAATCATCAGCAAGGAATACATTGAAAAAAACGATGGATCAATATCTGTAATTAGTACAATTGGCAAAGGCTCTACATTTTCAATTCATTTACCATCAATGGAAAATATCTCAGCACTTAATTAACTTATAATTTTTTTGAATGTTTATTAATCCATTTATCTTAATTATATTGCATACAACTTTTAAGATAACCTGGTGAATTATTCTCATCTATACCTAGTTGAACTTAGTTTAAAATTCTTTTTCAAATGAAAAAATCTATATTATATCCTCTTGTTGCAATTATTGTAATTATTATATTTTTAATTATTGGAAAAAAAGCAGGTTGGATTGGTAATGAGTATAAACATAAAGTAACTACTGAAATTGCTCAAAAAAGAACCTTAACAGAAATTATTACTGCAAACGGCAAAATAACTCCTGAATTAAAAATAAAAGTTACTTCAGATGTTTCCGGAGAGATACTAGAACTTCCAGTAAAGGAAGGAGACCAGGTTAAACAAGGACAGATTTTAGCGAAAATACAGCCCGATATCTATCAGAGAAATCTGGAGAAGATGGAAGCTGCAGTTGTATCTTCAGAGGCCAATCTATCTCAGGCTCTTGCTCAATTCAAACAAAAAGAGCTTGATTATAAGCGTAAAAAACTACTTTGGGAACAACAAACCATATCTGAATCAGAGTACGAACTTGCACTTGCTGATTATAACGTTTCTCAATCGAGTGTAGATGCGGCCAAAGCTTCTTTAAAAAACGCCAAGGCATCAAGAAACGAAGCCAAAGACAACCTTTCTAAAACAACTATTTATTCGCCAATGGATGGAACTATTTCAAGCTTAAAAGTTGAAAAAGGTGAAAGAGTTGTTGGTACCGCTCAGTTTGAAGGAACTGAGATGATGACAATTGCTGACCTCAACAATATGGAAGTCGTTGTTGATGTAAATGAGAATGACATTATCCGCGTAAATTTAAATGACACAGCGATTATTGAAGTTGATGCATACCTCAAAGAGAAATTTAAAGGAATTGTTACTCAGATTGCCAATTCGGCTAATGTGGAAGGTACCAGTGCAGATCAGATCACTAATTTTGAAGTGGAAATTTTAATATTACCTGAATCATACCAGCAATTAATAAATGAACATGGGAATAATTTTCATCCATTCCGACCGGGAATGTCTGCTACTGTTGATATCCAAACCAACACTAAAGTTAATGTACTTTCTGTACCTATTTTATCTGTAACATCAAGAAAAGACACTTCAATTGTAGAAAACTCAAAAGAAGATGAAAAAATTGAAGTAGTTTTTATTTCTGAAAATGGAAAAGCAAGACAGCAAGCGGTTACTACAGGTATTCAAGATTTAAAATACATAGAAGTATTATCCGGAATAACAGATAGTTCTGAAGTAATTAGCGGACCATATAATGTTATTTCTAAAAAAATAAAAGATGGTGATTTAATTGAAATCACTGAAGATAAAAAACAAAATAGAGAAGATTAAATAATCTTCTCTATTTAGAATATATAAACTAAAAACATCAATCCTTCATTGCAAAATACTCATTAACAGTTCTGATTTCGCCATTTGTCTGTAATTCTGCAAGTTCTTTCATTCCTTTGGTCATCTTTAATTTATTGTGATCATTGGAACAATACTTTATCACAGATTCAATTGCCTTTTCTTCAATAACATTAACATCGTTTTCTTCTAATTCCAATACCAGTTTTAAATAACAACCTGAGTATACCGAAATTAAATCCTCTCTTTCTTCAAATAAAAGCTTTACTCTTTCTGTTACCTTTATAGAATGAGATGGAGAACCCTCAGCCCATCTATTTATAAAATCGATTGCTGCAGCTCTTTCTGTATCCTTTTTATCAAAAGGAGTTTGTACTACGTAATAACAACAATCAAAAACCTGATCAATATATTCCTCATACATTTCTGAATCTTCAAATTTGACATCTTTTAATGAGGAAAAATTTTGCGATGAAAGGGTATTTCCAACTCCTATCGCTAATAATAAAATAAAAACAAATTGTTTCATAATAACTTTCTTAATTAAACTTGCCAATAAAGCAAGATGTTTTGCCTATGTGTTATTACGCAACTACCTGTTAATGTATACATTACTTTGACAAGTAATACAAATACTATGATGAATCGACTTTTTTTTTACACAAGTCCACTATTCACAAAAAACTACTGATCAATCATTTAGCCTTATAAAAACTATATTCTTTAAATAATCAAAAACAAGCTATTATATATTTAAAACATCATGAATTTCCTTAATACTTTTCAATTCACTAAAATTTTCAAGCTTACCAACATTCTCTACGTGCTCATGTATCCAGGTTGTATGAAAAGGAATATGTATTGCTGACCCGCCAATATTTAACACTGGTAAAATATCTGATTTTAAAGAATTACCTACCATCAAAAACTCTGAAGGCGATACATCTATGTGATGCAATAATTTCAAATAGTTCTCTTCCTTCTTATCACTTACAATTTCAATATGATGAAAATACTTTTCTAATCCGGATTTCTGTAATTTTTTCTCCTGATCAAGCAAATCCCCTTTGGTAACCACAACTAATTGATATCCCCAGTATTTCAACGTCTGTAAAACTTCTTCAACACCATCTATTAAACGAACAGGTTTATTTAATAGCTCCTTTCCAATTTCAATCATTTGCATGATCTTATCATTAGAGACCTGATCTCTTGATACCTGAACCGCAGCTTGAAGCATTGATAAAATAAAACCCTTAATTCCATAACCATAATATTGGATATTCTCGATCTCCACATCATACAAAATCTTAATCAGCTCTTCTTTAGTGGCCTCATCTTTAAACATTTCACAGAACTCTTGCTCTGCTTGTCTAAAATAGGATTCATTTTCCCATAAAGTATCATCTGCATCAAAACCAATCCATTTAAACTTTAGATTCATATTATATTCTTTTTATCATTCTTCAATATATCAATATAATTTATCTTTATCATATAAGTTACTTTCACTTACATTACGACCTTTCATTATTCAAACAAAAAAGCCATGCTTTAAAAATAAAACATGGCTTAATAATATTTAATAAAAAAGTATTTATTTAACCTTCTACTGTAATGACACTTTTAAGTTCTGGAATCTCCTTTTTCAAAACTTGTTCAACTCCGTTCTTCATGGTCTGATAACTCATAGGACATCCATTACACGCTCCCAAAAGCTTAACCTTTACCACAAAGTCATTGGTTACCTCAACTAAAGTAATATCACCGCCATCAGCTTTTAAATATGGTCTGATGATTTCTAAAGCATCTTCAACTTTTTGTAATTTATGTACATCCATAGTTATTTAGTTTTAACTTCTACAACTTGTGTTGGTGGGAGATTCAAATTTCTTTCATCAATTGTACTGATTACTTTTTGAGCTAATTCAGCAAACGCAATTCCAGTTATAGTATCTTCGTTTAGAGCTGCTGGTTCACCATTATCACCAGCTTCACGAATACTTTGAACAATTGGAACCTGCCCCAATAAAGGAACATCCAGTTCTTCTGCTAATTTTTTCCCTCCATCTTTACCGAAAATAAAATACTTATTTTCTGGTAATTCAGCAGGTGTAAACCAAGCCATATTTTCAACTAAACCAAGAATTGGAATATTTATGTTTTTACTTTGGAACATACTAACACCTTTAATGGCATCAGCAAGGGCTACATCCTGAGGTGTTGTAACAATAACAGCTCCTGTTATAGAAAGTGTTTGAACAAGTGTTAAATGAATATCACTGGTTCCCGGAGGCAAATCAATTAATAAGTAATCCAATGCTCCCCAATTTCCTTCAGTTATCAACTGTTTCAATGCATTTGTTGCCATTGCACCTCTCCAAATTGTAGCATCCTTAGGGTTCACAAAATAACCAATCGAAAGCATCTTAACTCCATACTTTTCAACTGGAATAATCTTATCCTTTCCTTCCACTTTTTCTAAAACAGGTCTGGCATCCTCTGTTTTAAACATCTTTGGAACTGAAGGTCCAAAAATATCTGCATCAAGTAATCCTACTGTATATCCAGCTTTAGCTAAGGCAACGGCCAAATTTGAAGTTATTGTTGATTTTCCAACTCCACCTTTTCCTGAAGCAACAGCAATTACATTTTTAACCTCTGATAAAGGTTTTTCGACTTCAACCTTGGGCTTATTTTTTATTTTTACATAAATATTACCCTTAATATCAGCATCTTCACCTACATAAGTCAGTATTGCATGAACACATGCCTTTTTAATCGATGGGATCATAGGATCATTGGCACGATCAAAAAGTAAACTAAAACTTATTCTTTTACCATCTATTCTTATATCATCCTCTACCATTTCTAACGAAACAATATCTTGACCTTTTCCAGGATGACGAACATGTTTTAATGCATCTAATACCAGTTGAGGATAAAAGCTCATAACTCCAATTTTAAAATTCTAAATATAGTGTTTACAGCACTAATATCTATAGATTATTATATTTATTTAAATTGATTTAAAATAAAAGCAAATATAGTACTCATTTTTTATTTATGAGCATATTCTCGTTATAATAATTGTTAATTCCTTTTTTATTTTAACAGGTCGTTTGGATCCCAGAAAAGTTCTTTAAACATTAAAACACGATCATTTTCCACCATTACACCTTCGCTCTCTAATAGTTCCTGCATCATTCTCTCGCCAGGAAAGGCATTTTTGCCTGTTAATAATCCATTTCTATTGACAACCCGATGAGCAGGTACAAATTCCTTTTCTGATCCACATTTATTCAAAGCCCAACCAATCATCCTACTAGCCTGACCAACACCAAGAAATTTTGCTATGGCACCATATGTAGTAACTTTTCCTGATGGAATTTGTTTTACTACCTGAAAAACTTTATCAAAAAAATCAGGCTCCATATTACCAAAGCATCATTATTTCTTTTCAGAAGGCATCTTTGATCCACGATTATAACTTCTGTAACTATCGAATTCAATTTCGATATCAGGCTCCACTAATTTTTGGTCTTTGGGAACATGAAATTTGATATATTTTATAGGAATACCTTGTTCATAGAATTGACCTTCATAAAAAGTCTTAATTCCTAAGATATCATCAACTATATCACTATGATATAAATCGTTTGTGTTGATTTCACATGGAAGCTTATTCTCTTTGACAACAGCATCTGTATAGGTATATAAGAAATTACTGTCCGTTTTAAGATGGATAATTCCATTTGGTTTTAAAATTTCTTTATAGAATTCAAGAAAACGAGTTGAAGTTAGTCGTTTTCTCGTCTTTTTCATTTGTGGATCTGGAAATGTAACCCATATCTCATCAATTTCATCCACTGCAAAAAAGGACGTAATCAACTCTATCTTCGCCCTTATAAAAGCTACATTAGTCATTTCCTTATTCAGAGCCTGAGTAGCACCAGTATATATTCGGGCACCTTTGATATCCATTCCGATAAAATTTTTATCTGGATATAATTCACCCAAACCTACAGTATACTCTCCTTTTCCACATCCCAACTCTAAAACAAGGGGATTATCATTTTTAAAGAGCTTGCTTTTCCATTGGCCTTTCATGTGAAAGTCTTCACGATTAGGCTCATTAAAATTCACTTGAAACACATGAGGATAAGTTTCCAATTTGGCAAACTTATACAGTTTATTTTTTCCCACTTCCTATAAAAACTATAGTACATTACAATTAATTAAAGAAACTTCTAAAAAAGCTCATTTAAATAAATTGTTAATGACCTTATTCAACTTCAACAATTTGTAATCCCACAGAAGTAATGCCTGTCAGTAAAGTATCTCTCATTCCATGCATTACATAATATTTATACAGTCCCTTTTCCGGAAACTTAATATTTAACTTATAAGGATGAACACTCTCTGTTTCATCTCCGCCTACATCCTTACCGAACCAAATACCTTCATGATTGGCCAGAAAACATTCAATAGTATCTCTTTCAACATGACCACTTGGAGATATAGCATCAATAAAAAACCATAAATTACTGTATTCATAATTATTCTTATGAGTTACATCCAGCAATAAATGACAAGATTTATCAAGTTCTGTTATATCACTCTTAAATACAGCAACAGTATCCTTATTCCATCCTGCTTCCGGAATAGAAACCTGATAATTATACCATTCCTTTGGACCACAAGAGCATAATAAAAAAAGTATAACACCTAAAAATACAAGTCTCATATTACTTTTTATTTTTAGGATTTCTTGGATTCGGTTTTCTTCTTCGCTTATTTCTATTTCTTGGAGTATTCTTTTTAGGTTCATCAAAACGAGAAATACTATCTTCTCCTACTACATTTTGATAATCAAGTTCTTTTACTGGCGACGCCACAACATGTCTGTCATCTAATAACCCTTGAACCTTTTTGCCTCTCTTATTCAGTCTAATGATTTCTTTAACTCTATCAACAGGCACTTCCACTAAGTTTGATGGAATAATTTTATCTGTTGAATAAGTCATAATACCCTTAAATATATCAGTTTTAAAATGATAATGAGTACCATCCTGAGTTTCAAGAGGAACCTCTGTGCTAGGGAAATCTTTTTGTGCATCAATATAAGCATCCAACTCAAAGTTAAGACAACATTTCAACTTACCACATTGACCTGCAAGCTTTTGAGGATTTAGAGAAATCTCCTGGTATCTGGCAGCATTTGTAGTTACCGAAACAAAGTTCGTAATCCATGTTGAACAACAAAGTTCTCTTCCGCATGGACCAATACCTCCAATACGTCCAGCTTCCTGACGAGCACCAATCTGACGCATTTCAATACGTACTTTAAACTTATCTGCAAGAACTTTAATTAGCTGTCGGAAGTCAACACGCTCATCTGCTATATAGTAAAAAATAGCCTTTGTTCTGTCTCCTTGATATTCAACATCACCAATCTTCATATCAAGCTTTAAGTCTGCAGAAATCTGCCTACTCTTGATCATTGTTTCATGCTCTAAAGCCTTTGCTTCTTCCCATTTTTCATAATCCACAGGTTTTGCATGACGATAAACTCTTTTAAAATCGTAATCAGAAATATTCAGTCTGTTTTTACGCATTTGCATTACAGCAATTTCACCTGTACAAGAAACAGTTCCTATGTCATGACCCGGAGATGCCTCCACCGCAACAACATCACCTTTTTTTAGACGAAGACCATTTGAATTTTTAAAATAGCCTTTGCGAGTATTTTTGAATTGTACCTCAACTATATCGGAAACATTACAACTTTCAGGAACATCAGCCAGCCAGTCGTAAACATCTAATTTTCCACATCTATCAATACAAGTACTACACTTTGATTGTACTTCTTCCATTATCTAATAATTTAAAGGCTTACGCCTGAATATATATATAATTTACAGATTGTGATTTTGAGTATTAAATCCTTCATAAAAAATTTTACTCGTTATCCTTTCTCTCAAAATCAACCCTGTATTATTTGCAATCTTAATTGTAAAGAGCTTAAAAATAATCAAGCTTAATCAACTTTCCAAAACTATGCTTCAACTCCTGTTTTTATAGAAATAATTAGCTTTAATGCCAAATCAAACAATATCACTTTACTATTTCCATTTTGTCCAATATGTGAATCAGCTAATGCAAAATCCTCTGAAATCATCAATGCATTTTTATCATTAATAAAAGGAGAGAACTTTTTAGACCACTCGTATTGTTCAGGAGTCAGATAAACAATATCCGGCTGCTTAAAGTTCATGATATAATTTTCACGAATCATTTTAATGGCATAATTCAAAAAATTACGTTGCTTTTCTCTTGGCTGACGACTCATTTCCTCAACCCAATTCAACATATCTTTTACTTTTCGTGCATAACTATACCTCATCATATGAATAAAGCTATCAAAAAAGAACTGATTATCCTCACTCATATGCACCTGCTCCATGCCTTCAATCACATTTCCATTCGCAACTTTAGCCGCTCCAATAGCTTCTGATTCTGAAACATTATATTCTTTAATTAAAAATTGTTTGATTTCTTCATCAGCAAAAGCCGGTATTTTTAGTTGTTGAGTTCTGGATAAAATGGTAGAAATCATTTCATCCGGTTGATTAGAAACTAAAATAAATACCGTATTTGGATATGGCTCTTCCAATATCTTAAGCAATTTATTGGCTGTTGCTTCATTCATCTTTTCAGGCATCCAAATAATCATAACTTTGAATTTACCCTCAAAAGTTTTCAGACTTAATTTCCGAATGATTTCAGAGCTTTCTGCAGTAAAAATTGCCCCTTGTTTATTCTCGCCTTCTTTACGAATCTGATTTAACCAGGTTGTTAAACTAAAATAGGGTTTATCATTTACAAGCTGTCGCCATTCAGCAATATAAGTATCACTTACCGGATTTTTTTCGGAAGTAGTTTTAATTACGGGAAAAACAAAATGTAAATCAGGATGAACTAATTTATTATATTTTTTACATGATGAACATTCTCCACAAGAATCACCATTAGCTGGATTTAAACAATTAAGATACTGAGCAAAAGCAATGGCCATTGCTAGTTTTCCATTCCCCTCAGGTCCGGTAAAAAGCAACGAATGACTGACTCTGTTTTCATTAACCATTCTAACAAGTCTCTCTTTAATATCTTGCTGACCAATAACTTGTTTAAATAACATTTAAATCCTTTATTTATTTATAATCTGTCAAAGATAATAATTTCTAAATACAATAGGCTTTCGTATTTTTGAAGTACTTTTGTCAATTTTAATAGAATAAATAACTCAGAATTTTATAATACAATGGGAACATTCCTATTTCAGGATATCATCTTTGGACCGGTTAAAAGCAGAAGACTGGGAATATCATTAGGTATTAACTTATTACCTGTAAATAAAAAGATTTGCACTTTTGATTGCATCTATTGCGAATGCGGATTTAACAATGAAAATGCAGGCATTAAAACTCATATGCCAACGAAAGTTGAAGTCCTTGAAAAGTTAGAAGATGTTCTTAAAGATATGCAATTGAAAGGAACAGCTCCTAATGTAATTACTTTTGCAGGAAATGGTGAACCTACAATTCATAAAGATTTTGAAGAAATTATTGATGGAACAATAGAGCTAAGAAACAAGTATTTTCCAGAAGCCAGGATTGCAGTTCTGTCAAATGCAACTTTAATAGATAAACCAGCAGTATTCAGAGCATTAAACAGAATCGATGACAATATTCTTAAACTAGATTCTGGTATAGAAAAATCTATCAATATATTGGATCAACCGGTATCTAAATATTCAATCAAAGACACAGTAAAAAACTTACAAAAGTTCAATGGAAACCTTATTATCCAAACCATGTTTTTAAAAGGCACTTATAATGGTAATTTGGTGGACAATACAACTGAAAGTGATATTAATAGCTGGATTGAATTATTGAAAACCATCAAACCTAAACAGGTTATGATATACACTATCGAAAGAGATACTCCTGTTGAAGGCTTAGAAAAAGTGTCATTAGAAAAACTTCAGGAGATTGCAAATCGTGTTGAAGAAATAGGTATTAAAACTCAGGTATCAGGCTAGTTGTTAATGGCAATAACTAAAACATATTTAGTTTGCCCATTAAACTGGGGATTAGGACATGCTTCTCGCTTAATCCCTATTATTAATCAACTCTTAATTGATAAACAAAACATTATACTTTGTGGTGATGGAAATGCGCTTACATTTCTAAAGAGGGAGTTCCCTGAACTTGAATCTATAAGATTGAAAGATCTATCAATTAAATTTTCTCCATACCAAGGACTATTCAATCTAATAAAAATTGTACCACAACTATTCTACCAGGTATTTTACGAACATACGGCTATAAATAGAATAATTAAGAAACATCAAGTTGACATTATCATATCTGATAATAGATATGGATTATGGAATAAAAAGGTTCATAGCATATTTATTACTCACCAATTAATGGTTAAGCTTCTTAAACCCTTTAGTCCTTTTGAAATTTTAGTGCATAAAATAATCATACGCATCATACAAAACTACAACGAATGCTGGATTCCTGATTACGAAGATAAGAACGACAACCTATCAGGAGATTTATCACATAAATATTTATTAAATGACAACTCCAAGTTTATTGGACCACTATCCCGCTTTTCTTTAGTAGGAGAAAAAAAAACTATAAATAAAAATTACGATATAGTAGCTGTTATTTCCGGACCAGAACCTTCACGAAGTTACTTTGAAGAAATTCTTTACAACACCTTGTACAACTCTAAATATGAAACATTAATTATTCAAGGAAAACCGAATAAACGCGAATGCGTTGTCATAAATAATATAACCAAGGTTTCATCTCTGGATTCCACTGAAATTAAAGCACATTTATTAACCGCTAAGTTAATAATAACACGTTCTGGTTATTCTTCGTTAATGGACTTAAGCTTTATTAATAAAAAAGCATTATTAATACCAACACCAGGACAAACAGAACAAGAATATCTTGCAGCATACCATGCTAAATCGCATTACACATGTTCGCAAAATAAATTTGATTTAAATATCATAAATCAAATAATACCAAAAGCTTAGCTAGCGAAGACTTTTCGACTATTTATTTTATTTTTTCCACTCTGAAAACAATCACCAAAATCGTTTTATTGTAACATTTTTACAGTTCGTTTCGTTATAAGCTATGTTCGTCAATATTTAAAAACCTTTTAGCATCAGGAGTGTAAAAAGCTATATAATAATTGACGCAAAATTAGAGAGAGAGAGATTATTGGAGACGTTGAATAAACAAAACTGGGAGAAATGACCTATATATTTATTGCTTTATCATTTGCATTCTTTATGGGCTTAATTTATGTATACAAGCCTATGGTAAGATTAATTGCTGAAAAAAGAGCTATTCCAAAGATGGAAAAGATTCTTTTTGACAATTTAACTTATACAAAGGAATCTGTACTTGAAACAATTCATCAAGTAACAAGCAAAAGATTGAATGACGATTTAATTCTTGATTATTTTTATAAAATAAAAGGTTTACAAGTATTAGATATAAATAAACCTATTAATTTTTGGTTGAAAATGTATTTAACTTCACCAACCAAAATTAAATTGAACTATTTTGAACAAGTAAAGTTCTATGAAACTTTTTTGAACTACCCAAAAATTAGCAATAATGAACAAAAGGGTAATTTTAAAGAAAAAGAAATTAGATCTTATAAGTTTGGAAGAAATATTAAAGAACAAATCAGTGAAAAATTAATATCTCAGAAACTAGCTTAGAACATTATTATATATCAAGTAAACCTCAATTATCAGATGATAGTTGAGGTTTTTTATTTTACAAAAGACACAAATTCAAGATTTGTATTATATATTAGATCAAAATATTTTTTCATGTTTCGCTTTACAAATACTTCAAGCTTTAATCAACTCATAATACTTTTCATTATCACATTAGCGAGTTGGTTAATTATTAGCATATCTGCAACATTTATAGGATCCCTAATTTGGAATTTTGACTTAGCGGACTTAGCTCAACAAGTTTCTTTAAATCATAGCTTTGCCAGATATTTTCAAATTACACAAAGCCTTGCTCTTTTCGTATTTCCTCCATTAATTTTTTCGTTAGCAACTCAAGAACATCCTTTCAACTGGTTAAGATTTATTAATCCAGACAAGAAAAATATTGTTTTAGCAGTATTAGTTGTAATAATAGCTCAACCATTTGTTAGTTATCTGGGATACTTAAACAGCAATATTCATTTCCCTGAATATTTATCAAACCTAGAAGATTGGATTAAGCTCAAAGAAGAAAACGCAATGGAAATGACTAAAATATTTCTGGATACTTCAGGTTGGTTTTTAGTAATATTAAATGTTGTAATCATTGCAATTATTCCTGCAATTGGTGAAGAATTATTATTTCGTGGTGCACTTCAGAAACTATTTACTGCAATAACAAAAAACTATCATATTTCAATCTTTATTACTGCTTTTTTGTTTAGTGCAATGCATATGCAATTCTTTGGTTTCTTTCCAAGATTTATATTGGGAGTTATCTTTGGCTATCTTGTTGTTTACGGGAAAAGCATTTGGCTATCAATAGCAGCTCATTTTACAAATAATTTCACTGCGTTTTTAATCTACAACATTTCGACCTCAAGAAGTAGTGTGCCAGAAAGTAATCCGCTTGAAATTTCTAATACCAGTCCTGATTTAACCTATGCTATACTTAGTACTCTTGGAGTAATTGCAATTATAATTTATTTAGGAAAAAGGAAAGAAGTTATTTAACTATCTGAGGGCTTTTCATCTTTACGATACATATACACAACTCCATAATCAGAGCATGCATTTCTTTTATCCTCACCAGGAAGTTCATTATATGTTTCCTCTATCCCATTCCATACCTTAAGTATAAGATTATCTACAATATCTCTCATACTGGTAACTTTTTCATGCATTTTTTGCGTGGTATTCTGCAAGTTCTTATGGTTGTTATAATACTCAATAAACTTTTCGTATTTAACTTTAACCATTGCAATAGAAGGATTGTAAATACGTGTTCCTCCTTTCATCATTCTTGATTCTTCACCTGTAATAACTTTTTTACCCCAATGCATTAATTGTTGTTCTGTACCCAACTCAGGAACAGCTTTATCTTCAATACTTAATCCAAACTCTTCTCTTACTTCCGGTTTTAGTTCTTTTCTTATGATGCAAAAATTTAAAACTTGTACAAAATGAGATACATAAATTCTTGCTTCCTTAAATTGATCAGATAATAACCTACCGTATTTAGCCTGACGTTCTTTACTAAAATTATATTGAGATACCGCTTGTTCAAATTGAGGTAAAATAGATTGAATATCATGATATAATTGCTGTGGGTAAGCTAAATCATAAGGATATTTATTTCTACCTTGTTCTAAAGCTGCTTTTAATGCACGTAATCGAGCCTGATCTGTATTTGGAAGTCGTCTGTAGGGCATCAATATTTTTTTTGAGATGAAGCATTCGCACCGAAATTAAAAAAAATTATAACTAACTACAAACCAACAGATAGCAATTTTACAAAATATTAAACGAAATTTTCAAAATATCAAAAACACTATTACTATAACATATTGATATACTGAAAGAATATACATCATTAACAAAATATATTTTTTGCAATCTATTCTCAAAATATTAAAGGCTGTTTCTGAAATATACAAGAAACAGCCTTTAACTTATTTAGTGCCGCAAATATTATTTACATCTTAATTTTTAGCAATCCATCATTTTCCCAATCAGAATACACAACACCTTCATCTGTAACTATACCTGCTCGATAATATCTAGGTTCACTCTTCAAATGCCCCTCAACTTTATTGATATTAATGATTACTTCATTAGTTGCTGCTAAAACAGCATTGAATTCATCAATTGCATAATCTCCTGTTTTATATTCAAATCCCTCTCCTGCATCAACATACACACTACCCTTTGCTTTTCCTTCTTTATCAAGAGTAACCAATATTGTTAAACTATCCGTTTTATATTCAGCGGTCGATTGAATTACTTTAGTTAGTGGAATAACAGATCCACCACGTTGTTTTAAATCAACCTGATAACCATCAGTTTCCTGATCATCAGATAATA
Organism: uncultured Saccharicrinis sp.; assembly: GCA_963666825.2. GTDB lineage: Bacteria > Bacteroidota > Bacteroidia > Bacteroidales > Marinilabiliaceae > Saccharicrinis. Next base: position 5,892,555 of record OY763044.2, on the reverse strand, counting down.
AATGAATGGTCTTCCAAATACCTTTAGGTAAAGACGGTTCTTTTGCAAATTGCGGAACCACAAGTAAATCTTTACCTAGCAAAAATGCCTCTTGCTCATCTCTCAATGAAGCATCTTTTGGATCAGCAAAAAATACTGGTCTCATCACTGGCAAACCACTTTCTGATGCTTCATGAAAAAGTGTATAGAAATATGGCATTAAACGATATCTCCTTTCCAAAGCAATACGTGATACATTTTCAACCTTTTCACCAAAAGCCCATGGCTCCTGATTGATTGAATTGTTTTCGGTATGATTACGACTAAATGGATAAAATGCACCTACAGCCATCCAGTTTGCAATCAATTCAGGATTACCATCTCCCTTAAATCCACCTATATCCGGCCCGGAAAAAGGCTGACATGAAAGACCTAAATTTAAAATCATAGGCGTTGCTACTTTCATATGCTCCCATGTTGAGGCATTATCTCCAGTCCATGTTGCAGCATAACGCTGACCACCTAAAAAGTTAGAGCGAGAAAGCACAAAAGGTCTCTTATCCGGATTTACTTTTAAAATACCTTCCCTACTGGCATTTACCATCATCATACCATAAGCATTATGATATCTTAAATGTGGCCCGGCAGGCAAAGTTCCTCCGCCTCGATGCCAATTATCTTCAGGCATAGTTCCATCAGGACCATCAAACACTGAAGGTTCGTTCATATCATTCCAAACTCCATCAATACCTGTGGCCATAAAATCTTTATACAAGGTACCCCACCATTCGCATGTTTCAGGTCTGGTATAATCAGGAAAAACACATGGTCCCGGCCAAACACTTCCTACAAAATCCTTCTGGTCTGCTGATTTTACCCAATGATCACCGGCTGTTCCCTGATCATAAACATGATATCCTTCTTCTTTTTTAACTCCCGGATCAATCATCCACACAGCCCTAAAATCCTTTTCATGCAGATAATCATTAACACGTTGAGGGTTAGAAAAAGCTACACTATCGAAGGTAAAGATTTTATAATTCTGCATATAATCTATATCCATCCAGATTACATCACATGGGATTTCTCTTTTTCGGTACTCATCTGCTATTTCTTTTACTCTGGTATCAGGAAAATAAGAATAACGACACTGCTGGAAACCTAGCGCCCATAGGGGAGGCATTTCCATTTTACCTGTTAACTCGGCTAATGTTTTTATTACATCCTGAGGCGTTTGCTTCTCAATTATTATTACACGTGGGGAAGGACCTTCTGACTTAATCACAATTGGATTAGTCAACTTAAAATATTGTTTCCATGTATTATCAACTAAAATACCAAATGAAGTTCCATCTGGTCTTACACCTAAAATCCAGGGATGAGATTGATACAATCTTTTCCCCTCATCTTTATTATAAGCATAATTATCAGTATTCCATAGAGTAACATCCTTGCCATTTCTATTTAAATCTCCAAAGACTTCTCCTGTTCCATACAAATCTACATCATCACCTACCTGAATTTTGATTGCATTTAAACTGTCCTGACTAATAAAGTATTCTGGTTTTATCTGCCAACTATCATTAATTTTTTCAGATACAACAGGTTCACTAAGCAATGCAAATGAAGGCAACAACTGCTCAGTTTCAAATTTTTGTGGATAATAAATAGCTGTACCATCGCCAATCATCCCACTCTTATTTTTCTGCTCACATGAGGATAAGATTATCCCGATGAACAATACACAAATTAATATTTGCCTCATATCAATACTTTTTATAAAATGTCAATTCCTAATTTAAGAAATTAATAAGGTATACAAATATTCCTTTAACTTAAACTCACTCAAAATCTTAAGAATAGAAATATTTACTAAGTCTATTGAGTCACAATTAAATATTCAAATGGCTGCAAACTTAATGTTTCACCTATTTGCACTGCCTCCTCTGATATACAATCACTCCAATTACTGTTTTGAATAGAAGATGGAACTGAATATGTTTCATTCGCATTCCTCGTATTTACTACAACCAGCACTGTTTCATTTTCAGTTTTTCTGGTAAATGCAACTACATTATCATCCGTATAAGATTCCAAAGTACCTTTTCTGAAAGCTTCATAATTATTTTTTACATTAATAATCTGAGAATATTCAGAATAAAGATCTGCATTTTGAGTCCAATCAATAATCGTATAATTGCTATCAAAAAACCCTAATTGTTGATTAAACCCAACTTCTTGTCCATTATAAATTAAAGGAACACCATTCATATAGGTTGATAAAACAAAAGCAGCAACACTTCCTCTTACGTTTTTGAATAAATCCTGAGGCAATGCATCCCACGCATTATCATCATGGTTTGTAATCCATCTTACAACATGTTTACCATTTGGAATATTATCATACTCACTGGCATTGGCCTGAAAAATTTGACTTGCTGCAACATTATTTCCAATTATATCCTTTGCCTTACTATAAAAAGTCCATCCAAAAAGCAAATCAAAACCTGAACTATAAAGAGATTTTCGTTCTCCTTCGGCAAACATAATAATATCTCTATCTGGAATAGCTCTTAACTCATCAATGGCATCTTTCCAAAAATCATCAGGAACACCGTCGGCATGATCACATCTAAATCCGTCAACATTTGCCTCCGATACCCAATATTTCATACTATTGATCATCTCTTCTCTCATTGCATTACTATTATAATTTAGATCTGCAACATCAAGCCAATCGGCATTTGGACTTACAATATTCCCTGATTCATCTGTGGTATACCAGCTTTTATTCTCAATCCATTCATTATCCCATGAAGTATGATTGGCAACCCAATCTAAAATTACAGCCATCCCTCTGTCATGAGCCTCTTCTACCAATCCCCGTAGGTCATCTAATGTTCCCAAATCTGAATTTACGGCTGTATAATCCTTAACTGAATATGGAGAACCACTACCATTTACCTGACCAATAGGATAAATTGGCATTAACCAAATTACATTGATCCCTAAATCTTTGATGTAATCTAATTTTGAAGTAACACCGGCAATGTCACGATTATTACTAAATGCAAATAAATTTACTTCATACATCGTAATATCCGAAATTTCAGGAACTGCATCAAAAGGAGTTCCATATTGTTCCGGTTCATCTGTTACAACAACAGGATTATTATCATCAAATTTAATCTCCTCTTTTTTACACGCATGAAACGGAATTAGAACCGACAACAAAAGAACACACGTAAATAACTTTTTTTTACCCTCCCAATGCCTCTCAACATTTAATACGCTAGCTATTAATCTATTTATATTATTCATTATTATCTCCCTTAAACACTCATTATAAAATCAATAATCAAAATCCTCAATGAATAAATAAACAGGGAGCAAAAATGAATTACTCCCTATTCATTATACTTTATTGCATTACTAAAGAATAGCTATAATTTCCTGGATCACTTAAATCTAAAATCACCTTATAAGTAGCCGTTTCTTCAACACTAAGATTTGAACGCTCTACATATCCTAATACGGGGTGATCTGCAAATTGAAGATTTCCATCTTCATCTACACCAAAGTTAACTGCCCAGGCATTATTAGCCCTAAACTTAAACGATCCGGCACTTGATAACTCAACCACTGCAGTCCATACATTAGCATCAGGATCATAAGTCATAGGCGTATCAGTATCCCATCCTCCTGATTGAGCATCTCCAATGATACCCCAGGTCATTTCTGTAATGGTATAAACCATATTCTGTAAATCTGCAGTTACTTCATAGAAACCTGCATTTGGGACAGCAAAATTACCACCAGCATAGTTTGCTTCTATTAATACACCATCGCCACCATCGCCGTAAGCCATCGGCTCCCATGCTTCCTGAGCTGTTAATTTAAATCCCAAAGCTGATCCTTCCGGAATATAGATAAAGCCCTGATACAGATAATCTAATCCTTCGTAAAAGGAAGCAATACGAGATGCTGAAGCAGGATCCCATCCCTGATAATCACCTGGTACCCATAAAGCATCATATCCTGTATATACATAATAAGGAGTAATTGTAATTTCCGACGCATTTGAATAAACATCTCTATCAACATAAGCCTTCACTCTGATCTTAAATGCACCTGGGCTTTCAGAATCAAAACCATTTTCCAGAGCTAAAGCATTTAACCATTCGCCTGTAATACTTGTAGTGTATACATCCTCACCAACTTCAATTGAAGTAACACTAGCCCATGTGTTATCATCAGTTGTTGCAAATTGCAGAGTATAAGTAACAGGAGAAACTGTGGGAAAATCAACTTCTGACCAACTAATAGTTAAGGCATCATTAGAAGCTGTTTCTTTATCAACAGCAATACTATTTACTGATAATGTAATATCTTCAGTAAAACTTACTTTTGCCAATTGAGTTAAAGTAGGATCATCATCGCATGATGTTATTATCAATAACAAAGCAATTAATCCTAATGATATATTTAATAATTTTTTCATTGAAACCGATTTAAAATTTATTCAATAGAGTTAAATCATATGCCTAAGCAAAACTCTCTTCATCTACCAACCCTGATTTTGAACTAAATTAGGATTGGTATTTAAGGCTGATGTTGGAATTGGAAATAATTCAAAATATTCATCAACTGCAGGAGCTAAGCCATGAGCTTCTGTAAATTTCCCAAAACGAATCATATCCTGTCTTCTGTGTCCTTCCCAAGCTAGCTCACGACCTCTTTCATCATAAATATCATCTAAAGTTGGATTAGCAGATAAAGGATCCAATCCTGCACGCTCTCTTACTTCATCCACATATTCTTTAGCTGAACCAGCATCACCATTACGTACCAGACACTCGGCTTTCACCAATAAGAAATCTGCATATCGATAGATTGGGAAGTCGTTTGATGCGCCACCACTTGAAACAGGTTCAGAAGGCCAAAATTTAATACTTCTTGCTCCTGCATTAGCATCTGCTCCCGGGTTATCAAGGTTGTCAATTTCTAAACTATAGTTAATATATCCAGCAGGTACAGGACCGGAAGGATTATCTCCATAACGAAACTGCTTCTTACGTATATCTTTATCATCAAAAGTATTCACAAAATCAGGTAAAGCAACTGCTCCATTCCAGGCGCCAGCTCCGAACAATAATGTTCCATCAGTTCCGCCTAAACTCCTTACTGTGATAATATTTCGTCCAACAACCTCAGCTGTAGTATAAATAGCAAAAATCACTTCATCTGTAGGACAAACATCATCAAATAATTCATAATATGTATTGCCTAAAGCATGCGATGCATCATCAACGGCAGTATGTAACTTAAATCCTCCTTCTGATAATTTTTCACAAGCCGATAAACATTCATCCCATTTTGATTCACCTATATATACTTCAGCATTTAAATACACTTTGGCTAAGAAAGCATAAGCTGCCCATTTATTAAATCGCCCGTAATAATCTCCGCCTATAGTAGTAGATAACGACTCAATATTATCCGTAATTTCTTTTACAACAAAGTCATAGATTTCTTTTCTTGATTTTTGAGGAATCTGATCAACAGTCATGCTATTTTCTGTAAAGAATGGAACATCTCCAAAATCATCCATCAATAAATAATAAAAGAAAGCTCTCAACATCCTGGCTTCAGCAATTTTAGAACCCTCAGCATCAGCTAACTCTAACTGTTCAATAGCCAGGTTTGCCTGAAAAACAGAATTATATAACCAGTTCCAAGTATTAGAGATAAATGCATCACTTGGTAACCATTCACGTAAATACAAGCGAGCAAAATCAAGCTCCCAGTCACCGGTATTTCTATGAGGTACAACCTGCTCATCCGAAGACATACAGTTAAGATCATACCAACCTCTGTCAGCACCGGCATATCCAACACCACCCCAATTTCCTGGAATATTGGCGTAAACATTTGCTAATGCAGCATCAGCTCCATCTGAAGTACCATAAAAATCCTTTGCTGCATATTTATCAAATACCTCTTCATCTACATCTGTACAGCTATACATAAACACAGCTGACAATAGAAATATAAATATTGTTTTTTTCATTTTCTTCATCTTTAAGTGTTTGTTAGAAAGTAACATTTAGTCCTATTGCATAACTTCTGGTACGAGGATAGATACCTGCATCTGCACCTGATCCATTTCCTCCCGATACATTTAATTCAGGATCCAGACCAGTGTACTTTGTAAATAAAGCCAGATTGTTACCTGTGAATGACAAACGCAATGACTTGATGTATTTAATATTAGAAGTATTAAATGTATAACCAATAGTAAGGTTGTCAAAACGTAGATAATCACCATCTTCTAACCATAAATCAGAAGCATAATCGGAAGTATAAAGTCCTGTATTTTTAGCCGTATTTAATAGGTTAGATTTCCCTAAATTTTCGTAGTAACTAAAACTACTTTTGATGCTGTTGTAAATTTTATTGCCTCCGGCACCTCTCCAAACCATTGACATATCAAGGTTTTTATATTTTACAGTTGGTGTAAATGCATAGGTATAAGTTGGTAATGCAGAACCGGCTTGATATCGATCTTCACTCTGATTACTCTGATCAATAACACCATCATTATTTTTATCCACAACTAATTCTTCATTATTTTCATCCTTACCATTGTTTTGTAGAATATTAAAAGTCGCAATTGATTCACCTTCTATCAGATAAGCATTGTATCCCATTGAAACATAATTGGTATTCAACTCAACTCCATTAAGTTCTCCACTAAGTTTCAACACTTCGTTGCGCATCAATGATAAGTTACCCCCTAATGTAACAGTCCAATCATCATTCTTTAAAATTTGATAATCTAACTGCAATTCAACACCCTCATTTTTTAAGCTACCAACATTAGCCGCGATCGTTCCATAAGGATATGGTGGTTGAGGAACACTGTAGTAGTATAGAAGATTCTTTGTTGTTGCCGTATAAGCTTCCAATGAACCATAAAGCTTACCATCAAACATTCCAAAGTCTAATCCAACATTAGTTTGATAACGAGTCTCCCATCTCAAATCTTCATTGGCATTTTGCGATACGGCAAAGTTTGTGATCAATTCCCCATTAAAATAGGTTGTTCCGGAAGAACTTACTAACTGCAAAGAATTTTGTGGATATAATCCCTGTTGGTTACCTGTAACTCCATATCCAAAACGTAGCTTAAGGTTACTGAATATGTTTTGACCTTGCATAAAACCTTCTTCTGTAATCCTCCATGCTACCGAAGCGGAAGGAAAATCGCCCCACTTATGCCCATCTCCAAAAACAGATGAACCATCACGACGAATACTAGCTGTTAAAAGATACTTTTCGTTAAAAGTGTAGTTCACACGCCCTAGAAAAGAAACCAGCTTACGGTCATTTTTATATGAAGACATATCTCCTGGCAAAACACTACTTATGGATCCTAATTGTAGTGCATTATACGTAGTTAAATCATTGATAAATCCACGTGCCTGAGCAAAATGTCCCTGGTAAGTTTGTTTCTGCCACTCATAAACAGCAACACCACCTAACTTGTGTTTACCAAACTGTTTGTTATAACTTAAGCTAATGTCCATTAACTTTTCGTCCTGAAGATTGGTAGTTACATTAGCAATACCATCATAATCAATCGCAGTAGGCAATGTGGAGCTAACAGGAGCATAATAACCAGAATTACCATCAACTTTTCGCCAACTTCCAAACCATCCTACAACAAGATCATTAGTTAAATTTAAATCAGCTCTAAGACTTGAAAATAAACTATGTTCTTCTCTCTCATTAACAATTGTTTCTGCAACTGCATAAGGATTTATATATTGAAACACATTCTCATCAAAGTAATAGTCTCCATTTTCATCAAAAACCGGATCTGTAGGTTTTGAAACGTATGCATTACTTATTAGGTTTGATGTAAAACCAGCTCTACCAACACTTCCTGGGCTCCCAATATTTTTACGAATACCATTATTTAAATTAATTGTCAGAGTAAGCTTATCGTTTAAAGCTTTTTGCGTGGCCTGAATGCGAGCGATGTAATTTTCATTCTTTGAATTAATTACCACTCCATCCTGTAAAATAGCAGAAACAGAAGCCCTATAACTAAACTTATCTGTTCCACTTCCAAATGAAAGCGTGTGATTTTGAGTAACTCCTGCCCGCGTTAGAATATCATACCAATCTGTATCAGAACCATGATCTGTAGAAGCTGGAACACCCCACTTTTGGGCCTGAGTTCTCCACTCAGAAGCATTCATAATATCCAGCTTATCAGCAATAAAATCAACAGATGTCGTTCCATTATATTCTACACTGGTTTTACCTTCCTTTGCTTTTTTTGTAGTAACAATAATTACCCCTGGAGCACCTCTTGAACCATAAATAGCTGTAGCTGAAGCATCTTTAAGGATATCAACTGATTCAATTTCTGATGGTGGTAACTGATTAAATAAATCCATATTACCCTGAATACCATCAATCACAACTAAAGGATCATTTCCCCCAGTTAACGAAGTTATACCGCGAATACGAACCGTTGGTGTTGCTCCCGGCTCACTACCTACCTGTGTAATATTTACACCTGCTGCTTGCCCAGCCATCTGTTGCAATGGATTTGTAACTGCTCCCTGGTTTAAATCTTCTGCTGAAATATTAGATGACGCTCCGGTTAAATCCATCTTCTTGGTAACGCCATAGCCCACAGCCACTACTTCATCTAAACCAATAATATCCTGTTCCATTGTAACAGAAATATTTACTTGTCCATTAACAGCAACTTCCTTGTCTCGCATTCCAATAAAAGAAAATACAAGCGTTGCATTTTCAGGCACATTTGACAATACGTAATTACCATCAATATCGGTAATTGTACCTACTGTAGTACCTTTAACTACAACAGATACTCCAGGTATTGGCTCTCCTGATTCATCACTAACCGTACCCGAACAGGTTAACTCACCCTGCACTATATAAATGCTACTTATATCAGAATCCGCAAAGACATTTTGAAACAAGCCAGCATTTATAAAAACTATCATTAAGAAAAGGCCTTTAAAAAAGCTTTTTCGTTTATGTATATTTTTTTGATTCATCTGTTTAAATATTAACAATACATTAATAATCCACTAAATTCCATCACATTGATTCATATTACACTACCATTATGAAACCTACATGGGAAATAACTCCCCCGTGCTTATATTATATTTTTAGTATTTCCCATATAAGTCGCATAATTTTAAGCGGAGATTTGATAACTACTTTCAATCTCCTTTCACTACTCTATACTAAAGTCAGATGGTTTGTAATACGAATTAATTCCCATTCTCCAATTCCTCCATAATATTTCACATTTAGATTTAACTGATTTTATGATTTCATTTTAGGTATACCTTGTTCTCTTTTTCTTGAGAACATTACAAAAATGGAGTAAGTGTTAAAAAGTATCAAAATATCTAATGATTATATAACAAAATATAATGCCCATTAAAGAACTAAATCATTGTTTTGATGCATTTTAAATACAATAATACTATTCAAAAACCTTTAAAAAATATAATGATTTTTGTAGCCTTTATTGACTATATTTTTGCCATAAAAGGATAATTACAGGACAGGAACAGAAAATTAAATACAATATTTAACAGTTAACATTACTATTAAAAATCATAAATAGAAAGCTCTGATTTATTCTTTTGGGGGGAATTTTGAAGTTTATGAAAGGAAGTAAAGTTTTGGATGGCTTGTTATATTGACTGAATTTTCATTATTTCTTTCTCAAATTCTTCGTTTGGAACAATCGATTTATTTTTAATTCGCGTTTTATAGGTATTAATTGTATTCACAGAATAATTGAGAATATGAGCAATTTTATCATTATCAGAAATTCCTAAACGGATTAAAGCAAAAATGCGCAAATCCGTATTTAAGGAGTTTTCTTCCTTAATTATAATCTGAGAGTCCGCTTCAAGTAGCTTATTAAAATTCTCAATAAAATCAGGAAATATTTTTAAAAAGGAGAGATCAAAGGAGCTATACATTGCTTCCCTTTCTTTTTTTACATTTAGTTTTTTTACAACCTGACCAATTTCATTAATTTTATTTGAAAGTAGCTTATTCTCGATAGCTTGCTTGAACTCTTCTAGTTTATCAACATATTCTGTAGTGACGTTAAAAAAGTAACCTATATACTCTTCTTTAATAAGATTTACTTCCCGCAGTTGATTGTTTGTAGTTACCAGAGCCTCATTTGACGCATTAGCTTCATTTCGGGCCTCAATAATCTTTTTAAACTGCCTGATCATCACAAATAAGATCACAGCAATAACTAAAAACAATAAAGTAATTAATACAGCATAACTTTTAATTTTTGTCTTCTGACCTTCTGCTAAATTAAGTTTTGCAGCTTCTATAATGGGTTGCATTTGCGATATTTGAAATTTCCGCTGCAGAGCACCATATTCATCAGCATCTTTTAGTGCCAATTTCAAATAATTACTAGATCTTAGAACATCTCCATTTTCAAATAAAATATAGGCTAATTTCATTAAGGCAACATGTTCTTTATTAGCTAATTTAATATCCTCAATTGCGGCTTCTATTAACAAACGTATTGATTCTTCAATTCGTCCTTTTCTTTCTAATACATAAGCATATGTACAAGCATCAATGGCTTTTTGCCTTCCTGACAACGAATATTGACTAAATAATGCCTCATAATTAGCCAAGGCAAAAGTAAACTGATGGCTCCTTAACTCCTTTAATCCACTATATGAATAATATGCCTGAGATCCCTTTTTTGTATTTTCAATTGCTGAGTCCAGATATTGTCTTCCTAAATCCACATAATGCGATACAAAATATGACTGCTGATAATAATCCGCCATATCAAAATACAACCGTGAGCAATTATAATAATAATCATGTTTGATTTGCCGATCTAATCCATGTACATTTATTGATCTTAATGAATCCTCTGCCTCATTAAATATCCCGGATGCCAACAAAGTGGCACTTATTCGGATTTTCGAGAATGCAACCTTACTTCTATCTTTTAACTGATAAGCAACATTTAACATACGAATTGAGGTTTTCATTGCTGAGTCGTAGTTAAATGTAAAATACTCACCTTGTAGTTTCTCATATACTTGAAACAAGTCATTTAAATTATCTTCAGAAATACTTTTCAATTCAATATTTAGCTGACTAATTCCTTCTATTTTTTGTTGTTGATAATCTTCTTTATGAAGAATAATACTATCCAATTGCAAGTAAAACTTCTCTAAAGAATTTGCAACAATGCTATTCGCACTAAATAAGATGATTATAAAAAACATTAAAAGCTTTATCGTTTTCATTTACTTGAATTGAATAAAAGATAAGAACTCACAAATAATTTTAGGAGAAATTGACTAAATAGGAATAACAAACATAATGATTCGAAACTAAATATGTAAAAAATAAATTTTACATTTACTAACTATATAATTTCGATTACTATTGCCATTTCTTTATAACCAATGTAAAATGAGAACTACAATAAAATTACAATTAGATATTTAAATGGCAAATTAAAGAAAAGATTAAGTTAAAGCAGTTAATTGCGTCAAAAATAATTTAAATGGAAAAAAAAGTTTTTGTATCAGGATGTTTTGATATGCTCCATAGTGGACATGTCGCCTTTTTTAAGGAAGCATCTAAATATGGCAATGTATATGTAGGTATCGGTTCTGACCAGACAATTGAAGAATTAAAGGGCCGAAAGACAATAAATTCAGAACAAGAGAGACTTTACATGTTAAACTCTTTGAAATACATAACTAATGCATTTGTAAATAAAGGTTCGGGAATTTTAGATTTTGAACAAGAACTACACGAATTAAGACCTGATTATTTTGTTGTAAATGAAGATGGATATTCTCCTGCTAAAAAAGAACTTTGTAAGTCTCTAAATATTGAACTGAAAGTATTACAACGAATTCCTGATGCAGGTCTTCCTGAGAGATCAACTACCGCAATTAGATCTAATGATAATTGTACATTACCATATCGAATTGACCTGGCCGGAACATGGATTGACCAACCATATGTATCAAAATATCATCCAGGATGGGCAATCACACTTTCTCTTGAACCCATAATTGAATACAACGAAAGATGTGGAATGTCGACATCAACTCGTAATGCAGCAAAAAAAATATGGCCATATCATTTACCATTAGAAAAGCCTGAGAAACTTGCCGAAATTCTATTTAAGTTTGAAAACACTCCAGGATCAAAAATAATTTCAGGAGCACAAGATGCCATAGGTATTTGTATGCCTGGTGTTGTACGCCATTATTACGATAATGAATATTGGCCAAAAAGCTTTGAATCAATTCATTCTGAAGAAGTACTGACCTGGTTAGAAGACCATATTTACATGGTTTTATTATGGCCTCGCGAAGATCATTTAGATTTACTGAAAGAAACCTATATATCAACTGAAAACGTACAGGAATTATCAAAAGCATCCGAAAAAGTTTGGGAAGCAATTAATGAAAAAGACCTTGAAAAATTTGCAGATGGTTTCTTAGCTTCATTTCATGCACAAACCAGGATGTTTCCGGCCATGCTTAATGATAGAATTAGTTCTGAAATTGATCAGTACAAAGACAAGGCTATTGCATGGAAACTTGCAGGAGCTGGTGGTGGTGGGTATTTAATTTTAGTTTCTGAAGAACCAATTGAAGGAGCTATGAAAATTAAAATCCGTCGCAAAGATTCTTTACAATAAGAACTAAGGACTAATATCACAATCAAGGTTCTACTTATTCTCAAATCATAAAACAAAAAAAGAGGTTGTCAAATGACAACCTCTTATATTTTAATGAGAATTTAAAACTTAGTCAGCTAATTTAGCTTTTAAGAATTCTCTATTTAAACGAGCGATGTTTGAAATAGAAACTCCCTTAGGACATTCTACTTCACAAGCACCAGTGTTAGTACAGTTACCAAAACCTAGCTCATCCATTTTACTTACCATTGCTTTTGCTCTGCGAGCTGCCTCTACCTTACCTTGTGGTAAAAGAGCTAAATGACTCACTTTTGCAGAAACGAATAACATTGCAGAACCATTCTTACAAGTAGCAACACATGCACCACAACCAATACAAGAAGCAGCATCCATAGCTTCATCTGCATCTGGTTTTGGAATTGGAATAGCGTTAGCATCAGGTACACCACCAGTACTTACTGAAGTATAACCTCCTGCAGCAATAATTTGATCGAAAGCACTACGGTTTACAATTAAATCTTTAATTACAGGGAAACCGGCAGACCTCCAAGGTTCAATTGTAATAGTCTCTCCATCTTTAAACTTACGCATATGTAACTGACAAGTAGTAACATCATCGTCAGGTCCGTGAGGACGTCCGTTGATGTATAAAGAACACATACCGCAAATACCCTCACGACAATCGTGATCAAATGCTACTGGTTCTTTACCTTCTCCAATTAATTGCTCATTTAGAAGGTCCATCATTTCAAGGAATGAACTTTCTGTAGAAACATTATCTAGTTTGTATGTTTCAAAACGACCCTTATCTTGTGGCCCGTTCTGACGCCAAACTTTAAGAGTCAAATTTATATTCTTTTCCATTTTTCTCTGTTTAACTTATGAACATTAATGACCTACAAGATTATTTATAGTTACGTTGAGCAACTTTAACTACCTCAAATTTAAGGTCTTCTTTATGCATGATAGGCGCTTTATCTTCACCTTGATATTCCCAACATCCAGCGTAAGTAAATTTATCATCCTGACGTTGTGCTTCACCTTCTTCAGTTTGATATTCTTCGCGGAAGTGACCTCCACAAGACTCTTCACGGTGTAAAGCGTCACGTGCCATTAAGTCTCCAATAGTAATAAAGTCAGCTAAACGAGAAGCTTTTTCAAGCTCAACATTCATACCTTCGCTTGATCCAGGAATCTTAACGTTTGTCCAGAATTCTTTCTTAATAGCAGCGATTTTTTCGATAGCCTCTTCAAGACCTTTCTTGTTACGAGCCATACCAACAAAATCCCACATTACTAATCCTAATTCTTTGTGGATACTGTCAACTGAACGATTTCCCTGAATTGCTAATAATTTCGCAAATTTATCTTTAGCAGCTTTTTCAGCCTCAACAAATTCTTTTTCTTCACCAGTCATACGAGGTGTACGAATATCATCAGCTAAATAATTTTGAATAGTGTATGGTAGTACAAAATAACCATCAGCTAAACCTTGCATTAATGCAGATGCTCCAAGACGGTTAGCACCGTGATCAGAGAAGTTAGCCTCACCAGCTGCAAATAATCCAGGAACTGTTGTTTGTAATTCATAATCAACCCAGATACCACCCATTGTATAGTGAATAGCAGGATAGATCATCATTGGTGTTTCGTATGGATTGTCATCAACAATCTTTTCATACATTTGGAATAAGTTTCCGTAACGTGCACGAATTGTATCTTCTCCTAAACGCTCAATAGCAGTTTTAAAATCAAGAAAAACAGCTAATCCTGTATTTCCTACACCGAAACCAGCATCACATCTTTCTTTAGCTGCACGAGAAGCAACGTCACGAGGAACAAGGTTACCAAATGCAGGATATCTTCTTTCCAAGTAGTAATCTCTATCTTCTTCTTTAATATCTGAACCTTTTAACTTACCGGCACGAATAGCTTCTGCATCTTCTTTCTTTTTAGGAACCCAGATACGACCATCGTTACGTAAAGACTCTGACATCAAAGTTAATTTTGATTGGAATTCACCGTGAACTGGAATACAAGTTGGGTGAATCTGTGCAAAACAAGGGTTTGCAAATACAGCTCCTTTTTCAAATGCTTTAATAGCAGCAGAACCATTCGATCCCATTGCATTAGTTGAAAGGAAGAATGTATTTCCGTAACCTCCAGTGGCCAATACAACAGCGTGTCCAAAGTGACGAGAGAACTCTCCTGTAACTAAGTCACGAGCGATAACACCACGAGCTTTACCGTCAACCATTACAATGTCAACAATCTCTGTACGAGTATGCATTTCTACAGTACCAGCGTTTACCTGACGCATTAAAGCCTGATAAGCACCAATTAATAACTGTTGACCAGTTTGTCCTTTTGCATAAAAAGTACGACTCACCTGAGCACCACCAAATGAACGGTTGTCTAATAAACCACCATACTCACGAGCAAATGGTACACCTTGAGCAACACATTGGTCGATGATATCGTTACTTACAGAAGCTAAACGATAAACGTTTGCTTCACGAGCACGGTAGTCACCACCTTTTACTGTATCATAAAATAAACGATAGATTGAGTCACCATCGTTTGGATAATTTTTAGCAGCATTGATACCCCCTTGTGCAGCAATAGAGTGAGCACGACGAGGTGAATCCTGAATAGTAAAGTTTTTTACTTTGAAACCCATTTCACCAAAAGAAGCAGCAGCAGATGCACCTGCTAAACCTGTTCCTACTACGATAATATCAAGGTTACGCTTATTTGCTGGGTTCACCAATTTCTGGTGATTTTTATAATTGGTCCATTTTTCGGCCAATGGCCCTTCTGGAATCTTAGAATCTAACTTCATTTCTTAAAAAAATTAAAGGATTAAGATAAAAACATTGTAATCGCGATCACACAAAAACCAAGGCTTACAACCCAAGCGAAAATAGTTCCGATTACAGTCCAACGCTTACGCCAAATACTATTACTAGCACCTAAAGTTTGAAATGCAGACCAAAATCCATGAGTAAGGTGAAGCGCTAAACCTAATGAACCAATAATGTAAAGAATTACTTTTACAGGATTCTGTAGCGTTTCTTTTACTAAACTATAAGTATCGTGCATAGTAACACCACCTATAGTTACTTCTTTAGCTCCATGTGTAATTTGCAATGGAACAAAATAATCCATAACGTGAACAACTAAAAATGCAAGAACAACTATACCTAAAACAGCCATGTTCTTAGAAGCCCACATTACTTCTTTAGTACTATTACCAGATGCATACTTGTTTTTACCACGAGCTTTATTGTTTTCGGCTGTTAAAATTGCAGCATAAGCAATGTGAACAATAAAGCCTAAAGCAAGAACTGGTTGTAGGCCGAATTTAATAACAGGAAGCGCCATGAAATTAGCTGCAACGTTAAAAATTTCTCCACCATCTGGAACCAATAACATTAAGTTAATTGAAAGATGGACTATCAAAAAGATAATCAAGAAAAGTCCTGACAAACTCATCAAGAGCTTTCTTCCAATCGAAGAACAAAATAGATTACTCATAAAGTTAAATATTAAATCTCTAATTATATATTTTCAAAAATTTGAATTGCAAAGGTAGTGTGTTCACTGTGTATTCCAATGGGAATAAAGAAAAAAATCTTTATTTAAAATCCTTCTAAGAATCAAAATGTATTCATCTTTATTTCAATAACTTACAAAATAAAAAAATTATCCACCCTGTAGTCTCAAATACATATCTTTCAATTTTAAAAATAAAGATGATTGTTTTAGAACATGTTTTAACATTTAATAACTATTAAAATCCCGTTAAAACACGAGCTCCCAAATATACAAATCACATTATATTTATGCTTACCATTTGAGTTAATTCTGCACTAAAAAATTATATCAATACTATGAAACAGTAACCATATTTATTCTTTTACCATTTCCAATTTTCTCTGCAATAAATACACTTTAATCATCTAATTAATTAAGGTGACCATTCAATAATATTCATTAGTTATTTAAACTATTATTACATATAATTATACTGCTTTTAATTTAGATTAAAGTTTTATACTTTTGCATTTGAAAAATCTTACCTAACATAAGTTAAACCGCATTGAAAAGAGACTGTTATGACAGAGGAAATAGAAATATTACTAGAAATGGCTCAAGAAAAAATGGATAATTCCATTAATCACCTTGAGCACGAACTAATTAAAATTAGAGCTGGTAAAGCAAATCCAGGCATGCTTGAAGGCGTTATGGTTGATTATTATGGTTCTATGACACCATTACAACAAGTAGCTAATGTTAATACTCCTGATCCTAGAACTATTGCAATTCAACCTTGGGAGAAATCAATGATTCAGCCAATTGAAAAAGCGATTATGGCAGCCAATTTAGGATTTAATCCAGAAAACAATGGTGAGTTAGTAAGAATTAACGTTCCTCCTTTGACAGAAGAAAGACGTAAAGACCTTGTAAAACAGGCAAAAAAAGAAGCTGAAGATGCTAGAATTAGCATTCGTAATGTAAGACGCGACAGCAATGAAGAATTAAAGAAAATGAAAAAAGACGGCCTGGCTGAGGATATTGAAAAAGATGCTGAAGCAGAGGTTCAAAAACTTACAGATAAATACTCTAAAATTATAGATGACCTGATAGCTAAGAAGGAAAAAGATATTTTAACTCTATAATTGTTAGAATAATAATATTTAAAGGAGGTTTATTTTTCTTGAGTAAACCTCTTTTTTTATGCACTAACATCAGCTCCCGGAACGTGCTTGTGAATTACCTTTAATAAATCAGTATAATTGATTGGCTTAGCAATATAATCGTCACAACCGGCTTGTTTCGACTTCTCTTTTTCTTCACTCATTGCATAGGCTGTCTGAGCAATTACAGGGACATCTTTGTTTTTAAGCTTTATCTCTTTCGTTGCAGTATATCCATCCATTTCAGGCATTTTAATATCCATCAAAACCAAATCAATATTATCTATTCGATTAAAAATATCTACTGCTTCTACTCCATTACGTGCCCAGATTAAACTTGCATTTGAAATAGATAAGGCAACCTCTAAATACCTAAAGTTGTCTTCTTCATCTTCGGCAACCAAAAATGTTTTACCTTCCCAATTATATTTATTTACCGGAATTTCTTTTTCTGTTTTACTAATTACATTTGATACTTTATGATAGGGAATTGTAAAAAAGAAGGTACTACCAACTTTCTCCTCTGATTCTACCCAAATTTTACCGCCCATCAGTGTTATTACATCCCTCGCTATTGACAACCCAATACCTGTACCTCCATAAAGCATTTTTTGTTTATCATTAGAAAACTTTGAAAAACGTTCAAAAACCTCTTGTTCTTTTCCGTTAGGAAGTCCAATACCAGTATCTTTCACATAAAACTGAAGTACATCTTCATTATGCAACTCATATCCAAACTCCACAAAACCTCGGTCTGTAAACTTAATTCCGTTTCCTACCAAATTTATTAATACTTGTCTAAGGCGAAATGCATCAGTTAGTATCATTGTCTTTTTATCAGATATACCCTCATTTAGGTATAACTTGACATTTAACAACCCCCTGCGTTTAATGTCATCCCAAAATGAATCATACACATCTTTTAATACATCATGTAAGCAAACCGGACTGTTTTTTATCTGAAGTTGACCACTGTCAATTTTTGATATATCAATGATATCTTCAACCAGAGTAAGCAGGTTTTTACCATTAATACGGATAAGATTTACGAACTCTTCTTTTTCAACATCACTAATTTCATTGTGAGATAACAAATTACTAAAACCCAGAATCGCATTCATTGGAGTGCGTATTTCATGGGACATATTTGATAAAAATGATGTTTTAAGCAAATCCGATTCTTCTGCTTTAACCTTAGCTCTCATTAATTTCTCTCTTTCGCAACTAAGGATATTTTTATATCTGAGTTCTTTTTCAAAACTAAAAGTTAATCCATTTATAAATGAAACTAACGGAAATAGAGTAATGACATTAATTACAACAAAGAGTACAATTATATTAATATAAGAACTGAGATTTAAATCTAACAATAAATCACTTGTTACAATCTTTGTATTATGTAATACAAAAGCTACTCCTAACAGAGAAACATTCAATAATACAGAATAAACACTTGCTTTATAGCCCAATAAAATTGCAGATAAAATAGAATATGCCAGAAGTATTACTAGTCCTAAAGACAAAGGTCCATTCATTAAAAATAAATACCCACCCAAGAAGTAAACACAGGTTAACAACCAACCTGCTCTAAATCTAAACGGAAAGGATCGTATAATTGAAATAAAGAGAGCCGAAATAAAAACAACAGAACTAAAAATTGCAGAAATATATTTTTTATCCTGCAGGAAAGAAATCGTGTAATATAAATACGACAAAAGCCCCACCGAAATAAGAGCAATTACAAAGTAGTGAAATATCCTTTCTCGCCAATACAGAAAACCATTCCCAGATGGAAGGGTACCGGGACCTAATTTTCTCCTTACCCAAACATCTATTAATCTAAGTATTCGACTACGTTCTTTTTTTATCATATAAAAGTAAGCAGGATCATAAATACGGTCCTGCAATTCGTGAGGTTCATTATAAAACTTAAAATTAGGATTTTCAGTCTAAAGATCTTGTTTTTTAATCAAAAAAAACATCAATTACACATAATATTTTATCAACACCCATATTAGAATGTTAATAACACGAAAACTTCAGTCTAATACTACCTTCTGCTTAAAGGACAATTATTACAAATCTCAATATCTGACTGTTTTCTTAATACAAGATTCCTAAAAGAAGTATACTTGTTATTTTTCCATATTCTGTACACACTATCTTCACTTAACATCCCCATATTAAATTGAGCATCCTTATCAAAACAACATGGCACCATTTTCCCATCCCATGTAACTACGCAAGATGACCAATGTTTCCAACAGCTATTTTTGATTTGTCCTTTTATTTTAAACGACTCGTTAAGCTCAGATGTATATCTTGTTAATTTTTTATTTTCAGGCAAGAGATATCCCTTATTCTCAACTCCATAAACCTGAGCGGTTTTTACATCGGCTATGTCCGCACCTAAATGATAGGATAACTCTTTAAACTCATTTATCTGATGCTCATTAAAGTTAAAAGCAAGCATCTGTGTCCTTATAATTGGGAAGTTTGACTTTAATTTTTTTTTAGCTGCTACAAGATTTTCTATTCCTTCAATTACTTTATTTACATCACCTCCAACTCTATACTGCTCATAAACATCCTGAGTAATTCCATCCAAAGAAACATATAATTCATCCAGACCGGATTCAACTATTTTATCAGCCATTGATGCTGTAATAAAAAGCCCATTCGTTGAGGTAGCAACAAGAAGATCTTTACTTTTTGCATACTTAATTAAATCAAATAATTTCACATGCATAAATGGTTCTCCTTGAAAATATAGGTTTACTAAAAATGCATGCTTATAAATCTGATTTATAACATCCTGAAATAGATCTAATGAAATCGCTCCTTTGTTTCTTGTCAAGATTTTCATACCCGTTGGGCATTCCGGACAAGACAAATTACAAATATTAATAGGCTCAACACTTAGAGCCATTGGATTACCCTTAATTGATGATTTGTTGGTTAACTTACTATAGAAAAATGAAGTATATAGTAATAACAAATTTAGGAGCTTATAAATATTACAAGCTCCTGAATACATTTGAACATATAAAAATGAAACTTTTAACCTTTTAATTGGTTTCGAGTATGTTGAAAATCTGATCAAGATTTGGAGATAAAATGATTTCGGTTCTTCTGTTTTTCCTTCTTGCCTCAGGGGTGTTTCCTGTTTGTAAAGGAACATATTCACTTCTTCCGGAAGCAGTAATTCTTGAAGGAGCAATATTACCATTATTCAATAAAATTCGGGTAACCGACGTAGCTCTCTTTACACTTAAATCCCAATTATCAAGCAAGATAGTACTCTTATATGGCACATTATCAGTATGTCCTTCAACCAAAACATTAATATCTTTCTTTTCCTCAAGAACGCCAGCTATTTTAGTCAATGCCGAAACACCAGCCGGACTAACCTGATAACTACCTGAACTAAAAAGCAACTTCTCTTCCATTGAAACATAAACTTTTCCATTCTTGATATGCACAGCAAGTTCATCATCATTGAATCCGGTTAAAGCATCTGCCACTGTTTTCTTTAAGGCATTCATTAATGAATCTTTCTCTGCCAAAGCACTTTCTAACTCATAAAGCCTTTTATTTCTTTGCTCAAGCTCTCGTTCCATTTTCTGCAAATTACTCTTTGCATTTTCCAGATTTATCTTCTCTTTATTTAACTCTCTTTCCGCAGATACTAATTCATCTTCTCTATTTTGCAATTCTTCATGTAAATTCTGTAAATGCTTCAATAATTCAGAAGAAGATTTATCTTGATTATTCTTCAACATATCATCCAAATAATCTTTATATTGATTCGATAGTTCCTTATTTCTATTTTGCAGACTCCAGGCTCTCTTGGCTAATCTTAAAGTATCTTTTTCTAATTGCTCAACCTTCTTTTTTAAACGATTAACTTCGGATGATAACTCATTATTTTGAACCTCAAGTTCTCCATTTTCCGACCTTAAACTTTGTAATTCCTGTTTGTTTGAATCATATCGACTTTCAAGTTCCTGAAACTGCTTCAATGGGATGCATGAAAACAGGCCTAATATCAAACCAATAAAAATTAATATTTTAAAATTATTCATGATTAATACTTGAAATTAAACTGTGTTGATTAAATATTTAGCTTCAAAGATGCTTATATTTTTTAACTATAAAAACTCTAATTAGGTTTGTTTCGTGCTAATATATTATATTTGCACCCAACAAATTTTCACCCGAAGTATAAAGAATGGAAAACATAGGGAACAGCTTTTTACAAAAGGTTAATAGTCCTGATGATTTAAAAAAATTAGATGAAAAAGACTTACCTGCTTTATGTCAGGAACTAAGAGATTTTATCATAGATGCTGTTTCTTGTAATCCGGCACACTTTGGTGCCAGCTTAGGAGTGATTGAACTTACCGTAGCATTACATTACGTATTCAATACACCTTATGATAAATTAATATGGGATGTTGGACATCAGGCTTATGGTCATAAAATACTTACCGGAAGAAAAGATCAGTTTCATACAAACAGAAAATATAAAGGAATAAGTGGCTTTCCTAATATTTTTGAAAGTGAATACGATGCTTTTGGAGTTGGACATTCCTCAACATCTATTTCTGCAGCTCTTGGAATTGCGATTGCAGCAAAGCGAAACAAAGAAAACGACAGACAAGCTGTTGCAATTATTGGCGATGGCAGTATGACCGCTGGTCAGGCTTTTGAAGGTTTAAACAACTTAAGTAGTACAAAAGCAAACATGCTGATAATCCTTAATGACAACAACATGGCCATTGATCCTAATGTTGGTGGATTAAGTGATTACCTAGTAGATATTTCAACCTCTCATACCTACAATAAGTTTAGAAATGAGATCATTAAGGGACTTGAAAAGTTAAAAATAACCGGTCCTAATGCAAAGGATAAGATTACTGCTATTAACAATAGTATAAAGTCTTTACTTACAAAACAGACCAATATTTTCGAAGGACTTAATATTAGATATTTTGGACCTGTTGATGGTCATGATATTAACCATTTAGTAAAGGTTCTAAATGACTTAAAGAACATACCTGGACCAAAAGTTTTACACTGTATCACAAAAAAAGGTAAAGGATTTAAGTTTGCGGAAGAAAACCAAACTGCCTGGCATGCCACAGGAAGTAAATTCGATAAACTAACTGGTGAAAAATTAGAGACGCCAAACGCAAAACCAAAACCTCCAAAATATCAGGATGTATTTGGTAATACCATTGTTGAACTTGCTGAGAAAAATGAAAAGATCGTTGGTATTACTCCAGCTATGCCTTCAGGCTGCTCTTTAAACATTATGATGGAAAAAATGCCAGACAGGGCATTTGACGTTGGGATAGCAGAGCAACATGCAGTTACTTTTTCTGCCGGATTAGCAATTTCAGGTTTAGTTCCTTTTTGCAATATCTACTCATCATTCATGCAAAGAGCCTATGACCAGGTTATTCATGATGTTGCCATTCAAAAACTAAATGTTGTTTTTTGCCTTGACAGAGGTGGTTTAGTTGGCGCTGACGGTGCAACCCACCACGGTGTTTACGATCTTGCTTTTTTTAGATTAGTACCTAATTTAACTATTGCAAGTCCTCGTAACGAACATGAATTACGAAACTTAATGTACACAGCCCAACTTCCGGATCAGGGACCTTTCGTAATCCGATATCCAAGAGGAATTGGAACAACAGTAGATTGGGTGAATCCAATGAAGGAAATTGAAATTGGGAAAGGAGAGGAAATTATAGATGGAACAGACCTTGCCATATTAACCATAGGTCCGGTTTGTAACAAAGCTGCTCAAGTTTGCGAAAACTTAAAGAAAGAGAATATCTCTGCTGCATTATATGATTTACGCTTCTGTAAACCATTGGATGAAGAACTGCTCCATAATGTATTTAAGAAGCACAATAAAATTATTACCATTGAAGACGGAACAATCGTTGGCGGAATTGGAAGTGCTGTAATAGAATTTATGGTAACCCACAGATACAATGCAATTATTGAAAGATTGGGAGTGCCGGACAGATTTGTTGATCATGGAACTCAAATTGAACTTCAGCATGAATGTGGATTCGATAAAGAAGGTATCTATAACGCCGTTAAGGAAATTCTATCATAAGAAAACTTATTTCTTAAACACATTTATAAAGCGCACCAAAAATCTTTACTTTAAAATAGTATCGATAAAGCGCTCTATATATATAATATAAATAGAAGATACTATTATTGGAATTTCTAAAGTCCCATACACGAAGTAAATTCTATCATACAAGGCATGTATTATAAGCAAACAAATATAAATACACAACAAGCAATAATTTAAGTATCTTCAGTAAAAATATTTGTTCTGCCTTATCCAAACATATCATTTCATCCAACAATAAACTTTTCTTGCAGTAAATAAACATCTACAGAGACTTCTTGCATCATATTGCTTAGTTATTAGGTAATACCTTCCAATTAACATTAAACAAAACACTATAAACAGATGCATCCTCATAAGTCTCCAATTGGAATCTTACAGGATTAAAACCACGAAACCAACACTTTTATCGTAAATACGGCTTATAATCACTATAACTTAACGATAAATGGTAAAATTTTAAAACAGATATTAACACACTATTTATTTTCAAATTACAATTTTAACAAACAAGAAAGAAATCTTCACAGATTTGTTAAAATTACGACCTTTTGTTAACACCTCCTTCCAATGTTAACTTAATGTTAACTTTATATTTCTCCAATGTTAGCAAAATACCCTTTTCATATAAACACTTAATAAAAATTAAAACAGATACGTCAGACCCCCCTATTTTAACTACCCTTTCTCAAAATATACATATGTTTGTAATGTCAACCTACAGAAAGTTGACTAATACAAACAACAAAAAACTATTTTAAGATGAAGACAAGTAAATTATTTAAAGGATTAGCATTGGGAGTAATGTTTACCTTAGGAGTATCAGCTTACGCAGGAGAAGGAGATGGAAAAGCATCAGCATCAACAGTTTCTATTTATCCTTATTTAAATACTGATTTTTCAGTGCTTTCATTAAACAACCAAAGCGAAAGCAATGCAATACTTACTATTGAAGGAAAAGACGGAGAAGTTTTTCATAGAGAATTAATTAGCAAAGCTGGTTTTACACAAAAAGTTCTTGATTTTTCATACCTAAGCGATGGTGAATATTCAGTTGTATTAAAATCAAAAGGAAAAGAATATTTTTCAAAAGATTTCGCTGTTAAAAACCACAAAATTGCTAGTGATGTTAAAAAAGAAGTTGCATCAAACGCAAATACAACTTTTGCTAATGTTGTTGACAACACTTTAATTGTTAGTTACATTCCTTTCGGAGTAAAATCAGTTGATGTAACTATTAGCTCTAGTTCTGAAGAAATTTTTACAGAAACTTTTAAAGCAGAAAGAACTTTCTCTAAAAAGTTTGATATCTCAGCTTTACCAAAAGGAGACTATCATGTAACTATTAACTCAGAAGACAAAAATTATACTTATGCGTTTAGAAAATAATGACAAAGATGACAATGGGGAGCAGTTAAATAACCCTATTGTAAGATTTTATAGATGTGTATCTCAAAAGCTTTAGAGATACACATTTTTTATTTTGTATTGTTTGCTTCTACAAGAAATTTATCCATTACCATCAATAACTCTTCCTTCTCACCGTTTTTGGATATACAAGCATCAAATCCATAATTTAGAATCTCGCCACAATACCCTTCCGTAACTTTTTCAGAATGTGCAATAACCGGGATATCTCTATTCATTTGTTTAATATCTTTTATTAACTCCTCACCTGTTGAATCCGGAAATTTAAGATCCATAATTACCAGAGAAATATCTTTCCTATTCATCAACAACTTACTGGCACCAGCTCCAGTTCTCGCTGAAACAAGAGTTACACCTGTCTTTTCAATAGATTTTCGCATTTGTAAATGAACACTACTATTTTCATCAACAAGCAATACTAATTTATTAGGCCAATAATAATTTTTGGGCAGAACCGGGTTTGAAATAGTAATTGTTTTATGAGAAATACCAGAATGTTTTTTCTCATTTTCAGATATGTCATAAGGGTGAGTGAAGAAAAATTCTGAACCATTTCCTTTTTCTGAGTTAAGACCAATTTCACCACCTAAAGCATGTACAATTTTTTCACAAATTGCCAAACCAACACCTGTACCACCATATATTTGATTACTGGTTTCAACTTCTTTTCTGAAAGGCTGAAATATCACTTTTTGCTTTGCCTCTGAAATACCAATACCTGTATCCTTTACATAAAATCTTATCTGATTATTTTCTTTTGCATATCCAAATTCAACAAAGCCCTTAATTGTGAACTTTATTGCATTCCCTATAAGATTAACTAAAGTCTGACGCAACCTTATCGGATCTGAATAAATAATACACTTATCATCCTTAGGCATAGAAAGGTACAATTTCACCCTACCCTTATGCTCAATTTCTACTTTCGGAGTAAAATCACTATATAATGACTTGAGCATCTCATGTAAATCAACATCTTCTTTCTCTACAGATATTTTTCCACTTTCAATTTTGGCTACATCGATGATATTATTTATTAAACTCATTAAACTATCCGAGTTCTTATGAATCACCTCTACGTAATCATCTTTTTCTTCTACTGATATATTATCACCTCTAAGCAACGCTGAGAAACCTACAATTGCATTTAGCGGAGTTCGCAGCTCATGGCTCATATTAGCCAGGAATGATGACTTTAATTTATCTGACTCTTCAGCTTTTTCTTTGGCTTCCATTAGCTGCTTTTCAACCAATTTATGTTCAGATAAACATTTACCAATAGCTAACACAGTATCAACATTACCATTCACGTCTAGTTCTGGAGCAATAATCCAATCAAAATACAAATCTTTTGATTCATCGCTAAAGCCAAGTTCCATTGATATTTTTTCGCCATAATTAAATACGTCCTCAATTTTAGCCTGCCAAGTAGGTCCTACAACCTCATTAAAAACATCTAGCTCAGTAAGAGACCTTCCTTCAATCTCCTGATCAGTCAAAAACCCAAAATGTTTTATAAGCGCATCATTATGATACAATATCTTACGATCTCGATTCAACCTTAAAATAATATCCGGAAAGTTTTGAGCTAAACGTTCAAATCCATCATCCAACTTATCCTCTTGTATATGTGAAACTTGCGAAACTTCATGAACATTAATAAAATAATGTTCTTTGTTATCAATCTGTATTTTTTGTGCTGAAAAATCAACCTCTAACAATTTTCCTTCTTTTGATTTTAATGCCGTATTACTTCTATAAAAATTAGCTGATTTTATAGCAAGTTGCAACTCATCAACAAAATCTTCACTATTATTATAAACTAATGATTTTATATTTAGATTATTTGCTTCTGCAAGATCATAATCAAATAAACTTCTTGCTGATTTATTGATGAACTTTATACTTCCATTTAAATCAGTTATGAAAATACCATATATCGAGGCTTCCAATATTTTTTCATACCGATCACGAAGTTCTTCATATTTTTTTTCTGTATGATAAATAGAAGTAACATCCTGTATAAACAATACATGTCCGTTTTCTTTGTTAGAATTATCAATAATCCCATAAAAGGACAATATTTTTGTATATAATCCAATGTTTATCTCAAATATTTCATGTACAATAGAATTTTCATTTTCAATCTTCTGTAGATATTTAGAAGTATCCTTACATGAAAGTAAATCTTCCAATTTTCTGTTTACAAGTCCCTCTGATGTTAATTCAAAAATCTCACTGACTTTTTCATTAGTCAACTTAACTAATCCATCTACCAACTTAATAATACCTACAGGAGAATGTTTCAATAGACCATCAAGAAAAGATTCCTTTAGAGCCAATCCCTTATTCGCTTCCATCAAATACAAACATCTTGTATTCAATTCACTTTCGTAGTATAAATCCCCTAACAAAGATTCTATTAAATGTGAAATTGAATCTATAAAAGGAAGATATCTGATATTATCAACGTTTTCATTAAATTCAGAGACTAACCAACCACTAAACTCGTTATTAACATATAGTGCATTTACAGATATTGAAAGATGTAAAGGAAGTTTTATATTCAGCTTTTTTATTTCCGAACTATCAAACACTAAGCTTTTAACTACATCCTTTTTCCCAAGAAGTTTTTCTATATCAAAACTTGTTAAACCGATATCATCTTCAGCATTAACACTCCAAAAAAATTCATGATGATTTGAAAAGCTATTTTGTGCAATAAAATAAACCTTATTTAATCCCAGTCCTTGTCCTACCTGTTCAAATATTTTATAGATTGTTTTTTTAGGTAGTTTATCTTTTGCGATTAAAGAAGTGGCAGTATTTAATATATTTCTATAGAATAAATCCTTTTCAGCATTTTTCTTATACCAATATGTATTCAAACTCGAAACAATCTTCTTTACATTGACCAACTGTTCCTGAATTTCGAAATCATACCATTCACGATTAAAAGAACAAGTTTCAAAAACTAAAAAGCCATTTGATATCTCAGCACTGTTGTATGAAATAATCAATAACGACTTAACCTGAAAAGTTTCAAATTTGAGTGCAAGAGAATTGGAAAGATCTTTAACTATATCTGAGGTTACAAAAGCATTCTCATGTGTCGGATTTATTAATGGATTTTCATTATCGTAGATTATAAGATCTGTTGGATAGTACTCCTGAAACTCATCACTATACCATTGATATTTGGCAAGATAACCACCTAGTGACTCTTCATAATCATATATTGAAAGTCTGTCAACTTCTACTTGTTGACCTACTTCCTTTAATAATTCTAAAACAACTTCATTATAACCTAACCCCTTTTGTAATAAACCTTCTAGTTTTGAGTCTAACCGTTTATTTACAACGTCTTGCTTTTCATTTTTCTGGGGCGACACTTTATTAAGCAATCCCTTAAGGTGCTTAACCTCAGCCTCTAAAGCCTGAAGCCTGGATGAATTTTCCAAACTTTCTTTATTCATTTATCAGTCCCAATTTTAACTATTCCTATCTATGTCCCCCTGCGATAATGTTTACTAAACACCTGTATATGTTCAAAAATACAAATATTCAGCATCTTACATACCTAAATATGTTATAAAATTATCAACAGTAAATAAACAATACTGTACTAAATTTGGAAAACTGATAATATTCTACCATTCTAATTTAGAGACTGATCTCTTATGATTATATAAAGCATAACCAACAACAACTAAAACAATCATTATCAAATAATATACAAAAACTGGAACAGGCACTGGGTCCCCTTTAGCATAAGAGTGCATTCCGGCTAAATAATAATTAACACCCAAGTACGTCATTAAAATTGAAAACATACCCAATAGAGCCGCAACATTAAATGTAACAACTCCTTTCAACGAAGGAATAAAACGCAAATGCAAGATAACAGCATAAACAACAACTGTAATAAGTGACCATGTTTCCTTAGGATCCCATCCCCAGTATCTACCCCATGACTCATTTGCCCAAACTCCACCTAAAAATGAACCTATTGTCATTAAATATAAACCAATAGTTAATCCCATTTCTATTATTGAAGTTAACTCTATAATTGTTAAGTCTAAATTCTTATTTCCTGATTTACGTAGACCAATGATAATTAAATTAAAGAACGCCAAAAATGCGCCCAAACCAAGGAAACCATAACTGGCTACAATAACAGCAACGTGTATTGTTAACCAATATGACTTTAAAACAGGAACCAAAGGCGTAATCTCAGGATTCATCCATGACAAGTGCGACACTAACAATACAATCCCAGAAAAAACAGCTGCTACAGACAAAACAATTGGAGACTTTTTTGAAAAAATTAAACCGGCCAACAACATTGACCAGGCAATATATAACATAGACTCATAACTATTACTCCATGGTGCATGTCCAGAAATATACCACCTCAGTGCTAAACCTCCGGTACATATCAGAAATCCAATCGACAATAAAATCAATCCACCTTTATTTACATACTGTGAGGACTTATAAGGCAAAAACAAATAAATAAATTGCAATAACAATAAAATGATACCCAAAACAAAAAGCACCGGAGAAATCATCAAAAAGATATTTGTTTTATTATAAAATATCTCAAGCTCTTTAATGTTATCCCCCGGAATTATTCCTTGACCATACTTAATTTGATATTTACTAATTGCACTAATGTATTTTTCTGATTGAACTACATCTCCATTTCTCAGAGTTTTTAAATACTCACCAAATATATTTTCAATAAAAACACTTTCTTCTTTCTGTAATCCAGAAGAAGCACTTCCTGGCAACAACCATTTTGACTCAGAAGCATTTGGCAGTGGAAATACGTTAAGAAACTTTCCTGTTTTGGTCATATAATAAACATTGACCTGTTCATCAATTTTTATTAAATCATTCTGATCTTTGGTTCTATCCGAAGGTCTTGTCCTATAAGCAATATCAACATCCTTACTTAACTTATATTGCCCAGATGAATTAAAGAAATCGCTAAATGAAGCTTTCTTCTCTTTATTACCAACAATCCTTTTTATACTTTCAGTCTTAACTGTTATCATAGGAACATGATCCCATATTTCCGGATAAACCAATATATTTAATACAACCCAATCTGCAGAAAAACCTTTAAATGTATTATGCTTAACTAATTTCCTAAGAATTTCACCATTCATTGAGTTCATTGGTTTTATTCTTCCGCTGTTATCCTGAATCCATAACGATCCAAATTCCTGAGCTTGTTCGTCAGAGATCTTAGAAACACCTTTTAAATCCTGACTAAATGAAACCGTACTCACTAACAGTAACAACAACAGGGCTAACACATGCTTTTGCTTATGCACTTCCCGGATTCTTCTTCCTAAAAACCTAAACCTACTTTTTGAAGCAACAAGAGATAACATCATAAAAATTGCCATTAATAAATACCCTACATAGGTAATTGTTGTGCCCCAAAAATCATTATTAACAGATAAGAAGGTACCTTTTTCATCCTTATCGTAATAAGACTGATAAAATCGATAACCCTTATAGCTTAATATATTATTCATAAAAATTCGAAAATCGGCTTTCTTGCCTTCAGCTTCATCCAATAAGGTAACCTCACTGGCAAAAGAGGAAGGACTTTCTGAACCCGGATAGCGATCTAACTGAAAATCATTCAAATGAAGCTTAAATGGAGTTTTTAGGATTTTAGCGCCATAAGCAACTTTAATCTTAACACCCTCAACTTCAAGTTCGGCAGGATCTCCTAAAGCCCCCTGATTACCATACACTGGTAAAAGCTCTTTTTTACCATTAATTACGAATTCCAATATTACAGTTTCCAAGTAATCACCTTGCATCATTTCTTGAACTGGCACAGGTTTCAATTCGGCTTTTTCTAAGTAATTTGTTTGAACAATGAAAAAATCATTTGTCGTATACAGAGTCTTATCCTTAAAAACTTGTGGATATGAAAAATCAATCTCCTCCTTTTGTTTTGTTCCCATATCTGTAGTAAATACCTGATATTTTGATTTAAACATCAAGACATCATCATCGATATATATAAACAAATCAGCAATTGAATCAGTTCCAAATGAAATGGTGTAATCTCCTATATTTGTTTTTTCGCCATAAAACAAACCAATATTTTGTCGCCGGGATTCTTTACCAGAAACTACTAGTGTGATATACGGGTTACCTTTTTCACTTTCCTGAGGAACAAAATTTGTTTTAGAGATATAATCAAGACTATTAATTTTTACTTTTTGATCACCAGCAACCACACTTTCAGAAAAATAATCCTTACTTTTTTCTGACATAAATACTTCTTTTTCAAACGGAATAATAATTCCATCCTTTTCAATATTGCCGGAAATATAAGTTGACGCAGAAAGAAATTCATTTGTAGATTCCCCTTCACGTATATGCATAATACCTTCAAAACCTATATAACGAGTAAGCGCAGCTCCAATAATTATAACTAAAAAGGACAAGTGAAAAACCAATATTGCCAGCTTACCTTTTTTATACATATGTGGCTTTAAAACATTTAGAAGTAAATTTATTGCCAATAAAGCAAACAAACCATCAAACCACCACGTATTATACACCGTTGCTTTTGCAGCATTAGTACCAAAATCATTTTCTATAAACGTAGCAATACCCATTGATGCAGCAAGTATTATTAACATAGATATAAAGAGATATGGAGCAGATAAGATTTTGATAATTTTCTTCATGTTTATAATTTTTAAATACCTTTGCAGGCCTTTAACAACTAATGTAGTTTAAATAACGCAGAAAAAATGGTCTTATATATTTAAGTATCATTTTACTCGATAAAAAAACAGAAATTAATTAAATAAAACACATCTATATTCATTAAAAAATGAAAAAATTACTCTTTTGCTTATTTATCTTTTCTAGTATTTTTTCAAATGCACAAGAAAAAGAAAAACAAATTTCATCAAAATTATATGGATTTGTAGGGTTTGACGCTATCATGGACACACACGAAAGTGTTACTTCCAGACAAAACCATGTTTACTTATTTCCTAAAAACACAAGTACTGATAGTAAAAGAAGTTTTGACTTTGGTGCCGGAATATCAAGAATTGGAGTTAACCTACAGGGATTAGATGCCTTTGGTGCTAAAACCTCAGCGAAAGTAGAAGGTGACTTCCTTGGCTATGGTAATGGAAATACAGATTTTGTTGTTAGACTAAGACATGCATTTATAAAGCTAAACTGGGAAAAGTCCTCATTATTGGTAGGTAAAACATGGCACCCGTTCTTTATTCCTGAAAACTTTCCAGGAATGGTAAATTTCGTTGTTGGTGCTCCTATACACCCACTTTCAAGAGCTCCTCAGGTAAGATATTCATATAATGCAGCTTCAAAGCTATCTTTATCTTTTATTGCACTATCACAAGCTGACTTTGCCAATAAGGGCGGTGCACAACAAGTTGAACAAGCAGACTTTCCAGAAATGAACCTTCAAGTTAAATATGGTTCTGCTAAAGATTTATTTTTAGCTGCTACTTTTGGTGTTAAAAACCAAAAACCGCTTACTACTTCTAGTACAACAACTAGTATGCAAGCAAATTTATCATTAAAATATACCACTTCTGCTATTACATTTAAAGCTGAAGGTGTATATGGCGGAAGTATGACAAACATGGTAATGATAGGTGGTGTTGCACGAAAAGCCAATAATGGCACTGCTATTGACGGAGAATACTTACCTATATATGTAAATTCTTTTTGGACAGACATCCATACAAATGGGAAAAAAGTTGAATTTGGGGTTTTTGCAGGCGTAACAAACAATCTTGGAACAAAAGATGAATCTATGATTTTAGATACTGAAACTGGTTATACATTAGGTTCAAATATCAGCAAAATAATAGCTTATTCACCAAGAGTTGTATTCAAATCCGGTAAAATGACTATTGGTCTTGAATTGCTTCATACCATTGCTTCTTATGGAACTGAGTATACAAGTAAATCTAAACCTACTAACACTTCAGATTTTTCAAACGACAGATTAACACTTGGTGTTAGATACAATTTTTAAAAAATAATTGAAAATCATAAATTTGATGCCTGCAAAATATTGCAGGCATTTTTATTTTTATGAACAAAAAAGAATAGCAATACGTCTTGATAAAGAATAAATATTAAATGTATGAGAAAAAAACTAAGTATTGTTGCTGTTATTTTTATCATTTTAGGTTTTGGAATGATACATGGATCATATAAAAATGCTGAAATCTACGGAGGAAGTCTTATTGGCTTAGGAAGTATCTATTTACTTTTTGTATTATATACTTCAGGAAAAAAAGAAAAAGAAGAAGACGATTAATATGTATTCAAAAGAAGAAAAGAAAGAACTGGTACTTGAGTTTTGGAGGAAACTTGGAAATAAAACACGAAGATTACCTGGACAGCGAGGACGCGTTAAAGAATGGATTGGTGAAAAAACTGGAGTAAAAGGTGTTGACTTAAGGTTTGAAGTAGGACGAGAAAAAATAATTGTTGCACTTGAGATTAATACCAAACATGAGTCTCGACGTTTAATGCTTTATGAAAAACTTGAGGCCACAAAGAAAATATTTGAATCAGAATACGGAGAACCTCTCATCTGGGATTTTGCCTATGAAAAAGAACACGGAGAAGAAGTTTGTCGTGTTTACCAGGAAATGGAAGGTGATTATTTAGTACCCGAACAATGGCCTGCTATTTTCAAATTCATGGTTGATAAAATGGTAAGAATGGAGAAAGCTTTTCTTGAAGTACAGGATTTCCTTAAATATGACGAATTAGGTCAGTAAACAGTTTTAACAGTTCTCAGTCCACAGTTTTCAGTTATGAATTCTGAAAACTGCAGACTGTAGACTATCTTATGCCGAATTACGACTTGCGTTAATATTTCCAAACATTGCTCTAATCACCATCTTTTCATAAACTTCAACAGGAACATTATTTCCAGTACTTTGAGCCTCATGAATTTTCATTAAAGCATATTGTTGAATAATCAATAATGGCAACACAATCTTCTCTCGTAAACGAATACTCAATTGGCTCCTAGGATTATCATCTAATAAATCAGGCATTTGAGAAACCTTCAATACCATCTCCTTTGTCAACATAAACTCATTATAGATGTCACTCCAGAATTCTCCAAATTTTTCATCCTGCTCTAAATATCTTGTCAATTCAAAGTTTGTTTTACTCATACTCTGCATACTATTTGACAACAAAGTCTTAAAGAAGATATTATTTTTATATAAATCTATACAAGCCTGTAAGTTTCCTTTTTCCTCCTGTTCTTTTAATGCAGTTCCTAATCCATAGAATCCAGGTACGTTTTGTTTTAACTGGCTCCATGCACCAACAAATGGAATTGCTCTTAAATCATCAAAATTGATTTTATCTCCACCTCCTCTTTTACTTGGTCTGCTACCAATATTGGCTTTTCCATAATATTTAAGAGTACTTATTTCCTCCAGATAAGGAACAAATAATGGATGTTCTTTTAATGCCAGATACTTTTTATAACTTGATTCTGCCATCTCTGCTATAAAAACATGCTGAGGTACATCCATCTGATTCTTAGGTTTATTATACAAACGATTTGTTAAACCTGCTGTTAATAAATACCCAAGGTTATGAGCTGCTGCATCTTTAATTCCATAATGCGAACTAATGGTTTGCCCTTGAACAGTCATTTGTATCTGTCTGCTCTCAATATTTTTACCCATAGCAGCATAAAAGCGGTGTGCATTACCACCTCCCCTGGCAGGAGGCCCACCACGACCATCAAAAAACACTACTTCCACATCACTTTCTCGTGATTTTAAAGTAATATCTTCTTTAGCTGAGAATATAGCCCAGTTAGCCATTAAATAACCACCATCTTTAGTACCATCAGAAAAACCAAGCATAACAGTTTGCCTGTTACCCCTATTTTTCAGATGCTTTCGATATGTTGGATTTGAATATAAGGTTTGCATAGCCTCCCCGGCAAACTTCAAGTCGTCAACTGTTTCAAATAATGGAACAATATCAACTGTAAGCTCATCATAGCCCCAACCACATATTCTAAACATCGCTAAAACTCTGGCTACATCAACCGGTCCTCGACAATTACTTATAATATATCTATGAGCTCCTCTTTGTCCGTTTATTTTTTGAATATCTTTAATTACACCAAATGAAGCAACAGTATCCTTTACAACCTCATCTTCAAATACATTTGGATCAGCTACGCCTTTAGCATTCATTAATAACTGAATCTGTTCAGCATCACTCATCTCAAAAATTCCTTCAGGCAAAATATCCGGATAAGATTTAATTACTTCTTTTAAGGCTTTGGCAATTATTCTACTATCCTGTCGGATATCAATACTTGCCATATAAAATCCAAAATTGTTGACTTTACGTTTTAGCGATTGAACTTTTTCAACAAACAATCCTTGATGATCACTATTGATTAAATCTTCCAATTCATCAATTCTGCTTTTAAACTCATCCAGATTAACATTTGCTCTACCAGAAGCATTTTCAAGTTCAGCACGAAGCATATTTTCAATTTCAACAACTTTCTCATGAACTCCAGCAAAAGTAATTCTTCGCTTTAGCTCTTTTACATCTCTGTAATAGCAATTTGTAACAGTATTACGTAAACGAGCAGCTACTTCTTTTGTTGTTTCTACTGTTACAAAAGGATTTCCATCCCTGTCTCCTCCCGGCCAAAAGCCTAAAGAAACAAACTCATTATTTTTCTCAATAGCACTTTTATAATCTTCAGCTGTTTTATCCAGAATCTGACCAATTGCAGGATAAAATGTTTCTCTTAAATAATAAGTAAGTCTATTTGCCTCATCTAATGGTGTAGGTTTTTTCTTTTGGAAAAATGGTGTTTTCCCTAATTGACCTAACAAATCACGAATCACAGCAACTTCTCCTTTTTTAATAGCCTCCATTAAATCGGTGATTATTCCAAGCACCTGAGAAGGATAAAATTGTGTTGGATGTGCCGTTAAAACAACTCTTACACCAAATTCTTTAATAACCTCAGCCATCTTCTCCATAAGATTTTCCTTTTTAATACGGTCACTTATGGAAGCATATGAATTTTCACCTGTTATGCGATGTATTTTAGTATATGCTGCATCTTCTAAGGCATCGATCAATACAATCTGACGCTCAATGTATTGAATAACTTTAAACAAAAAATCATTCTGCTCATCTTCAGACAATTCACCCTGATGATTTGCAAAGAATTTTTGAATAATTGAAATTGGATCTTCTCCATTTTCCAACCCTTGAGTTGATGCTTGATATAACAAAGGAATTAAATTCCCTGCTTTTTCTACAGCTTCAAGCTGTAATGATAAGAAAAGACTGTTGTAAAGCTGATATTTTAATTCAATCTCCTCTTGATAAGATTTTACGATTTGACTACTCATATTATTTAAATAAAAGATAAAGGACAATAATAATCCTTAAGCACTCAATTACTATTACCTTAACAAATTATTAAATATCGTTTTAGTTCACAAAAAAAGGTGCCATAATAAGCACCTTTTATATAATTTTCAGTTAAGATACTTACTTTTTCTTAGACCAACTATCTTTTAAAGCAACAGTTCTGTTAAAGATAAGTTTATCACTTGTTGAATCTTTATCTACACAAAAATACCCAACTCTTTGAAATTGTAACTTATCCAATGGCTTCACGTCTTTTAAAGAAGGTTCAAGTTTAGCAGTAATTACTTTTAAAGAATCCGGATTTATAAAATCTAAATGATCTGCATCTTTTTGTGAAGATGGGGCTTCATGATTATACAATCTATCATACATTCTGATTTCAGCATCCACTGCATGTTCAACAGAAACCCAGTGTAAAATACCTTTAATCTTACGCTCAACTGTTGTTGCTCCGGATTTAGTTTCCGGATCATAAGTACAATAAATCTCTTCAATCTCTCCTGTTGACTCATTCTTTTTATAATCGGTACAAGTCACAGCATAACCTCCTTTTAATCGCACTTCTCTGCCAGGACCTAAGCGGAAAAACTTCTTAGGAGGTTCTTCCATAAAATCCTCTCGCTCAATATATACTTCTCTGGAAAAAGGTAATTGACGAGATCTCTGTGTTTCATCCTCAGGATTATTAATTACATCCACCATTTCCACTTTTCCTTCAGGATAGTTGGTAATAATTAATTTTACAGGATCAATAACAGCGTTAACACGAGGTGCTTTCTTATTTAAGTCTTCACGAATACAACTTTCCAATAAAGCTACATCAATAACACCATCTCTTCTGGCAACTCCAACTTTATCAGCAAAATTACGGATAGACTCAGGAGTATAGCCTCTTCTTCGTAAACCTGAAACTGTTGGCATACGCGGATCATCCCATCCTGCAACTATACCTTTTTGAACTAATTCGAGTAATTTACGCTTACTCATCACAGTATAGTTCAGGTTTAAACGTGCAAATTCGATCTGACGAGGACGAACTTTGCTTTGCAACTTCTCATCTCCATCTAAAATTTGATCTAAAAACCAATTATATAAAGGACGGTGTACCTCAAACTCTAAAGTACAAATCGAATGTGTTATTCCTTCAATAAAATCTTCCTGACCATGTGCAAAATCATACATAGGATAAATACACCATTTATCTCCGGTTCTATGATGATCTTTATGAATGATTCTGTACATCAAAGGATCACGCATATGCATGTTCGAAGATGCCATATCAATCTTAGCTCTTAATACTTTTTCTCCTGCAGCAAATTCTCCGGCCTTCATTCTTTCAAATAAATCCAGATTTTCTTCCACAGTTCTATTTCTGAAAGGACTTTCTGTTCCTGGTTCAGTAGGAGTACCCTTTTGTGCTGCTATTTGTTCTGCACTTTGATCATCAACGTATGCTTTGCCGTTTTTAATTAATTTTACGGCCCACAAGTATAACTGATCAAAATAATCTGAAGCATATTTGGCTTCTCCTTCCCAGTTAAAACCCAACCATTTTACATCTTCCTGAATACTATCAACGTACTCAACATCTTCTTTAACAGGGTTCGTATCATCAAATCGAAGATTACAACCGCCTCCGTATTTCTGGGCCAAACTAAAATTTAAACATATAGACTTAGCATGTCCTATGTGAAGATATCCATTAGGTTCAGGAGGGAATCTTGTCAAAACCGCTCCTCCATTCTTATTCTCAGCCAGATCTTTATCAATCTCTTGATGGATAAAGTTTGTTTTTACCGCTTCAGGCGCATTTTCATGATTGTCTTTGCTCATAGGTACAATTATTAGATTATTAGATAAAAGACAAAAGACAAAAAGACAACAAACTAAGTTGTCATCTTTACGCTAATTATCTAAACTAATTATTGATGTAACCTTAAAATAATTCTTATCAGTATTATTTAAATTACAACTTTTTCAAATCCTGTTTTGAAACCTACAAAAATAAGTGTTTTGAATATACTGTACTACTTTTTTAAATACAATTATCATAAAATTTTAATGCTTCAGAAACATTTTCTTTATTCTTTTGTAATCTTTCAGAAGTGATATTTATAACTTCGCAAATTCAAACATTTATAAGCATGCAAAAAGGAATTATTGAACTTGAGGATATGGAATTTTATGCCTACCATGGTTGTTTTGAAGAAGAACAAGTAGTAGGAAACCGTTTTATTGTAAATATTGCAATAAAAGTAGATGTTGAAAAACCAAGCAAATCAGATAACATTCAGGACGCTTTAAATTACGTTACAGTATACGAACTAACCAAGAAGGAGATTCAGATAAACTCTCATTTAGTAGAAAATGTCACAGAAAGAATTATTAGTGCAATACATACAAAATTTGACTATGTTGATTGGGTACGTGTTAAAGTTTCTAAAATGAATCCGCCAATGGGAGGTCAAATGAAAGCTGTTAGTATAACTATGGAAAGATAGTTCTTTTTACAAGTTAATGCTGAATGAGGACTGGGGTTGAATAAAAAATGAATGGTTAAACTAAAAAATATCAATTTTTATTCTCTCCCTAATTCATTGATTTTTCAATCAATATAATTTAGCGCTAAATTATCTTTAAATTATTTACAATTTTAATTTGCGTACAAAAGATTAATTTACTTATTTTGCATCCCGAATAACAACGGTTCCTTGGCCGAGTGGCTTAGGCACTGGTCTGCAAAACCAGTTACGGCGGTTCGAGTCCGCCAGGAACCTCACCAAAGCTCCCGATTTTCATTAGAGAATCGGGGGCTTTTTTTTGCTTTATATAGGGATTAACAATATCCTATTTTTTTGAGAGTACATAAGATTAATTGAGTACTCAAGAGTTGATCAAAAAATAAAATCAAATATTAAGAGCGAAGTAAAATGGACGCAAGAGAAAGAAAGAACATTAAGAAAGGGACAAAAGTGGCAATCCTTATGAAACAGGATGAACGCTCAGGAAATTTAACACACGGGGTTGTACAAGACATTATTACAGACCAACCGTTTCACCTGAAAGGAATTGAATGTAAATTAAAGACAGGACAGGTTGGTAGAGTAAAACTAATTAAACTGTAATTATCACAATAATATATCTCAAAGCTCTCTACTAAATATAGTTGAGAGCTTTTTTTATTTCAATCAAATTTACACTGATATCGAATTAAACTTTAAACCAAAGTTCATATACAAAATACATTTCCAATCCTTCCTTATTTCTCTCAACAATACTCAAATTACACCATATTATTCTCAGGATCTAAATTTCCAATATTTTAAATATCCAACATAGAATAATAGACATATAAATTCACTTTAGGGATTTTTGGATCTCTTTTTCTCTTTTTAACCTGTAATTCATTTACAAACCTTTGTTTTAGCAGTAACTTGAAGTTTATTGATATAAAACAAATACATAGCTTTATGAAAAGATCAGAGATTTATCAGGAAATAGAATCCTTATTTGGATTGGTTCCTACGTTTTTTAAAACAATACCTGATGATACATTGGAATCGGAATGGTATTTAATGAGAAAGATAGTCGTCGAGGAAAAAAACATCCCTCACAAATACAAAGAGCTAATAGGATTAGGCATTGCTGCTGCAACAAAATGTCAATATTGTTTATTCTTCCATACTCAACTTGCTATTTTATTTGGCGCAACAGAGGAAGAAATTCAGGAAGCTATACAATATTCCAAAAATTCTTCAGGTTGGAGTACTTATCTTAACGGTTTAGGTTTGGATTTAAATGAGTTTAAAGCTGAAGTAACTAAAATGGTTGAACACGTAAAAGAGTCACATGCTGAACATGCCTAGAAAATGAAGCTCGTGCTCAATATTAAAGATATTTTGCACGGGCATAATAAACGTCCATGAGATTATAAGAAACTACAAGCCATTTTAAGATCAAATCAAAATTTCAAATCTTCAAGTAAATTTCGCAAACTGAAATACACTACTTTATTTATTTCAATTTTACTTTATAAAATTATCATCAATATATTTCTGAAATTCCTCTTTATACTGATCACTTACCGGTATTCTAAGATCATCATCAAAAACAATGCGCATACGTTCAATCGTTGTAATTTTATCCAGGTTTACAATATAAGATCTATGTATACGCATAAACTTCTCCTTAGGCAACTTATCTTCTATTTTCGAAAAACTAAGTAGGGTCATTACCGGCTTACCTTCTGTTAAATAAATACGCAAATACTCTCTTTGCCCTTCTATATACTTTATATTATTAAGATTAATACGAATAATTTTATATTCTGACTTAATAAATAAGTAGCCACCTTTTTGCTCCAACTCCTCGGCGATTTCACTCTTTACCTCTAATCTTTTTTTAGCACGTTCAACCGATGCTAAAAAACTATCATAACCAATTGGTTTTAAAAGATAATCAATCGCATCTACTTTATACCCTTCAATCGCGTATTGTGAATAAGCTGTTGTAAATATGATTCCAGGCTTATTTTGTAAAGACTTCACAAAGTCCATCCCATTAAGTTCTGGCATATTAATATCGCAAAACACTAAATCAATTTTAAACGTATCTAACGTTTTATATGCATCCACCGCACTTGATACAGCATCTACTAACTCCAAATTGGGTGTACGATTAATATATGCTGAAATCTGCTTAAGCGCAAGAGGCTCATCATCAATTGCTAAACATTTAAGCTTCATATACCGGAATTTTAATTATACTAACATAAGTATCTTCTTTGTCACATATGCTCCAACGATAATTTTCATCATAAAACAGATTCAATCGTTTACGAGTATTTTCTAGTCCTATACCATGTTTTTCATCTTTATTATTAATTATCTCCATTTGCTTACTATTACTGCATGTAAAAACGAGATGTTTATCTGACAATCCGATTGAAACATGAATAAATCCATACTTATTGGGTAAGGCTCCATATTTAAATGCATTTTCTATTATGGTAACGAATACAAATGGTGGAACATCAATATTAGGAAGGTTCTGACTAATTGAAATTTGAACATCGAGTTTGTCACTATAACGCATTTTCATTAATCCAACGTAGCTTTTAATAAAATCAACTTCTCTGCTTAATTCGGTCTTTTCATCATCCTTTTCATAAAGCAGATAACGAAGCATGCTAGATAATTTTATTATTGATTCCTGAGCATTTTTCGAATCTAAATCAATCAGAGCATGAATATTATTTAATGTATTCATTAAGAAATGCGGACTAATCTGGTGTTTAAGAAAAGATAATTCAGCCTGTAGTTTTTCTTCCTCAAGAGCATGCCTTAGTTTTTCTTCTTTGACAAGCTTTCCTGTTTGTTTAATTGCTGTATTAAATCCTATAACTAAAAATCCAATAAGAAAATTTGACATCATTTTTGGCAATAATCCATTTGACTCAGGCCTTTGCACCCTCATCATTCCTTGCCGCAACATAGGTCTTTGCCTTTGTTGTATTGGTGGAGGAATCATTGGTTGTTGAGATTGACTTTCAATATTTGTTCTGTTTATTGAAATACTATCATGTAAGAATCTTGTAATTATTGGATGACTCACTGAAATAATCAATGTAAAACATACAACAAAATATGCAATGTACTTTTTCTTAAATAAGAGTTGAGGTGCCAGGATTAAATTATTTACAATAAAAATTATAAAAAACGGCAATAGCCAAATCAAGTTTTTTACTCCTGCTTGCCATATAAAATTATCGTCAGGCTGTCCAAGAAAAAGTGCAACTACCAGAATAATTAACCAAAGAGCAATATTAATTGCAGGTTCAATATACTTTTTAGAAAATTTTAATTTCATTATTTAAGATCAAAGTAAATACTAAATTAATTATTCCATAGTTCTTACCAACCGAACATAATTATTTATGCGTACTACATCACCTTGTGGTCCCCTACCAAACTTATATAACTGAGGATTTCCTTCTTTAGGATCACTGCGTTGTGCTCCTGCGCCATGCACATCACACAAAATTGGCTCTTGTGAAAATGGAAAATGCATCCATCCCAATGCCTTACCAAATGAAATATAAACGGCTTGCGTTCCATTATGATTTGATCCAACATGGGTTGTTGAAGTCCAATAAAACGGATAATCTACCGATTGATTTTCAGCATTAATAGGAGTACATATAAATAGTGGATTTATAGCTGGTAATTTATCTACATTTGGGGCATGATCATAATCTACTATACTTTGTAATTCTTTTGCATCTGGTAGTCGCCAATCATCATAGCCAAGATAGTTTTCTTTGTTTTTTTGTTTAATCCAACACAATGCATCCTTCCAGTTCATACCTATTTTACTATCCTCTTTACTCCACATTAATCCTGTTGCATTGTCAGAAATAGTTCCATTTACATTATCTACAAATTTATTAATCCCATAACTCTGATTACCTCGAACTAATCTAACCTCAAAATATTTTTGCCCTCTTGGAGAAGAAATAGGATATCCTTTTATTCGTCCATCGGCAAAGTTTACTCCAAACACAGTTGGATTCTCATTCATTGTTTTTCCCACATACTTAGTTGAACTTACATATTGAGCGTCAATTACTCTTTCCCCCTTTAAGATACCTCCATATCTGAAATCAAAATACTCTGTATTAATAAATGGTACAAACCCTTCATTATTCAAATGGCTCATAATATCAACATCTTCACCATAAAACATTATTAACGAATACAATTCTTTAATGGTTGGCAAGCGCCAATCAGTATAACCTGCCAAAGTACATGTGTCAGCAATTATCAACGCTTGTTCATAGGTATATTTTTCATTAAAAAGATTCTTTTGCCAGATTAATCCAGTTACCATATCAGAGATTGTTCCGTCATCATTTAATTTATAGTTTGGAACATTACCTATATACTGAGCATCCTGACCATAAAAATCATCCTCTATATCAGGTTTTTCTATTTGTTTTCTATTATTAAAGAATAATTCCATCCCTGTATCAACAATTGGGTAAGACCTTTCTTCTATAGACTGAGAAAAACCAACGATACCTGTATTAAAAACGAATACGATAAGGAATAAACGAAAATCTGGAAAACACCTTGAAATGAAACTATTGAACATTGCTATAATTTTTGATTTATCATTACAATGTTAAACAAACAGATTACCTCATTCAAAAAGAATCAACAAATCAGGTATTGTTATCAATGAATCAAGGATTTTTATCTTATTTGTGAAACCAATAATAAAACTAAACAGTTAAAATTTACATTTCAAAACTGTTGGAAATCTTCTAAAATGCTAAAGCACCACCCTTAATATAAGAATGGTGCTCTTTTCTTGAACTCTAATATTAACATATTAGAAATGAATTGGTTTTGGGTTGTATTTTATTTACTCATAAAGTTATTTCTGGAACTACACAGTATAGGAAATGTTTTGATATTAAACAGTTGCATATTTTTTTAATATTTCTTCCACTCTATTAAATTGATTTGGGAAAAGACCTTTCAGCTCATCAACAGGACCTAATTTTTGAGAAACAATATATCTTGCGCAATTTGTATTGTCTCCTAAACAAAATTTTCTTTTATACCCATTTGCTGTTGCGGGCATATTTTGCATTTTCTCATTAAAAAAAGGACACCCCTTAAGCTTTTCACATTCTTTTTCCATAATTAAAAAATTTACTATTACTTACTTTTTTAATTACGAGGGGAGTACAAATATATAATCAACTGATTATAGATATCGTTCATTTTTGACGAAATGTACAATATTGTCGATAAATCCATAGATACATATAGATATTAATATACTTTAACATCAACTACTAGTTATTATTTGTTTACAAATTATATTACAAAAACAGTAACTTAACTGCGATGTTACCTATAAAAATATGAAAACTTAATATGAACGATTCTCTTATCATCGAAGAACTCCAATCTCAAATCTCAAAAAAACTAAATAAAGTTGAAAAACTTACTTGGTTTTTAAAGGGATATCAATGTGATGGAAACAACCATATAACTCATTTAAGTATACAAAAAACCCGATTAAATGGAGAATGGCCAGCAGCGCTATTCCAGTTACAAAATCTTGAATATCTGAACATACAAGAAAACAACCTCAATTTTATTCCGGAAGAAATCACACATCTTAAGAAGTTAAAAATACTGGATATAAGAAACAATCAAATTAGTAATCTCCCTACTAATATTTCTCAATTACCTAATCTGGAGAAATTATACTTAGGACAAAATAATTTTGAAGCCATTCCTGAAAGCATAAAATACTGCACTTCACTTTTATTAATTGATTTTACAGAAAATTTCATTAAAGATGGCTGCCAATATCTTTTAGAATCCCCTTCAATAAAGAATATCTATTTAA
Organism: uncultured Saccharicrinis sp.; assembly: GCA_963666825.2. Classification (GTDB taxonomy): domain Bacteria; phylum Bacteroidota; class Bacteroidia; order Bacteroidales; family Marinilabiliaceae; genus Saccharicrinis. The sequence continues at coordinate 5,847,596 of OY763044.2, read as the reverse complement.
GAGGCAACCAAATTAAATCTTTTCCTTTTGAATATTTAATGAATAAACAAATTGAAGAATTAAATATTCAGGAAAACTTAATAAGTTCTTTACCAAATGAACAGTATAAAATAGATCGTTTTTTTTATTAAAAAACTCAATTAACAACTATAAGTTTATTTTTCTGAGGCACCAGTTCTCCAAAACAAGAAGCCTCCATGTCATTATTTCTCAATAGCTCTTCAACTAAATGCGCAGATTCAGCCTCTACTGCAACTAATAGACCTCCGCTTGTTTGAGGATCGCACAACAACAGTTTTAAATCTTCATTTTCAAGTTCTATTTTATGACCAAAACTATCCCAGTTACGATGTGTTCCCCCAGGTATACATTCCTTTTCGATATATTCTTCAACAACATCAAATCGAGGAATTTGTCGGTAATTTATCTGAGCAGAAACATTACTACCTTCACAAATTTCACATAAATGACCAAGCAAACCGAAGCCTGTAACATCAGTCATTGCTTTAACTCCATTTATTTCTGCAATACTAGCTCCAATACTATTTAATTTACTCATTGAATTTGGAGCTATATCCTCATGTTCCGGATGCAACAAACCTTTCTTTTGCGCTGTGGTTAACACGCCTACACCTAAAGGCTTTGTTAAATATAATTTACAACCTTCTGTGGCCGTGTTGTTTTGTTTTAACTTATCTAATTCAACTTTTCCAGTAACTGCCAGTCCAAATATTGGTTCCGGACTATCAATACTATGCCCTCCTGCCAATAAAATACCAGCATCTTTACATGCTTCTCGTCCACCATCTAATACCTGCTGAGCAATTTCGGGAGCTAATTTATTAATTGGCCAACCTAAAATTGCTATGGCCATTAAAGGCTTTCCGCCCATAGCATAAACATCGCTTATTGCGTTAGCCGCTGCAATACGACCAAACTTAAACGGATCATCAACTATAGGCATAAAAAAATCAGTGGTGCTTATTATTGCTGTACCGTCGCCTAAATCATAAACAGCAGCATCATCACGACTATCATTTCCAACAATTAAATTTTGATCTACAATTGGATTTATATTGCTCACCAACATGGAGTCTAATACTTTTGGTGAAATTTTACATCCACAGCCTGCCCCATGACTATATTGAGTTAATTTTATATTTTGCATTACAATTTATTTTCTAAACATTCTTCCACTATATTCTTTATGTATCCTGCATTTATATCCGGATCTGCATCAGAGAGTTCAATTTTAATTACTTTACTATCTTCGCGTCGCAACATACCTCTCATATAGCTTTTATCGTAATAATTTAAAGTATACATAGCTACCTGGAAATAATCATTCATCTCTAAAGCTTCTAACGCTAATTGGGTGACATATCCGCCAAGGCGTTTTGAAATTTTCAGTATACCTTTTTTTATTAATTCATTGCTAAATCCAGCGTAATCTTTCACAAGAATCTGAGCTCGCTTCTCTTTTGGAACTTCAAGAAAATACAGATCTGCTTCACGCATTTTTAAATACAATGGCATTGGCAATTTTACTTGACCAATATTATGACTTTCATCTTCGATATAAACAGGCTTTAGAAAATCTAATTTACGCCAATTTTCAAACAAATTATTTTCAAACTGTTCAACAGTAGGCTGGGTATCCTCTCCTATAGCTCCAAATGCAGAACCTTTATGATTCGCTATTGCCTCAAGATCAACAATCTGACAATTAAAATTTTTAAGGCTTTTTAAAATATACGTCTTTCCACTCCCGGTATAACCACCAATTACTTTTAAATCAACATCAATTTCAAACGAACTAAGAACAAAGTTTCTAAATGATTTGTACCCCTTATCAATTACAAGTACATCCTCAAATCCATTATCCTCAAGATGTTTGGCAAATGAATGACTTCTCATCCCTCCTCTCCAACAATGAACAACAACCTTTCTATCTGGAGCAATTTTTACGACCTCATCCACATACCATTGTAATTTTGGCGTTACATATTTATAACCGAGCTCTATTGCCTTTTCTTTACTCTGTTGCTTATATACGGTTCCAATATGAGCTCTTTCTGCATTGTCGAATAAAGGCACACTATAAGCTCCGGGAATATGTCCTTTTTCAAATTCTCCAGGTGAACGAACATCTATAATGGGAAGATAATCGTATTGCTTATAGTATGTTTGAATATCTATGTCTGTCATAAGGCAAAAATAACGTTTTTTTAGTCCATGTTACTTTTCAAACGAATATTTCATGCCTTAATATTTTCTGGTTTAATAAGCATACTCAACACTCATTGATATCTCTTCTCGATGATATATAACTAATTCTTTTACAAGATTAAAAATCTCAATTGCCATTTCCCATTGAAAATGAAAAGATATTGCCGTAACTTTAATATATGTTCAGGAATAAAGAGATACAAACAAGCTTTTTTGAGAAGATTAAGGAAAAAATGGATCCGAATCTTTCACTAGTTCATGAAGTTTCTGAGAAGTTAGAAATCTCATATGACAGCGCATACAGAAGACTTCGTGGAGAGAAAAAATTATATCTCGAAGAAGCCATTATTCTTAGCCGACACTTTGGGATATCAATTACAGATTTGATACAGCCCCAGATAAATTCTATGATTTTCAAAGCTTATCATGTCGAACCTGATAAATTCAACAGCATTTCATGGTTAGATAATATTTTACAAAGCATTCAAAAGATAGCACTGGCTCCTGATAAACAAATCGTCTACGCCGCTAAAGATCCTCCTATCTTTCAATATCTTCAATTCCCGGACATTGTATCATTTAAATTTTTCTTTTGGGAGAAAACTTTATTTCATTCTAAAGATTTAATCAATAAAAAATTCAAAGCTGGCGATATTAGTAAAGAAATGAGAGAAAGATGCAACTTAATTACCTCTCTCTCATTAAAAATTCCAACAATTGAAATTTGGAATGAAGACACCTTTAGAATTTTATTGAGACAAATAGAGTATTACTATGTATCAGGATATTTCGAATCGACAGAAGACCTCATCCTTCTTCTTGAATCTATTGAGCAATGGTTACACCACAACCAAAAAGAAGCAGAACTTGGTTTTAGGTACATACATGGCACTACACCCAAAGGAATTGAAGGATCATATATTTTATACGAAAACGAGATCGTAATAAACGACAATACAATACATATTTCAATAGGAAATAAGTGCTTTACCTACTTCACTTATAACGTTCTTGGACTATTGTGTTCTGATAACACAGAGTTTTGTCAAGGCATATCCAACTTCCACAAAACCATTATGTCTAAATCTAACTTAATTAGTTCGGTTGGTGAAAAAGAAAGAAATAAGTTCTTTAATAAGCTACACCGGAATATTGATTCTTTCAGAAAGACACATAACCTATAAAATCATTGTTATGGAAACTTTAAATTCAAATTACTTTGTATTTTTTATAGCCGTTTCTTTCGCTATAATTTTTGTTTTATCATTTTTCATTCTAAACCGGCCGGTTGATCATCATAAAATCAGAAAAATTATTTATAGCCGATTTATTGGAGCCTTCCTACTTGGAGTATTACCTTTTGCAATTATAAAGTTTATGGGAAATGGAAGTAACTTTTATCTAACTTCTCAATATTCTTTTGAAAGAGTAATAATATCTCTAATTATTCTTATTCCAATAATACTAATGTTTACATATTCTCTATCAAAAAAATCAACTCATCAAAAATTGTATCCGTTAATCAGGACATCGCACTGGAGCATAAATTTATATGCAACGAATTTACTAAGCTGGATCGTTTATCTTTTTGCATATGAATCTCTTTTCAGAGGATTATTACTATTCTCAAGCCTTGAAATTTATGGCGTTTTACCTGCAATCGCAATAAATACAATTTTATATTCGTTTGCTCATATTCCTAAAGGAAAATTTGAGACTCTTTCCGCTATCCCATTAGGAATTGCATTCTGTATTGCATCCTTGTATACAGGAACATTTATGACTGCATTTATTCTTCATTTTACAATGACAATATCTAACGATGTTTTCTGTTTTTATAAAAACCCGGAAATGAGGATATCACATCATCATTCGCATATTTTGTAATTCATAATAAAACTCAATGACTCACCCTTATAAAACGAGTGAATCATTGGGTTGATCAACCTAAAAGTGTCCAATGGTTAAATTGTAACAATCCTTAACATCCAACACTTGCCAATTGAGTAACTTCATTTATTTCATTTTTAACTGCATGCGATATTAACGGAATACAAATTGATTTGGGAAGTAATTTTAATAACAACCAGTTAATTTTTGTAATAATTCCAGGTACAACAACTGTTTTATGTCGATACATAGATTCGATTGCAATAGAAGCCAGTTTTTCTGGAGTTTGCAAACCGGCTTTCACCCACCAACCTTGTTTTTCAATACGCTGACTCACCTCACGATTGGTTTTTATTGGTCCTGGCAATATTACACAAACATGAACTCCATATTGTTTTAACTCTTCGGCTAAACTCATTGAAAAAGAATGCACAAAAGCCTTTGATGCTGGATAAATTGTTTTGTATGCAATTGGGCAACAAGATGCCATGCTTGCTATATTTAAAACATATGAGCTCCTAAACTCTTTTAGTTTAGTGGTTAAAATCCTTGTAAGAAATACCAGCATCCGTATATTAATTTGAATTATAGAGTCGATTTGTTCTACATTACTCTGTTCGAAATACATTGACCCTCCTATTCCGGCATTATTAACCAATAGATCAATCCTCTTATCTTCTAGAATTTCTTTAACTTTTGAGATAGATCTTTCATCAAGAAAATTAAGCTCATAAGCTTCGGTCTTAATTTTAAATTTAGCTTCCAAAGAATTTGCAAAATCTATAAGACCTTCATCTTCTTTTGCCATTAATATCAAGTTTTTCCTTCTTCTTGCTAATTCTATGGCAATGGATTTTCCTAATCCTTTACCTGCGCCTGTTACAACACCGTATATATAATCCGTTTTCATTTTTCCTAATTTTAAAATTTAAACAGTACAATACTCTGGATGACGTTGCTCCTGAGTTTGTTTATTCAAAACTCTATAGCTTAATGTACGAGGAATCAGCTTCATTAAATTATAGATAATCCGGTTAAAGAATCCCGGAATACAAATGACCTTATTTTTACTTAATGATCGTAAACTACAATCAACCACTTCTTCCGGATTCATCCACAAAAGCTTTTCTTTGAAACCTTCATCTCTATTTTCAATTCCCATACGAGAATGAAATTCTGTTTTAATAAAACCGGGACATAGAGCCTGAACCTTTATATTTGAATGCAATAAGTCAATATACAAACACTCTGTAAACGAGACCATAAAGGCTTTTGAAGAACAATAAAAATAATTTAATGGAGCAGGAATAAAAGCAGACATTGAGGCTACGTTTATTATAGCTCCTTTATTATTCTGCTGCATTATCGGAACAACCTCATGAACTATTTTTGTAGCTGCAGAAACTAAGACATTAAGCATATTAGCCTGACATTGATAATCTTCTTCAAAAAAACCATCCCGGTTACCATACCCGGCATTATTAATCAAAAGATCAATATGTTCATAACTCTTAATAATGTTGATAAATTGATCAAACTGATCAGGCCTATTAAAATCTACAATACAAATTTTAATAGCTGTATTATATTTCCTTTCTAACTCATCTTTAAACGCTTCAAGAATTGAAGTTCTTCTGCCTGTGATTAACAAATGCCAACCTTTTTGAGCTAACTTTAAAGCATAGGCTCGACCTAAACCACTTGTTGCTCCCGTAATTATTGCATATTTTGTTTTCATTGTATTTCTATTTAGTTAACTACAAACAAGCTGGTAATTCGCTTTCAATACGATTTCGGAAAATCAATTATTTCTGGATAACTCAGTTTTTAATCGCAATAAATTTTGGTAAAATACTTTTTTCAAGACTGGTTCCTGCATCCACTGTGGGAACAACGGAGGCTCTGCTGAAAAAACCTGAAAATCAATCTTTACTTTATTATTTCCAACACGAGTTAATTTCCACAAAGCATTATAATCTTTAATACGGACATTTTTTGAGTTAGTATCTTCTTTAAAATAACTGCTATTCATACGAATCACACAATTATCCTCATCTATTTGTGTAACGGAATACTTTGCTACTAAATCGCGATCTGAAAACGGCCAGGGAAGATTAATTACAAGATACAACAATTTATCATCCTGATGAACTATAAACCTCACTTCTTTGATGCCTTTCATCCATTTCTTAACCGTTTTCGGATCTTTTAAAAAATCAATCACTTCATCAAAAGAACCATCAACAATCATTACGCCTTTACGCTCTCTAACTGTTAAAGAATCACTTACCTTTACCCACCTTTCATGTAACGCAATTCCATCTACATCTTTTACACATACCCATTCTGAAATATATAACGAAGAGGCATTTAATTCTTTCATCTTAACACTCATTGTGTTATCAGACAAAAGCACCCTGAATAAAAAATAAACTAAAAGTACCATCTTACCACATTTTTAATTGAAACTTCACAATCTTAATTACATAATAAAGTTAGATGTACAGAGAAGTGATTTGAAACGACTTTAGACTAGCTCAATACTCAATTACAGTATTTTATGCAAAAAACTGACTGCCAACACATAAAAATTGCAAAAAATACTAATATGCTAATGCCCTTGTAAAACCAATGTATTTTTTTGCAAATATTAAAATGCGAACAGACTGTTATTAAGTATGATTTAATTATAATTTCTCATCTATTATTTCAACATAACTTTATGAACTTAATTATACATTCTATGTTATTATCTAAGAATGAAATAAATGATTATTATTATCCATATAATTTAATTACTGTTACAACAAGTCATTATGCATTTAAAAGCAATTTCACTATTCTCATTAATCTTTATGGCATTTACCATTAATGCTCAAACGGTAAAAGAGGTTAATTATGAAGAGTTTAAATCTTATCTGAACAAACAATCTGATACAGTTTATGTAATTAATTTTTGGGCTACATGGTGTAAACCCTGCGTTGAAGAATTACCTCATTTTATGACTGTTGCTCAGGACATGAGACATAAACCAGTAAAATTCACCTTTGTTAGTCTTGATTTCCCAAAATATAAAGACAGTAAATTAATTCCTTTTATAAATGAAAATGTTATTAATGAAGAAGTAGTTTTATTAAATGATCCGAACAGTAATTTCTGGATCAATGATATAAATAAAGAATGGTCTGGAGCTATTCCGGCAACTATTATTTACTCAAAAACAGATAAAACTTTCTTTGAAGGACAAGTATCATACGAAGAATTAACCGAAACCATAGAAGAAAAATTAAACCAATAATTTTAAATTATATATCATGAAAAGAGCCACCTTATTATTATTCACCATCTTATTTAGTATTTCAATCTGGTCACAAGGCTACACTCCTGGAGATGAAGCTATTGATTTTAAACTTAAAAACATTGATGATTCATTTGTATCGTTAAAGAATTACAAAGATGCCAAAGGTTTTATTGTCATATTTACATGTAATCACTGTCCATATGCTGTTGCATACGAAGACAGAATCATTGCTCTTGATAAAGCATATAAAGAAAAAGGTTATCCAGTGATTGCTATTAATCCTAACGATCCAACAGCTTATCCATCTGATTCATTTGAAAAAATGAAAGAGAGAGCTAAGGACAAAGGATTTACGTTCCCATATCTTTTAGATGACACTCAAGAAATTGCCAGGACATATGGTGCATTAAAAACACCACATGTATTTTTATTACAAAAAGAAGGAAATAAATTGGTTGTAAAATATACAGGAGCCATTGATGACAACTATCAGGATAGTGAAGCTGTTAATGAAAAGTTTGTTGAGAATGCCATCTCCAATTTAATTGAGAATAAAGATGTAGCCACAAAAACAACAAAAGCTATAGGTTGTGGTATTAAATGGAAGAAATAAAAAAAATTAAAAACGATCAATTCACTAATTGAATAAAATAAAAAGCATCCAGTCAAACGTTCAGACTGGATGCTTTTCCCATTTTCTATCAAACATTATAGGGTTATTGGTATACCTTTATAAAAGTCAAGTATTTTAATTCGAAGAATATATGCATACTTGGCTTGTAACAAATCTGATTGAGCTGCAATAAAATCAGTTTTAGCAACATTATAATCCACAGAGTTAACTAATCCAACATTGAATTTTTGTTCTGTATATCTGAAAGATTCTTTGTAAGATTCTACAGCCTCTTTACTTGATAAATAATTATTATATGCGGCTAAAGCATCTGCATAGGCTTGTTGAATTTCTTTACGAAGATCTAACTTTTGTTGATCCAACGCATATTGAGCATCTAAAACCCCTACTTTAGCAGACTTCACTGTATTTCGGGTTTGCAGCTTATTAAATATCGGAATGCTTAGCGTTGCTCCAACATAGGTATTCTTATTATCACTAATCTGACTTGAAAATGATTGGTTGTAATCATATTTATCATTCAAGTACCAATTACCATTACTAGTCCAGCTATAATTTACGCTTAAACTAGGATAATAGCCTCCCTTTGCAATCTCAACATCCAATTCACTGCTTTCCAAAGAATATTCTGAAGACTTTATCTGAGGCATTATACCAATTGCAGTATTAAAAACACTTTTGGGATCTTCAAGATTCATCGTTTCTACTGTAGGTATTTCAGGGTATACAATGTCAAAATCAGACACATCCTCCAAATCTAATAATTGAGCCAGATTAAGTAACGATAATGACAAACTATTTCCTTGCTGTGTTACATTAAGAGCTTCTTTTGCAGCCTGAGATTTTATTTCAAGATAACTTCCCATGGCCTGACTACCTGCATCAACCAATTTTTTGGTTCTTTCAACCTGCTGCTTACTTACTTCATATTGCTCTTTTGAAACATTCAGTAATTCTTTATCAAACAACACTTGCAAATAATAGCTGGTAATTTGCAATGAAATATCATTACGAATTCGCTCTGTTTCTGCCTGAAGAGACAACAAATCCTTTTCACTCTTTTTTATGGTATTACGTTGTGATAAACCAGAAAAAACAGGAACTGATCCTCCAACTCTTAATGATATACTATGAATTGGATCAGTAGTAAACACATAATCACTACCATCTCTTACAGCAGTCTCTCCAAAATTAAATCCATAATTTGAACTTGCACTAAGGCCGGGTAACTGATTTAATTTATTCTGCTTTAACTCTGTTTTTTGCACTTCAACATTGAGCTTCTGTCTTTTAATTGAGATGTTATTATCAAAAGCATGATTGATGCATTTTTCAAGACTCCAGGATTCCTGCGCCTTTAAACCAACCAGACTTATAAATAAAAGACTTAGTATTATCGAAATATTTTTTCCTGACATTTGAATTTTATTAAGAATTATTATTTCCGTATTAAGTTAACCTATTATCCTTATGATTGTGGAACTTTAATCTTATCATCCTTTGTCAATCCCTGCTTCACTTCAATTTGAATTCCATCTGACAAGCCTGTTTCAATTTGCTTTTTCTCAAAAACCTGACTTGCAACCTCTACTTCAACAAAAGCACTATCATTACTAAATTGAAGTAGTTTTTCATTGATTGCTAAAACGCTGTCTCTTTTATCCAACACAATATCAGCATTAGCACTGTAACCAGCTCTAATAAACTGACCTTTTTTCAAATTAACGTCTGCTTTAATTTCAAACTGAATAGCTCCATTTTCTTCAACGCCTTTTGGCGAGATATATTCTAATTTAGCATCAAATTTTTCTCCTTCAATTGCTCCAATTGATAAAAGTAAATCCATACCTTCTCTAATTTTACCCACCTCTGTTTCATCAACCTTACCTTCGAAAATCATCTCTCCCATATCGGCTAGAATGGCAACAGTAGTACCATCGTTAAAAGTATTACTTTTAATTACAGAATTACCAACTTCAACAGGTACATCCAATACCATTCCCTCAATCGTTGCGCGAATAATCGTATTGGTTTGAGTTCCCATATTTTTAGTAACTCCTTCTTTTATTAACTGAAGATTATTATCTGCCGCTTCTAAATCCACTTTTGCATTATCATATCTCATTAATTCTTCCAAATAAACAGATTCAGCAATGACACCATTTTCATACAAATCTTTCTTTCTTTTGTATTCGAGCTCTGCATTTTTGAAAGAAATCTGAGCCTTATCTAATTGACTTTGTGCATTATTAACCTGAACCATCTCTGGAATAATCTGAATCTTAGCAATTATATCGCCTTTCTTTAAATTATCGCCTGGTTCAACATATAGTTCTGTAATAATACCAGATTCTTGTGGTTTAATCTCAATTTCTTTTCGTGGAACAACAGAACCGGTAGCAACTGTTTTTTTAATGATATCTTTAAAAGCCGGAGCTTCTGTTTCAAAAACAACTTCTTTTTCGGTTGACTTATCATACAAATAGTAGAATCCACCTACAAAAATTGCTGCAAATACTACAATTAAAAATATATTTCTTACTCGTTTCATGACTTAATATCTTATTGGTTATTTTTTTACTTTATACTTCTGATCTAATTGCCTCAATAGGCTTAATGGAAACAGCTCTTTTAGATGGGATAATTCCTGCAAAAACACCGGAAAGTATTAATATTCCCAAGGAAGAAAGGGCAACATAAAAATTCACCTCCGGATTTAAGAATCCAGAACTTTCAGCAGCATTGGATCCCATAGCCTGACTGACTAACTCCACTATCAATATACCTATGAACATACCTATAAATCCTGCTACCCCTGTTAAAAAAACAGATTCAGTAATAACTGTTGAGATTATATTTAAAGGAGAAGCTCCAATGGCTCTTTTAATTCCTATTTCCTGAGTACGTTCCTTAATGATGATGAGCATTATATTACTGATTCCAATAATACCAGCTAAAAGTGTTCCTATTCCTACAAACCAAATCAATACATTAATTCCTAAAAACAGACCACTCATCTTTTTAAACTCCTCACCTACATTATTTGAACCGAAAGCCCCTTCATCTTCAGGATGAATATCATGACGTTTAGCTAAAAACTTCTTTACGTCTTTTTCTATCTTCATAATATCATATTCAGGCTTTCCTGTTATTGAAAAGTACCCCACTATATTATTATAGTTATAAACTACCTGACAAGTAGTAAATGGAATAAATACCATAGAGTTATGTTGTTCTCCCCATCTACCTGAATGCTTGGATTCATAAGTTCCAATTACCTGAAAATACAATTCCCCGATTTTAATATACTTATCCACCGGATTCTCATCTTTATCAAACAATTCATCATACACAGTTTTACCTATAATTGCTACTTTCCTTGTATTTTCAAGGTCCATTTCATTAATGTAGCGACCATATTTTATGGTAACCGGGTCAATCTTATTTTCTTCAGGAACAATACCTGAAACTTCATATGCACCTTCCTCTAAACCACGACTAACTGTTAAGGATTGATTATGACCACCACCTTGTATTCTGGGCGCAATAATGTCAATTCCTTTAATATTATCGTGCATAGCTTGCTTATCTTCATACTTAAAATAAAACCTTCTATTCCGTGGAAAACCTTTATACGGTTTTGAAGTAGGACGTGTCCATATGAACATACTGTTTGTCGCAAAATCACCCATATTTGCATACACTCCGTTTTCAAGACCTTTACCGGCGCCCATCATTATCATAAGCATAAAGATTCCCCAGAAAACACCAAAACCAGTTAAAATAGTCCTTAACTTATTCTTTTTTAAGGTGTAAAATATCTCTTGCCATTTATCTAAATCAAACATGTCTGAATATTTTATTCGTCGCGCAAAGCAACTATGGGTTTAATACTGGCTGCTCTTTTAGCTGGTATATATCCGGCCAAAGCTCCTGCCAATACAATTAAGCTGGCAGCTCCAACAGCTACATTAAAATCAACACCAGGATTTCTGAAAAAATCAGATGCTGGCATTCCATTTGAGATCAATTCCAACAATCCAACTCCAACTAATAAACCAAAGAATCCAGCTACTGCAGTGATAATAATTGCCTCTTGCAAAATTAAGCTAATGACTGATCCCGGAGAGGCACCAAGGGCCTTACGAATACCAATTTCCTTAGTCCGTTCTTTAACCACAATAATCATGATATTACTAACGCCAACAATACCCGCTATTATGGTAAATATCCCAATGATTCCCACAAAAATGCTTATTCCAGAAAATATGGCTTTAGTTTCCTGATAATTCTCAAGTACATTATAACCACCCAAAGCCCTGTTATCATTTGCATCAAAACGATATTTTTTAGCTAAAATTTGTTTAACCTCTTCAAATATGGCTTTACTTTCCTCTAAATCTTCTGTCCCGGCAGTAAAAGCCAGGCTTCCGATATTTTGCTGACGTCCAAAAACTTTTTGAGTAACTGTTATTGGTATATAAAACCTTTCTGTTTCTCCCGGATGGATATCATCAAATACACCAACAATTTTATGCGGGATGCCTTGTATTTTCATATACTGTCCTAAAGGACTCTCATCTTTACATAATCTTTCCTTAGCTCGCATTCCAATGATGGCAACTTTTCGAACCTGTTGTATATCTTTATCATTCAACAACCTTCCTTCAACAAGTTTTACAGCCTCAATATTCTGGTATCCTGTAGAAACACCCAAAACCTGAAATGTTCCATATTCATCTTTAAAATTTATTAAAGATCCCCACATTCCTATTCGTCCGGATAAATCTTCTATTTGAGGTAATTTTTTTTGTATTAATTCAAGATCTTCTGCTTTCAGTTCAATTCTTCTTCCAACATTTAATCCATCATAAGCAATTGAAGTTTGACCTCCCCAAAAGAATGCACTGTTATTGGCATCACTAAAATTATGCATAACACCTCTTTCCAAACCTTTACCTGCACCTAAAAGAATTACCAGAATAAATATTCCCCAGAATACACTAAATCCAGTTAAAAAAGAACGTAGTTTGTTCTTTTTCATCGTACTGAATATTTCCTGCCAATTACTTAAATCAAGCATAACTAAACTGATTATGATGTTGCTCTTTTTCTATTAATCCATCTTTAAGGTGAATAACTCGATGGGTTTTTTCAGCGATATCATGCTCATGAGTCACAATTACCACAGTAATACCACTTTTATTAACCTCCTGAAGTATATCCATTACTTCATAAGAAGTTTTAGTATCAAGAGCTCCGGTAGGTTCATCTGCTAAAATAATTTTAGGTTTAGAAATTAATGCTCTTGCAATGGCGATTCTTTGCTTTTGTCCACCCGAAAGTTCATTCGGCATATGTTCAGCCCATTGTTTCAAACCTAATCTATCTAAATATTCCATTGCAATCATATTGCGTTTTTTACGACTTACCTTTTGATAATACAATGGCAAAGCCACATTTTCAACAGCATTTTTAAATGAAATTAGATTAAAGGATTGGAAAATAAAACCGATATATTGATTACGAAATTGAGCTGCTTTTTTTTCATTCATCTGGCGAATAAGAATATCATTCAGATAATACTCACCTCGATCGTAATTATCCAGAATTCCAAGAATATTCAGCAGTGTTGACTTACCAGAACCAGAGGATCCCATGATAGAAACCATCTCTCCTTCTGCTATATCTACATTTATTCCTTTTAAAACATGAAGCGAATTTGCTCCAGTAATGTAGGATTTATGTAGAGTGTTTACTTTTATTACACTTTTTCTCACTTGATAGAATTTACGGTTAATATTATATTTTACAACGACCAGTTTGTAAACAACTGCCGTTCCAAAACCTACATAAACCTATCTATCAATACATTAACAAATCAACACTAATATTCAAAGTGTTCAGTTTTGATAAATTAACGTACGAAATCGAACATATCCCTTGTCGATTCTTTAAAAATATTTACGACAAATTCTGGGAAACAAAAAAGCCTGATTAAGAATCAGGCCTTTTAAATATCTATATAACAAATACCAATTGATAAAACTACAACCTACTTTTTTATGCCTTAACTAATCCGGAAACTTTCCAAAAGTTTGAAATAACTGATAAAAATGTGAGAAAAAGTGCACTAATAAAAAATGAAATTAGAGTTATATCAAAATCTATTTTGGGCAATGAATATTGAGTTAACATAAATTTATACCCAATAGATATTACAAATTCTACCAAATAAGAACAAAATATAATACTTAATATAAACACAAATACTCTCAATACAATTTTAAAAATCATAATAAATTTACTTAATACAATAATGAATATTAACAATATTAAGTAATTCCTACAATATACTGAGAATTAAAGGCGTGACAAATACGTGACAAATACGTGACTGGATGTGACAGAGAATAATTTAAACATGATAAACATTTTATTAAATAAAATTTCAATCAATTAAAGTTCAAATGCAACATTAAAAATTCCATTTCACACGTAAGTAAGTTGCTATTGATGTACCATAGTTATCAAGTGAGAAATATTGAGAAACCAATGAAATATTAATATTATTGGCAACTGAATAATCAAAAGTAGGTCCAATATAAAAGCTTTTACCAGCAGGAAAACCAAATCCCATATAAGCAAATGAAATATTTAAAAGCGGATTTACCGGCCATGCAATTGATAAAAGGTATGAATGCTTATCTATACTTAATGCTTTTATTGAAGATTGAAAATACATTAATGAATTATATCCTCCAGAATAAGAATCAAGGTTCCCTGAATACAAATATTCGCCACTTAGTAAGAGTGAATTTTTAAACATATAATTTGCACCAACAGATCCAACAAGAAAATTAGCATCGAGATCATTCATATTCATTAAATACGAAACCTCGCCATAAAAACCAGCTTTGAAAACATCTCCACTCCATCCTCCTCCTAAAATCCAGTCTTCCTGCTCTAACTCTCCTGCTAAAAACTGAAGATCATAACCTTTAACAGTTGTTCCATACAATGCAGCTGCAGTGATATCATTTTCATTATCAACCTTAACAACTGTTTCAATTTTTGAAGAAACTCCAGTATAATATTGAAATCTCACACCATCCATTCCTGGTCTTTCTGCATAATCAAAATCAAGATATGAATACGAATTAAATATATCATTGGGATTCCAAACCATTGATTTACTCCAATTAACTCTTTGTCGGCCAAATTTCACCTGTACTTTCCCTTTAATATACTCCAACCAAAGGCGATCTACATTTGTATTAAAAACATAATTATTTCTTGACTCCCAGTTAAAACTTAAATCAGCCCATCCTGCATCGTTGGTAATAATATGCTTAAAAGTTGGCATCGACCTAATTGTCTCTCCGTAAAATATTCTGTTTCTAAAACTTGCACTAGAGTGAAAATGATCATTAATCCTATAATTCAAATTAATTCGGTTATGAATTAAATTATCAAAATTAGTTTCTTTAGAAACATCATCATAGGTTGCTGATGGCATTACGGAAAGATAACCTGAAAATGTAAGATCTTTCTGGGAATACATTTTATTAAAGAATACAAGCAGAACAATTATAGATATAAGATTTTTTTTATTGAAAATATTCATCCTTAATAACTTTACCATCTTCAAATGTGATTACTCTACGTGCTTTTTTCACAACTCTTGCATCATGTGTAGCAAAAATAAAAGTAATATTTTCTTTTTGATTTAACTCAAGCATGATGTCCAGCAAATTTTCGGTAGACTTAGAATCAAGATTTGCTGTTGGTTCATCTGCCAATACAAATTTAGGTTTAGATGCCAGAGCCCTTGCAACAGCAACCCTTTGTTGCTGTCCTCCACTCAACTGCATTGGCCTAATATTGGCTTTATCCGAAATACCTACAGCAACAAGTAGCTCTTTACTACGAATGGACCTTTCTTTTTTACTTACCCCCTGTAGTTCCATTATAAACTCAATGTTTTCAGCTGCCGTTAATACAGGAATTAGATTATAGGCCTGAAAGACAAAACCTATATTCCTCAATCTAAATTTTGTTTTCTCTGAAGAAGATAAGTTATCTATTCTGACACCATTAATCTCAACACTTCCATTAGTTGGTGCATCCAATCCACCCAACATATTCAAAAATGTTGTCTTTCCAGCTCCAGAAGGAGCAACTAATGCTGTAAACTCTCCTTCTTCAAAACTTAAATCAATCCCATTTAATGCTTTAACAGGAATATTTTTGGGATTATAGATTTTTTCTAGATTTTTTATTTCAATAATTGCCATAACAACTTTTATTTAAATTGACTGAAGAGCTTGTGAAGGATTTAACTTTAGCGCTTTATATGCCGGGTAAATTGACGAAACAATTCCTGTTAGCAATACCAAGACAGTAACCCCTGTTACCATCTGAAAATTATATTCCGGAAAAATAACACTTGCATATCCCATCTCTGACAATCCCTCTGCCCACATCGATAGATCAATACCCGTTCTGTTTGTTATATTGGTAGTAAATACACCTATCACAATACCAATAAATCCACCTAGTAATGAAAGAAATAAGGTTTCAAACACAATCATTAAGAAAATTTGCCTGTTACTCATTCCTATTGCCATAAGCATTCCTAACTCATGAACTCGCTCCATTACAACCATTAACATTGTATTTACTATTCCAAATCCAAGTGCAAGCAATATTATTACCACAAAAACATACATATATGCATTCATTGTTTCTGTCAGATAACCTAATTCCGGCGAAATTTCCATCCATGACTCCACCTGCAATCCATTGCTTACCTTTTCAATCTGTGGTTTAACAAGGTTTACTACCGTTGGATCCACACACCTAATAACAACCTCATGAATTTTTCCTTCAGGAAGATTTAACAATCTCGACAGATCAGATTTCTTAACAAAAAGATGTCCCTCATCATAACCAGTATTATTTGTTTTAAATATTCCAGCTACACGAAAGGCTCCACCTGTAAAATCCCCTTTAACATTTTGAAATCGAAGAATTATCTTTGATCTTAATTTGAGTTTTAAATCATCGGCTAATTTCTGTCCTATTACTATTGGATTTCTTTTAACTCCATCAAACCATTTTCCCTCTTGAAGTTGTTTTGAGATATCCACTACTAATGTATCTTTTGAAGGATCAACACCAAGAACCTGAACTCCGGTTGCTTTTTCTGCAGATGCTGCCATAGCTGAAATAACTACACGTCCTGAAGCATATAACACTTCCGGAATAGCTTCAATATTATTTATTAAGTCATCTTCATCAAAATTCAACTTAACGTCATCAGCAAGCCTAAAACCAGGTTCATGTATTTGAATATGCGAAGTCTCAGTTTCAATACCTGACTTTAACCTTTGCATCATCCACCCATACATAAATGTTGTTGTAAACACACCGGCATACATACCCACTATTAAAGCTCCAATTACAATCCAGCTCCTAAGCGGATTTCTCCATATATTTCTCCAAGCTATTTTTACAATCATTTTTACTAACAATTTATAGTTATTAGCTTTTAATTAATTGCTGTGCAATTAAGATATAATAAGTTTATCCTTATTACTTATTCTATTATGCATGTTTACTTTCATTACCCTTTAAGTGCATTTATACCACTCATCTTAAGTATTCTAACAAATGGAAATACAGAAATAACAATTGTAATAAAAAAAACAACGATCATCTGATTTACAAAAACATGTGCATCCCAGGCAAAAAAAATATATGGTTCAAACCCCAGATCACTCATCCACTCAGCTACTTTACCTGTCAGCGGAATAGGATGAAAATAGAAATATCCTACAACAGGCATACTTCCTAAAAACCCCATTACAACACCTAATAATCCCATAAACAAAGTTTCAACTAAGACTGCAATAGCCAACTTGTATTTCTGCATCCCGACAGCCATCATAACGCCAAACTCTCTTTTGCGCTCAGATATCATCATCATAACAGTTCCAAAAATACCGAACATGATTACGATATATAAGATAGCTTTCATCACAAGTGCCGAAGATTTATCACTTTCTATCTGTTGCAAAAGAACCGGAAACATTTCTTCCCAACTTTTCACTTTATAAGGAGATTTGATTTGATCTTTTAACATTGGCAACAATTCTCTTGACACCTTATTATCTTTGACCATCAAAACATATGAAGTGAGCATATTTATAGCTCCATAGAATTTTTGAGCATTATTAATCTCAAAATAAACCAATCGTCTGTTTAAATCCGGATTTGAAGATTTGAACAATCCACGAACAGGATATTTTCCTGTGGCAGTTATACCGTGATATCCCTGACCTAAAAATACAGCAGTATCTCCAACATGGATATTGAGTTTCTCAGCAAGCTTATATCCTAATAAAACGCCATCATCACCCTTTTTTAAGTAATTCCCTTCGATGATTTTATTACCTATAGATGTTAAACGGTTCTCCTTCTCCGGATCAACACCCATTATCATTGCGCCCTTGGTTAACTCACCACTCGACACAAGCGCAAAGCTTTCCAAACGTGGAATAATATAATCTACCTGATTAAAATTGAGTATTGAATTTTCTAAAGAGTCATTGGCAGCGAATGAATTATTGATATTTTTATCTTCCCAATAATCTTCCTGATGTATTTGAATGTAGCCCGAATAAAAATTAACTACATTCTCAATCATATTGTTATATGAACCTTCTTGCATAGATCCCATAAGCGAACACAGTATCACACCAAAAAAAACAGAGGAAACGGTAATTAATGTCCTGCGTTTATTTCGCCACAAATTTCTCCATGCGATAACAATTAACTTCATAGATTATATTTTAATCTTCAACAACACATTTATCTTACTCTTTTCATATTCTGAATTGAGAAAAAACCATCATCAATGCGTAAATCAAATTCAACATTACTGAATTCCATTGTCGTCTTTTGATTCTTTTTTTCCTCCGGAGTAATTTCAAAAAGTGTTGGCATAATTCGATCACCAATATTTTTAATATTGGATAATGTTTCGGTATTAATCAAAAATTCATCTTCATCATAATATTCATTCCTTAGAGTCATATAACCTTCCTTTGTAATCCATGAAATAATTTTTCCCCAGACTACGACAGCATCTTCTTTTGGCACTAACTCAATTACCCAACACTCATATCCATCCTTAATTTCCTCTCGTAATATTTTATGATTATAATCTTTTACAATTGATGCGCCTTTTACCAAATCATCATTAGTCATATCTGAACCCATCCAGGATTGCATCATCATACTTGGTGGTATTTTAATCATCTTATCAATATCCGGGATATAATTCCACATATCTTTTTCTCTTTTTAAGAAAACCTGGCCCTTTTCTTTTGCTGGATATGTTATTAATATCATTGAATAGTCAGTCCCTTTTGACCAGGCTTTAAACCTTAATGTTCTTTCCCACTTTGGTCGGGTCACTTTCATTTCCATTTCTGAAAAGCTTGTCTTCCCCCTAAGAAGCTCATTGGCATGATCAATTATATCACGAGCTGTTATTTGACAGCTTGCATTATCTACATTTAACAAAAGAATAAAAATGACGGCACTTAGCTTAAGCTTATATAAACAATTCATATCCTAATATTTTTACCAGAAAATATCTTCTTTAATACCTTATCATAAATATATTGACAACAACCTTTCTTTTGCTTTTTCCATTGGATAGTTCTCGGAATCCATAATGTAATTCATATAAACTCCGTCCAATATTGAGACAAAGAATCTTACTTCCGAAAAAGGATCCTCATATCCTTTATTTTGAAAATAAACAGACATTTTCTCAAACAAAGGATATGCTTTATTCATTATATCTTTTTCAACAATCCTTAAAACACTTGGCTGCAAAAGAACTCCAAAATATATCTGCAGAAACGAAATATTTTCCTTTACCCAATTAAAATAATCGTTAACCATGTTCTCAAAAGTTTTATCATCAGGATGCTGTCCTAAACTCTCACCGGCAATTCCAAACATTTCATCTATCGTGCAAATAATCACCTGACGCAATAAGTCCTCTTTATTCTCGAAGTAAGTATATATTAATCCCTTTGACACGCCTGCCTCCTTTGCTATTTTTGATATAGAAGAAGATTGATAACCTTCATCAGAAAACATCTTCATAGCTGCCTGAGTAATTACTTTTCTTTTCTCATTTTTCAGCTTCACCAATTGATCTTCTGTTCTTGGAGACATATTTAGATTAATTTTTGACTGACCGTTTGGTCAAAGTTAAAATGTATTTACCTAAAAGCCAAATTATTTTGTAAATTTGATACCTCAACCTTAAAACTATCAGTATTTTTTATCATTTTTATGGTCTAATACAACACAATAACAACATTAAACTTTATCACATTGAAAACAGGAATTGTATTCAAATCAACAGGTAGTAGATATTTAGTTAGAACTCAGGATGGTGACTTTATTAATTGCACCATCAAAGGTAAACTGAGACTAAATGATATTAAAAGTACAAATCCTATTGCAGTAGGTGATATCGTAAGCTATATTATTGAAGAGAATGAGGAAATAGGTGCTATTTCTGAAATACAAGAAAGAAAAAATTACATCATCAGAAAAGCCACTAACCTTTCCAAACAAACACATATAATTGCTTCTAATATTGATCAGGCTTTATTGTTAGTAACAGTTAATTATCCTATTACAACAAATGTTTTTATTGATCGTTTCTTAGCCTCAGCAGAAGCATACAACATACCAGTTAAAATAATATTTAACAAAGTAGACCGATACGATGCCAAACATCTGGCTGAATTAGATTATCTGAGGTCTATTTACGAAAAAATTGGTTACGAAACATATACCATTTCTGCTAAAATGCACGATGACCTAAGTGTTGTTGTTGACCTATTAAAAGATAAGGTAAGCGTAATTTCAGGACATTCAGGAGTAGGAAAATCAACCCTTATCAATAGAATCCAACCTGGTCTTAATTTAAAAGTAGCTGAAATTTCAGATATACATCAAAGTGGTAAACACACCACAACCTTTGCCGAAATGCACGAGCTTAATTTTGGAGGATATATCATTGATACTCCGGGAATAAGAGGTTATGGTTTAATTGACATCAAAGGACAAGAGCTTTATCACTATTTCAAAGAAATCTTTCAATATTCACATAATTGTCAGTACAGCAATTGCACTCATACCCATGAACCTGGTTGTGCAGTAAAACAAGCCGTTGAAGATGAAGAAATCGCCTTACAGAGGTACCAAAGTTATTTAAGTATTTTTGAGACTAAACAAGAAAAATACAGATAGAACTTTTATTTCTTCATTGCGTATTCAACATATCATGAAAAGACCACTTGCCATTGTAATATCCTGCATTGCATTTTTAGTTTTATGCAACATTTATTATTTCAGAGATACATATCTATGGCAGATTGATATGCAAAAAACTATTTTAGCCAAACAAATCAGCACCTGTGATAACGAAAGTAAAAACTTCATTAACGAAATTGAATCCAACACCATATTATTATTTCAGGAAAATGATATTGAAAAGCTATTTGACCAGGATCAACAATCACAAATTGCAAAAGAAAAAATTGAACTTATTTTTAACCGATATTCCAACTTATTAGCAAGTTTAAAAGTATACAACACAAAAGGCTTATGTTACAGCCTCTCAAATGGTGCAAATCAGTCTCTGGTTTCAAAATTCAGTACAGAACATAGAAAGGAAGAATTTAAAAGAACATTTAAAGTTGATACTATATCAAATACATTTACTATTAACCAACCATTATACAACAGCACTCATATATATGGTTATGTTGATTTTATATTTAATTTACAACAATACCTGAAAAACATCCTAAAAGGATACAACCTGGAAGGACATCAATACCAATGGGTTGCCGACCAGAACTATAACTTTTTATATTCAACAAACAATCATATCTCAAACACACCAAAATCTGAAATTAATTTCTTAGGAGACTCTTCTGTTACATATTCAATTCATAAATTACTTATTGACGACGTTGCAAAAAAAACGCTAAGCGTATTTAAACAGCAAAAGATTAATAATTCCCAAACCATCACACTGGCATTTTCAATGCCCATAGAACCCATAACCAATTCAATTATAAAAAACGCTTTAATTGTTGCTTTCATAAGCTTTATAGTAGTTTTAATGATTGTATACGTGTTTTACCAATATCTTTCTAAAAGCAAAATCACACAGGAAAGATTATCTCAATCAGAAGACTCATTAAGAAAAATATTATACTATGCTCCGGTTGGAATTGTTTTGGTTGACTCCTTTAATAAAATTAAGCTAGTTAACAGAACTGCTCTTCAAATATTTGAATTTGAAAACGAAGACATGCTAATAGATCAGGTAGCAACAGAGTCTACTCTTTTCGATAAAAAACGAACAATCACAAAGTCAGACATTTCACAATCTACAACAAAATATATTTTTAACGATACCACTCAAAACAAACAGGTTATACTCAACGAAAAGATTCCTTTCTACAATCAAAACAATAAATATGAGATCATTATATTCATGGAGCTAACCCCTCTTGAACTACAACCTACAGCTCAGGAAAAAAGTCATTCTGCTCAAACTAAATTTATAGCAAATATTAGCCATGAGTTACGAACACCACTCAATGCAATAATAGGAATGACAGATATGGTATTAGCCTCTGAATCTATGATTGAAACAGATAAGGACATGCTTAAGGTAGTTAAACGATCTGCAGATACTCTACTTGCATTAATCAATGACATCCTTGACTTTTCTAAAATTGAAGCCGGTAAATTAGAAGTTGAATCGATTCCTATAAGCCTTGAAAAAGAACTTAGGCAAACATTAAGCGATTTTTCTAGCTTAGCATCAGAAAGAAATATAAAATTAGGCTGGAGTACGGAAACTCAATTGCCTGAATATTTTTTTACTGATCCATTAAGGTTTAGACAAATATTAAACAACCTTTTAGGTAATGCAATCAAATTCACACCCTCCGGTAAAATACAATTACATATATCTGAGTCAAAAACTTTAAATGGAACACCTGCTTTACAATTTAAAATTTCTGATACGGGCATTGGTATTCGTAAGGAAAAACTTAAGATTATTTTCAATGCCTTTTCTCAAGAAGATGGAAGTACTACCAGAAAATTTGGAGGTACGGGACTAGGTACTTCAATAAGTAAAAACCTTGTAAAGCTAATGGGTGGAGAAATCTGGGCCAACAGTCCATCCTCTATATCTCAAGATCCGGAATATCCGGGTTCTGAATTTACATTCACAATTCCTCATTCAAACAAGCAAGATATAAAAGACTTAGATTATTCGTATATTTTGTCATATACTCAAATTCATGCTTTAATCATTACTGACGAAGTTATATATGTACAGAATATTATCAAGAACCTTTTAGCCCTGGGTATAAATTACAAAACAATGGCTCCATCACAGGAAACCATCCAGATGCTAAGTAAACAAAACAACACCCAATTAATTATTGTTGATCAGCGACCAGATTTTAATGGCATTGACTTTCTTCAGGAAATATACAGCCATGATCTTTACAAAAGGTATCTAATACTGCTCCAGAGTTCAGATTATGAGTCGATGAATAACAATTTAAGCAAAAAATTAGGTGCTGATGCATTTTTACGGAAACCAGTTAATCTAAATACACTTCAAGGTTTATTGATTAAGCACTTTAAATCAATCAAAAACCCAATCAGTACAGTCGGTAAAGTAGTTCCAAACAACATTAAAATATTAGTAGCAGAAGACAATCTTTTCAATCAAAAAGTTGCTCAAAACTTATTTAAAAAGATTGGTTATGAAATTGACCTTGCTAATAATGGAAAAGAGGCGGTTCAAAAATTCAAGACTAATAAATATCACATTATTTTCATGGACCTCTTAATGCCCGAACTGGATGGTTTTGATGCTACCAAAGAATTAAAATGTTACGATGATAGTTGTCCTATCATTGCTATGACAGCCAATAATGATAACACCCAAAGGCAATTGGCATTTAAAGCCGGTATGGATGATTTCATAGTAAAACCGGCTCAAAAAGACGAGATAACAAGGATGATCATAAAATATTGTTCTCAGTAAGCCTATCTGTTGGAATTTATCAATCACAACAAACAATAATTTAATTACTTCTGACGTTGATATATGCAAAACAATTCAACTTATACAGGAATGCAGTATTACACCTACAAGAAAAGATATAAGCTAATTATCTTTTTAGGAACTATCATCATCGGAACTTTATCTTCAATATACACCAAATCCTTAGTTGACGAATTAAAAACAGAAGAACGTAAGAAAGTTGAACTTTGGGCTGAAGCAACGAGACAACTTGTTCAACCTGGAGAAAATGACAATGGAGTTGGTCTTACACTGGAAGTTTTAAAGAACAACACAACCGTACCTGTAATTTTAGCTGATGCTCATGATGTAATACATCATTACAGAAATATTAATGTACCACCTAAAAACCAGGATAGCTTTCTTAAACAAAAATTAAAAGAGCTAAAGAAAGACGGAAAATACATCGAGATTAACCTGGGCGATGGGGAAATGCAATATTTGTATTATAAAACCTCAACAATGCTAATTAAACTAACATGGTTTCCAATAATTCAGTTAATTATAGTTTCCATATTTGTTTTTATCGCATATCTGGCTTTTAGTAGTTCTCGTAAAGCAGAACAGGAACAAGTATGGGTTGGTATGTCAAAAGAGACTGCTCATCAACTTGGCACTCCAATTACCTCCCTGATGGGCTGGGTCGACTTCTTAAGTTTAAAAGATCCTGACTCAGAACCAATGGCAGAAATCAGGAAAGATGTATCACGTTTAAAAAACATAGCAGATAGATTTTCCAAAATTGGATCAAAGCCCATTCTTAAAGAGTTAAGCTTATTGGATATTGCAACAAACAGCGTAAACTATCTTAAAACAAGATCCTCCAACAAAGTAACTTTTGATGTTCATATTGACCCAAATGTATTGATTATGGCCAATTACACCTTAATTGAATGGGTTTTTGAAAACTTAATTAAAAATGCCATTGATGCCATAAAAGGTGAAGGTCATATTATTATAAGCTCTGAAAAAGTAGACGATAAAATTGCCATTGACATAAGTGATAATGGGAAAGGTATCCCAAAACAAAATCTAAAAACAGTTTTTGAACCAGGCTATACAACAAAAGAAAGAGGTTGGGGATTAGGACTATCTTTAACAAAAAGAATTATAGAAGATTATCATAAAGGAAAAATATTTGTAAAAGAATCTGATGCGAATAAAAAAACAACGTTTAGAATTTTATTAAAAGAAGCATAACTAACTGTATTAATGACCATTAAACACTCACACAAACATTCAATTACAATTAGCTAAATAATTTTTCTTTTTTTCTTCGCTACTACTATTTATTTTTATACTTTTGCAAAGTTTTTATTTGATGTGAGATGGACAAGCTAAAAGATTACAGCATAGCCTTTAAGGGTTTAAAAGAAGGCAAACATCATTTTCACTATAATTTAAACCAATCCTTTTTTGAAGAGATTGAAGAATCAGTTATTGAAAAAGGTGAATTTGAGGTAGATGTGACTTTAATTAAAAGATCGCAAATGCTTCAATTAGATTTTGAAATTGCCGGAAATGTAGAGGCAGTTTGTGACAATTGTTTAGGTCAACTGGAATTACCTATTTCTTACGAAGGAACATTATACGTTAAATTTGGAATTATGTATGATGAGCCAAGCGATGAGATTATTATCTTACCGCACGAAGAAAATGAACTAAACATTGCTCAATTAATTTATGAATATATTGTGGTAAGCATGCCTCTAAGATCTGTCCATGAAGATCCTGAAGCCTGTGATCCGGATATGATTAGCAAGCTCGAAGAGTTTTCATCCGCACACCACGATCAGGATAATGATAAAGACGAAGTGATAGACCCTAGGTGGGAAGCTTTAAAAAAATTAAAAGATAATAGTAATTAGTAAAGTTGTTATAAAATGGCACATCCTAAGAGAAAGATTTCTAAAACAAGAAGAGACAAAAGAAGGACCCATTACAAAGCTACAGCTCCAGCTTTAGGAGTTTGTTCAAACTGTGGTTCTACTGTAAAATTACACACTGTTTGTGGTGAGTGTGGTTATTACAGAGGAAAACTAGCTGTTGAAAAAGAAATTACAGCATAACTTTTTATTTTTAAAAGTACTTTTTTAAATTTGCCTTGCTTTTGCAGGGCAAATTTTGCATTAGGGCATTTCTAAATCGAAAAGGGGAATGTCTTATTCTTCAGAATAATAGTAGTTATTTGTTTTACATTAAGAATGTACTATTCTTATAATGGAAAAGATATAGCTATTTCTAACTTTTGACTGCCACAAATACAGTCGAGTAATTGTTTAAACATGAAAAAGATTAACGCAGTAATTACTGGTGTAGGAGCCTATTTACCGGATTATATCTTAACTAACGAGGAACTCAGCACTATGGTTGACACCTCTGACGAATGGATCATGACCCGCGTAGGAATTAAAGAAAGACGCATCCTTAAAGGTGAAGGAAAAGGAGCATCTGATATGGGTGCTGAAGCTGTTAAAAATTTATTAGAAAAGACAGGAACTAAACCTGAAGAAATAGATTTATTAATCTGCACCACAGTTACTCCTGACCATATTTTCCCTGGAACATCTGCTATTATCTGTGATAAAGTTGGAATTAAAAATATCCAAAGTTTTGATATGAATGCTGCTTGTTCTGGTTTCTTATATGGATTAGATACAGCAACAAAATTCGTTCAAACAGGAAGTCATAAAAAAGTAGTTGTTGTTAGTGCTGAAAAAATGTCATCAATAACAGACTATACAGACAGAACAACTTGTGTTTTATTCGGAGACGCAGCTACTGCAGTTCTATTAGAGCCAACAGAAGAAGAAGTTGGAGTTTTAGATACTATTTTACGTAGCAATGGAATTGGACGCCACCACCTTCTTATGAAAGCTGGCGGATCAGTTAAACCAGCATCTCACGAAACTGTTGATGCAAACGAACATACTGTTTACCAGGAAGGTCAAGCTGTTTTCAAACATGCCGTTTCAAACATGGCTGACGTAGCTGTTGAAATCATGGAGAAAAACAACCTAACTTCTGAAGATGTTAAATGGCTTGTTCCTCACCAGGCAAACCTTAGAATTATTGACGCAACAGCAAGAAGAATGGGCGTTAGTAAAGATCAGGTTATGATCAATATTGAAAAATACGGTAACACAACCTCTGCAACAATTCCTTTGTGTTTATGGGAATGGGAAAAACAGCTTAAAAAAGGCGATAACATTGTTTTAGCTGCATTTGGAGCTGGTTTTACCTGGGGATCCATTTATCTTAAATGGGGATATGATTCAGAATAGAAATTAATATTCTTATATAAAAAAACAAAAAAGGTGACTTCAAAAGAAATCACCTTTTTTCGTATATTATAATTTGCAACTTAATTTAAAGCAGCTACAGCATTTTTAACCCTCAATATCACCTCTTCCTTACCAAGCAATTCTGCAATAGTCATTAAATCCGGACCAAATCCACCTCCAACTAAAGCCAACCTAAAAGCATTCATGACCAAACCAAAACCAAGTCCTTTTGCTTCAATTTCAGCGCTAATTACCGCTTTTATATCGTCTGCTTTCCAGTTTTCAACAGATTCCAGAGACGACGTCAATTCTGCCATAAAAGCAGGCACATCACCTTTCCATCTTTTCTTTGCAACTTTTTCATCATACTCTTTAGGAGTTTCAAAAAAGAAAGACGATTGCTCCCATAAATCTGAAACAAAATTAATTCTCTCTTTAACAAGACCTACCACATTAATAATTAGAGAATCATCTGCTGTAATATCTTTTACCTCCAACTCTTTCTTAAACTCTAAAGCTAGTTTTTCATCAGCCATATTCGAAAGATATTGATGATTAAACCACTTTGCTTTTTCCGGATCAAAACGAGCACCTGATTTATTGACTCTTTCAATAGAGAAAGCCTCGATCAATTCCTCTTTAGAAAAGATCTCCTGCTCTGTACCAGGATTCCATCCTAACAAAGCAAGTAAATTCACAACAGCTTCAGCCACATAACCACATTCTCTATAACCGGAAGCAATTTCTCCTTCTGGAGACTTCCACTCCAAAGGAAAAACAGGGAATCCTGCTTTATCTCCATCTCTCTTACTTAACTTACCTTTTCCTGTAGGTTTTAAAATCAATGGCAAATGTGCAAATTGTGGACGAACCTCTTCCCAACCAAGGGCTCTATATAACATGATATGTAAAGGCATAGATGGCAACCATTCTTCACCCCTTATAACATGAGTAATTTTCATTAAGTAGTCGTCAACAACATTCGCTAAATGATATGTTGGCAAACCATCTGATTTAAAAATCACTTTATCATCTAAGATGGCAGTATTAAACTTCACCTCTCCCCTGATCATATCAACAGCCGAAACTTCTACTCCTTCAGGCATTTTAAATCTCACTACATAGGGAACACCTTCACTTTTTAATTTCTCAACTTCCTCCCCGGATAAAGACAATGAATTACGAAGTCCCATTCTCGTATTCATATCATACGAAAACTTTGTCTTTTCCTGTTCTGCCTTCTCTCTTAAAGCCTCTAATTCCTCTGGGGTATCAAAAGCATAATAAGCCCATCCTTCTGCAATAAGTTGATCAGCATATTGAACATAAATCTCTCTTCTTTCTGATTGTTTATAAGGACCGTATTCTCCACCTTGTACCACTCCTTCATCAATTGTCAATCCTAACCATTCGAGCGACTCATTTATATATCTCTCTGCTCCTTCTACAAAGCGAGTTTGATCCGTATCCTCAATTCTAAGAATAAAATCTCCACCATGCTTTTTTGCAAACAAATAATTAAATAGAGCAGTTCTCACTCCTCCAATATGTAAAGGTCCTGTTGGACTTGGGGCAAATCTAACCCTAACTTTTCTGTCGGTCATTATGAATTAATTTTTTTGCAAAGATAATATATTAGACAATAATTTATAATGAAAGGTACAAAACTGAAACCATAAAAAAAGCGAGTAAACCAATGGTTTACCCGCCCTGAAGTAAAAAAGTTATATAGGCAAAACTTTATTATCCACATTTAGAAGAACCACAATCAGGACAAATCAAACAGCCTTCCTGATATGTTAGATTCTCTGATCCACACGATTCACAAGCTCCTTTCTTAGCTTTTGTACCATTTGGAATATATTTCTTAAGAGCTCTTTCTACTCCGTTTTTCCAAGTATTAATCGATTCACTATCTAACTGCAATCCAGAAACCAAATCAATGGCATCTGCAATTGGCATACCATGACGTAATACACCTGAAATTAATTTTGCGTAGTTCCAGAACTCTTTGTCAAACTTATGACTCAATCCCTCAATGGTAGTTTTGTAACCTCTCTTGTTTGTATACTGGAAATCATATCTTGAAACACCATCTTCTTCTCTGCTCTTGATAATCAGACCTGTATTTACAGACTTAGGAATAAGGATACCATCTTCATCATCTGCTAAACCTGTAAAGATTTCATATGGACGCCCATCCATTAAACCTACAAAAGCAATCCACTTTTCTTTATTATTTTGGAATCTAACTACATCTGCACTTAGTTCATCAGGTCTCTTTTTAGAAAAACTAGCCTTTGTCTCTTCTTCTTTTTTACCTGTATCTGCAACAAGTACTCCAGCACGAGAACCATCTCTATAAACAGTAACTCCCTTACAACCACTCTTCCATGCTTCAACATACAACTCCCCAACTAACTCTTTTGACACAGTAGCAGGTAGATTAATTGTAACACTAATAGAGTGATCAACCCATTTCTGTACTCCACCTTGCATTCTCACTTTACTTACCCAGTCTACATCATTTGACGTTGCTTTGTAATATGGAGACTTCTCAATTAACTTATCTAATTCTTCCTGAGTGTAATTTTTTGTAGTTGAATGTCCATTAGCTTCCATCCATGTAACAAATTTATGATGGAATACTGTATATTCTTCCCAACTATCTCCTACTTCATCAATAAAGTCAACACGAGTCTCAGGATCATTAGGATTAACTTTTCTTCTTCTTTTATAAACAGGTAAGAATACCGGTTCAATACCTGAAGATGTCTGTGTCATTAAACTAGTTGTTCCTGTTGGCGCAATAGTCAATAACGCAATATTTCTTCTTCCATGCTTTTTCATATCCTCAGCTAATTTCGCATCAGCCTCGAATAATCTGTTTATAAATGGATTATTAGCTTCTTTTTTGTAATCAAAGATTGGGAATGCACCTCTTTCTACTGCCATATCAACTGACGAACGATATGCTGCCAAGGCAAGATTTTTGTGCACTTCTATTGAAAAATCAACAGCATTTTCACTACCATATCTTAAATTCAAAGCTGCTAACATATCACCTTCTGCCGTAATACCAACACCAGTTCTACGTCCTTCTTCAGCTTTTTTGCGGATATTCATCCATAGGTTTTTCTCAACCAACTTCACCTCCTCAGTTTCAGGATCCTCGTTGATCTTATTTAAGATACCATCAATTTTCTCT
Source organism: uncultured Saccharicrinis sp. (assembly GCA_963666825.2). GTDB lineage: Bacteria > Bacteroidota > Bacteroidia > Bacteroidales > Marinilabiliaceae > Saccharicrinis. Next base: position 5,816,827 of record OY763044.2, on the reverse strand, counting down.
AATTCAAGATCAATAATATCATCCATAATACGCTGAGCATATCCAACATGTTTTTTAAACTTATCAAAGTTGAATTTAGCTTTATCTGTAAACGGATTTTCAACATAAGAATAAAGATTTACAGCAATCAATCTACAACTATCGTATGGACACAATGGAATCTCACCACATGGATTTGTAGAAACTGTTTCATACCCTAAATCTGCATATGAATCAGGAACAGATTCACGAATAATAGTATCCCAGAATAAAATACCCGGCTCAGCAGATTTCCATGCATTATGAACAATCTTATCCCAAATTTGACCTGCATTAATCTCTTTAGTATACTGCGGATTATTTGAATTAATTGGATATTGTTGTTTATATGGCACTCCGTCAACAACACTCTTCATGAAATCATCATCAATTTTTACAGATACATTAGCGCCGGTAATTTTACCTTGCTCTAATTTTGCATCAATAAAAGACTCAGAATCCGGATGTTTAATAGACACACTTAACATCAAAGCTCCTCTTCTTCCATCCTGGGCTACCTCTCTAGTTGAATTTGAGTAACGCTCCATAAATGGAACAATACCAGTAGATGTAAGGGCCGAATTTTTTACTGGTGATCCTTTAGGGCGAATATGCGATAAATCATGACCTACTCCACCTCGTCTTTTCATCAACTGCACTTGTTCCTGATCAATCTTCATAATACCACCATATGAATCAGAAGCTCCATTATTGCCAATTACAAAACAGTTTGATAAAGATGCAATCTGAAATTGATTTCCTATTCCAGCCATAGGCCCCCCTTGAGGTACGATATATTTGAAATCTTTAAACAAATCGAATAACTCATCTTCTGTCATTGGATTTGGGTACTTTTTTTCAACTCGAGCAATCTCCTTCGCTAATCTTCTATGCATATCATCCGGATTTAATTCATAGATATTTCCATCCGAATCTTTCAATGCATATTTATTTACCCAGACACGAGCAGCCAACTCATCTCCTTTAAAATATTTTAAAGCGGCATTGTACGCTTCATCATTTGTATAAATTTTCTTTAATTCCTCCACTTTTTGCTCGATTTGTGAAACTGCCATAGTCTTTTAATTTTTTAAGTAACTAAATACCTAGTGGTTATATTTTATTTGCGCTTTATTATCTATGAATGTAAAATTAGAAAAGAGATGCTTTTCAGACAAGAAATACTTATGAACACATACGAAAGTTATCCATTTCAAAATGCCTAATTACTGCATATCAACATATTACACTTTTAAAAAAAATCAAAAGTTGTCCAAAAAAGATTTTTTTATTAACAATTTAGATTTTTTAAAGTCCACTAATTGGAAAGTCCGAATCCTTGATTATATACAAAGATTTTGTTTATGAATTACAAGTAAAAATCATTTTTCCTAATATTGGAATATTAGGTTTGAAAATTGGAATGTTAATTAACAGAATTTCAACACAAAACTAACAATAGCCTAGATATACTCATCTATCTCACTGATTATCTGTTCTGTTGCACCTCTCATTTTTTTAACATAAGTAGATGAAGCCTCAGAAGTTCCTTTTAAAAAGTTAGAATCAGAAAATAACCTATCCATGATCGAATTAAATTCAGATTGGCTTGAAACAGAGAAACCGCCTTCAACCTCAATAAGATCACAAGCCTCTTTATATTTTTTATAATTAGGCCCAAAAACAACAGGCAATCCAAAAGTGGATGCCTCAATTGTATTATGTATTCCACTACCAAATCCACCACCTATATACGCAACATCTCCATAACGATACATAGAAGATAACATACCCATAGTATCAACAATTAAAACCCTAATTGATTTTAAATCCGCACCTTTTATTTGAGTATACCTCACTGATTCAACAGGCAAAATATCTTCAATTTGTTTTATATGGGCATCATGAATTTCATGAGGTGCCAGAAGTAATTTTATATCTGTATTTACCTTTAAGTATTCAGCAATCAAACTTTCTCCTACAGGCCACGAACTACCTCCCACAAGAACCTTAAAACCTTCTGAAAACTCTTTTAACTCAGGATATTCTTTTGATGCCTGAGCAATTTCCCAAACTCTATCAAAACGAGTATCTCCCGAAATTTGGAAATGATCCACACCGATGTTTTTAAGTAAAGTTCCTGATTCTTCATCCTGAACAAATAATTTTGTAAAATACTGCAGCATTTTTGCATACCATCCACCATACCATTTAAAGAATGCATGTTCAGGTCGGAATATTGCAGAGATAATATAGGTTTTTATTCCCTGAATATTCAAGTATTTTAAATAATGAAACCAGAATTCATATTTCACAAAAATAGCTACATCAGGATTAATAGCATCTACAAACTTTTTAACATTACCCTTTCTGTCTGACGGTAAATAAAAGACATAATCTACCAGTTCATAATCTTTCCTTACTTCATAACCTGAAGGTGAAAAAAATGTCAAAACAATAATTTTATCCTGATTTTTCTTTTTTATTGACTCTATCAGAGGTCTGCCTTGTTCGAACTCTCCCAAGGATGCACAATGTACCCATATAGTTTTTTCTTTAAGATCAAGCTTATTAATTGCTGCCATAGTATCTTTTCTTCCTGACAATAGCAGGCGAGCTTTATTATTAAACAATGAAAACAAACGTATAGCTAGATTATAAAGAAATATTCCTGTATTATATATGATCAACATTGTACTTAAAATTAAATTTCACGCAAAGATAAAGGAAAGTAGGATTCTGAGATAAAAAATTTGACACAAAAAAACCCGCAAGAAAACCTTGCGGGTTAATAATATTTTATTGCTATTATATTATTAAGAAACAGCTTCTACTCCTGGAAGAACTTTACCCTCTAAATATTCAAGAGAAGCACCACCTCCTGTAGAAATGTGACTCATTTTATCAGCTAATCCACTTTGATTTACAGCAGCAACAGAATCACCACCACCAATAATCGAGATAGCATCTGAAGCAGCAACAGCCTCACATACACCAAATGTACCTTTTGCAAAAGTTGGCATTTCAAAACATCCCATAGGACCATTCCAAACTACTGTTTTAGCACTTGCGATTTCAGCAGAATAAGCCTTAACAGTTTCCGGACCTACGTCAAGAGCCATTCTTCCTTCTGGAATCTCAACACCAACAACCTGTACATCTGCATCATTATCAAATTTATCAGCTGCTAAGTTATCTGTTGGCAACATAAATTTAACTCCTTTAGCTTCAGCATCTACTAAAATTTGCTTTGCTGTATCAATTAAATCATCCTCAACCAAAGAACCACCAATTGAGTGACCTTGAGCTTTAAGGAAAGTATATGCCATACCACCACCAATTAAAATAGTATCTACTTTTTCAATTAACGACTTTAACACCTCTAATTTACCAGAAACTTTCGCACCACCTACGATAGCAACAAATGGTCTAACTGGATTTGCAACAGCACCACCTAAAAACTTAATTTCTTTATCTAATAAGAAACCAGCCATTTTATCCTCAAAATATTGAGCAATAATTGTTGTAGAAGCATGTGCACGGTGAGCAGTTCCGAAAGCATCGTTTACATAAACATCAGCTAATTCTGCTAATTGTTTAGAAAATGCCTCATCACCTTTAGTTTCTTCATTGTGAAAACGTAAGTTTTCCAATAACATAACTTCACCCATTTTTAGGTCATCAGCCATAGCCTTAACCTCTGCACCAACACAGTCAGGAGCCATTTTTACATCTACACCTAATTTAGCAGATAAGTGAGCTACAACGTGCTTTAATGAAAATTTTTCTTGTACTTCACCTTTAGGACGACCTAAATGTGACATTAAAATTACAGCTCCACCATCAGCTAACACTTTGTTAATTGTTGGAAGTGCAGCAACTATACGAGTATCGTCAGTAATTTCAAATTTATCATTTAAAGGCACATTGAAATCCACACGGATAATTGCCTTTTTTCCTGAAAAATTGTAAGTATCAATTGCAGGCATGTCAATAAAAATTATATGGTTTTTAAAAAATTAAATATTCTTATAAGCATCTAAATAATCCTTAAATTATTTAGCGCCACAAAGGTAAGAAAAAATTAAAATTTAAAGTGAAATAACGAAGTGTTCTACAACAAATTGTAATTATTTAAACATATGAAGTGAATAAATAATAGCAAATCAGAATTTTGAATTAGAAATCAGTAGCTTTAATTGGTCTTTTTGAATTTTCTCCCCTGCAACAACAAACCAATCATTTAATAGATCCTCTCGATTATAATCAAAGCGCTCTTTTGATTTCCAGTTGATAAATATTTTCCCAGCCCCTTCAGCTACAGCCTGTCCGGCTGCAGTATCCCATTCCATTGTAGGCCCTAATCTCGGATACACATCAGCACTTCCTTCGGCTACTTTACATATTTTAATTGAACTTCCCACCGACATAAATTCTGTTTCTCCAAACTCCTTCTTTAAAACATCAACAAAGTCTTCCGTTTCTTTAGATAGATGACTTACACTTGCTACTACCTTTAAGTTATCAGAACCTTTCTCCAATGGCAATTTTTCAGAGATACTAAAATCCAAAGTCTCAGCTTCAACACTTCTCCAGTTTTTATCCAATTGCAGTTTGTAAGAATATGTTGCTTGTCCTCCAAAATATAATACTCCAGAAGCAGGAATAAAAACCACTCCAAATTTTGGATAATTATTTTCAACAAGAGCTATATTTACAGTAAACTCACCCGTTTTCTTAATAAATTCTTTTGTTCCATCTATTGGGTCTACCACCCAAAGTTGCGTCCAACCTTTTCTTACTTCATACTTTTCATGTTTACCCTCTTCGCTTAATATAGGCAAATCTGTTTTTATTAAATGTTGCTCTATTACATCATGGGCAGCTTTATCCGCAAGAGTTAAAGGTGAGTTATCTGATTTCAATTCTACACCAAAATCACCAGTTTCGTAAATATCCAATATTGCTTTACCAGCCTCTATTGAAGCGTAAATAGCAATTTTTAATAAACTATCCATAAAAATTATATGATCAACTTAATTTTAGAAGTCTCTGTTAAAGTCATTGATTCGTATTTCATACCAGAAATGGCAATGATACCAGGTTTTTTACCAATCTCGATACTTCCATACTCAGAACTAACATTATACATGACAGCATGTTCTGAAGTATATTTATTCAATAATTCTAAGCCAGCATGCTTCTCTTTCAACTCTGTAAATAGAGGTTTTAAAACAGATGTTTTTTGCAATAACTCATTATTCGCAAGAATAAGAATAATTTCTTTGGGTTTTACTTTAGATAGAATTGAGATATTATTTTGAGATGCGCATAAAACTTTTACCCCAGCAATAACCTGCCGATTTAAATATTTTTTTATTTCGATTTCATCTAAACCAAAAATTTCATCTGGAATAACATCTACAAACCCAGGACATAAAAAACCATTTACCAATTCAAGAGAAGGTTCCTCCAAAAACTTTTCTCTTTCCCTAATATTTAGAATTACTCCTTCATTATCAAATTCCACTATAGGAAATTTCCCAACCGAACCATCAGCTCTTAAAATATAATGAGCAGCTATTTTTCTCATTTTTCAAGTACTAAATCCTCTTGTTTATCTGTAATGACCGAATCTTCATTAAATGGCAAATATTCAAACTCAATATTTTTTATTCTGGCATTTACAACATCATCGGTATCATGGTTTAACATATACCCATGAAGATTTAAGATACTCAGTGAATCATCTGAAATAATATTTACTTCAGATTTCCGGCTTCCAAATGATACTGGAATTTTGTAGTTAATAGTATCCAAAGTACTATCTTCAAACATTGCTATAATTTCTAATTCAACATCCCTAACCATATTCCCTTTAAGAAATTGATAAAAAGCACTAATTCTATATCCGGCATCTTTAATCGTATCAACATCTAGAGAAAAAGGAACCCTTCTATCAAATGTATCCTTTTCATCTATTGCTATTGTCCGATTATTTTTATCCCAAATATTACGAGCTTCTTTTAACGCTTTTAAACGGTCAACTTCTTCCTTTATTTCTTTAACTTCCAATTGCCATCTTGATTCTTTTTCGGTTAAAATGGCTATTACCTCATCATACACTTTTGAGTATAACTCAGGTTGATTTGTGTACCAAGCCACAATAGTATCGAACTTTTCCTCTGTAAGATTATATTTTGATAACACCGTATGATAACAGCCATTTGAAACCTCATCAATACTTACCCCTCTTAACCTCATTTGAGATATAGCTGATTCAGTAAAATGAACATCCGCAAGAATATTTGCAAATTCTTTTTCTTTTGGAAATCCTTTAGGAAGCTGATTGTCAAAATTGCAACCAACAACCAAAATAAACAAAAGGAACAGCCCAATAGCCTGCTCCTTTATCTTAATATTATGTAATTTATTTTTTATCATCTTATCAATTAATGACCGTCGGCTTTAATCATGGTCCGAATTGTCTTCAGAAAGATAACAAAGTCTAATTTCAATGACCAGTTATCTATATAATCCATATCCATTTTCATCCATTCCTCAAAGGTGATCTCATTTCTACCAGACACCTGCCATGTACATGTAATTCCTGGCTTCATTGACAATCGCCTCAATTGCCAACGTTCATATTCCTTTACTTCCTGAGGAACAGGAGGTCTCGGACCAACTATAGACATATCCCCCATTAACACATTAAAAAACTGAGGTAATTCATCCAAACTTGTCTTACGCAAAAATCGGCCCACTTTTGTAATACGCGGATCATTTTTCATTTTAAATACCGGACCATCCATCTCATTATCTTCCATCAATTTAGCTTTAAGCTCCTCCGCATTCACTACCATAGTCCTGAATTTATACGCAAAAAACTTACGCCCTCTTAGTCCTACTCTTTTCTGTTTAAAGAACACTGGTCCATCTGAAGTAAACTTAACAATCAATGATAACACTATAAAAACTGGCGACGCCAAGACAATAACTAAGAACGAAAACACAAAATCAAATATTGCTTTTGCTTTAATTGCCAAATAATCAGTCGGTATATTTGCAATAGTTAATAAAGGCATAGTTCCATAATGATGAATATGTGCCTTACTCTTTAACATATTAAAAAAGGGTGAGTACATTCTGAAAATAACTCCAACTTCAGAACAAGCATGAGCTAAATCTTCCACCTCCTCAACATCCATATGTTGTTTAATGAAAATAACTTCATCGATAGATTTATTCTCCAATAATGAAGCTACATCATAGTTCGGCTCAAGAATTGGAGCAATTTCTCCATAAGTATTAGACAATACTTCATCTCCAATTATACTAACTATTTTATACCCCCATTCTTTATACTTTATAACCTGCTCAATAAAGGATGCAGCGGTATAATCTCCTACAATTACTATTGCTCTTGAATTCTTTCCATGTAACCTCGCTCTTTTAAAATAGGTATAAATCCCCATTTTAAATCCAAACATCAATATTAAATTAATGACTGCGAAATAAATTAAAGGTTCAAAACCAATATAATACAAATTAAAAAATAAGACTGACAATCCAAGTATTGAAGCACCCGAAATTACCATTGCTAAACAATTGAATAAAATTGCTGAATAAGGCCTTGAACGATGTACCTGAGCCAATCGAAAATACTTCCCTAATAAATACCAAAAGAGAGCAATAACAAGATGAAGAATTATTGAATCTTTATATTTAATAAAAGAAAAATGTCCAAAATATATAAATAAGGACAAATTAAAAGACAACCATGCAATTACAACTTCGATAAATGCAAGAAAGTTATTTATGACTTCCTCTTTTTTTCTCAACATATTGTGTTAGTGTATTTTTGTTTTAGAGTAGCACAAAGATAGTTAATTTACCTGAACTTCTAATCCAAACATAATCCCGAAAGCACTATATAACTCACCAATATCATATGATATTGATGTTTTAAAATTCAAATTTCCCCAATTCTTATTACTATAAAAAAAACTTAAATTTGAGTACCATTGCGATTTCCCTCCTTTATAAAAGAACTCAGGATCCTTTTCCCAACTATGTCTTTTAATATACTCCTCTCCATAACTTCCGTAATTTTTTGAATAAGTAGATTTTAATATGTAATCTAAACTATTAAATAATTCACCCTCAATTCCAATATGAAAGCCTTTCACTCTATTATTAACGAAAATTACGTCATTATTTGGCTCCCAGTCTGGCGCATATGCTTTAGCCATATAGTAAGTATGATATAAAGGCATACCCATTGGATGTCCATAATATGTCCATCCATTGTAATACAATCCGTTGTTATTATAATCATCTCTTCCTCCGTAATCATAACCATAATCTAAAAGCTCGATCATATAATTTCTTACATCTGATTTATCATAACCATTAGTAATCTCATTAAAAACCTCGAGCATAAACTCATCGTAGTTTTCAATTTCTTCCAACCATATTATTTGCCCTGCTTTAGGATGCCCTTTGGGATATAAAGGATCTGGCAAGCCATAACCAGCTTGATAATCAGTTCTAAATATTTCTAATGAAATATTTTTAATCCTTCTGACCGTCTTTAACTCGACAAATGCTCCAATTTTATAATCCTTATTCCTTAGCTTATATAAAAGTAAACCTGTCTTATCTGCAAATGGTTTCTGAATATAAAAATGAACATTAAATAATTTAGAATAATAATCCAAACCAACATCCCAATAACCATCATGTGCACCAATAGCATTTGTAGCATCTATTGTTGTAATTTTTGAACCTCCAGTACCTAAAAAAGTAGACCAATAATCAACTGGTATTTTATCTCCATTAGCTCTCTCTCCTCCCATCAATGCCCCATGAAACAATCCGATATAAGGTTGTAAATTCATTTTATTCAATTTTACATATAGCCACTTTTCATGTATTTGAACATTCTTAGCTTCATTGTCTTTTCCAAGTTTAAGTCTTTCATCATCTAAAATTCCGTGTGACAGACCTCCTTTTATCGAAAAAAGCTCATTAAAAAAAGGAACAATCTGATAATCAAACATTCCTATTTGAATCCGGGGTACAGGACGAGCATTTGCATTTCTCATAAAACCTCCAACAATTAAATCATCATGAGATGATAAAGGAGACCATGCTTGCTTACCTATATTCAGGTCAATGAAATGTAAAAATTTTGCATTTAAATAAATCTCGTGTAAAAAACTCTCTTTTGTTTTGTTTTTTAACACACCAGTAATACATGTATTTAATGAGATTCCCTTTTTATTCAAAATAGAACAATCAAGGTTGCCTATTAAAATTCCTTGAGAATTATCGAACTGATCTATAATACCCCATTTATTTGAATATTGATAATGAGGTTGTAATTTATCATTAGTTGACTGTAAATATTGCGACTCTATACCTATATTGAACCTACTTTGAGATAATACTGAAGATTTTAGGAGTACAATAAAAAATACCTCTAGAAAAACTACGCGAAAATTCATAAAATCAGGTTAATTAACAAAACTACGAACGAAAAAAGCTCACCATAAAAATAGTGAGCTCTATAATTAATTAAAAATTTATATTATTTATTAAGCAGAAGTATACCACTGGTACATTTTCTCAATTCCTTCTTCAATTTCAATTTTATGATGCCATCCAAGATCATGAATTTTTGAAGGATCAGTCAATTTTCGCATAGTTCCATCGGGTTTATCTGTATTAAAATACAAAACTCCATTAAACCCAACTTTATCCTTTATTGTTTCTGCCAACTGTTTAATAGACACTTCCTTTCCCGTACCTATATTAATATGCGTATTTCTTATTTCCTTACCATCAACATAAGTATCCTTGAAATCAATCTGCTCCATGGCATAAACACAAGCAGATGCCATTTCCTCTGACCATAAAAACTCTCTCATTGGAGTACCTGTTCCCCATATTTCAATCTGCACTTTATCCTCAACTTTACGTATGCCATATTTATCCAGCATTCCTAAGATTTCTTCTTTTGACCCTTTTCCAGAAATTCCTTCTATTGGATTTCTGTTAAAATCGTTCCTTATTGCATCCCAATCATTTAACTCTAAACATTTACCTAAATGATTTTTTCGCACTAATGCAGGTAAAACATGAGATTTTTCTAGATCAAAGTTGTCATTTGGACCATATAAATTGGTTGGCATTACAGAAATAAAATTAGTTCCATACTGAATATTATATGATTCACACATTTTAATTCCTGCAATCTTAGCTATTGCATATGGCTCATTTGTATATTCCAAGGTTGACGTTAATAAACAGTCCTCTTTCATTGGCTGAGGGGCTTCTTTAGGATAGATACATGTTGATCCTAAGAACAACAACTTTTTAACACCTGATTTATAAGCATGATGAATCACATTATTCTGAATCATCAAATTTTCATATATAAATTCTCCCCTATAAGTATTATTGGCAACTATACCACCTACTTTTGCCGCAGCAAGAATTACATACTCAGGTTTTTCTTTTTCAAAAAAGGACTCAACAGCCTGAGCATCCCTTAAATCAAGTTCGGAACTACTTCTACCACTTAAATTAGAATAACCTTTTTCTGTTAAAACCTTCCAAAGCGCTGAACCAACAAGACCTTTGTGACCTGCAATATATATCTTTGAATCTTTATTCATTGATTCTTATTTTCCTAAATTATTCAAAGTAGTTTAATGTCTCATAACCACCTTCTCTTAAATATCTGTCTTTCTTCATCAACTTCACATCCGACTCCATCATATCTTTAACTAAACCGGCTAAATCATATTCTGGTTCCCATCCTAATTTCTCTTTAGACTTAGTTGGATCACCTATAAGAAGATCTACTTCAGTAGGACGATAATATCTAGGATCTACTTTTACCACTTCTGTACCAATTTCAACCTGATACTCCGGATTATTACAAGCCTTTACTTTACCAATTTCATTTTCACCTTCACCAAAAAACTCAAGGTCAATTCCAACTTCTCCAAAGGCCATTTTTACAAAATCACGAACCGTTGTAGTTACTCCAGTTGCAATTACATAATCCTCAGCTTTCTCCTGCTGAAGAATTAACCACATGGCCTTAATATAATCTTTGGCATGTCCCCAGTCACGTTTTGAATTCATATTACCTAAGAATAGGCAATCTTGCATACCCAAAGCAATTTTAGAAACTGCACGTGTAATTTTTCTTGTTACAAAAGTTTCTCCACGCAAAGGACTTTCATGGTTAAATAAAATACCATTACATGCAAAAATATCATAGGCCTCTCTATAATTTACAGTAATCCAATATGCATACATTTTAGCAACTGCATAAGGGCTTCTTGGATAAAAAGGTGTTTTCTCCGATTGAGGAACTTCTTGTACCAAACCATATAATTCAGATGTTGAAGCTTGATAAACTCTGGTTTTTTTATCTAAACCTAATAAACGAATGGCTTCCAATATTCTTAAAGTTCCAATACCATCTGCATTAGCTGTATACTCAGGTGTATCGAAACTAACTTTAACGTGGCTCATTGCAGCCAGATTATAAATTTCATCAGGTTGTACCTCCTGAATAATTCGGGTTAGGTTCATACTATCTGTTAAATCACCATAATGCAAGATCAAATTACGATTTTCAACATGTGGGTCCTGATATAAATGATCAATACGATCTGTATTAAATAATGATGATCTACGTTTGATACCGTGAACTATATACCCTTTTTTTAATAAAAATTCAGCTAGGTATGCACCATCCTGTCCTGTGACTCCTGTGATTAAAGCAACTTTTTGATTTGACATTCTATTCTTTGATTAAAAATTCATTAATAACTGTTAAAATTAATATTATAAGATATACATTATCTTCTGAAATGACAGCTTAACACATCATTTCCAAAACAATATTTAAGGTTTGTTTGTATAAAAAACTTCAATTTATTAAAATTAAAAAGGATTGCTCAAATCTATATAAATTTTTTCTAGGAGTTTAATCTTCTTAGTAATATCAAAATCATTTAAAAAGCGATGTCTTGATTTTGTCCCATAAGAATCTCTTTTATCACTATATTTCCACATCTCAACAATCCTTGATACAAAAATGGAAGTATCTAAAGGTAAAACATATCCATTTTCGTCATTTGCAACGCAATCAATATTCCCAGGAACCTTTGACGCAATTATAGGTTTACTAAGAGACATTGCTTCTAGTATTGAAAGAGGTAATCCTTCATATCTAGAAACACTAAGGTAAAAGCAAGAATTATTGACATAGTTCAATACTTCATCTTGGGAAACCCAAGGAACCAATATGATAGCATTATCCAAATTATTTTTATAAATCAACTTTTTTAGTTTTGATAAATCTGGAGAATGATAACCTACACCTAAAAGGTAAATTTTAAAATTTGGAATAACCTTAACTACTTCTTTTATCACGTCGATGAGAAAGAAGGTATTCTTTTGAAAAGATGGTCGCCCAATATAACATGAAAAAGAATCATTAATCTCGTTTTTATTACCTTTTAAGTTTATAGAAGCATCTGGAACTGCATTAGACCACAATAGTGCTTTTTTTTCTTTATAACCGACCACATTTATACCTAATTCTCTTTCTGAGTTGGAACAAGCTAATAAATAAGAATTTAACTTTAGAAAACGTTCCATGAAAATATAATAAAATCGTATAAGTCTTTTTTCTGTTGAAAGGAATGAAAAAGCATGAGGAGTATATAAGGTTCTTGTATTGGTCAAAAAACCTGCAACTCGACCAACAAAACCTCCCTTAGCACTATGACAATGAATTATATCTGGTTTTTCTTTTTTAACAATTCTAACAATCTGTATTATACATAAAAGGTCTATTATGGGATTAAGTTTACGAAACAATTTAACCTTAAATTCCTTAATATATGTACCATCTTTTTTTATAGGAGCTGAATTATCTTTTTCTCCCCTAACAATCACAAAATCAAATTGAATATCCGAATTTACAATTACATTACGTATATAGATTTCTAAACCGCCAATCATTTGGCCTACATGTAATATTTTGGGCATTTACAATTAATAAAATGTTAATTTTCAATATAGTATATTAATCAATAATCGTTTAATTTGGCAACAAAGAATTTTGCCTTTATTCTTTTTTAATTATTATTCCCTCGAAAACTTATACTTCTTTCATACTAAAGTTAAGAAATTAAGGTTAAGTTATTACCTTCTCTATAAAGTTCAATAATATCTGCAATTACTGCAGACTCTTTTCTTCCAAGTTTAAAAGAACTTAGGCGATTATTTGTTATACAAGAAACAAATTCCTGAATTTCATAACGTAGACCTTCACCTTCATAAGAGTAAAAGTATTTTTTATTCTTATTTTGGTCTTCATAACGTAATTCGAAATATTCTGTTTTCCACCAAGGAGCAGGTACATAAACATACCCTCTTGTACCAGACACAACTAAATTCCCTTCTGTTTTAACACCTAATCCTAATTTTATAGAAGCAACTGCATTATCATAAGCTATTATACCCTTTGTATAAATATCTACTCCATTTTTAATACGAGAGAAGAAATTAGCAGATTTATAATCCTTACCTAAGATTTTTATAATCGACAGTAAAGATAAAGACCCTAGTTCAGTAAGACTTCCACCTGCCATATTAGGATTTAATTCACGCAAATGCTCATCAAATGTAAGTTTCGATAATGATGAGTCAATATCAACAACTTCCCCTATCACTCCACTCTTGATAAGCATAACCATATGATTGAAGGCAGGAGAATGAGCTGTTTTACTTGCTTCCATTAACACTAAACCTTTTTCTTCCGCCAATTTGTAAAGTTCACGAGCCTCATTACCTGAGAGTACAAATGGAATTTCACACAGTACATGCTTACTATTCAATAGACAATCTTTACAATATTGATAATGTGTTAAATGAGGAGATGCGATATATACTGTATCGACTTCCTTGATAAAAGAATTGAATGAACTAAAGCTTAAGGGAATATCATGATCCCTAGCAAATTGGCTTGCTTCTTTCTCTTTGGGATTAAATACAGCAACAACTTGTACTCCTTGAACATATTTGATTTCAGGGATGAAGCGTGTTGCAATACGTCCTGTACCAATAATTCCTAATTTATATGAAATCTGATCTTCTTCTCGAAGCATTGTACTAGATATCCCTTTAGTTCTAGGAAGATATTTCACACTACAATATTCCTTCAAATAATCAAATTTTCCTTCCCAATCTGATCCTATAGCAAAAATATCAACACCATAACGTTGTATATTATCTATCTTTTGACCAACATACTCTTCTATTATAATTTTATCTGCTAATCCTGTTTTTTTAACAGCCTCAATTCTTTCCAAGAGATTGTTTCGTACATTTAGCTTACCTCTCTCTTTATCAAAGGTATCCGAAGTAACACCCACAATAAGGTAATCACCCAACTCTTTTGCTCGCTTTAAAAGATTAATATGTCCTTGATGTAAAAGATCATAAGTACCAAAAGTAATTACTTTTATCATAGTGTATCAGTAGATTCTAATTCTTTACTTGTTTGAATGGCTTTATTTATAAAAATAAGAGATGAAACTAAAAAAGAGAAAAAATAGTACAGAAAACAATAGATTAATACAATGTCTAAAAAATTAAAAATTACACCTACAAGAATGAACAATGGTAGAAAACCTCCAATTCCGAACTCGGCTTCAATTCTAACTTTAAGACTCGTTACTTTACTATGGTCATTTCTTACATCTTCCTCTTTTTCTACCAAATTTGCATTCTCAAGCTTTACTAATTCGCTACGATACTTTTGATAAATTAATCGCATTAAAGAATCTCCACTTGAGGTAAATGCTCCTAATAGAATAACCCAAGGTATACCTTTACTTAATATCACGCCTCCAGTTTGATATACTGAAAAACCAATCGAGGTACATAAAAATCCAACTAATAAGTAGGAACTAATTCCATCAGCAAATTCACCAAAGGCTTGTTTTTTATAAGATCTTGCAAGGTTACCATCAACACAATCAAGAATCAACCATATATTTATAAAAATAGCTCCTCCTATCCTGCAATAATAATGATCAATTAAAAATAGAAAGCTGCCAATTATACCTATTATGGCAGAAAAGTACGAAACACTGTTGGCTGAGATTCTCATATTAGCCATCTTAGCGGCAAAAAAGAAAGCAACTGGTCTGTAAAAAATTCTAGATAATACCGGATCTTTTTTACGTTTCCATTCAGGCATATTATTTTTAAAGTATGAATAACTATATACTTTCTTCATAATTTACTTATATTTCAGTTTGTATTTAATACTTCCTCCAATTAGATCCATAATTTTTTTGGTTACATACCTTAACTTAAAATAATTTATATATATAATTGACTGAAATTTACTTCCTCCATTTTCGAGTATTATTCTCCTCCGCTCTTCTTTTAGATATTTCTCTGGTGCAGAAGAAGTTCCTCCAATTCGGAAAGTAATTATAGATACATCAATAAATTTAGATCGTATACCATTATTATACATCCGTATAAATAAATCCAAATCCATCATATACTTTAAGTCTGCTTTATAAAGTCCATACTTATCATATGCTTTTTTACTAATATATGCTGACTCATGACAAATACGAGGTTCAAATGGTATTAAACCAAATTTATCATTTGGATAACTGGTGAATTTTAGATCTAGTTTTTCATCCCAGGTGATGGAGTGCCCCCTGTAAATATCAATTTGAGGACTATAGTAACTTGCAATTTTTTGTAATGCATTAGGGTTCATAAAATCATCAGAATTTAAAATTCCAATTAAATCGCCTGTTGCAGCTTTTATTCCTTTATTAAACGCATCGCTTATTCCTTTATCAGGCTCTGAGATAAAGTAATCAATATGCTCTTTATACTTATCAATGATTTGTAAAGTATTATCAACTGATCCTCCATCAATAATTATATATTCTTTATTAGGATAAGACTGATTAATTACACTTAATAAACACTCTTCAATATACTTTGCACTATTGAAGCAAACTGTTATAATTGATATTTTTGGATTGAAAGTCATTTTTAAATTATTTGTTTAATCACCTTACAAGGATTTCCTCCTGCGATTGAATCAGGTGGAATACTTTTTACAACTACACTTCCTGCGCCGATAATTGAACGAGCTCCAATTGTTACTCCTTTCATAATTATCGAACGAGCTCCTATAAAAACATCATCTTCAATAAATATTGGTGCAGATTTAGTATTCGTAGAGTCTTTTATACCTCTAGTTCTTCGATCCAAATGATTTAAAGCATGACCATCAGTATCCATGATCATAGTATCCGCTCCAACATTTACATGATTTCCTATTTTTACAGTATCGCTAACTCGTATAACCGCTGAAGACATTCCCGAATAATCTCCAATTATAAGCTTTCCGTTTTCTTCAACTAAAATAGAACCTCTGGAGTCTCTACTTAATGCATTATAAAAATTACCATTTAAAGAAATAAATTTCTTACCAATACTAATTGTGGATTTCTTATTAACTAAACGAACGTTAACAACTCCTGCTATTTTGATATCAAAACTACAATTATTTCCAAGTAATATTTTAAACTTTATCTTATTATAAATAATGGACACAAAGTATCTAGCCTTCCACAAAAAATAACCTGATTTATAAATTAATGTACTTATACTATTCATGTAATATTTAATTTGATTAGATACTTTTTACAGTTAATAATATTTACAATGTATATGCTAAGTATTTCTTATATAATGTACTCTTTTCTTTAGTTTTTTTCGAGCTTAAAATATGCTCACAGTAGCTACATCTTAAAAAGCTTTAATATAAAGCTAATAATTAATATCAGAGGAATATATAAAGAACCAGCACCTGAATACATATAAATAGTAGTCCCTGTAATAAGGATTTTTATATAAGTAAAAAAAAGTAAAAGATTACTAAAACTGAACTGACTACGAACAATAAAATTATATGTATAAATAGAAAGAACTGTCCATAAAACAAACGTTACCAAGGGTCCAAAATCAAAAATAAAAAATCCCAGAAAGGTATAAAATTGCATAGTTGGAGCACCTATACTGGTTCCTACTTTTAAAATCCCATTCATACTCCAGTCAATGGTTGTCATACCCAACATTTCTCGTAAAGAGTGCATGGTATATTGGCCAAATAAGTGTGTGTTAAGATTGAAGCAATATTCATTAAAATTCAGAAATCCTTCTCCTGCATATCTGACAATAAAATATGCGAGTGTAAAGTCTGATCCTCTCATTTCACTATAATGGTTTTGTCTGGCTAAAGTAATTGTCAAAAGCATAACAAAAACAAGACTGATTAAAACAAACCCAATTTTCTTAATTTTTTTAACTAAACTTTTGTCCAATATTGGCAAAAACAATAAATAGGCAACACCAAACAATAACATGGTCCATAATAATGAAGACCTACTTGAATTTACGAAATAGTAAAGGTTCTTAACAAGTATAACCAATATTATACCTAATCCTTTATAAGATATTAATTTCTTTTCTTTGATTAAAACAAATAGTACTAAAATTGAAAATTCATTTAATATTAGAACTAAACGATACAAAATTGTCGATAAAAATGAAAATCTAAATCGATACATTGCCACTTCCGAATCACTCCTTGCATCATGCACGGCAGAAAAATTGGCAGAGACATTCCCAGATAAGAGGGAGGGCAACTTAATAATCAATTCAATAAATGGTAGTATACTAACAACTAATGCAATTAAGCATACCCAATTTATAACTTTCATATTATATTTAAGATCATAACTCGTAAAACGATCAAATTTTAAAAGAGGTAAGGAGATAATTACAAATAGAACTATATAGAAAATAAAGGGGAAAAGTGTAATATTATTAAAATTTGCCAGAGGCATCTGATAATAAAAAGGTGCAAATAACGCAGTAAGAGTATAAATTGAGGTTACTGCTAATGCTAAATTATTATTCCCCTTTTTTAGACTATAAAAAAAGAGAACTATAAAACCAATCGAATTAAATATTAAAGCACTCAGACCATCCATTATTTATTTTCCTTTAGCATAATAAATTATTTTATAAATTTCATTTGGAAAGATCATAGAAGTCATGAAAAAAGTTTGCATAACTTTCTCTAATATTAGGAATAGTAATTAATTCATGATAAAGATGGCTTTGTTCAGTTAGATTGGATTCTTGACTGTTTAATTTATTAAGTAATTCTTCAATATTTGAAAAAGTTCCCCATTTTACTGATTCGTATTTATCCATCAATGAATTATATTTATAAACAATATGATGCATAAAAATCATTTCAATATATGCTGTAGAATTAGCAATTAAAGAAAATCTCACTTTCTTCATATACTGATATATATCTTCATTTATTCCACTAACTTCTAATAGCCAATTATCATTATCTAATAAATTATCGTATGAATGCACATCCATACGTGGATGAAACCGCACTATAAACTTCATTCCTAAACACTGTGCAATTTCCTTTGCAAATTTAATTAAAACCGGATTATTTTCTTTTGTAAATTCACCGTCAAGTACAACTCCGAAAACATTTGTTTCCTGATTATTAATAACCTTATTTTCAAGATTAATACACCTGGTTATTCCTAGCACTTTAACTTTTTCAGATTCCATACCAGCTTTTAATGCTTCCTTTCGGGTGAATTCATTCCAAGCTAAAAAATAATCACTATTAGAGTTTTGAAGTTCTAATCCAGAAAAATCTACATTATTTATTTCTTCTCTAGGAGAAACAACAATACCATGTTGCAGAGTTGATGTTTTAATCTTTCTCTTTTTGAAATACTGCACAATAAAATTACCACTAGGTAAAGAGTCATTAAAAACTACTAGTGCAACTGTTTTATCAGTAATATCCTTATTCTTTTCAATAAAACGCTTCAGATGTAAAACCTCAATTAATTTACGAATGAGTACAAGTTTTCTTAAATAGTTGAGGTCTGACTTTCTTAACTGAATAAGCCACACAAATACACATAATAAATTACTAAGTGCATTATTTATTGTTATAACTAAAGCTTCTTCTTCATATATTATATGTTTATCCGAAATAGTACTAATAACATTATCAAAAAGGGGACGTAAATCTTTCCTTTTTTCTACATCTACACCGAAACACAAAATCGCCTTTTCTTTGGAAGTATTATTGTATGAGTAGTTTACCCTTTTAACAAAACAGACATATAATACTTCCAAAAATGTTTTAAGCAATGATTGCTTAGATTTACCAAGTATAACAGATGTTTGAGTTAGTAGTGTAATAGAATTTACATTGTATTCTTCAAACTTAAATAAGTTGATAATTTTTGGTATGTTTCCCATTTATTATCTTATATTAAACATTAAGTGATATTGTATAATACTTTTGTTATAAAAATCCACCGTATTTAGAAATATTATCATCATTAACTAAGCCCCTATTTTTATCTAAAAAAAATTTATGGTGCTTCTTATTAGGATGCTTTAGGAATTCGCTACTTCTGATCATATACTCATAATCTATAGTAGGAACAGGTATCTCCCTTATAAATACTCTTTCTTTTATCATGTCTTCAATAAATAAATCAGACATGCTATCTAGTTCACATGCAACATCTATTTGAAAAATTAGATAACTATTAAGCTCCAATCGGTATAAATGATGAAATTTATTTTTTTTAACAATACGTAAGCTAAGTCCGGAATTCAAATCTTTAAGTTTTAACAAAAGCATTTGAGTTAATTGTTTAAAATCAAACTTCAGACATATAATATCCAAATCTTTTCCAATAGGAAATGTATTCGGAAAATCTGAAGGCATATAGGGTACATCAAATTTTGTAATTACATAATTAAATTCAGCTATAGAATTTAAAACTGATTTAATATCCAATTTGGTGGTAAATAATTTATATATGTGTTCATTTTGATAAAAGTTATCGCCTATGTGCAAAATAGTATCATGAAAATAATTATCTACTTTTCCTTTATATGCTCCTCGAATAACTTGTTTTATCACTTCGCATTGCTTGGATAACGTTTTATTATTAGTTTGTTTTAAGCGAAAGGAAGGCTCCTCCAGTTGTAATTGCACCATTCTTACTTTCATACTTTCAGTACACCCCATCATCTGGAGTTTTTTTTCTATTTTCCAATTCTCAATGTCATCAACATGATATATTCCCTTAGTTAAGGCTTTGAAATTATGTGGAGTAAGTTCAAAATCCTCAACTTCCGTAACTCTTCCATATAAACTTAGATTTTCTGATATTTCTTCAAAATACGCTTGTGCTGGTGGCCAAATAGTACATGTAAAAGGAACAATTAATTTAGAATGAAGCTCCTTATATTTTTCCCTTAGAATCATAATTTCTTCCTGTGTGAAGCCATTTACAATGAACCATTCTATACCATAATTTACCTCTAGTTTAAACGGTCGAACCTTACACGAGATAAACCCCTCTTCATTATATAAAGCTAATGCCATTCGATGTGACCCATCAATCAGATTTAGGTTATTATCCAGCTCAATTTCAGAAGTTTCATCATACCCATCCTTTTGATAAGAATCAATAAGATTTTTAAATCGTTCAACACTTTCATCAACCCATTCTTTGGATACTCTGTTCGCCTGCATTCTTTTATAAAAATCAAATCCAAAATTATTTTTATTAAAATAATCCTCAACAGCAAGCAAACGAACAATCATATCATAACGAAGAAAGTCTCTTTCTGAATTATGTTGAAAAAATAATTCACGAACTTCACATTTGATATGTTTTGTAAAAAGAATAGAATATGCTTTGTTAAAAAACTTTACTATAATTCTTTTAAACTTTTGAATAATTTTATTTACAATATTATATAACTTACTATACAGTTTTTTTATGATCCTTTTAATCATCTGAAACGACGTTTAATCAATGATAATACAAATATTTTTTCAGCTTTCGACAACCCAACAACGTATATGCTTATAAATGATAATAATAACGAGCTAATAGTCGTTATTATTAATCGTAAAAATGATGGTTTATCTATGTATACAGTTAAGTGCGAAATTAGAAATACAACCAAAAACAAAGGAATTGTCTTAAGTAAAACATCTTTTATGAACAATTTGTAAGATATTTTTGCTTGTTTATATGAAAAATATATGCGCGGTATAAAAGCAATAAAAGCAAGTACTAACGAAACAACCATAGCGGTTTCAGCTGGGAATCCTTGCTTGTATAAAATATAGGATAGTGGCAAATTAGATAAAATTATACTACTAACAATTATTTGAAATCTTCTAATTTTTCCTGAAGCCTGAATTGCATTTACCAATGGATAATTAAAGACATCAATTAAGGAATTGAATATCATCAACCTGCAAAAAACAACTGTATAAGGTGGTATCTCTTTTAACCAAAGAGATAGTATATATTCTGTTTCTATCAAGAGAGGTATCGATAAAACCATCATCAAATAAAAACCAAGTTTAGATCCCTTTATAACCAATTCATTTAATCTATTAAATTCCTCACTTGCATACGATTTAACGATTTGTGGTCTTATTGCCATATAAAAATTAATAGCCAATTGATTGATAGCACTATTCACTTGCATTGCAACAGCTCTGGCGGCATTAACAACAGGATTAAAAAATATATTTAGCAGAATATTAACCCCTTGTAATTTAAATATATTTGCAAGAGCACCGATCATATTCCAGGATGCAAAATGGGTCATTTCTTTTAACAACAGCCAATTTCTTGTGACTCTAAACTTACATTCATTGAAATTTAAACGGCTATACGAAAAGTAAAATATCTGAACAAGTAAAGTAATGATTGAAATAAGAAATGCATAAATTATTAATGAATCTCCTTTTATATAAGGGATAATAAAAATGACCATTAATTTTAATATGATATCTCCTATGCTAGCCAATGCGAAAACTCCCATTCTTTCATGGGCAATAATTTCAGAAAGAAACGTTGTTCCCATCATCGAAATTACAAAAGACAGTACAGAAGCCTGGTAAACCCATTGAACAGCTATTACCCTATCAGAAGGAATAACCATTTGTGTATTTAAGAACCAAAGTCCTATGGTTTCTGCGATAATAAGCACTGCAAAAGCAATCCCAAAATATGATAACAAGGACAGATTAAAGATTTCTTTTAATCTGTCTTTATTGTCTTTTGATAATTCAAACGAAATATATCGTTGTGTAGCAGACGTCATGGTTCCACTAAGAAACGAAAACATAGTTACGATTCCAGCAACTACATTGTATAATCCATAATCGACAGCACCCAGAATATCCAGTACAAATCGCACGGAAAACAAATTAACTCCCATAACAAACAACATCCTGATGTATAGCATCAGCGTATTCTTTGCAAGACGGGTATTGCCAGATATATTCTTACTCAACTGGTCAGATATTTTTTTTGTTATTATTTCTGGTTTTTCAACTTTTTGCGTTGCACCATTTCAATATCTAAAATATCCACATTCTTATAGTTAAGTGCTTTATATGTTGCCTTTAAATTTCTCACTAAACGCCTAACACCTTCTGGCTCTAATGAAGCTGCATGATCTGTTCCTTTCCATGTACGATCAAGCGTATAGTGTCGTTCAATCCAGGTTGCACCAAGCGTATAAGCTGCAATATCAATAGCTATACCCAAGTGATGGCCCGAGAATCCTATTTCTTTCACCCTATGTCCATAGTTTTCCTTTAAACGTGTAATCTCTAACAAACAAACATCCTCAAAGGGTACAGGATAACCTGATGTACAATTATAAAGTACTAAATCATTATTACGCCCTTTACTTTCAAAAAATGAAACCAAATCCTCAATCTCATCTTTAGTGGTCATTCCTGTTGAAGCATGTATTTCCCCTTTATAGTTGTCACACAACCAGCCTAACATCTCGTAATTGTTGTTACAAGCAGAAGGAATTTTAATTAATTCTGGTTCTAAAGAAGCTA
Organism: uncultured Saccharicrinis sp.; assembly: GCA_963666825.2. Lineage (GTDB taxonomy): Bacteria > Bacteroidota > Bacteroidia > Bacteroidales > Marinilabiliaceae > Saccharicrinis. The sequence goes on along the minus strand of OY763044.2, from coordinate 5,793,714 downwards.
TCTCCTTTGCAGAGGTTAAATCCCAGGTTGATGTAGAGAATGTAATGCCTAATTCTTCACAATATTCTTTTAATTCACGATTTTGTTCCAAGTTGAATTCAAGAAATTCCCGATGAGCACCATAAGTATCTCCATACGAATTAGCCGGATTGGGATGAGGAGCGTTATATTGCTCTTCTGTTAACAACTCTTTATTATTTCTTTTTTGGAATTTAACAACATCTGCATTGCAAAATATTTTTGCTACTTTTATTAATTCTTTTGCAATCTCTATATCTCCTTTATGGTTACATCCAATTTCTGCAATTACTTTAGCTGGTTTCATTATCTTTTTTTTTGGAGGCTTTACAGCCAATCTTAAAATCTTTTATTTACACGTATCACAAATTCAATTGCTTCTCTAATAGCCTTATCTCCACCTATATTATTAAGTACTATATCAACATTCAACTTGACAATATCAATAGCATCATTTGGAGCAAAAGACCATCCAACAGCACTTAGATTACTTAAATCATTAATATCATCCCCTACATAGGCAAGCTCTGATCTTGAGATTCTATTTTTTGATATAAAATTATTTATTCTAGAAAACTTATCCTTAACACCAAGAAATAAATGTTGAATGTTTAATTTATTCATTCGTTGAGCTACAATAGGGCTATCTTCTGAAGTCATAACAATGGGTTGAATTCCTTCAGACCTTAAAAGCTCCAATCCCATTCCATCACGTAGCGAGAATTGTTTAAACAACTCCCCTGTTGAAGAAGTAGCTACAGTACCATTAGTAAAGACTCCATCAACATCAAAAACCATATATTTGATTTTTTGCGGTACTCCTTTAAGACTATGTAGTCTATTTCTTAACAACTCCTCAACAACTGTCCAGTCTTCAATTTCATCAATCTCATATAACGTATCTTCAGTCATGTGAACTACTGCAATTTTTCCACCTAATCGATTTTTATTTTTAATAAAAATTTCTTTTGTCGCAGCATAAACAGCTCCATTTTCCATCAACATACCTGAAAAATCCTGACGTCTTGGTCTGTTCAGATAATTATAATTAATACTTTCACCACTTGACGACCAGGTAAATCTTTTAGTATCAACCACCGTTAATGCAGAGTCATATCCTTCCTCTTGTATTTTATTTAGCGTAGCATTTATGTCTTCTGCTGTAGTCAAAGGTGAAGTTGCCTGAATTAGACTTATAATATCAAAGTCATAATTAATTTCTTCTGCAAATTCTAACATAGCCATTTCCGTACTTGCCGTATCCGTTGCACTTTCTTCGCTCCTTTCCAAACCAACAACTTTATCAGTCCATGAATATTCTTTTGAGATTACGTCAAGTATATCCAGGTCGTCAGTATATATATAAACCTTATCTAACTGAGATTCAATAGCAGCACCTAAAGTCCATTGATATAATGCTCTTCCAAGTATTTTCTTTTTATTCTTCCCAGGAATACCCTTGGACCCAGCTCTTAAAGGTATTATAGCTATTTTTTTCATATATGCTACCATTTCTTTTTCATTTCTGCAAAGAGTATTTTACCATATACAATGGAAATCCCTAAACAACAACCAAAAAATACAAATACAACTAGTATAATGGCTCGCTTTGGCTCAGCTTTCTCATTTGGAACTGTAACCTTCTGTATTGTATTAAAAGTGGGCGTATCTTCTGTTACTTTAATTTTTGCCTGTTCAAGCTGCTTCGCCAGCTCATTATATATGCTTAATTTCAGTTGGTAATCAGCTGACAACCTTTCATACTGAGTTTTTGCATATGCTGAAGCAATATTATTGTTTTGATCAGTAAAATGGGCTAACTGCTCTTGAGCCCAATAAAGCTCTTTTTCCTTATCAGTAAATCGTTCCTCGATAAACTGCAGATCCTTTTTCGCACTACTAATCTTATAATTTGTTACATATTTCTGTAACAATCCCAAAGATGTATTTGCGACCTGAGCAGCAGCCAAAGCTTCTGGCATTTTGGCAGAAATAGAAACATATCCTACTTGATCATCTACATCGAGCGTCAGTATTTCAGGGATAAGTTTTTTAATTATATACTCTTCTTCAGTAAGTGTTTCTACCTCTAACTCAGAATTATCAACCTCCTCTTTTTCACCTTGAAAAGCTTTTTTTAAAAGTCCTGGTAACCCAAGCGTATATTTCTTAATATAACCAATAATTGACGGAGACTTAATTTCATTAAAATATTGGAAAAATGATACTTCATACTCAACATCAGAAACTTTAATCTTTGATTCCATTAACTCCTTACAAAAGGATGTTCCTTCTATAACCTTAGGGTATATGGTAGGTGAAATTTCTGCACTTGGTAAAGAATTCCCCAAACTAATTCCTGCCATAGCAGCTAATCCACTTAAACTACTACTTGAAGTTTTACCATCTGAAACTTTAGGAATAAAAATTCCACTTGCCACATATTGTTTCGGGGAGAAAATAGCAACACAAAATCCTAAAAGAGTCATTATTATTACAGACTTAACAATAATTTTTCGACCTCCCCAAAGAGTTTTTAAGATAGCCACAAAATCTATTTCATCATCTTTTATAACTTGTGGTACATTCTCCATTTTTTTTATATCTGGCCCTATTGTACCTTCTTGAATTTTACTCATATCTAATTATTCAATAGTAAAATTAATTTATTAAATATAACAAACATCAACTTCCTTACATTTTATTTACAAGTGTAACGACCATCAATGAAACAGAAGTAATCGCACTTCCAATTCCAATCCAAGCCTGTGCTGTTAGTCCTTCTCTTTCCGGTCTCTTAGGTATAATTATTTCTGATCCCGGAGCTACTTTGGGAAAAGTTCTAAAAAATAAAAACCCTTTTGTTGCCTGGGAGGATCCATTAGCTTGTAAGACATATGTTTTTCCTTTTTTAGCATTTAAGGAGAAACCTCCACTTTGATTAATATACTGCTTAACGCTGAATGATTTTTCAAATACTGTAGAGGAAGGGTTTAATACTTCACCTGATACCTTAACTGTTTGCAAAACGGAAGGTATTGATAAAAAATCGCCATCCCTCATATAGATATCATCTTTTGATCCCGGATTTTGTATTATTTTTTCTAATTTCACACTAACAACTTCAAAATCCAATTCTGAAAACCTTACAGTTGAATCCATCTCCATTAGTTCTTCTCGCTTTGCTTTTTCCTGCTCTGATAATTTAACTTTCCTGGTTAAAGATGCTCCTTCTGGATAAGCATTATCACTTAAACCACCTGCACGTTTCATTATATCAGAAATTCTCTCTTTATCTGATGTCAGATTATAAATTCCCCCATACATTACCTCTCCTGCAATAGTTACAGATCCTGATGAAATTGCTCCAGGCATAAATCTTACTGCAATAACATCATATGGTTTAAGTATAAAAGAATTGGCTTCTGTATCGATTTTTAAATCTCTTGAAATCTTAAAATAAAATAATTCGGAATTCTTATCTGTACTCTTATCCGCTTCTTCATAAGATAACTTTCTTCGGATTTCAATTGTTGATTGGGAGGCGGTTTCCTTCAAGCCTCCGGCCATAAAGACTAAATCAGCTAAAGTAAGATTCTCAGAGTAGGTATAAGTTCCCATATTTTGAACCTCCCCCCATATTGCAACTGTTTGTTTCTCTCTAATACTGTCTATTGCTTTTATTATAATTTGATCATTAGCTTTTAAAATAATATTAGTCTTACCTGAAATCACATCACTTACATCAAATGAAATATTTTCAGGAGTATAATCTTCCTTTAAACGAGTAATACGACCTCTATTAAGAAATGCATTCTCAATTAAACCATCGGCTTTATTTATTAATTGCTTTAAAGTCAACCCTTCTACAAATTCAAAATCGCCAGGATTAAATACTGCTCCCTTAATTGTTACGATATTTTTATATCTATCTAATATTTTATCTACAAAAATTCTATCTCCTGTATGTAAATAAATATCAGACATAGTTTCAGGAATTACTTCCTTAAATATCTTTTCCTTTCCATTATTTCCATATAGCTTAATCGTTGATTTGTAAGCACTTTCAGTAAATCCACCAGCATATTTTATCATATCTGCTACAGTTTCATCATCCTTTGATTCAAAAATTCCGGTTCTTTTAAATTCTCCATCAACTTTAACTCTATTTATATAAGGAGGTACTATAACCACATCATTATCCATCAAAGGCACATTGACTAATGAATTACCATTAACTATGTAATCATATACATCCAGATTAGCAACTATCTTTCCATTTCTAATTAATCTTATATCTCTAAAGCTCCCTTGTTTATTTGGTCCTCCTGATAAATAAAGAACATTAAATAGAGAAGCTGTCCCTGGAACAGTATATGTCCCTGGAGCAAATACCTCTCCTAATAAATTAATCCTTATTGCCTTAATTTTACCTATAGAAACAGAAGCAAACGTTCTTGGATTTGTGTTAATTAAATCTGAATATATTAAAGATAATTTATTTTTGACTTTTCCTTCAACTGCCTTTAATGTTAATCCACTAAGGTAAACCGGTCCTATTAAGGGAATATTAATATCACCATTTGTATTCACTACTAATGAATACGACTGCTGTGAAGCACCCCAAACATCAATATTAATTTCATCTCCAGCTCCTATAATATAGTCATCAGATACAGGAATATTTACACTTGGTTCAAAAGTAAGATTAGTATTATTAAAAAAAGAAAATCCAAATATCTTTTCATCAACCATGGTGCTATCTAACACAGACTTTTCTGATAGTTCAAATATAGAAGTCGCATTTTCTCCTTCAAGGCTATTTTCCTGATTATAATTTGAAACTCCACCACTTTGTTTTACTTCCTGTATCCTTTTTTGCAACAGTGAAATCTGGCTATTTGACATCCCTCTTAATCGAGCCACACTAATAGCTTCAGCTTCACTTAAACCTCGTTTTTCCATTTCTGAAATGACCGTCATGACCTGTTGATCATTTAACTCATTTACATCAACTTTTGATGGATCTACATTTTGAGCCTTAATTAAAGGTGTTGAAATAATAATTATTCCAATTAAAAGAACTAAAAATTTATTAATCATTTTTCATCAAGTTTTGGGTACGCTTCGCTTCCTGAGTCACAATAATGGATCGGAAAGCTAGTTTTATTACCTATTTCCGTCATTTAAACGGAATATTATATGTTTTAGCGTCTTCTTTTATTCAGAAAACGGCATGCAAAGTTCACACTTTTAAATGCAATATCAAAATTCAAGACAAATGAACCCTAATATTTCACTTATAGTCAATTTGATTTTAATTATTTAAAATATTTACGGTGAAAAATCAAAATGATGGCAATCCCTATTGTAATTGCTGAATCTGCAATATTAAAAACAGGACGAAAGAAAATAAAATGCTCACCTCCCCAATTAGGTACCCAGGAAGGGAAATTTCCTTCAAATATTGGAAAATAGAACATATCCACTACCTTGCCATGAAGAAATGAGGAATAACCTCCTTCTGCAGGAAATAATGAAGCTACCTGAGGATAACTATCATTAAAAATCATACCATAAAAAGCACTATCAATAATATTACCTATAGCTCCTGCTAAAACTAATGAAATGCTCAATACCAAACCGTAAGGGACATCCTTTTTTGAAAGTTGTTTTAGATAATAAGCAATTCCAACAACTGCAACTATACGAAATACACTTAAAATAATCTTACCGAATTTTCCGGCAAGTTCCATCCCAAATGCCATTCCATTATTTTCTATAAAGTGAATAATAAACCAGTCACCAATAATTTTGTACTCTTGCCCTATCATCATATGAGTTTTCACCCATATTTTTAATGCCTGATCAGCTATTAGAACCAATAAAACAATAACAAATGGTTTTTTTAGGAATGAATGCATTATGGAATCTTTTTTATTATAATTTACGATCAATTACAAATATAAACTATAATACTCTGTTGGGTTATATTAAAATATTAAGAATTTAATCTTTGATTAAAACACATAAAAACTCCCCATTTAGAAATGAGGAGCTTAATAAAGTTATTTACTTTTGATTTCTTTTAGCATCAATACTTAGTGTTGCATGTGGAACTGCTCTTAAACGTTCTTTAGAAATTAATTTTCCGGTTTCTCTGCATACACCATAGGTCTTATTCTCAATACGAATTAATGCCGCTTGCAAATGCTGAATAAACTTCAACTGACGTTGTGCTAATTTACCAGCTTCCTCTTTAGAAAGTACTGCAGCTCCTTCTTCTAAAACCTTAAACGTTGGAGATGTATCCTGTGTATCATTTCCATCGCCGTGAGTAATTGTATTTCGAAGTAATTCGTAATCTTTTTTTGCTTTATCAAGTTTAGTTAGAATAATCTGCTTAAACTCCTGCAACTCTTCATCGGAATATCTAGTTTTCTCTGCCATAACAGTTAAATTTGAGTTTCATACTATGCTTTTTTACTCACACAGATGTAGGTCTCGATATCAGTATCAATTTCTACGAGTTTTCCTTCGGTTTCGTTACATGAATCTACAAGATTTATTTCCTCTGCCAAAGTTTGAGACGCAATATAGTCTTTAAAATTGAGTACAGACTCATTTATTGCTTCATTTTTCTGTATTTTCAGTACAATTTTATCAGTTACATCAAACCCTGAATCTTTTCTTAAATTCTGAATTCTGTTTACAAATTCCCTGGCTATCCCTTCTTGTTTTAAATCTTCTGTCACATTAATATCTAAAGCCACGGTTAACTTACCTTCACTGGCCACTAACCATCCCGGAATATCTTCCGACATAATCTCCACATCTTCTATAGATAATTCAACACTTTGATCTGCAATCATTGCATTAATCTTACCGTCTTTTTCAATTACTGCAATATCCTCCTGATTCATCTGATTGACAAATGCAGCAATTTGTTTCATCATTTTACCATACTTCGGACCTAAGGTCTTAAAATTTGGCTTGATCTTTTTTACCAACACCCCGGTAGTATCTGTTAAAAATTCAATTTCCTTCACATTTACTTCTGAAAGCACTAAATTTTTAATCTTTTCAACCTGATCATGAAAATCCCCATCCAAAATAGGAATCATTATCTTTTGCAATGGTTGTCTTACTTTAAGACTTTCTTTACGTCGTAAAGCCAACACCATCGATGATATATCCTGAGCATATAACATTCGTTGCTCTAAAGCCTTGTCGATTTTTGACTCATCTGCTTTAGGAAACATGGTTAAATGCACTGATTCTGCATCATTATTATTTGATACCGCAACTAAATCTTTAAACAATTGATCCATATAGAATGGTGCAATTGGTGCAGATAAAATGGCTACTGTTTCTATACAGGTATATAATGTTTGATAGGCAGAAAGCTTATCTTTTGAAAATTCGCCACCCCAGAAACGCTTACGGTTTAAACGCACATACCAGTTACTTAAATTTTCGGTAACAAAATTCTGAATTGCTCTACCAGCTTTAGTTGGCTCATAAGATTCAAAACTTTCAGTTACATCCTTAATTAATGTATTCAACAATGAAATCACCCAACGATCAATCTCCGGTCTTTCTTCAATGGCTACTTGCTCTTCCTGACCTGTAAATCCATCAATATTTGCATATAGAGAAAAGAATGAATAGGTATTATAAAGTGTTCCAAAGAACTTACGTTTTACCTCATCAATTCCATTTTCATCAAACTTAAGGTTATCCCATGGCTGAGCATTGGTAATCATATACCAACGCAATGGATCTGAACCGAATTTCTCAATGGTTTCAAATGGATCTACGGCATTACCCAAACGCTTAGACATCTTATTTCCATTTTTATCCAGCACTAAACCATTTGAAATAATATTCTTAAATGCCACTGAATCAAAAAGCATAGTTCCTAAGGCATGAAGCGTAAAGAACCACCCTCGAGTCTGATCTACACCCTCTGCAATAAAATCTGCAGGAAATATCAATTGAGATCCATCTTCTTTTTCTGTCTCAAATGGATAATGCATCTGAGCATAAGGCATCGCTCCTGAATCAAACCATACATCGATTAAGTCCGGCTCACGGAACATTTTTTCACCATCTTCACTTATCAATACAATATCATCCACATAAGGACGGTGAAGATCAACTTTATCATAATTTTCTTTTGAGTAGTCACCTGCAACAAAACCTACATATGGATTTTCATCCATCACTCCGGCAGCAATTGCTTTTTCTATTTCAGCAACTAATTCTTCAACAGAACCCACACACTTCTCAACTTTACCATCTTCTGTTCTCCAGATTGGAAGAGGCGTACCCCAGTAACGAGAGCGAGAAAGGTTCCAGTCTACCAAATTCTCTAACCACTTTCCAAAACGACCTGTTCCTGTTGATTCCGGCTTCCAGTTGATGGTTTTATTTAATTCCATCATGCGCTCTTTTACTGCTGTGGTTTTAATAAACCATGAATCCAGCGGATAATACAATACCGGCTTATCTGTTCTCCAACAGTGAGGATAGTTGTGCGTATGCTTTTCTACTCTGAAAGCTTTATTCTCTAATTTTAGCATTACAGAAATATCCACATCTAAAGTGGCATCTTTCTCAGTAAGCTTCTCGTCGTAATCATTCTTTACATATCTACCTGCATATTCCATATAGGCATCCAGGTTAACAAACTCCTTAACAAATGCAGGATCTAAATCTTTAATTAAAAAGTACTTCCCTGTTTTGTCAACCATAGGATTTTGCTTACCATCTCTATCAATTAAAATCAACGGAGCAATACCTGCAGCTTTGGCCACTCTATCATCATCCGCACCAAATGTTGGCGCAATATGCACAATACCAGTACCATCTTCTGTAGTTACGTAATCTCCCGGAATAACTTTAAAGGCATCGCCATCAGGCTTTATCCATGGAATCAATTGTTCATAACCAACACCAGCTAAATCTGCACCTTTAAATTCTTCCATCAATTCAAACGGAACTTTTTTATCTCCCGGCTGGTAATCTGCAAAAGACAAATCAGCATTTTTAGCATTAAAATAGGCTGAAACCAAATTCTTAGCTAAAATAACGACTTCTGGTTTTCCTGTATATGGATTGAATGTTTTTACTTTTTGATATGTAACCTGCGGACCTACAGCAAGAGCTGTATTTGAAGGTAAGGTCCATGGTGTAGTTGTCCATGCTAAAAAGAACAACTCATCCTCAACCCCTTCATATAAGAATGATGATTTCTCATCTTTTACAACCTTAAACTGAGCTGTACATGTTGTATCCTTTACGTCGCGATAACAACCCGGCTGATTTAACTCGTGTGTACTCAAACCGGTACCAGCAGCAGGCGAATATGGCTGAATGGTAAATCCCTTATATAAAAGACCTTTGTTATATAATTCTTTTAAAAGATACCAAAGCGTCTCAATGTACTTATTATCATAGGTAATATATGGATCATCCATATCTACCCAGTACCCCATTTTATGAGTTAAGTCTTCCCATTTATCAGTAAATTTCATTACATCCTTACGACAAGCAGCATTGTATTCGGCTACAGTAATCTTTTTACCAATATCTTCTTTAGTTATACCCAGCGATTTTTCAACACCAAGTTCCACAGGAAGTCCATGTGTATCCCAACCGGCTTTTCTTTTTACTTCAAAACCCTGTTGTGTTTTATATCGACACACGATATCTTTTAATGAGCGCGAAATTACGTGGTGAATACCAGGCATACCGTTTGCAGAAGGTGGTCCTTCATAAAAAACGAAAGTTGGATTTCCTTTTCTGGTTGTAACACTTTTTTCAAATGTCTGGTTAGCCTCCCACTCTTTCAACACATCTTTATTGACTTGCGAAAGATCTAATCCTTTATATTCTTTGAACTTAGCACTCATTATATATATAAATCTTGTATCAATACAATTATAACTTCTTTTTTCGTCACTAATTGCAATTAAATACTGAATCACAATTAGTTAAGATATATTTACATATACCTATCCTAAAAAAAGTGTACAAATATAATAGTTCATAATTTGAATGCCAACAAAAAAGTGCATTTAAGAAAGAAAGGATATAAAGGTGAAGGGTAAAAAGGTTGGATGGTAAAAGGTAGTCGAGGACAAATTTAGGTTGATAGGCACATGGGTTATTAGGCTGTTAGCAGAGATAGAAGGAGTGTCTTCAGTTTTCAGTCAGCATATTGTACTCCCTTGAAATAATATGCTGGTGCGAATTTGTAACTCGTTCCATTTCCATCTATAATTTTTTCCATGATATCACCAAGAACTGGTTCAAGTATGTAACTTGGACCTTTATTAAAACCTTTTAGCTAGTGTACTATTTCATCATGACATATAAATAAACCATGAAGCATAAATATCAACTTACTAATCTCATAGCCACATGCTGGTTCGAGTTTGCCACTCGTTCCATTTCTATCTATGATGTTTTCCATGCTATCCACAAGAACTGGTTCAAGTTTGTAACTTGGACCTTTATTAAAACCTTTTAGCTAGTGTACTATTTCATCATGACATATAAATAAACCATGAAGCATAAATATCAACTTACTAATCTCATAGCCACATGCTGGTTCGAGTTTGCCACTCGTTCCATTTCTATCTATGATGTTTTCCATGCTATCCACAAGAACTGGTTCAAGTTTGTAACTTGGACCAATATTAAAACCTTTTAGCGAGTGTACTATTTCATCATTGCAGATAAACAAATCATCAAGCATAAATATCAACCTACTAATCTCATAGCCTCATTTTCACAATTTTCATCAAATCCTCACATAGACAATTTAACAAATTAACTCATCAAATTAACAACTCGATAATTCAACACATCACCACCCATAAAAACAACTTAAACCAGACACAATCGAGAATCTGGCTTAAAGCAACCAAAAACCTTATTTTTTTTAACTTTGCCATAATATTAAAAATATTACAAAGTATTTTTACTCAAATAAAACCAGCACAATGAAAGGAATTATTCTGGCAGGAGGAAGCGGTACGCGATTACATCCTATTACACTTGCCACCTCAAAACAACTTCTTCCGATATTTGATAAACCAATGATATATTATCCCCTATCAGTGCTAATGCTGGCAGGTATTAAAGAAATTTTGATTATCACGACCCCCGAAGATCAAAGTGGATTTATTAGGCTCTTGGGAGATGGCTCTCAGTGGGGTATTTCATTAAGCTATGTAGTTCAACCGTCACCCGATGGTTTGGCGCAGGCATTTATACTTGGTGAAGACTTTATTGGTGATGATAATGTTTGCCTTGTTTTAGGAGACAATATTTTTTATGGACATGGATTTACTCACCTACTTTCAAATGCAATAAAGAACGTAACTAAAGAAAATAGCGCTGCAGTATTTGGCTATTGGGTTAATGATCCTGACAGGTATGGAGTATGCACCTTTGATGTCAACGAAAATGTTACTTCCATCGAAGAAAAACCACAAACTCCTAAATCCAATTATGCGGTCGTTGGTTTGTACTTCTATCCAAATGATGTAGTAAAAATTGCAAAACAAATTAAACCAAGTGAAAGAGGCGAACTTGAAATAACCACTGTTAATCAACATTATTTAGATGAAAAAAGATTAAAAGTAGAATTGATGGGAAGAGGTTTTGCCTGGCTTGACACAGGTACTCATGAATCTCTATTAGAAGCAAGTCATTTCGTCGAAACTCTTGAAAAAAGGATTGGTCTTAAGGTATCATGTCCCGAAGAGATTGCCTATTCAAAGGGGTGGATAAACAAAGAACAGTTAATTCAGTTAGGACAGAAATTGAGTAAGAATCACTATGGCCAATATTTATTACAAATAGCAAACAGGAATAGATCGATAGATAATAGATTATAGATTATAGATAATAGACTTTTTTTACAAATCGCTTAATATTAGTTATTTATACATATTAATAGTTGAAGAATAAGAATAACACAGACACAAAGGAACAGAGTGTATTTTATATATTTTACTTACATAAATTCCTCAAATTTGAATAAGAGAAATGTACAAACCATATTATTAATGTCAATCAAGGCTGAAAGTAATGGATTAAAAGGCTGAATTGAATAGTACAAATCAAACACTTGATTGGCATTATAAAAATTCACCTAACTATTGTTTAAAATAAAAACAAACAATTAATGAATTTTATCAAAACCGAAATAGAAGGTCTGACAATCATAGAACCAAGAGTAATTGGAGATAGCCGAGGATATTTCTTTGAATCATTTAATCAAAAGCAATTTGAAGAAAACATAGGTCCCATTAACTTCGTTCAGGATAATGAATCCAGAAGTAGTTATGGTGTTTTAAGAGGCCTTCATTTTCAAAAACCACCCTATAATCAAGCTAAGCTAGTTCGTTGCATAGAAGGAGAAGTACTGGATGTTGCTGTAGATCTTCGCAAAGATTCTCCAACTTATGGCAAACACGTTTCTGTGATTCTTTCTGATGAAAATAAGAGACAATTTTTTGTTCCCAGAGGATTTGCTCATGGGTTTGTAGTGATAAGTAAATCTGCAATTTTCTCATATAAAGTTGATAACTGGTATGCTCCTGAACATGATTCGGGAATTGCATGGAACGATCCTCAATTAAATATTAATTGGAAAATCCCATTGGAGTCCATTCTTTTGTCTGCTAAAGACAAGGAATTAAAACCAATAAAAGAAACTGAAATTCCGGATGAGTTCACATTAGCCAACCTTAAACAATGGCAAAAATGAGTAATATATTGATTACCGGGTCAAAAGGACAGTTAGGATCTGAACTCAGTAAAATCTCCGGCAATTATCCTGATTGCCATTTTTTATTCACGGATGTTGAAGAACTTGATATAACAGATTCACAAAGCGTATTAGTTTACACTAAAAAAAATGCCGTAGACATTATAATAAATTGTGCTGCGTATACCGCAGTTGATAAAGCTGAGGAAGACGAGGATAAAGCAAGATTAATAAATGCGGTTTCTGTTAAAAACCTGGTAAAGGCATGCGAAGCTAATAACATCAAATTAATTCATGTTTCTACTGATTACGTGTTTAATGGTGAGGCTTTTTATCCATTAAAGGAATCAGAATCAGTTAATCCATTAGGAGTATATGGCAAAACCAAACTTGAGGGCGAGCAATATATCATAGATTCAAATATTGAAGGCATTGTAATACGCACCTCATGGCTTTACTCTTCTTTTGGTAATAATTTTGTAAAGACCATGATGAGATTAGGTGCAGAAAGAGATTCATTGGGGGTAATATTTGATCAGATTGGCACTCCTACATATGCCGGGGATTTGGCATTTTCTATTATGAGTATTATAAGTGGTGCAAAAAAACTGGATAGCAAAGGAAAAACATATCACTTTAGTAACGAAGGTGTGGCTTCATGGTATGATTTTGCTTTAGCCATTTTTGAATTATCAGGGATTAATTGCTCAGTAAATCCTATTGAATCATCAGAATACCCTACTCCAGCTAAAAGACCATATTATTCTGTACTTAATAAGGGAAAAATTAAAAATGATTTTAATTTTTCTATACCACATTGGCGTGAATCTTTAAAAAAATGCCTTTCTGAAATAGCACAGTCTAACAATTAAAAAAAACACATTCACATCTATAAAAAATGAACTTCAAGAAAAACATATTAATAACAGGCGGGGCTGGATTCATTGGCTCACATTTAGTACGTTTATTTGTTAATAAATATTCTGAATACAACATCATCAACCTTGATATTTTAACTTATGCCGGAAACCTGGAAAACCTTAAAGATATTGAGGACAAAGAAAATTACTCTTTCGTAAAAGCTGATATTTGCGACTTTGAAAAGATCCAGCAAATATTTGCAGATTACAAAATAGATGGAGTCATTCACCTGGCTGCAGAATCGCATGTTGACCGTTCTATTAAAGATCCATTTTCATTTGCTCAAACCAATGTAATGGGAACTCTATCTTTATTGCAGGCTGCAAAACATTATTGGGCTGACAATTTTGAAGGTAAATTGTTTTATCATGTTTCAACAGATGAAGTATATGGCTCATTAGGCGAAGAAGGTTTCTTTACTGAAGACACTAAATACGATCCACACTCTCCTTATTCTGCATCAAAGGCTTCTTCTGACCATTTCGTGAGAGCTTTTCATGATACTTTTGGATTACCAACTGTTATATCAAACTGTTCTAACAACTATGGTTCCTATCAGTTCCCTGAAAAACTGATTCCTCTATTCATTAACAACATCGTAAACAACAAACCTCTTCCAGTTTATGGTAAGGGTGAAAATATCCGCGACTGGTTATTTGTTGAAGATCACGCCAGGGCTATTGATGTTATCTTCCATACAGGTAAACTGGGTGACACCTATAATATTGGTGGTTTTAACGAGTGGAAAAATATCGACTTGATTAAAGTAATGATCAAAACTGTAGATAAACTTTTAGGAAGAAAAGAAGGTTCTTCTGAAAAGTTAATCACCTATGTTACCGATCGTGCCGGTCATGATTTAAGATATGCCATCGACTCCACTAAACTAAAGAACGAATTAGGTTGGGAACCTTCATTACAATTTGAAGAAGGCATTGAGAAAACGGTGAAGTGGTATCTTGAAAATGAAGAGTGGCTTAAAAATGTAACTTCAGGCGATTACCAAAAATACTACGAAGATCAGTATACAAGATAAGCCCCTCTCAATCTCCCCAAATGGGGAGAGGCTGATTTACAGCTTCCCCAAAGAAGTAAATGGTGACACGGTATCTGTATACTGTTTATCGCTACCATTCGCCTGGTTAACAATGTAGGAAGAATAGTTGCTAAGTGTCAGGGTAAAGGGTAAAGATAGATCAATAGGTTATTAGGTCATTAGAAAAGATGAGTTCTCTGGCGTCAATTTTCAGTAAGCCAATTATCTATTATCTATTATCTATTATCTATTATCTAATAATTGTTTCCTTCGAAAGAAAATAGATTTCTCCTCTGCAAATTTCCCAGCCTTTTCAAGGAGGGGTGGCAGATGTGAGGCACGAGAATCTAACGAGGTGGTTTATTTCCTTTAGGGAATATCGTTGGGGATTATGTATACATGATGCCACTAAGGTTATTTATTCGCCTTCCTAATCATATCACCCTTCTTTTTAACCGCAGAGAGCGCTGAGTTTCCGCAAAGAACACTGAGAATTTTAACATTATGAAAGGTGAGTAATGAGTTATAAGTATTCAAATTGCAGTCTTCAGCCAACAGTCAAAGCTCTGAAGGAGCGATATAATGAAACACAGTATCGACGAAGTAGTTAATTTACATAAGGTAATAAGGTTGGGGATTATGTTTACGTGATGCTACTAAGGTAGCTTTGTTTAAATATGGTTTAACTATCACCTTCCATCTTCTAACTTCAAGATCAGTATTTGTAACTATTATGGTCTAAAGCTAGCGCGAGCTTGTAGCTCGTGCTAAAACCCTCAACATCCTCTGCCTATATTTTGTGTAAAAACCTGAATTTTATAAATTTAGAGGCATGAGTCGAAAATATACTTTTCAGAATCCTAACGGGATCTATTTCATTGGTCTTTCCACTGTATATTGACTGGATATTTTCGTAAGAGAACAATACTTTGATGCAATGGTAATTGGAAAGATAGTAGTAGACCAAACTACAATGGAGATATAGGAGCTATAGAAGTTGTTTTTATTGAAAAATAAATGTTTAGTAGGTGTGAGTATGGGTACGAGCTACAAGCTCGCACCAGCTCCCGAATCTACAACCACCTCCCCTTCGTTCCTCAGGTACTCCTCCTTTAAAATGAGGAGAGTGATTTACAATACATACAGGCATCTTTCGAAAGAGAATTACTACTCCCCTAAAAAATTCCCCGCCTTAATTTAAGGAGGGGTGGCAGATAGGAGGCACGAGTATCTGACGGGGTGGTTTTAGCTAATACTCAAAACTAAGTCTTTAGAATATTAAAACTCATTAATCATATATCTTTAGTCTTCAAACTCTTTATTATTATTTACTTTTCAACCATGCTACCTTTAACCTTGCCACCTTCATCCCTTAATTCTTTTCCTTACAAATCGCCCACACTTGCTTTCTTAAAATAGGTTATCAAACTGCTGAAACCCAAATTTCCCGAATCATTTTGTTTTCGTACTTTAACAAACCTGGATAATATTTCAATAATTGGCAACACGTCTGAATTGCCTTTTACGCTTAAGTAACCTTTTGAAATTAACGCATGAATGCTCTTCACAAACTCTTTAGGGTTATGCGTCCATTCAATGAATCGCCCTTCTGTATCATCTGCGTTTTTCAACGTTTCATTAGTCAACAGATATTCTTTTATCCCTTCAAGTGAAACAATATAATCAGGATTTGCATTATGCTTATGGGCATTTTTACCATGTTCTTTTTTAAGTGCCCTGTTAATAGACTTCATTTCATGGGCATAACGATATCCATCAGCATCTGAAAGATTTTCTAAACAACGTATGTATTCTTTATATAACTCACCTTTTTCATCCGCCTGCATAGCTAATAAAAGAGCAGGTTTCACATGTTTCCATGAATGCATATCCAAATTCTGATGCTGAATTGTTATACCTTTTAAATATTGATTGACTCTGGATAATAGATCTGCCTTCTCTTCCTCGTCTTTTAAATGAATGGGTTCACTGTTAAAAACACGATAAATTTCAGTCAGTATATTATTCAAGATAGAATCTGAATGTACTGTAAATACTTTAATTTCCAGATAATTTAACTCATTTAAATAGCGGTTATTCTCCTGATGGTGTAATACATATTGTAACCATTTGCTATCATCAAGCAAAATAAGTGTTTGTCGGACTCTTTTAGGATGACTCTCAAAAACGGGTAACATTTGCAATACGGACAAGCTTTTACACTTGGAGACAAATCCGCTAAAGAGGCTTTGTATTTTTAATAATGTACCCGAAATCATTAAGTAAAAATCCAAATCCTGCAAAAAGCTTCTACTTTCATCGGGATTTAAGTTACCAGGTATTATCCATGGAGTTTCTTCCAGTCGCCTTTTAACAGAATAAAGATTTAAAATGCATGGGACTACATTAATCTTATTCTTCTTTAAAGACAATTTCTGAAGCTTGCCTTCCATTATTTTTTCGATTCTATGATAAATAGAATTACAGTTTATAATTTGCTCATCATTAATAATGCTTGATCTCCAACGAAAGGACTTTCTTATAATGATGCTGTCTGTGATGTTATGGATTGAAGTAATCATAATTGTAATTGTTTGGTTAGTAATTTTCTATATTTAATTTAACTATTTGAATTTAAAGGTCCAATTATTTAACTTTTATTAAAGGTTGAAAGGTGGTAAGGTTAAAGGTGACAGGGTTAAAGGTAGAATGGTTATTAGGCTTATAGATGAGATGAGTCTTCAGTTTTCAGTGAGCAGTTTGCAGAATTCAGAAATATCTAAAATCTTTTTAACCGCAGAGAGCGCTGAGTTAACGCAAAGTGCACGGTGCATTATATAGTTTTGAGAGGTGAGTAATGAGTTATAAGTATTCAGATTGCAGTTTTCTGCCAGCAGTCAAAGCTCTGAAGGAGCGATATAATGAAACACAGTATTGACGAAGTAGTTAATTTACATAAGGTAATAAGGTTGGGATTTATGACATTTTAATGCTACTAAGGTAATCTTATTAAAATAAGGTTATTTATTTGCCTTCTTAACCTTCTCCTCCTTCTTTTAACCACAGAGCGCAGAGTTTCCGCAAAGTGCACGGTGCATTATAATAGTATTGAGAGGTGAGTAATGAGTTATAAGTATTCAGATTGCAGTTTTCTGTCAGCAGTCAAAGCTCTGAAGGAGCGATATAATGAAACACAGTATTGACGAAGTAGTTAATTTACATAAGGTAATAAGGTTGGGATTTATGACATTTTAATGCTACTAAGGTAATCTTATTAAAATAAGGTTATTTATTTGCCTTCCTAACCTTCTCCTCCTTCTTTTTACCGCAGAGAGCGCAGAGTTTCCGCAAAGTGCACGGTGCATTATATAGTTTTGAGAGGTGAGTAATGAATTAAAAGCACTCAGTTTGCAGTCTTCAGCACTCATTGTGCGTACCGCGAACTGATGTCTGCTAACTTGACCCTTCGTGTCCTTGGCAAAAAATCCTTTGCGTTCTTTGCGGTTTCAATCAAAAAAGCCCAACCATTTTTCAACAGCTGAGCTTTCTTTTATATTAACCAAAATACTTATTTTCAAATCACCTATGGCATAGTAACAGTTCCAACATGAACACTATTACTGACTTTATTACTGCCATCATTGGCAAAAAAGGCAAGATAGCAATGAACCACAGTTCCTGATGGTGCATTGGGCAAACCCAGATCACCGGTCCCATCACTTCTTTTATATTTATACATGGTATACTTGGGAGCATAACCATCTGCCAGGGTAAGCAATATCACATTATTCTGCAATAAATATTTTGTCCAGGTACTGTCAGCTTCACCATCTTCACTATTGCCTTCTATCGACCATGTATACACAACTCTATTATCCTGCAGTGCGATAGCATATTCAGGAGGCAGATCCAGAGAGCCTTTGGCAATTTTGAGTTGTGCAAAATTAATACTGAACGCCGGGTACTCTCCCATTAAAGTATAATTTAATATTTCAGACATAGCTGCATTGCGTGGCGTCTTATGTACTTCCTGCGATTTATAACCTACCTGTATCACAGGTTGAAGCGGTTGAATAAAATTGCTTACATACTGAAACTTTGCTCTCTGAATAATTTGCTTTTCAGAAGATTTACTTGTTGTGGTTTTAGATTTTGCTCTCATATAAGAGATACCTTTCCAGTTTGATCCTACAACATTTCCTACTTTACCGTTGAATTCACCTAGAATTCCTTTTTCATATGTTCCCATGACTATTTATTTTTACGATTTTTAATTTTTATGATGTTTCTCTTATGGCTTTTCTTAGCCGCTGTTCTTTCAACCGCCTTTCGGGCTCTGTATTTTTTAATCCAGTTTGAAATTACAGTTGTGAGAGTTCCTGCTAGCAGGGTGATCGCTGACCTGATCAACAATGTTTGTGGATCAGCATCCTGGGTTGAGAATAGTTGTGCATCTGCCATTTCCAATGCACCTAAAGTACCCAGTGAACCGATGGCGAAATTTTTAAATCCATCCATTTTTCTGTTTTTGTAATCCCCTATATTATTGATCAGATAATAAAGAGGATTGGGTTAAACATGGTATCGGCCGACAATTAGATTTTAGATTTTTGAATTTTGATTTTAGAATACAATTGAAACACATCTTATATCTTCAAACGCCAATCATAAATCTCCTACCTTTCGTAAACTAAATTATATCAAAGAAATGCATGAAAAAATTACAATAATATTACTGTAACTATTTAGCGCCATATAACACTGATTTTATGCATGTTAAAATTTCAAACCAATTTAAAAAAAATACACCCAAGGCGTTATACGAAGCCCAATATTCCATAAAATGGCAAAAACAGACCAAAATATTCCGGGCTTTGTTGTTTTGGAGCAAAATGCTTCCATCAAATGGTCATTTTAACACCTTTTGATTCCGTTCTTCGCAGGTTCTTCGCAAATCCTCCACTATTTCTTCGCAATTCTCCACTAGTTCTCCACTAGTTCTCCACTAATCCTTCACTCCTGCTCCTATACCGCTTCGGAATTGCTTCATACCAACTCCACAATGCTACACAAGTTCTTCTATAGTTGTCCGATGGCTATTCACCATAGATTTTGCGAACAAGTAACGAAGAACCATAAACAAAGCCATGGAGTTGTATGGAGGTTGGTATGGAGCAGTGTCGGGAAAAGAGCAAAGAGGATAGAGCATAGAGCATAGAGCATAGAGGATCATTAGGTCAATAGATTGGTAGGTCTTAAGAGAAAATAGTCTATATTAGTCTTCAGTCTTCAGTTCTCAGTTCTCAGTCAGTATTTTGAGGAATAAGTTGTGAGTAAAGAGTAGTGAGCTTTTTAATAATTCATTTTGATATAAAAAAGATTAATGATTATGGATTATAGATTAATAATTAAACTAAAATCCAAAATTTGCAAAGCAAATAACAATTTGTGTTAATTCGTGCAATTCGTGGATAAAAATAATTGCGAAGCAATAACCCTTATAATCCCGTTAATCCAGTCTTATTTAATACCTTTTGTCAACGTTGAAATTTCTTCATCGGCAGAAAATCTTCATTAACCATAGAGGAAGTATTTAGTCTTCAATTCTCAGTCTTTAATATCAGGAGTGAGTTGTGAGCAGCGAGTTATGAGTAGTGAGCTTTTTAACAATACACTCTAATTCAAAAAGATTAATGATTATGGATTATAGATTAATAATTAAACTAAAACCCCAATTTGCATAGCAAATAAATAATTCGTGCTAATCGGTGTAATTAGTGGACAAAAATAATTACGAAGCAATAATCATGTTAATCATGTAAATCATGTCTTTTTAAATCTCTATGTCAAACGTTAAAATTTCTTCATCTGCAGAAAATTAACATTAACCACAGAGAACGCTGAGTTTGCACAAAGATCACGGAGGAAAAGTGAAGTCGAAACTTTGATAGAAAGTATTTAGTCTTCAATTCTCAGTCTTTAATATCAGGAGTGAGTTGTGAGCAGCGAGTTATGAGTAGTGAGCTTTTTAACAATACACTCTAATTCAAAAAGATTAATGATTATGGATTATAGATTAATAATTAAACTAAAATCCAAAATTTGCAAAGCAAATAACAATTTGTGTTAATTCGTGCAATTCGTGGATAAAAATAATTGCGAAGCAATAACCCTTATAATCCCGTTAATCCAGTCTTTTTTAATTCTCTATGTCAAACGTTAAAATTTCTTCATCGGCAGAGAATTAATATTAACCACAGAGAACGCTGAGAATGCACGGAGAGCACAGTGTTAATTCACAACAAGGCACTAAAGTATAGGAATGAAAGGGCAACGGTTAACATTTAGATATCAGTCTTCAGTTCTCAGTTGGTATTTTGCTTTTTTCAGGGTAAGATTTGTGAATTTGATGATTTGAAGATTTAGTGGTACTAAGAGGATCGCGTCTCAATAACTTTGCGACCTTTGCGAAAAACTTTTGCGACCTTTGCGGTTTCTCATACTCAAGGTTGCATAGCAAATAAATAATTCGTGCTAATCGGTGTAATTAGTGGACAAAAATAATTGCGAAGCAATAATCCTGTTAATCATGTAAATCCTGTCTTTTTTATACTCTATGTCAACAATAAAATTTCTCCACCTCCAGAAAATTAATATTAACCACAGAGAACGCTGAGAATGCACGGAGATCACAGAGGAAAAGTGAAGTCGAAACTTTAATAGAAAATATTTAGTCTTCAATTCTCAGTCTTTAATATCAGGAGTGAGTTGTGAGCAGCGAGTTATGAGTAGTGAGCTTTTTAACAATACACTCTAATTCAAAAAGATTAATGATGATGGATTATAGATTAAATAATTAAACTAAAATCCAAAATTTGCAAAGCAAATAACAATTTGTGTTAATTCGTGCAATTCGTGGATAAAAATAATTGCGAAGCAATAACCCTTATAATCCCGTTAATCCAGTCTTATTTAATACCTTTTGTCAACGTTGAAATTTCTCCAACTCCAAAAAATTAATACTAACCACAGAGAGCGCTAAGAATGCACGGAGAGCACAGTGTTAATTCACAACAAGGCACTAAAGTATAAGAATGAAATGGCAACGGTTAACATTTAGATATCAGTCTTCAGTTCTCAGTTGGTATTTTGCTTTTTTCAGGGTAAGATTTGTGAATTTGATGATTTGAAGATTTAGTGGTACTAAGAGGATCTCTCCTCAATAACTTTGCGTTCTTTGCGAAAAACTTTTGCAACCTTTGCGGTTTCTCATACTCAAGGTTGCAAAGCAAATAAATAATTCGTATTAATTGGTGTAGATTCGGTGACATCATCAAATTGTGTAACAATCTAAATTCGTGCAATTCGCGGCTCCCAAAACATTACGAAGCAATCCGAATTCGGGTAAACTAACTATAAAAAATTATTGAAAAAGTATGCTGAACATCTTCATTGTTGCAGTTAACTTTTAGATGCTTTTACGCTAAACCTAAATTCTCATCCATATTCTCTAATGAAAATTTTATGTTAGTCCTCATTGCTCTAAAAACCTTCAATATGGTTCCTATTGTTACATTTTTTGTATTACTCTCTAATTTTGAAATCTGGGATTTATTGACTCCTACTAATTTACCTAATTGCTCCTGTGTTAAATGACGCTCTTTTCTAACTGACTTAATCATTTCGCCTAATAGTGCTACATTTAACTCAAATTCATAAGCATCTCTTTCCGGTGTACCTACTTTTCCCAAATGTTTTTCCTTTAATTCATCTAAAGTCATAATTTTCATCTTCTCTTGCTTTTCCATGGTTAAAACTCCTTATTATTAAAATATTCCTGACGAATTCTCTCTGCTTTGTTTATCTCAGATTTAGAAACTTTATTTGATTTTTTCACTACTCCATGCGTCGCAATAACCAAAGTTGCTGAAGCTCCGGATTTATCCCAAAATGCAAATACACGATATTGGAGCGAAAGAAACTTTGTTCTAAAATACCAGATGTCATTCACCAGCTTTTCAAAAAGTTTAGGATCATTTATATATATTGCTTTATCGATATTATAAAATATTTTATTTCTTGATTTTTTATCTAAACTATTTATGAATTCAATAGCTTCTTCAAGAAAGAGTACTTTAAATTTCGGTTTCATTAGAGATTATTTTTCTATACAAAGATATAGGTAAAGTTTCAATTTATAGAAACTTTATATAATAAAACTAACATTTGCAGACAACAAACTTAACCAAGCAAAATTATTGAGCTGGCAAAAACACAACAGTACTCAGTTATCAGCATGCAGTCATATCTAGTGGTGAGTAACGAGTTATAAGTAGTGAGTAGTGAGCGTTTTAATAATCTACTCCAATACAAAAGGATTAATGATGATGGATTATAGATTAATGATTAAACTAAACATAGCAAATAAATAATTCGTAGTAATTAGTGTAGATTCGATGAAAACATCAAATTGCGTAGCAATCCTAATTCCTGTTAATTCGTGCAATTAGTGGACAAAAATAATTGCGTCGCAATAATCCTGTTTATCCCGTTAATCCTGTCTTATTTAATACCTTTTGTCAACGTTAAAATTTCTCCAACTCCAGAAAATTAATATTAACCACAGAGAGCTCTGAGAATGCACAGTGATCACAGAGGAAAAGTGACGTCGAAACTTTGATAGAAAGTATTTAGTCTACAGTTCTCAGTCTGTAATATAAGGAGTGAGTTGTGAGCAGCGAGTTATGAGTAGTGAGCTTTTCAACAATACACTCTAATCCGAAAAGATTAATGATTATGGATTATAGATTAATAATTAAACTAAAACCCCAATTTGCATAGCAAATAAATAATGCGTGCTAATCGGTGTAATTAGTGGACAAAAATAATTGCGAAGCAATAATCTTGTTAATCATGTAAATCATGTCTTTTTTAATTCTCTATGTCAAACGTTGAAATTTCTTCATAGGCAGAAAATCTTCATTAACCACAGAGGAAGTATTTAGTCTACAGTTCTCAGTTCTCAGTTCTCAGTAGGCACCGTGTGAGCAGTGAGCTTTTTAACAATCCACTCTAATTCAAAAAGATTAATGATGATGGATTATAGTTTAATAATTAAACTAAACATAGCAAATAAATAATTCGTGCTAATTGGTGTAATTAGTGGACAAAAACAATTACGAAGCAATAATCCTGTTAATCATGTAAATCCTGTCTTATTTAATACCTTTTGTCAACGTTGAAATTTCTTCATCTGCAGAAAATCTTCATTAACCATAGAGGAAGTATTTAGTCTTCAATTCTCAGTCTTTAATATCAGGAGTGAGTTGTGAGCAGCGAGTTATGAGTAGTGAGCTTTTTAACAATACACTCTAATTCAAAAAGATTAATGATTATGGATTATAGATTAATAATTAAACTAAAACCCCAATTTGCATAGCAAATAAATAATTCGTGCTAATCGGTGTAATTAGTGGACAAAAATAATTACGAAGCAATAATCCTGTTAATCATGTAAATCATGTCTTTTTAAATCTCTATGTCAAACGTTAAAATTTCTTCATCTGCAGAAAATTAACATTAACCACAGAGAGCGCTAAGAATGCACGGAGATCACGGAGGAAAAGTGAAGTCGAAACTTTGATAGAAAGTGTTTAGTCTACAGTTCTCAGTCTGTAATATCAGGAGTGAGTTGTGAGTAACGAGTTATGAGTAGTGAGCTTTTTACCAATCCACTCTAATCCAAAAAGATTAATGATGATGGATTATAGATTAATGATTAAACTAAAACTCCAAATTTACAAAGCAAATAAACAATTCGTGCAATTCGTGAATTGAAAATCAGCGAAGCTAAACTAGTGGATAAAACCATTGCGTAGCAATCCACATCCTATAATCTGAGTAATCTGCGGATTATTTTGAATACCCTTATCCTGACACACTTAACCTTCCTACCCTTATACATTCAACCTTTATACCCATAATCTCCAAAAGTCCAATCTTTAAATCTTATCTCAATAAAAAACCTTTTAACCATCAATCCGTAAGTATTTATCAAAACAATAGGGAGACATAATTGTTAAAAAATACTAAATTCAAAAGTTAAGTTTAATAGTATTAACTATCTTTGCACGGCTTTTTACTTTGCCATGTAACGCTCTATTCCAGCTATGAAACTGTGATTGAACGTGCGAAGCCGTGTCTTTAAGTAATTAATTTACTCAATTACTTACATGAGTTAAAAAGTAAAAACATCATTCTCTTATATAAATAACTATTGCAATAATTCGATCATTTTACTGCGTAACAATATGTTATTTAGCCATTAGAATATTAAAAAAATTATTAGTTTTACAAAAACTATTGACACAACATACAAAAAGTCAAAGCTTATCCTCACATATTATGAATACAAAAGTAATACTAACCATATTTTCTTTTACTCTGCTATTAATTTGCACACCAAACATGTACGCAACTGATGGTGATAAGAATAACACTACTGACACTGAAGAATATCAATATTACCCTGGTAAATATCGTGGTCCCAGAAACAAAAAGATTACACGCCGTGCATCTACCGGTTCTGGTTTCTCAGGTTACCACCAACAAGGTTATTCTATTATAAGTGGTAGCATAACCTCTGGTTTAGAGTACGGACAAATGGCTGGTATTAAAGGTAGTTACGATTACCAGATGACACAAAAAATATCCATTGGTGTACAAGGAAATATTTACTTTTTTGAATCGTCATTAACCCATAATGGTGCTTATGCCATTGCAGTAAGAGGCAATTATCACTTTTTAGATCGTAGCAGAAAACAAAAAGTGCCCATTGATTTATATGCAGGTATTACTATAGGTGATGAATTTGCAGAGTATGGAAAAATTGCTGACATCAATGAAGTTGGCCAGGAACAAAGAACAAACTTATTTTTGGGCGTACATTTAGGTTTACGATATAAATTTGGAAATAGATGGATAGTTTATGGTGAATTTGGAAAGAAAACTACAGGAATTGGAGTTGGTATGATGTTTTAAAAAACTAACGTTGAGCGTTTAAGTTTATATCGAACTATAGAATGACATTATAATTCAATTACTTTTTTACTTATTTCACCTTTTCAGTACTCATCTCATAGTATCAACTTGATACCTCACATTCAATATTTCATATTAAGAAGTGCAATATACTTTCTAATTTGATTTCCTTTTAAATTATTTATAAATGAAGATTGCCACCTTTGGAGAAATTATGATGCGATTGACTTCGCAAAATTTTAACAGAATGATTCAAAGTAAAGCACTTGATGTTAGCTTTGCCGGATCTGAAGCTAATGTTGCAGTTGATCTAGCTTATTGGGGCATTAACACAAGATATATAACTGTTTTACCTGATAATATGCCGGGAGAAATGGTTGTTAATGATCTCAATCAATATGGTGTTGATACTAATTTAATAGCTCAACAACCAAAACAAAGATTAGGTATACTCTTTCTTGAACCTGGTACAAACCAACGAAGCAGTAAAGTAGTTTATGATCGTGATCATTCTGCATTTGCTAATACAAAATTAGATAAGGAATTCTTTGAAGATGCATTAAAAGATTGTACATGGTTTCATTGGTCGGGCATTACGGCAGGATTAAACAAAAACTGTGTTGATAATTTAAAGACTGCACTCGAAGTAGCTAAAGAAAAACAACTTACTATTTCTTGTGACTTAAACTACAGAGGTACTCTATGGGATTACGGTTCGAATCCTGAAGAAATTATGCCTGAATTGTTGGCTGATACATCCATAATTTTAGGAAATGAGGAAGATGCCATCACTATGTTAGGAATTGAAAATCCTGGAATCAGCATTGATAATGACAACCTTCAAACAGTATTATACAAAACTGTTACACAAAGTATATTCAACAAATATACTAATTGTGAGATTATTTGTTTCTCAAAAAGAGAGGCTGTAAGTGCTAACCATAATAACTGGTCAGGGATTTTAGCCACAAGAGATCTGTTTTTAGAATCGCAAAAATATGAGATCAAAAATATATTAGACCGTGTTGGTGCAGGTGATTCTTTTTCTGCAGGAATACTTTATGGATTAAACCTTTTTAATGAGGATCTGCAAAAAACATTAGAATTTGCAACTGCAGCATCATGCCTAAAACACTCTATTAATGGAGATTATTGCCTGGCCAAAACAAATGAAATTATTGAAATAGTAAAAGGCAACACAAAAGGTCGGATCGTAAGATAAAATTATAATAGTATGCAAAAATTACAAATTTGCGATTGTACATTACGTGATGGAGGTTATTATACCAATTGGGATTTTGACCAAAACATAGTAGACGAATATTTCAAAGCAGTTAGCAATATTCCGGCAATTACTCATATTGAGTTAGGCTATAGAAGCAAAGCCAGTGGAGAATATCTTGGTGAATATTTTTATTGTCCTGTTTATGTATTAAAAAGAGCAAGAGAGGCTTGTAATAATAAGATTTTAGCTGTAATGCTAAACGAGAAGGATACTTTTATTGGGGATATAGATTATTTATTAGATCCTTGCAAACCATACATTGACATGGTAAGGATGGCTGTTGATCCTAAAAATTTACAAAGAGCAGCTACTACCGCTAAAGCCATTAAAGACAAAGGATTTCAGGTGGGATTTAATATCATGTATATGTCAACCTGGGCTTCTGATAAAGAATTTATTGCTCAACTTAAATCACTGGAAGAAATTGTTGATTATATTTTTTTGGTAGATTCGTTTGGTGGCGTTTATCCTGAAGACGTAAACACAGCTGTTAAACTCATTAAAAGTGAAATCAATATTCCAATTGGATTTCATGGCCATAACAACATGGAGCTAGGTTTAGCAAACTCTTTAGCTGCATTAAATGCAAATTGTGATGTTATTGATGCTACCATTACAGGAATGGGCAGAGGGGCTGGTAACTTAAAGACTGAACTACTTTTAACTACCTTACAAGCACAGGGTAAAGTTCATTTTGATTTTAACAAATTAAATCCTGTGGTATCGGTATTTTCAAAACTACAAAGTGAATATCAATGGGGTACGAACTTACCTTACATGATATCAGGAGCATATTCACTTCCTCAAAAGGATGTGATGAGTTGGATTTCGAAAAAAAGATATACTACAGAAAGCATTATCAATGCATTGCAGAATAAAAAGGAAGATAATTATACTGATATTAATATCCCAAAACTCACCAATGAACAAAGTGCTGACGAAGTTGTAATTGTGGGTGGTGGACCAAACGCTCAAAAACATTCCAAAGCATTAATTCAATATTGTAGTAAGAATCCTGATGCGGTAATAATACATGCAGGTGTTAGATTCATACAGCTTTTCAATGATATAACAAACAGACAATATTACTGTTTATTGGGATCAGAAGGAAATAAGATGAATAACGAAACAAAACTATTTAGCACTGATAATAGAAAGTGTATTTTAGAACCTTCGCCAAGAGCCATGGGAACCATCTTACCTAAACATATTGAAGATATCACGTACGAATTAGATAAGATTACATTTATTGAGAATTATCCTGATTCTCTATTAACGATTGCATTTCAACTTGCAATAGACTTAAACAGCAAAAAAATAAAGCTATATGGACTAGATGGTTACGACTTAAAATCCGATGATCAAATGATTGAAGTTTCAGCTGAAAATCAATTATTGATCAATAAAATCATTAGCTTGCCATTTGAGATAGCCTCAATTACCCCAACTAACTATTCTAATTTACAAGAAATTTCTATTTACCGTTATTTGTAGGCTAATTATAAATATAGATCACAATTAAGAGTATATGATATCCATTTGTGAATCATTTCTAAAAACGTTTGTTAATGTTTATAATAATTTCTGAAGTCACTACTTTAATTATTTTTATTTTTCTATTTAAAAACAGAAAAATAAATTTTTCAGATTTTAATTTTATGTCTGTTGATTATACTAATATACTAAGAGGGGCTGCTATAATATTAGTAATTTTAATGCATTCAACTTGTGATTACGGATTACGCATTTTTACACCATTGGGAGGAATAGGAGTGTCAATATTTTTAATCTTATCAGGCTTTGGAATCTCGGAATCTTATAAAAAATATGGATTAACCGATTTCTGGAGGAAAAAATTTTACGAATAATCATCCCATATCAAACATTTCTAATATTTCTCTATATTATAGGTTATAAAAACTTTGTTTCGATTGATAAAGAAATTATATTAGATTTCCTTTGCTTGAAAACATCATATTGGTATATAAGTTTTTTATGTTATAATTATTTATTATTCTGGATTAGTTATAAAATTACTTATTTACGAAAAGTCAAATATTTAATTTTTATTCTAGTAGCTATTTTAATATTTGTTTTTGATACTAGAATCAGAGCAGAACAGGCACTATCTTTTTTGACAGGAATATTTTTATCTGATAATATCTATAAGATAAAAGAAAAATTAAAAAACAAAAAACAATTAATTATTTTATTAACATCAATATTTAGTATCTCACTTTTAACACTTGGATTAAAACAATTATCATTCATCCGTGCTTACCAAGGTGAGAATTTACTATTTCACTCAATAGAACTTATTCATAAATTTGGATTTGCATTATTTATTATATTTGCACTTTTTTACTTGCCTCCAAGTCTAAAGAAATTAATATATAAAAATAAATTTATAGTACTTTGTTCAACTATTTCTCTGGAATTATATTTAGTTCATTTTAGTTTACGTTGGATTAATAATTCTGAATCACAGATATTCAACCTGTTTCTATTTCTAGTTTTATCTTTTATTGGAGCATATATTTATTATATATTCAATAAAAATATTAAAAATAAACATGACAAAATTAGCATTTTTCTTACCGACAAGAAAGGGTAGTCAAAGAGTTAAAAATAAAAACACACGTCCTTTTGCTGGTATTGAAGGGGGACTTGTTGAAGTTAAATTGCAACAACTTATACAAACAAAAAAGATAGATGAAATCTTGTTTTCTTCAAATGATGAAGACTGTATAAAAATTGCAAAAAAATATCAATCCCAATGTTCAAGAATTAAGATAATTGAACGCCCTAATGAGCTATGCTTAGACACTACTAATCTTCAAGATCTAATCACTTATGTAACTACAATTACTGATGCAGATCATATTCTTTGGGGGCATGTAACCACTCCACTAGCAGAAGCAACAGATTACGATTTGGCGATTGAAACCTATCTGGAAAAATTAAACGAAGGATTTGACTCATTAGTGAGTGTACAAGAATTAAAAAACTTTTTATTAAACAAAGAGGGACTATTAATTAACAATACTACTTCTATTCCATGGCCAAGAACACAGGACCTGGAAGCCCTTTATGAAATTAACCATGCCGTTTTTTTAACTTCTCGTGAAATTTATTTAGAGGATAAAAATAGACTTGGAACAAAACCTTATATTTTTTGTATGGATAAAATCAAATCGATGGATGTAGATTGGGAAGAGGATTTTATAATCGTAGAAAATATGTTCCGGCATTTGTACAATGCAAAATTAAGAGGTCTTTGATTAAAAATAATTAAATTACATATGAACAGAGTATTTGTTTTCTTACAAAAGTATTCTGATTGGCTTGAGGCATATAGCGTAATTGAGCAAAATTCAGAAAGTCCTGTTTTCTGTTACTTTCTTGAAAATAATAGAAATGATTATAATAGTGTAAAAGCAGTCTTTGATTTTATTACAAATGAGAAAGCTTCTTATTATCCACTCAAAAATATTCAAGAAATGGAGGCTTCTTTAGCCGCATTAAAAGATGGAGATATACTTGTAGCCCCATTTTGTAGGATACGATCCTTTTGGCGAGCAACCAAAAGATTAAAACTTAAAATCCAAACAATATGTTTAAGTGAATCACTTCCTGAATCATTTGGATTAATAGGATATCGATTAGGATTTAGAGGAAGAACTTTAAAAACCAAGTTAGCTCTACCTCTACTAGTCTTATATGACACTATAAATAAGCCAGACATAGGATATTTTCCTTATTCCAAAATTAAAAATCCATTTGTAAAAGAATCTTTCAAAGCGGCCTTTCCTCCTCTTTCTACAAAAAAGCAAAATTTCATTAACGAAATTACAGGGGGAACAAAACGTCCTTTAATTGTTAGTGGCTGGGGGTATAATTTAGAAAACATGGTAAACCACTTGAAATTAAAAAAGTATATAGCAACTTCAAAAGGAATGGAATTAGTAATAGACGGTAATAAAATTCCAATTACAGAAAGGATCTGTTCTGAAGAAGTATTACTAAGTGGCTGTGTTTCAAACATCATAGGATACAACAGTGCTACTATGATATGGGCAAAATATTTATTTCCTGATATCAAAATAGAATGTTTTGAAACAAATTTATTAAATAAATTGTGTGGTAAGTTTGGTAAATTTTCAAGAAAAACTTTTAGGCAAATTGGATTAGAATTAAAAAATGAATGTAAAGAGATGTTAGATTAATAGCATTAAAAATTTACATTTTAACTTATAGAATAATTTCTAATCTACAATATATTACCCATTTAATCTGTATAAATGAGTTTGTATTCCGAAGATATTGCAAAACGATCTAAAATTAAATTTCTCATAGGACTATATCCTAGAGTTAAAAGATATATTATACAAGAATATTTCATTAATAGAATAGCTCGCAACAAAGGGGCAAGTATTGGAAAGAATGTAAACATATCAAAATCATTAGCAAAAAGAGCAAATTCAAATTTAATAATTGGAGACAATGTCTCAATACAAACAGACAATATAGATTTAAGAGCTCAAGTACATATTGGAAATAATGTGATTATCGGTAAAGACGTAGAAATAATAACCTGCAGCCACAATGTAGATTCCCCTGATTGGGAACATAAAAGTTATGGAATCAATATAGAAGATTATGTTTGGTTGGCAACAAGAACTTTTATTTTACCATCATGCAGGAAAATTGAATATGGAGCAGTATGTGCAGCAGGAGCTGTAGTTGTTAAGAATGTCGAAAAAATGAGTATTGTAGCTGGAAATCCAGCAACGTTTCTTAAAAACAGAAAATGTGTTCATTACAAGCTTGTCGTAGAATCATTATTAGGCAATGATTTGATTGCCTATGTTAATGAATATCAAACGAACAAAAATGCATAAGTCAGTATGTCCTTAAAAATAAATATTTTAAAAAACAGTTTCGCAACAACATTATCAAAAGGTGTCCGTGTAATTGAACAATTATTTTTGGTTCCTTTTTTTATTTCCGCTTGGGGGCCTGAGTATTATGGAGAATGGCTTACGCTAACAATAATCCCATCTGTACTAGCATTTTCAGATTTAGGATTTGGAACAGCAGCTGCAAATACATTTGTACTTCGTTATGCCTCTGGTAATCGGCAAGAAGCAGCTAACATAGCAAAAAGTGGATTTTGGATTATAAGTTTACTAATAGGTCTTAGTATTATCATTTCGTTCATTACCTTGATTATACTATATTATTTTAAAGTTTTTGAAAAATCACTAATCCCATCTGATCAAGCTATTATTGCCGTTTCGCTAGTAATGGCAGCAAGGTTATTGAGTTTTTATCAACAATTATATGATGCATTTTTCAGGTCTGCTCGTAAAGCTGCCAAAAGTATTCATCTCGCAAATGCAAGAACATTTACAACTATTACAGTGGGTTTTATAGTCCTACAAACAAATGGTACAATTGTGGCCTTTTCTCTGGCAACATTTGGTGTTTCATTACTCTTCTATCCTTTGTATATTTTCCTTGCTAAACGAGAATTACAATTAAAGGAACTTAAATATGCAAAAATCCAAAAGCAGGATGTACGTGATGCTTTAAGAAAAGGTTTTGGTTACTTGTTATCTCCACTTTGGCAATCCATATATTTTCAGGGAACAACGTTTATTATTCGCATCGTTCTTGGTCCTGCAGCAGTAGCTATATTTAACACAGTAAGAACACTCAGTCGAAGTGTAAATCAACTATATAGCATTATTAACTCGAGTATATTTCCTGAGTTACAATTTGAAATAGGCAAAGGAAACTGGGAGAAGGTTCGAAAACTATTTCGAACTTCAATAGCAATAACAATGCTTCTTGCTATTGCAGGAATGCTTTTCTTATTCTTTTTTGGTATTTGGTTCTATCAAATATGGACAAATAAAGCATTAGATCCTCCTGTAACAATGTGGAATATATTTATCATAGGAATTGGCTTTAACGCTTTATGGTTAACTGCCGGAGTTATATTTCGATCTGTCAATCAACCTTATCAATTTGCTATTGCAGGTATTACGGCTTCGATAATATCTGTTGGTTTTACATATATTTTTTCAAATTTATGGGGGCTAACAGGTGCTGCTTTGGGGGCTTTAATTTTAGATATTATAATGGCTATTTATGTACTGCCAGTTAGTTGTAAAATCATAAATCAGCCGTTAAAAATGATATTCTACAATTTTTTAAGTAAAGATCTAAACTTTATCACAAAAATATTTCGGACGAAATTAAATATTAAATGAAAGTTACACAAATTACCATAGGACGCTTCCATCACTTTCACTTAGCTCGTCAATTAGTAAAGTATGAATTACTCAATAAGATATATACTGGATATCCAAGCTTTAAACTAAAAGATGAAAAAGGTATTCCCTCATCAAAAATTGTAACTTTCCCTTGGTTACATGCACCCTATATGAAAAGAGGAAAATTAGGGCTTGATAGATTTGATTGGTTGAATAAACAATGGCAATGGTATGATAGTACCTTATTAGATAAGTACGTATCAGGAAAAATTTCGGAACAAGGCATATTAATAGCTTTATCTGGTTCCGGAAGATTTTCTGGAAAAAAAATGCAAAGTATAGGAGGTGTTCATATTTGTGATAGAGGTTCTTCTCATATTCGTTATCAAGATGAAACATTAAAAGAAGAATACGAAAAATGGGGATTAAAATACCAAGGTATAGATAAAAAGATTATTTACAGAGGGGAAAATGAATATAATGAGGCTGACTTTATAACTGTTCCATCTGAATTTGTAAAACAATCATTCATTCAAAAGGGGATTGATAAAAAAAAGCTTGTAAAAATTCCATATGGGGCCAGTCTAGACCGCTTTAAGAAAATTGGATATCCCCCTACAAATAAATTTAGAGTCCTATGGGTAGGAGGTATCAGTATACGTAAAGGATTTCTTTATGCCTTGAAGGCTTTTCAAAATCTTGATCACCCTCATAAGGAATTTGTTGTAATTGGTGCAATTGAAGAACAAATAAAACCACTATTAAAAACATTCAATCTAGACCAAGTGCAGTTCAAAGGACAGATACCTAATAATGAATTACTTAAATATTATAGCACCTCTCATGTATTTATATTGGCCAGCTTGGAAGAAGGATTGGCCATGGTACAAGGTGAAGCATTAGCTTGTGGGTGTCCAGTAATTGCAACTACCAACACTGGTGCTGCTGATTTATTTACTGATGGTAAAGAAGGTTATATTGTATCCATAAGAAACGTTGATGAATTAACTGAAAAACTTCAACTATTAGCTGACAATCCAGGTTTTCGAGATGAAATGTCAAATAAAGCTATAATTAGAACAAAAAAAATAGGAGGATGGGATACCTATGGTAATAATATGTTTAAATTTCTAACAAACATTTCTAAGAATGAATTTCATAAATAGATTAATATATCATTGGCACTATCCAAAATTAAATATTCTAAAAACTTTATTGGTAAACTTTAAAACACTCCCTTTAAAGACCGCAATAAAATTTCCCATTTACATTTATGGAAAATTAGACATTTATCATTTGATGGGAAATATTGAAATTCAAACAACCTCAATCAAGAGAGGTATGATTAAAATGGGAGCTAATAAGGAATTTTTAAATCCGATAAAAGGCAGATCACTATTAATCCTATCCTCACAATCTAAAATTATTTTTACGGGGACCTGTGAAATAAGTAGTAATTTCTTAATAAGAACAGGATTTAAAGCAGAACTGAAATTTGGTAAAGATGTGTTTTTAGGGTCCCAAGTAAAGGTTGTTTGTATTCATAAAATTAAAATCGGGTCTGGATCAAGAATTGGTTTTGAATCACAACTAATTGATTCTGATTTCCACTTTGTATATGATTTGACCAGCAAAAAAGTTAATCCTAGAGAAAAGGAAATTAATATTGGAGAATTTAATTGGATTGGCAATCGTTGTACTATTTCAAAAGGATGTACAACTGACAAATTAACTATTGTTGCATCATCCTCTACTTTAAACAGAGATTATTATGAACCAAATATAAAATATGCGTTATTAGCAGGTACTCCCGCCAAAATGGTTAAAAGTAACATTCGTCGTATTTTTGATATTACGATTGAAGAACAATTAATAAACTTCTATAAGGAAAACACTCATAACACTAAGATTCCAGAAGAACTTTTAAAGAAAATTGAAATGCATCTAATGCATAATTCAGATAAGCAAGGAGGTATATTACAATAGCAATTCAAGGCATTATGAATATTTTATCTATTGGTAGTTTTCGTAAGTTAAGTAATACTTGTTTACATCGCCATTGGGCATTATCAAAAATAGCTTCTACGATTGATCAAGTTGAGCTATATGAATTAAAGTTATCCATGTTTTATAAATTAGCCAATCGACTATTTCAAAAATATCGATTGCCCTTAAACTTGCCAGATGAAAACAACACCAATATAAAAATAAAAAAACTTGTAAAAAACAACAACTATGATCTTATATGGATCGATAAAGGCTTAACCATTAAACCTACAACATTACGATATATAAAAAAATTGCAACCTAAAGCTAAAATAGTAAGCTATACTGCAGATAATATGGCGGAGAGACATAATCAAAGTCTAAACTTTTTAAATTGTGTTAATTTGTATGACTACCATATCACAACAAAGTCATATATTATTGAAGATCTAAAAAAACTTGGAGCTAAAAATGTAATCTTTACATATCAATCTTATGAGTCATCGTTTCACTATCCTAGAGAATTAGCAGAAACTGAGAAAGAACATTTAGGTGGGAATGTGGGATTTATTGGCATTTGGGAACAGGAACGTTGCAATAGCATTCTTTACTTAGTAAATAATGGTATCAAAGTTAAGGTCTTTGGTGGAGGTGAATGGCTCAATTATAAAAATTACCATCCTAACTTAAGCATTCATCCAGCTGTATTTTCTGAAGATTATTCAAAAGCATTACAAGCTTTTAAAATATCACTCTGCTTTTTACGTAAATTAAATCATGATTTACATACTTCACGTAGTATGGAAATACCTGCTTGTGGCGGCTTTATGTTAGCAGAAAGAACATCAGAGCATAAACAGTTGTTTACTGAAGGCAAAGAGGCTGAGTTCTTTTCTTCTAATCAAGAATTATTAGAGAAATGTCTTTTTTATTTATCGCACAAAAAAGAACGTATAGAAATTGCAAAAAATGGATATCTGCGTTGTTTGCATTCGGGTTATTCTAATGCAGAAACTCTTAAAAGAATTATAAATACCTTATAAGGTAATATGATCAAAAAGAATCAAGATATAATAAGTATTTTAAAAAAATGGCTATCTATCATTGTCGTAGTTGCTTATATTGGTGAACTAATTTTTTTCCCGGGTTGGGATAATGCTCTTGGCGGTTTTATGGCAATTTTCTGCTGGATCATTTACAGTAATTTTTTCCTAAAAAGACAAATAATATTGTTTTACCCTTTTGCTTTTTTAATAATTACCACATTATTCTTATACAGATACATACCTTTAATAGCCACATTAATAGAATGGAAACCTATTACATATAACATGGTTATTCCTTTTGAAACATTTTTATATGAAATATTATTATTTATTGTTGCTTCGATTGCATTTTACTGGGCTTGTCCCAAAAAAATAAATATCAGAAATAATCTACTACAAAAAGCATTAAAAAAAACAAATTTCTTCAGCATAGATAATAATACAATTTGGGTTTTAGGTATTATTGGTTTAATACTTCGTATTTATACTTTTAGTCAACAAGAAATAGAATATGGAGATGTTAGTGGGAAATTTATTTTTGGATTAAAGTATTTAATTTATGCGCCCATTATTCTATTCTTTCCTAAACTTTTAAATCTTCCTCGTAGTAATAATAAGTTGACATGGGGCTACTTGATTTTACTAACAATCATTAACATAGCTTCAAATAGTCGTTTGGCAATGATTATGCCATTGGGAACTTTTATTCTTTTATTTTTATTAAATATAATAAAAAATAAAACAAATCTGTACCATTTGATTTCACCAGGAAAGATTGTTATTCTTGTTTTATTTATTGTATTTGGTCTAAATATTTTATCTGATCTTTCTTTAGCAATGCTATATAATCGAAACCTTCGTAAAGAAATTACAAAAAAAGAACTTTTATATAGAACAATTCAAGTTTATAACGATAATGAGTTAATGAATTACCTTAGAGTTGCTGCAAATTCTAATAATTCTGAAATCCCATTAAACAGTAAGGAATGGGATGAGACGTATATTAATAACTTTATGCTTAATAGATATGCAAACGTTAGAGTAAGTGATCTTAGCTTACATTATGCAAAACAGAACGGTTTTAAATACGATAAAATGCAGGAGTTCATTGTTAATCAAACACTTGCTCTTCTCCCAACTCCAATACTAAAATTTCTAGGTGTATCAATTAATAAAGGTGAGTTGGCGTACTCTCCTGGAGATCTTTTATCCGGAAGTCTTGGAAGTTATAGAGTTGCAAGTCATGTCGCAATTGGTTTATCAGCTTTTGGATATTGGTATTTCCCCATTCAGTTATTAATATTTTTTATCATGTTTAAACTCTTAAATGGATTTATTTACAAATCAAAACAAGGGCTTTTATATGCTCCTTTTGCTCTAATGAATGTCTTTATTTACATGGGGATGGCAAGAAATTCAGCAGGCGTTATTAATGATATCAGTTTTATCTTAAGGGGTTTTATAGAAGGAATTATTACTTATTTGATTATATATGGATTTGTTAAATTATTTATGTCACCTTTTAATAAAAACCGACCTAGTATAACAAAGATAGTAAAAACCTTTAGCTATAATTCTAAATAGTTTTCATGAAAGTTACTTATTTCTATAGACCAAAAATAATTTCTGCTTTTAGCATCGAGACAGTTTTCAGTACTATTAGCAATGCACTAAAAGGGCAAATAGATATTAAAGAATACTATTGTTCACAAAAATTAAAACGATTTGCATCGCTATTTGAAGCTTGGAAATACCAAGGAGATATAAATCATATAACAGGGGATATATACTTGTTAGCCTTTGGATTAAAAAAGGGAAAGACAATTATTACAGTTCACGATATTGGTTATTATGAGAATAATCTAAAGGGGATTAAAAAATATATTTTTGGATTGCTATGGTATAAATTACCTATGAAAAGAGTTTCTGCTATTACCACAATTTCAACTTTCACCAAAAACAAACTTATTAATCATTTTAATATTCCTAGTAATAAAATCAATGTAATTTTCAATCCAGCGCCATCTGATTTTCAGATATTTCAAAAACAATTTATGGAGGTCAGTAGCTAAGCACCTATCAAATCTTTCTGATTAATTTTGTCAGCTTCCACCATGCGGTACATTAAGTTGTTAAAGATGTTATCTTTCATTTGTGATCGGTTGATTCTGTAGCAAAACTCATTAAAATATTTATCTATATGCCATTCGCTAACCCAAGAATAGGTTGTTCTAATCCACGACTTCACTTGGTGTATCATTGTATGTAAGGCTTTAAAATTCATGCCTCCCATGCTTTCAATCTGTTCTATGTTGTAATCCTTCATCAAAGGGCGATAACCTCTCCAACAATCAGTGGTCACACTGGCATTTTGGGATATATGAGCATCAAAAAGCCTTTTAAGTTCTTTCGATGAGTAATTGTTGATTTTCATCGAGTACATACGTTTTACTTTCCCATCATCGGTAAGCTCAACAGCACATACCGCCTTCTTTTTCTTGCAGTTGTAACTGCGACCAACCTTACCTTCTTCTTTGCCTCCTACCACAAATTCGTCGATGTGTACATTTCCATCCATCGGGTTGTTGCCGCTTGATTGCATCGCTTCCCTAACCTTATGCATGAATAGTCGTGCTGTTTTTTCAGTCACTCCTATACGTTCTGACATATAGCTTGCTGACAAACTCTTGGTTGAGGTTGACATCTCAAAGCAAATGTAAAAGGCTTTGCGTACTCCAAATTTCACTTTGTGAAAGAGTGTGTTGGCGGTAGCTGACTCAATATGCGCACACTTGTTGCAGATTCTTCCGTGATGCTTGCGTTGCTGGTAGCCTTGATGCCCACATTTAACGCACTTAAAACCTTGGTACCACTTAATGTTGGCCAAATATTCCAAGCAATCATCATCCGTACGGAAACGATCAGCAAACTTTAGAGCATTTTGTCCTTTGAATAATTCCATGTATCCCTAATTTTTACTAGTGGCAAATATAAGTAATTATCTACTTACCTCTAACAATTTAATCACGATAAACCTAAAATTTTACAAATAGGAGGAAGCCCTCATAAAAATTACGATCGCCTTGTTGAAGCTGTGAAAGGTATGTCTGTTCATCTTATGCTGGTTCAACCAAAAAATAAAAATTTAATTGAGAAATTAAATAAATTTGGAATATCTTACTCATGGTATGAGAATATTTCAAGAAAAGAATTATATGATTGTTATAAAGAATGTGATATTTTATTTTTTGCTTCTACATACGAAGGCTTTGGTGTTCCAATCTTAGAAGCACAATCAGTCGGTCGTCCTGTGATTACATCAAATGTAGCCTCAATGCCCGAAGTTGCAGATAAAGGTGCAATGATTATTGACCCCTACAGTATTAATGAAATTAAGGAAGCCATTAATTCCATTATTGATGATGAAAAATTACGTATAAATCTAATAAAAAATGGCTTAAATAATATAAAAAGATTTGATCCAAACTTAATCGCAAATAAATATTTTACTTTGTATGAAAATATTTATAATAATATTTATTAAACGCTAATTATTATGAATTTTTGGCAATTAATGGTAAAGAAAGATGATGCAATTGTATCACTAATTGAGCATATAAGAAAATTAGTCAATTACCTTTCATTCAAAAATTTCTCTATTAGGAGAATAATGAAACAACAAGAAAATCAATTTACTCAAAATGAGATTTATATTATTTTAAATGCCCCATCTCTAAAGACTCAGGATTTAAGTGTACTCCAAGGGAAAGACATTATGTTTGTAAACAGGGGGTTTAACCATTCCTTATATGAAACTTTACAACCCAAATTTCATGCATTTATCGATAATAAAATGATTAATGGAATATGGCCTGTGAGCTGGATAGATCAAATTTTAGAGAAATCACCAAATACGACCATCTTATTACCAATAAATTGGTACACCAATGAATTATTTAAACCTTATATTAAAAATAAAACTAATATCTACTGGATATATTGGAATTTGCCTTTTTTTAATTTAGGCGTTTCCGGAGCTTGTTTTTCTTTTGCCATAAAGCAAAATTATAAAAATATATATTTTACAGGATTCGATGCTACAGGCATCGGACATGAAATGATTAAATCGGCTGAAAGTCATTTTTACGGAACAGATTCCGAATTAGAAGGCAAAACTTCTGCTCAATTTACTATAGACTTATTAATGCATTCCAGACAGCTACACGATTTAAACAGATTGGCAAAATATTGTAAAAAAAAGAATATCTCAGTTTATAATCTAACAAATGGTGGTTTATTAGATATGTTTCCCCGGAAAAATATTTTACCTACAATCAATTAATATAAATGAAAGTTATTCACTTTATACGGTCCATTGACAAAACAGCTGGCGGTACAACAGCCTACATAAAATTACTCACTGAAAATTTAAATGGTAAATTAGAACAAATTTTGGTAACTGCATATTCTTCAAATCCTGTACAACTAAAAGACGTTCCCATTCAGTTTTATCAAATGTCCTTAAAACGTTGGTGGAGATTAAAAAGAGAGTTTACTGAATTTTTAGAAGAAAACAAACCTGATTTAGTACATATAAATGCTATTTGGAATCCCGAAAATTCACTATTTCAACAATGTGCTCAAAATCTCGGCATTAAAATAATCCTCTCTCCCCATGGTATGCTTGAGCCATATATTTTAAATCGACATAAGTGGAAAAAAAAGCTAGCACTATCGTTGTATCAAGATAAAGCTCTAAGAAAAGCAGATTATATACATACTACAGCGAATTCTGAATTAAATCAGATTCGAAAATTAAGGTATCAACAAAAATCCTGGGTAGTGCCTAATGGAATTGATATTACTGAAGTTTTGCCCAAAACAGTTTTCAGAAAAAATAATGATCCTCTTAAATTATTGTTTTTATCACGTATTCATCCCAAAAAAGGCATTGACCTGTTATTAAAAGCTTTAGCGAAAGTTCGTGATAAGAATATAATTCTTAAAATAGCTGGAAATGGAGAAGATCTATATATCAAGTACCTTAAGGACCTATCTAATAATTTAAATCTAACTGATCAAGTTGAATTTGTAGGACCTGTTTATGGCCACACTAAATGGAAATTATATCAAACTTGTGATGTATTTATCTTACCAACTTATAGTGAAAACTTTGGAATTGTTGTAACTGAAGCATTAGCTACAGGAATACCTGTAATAACAACCACAGGTACGCCTTGGAGTGAATTAATTAAGAAAAAATGTGGTTGGTGGATTGAATTAGGCATAGATAATTTAATAAAAACAATTAAAGAGGCCATGAGCAAAACTGGTGAAGAACTTGAAATCATGGGAAAAAATGGACAAGAATTAGTGAAAAACAAATACGATATCAATTCTGTTGCTAACAAATTTCTTTCTATTTATCAAAGTATTATTCAGGAAAATAGTACAAAATGAAACAACAAATAGATATCTCACAATACTCCCATTCTTTTAGCTTAA
Organism: uncultured Saccharicrinis sp.; assembly: GCA_963666825.2. GTDB lineage: Bacteria > Bacteroidota > Bacteroidia > Bacteroidales > Marinilabiliaceae > Saccharicrinis. Next base: position 5,751,809 of record OY763044.2, on the reverse strand, counting down.
AAAATAAAATTGCACGAGTACTTTGGAATATTTGTTATTGGATATTCTTTAGACTACTTAATATAGGTGGACCTTTCAAACTATGGAGGGTACTTTTATTACGAATATTTGGAGGAAAAATACATTGGACATCTCACATATATGCATCAGCCAAAATATGGGCACCCTGGAATTTAGAAATGGGGGCTTATTCAACTTTAGGTCCCCAAGTAGATTGTTATAACCAGGGAAAAATTAAAGTTGGAGCAAATACTACAATTTCTCAAAAAGCGTACTTGTGTGCTTCGAGTCATGATATAACCCATTCTCAAATTCCACTAATTTTAAAACCCATAATAATTGAGGATCAAGTATGGATTGCAGCTGATGCTTTTATAGGCCCGGGTGTAATTATAGGGCAAGGAGCTGTTATTGGGGCACGTTCTGCAGTATTTAAAAGTGTTGAATCATGGACTGTGGTTGGAGGAAATCCTGCTAAATATATAAAACCACGGGAAATTATAAATAGGAATTAAAATATGATATCTGCAATTATCCTTACCTATAACGAAGCATTACATATTGAACGCTGTATACAATCGCTTCAACCCTATGCAAATGAAATTTTTGTTGTAGATTCTTTCAGTAATGATCAAACTGTTCATATTGCTAAAGAATTAGGTGCTAAAATATATCAAAATCCATTTGTAAATCAAGCCGTTCAATTTAACTGGGCTTTGGAAAATTGTGAGATTAAAAACGAGTGGATTTTACGAATGGATGCAGATGAATATATTGATAATCGTCATAATATTGATCTACTTAAATCTTTATCAGAATTACCCAATGATGTAAACGGGATATATATCAGTCGAAGAATTGCTTTTATGGGTCGACCATTAAATCATGGAACATGGTATCCAAAGTGGAATTTACGCATTTTCAGAAGAGGGAAAGGACATAGTGAAGTCCGATGGATGGATGAGCACATTGTATTGACTGAAGGCAGATCAGAAAAATTACAAATTGATTTTTTAGATGATAATTTAAACAACCTGACATGGTGGATCAATAAACATAACAACTACTCCAACAGAGAAGTTGCTGATTTTTTCTTTAAAATTGATACGGAAGAATCAGGTTCGGTAAAACCTAAGTTTTTTGGATCAGATGCGGAACGTAAGCGCTGGTTAAAAAAACGCTACAATAAAATACCTTTATTTGTACGACCATTCTTTAATTTCTTTTATCGTTATATTATTCGTGGAGGTTTCAGAGATGGTAAACAAGGATTTTTATGGCATATTTTGCAAGGATTCTGGTATAGAATGCTAGTGGATGCTAAGGTTTGGGAAATTAAACGCAGATTTAATAACGACAATAAAAAAATTAAACAATATTTAGAAAATAACTTTAAACTTTAACCAACCAACTCACGTAAACACTATAAAACACAACAACAATTAATGAAAGTTTCAATTATAACCATAGTATATAATAATGTGGCCTATATTGAGGATTGTATACAGTCAGTACTGAATCAAACTTATAAAAACATTGAATATATTATAATAGACGGGGGGTCAACTGACAGATCACAAAAAATTATTGAAAAATACCAATCAAAATTAGCCTATTATATATCTGAAAAAGATCGTGGATTATATGATGCTTTAAATAAAGGTATACAACAGGCAACAGGAGAGATTGTGGGATTACTTCACTCGGACGATATATTATTTGAAGACACTACCATTGAAAAAATAGTTAATAAGTTTAAGGAAACAGGTTCTGATTTAGTATATGCTAAAGGCATGTTTGTTCATCGAGATGATAATTCAAATGTTCGCCGTATATACTATAGCAAACCTTATAAAAAAAGATATTTGAATTTTGGATGGATACCTTTACACACTACAATTTTTGTAAAAAAATCCATATTTGAAAAACATGGTCTTTATATGGAACAGTATCAGATATCATCAGACTATGATATCTCATTAAGATGGTTTCTTGATGATTCTATGAGAAAAGAATTTTTAGATCAATGGACAGTTAAAATGCGCTTGGGAGGCAAAAGCACCACTAAAAAATTACAGGTTATTAAATCAATGGAGGATGTAAATATCATTCGTCGATATAAATTATTAGGCTACTTTACTCTATCCATGAAAATTGCCCGTAAAATACCTCAGTATTTAATTCCAAAAATTTTACCACATCATCATTTTAACAATAACAAACGTCAGCATTAAAAACTTAGACATTAGATTTTAGATCAGAGATAAAAGACTTTTTAACTTTATTCTTGCTATTCCAATTGTATAATGAAATACAATTCAAGATTAAAAAATATTTATACTTTTGTCTTTTACCTTAAATTTAAATTCTTGTAATTCAACTTATGTATAAAACAGCCCTATATATTATCATCATTATTTTAAACATTTCTCTTTTCTCCTGTAAATCCAGAAAGGATATGGTGTATATTCAAAATTCAACCGATCAGGAAGAATTGGAAGTTAAAGCCACATCCATTAATTCATATCAAATAAAAGTTAATGACAATCTATTCGTTGACATACAAACTTTAGACCCTAAGGTTAACGCGTTATTTAATCCTACAAAATTATCCGGGACAAGTGGAGGAACAGCTCAGAACTTTGGAAATATAAGTAGCCAGATGCTGAATGGATTTCAGGTGGATATTCGTGGAGAAATTAGCCTCCCTATTATAGGAAATATTAAAGTTGAAAATCTGACACTGGATGAAAGTCAGCAAGCCATTCAGGAAAAAGCCAATGAATATTTAAAGGATGCCATTGTAAAAATCAAATTATTAACCTTTAAATACACAGTATTGGGTGAAGTTAATAGTCCCGGAGTTTATTATAATTACAATAATTTATTTTCGATATTGGATGCCATTAGTGAGGCAAAAGGAGAAACTGATTATAGTAAGGTTAAGCAAGTAAAGGTAATCAGATACATAAATGGTAAAAATAAGGTATTTATACTTGATTTATCCCAATCTGACTTTTTTAAATCGGAGGCCTATTATATTCAACCAAATGACGTAATATACGTAGAACCTGACAAATCAAAACCTTTTAAAATAAACATGCCGGTTTATTCATTAATCTTTTCGAGTATATCAGCCCTCGTGCTATTGGTTAATTTTGTGAATAACAATTAAAAGAAAGGTTAAGTGCTAAAGATAACAGGAAAAAGTGAGTTTTCAGTAATCAGTAGGCAGAGAGCAGAATTATCTATTAACTAATGTCTATTATCTAAATAGTATAGTTAATTTTCAGTATACTTTTGGCTATGTACATAATATTCTATTTTCTTTTATCCTTGTAGTTTCATTTATTAAATGAAAAGTGATATTTTTGAATTATGAGAACATTACAAGAAATTAAAAATATACTGAGTAGTCACAAACAAAAATTATTTCATGACTATCCGATTAGAACCATGGCAATATTTGGTTCCTTCTCTCGTAATGAACAAAATGATTCAAGTGATATAGATATTCTTGTAGAATTTTCAGATAAAATTGGTATACGATTTATAGATTTAGCCGAAGAATTAGAGAATATTGTCGGTACTAAGGTTGATTTAGTATCAAAAAAAGGAATAAAAGATAAATATCTAAAGTCAATCCATTCTGATTTAATTTATGTCTAAGAGAGATACATTATTACTTTTGGATGATATGTTACAATCTGCACTAAAAATTAAGCGCTATACAAAAGACTGTAATTATAATTCTTTCTTATCAGATGATAAAACAATAGACGCCGTAGTTCATAACTTTGAGATTATTGGAGAGGCAGCGAATCGTATAGATCCGGATTTCCGGGATTGTAACCTGAAATTGAATGGAACCGGATAAGAGGTTTTATAAATAGAATAGTTCATGAGTATTTTGGAATTGATTATGAAATAGTATGGGTGATAATTACTGGTTACTTAAATAATTTAATTGATAGGCTAAATACAATAATCAATATCTACGAAAATGATGACAATTTGCGATAAAAATACCAAGTGATAAAAATGGGAACTGTGTTAAATAAGTCAATAGGTTATTAGGTCAGTAGAGGTAGGCGTTATTAACTCACAGTTAACCGCCAACAGATGGCACAACCTAAATTTGAATCAGTTTTTAACAACAAATTTACAGTTCGACAAATAAACAATTCGACGACAAATATCAAACACTCAACAGACAAAAGCAAATAGCTCTATTCATAAGTCCCAAATTAGTATATTAGATAATAATGCAAAACATCAACGAAATATTAGAATCTGTAGAACAGGAAGAACAAATAGACATTAAAGGATTTCTGTTTCGTTTACTGAGTAAATGGTATTGGTTTGTTATTTTTGGTTTTCTAGGATTAGGAGCTGGCTACCTGATTACCAAACGTTCTCCTTCTATTTACAAAATGAGCGCCACTGTTTTAATTAATGATGATTCGGACAAGATGAGTGTGGATAAATTGATTTATGGTTTAAATGCTACTGCAAAAACCAATGCTGAGAGCCATATATTAATGCTTAAATCCTATACATTAAACAATCTGGCCATTAAAAACCTAAACATAGAAGTTTCCTGGTATCAGAAAGGCGTATTCAGAGATGTTGATTTGTATAAAAACACTCCTTATAAAGCAACATTAGTTACTGATTCAATTAACGTACTTAACGTGCCGGTTTCAATTACTCCAATAAGCAATGATTCATACAAACTAAAAGCCGAGGTAAAAGATATTTTTAATAATAAGATTGACGTTGAATTAGAAGGTAAATACGGAAATCCAATTTATAGTGAATATTTTAATTTAACCATTGATAAAGATGAAACACAAAAAGCAAACGAGGATGTTTCTTACTATTTTATCATCAATAATTTAGACAATATTACAAAATCGTATGTAAATGGCTTGGCTGTTGATTTTGCCAACGAAAACGGTGATGGTATTGCCTTATCACTTCAGGAGAGAAATGCGCAGCGAGGGGTAGATTATATGAATGCCTTAATTGCTGTTTATTTAAAACACGGTTTAAATGAGAAAAACCGTACTGCTGAAAATACGGTACGTTTTATTGACTCTCAGCTTGAAGGATTGATTGATTCTTTAAATAATACCGGAAAACAATTTACTGAATTCCGATCAGAAAAGGGTATTGTAGATCTTAGCCAACAAGCCAATATGGTTGCAGAAAAACTCCAGGAACTGGAGACTGAGAAAAAAATGGCAGAACGAAAGATCGACTATTTTAAAAACCTGCACGATTATATGGGCAACGCAGAAGAAATGAAACTCATGGCTTCCCCATCAGTGGCAGGTATTTCTGATGCCGGATTAAATGCACAAGTGGTGAAACTGGCTGAACTATACAGTGAGCGTATTTCATTGATATCAAATGTTAAAGAAAAAAACCCTGCATTGGTAATGGTAAATGAGCAAATTTCGAATACCATAAAATCGTTGGAAGAAAACATAAAAAACCTGTTAAACAATACCGAAGTTGAATTGGAAAGTATAAAAGGCCAGTTAAAAAACAGTAAAATGGAGTTGGCCAGCTTACCCAAAACAGAGCAGGATTTAATAAATATTAAACGTAGCTTTGATTTAAATAATGAATTATACACTTATTTGTTGCAAAAAAGAGCCGAGGCAGCCATTACCAGAGCATCAAATGTTCCTGACGCTGCAGTATTAGACCCGGCACGTATTGAAACGGTAGTTCAAACAGGACCTAAAGGTTCAACCAATATATTGATGGGATTGATATTAGGATTGGCCATCCCTTTTATTATTATTATACTAAGCGACTATTTTAATGATTCCATTAAAAGCTTTGAAGAATTACAGAAACTATGTAAATTACCAATTTCTGGCGAAATTGCGCATAACAATTATAATATAGAAGTACCGGTTCAAAAATATCCGCGCTCCGGTATTGCAGAAACATTCAGAGGATTAAGAGTTAGCCTGCAATATATTGCCAATAATGAATCTTCTAAAGTAGTGGCTATTCACTCCATGATATCCGGCGAAGGAAAGACCTTTTGTGCCTTAAACCTGTCGAACATACTTGCCATGGATAACAAAAAGGTATTACTGGTAGGTTGTGATCTTCGTAAACCAAAATTGCATAAGGTTTTTGAAGTTCAAAACGACAAAGGTTTGTCTACTTTTTTAATTGGTAATGATAGTTTTCAGGACATTATCCGCTCTACAAACCAGGAAAACTTATTTTATGTTAATTCCGGTCCTGTTCCTCCTAACCCATCAGAGTTGATAGGCAACGGTCTTTTCAAAGATTTTATTGATCAGGCTCAAAACGAATTTGATTATATAATACTGGATAATGCACCAATCACACTGGTTATTGATGGTTTTTTGGTTGCCAAATACGCCGATATTAACCTTGCCGTTGTTCGCCAGGGATATAGTCATAAAAAGCAAATTAACTACATTAATCAATTGAAGGAAAAAGTAGATTTTAAACATCCCGGTGTAATATTGAACGATACTACTTACCAGGGTTATGGTAATAACTATAAGAGTTATTACGGCTATGGCAGTGGCTATTATGACGACAGTTATGAAGTGAAAGGATTGTTGAATAAATTGAGAAGAAGGTTTAAAAGAAGTTAACAGGTTTCAGACTTCAGTAGGCAGTGAACAATGAGTAATGAGTAGTGGGCAGTGTTGATGTGTTAAATCGGAGATGTGTCGAGTTGTTGAGTTGATGAAGGATTATTGATTATGGATGAATTTAACTGTTAATTTGTTGATACATTGATTTGATGGATGCAATGAAGGATTAGGATTGCTACGCAAAGGTTGTTCAATAAAATAAATTAAGCGTCATGGCATCCTCGCCTTGAGGAGAGGAACGAGGAGAGGTGTATCAGTGAAACGACGAAGGAGTTCAACAATACCTTAGAATATTAATTTACATTGTTAAATCGTCTAGTTGTTGATTTGAAGGACAATTGGTTTACGTTATTGATATTATTTTAACCGCAAAGATCGCTAATTTTTTTACGCTAAGTACGCGAAGAATTGATGAATGATTATTGATAGGTTTCACGGTCGCCTTGTTATCATTGACGTGTTAATTTGTAGATGTGTTGATTTGATGGATGCAATGAGGGATTAGGATTGCTAAGCAATGGTTTTTCTATAAAATAAATTAAGCGTCATGGCATCCTCGCCTTGAGGAGAGGAACGAGGAGAGGTGTAACAGTGAAACGACGAAGGAGTTCAACAATACCTTAGAATATTAAATTACATTGTTAAATCTTCGAGTTGTTGATTTGAAGGACAATTGGTTTACGTTATTGACTTATTATTTTAACCGCAAAGGTCGCTAAGTTTTTTCGCTAAGTACGCGAAGAATTAATGAATGATTAATTAGGAATTTAACTATCACATTGTTATCATTGACGTGTTAATTTGTGGATACGTTGATTTGAAGGATGCAATGACGGATTAGGATTGCTAAGCAATGGTTTTTCTATAAAATAAATTAAGCGTCATGGCATCCTCGCCTTGAGGAGAGGAACGAGGAGAGGTGTATCAGTGAAACGACGAAGGAGTTCAACAATACCTTAGAATATAAATTACATTGTTAAATCGTCGAGTTGTTGATTTGAAGGACAATTGTTTTACGTTACTTACTTATTATTTTAACCGCAAAGTAGGTCACAAAAGTTTTTCCCTAAGTACTCCAAGAATTGATGAATGATTAAGTATTAAATGATTATTGATGAGTTTAACTGTTAAATTGCTAATTTGATGATGAGTTAAATCGTTGAGTTGTTGATTTGATGAAAGATTAGTGATTGGAGATTAATATTATTTAGCATATTCGTTGCTGTCTTATGTAATCTGCCAACTGGTGCCAGAGAACTGAAGACTCTTATTTCTTAACCTTTCTCACCTTAATTCATATTTGTTGATTTGTAGACATTATAGTAACTTTAATAAAAAATATTCATGGGACACGATGCAATAAAATTAGAGTTAATTGAGTGGTTAACCAAGCTGGAAGACGATGAGACTATTGAATATCTAAAAATTGTTAAGGACTCAAAGCAGGCAAGTAATGACTGGTGGGATCTTTTAAGTGACGATCAAAAACAGGGTATTCAACGCGGTCTTAATGATATAGATCAAGGGAAAGTTATTCCTCATAATGAAGTGAAAAAAAAATATGGATTATAAGTTATTCTGGACTGAGGAAGCAATTAATAACTTAGAAGACATTATTGGTTACTTGCAATTCAGATGGACTCAAAAAGAAGTAAACGCTTTCAAAACAAAATTAAGCAAGCAGATTGAGTTAATCTGTTCCAATCCATATATGTTCCCACTTTCAACTTATAATACAAGATTAAGAAAAGCTGTTCTTAGCAAACAAACTTCGATTTTCTACGAACTAAAAGACAGTAATATTTATATTACTTATCTTTTTGTAAATAAAAGAGATATTGATAGTATAAAATAAGATTATTGATGAAATTAACTGTTAAATTGTTAAATCGTCGAGTTGTTGATTTGAAGGACATTTGGTTTACGTTATTGACTTATTATTTTAACCGCAAAGGTCGCAAAAGTTTTTCGCTAAGTACGCGAAGAATTGATGAATGATTAAGGATTATACGATTAATTAGGAATTTAACTGCTAAATTGTTAATTCGTCGATGTGTTAATTTGTTGATACGTTGATTTGATGGATGCAATGAAGGATTAGGATTGCTAAGCAATGGTTTTTCAATAAAATAAATTAAGCGTCATGACATCCTCGCCTTGAGGAGAGGAACGAGGAGAGGTGTATCAGTGAAACAACGAAGGAGTTCAACAATACCTTAGAATATTAAATTACATTGTTAAATCGTCGAGTTGTTGATTTGAAGGACAATTGTTTTAAGTTATTGACTTATTATTTTAACCGCAAAGATCGCTAAGTTTTTTCGCTAAGTACGCGAAGAATTGATGAATGATTATTGATAGGTTTCACGGTCCCCTTGTTATCATTGACGTGTTAATTTGTTGATACGTTGATTTGATGGATGCAATGACGGATTAGGATTGCTAAGCAATGTTTTTTCTATAAAATAAATTAAGCGTCATGGCATCCTCGCCTTGAGGAGAGGAACGAGGAGAGGTGTATCAGTGAAACGACGAAGGAGTTCAACAATACCTTAGAATATTAAATTACATTGTTAATTGCTCGAAATTGGATTGTTTCGCAATGGATACGGTCAACTAATTAACGCGAATTATTTAGTTGCTTTGCAAATTGGAATGAACCAAAAACAAGGCATGGGGACACGCGCAGCAGCTATGGGCAGTGTTGATTTGTTGATACGTTGATTTGATGGATGCATTGAAGGATTAGAGATTAGAGATTAATAACTTTCAGAATATACATTGTTGTCTGATGCAATCTACTGACTGAGAACTGAAGACTGAAAACTGAATACTGCGCACTGAGAACTGCTTATTCCTCCTCCTTTTTGTAATAAAAAAACCACAAATACCATAAAAGCACAATAAATGCATAAATAAATACATTATAAAGATCATGATGCATTTTAAATAAGGTAGAATCATTACCATGTTCTTCGATATAGATAAACAAATATGTTATCCGCATAGCATTGATAAAAAATATTAATACAACTCCAGATAAAATGTAGGATACAAGTTTCCAACTAATTCTTTCATAAAACACAAATATCCCGCAAAAAACCAAAGTAATATTAATTCCAATACACCCATCAGCTAGTTTAACAAACGTTTTAGAATTTCCAATTACACTTCCGCTAATATCAGCATTATAACCTAAAAAACTTAATGAAAATTTGGATAGATATAATATTGTATCAGATAAAATATTACTGATAAACATCCCCTTTTCTCCAAGTAAATTTATAATAAAGAATACCAGGTAGTACAAAAACAAAAGCAACGAAATCTTTAAACCTATATCGCTAACATTAAAACCTTTTACTTCACTATTTAAGTTTTTATAACTTCTCCAATAAACCATTACAGGAAAATAACTTATTATACTTCTATAAAAATTAAAATGGTTAAAACTCAATAATGTCTCAGGATCTATTTTAATAAAGACTAGAATAATCAGTCTTAAAACATTGGCCAGTGTAATCCAACCAAGATAAAGAATAAGATATTTAAATTTAAATCTGGTATTTATTATTACAATGGCACAACTAAGACTAACTAGTTTTAGGCTTAAAAATCCATATAAAACAGATATTGTTTCAGAATTATTGAGAATAATACTTGCTGTGGTTTTATTAATTTCAAATCCAAGTAATCGAAAAACAGAGGTTCCTATTGTTACAATTAAATGTATATAGAAATTTATAATATCCATATACAAATCATACCAAATAAGTTTAATACAAAACAGGAAGACAATAATACATAATGAAATCCATTGCTTATATGTGAGTTTTAAACCTTGTAGCATTCTAAAACATCATAAAAATGATAAATATGCAATACAATACAGAAGCTACTGTAATAAAAAGCCGATTCACTTTATTTGAAAGAGTATCATAAAACCGGCGATTTTTTATTTTTTTTACCAAACTAATTCCCAAAACTAAAATAATAGACAGAACAAACTCTGTATATAAATATTTATCTAAAGTAAATATAATGGGAATATACAAGAACAATAAGCTCATAATACCTACAGGGGTAAGAAGCTTATAAGTGGAAATAGAAATTTGATTGTTATTTTCTGATACTTCTTTAGTAGTTATTGCGATCATATATTGATAACATATCCAGGCCAAAATGCCCACTCCAATAAAAAAAAAGGGCATTACAGTCAAAATCATAATGGAATAGGAAGCATGTAACCAATTTAATACATAATACAAATTTGTTTTGGTTAACACACCCGAAATAACATCGCTAAATAAAATCAGCAAGGTAGAAATAAGTGCCCAATAAAAGTAAATTTCTTTTGGCTTGTTAGTGATCTTCTTAAAAAACAAAAAAGCAAAACAAATGGCAGTTATGCTTAACAGCAAAATTAAATCAACAGAGAAGAAAGATATAACAGAGAGGTATGTCCACACACCCGAGTTGGCCGGACTAATGGGGAAAATAGCATAACCTTTATAAATCCATTCAATATTAAAGATACCGGCGACAACAATTTTACCAATCATCATTAGCATCTTAATACTTAACCAGGTAGATAGAAAAAAGAAAGTTGTATTAATAAATAGGTTTAAACGCATTTTTGTCATAAACACTAATTTATTACTTAATTTTCATATAAATTCCTTTAATCAATATATTTCTTTAATAAAAAACCAATAAAGAATACAAAGTCACCCATGTTGTTACTTTGTATTCTTATATATTTTACAAGTAATAAACGAAATGTAAATTTCTACTGATCTTCCTTTTTATTGGTAATGTACTTTCGGTATAATATTACAGCTCCACCAGCCAATAAAGCAATTGCTCCTCCATCTAAGGGAGAACTTGCACCTCCACCTACAGGACCACTACTGCCGGTACTACCAGGAGGGCTACCAGGTTGGCCATAAGTCTCTACTGCAATAAATGCAAAAAACGCAATTGTTGCTATTACTACAATTTTCTTCATATTTTATATTCTATTCTTTTCCTAAAGAAATGTCAGGGAGATAAAATCTATTAAAGAACAAATCTAAGCTCCGGTTCATTTCATTAGTAATTTTCCAATTCAAACACTTTATAGGGGGGGCGATTCTGGTTTCTATTCTATATTAAAAGCACATATGCACATTTAAAACAACATACATGTGCATTACTTAATCAACACTTTTTGAGTTAATACTTTGTTTTCATTTGTTACTTTAACAAGATACAATCCGCTACTAAGCGGTACATATTCTGTTCCTTGTTTGTCTTCTTCAACTTTAACAGTTTTTCCATCTAAAGTATAAATGGTGTAATCAAAAATATTTGTTGATTTAATCACTACATTGTTATCCACACTATATATTTTTACAGTACTTACTGCAACATCATTAACAGCTGTAGTTTCTGTTGGTTTAAATATTAATTCAAAACGTTGTTCATCATTAGATGAAGTATGTGCAATTTCAAAACTTGTACCAGCAGCAATAGGAATTACTTCTGTTGTTTGCATATCTATTAATGCAACATCCAATCCTTCAAAACTTTGCTCGGTAACATTTACAGTGTATACTCCATCTGCATTTGTTTTAAAACCAATTGGAATTACATCATCCTCAACTATTACATTTTTATTATAAATACAGTAATCTTTAGTATCATCAATGGCATATATTTGAGGTGCATCAGGATTAAAACTAAAAAGTTTGTATCCCTCATTGGCTATATCAGTTTCGTTAACCATAAGAACATCTTCGTATTCACCATTGCTTACTTTAATAATAATTCTAGGCATTGTAGAAACTGAATTTGATTTTAGTGTACTTCCTGATGTAGTAGAAATGCGTGCATCATTTTTAAAAGTTACATTACCTGTAGATGAACTATTGCTAACCTTTACAAAAAAACCCTGACAGGATTCAAGTATATTACCTAGTCCTCCACCAGTACCAATTTGGTATGATAGGTAAGTACTTGTTTCAGGATCCCAGGCATAAAACATGCTAATATTAGTCAGAGTAAGGTTATCCAAATCGATTTGCGAAGGGTATGGATTACTTACAAAGTTATAACCATGATCGCTATCCAGACCTGAATTAACAACATCATAAGAATAGTCACCACTATTAAAAGTCCCAGTAAATTCATAAGTCTTGTCACCATTAACCGTTTTTAAGATGTAACCAGTACCTCTTTCAACTGTTGTTGGAGTACTACCCCATCCATTTGTAGACTCCACATAACCATACATATAATCGCCAGTAAAAAAATCAACTGCAGGCGTACTTTCAACCGGAATACCAATTGAATGCCAGGTATAATCATTGGCAGCTATTCCACTTCCTTTCACATTTCGATATAAGGTCATAGTACCGGTGTTAGTCACAGCACCATAAGTTATTAAGGAACCAGAACGTTCATCAGCCACGCTATTGGCTTCTAAAAGAACACTACCAGCATTGTTTAAATCACCATTTATGGTTAATGCTGAACTTGCAGCTACTGTTAATGTAGCACCGGATTCAATACTTGCATTTAAAACCTCAGCATCTGCTCCATAAGCATTGTTAATGATTGGTTGATTTCCTGTTACAGGAATAATTATATCATCGGTTGATGTGGGTACTAATGTTGGGAACCAGTTTGTAGTAGCATTCCATGAAGATTCAGAACCAGTTGTACCACCGACCCAGGTTAATAAGCCTTCTTGCAATAGAAAATCTACAACGTAAATACTACCACTATTATAACCATTATCATCATCTTCATGAGCTCCAATGATTGCGTAATTTCCACTTATTGAAATACCCCAACCAAAACTATCTGCTGCATTACCATCAGTTGCAGTAATTTTATTTACCTGAGTTAGTGAACTTAATTCATAAACATATACACTCCCTTTAGTATTATCATCGCCATATGCACCTACAATTAAATAATCTCCTACTGAAGAAATACTATAGCCAAATTCATCATTAGTAATGCCATCTGAGGCAGTTAACTTTTTCACAAAGGTTCCTGCACTTAGGGTATAAACATAAACTCCTCCAGTATAACCATTGTTATTTGGTGCTCCAACCACCACATAATTATCCGAGATACTAACACTTTGGCCAAATAAATCACCGGCCTCAGTATCCGATCCAGTACATTTATACAATTGGCTTCCTGTACTCAAATCAAACATATAAGCAGCACCTGGTCTAACCCTACCTATTTTAGCATTGTTAGCTCCAATTAAAACATAATTTCCTGACATATACACGCTCCAACCTAAATGGTCATTCGAGGCCCTATCTTCAGCTAATAATGTATTTAATAATACACCTGTGTTAGTTTCAAAAACATACGCACAACCACATTCCTCAATTAAATCCCCATCCCAATAACCATACGACCCAACAACTATATATTCATCTGAAACAGATACACTTGATCCGAAATACTCATACTCAAAACCATCTGATATAATAATTTTATTTAATTCAGCTCCTGTATTTAAATCATAAACATACACAGCTCCTGCATAAACACGGTCGTAATCATCTGCAATCTCTTCATCTGCAACTCTTGTTTTATTTGGAGCTCCAACAACAGCATATCTACCTGATATTGCCACGCTTTCTCCAAATCCATCATCAGCTTCACCATCCGAGGGAGTTAAATTATACACCTCCTCACCTGTAGTAATATCATAAACATACGCACTACCTATATCTGAGTTACTACTGGGTGATCCAACAATGGCATAATTGCCTGACATTGCTACACTTTTTCCAAAATAATCAGAAGAAGCACCTCCACTAGCTAGAATTCGTCTTTGAATAGATTTTGTAATTCCTGCTGTAGTAAAATTCCATGTAGTATTATCACTAATACCAGAGTATCCAATAAAACAACCAGATTCAATTTGCACATAATACGCTGTAGAAAGTTCAAAATATTGATTTACATCAATAAAAATTTTTGAGGTACCGCCTCCGCTAACCTGACTACCAGTAACATCAATTGTTTCTATAATACTATTATCACTGGATTTATGTATGGTTATAGACCCGGAACCAACAGTAACGCTTTCACTAAAATTAATAGTTAAATCAGGTCTCATTACAACATCTGTTGCATTATCTGCAGGACTATAGGAATCTACTGTAGGGCTTTGGGACAAAAGGCTAACAAAAAATAAGCTATTCAATAATACAGTAAGTAATCTTCTCTTCATATTTCTCCCCAATTAAAATTATTTTAGTTAACGTTCGTCAAGTCAAAAAGTTTTAATTTGGTCCCCACCAGCATAAAAATCATTGCTTTGACTAAAAAATTTGAATATACAAATGTAGTTGATTTATAGAAATATTATATGGCATTTTGACGAACATTAAGTTAACATGTTTTAAAAGTGGGATTTATTTGAGAAAATTCTTTAATTAATATTCGAAACAAAAGGCTGTTATAATACAGGTCAACACATTCATTTCAAATTGTTGATTTGTTAAAATGATTAGAGATTAATGATTAAAGTTGAGTGAAGCCTACTGTAAACTGAAAACTCAATTTAGATATGAGATAATAGATGATTCTGAAAAAGGGAGACTCAACACTGAATATACTCCGTGACCTTTGCGTTTTCATAGTGTCTCTGCAGTTTAAAATAGATTAATGATGTAGGATTAAGGTTATTTAATTATATATTAATTTTACTATTGAATTGTCGAACTGTTGAGCTGTTTAATTGATTAGATGATAAGGATTAGGGATTAAAGATTAAATCTGAAGACTGAGAGAACTGAAGACTTATCAATACTTGCTCTCAGCGACCTTTAACCTCTGTGGTGAAAGAAGATAATAGATAAAAGACTTTAGAAAATAGATTTTAGATATTATTGAAATGCTTCCTTAACCACGAAGGACACAAAGGATTTTCACAAAGGACACGGAGTTTTATTGCTCATCTATACGCCCAAAGCTCCGCTGCGCTTCACAATGGTCTAATAAATTGCGGACCTTCAGTCCTTTATGTTTTGATTTAATTTTCTGTGATCTCTGTGTATTCTTAGAGCTCTCTGTGGTTAAAAAAGATTAGAGATAAAAGACTATAGATAATAGACGATTCTGCTTTCTGCATACTGCTGACTGAGAACTGAAGACTCAAATCTTACTACTCATCTTTTCTACCAACCTAATGACCTACAAATCTATTGACCGAATCCATCCCATTAATCTGTCACCATGCACCCCTCCATTCTTACCACCTATATAATCATTAATCTCAACCAACAGTTGTTTCATTATAATATTAACTTTACATTTCGGCTTTAATTTTTTGAAAGAAACACATGCAATTCTATACCTTACTGAATATTAGCCGAAAAATAAAAAGTCAATCTCTAAAGTTAATTGGGATTTATGTCTTAAATATATTAGGGAAGCGCCATCTTTCCGTTCGGATTGATCCTTCAATAAACTGTAATTTATTTTGCAGGATGTGTTATTTCAGTTCACCTGATTATCGTAAAAACAACAAAGGGTTGATACCTGAAAATGAATTTGAGGACATTGCAAGAGTTTTATTCCCTAAAGCCATGCAGGTATATGTTGGTTGCGGAGCAGAACCTACTACTCACCGAGGTTTCATTCGACTGATTGAGCTAGCTAAGGAGTATAAAGTACCGGATATTGGCATTGTTACGAATGGTCAACTACTAACAAAAGACCATATTAATAAGATCATTACATCCGGAGTTGATGAGTTAACTATTTCATGCCATGGAGTGTATAAGGAAAATTATGAGTACTTTATGAAAAACTCCTTTTACGACAGGTTTATTGACTTATTGAATGAAGTTAAAACTCAAAAAGAAGAACTTAATGCACATAAGCCTGAGATAAGAATAAACTACACAGTTAATACAAAAAACTTAGCCGAACTGAAAGATTTCTTTAAAGTTTTTAAAGAATATAATATCTCTACGCTTCAAATTCGACCTGTTTTAAATATTGGAGGTTCATATTCAGAAGCTATAAAAGATGAACAGCTTCCGGAATACAATAGCACAATTGAATTACTTCAAAAAGAATGTTCTTCAAATGGCATCAGATTATTAGCAAACAGAACAGACATTAAATACAAAAAGGAAAATACGAATAAAAAGGTAGCCGAGGCTGCATACTGTTACATCGGTCCTAATACAAAAACAAAACTAGGATTTGAATGGGCATCCATTAATTATAAAGACTTCCGTAAGAAATCACAATGGCGTAAAAAAACATTAAAGCTTCTATTTAAAGACAAGAAATCATCTATAAATGAAGCTGTGGGTAATTATGATGTGATCAGTTAAAACAGGATTGATGATTTGTTGATATGAAGATTTGTTGATGCGATGAATTGATTAAATACTATGGATTAGTCGTATTAGCTTCCTCTTTAGTTCAAGTCTGGAGTTTGGAGTTAAACCTTATTTAAACAAAGTCACTCACATTAGTAGTCTGAAATAATATAGCTCTTACCTTATAACCTTAGCATAAAACAACCACCCCGTCAGATTCTCGCACCTCATATCTTCCACCCCTCCTTCAATTAAGGCGGGGAATTTCGTTAAGGGGAAGCCTATTTTCTATCGAAGAAAACAATTGCTAGAATATAATATATACATTAGATAATTCTGCTCTGCATGCTGCAAACTGAGAACTGAAGACTCTTTCCTCTTCGCTCTCAGCTATACTTGTTCCCTATTCCTTTCTACTTTCTAATATTTTTAGCAAAATCCAACAAAATCTCTTCCGTTTGATCCCAGCCAATGCATTCGTCGGTTACAGAAACACCATATTTAAGTGTAGTAAGATCTGCAGGAATTTTTTGCTTACCATGGCTTAGGTTACTTTCAATCATCACTCCCATGATAGAAGTATTACCATTGATCATTTGAGTTTCGATATCTTTTAACACCAAAGCCTGATTAGCTGCATTTTTACTACTGTTTGCATGACTACAATCAATCATAATACGTGTAGGAAGACCAGCTTTTGTTAATCTCTTTTCGTATTCAGCAACACTTTCTGCATCGTAGTTAGGCTTCTTACCACCACGTAGAATGATGTGTGTGTTTTCATTTCCTTTTGTACGAACAACAGCTACATGTCCATCAGGATCAATACTGATAAAATTATGAGGAGAGGCAACTGATTCAAGTGCATTGATGGCAATTTCAATATTTCCGTCGGTACCGTTTTTAAACCCAACAACCGATGTTAATGCACTAGCCATTTTACGGTGACTTTGAGATTCAGTAGTACGAGCACCAATGGCTGTCCATGAGATTAAGTCCTGAATATATTGAGGTGTTACAATATCTAACGCTTCACCAGCAACAGGCATTCCTATTTCTGCGATATAAGACAATAACTCACGAGCTTGCTTTAATCCTTCCTCTAACTCAAAACTGTTGTTTAGGTAAGGATCGTTAATAAGCCCTTGCCACCCTACAGTTGTACGAGGTTTTTCGAAATAAACACGCATTACCAGGTAAAGAGAATCTTTTACTTTTTCGGAAAGTGCTTTTAGTTTTTGAGCATATTCCTTAGCAGCTTTAATATCGTGAATAGAACAAGGACCAACAACCACTAAAATTCTTTTGTCCTCACCACTTAAGATCTTTTTTATTGTAGCCTGACCTTCTTCAATAGTCTTAATGATATTCTCATTTAAAGGATAAAGATCTTTTAATTCGTTTGGAGTTAGGATTGCTTGTTCTGTATCTATATTGATATTCTCAATTCTCTTATCAGTCATTTGTATTTAAAGTTGTAATTGCCAAATTTTTAATTGCGTCGCGAAAATAACTGATATTTCTCATAATTTCTAGAATTTAACAGATTTTTATTAATTATTGTCGAATCGCAAAATTGATTAATTGTTGAAGTGGTAAATTGTCGAGTTGTTAATTTGTTTAAATGATTAGGGATTATAGATTAATGATTAATTAGCTTATAGGATTATGCTGGATGAGAACTGAAGGTGGATATGATCATGTGTGAGGACACGAGCGATAGCATTGGGTTTAATTTAATTAGTTGATTAAGTAATTAAGGATTAAAGGGATTAAGATTCATCGAATTGTTTCTTTTTTTACCACGGAGAGCACGGAGGTTTAGTATGCAGTAAACAGTCTCCAGAATGCAGTTATTGTGAAGACTACAATCTATAAACTGAGAAGTAAAGTCATATCAGGTCACACGTGAGGATATACATTCTTGTGTTTAGAAAGACATTGACATCCTTATTAAGAGTAATTTGCAAGCTGTAAATCGGCTCTCCTCCTTAAAAAGGAGGAGTACCTCGACAAAGGAGAGGGGAGGTGGTTTTATACCTTAGGAGCTTTTTTTTAACACACAAAGGTCATAAACGATAGAAATGAAACGAGTTACAAACTCGTACGAGCATATTTTTTTTATTATTTTCTGTTCTAACCATTAGACTTTTCATTTCTTACCTTGATGTAAGAAACGAAACAAAGAAGATCAAGGCTGCACCTGCTTCTCTCATAAAACTACGATTCCTACATCGAAAGCGCTGAACTCATCCTTTCGTTCCTCAAGGACTCAAACAGCACCGCTTTTACCGATTCCTCAATCTTGTTTTATGGTTCACCAGCTGAGGCCGTTTATTCCATACCTACACTGATATCATACGGCATAAATTATAAAATTGCTATTATTAAAATATATTCATAGCTGGTGGCTACGAGGAAGAATCTTATCTGTTTAAGATAAGGTCACGCATGAGGACATGAGCGATAGCATTGGGTAAAACATTATAAGAGGAAAAAGGAACAAGTTACAAATTCGTACGAGCATATGTTTTTATTATTCTCTGTTCTAACCATTAGACTTTTTATTTCTTACCTTGATGTAAGAAACGAAACAAAGAAGATCAAGGCTGCACCTGCTTCTCTCATAAAACTACGATTCCTACATCGAAAGCGCTGAACTCATCCTTTCGTTCCTCAAGGACTCAAACAGCACCGCTTTTACCGATTCCTCAATCTTGTTTTATGGTTCACCAGCTGAGGCCGTTTATTCCATACCTACACTGATATCATACGGCATAAATTATAAAATTGCTATTATTAAAATATATTCATAGCTGGTGGCTACGAGGAAGAATCTTATCTGTTTAAGATAAGGTCACGCATGAGGACATGAGCGAAGGCATTGGCTCTTGAGATAATATTACGTGTGAGAATACGAGCAATTACGCATGATAGTAAAGGAACGAGTTGCAAACTCGCACCTGCATATGTGCAGAAAACAGTCTTAAGTTGGCAGTTTGCCTGAGTACTGAAGACTGAGTACTGAAGACTGAAAACTGTGGACTAGTTAATTCCCTATTCTCTTTTCCCTAAGCCCTAATCATCATATACCTTGTTCCTTTGTGCCCTGTTCCTTGCTCCTTTTTCCCTGTCACCTTGTTCCTTGTTCCATTCTTACCCTAACACCTTTCCACTAAAACAAATGAAAAATTCTTATTTAAATTCTGGCGGACGATTAAAACATTATTTGTTTTTCGGTTTGTATCTCTTACAAAAGCATAATCAGGAATTGAGTTGCTATTGATAAACTGAGAGGCAATCCAAACAGCAAATGCACCGTCACTATCATAGCTTCCGCACATGTGTTTGTAATAACAAATATTTACATGAGCCAGTTCCTCTCCCATTATACTTTCGTAGTTAGTATAGTTACGCTGATCTCCGTCAATTGACAAGAGAATGGTGTCTAAATCCTGAATTCTAAAATTATGTTGATCCAAAAAGCTTGTGATTCTTTGTAATAAGGACTGATCTTTTTTAAGCGAGTAAAAAACTTCAAGGCCAATTAAATTTAATTCGGCATCTTTTGCATCATTTGACACAACCATAAAGGTGGCACCTTCTCCTGGAATAGTTCCTTCAGTTTTACTGGTTAAAAATTCAAGGTTATTTTCATCAGCAGATTTCCACTTTCCTAAAGATTCTTTCAGATTGTAATTCTCTTCGGTAATTTCATCTGTGGCCCCAATTAAAATATGATCTAAACTACCTGACTTCACTTTCATTGAAGCATCCAGTAAAGCTGTTTCAAAGGCATTATTATCATGAGTATAAACCATATTATAACCTTTACACTGATAGGCCAACGCCAAATTAGAACCAACTGCATTATGTGTGGATTGAATAAAACTGGTTGGTGTTAATAACATTTCATTATTATCAAGCATCTGGTTTAAG
The DNA here is from genome assembly GCA_963666825.2 of uncultured Saccharicrinis sp. Lineage (GTDB taxonomy): Bacteria > Bacteroidota > Bacteroidia > Bacteroidales > Marinilabiliaceae > Saccharicrinis. The sequence goes on along the minus strand of OY763044.2, from coordinate 5,730,859 downwards.
AAACGTTCTGAATCTTCAACGCAACCCATACTCGTTGCTGTAATAATGGCATCAGGTTTATCTAATCCTATATTCGACAAAGATTTAAATGCGCATACCGAACTTATTCTGCTATAACGATTCATTCGCCTGAGTACCTTAGCCGGAATGTATTTTTTAAACTCAGGAGTAACACACCTCATCCATTTAGATACTGGATCTAATTTTTCAGGAAGTTGGTTTGTTTCAAATGTATCTTGTGCCGAAACGGCTATAATAGATTTTATATAAACACTCATGATCTTTTTGTCAATAGATTTTAGGATCGGGTTAAAATAACAGAGGTGTCATTTCCTCCAAAACCAAAAGAATTACTCATCACACTTTTAATGTCTGCCTTCAATAAAGTTTTATTGGGAACAACATTAACAGCAGAAATATTATTCTTAAGATTTAAACTAGGATAGGCCAATTGATGGTTAATACTTAACACACTAAAAATGGCCTCTATTCCACCTGCAGCTCCAAGAGTATGTCCTATATACGGTTTTAAGGATGAAAACGGAGGATACTGATTACCAAAAATACGCTCAATTGCAATACTCTCAGTTAAGTCATTATTTGGAGTTCCCGTTCCATGCGCATTGATATAACCAATTTCCGAAATATCTAAACCTGCCATTTCAATGGCTTCCTTCATACATAAATAAGGTCCTTCGCCATTATCGGATGTTGCTGTTTGATGATATGCATCATTCTTGTTGGAATATCCACTAACTATAGCGTAACTTTTCTTCTGACCTTTATCTACCAGCTCCTGACTTTCCAAAACCAAAAATCCGGCACCTTCACCAAGTGTTAATCCTTTTCGATCTTCATCAAAAGGAGTACAAGGTTCCTCACTTAAAATCATCAGGGTATTAAAACCGTTCAGAGTATATTTGCATAGAGAATCAGCTCCACCTACAATAACTCTGTCAAGTTGCTTATTTTTGATCATCTCACAACCTATCATAATGGCATTGGCACTCGACGAACAAGCAGTGGTGATTGTAGTCACGAAATCTGTTATCCCGAATTTTTCTGCCAGAAACTCAGCAGTAAAACCTTTATTCTGACAGGTAATCATAAAACTTGGCTTATCTCCCTCAGCTCTGTAATTACTTTCAGCTACGTCCATTCCCCCTACGGTAGTTCCGAATATCAATCCGGTTTTAATATTGGAATCCTCCTTATAACCAGAATCAATTAAGGCTTCCTTCGCAGCGATACTTGCCAATAAGGTAGTTCTGGGAAAATCATTAATATGATTAATTCCTGCAATGTCATAGAGTTCGTCATTTGAAAACGGAACTTCTGCAACATGAAATTTATCTTTATGAACTGTATCTAAATATTGTATTTTTCTAATACCTGATTTTTCGGAAATAATAGAATCAAGATTCTCCTTAACATTCTTTCCAATGGCAGATATGATCCCCATACCTGTAATATGTATTTTCTTTTGTTTAGGTTCTGTCATGCGTGTAAATTTTCCCCGTTTTTCGCATTGAACTTGCCAATAAATTCAAACGTATATATTTGAATTTCCAAGTACGTTATAAATGATTAAGATTTACTTTGTTCGTACCCCTATCTTATTCATGTTTGAAGATACGGATAGCTATAAATTATCCCCCAAAAACTATCGGGAAATTAAGGCTAGCACAAACATAACAAAAATCATAGTACATTAATTTTATAAAGTACATTATTTGAACTTATTGAATATTTGTTTAATTAATATATTAAGGTATTTTTGCATGCAAACTAAAAGCATTTTATAATATTTTAGCTTTGTTTTAGGTGTTTTCGAGTAAGAAAATTCATGAAACTGTAGTGGGAACCATAATATGAAGAAAATTCTAGTTGTGTACTATTCACAGACTGGTCAGCTTAAAAAAGTAATTGACTCTGTAGTAGGTGAATTATCACAAAATACTGACATAACTATAGATTACGAGGTACTAAAGCCATCTAAGGAATATCCTTTCCCCTGGGGAGAGTATTTTTTTGATGAATTTCCCAACTGTGTTGAAGAAACCGGATGTGAATTAGATCCTTTTACTATAGACTTCAATAAAGATTACGATTTGGTAATTGTGGGATGTCAGTCGTGGTTTTTATCACCTTCGGTACCGGTAACAGCTTTCTTCAAGCATCCGCAAATCAAAACATTTTTAAAGGGTAAGAATATATTAACACTGCACGGGGCACGTAACATGTGTTTCAATGCACAGGAATCTATTAAAAAGTATATTGCAGATGCACAGGGAAAACTAGTTGGAAACATTGTGCTTGGAGATACAAATCCTAACTACATTTCGGCTATTACCATTATAAAATGGCTTGTATATGGAAACAAGGGTCCATATATGTTTTTACCAAACGCGGGCATTAGCGACAAAACAATTCGTGGAGCGAAGCGTTTTGCTCCTGTCATTAAAAGCTTTTTAGACGACGTAAACAACTATAAATTACAGGAGGAGTTAGTTAAACTTCGTGCTGTAAGAGTAAAGTTTTCGGTATTAATGACAGAACTGAATGCAAAAAAGATTTTTAGAAAATTCAGCAAATACGTAACAAAAGCTGCTCCCGGAAGTAAAGAATGGCATAAAAGAATTAAAGTATTCAGAGCCTATCTACTATTTGCTTTATTTGGATTGTCGCCAATAGCAATGATTGTATTCAATTTGATTTTTATATTAGTGTGGTTTAAATCGAAAAAGATAATTGAATACTACCAGGGGATTGAACTAAAATAACATTTAACTATGACATTTATTAATAAAATATCTAAATTCTTTCCTAACCAACCAGTTAGCAATGATGAGATGGAGGAGTATCTGGGGAAGATTAAAGGCTTAAGATCCAAAGCCAAAAATATTGTATTAAGAAACAACGGTATAACAAACAGATATTACGCATTAACTAAAGAAGGTGAAATAACTCACTCTGTTGAAGATATGGCAGTGGAGGCTATAATGACTCTTGAAAAACAAGGTGTTGATCTTCAAAAAATTGACTTATTAACCAGTGGAACTGCGTCTCCTGATATTCAAATGCCATCATTATCATGCATGGTTCATGGTCGTTTAGGCATTGGAGCTATTGATGCCATGTCGGCAACAGGCTCTTGTAACAGTACCATGTGGGCTTTAAATTATGCTCATATGTCTATTCTTACCGGAGGTGCAAAACATGCTGTTTGTGTGGGATCAGAAAACATGTCGAGTTGGATGATGTCAAAAAACTTTGAAGAAGAATCTGCTCACCTTCAGGATCTGGGAGAGAATGGTTATGTAGCTTTTGAGAAAGAATTTTTAAGATGGATGCTTTCGGATGGTGCTGCTGCAGTTCTTTTGGAAGATAAACCTAATGAAGAAGGAATCTCTTTAAAGCTAGAGTGGATGGAGATTAAATCCTATGCTCATCTTTCAGAAACTTGTATGTATGCTGGAGGATTAAAAGATGAGACAGGAAGAGTTCGTCCCTGGAGAAGCCTGGATCAAAAAGACCTTCTTGAAAAATCTGTATTTTCTTTAAAGCAGGATTCTAAGCTATTAGAGAAATACATCACTAAGTTTGGTGGTAAGTTTTTATCAGAAATACTTAAAAAGCATGACTTCTCATTGGATGAGATTGATTATTTCATGCCTCATATATCTTCAATGTTCTTTAAAAAGCACATTAATCAATCATTAGTAGATGAAGGTTTAAATATACCAGATGAAAAATGGTTCTTAAATCTTCCTAAGGTTGGCAACGTGGCTTCAGCATCAGGATTTATCATGCTGGAAGAACTATTCAATTCAGGAAAGCTTGTTAAAGGACAAAGGATTTTATTAATGATTCCTGAAAGTGCAAGATTTTCATACACCTATGCTCTTTTAACGGTTGTTTAAGGAGAAAGGAAAAGGGAAAAAGGAAAAGGGAACAGGTAAAACTGCGTACTGAAAACTGAAGACTGAAGACTGTATACTAATAAAACGCCAATGAAGATAAACGAAGTTCCACAAGATCACTCTGATAAATTCAAAAAGGAATTTAGTGTGATAGAATTTGCAGTTGACGATGAAGGAAAATACAAAGCTGTAAAAAGTACAGGTTTTGAACCTAAAAATGTGGCTTTGGAGCAGGCTTGGGAGTTTGAAGAGGAAAAGATAGAAAAAGCCCGTCAGCTTTATCAAAAACAAAAGAAAAGCTTCATCTATTATCATATGAAAAAAAATATGATGAGCATAAAAATTCTTGCTGGATATACGGATTATAGTTGGTTTAAAGTCTGGAAGGATTGCAAATATAAAAACGGGGAAAAATTGACCGATAAGGAATTGGAAACTTATCGTTATGCTTTTGGATACAAAAGTGTTGAAGACGTAAAAAAAATAGATTAGTGCTGTAATGAAGATTGAATTCGATCATAGAATGTCCTCACACTGTGAAAACGGTGTTACCAGAAATTTATTAAAACATCAGGGAGTTGATATTAGCGAGGCAATGGTTTTTGGTATTGGTGCAGGAATGTTTTTTGCATATCTGCCTTTTATTAAATTACATGGGATGCCGGTGTTTTCATTCAGACCAATGCCCGGGCATATCTTTAATACAGCTACTAAAAATTTAGGCATAAAAGTTCATTCACAAAAGTTCAGATCTCCTGCAAAGGCAATGGCAAAGTTAGATGCCAACCTTGTAAAAGGGATTCCTACAGGAATGGTGGTTGGAGTGTATCACCTATCTTACTTCCCTCCTCAATATCGTTTCCATTTTAATGCACACAATATTGTGGGTATTGGTAAGGAAGATGGTAAATACCTGATCAGTGATCCTATAATGGAAGACATTGAATCTTTAACTTATGAGGAATTAGTAAGAGTACGATTTGCCAAAGGTACCGGAAGTCCTAAAGGAAAAATGTACGGCATTGAGTGCAATAAAGGATTAACCGACCTGAATTCTGCCATCATAAAAGGTATTAAAAAGAATGTAACTCAGATGTTGTACTACAAAGGAATTGTAGGTGTGGACGGCATCAATTACCTGAGTAAAAAAATAAGAAAGTGGCCTAAAAAATACGGCGATAAAAAAGCAGAACGCTTCCTGGGACAAATAGTTCGTATGCAGGAAGAGATTGGAACCGGTGGTGCCGGATTTCGTTTTTTATATGCTTCGTTTTTACAGGAAGCTGCTCAAAAATTAGAGAGTACAAAACTGGATAGCTTATCTTCAGACATGACACAAATTGGTGATCTATGGAGAGAGTTTGCTATCAATGCATCCAGAATTTACAAAAACCGTTCAGGTGATATTGGTTATCATGATGTGGCTGATCGTTTATATGATCTTGGACAGAGAGAAAAAGTACTTTTCACCGAACTTAAAAAAACCGTAAAAAAGCTAGGTTAATCAAAATATAGAAACATGAACCCGACAACTATTCTTGAATTTCAATCTGTAACCAAATATTACAAAGGGAAAGATGAACCTGCTGTCGATCATGTGTCTTTTCAAATTAATAAAGGTGATTTTTTTGGTTTACTAGGTCCCAACGGAGCGGGTAAAACAACCAGTATATCTATTATCAGCAGCTTGCTTGAACCGTGTTCTGGAAAGTGTTTGATTAATAATCTTGATACCAAAACTCACCTTTATAAAATCAAGCATTTTATTGGAGTAGTACCTCAGGATATTGCTTTGTACGATAGCCTTACGGCAAAAGAAAACCTGCTATATTTTGGTAGTCTATACGGATTGCCAACCAAAGGTCTTAAGGGGTGTATTGATCATCTTTTAGGCGAACTGGGTTTAGACCATGTTAAGAATAAAAGAATATCTACCTTCTCAGGAGGTATGAAAAGGAGAATAAATCTCATCGCAGGTTTATTGCATGCTCCCAAACTTTTGATTCTGGATGAACCTATGGTTGGTATCGATGTACAATCAAAGAATGTAATTCGTAAGTTTCTTCAAAAGCTTAACGAAGATGGCACAACCATTATTTACACTTCGCACATTATGGAGGATGTTCAGAAGTTGTGCAATAAGATTGGCATCATTGATAAAGGTAAACTGATTACAACTGCAAGTCCAAAGGATCTATTAGATGATCATAAAGAATGCACTAACCTGGAAGAAGTATTTTTAAAGCTAACAGGAGAAAAATTAAGAGACTAACTGGCTTTGTCAGAGTAAACCACAGACCTATGAAGAAAATATTTTTCTCAATATATAAGGAATCCTTAATTCTGATCAGAGATATTCAAGGTGTAATGCTTCTGTTTTTTATGCCTATGATATTGGTCGTAGTAGTAGCCTTATTACAACATAAAACATTTCAGAATCTTTCAGAAACAAGCATCTCCGTTGTCATTGTGGATAAAGATGGCGGTGAGGTTGGAGAATCTTTACGCGAAGGGATTAAGAACCAGGGAATATTTGATGTAACAGAATTTATTGGAGATAGTGTTCAATTTGAAAAGACAGCAAAACAACAGGTTGCAGAAGGTGATTTCCAGATTGGAATTATCATTCCCAAAGGAGCTACAAAAGCCATAAAACGAAGAGCTTTATTATTGGTAAAGCAACAGGTCCCTTCTATTAAGGTAGATACTACCAGCAATCAGAACTCCACTGAAATCAACTTATTATTTGATCCTGTCACTAAAGAATCATTCAAGCTTTTAGTGAAGAGTAGCTTTGCAGAGTTCTCTGTAAAAAGTGAGATGTCCATCATATTTAAAACATATACTAAAGTTTTGGATGCACTGATGAATACCCGTCACGATATCTCCTACCCTGAAGCTCCTGCTTTTGAAATAAAAGAGCAACTGGTATCTGAATATAACGATGGTATTTTACCCAACTCTACGCAACACAACGTTCCAGCCTGGACACTCTTCGGGATGTTCTTAATATGTATTCCTGTTGCAGGTAATGTGATTAAAGAAAGAACAGATGGTTGTCTGGCCAGAATCAAAACCATTCCGGTAAGTTATTTTGAGGTGATGAGTGGTAAAATTGCAGTTTATGTAATCATCTGTGTACTTCAGGCAATAGTCATTTTATTGATGGGAATGTACATTCTACCTGTACTTGGATTACCTGAATTACAATTAGGAAACATATACTCTTTTCTTTTAATAGCAATTACATCGGCATTTGCTGCCACCGGTTATGGAATTGTAATTGGAACATTAGCTACAACTCAGGTACAAGCTTCCACTTTCGGATCAGTGTCTTCTGTTATTTTAGCTGCTCTTGGTGGTGTTTGGGTTCCTGTAAATATCATGGGGCCGGTTATGCGTCAAATAAGCGCTTTATCACCACTAAACTGGGGCGTTCAGGGATTCTATGGCATATTCCTTCGTAATGATGGCATTCTTGAAGTTTTGCCTTATGCCAACCGTTTAATTATTTTCTTTCTGGTTTGTTTGGGAATCAGTGTTGTATTCAGAAAATACCAGGTTAAGTTTTAGCAATTTTTTATTGTTGATTTGATGATGTGTTGAGTTGTTGATGAGTTAGATTAAGGATTAGTGATTATTATGAGACCTGCTGACTGTTGGCTGTATACTGCATACTGGTTAATTTGTTGAGTTGTTAATCTGTTTATGTGTTGATTTGATGAATTGATTATGGATTAGGGATTAAATGATTTTTTAGGAATTAATTTAACCGCGAAGAACACAAAGATCTTTCACTAAGTAAACGAAGAATTCATTTACAACATGTGATGAAGTATTAATTATCCGTTATTGAAATAGTGACTAACCAAGAAGTAAATCACGCTCCTCATTTTTAAGCAGGTATTACCGAAGAACGAGAATGAGGTGAATTTTACTGGTACTTTTAGAATTCTCCACGAACTTTGTGGATAAAACAATATGGTTCTAAATCATTTATGTAGCCAGAAAACCGCGAATTAACAAGGGCATACCTGTTCCTTTTTCCTTTTCACTTGCTGCTATTAATTCTAATTTCTTTCACAATATTGTATCCTATATCTCAAGCTCTTAATAGTTTATTTATAGAACGAGATAAAATTATGCTATTGCAAAAAAGTTAAAAAAAAGGTCCAAGTTGCAAACTTGAACCAAGACAGGTTTTTTATGCAATACCTTGTTGTTAATCATCTTGTTCCCTTCTCCCTGTTCCCTTCTCCTTTCTCCCACAACTCCCATTAAAGACTTTTAACGTTCCTCGTTTAACTTGATACTCTATTCTTTTTGTACATTTAACCATCTAAAATCACTACATGAAACAGCTTTTCCACATATTCCAATTAAACAAAGAAGATGCTTTGCGAATTTCGTCAAATCCTGATGATGCACATCAACATGATTACGAAGAGCTCATTGTTGGCATGGAAGGAAAACTGGATCATTTTATTGACTTTAAGCCATCTATCATTGAATCTCCACTAATAAGTTTTGTAGCTAAAGGCAAAGTGCACCGTGTTATTCCTCTATTGCAAAATGATGATTGTAACATGTGGGTGATTCGTTTTAAAAGTGAGTTTATTGCCGAAACAACATTCCACCTCTACTCCTATTATCATGATCATGCCAACATCGCATTAGATGAAGGCAAGTGTTATACACGCATGACTCAGCTTTGTGAAATGATGTATGAAGAAATGGAAATGGATAATCCGGATTTAAATGTAATACAACATTTGTTATCTGCACTATTCAGCATGATTGAGGGAGAACGTCGCAAGCTTAATGATGCTCCTGAAGAAATACACAAAACACAAAACATCACTTTTAAAAACTTCCTTAAAATATTAGAGGATAATTACAAGAGACCCAATGGAGTTGAGTTCTATGCAGAAAAGCTATTTATGTCGAGCCGTAATCTGAATCTGATCTGTAAGAACATCATGAATCAAAGTGTTTCGGAAATCATTGAAACCAGAAAACTAATTGAAGCCAAAAATCAGCTCATCCATACAGAAAAATCCATTTCAGAAATTGGTTTCGACCTGGGATTCAATGAGAAAGCTTACTTCACAAAGGTCTTTAAAAAGAAATCAGGACAAACACCTTCCGACTTCAGAAAAGAAATGCAAGGTCATATTTCCTAAAAGTACAACTCTCTTTCCGAATACTGATACCACCTGCTTTACTATTCTGCCCACTTTTGTATTGTAATCATTAATTAATAATTAAAACAATAACAAAATGGAAACTAAAGTTACAAAATGGGTATTAGACCCTACACATAGCGAACTATTATTTAAAGTTAAACACCTTATGATCACTAACGTAAAAGGTGAGTTTAAAGAATTTTCAGCAACAATTGAAGGGGAAAGTTTGTTAGATCCTAAAGTAAAAGCTGTTGTATCAACTGAATCAATTTTCACCAACACAACAGATCGTGATAACCACCTTAAGAGTGCTGATTTCTTTGATGTTGAAAACTACAAGGAAATGACATTTGAAAGTACAGGTGTAAAGAAAACTGAAGAGGATGAATTTAAACTAACAGGTATTTTAACCATTAAAGACGTTAGCAAAGAAATTACCCTTGATGTTGAGTTTGGAGGTACAAATAAAGACCCTTGGGGTAACGAAAAAGCTGGTTTTTCATTTAAAGCAAAAATCAACAGAAAAGAATGGGGCCTTAACTGGAATGCAGCACTGGAAACAGGAGGTGTATTGGTAAGTGATGAAGTACGAATTGAAGGAGAAGTTCAGTTTGTAAAAGAAGTTTAATTTTGTAAATCGGTTTAATATGAAGCGTAAGGACTTTTTAAAAACATTAGCCCTCATGCCATTAATTTCAAGTCAGATGAAAGTAAATGCATTAAATAAACTAGCTAATTCCCTAAGCAACACAGAAAAAATGCCTGTGTTGTTTCTGGGGCATGGCAGTCCGATGAATGCCATAGAAGAAAATGAATTTGTTCAGGGCTTTAGGGCTATTAAAGAAAAAATTCCAACTCCTCAGGCTATTTTATGCATTTCGGCTCACTGGGAAACCAAAGGCACTTATGTTACCGCCATGCAACATCCAAAAACAATTCATGATTTTGGTGGATTCCCTAAAGCTCTATTTGACGTACAATACCCGGCACCCGGAAATCCGGATTTGGCTAACGAAATTAAAAACAACATTAAATCGGTACAAATCGGGTTAGACGATAACTGGGGATTGGATCATGGAGCATGGTCGGTTATTAAACACTTATATCCAAAGGCGAATATTCCGGTTCTGGAAATGAGCCTGGATTATTATCAAAGTCCGCAATATCATTACGACTTAGCTAAAGAATTGGCGTGGCTTAGAGAAAAAGGTGTACTTATTATTGGCAGCGGAAACATAGTGCATAATTTACGAATGGTGGCCTGGGATAAAATGAATGAAGTTGGGTATGGATTTGATTGGGCAACAGAAACCAACGAAAAGGTGAAACAACTTGTTAGCAATGGTAATTATAAGCAATTAACCAACTACCGCTCATTAGGTAGCGGCTTTCAAATGTCGATTCCAACACCCGAACATTATTTGCCAATGATATATGCCATTGCGTTGAAAAACGATAAAGATGAAATTTCATTTTTTAATGATAAAATGATTGCCGGCAGTCTTAGTATGACTTCGATAATTATTGGGTAAAAAGAGAACAGAGCGCCTAATGCACAGGACAAAGAGTGTTAGGCACTCGGTTTTTATGACTACTTCACTTAATTAGCATAGAGATTAGTGAATAGAGCAGGGAATAGTATTCTAGCTAAAATACAGATTACTAATGGTGGAGAAATATTTCAAATACGATATTTCTGGCGAATAACAATTTGGTTAAATAAGAGCATGCTGTATTTGAGAGGAAATTATTTTATGCCTAATTATTAATTAACCATAGAGAACGAAGAAAACTGAATATGTGGATATGTAAAACTTATTAATAACAATTAATTTTTACATACAATATATATCATTATTCTTTAACTCTACTTAATAATGCCCAATTTTCATTATCGCTTGTGTATCCACAAATCGTGAATACCCTCTGGTTTATTTTTTTATCAAAAAAACCAAGCCATTCAAATTTGATTGTATCCTCAGATATAGGTGTAATTACAGCAACATTCTTTGTATGTGAAAATGATTTCCAATTTAACCTAGCTCCTCCCATCCCAAGAAAAGAAGGTTTGATTAGTTTTAGAAATACCATGTCTTTTTCATATTCTACTTTTGCTTTAATATGAATCTGTCCATCAATTACTGTGACATATGCAGTATCATTATTAATATATAATATTTCTGGTATTTGTTCAATTTCCCAATCGCCATTAATATTAAACAAGGTATTTTTAGTATTCGATATCTTTCTATTTTCATCTCTATTGTCCTTCTGAATATTTCCACATGAATAACAAAGACAAATAATTATAAGTATTTTAATTACATTCATATTTATTTTATCTAAATATTTCTAAAAATCCTCCTCGCTACCGCAAGTGCAATGTCATTAAGTTAGCAATTAATAATCTCCAACTCAATAGCATTCGGCTCTATTTGAGCTTTATCCTAATTAGTATTCTTTTTATCCTCCATTATCTTATATAATTCATGCTTACTCTATTCCTCTATGTCTTCAGGGACTTTACTTAGCATGATTTTATTCTCCTCAACATAAGCCACATACTCATTTGTGGCTGTTGCAAAAAAGTGAGGCTGGATAGCTTCATGTTCAGGTACTATCTTTTCAATACTACTATTATCTAAATCTACCTTCCAAATACAAGCATAACAAACACCACTATTGTCAAAGTATACAATATTTTTTTGGGGATGCCAGCAAAATCCACCAATTATTGGGGATTCATCATCATGCAAGTCTGAATTAGCACTGTCAAGAATGCTTTTATTATAAGCATTAAAAGTTGAATCGAAATCAAAATCTAAAGGCTCATAAATCGATTCATTCCGATATGTATTTACGTAACCTTTACCAAAAATAGAAACCAATGCATTATTCCAATTAGCAATGTGATAAAAATCCAAACTGGAACAAAAGTTACTAACAAGTAAAGACTTATCAGGACTAATTAAGTATTGATATGTACCAGTTCCCTCTTGTACATTATTTGAAAAATAAAATCCCTTTAGTTTTAAAGGCTCGTTTTTTGATCCAATAGAATATGAATAACACACCCTCTTTTGCCATGTATCCAGATAAGAATCTTCCCATAGTCTTTCTTCGGTTTCTTTGTAATAGTACAATGTCCCTCCCTTAATTAATAGATTATCATTGTTCCTATGTGAAAAATCTTCCAAATAATAACTTATTTCTGATCGTGATATAAAAGTAGGCATGACAAATTTAAATGAATCTATAACAAATATTTCCTTATCCTCATTTAACTCATAAATTTTTGCATATACAGGTTGACTTAATTCTTGCGGCATAACAATACCCATAAATAAAAAATAAATTGAATCGTTACGTAAACCTGTGGTAACGTGATATAACATCTCACCTTCTTTTTCTGATGCATAATATAATCCTCTATCACAATATTCATCTTTTGCTTTTGTTTCTATAGGCAAATCTTTTGTATAATTTTTATAAATATAGTCATCCGAAGATTGAAATAGGTTTATATTTACAAGTTGATTGTATATTGATGTAATAGAATCTTTTTGAAATTGGAGTTTCTCGTTTGCTAATTTAAGACTATCTGTAGACTTCTGACTCTTATTTTTAAATGATTCAATTTGTTCCTCATACTCTGTACATTGTTCTTCCAATTCCTTAATCCTTTTTGAATCATCTTCATTAGATTCAGGAGAACAAGCCAAAATTGAAAACCACAAAAAGATCGATAAAAATTTAATCAAGCTTAGTTTTGTTATCATGTTATTATTTTTATAATTAATGAGATATTGATCTGCTGTATTTTATTTACAATTTTATATGCCGTTGCTCCTTTACGTGCGGAAATGTTTTCCGTGAAATAACCATGCTGTAAATCAAATCCCAGATTCACAAATCAATAGGCTGTGGCTCTTTTGTATTATTGTAGGAATCGTATTCTGGTTTAATATACTGTCCTTCCAATCCCAATTAAGTAACACTGCCATATTTACACTAGTGAATATTAGAGCCTGCTATTGGTTGCTTATAAAAAAAACGAATTTAAAATCCTAACAAATAACTCCTTGAGTTATTACTTTTCTTAATCGTAAATTCCATTGAATTTGTATGATGCTTATTACACGGATTACGCTTCGCTAAATCCGCCAGCTGGGGGATGAAATACGAATATTGGTTTACACCTGAAAATTACTCACTTACTTATTTTACTAAACTCACTGAAATATCAATAACTGAAAACAATAACCGACTTCATGGTGAACTAAATGGTTTAACTCCTTTTGAAGCACTTGAAAATAAACAACCATACCCAATTTATGCTCAAGAAATTAAAAATGCAGCTATAATCAGGATTTTCAGCAACAAAAATAGTAATTGTGAGTTGTGTAAAGGCTAAACCAACAAAAAGCAATTTATATATTAAACCTTTTGCATTTTTTCACTTCAAAAAACCACTAACTGAACTGCCATATAAGCCTCAAATCAATTTAAAACCCTTATACGAATTTTCGAATTCCTTGTCTTAAAAGGGTTGTAGAGGATGCACCTCATCTACTAACTGACATATCCCGGTTAAAAATTATTTTAGAATTTCATTCGACAGCAGTTTTTGGTATCCATTTCTTTATTTCCCTTTTCCCTTTATAAAGTATATAGTACCAAGCATCCTCTTCTTTTAATATCTCAACTTTATCACCCTTTATTATATACATTTTTGTTTGAGAATCTTTATTGTTGCTGTTATAAAGGTATTGTCTTGAAGGACGAATAACCTTAAGATTTTCTTTAATATTACAAATTTGAGACCTTATTGGATACAGAATATTATTTTGATTCATCTCGCATTCTTGAAATATATCTGTTAAATAATCAGGAATAATTTTTCCCAATTTATAGGTTCCCAAAAAAATTGATGATAACGGTGCAATTCCAAAAACATCAAATTCTGTCACTTTTAATATACTATCTTTTATCTCAAAATTAATTTTACGATTTGGTCTATCTACAATATAATTAAAAATTTCGTTTAAATATAAATCTTGAATATTTCCAATATATTGTCCATTTTCCTTTTGTTTAACAACTGAATTTACTGCAAAATCTTCGGACCTGCCATCAGATGAACCTCCAAAGGCAAAAAAAGTAATTTTATCTTTCTGTATATCAATAATTATATCTGCATTATCATTATTGAAATACTTAATATTTCCATAAACATATGTACTAAGTACATTAAAAATAATAATCAAACTAATAATCTGTCTCATTGTTCAATCTTTTTAAAGCTTTATTTTCTTCATTTTCAAAACGATCTTTTAATCCTTGTATAACAGAAGCTTTTTTGACTCTTGGAAATCTTGTCAATCTCCCATTTGCCTCCGTTTTTCCTCTCTCTGCATAAATTAACTTTATAAGCTTTTGGTCATAATTTTTGGTTTCACTATGAAGTATATCCATATTTTTAATTGCGTTTATTATAACATTAGTTTTACTTCCATGTTGAACCGAAGTAGACCAAACAACGTCATTTAATGAATGAGAATGATATCTCAAATCAATTTTAAGTTTCTCAATAATAATGTTTATCTGTACATCAAAGTATTCACGTCTAATATATTCATGCTCAATATTTGAAAATTCTTCCTTATGTAAATTAACTAATTCTTTCCATTTACTTGTAAACGAAGAAGTACCAGGAGTTAAATTTTCAAAACTATTTTTCCATTTAAAATCATTACTATTAATAAATAGCTTAACATTTCCCCCGTTGGGTTTACTTGTTAATTGATATGCTCCATATGATATACCTCCAGGATCACCTTCTCCTGTTGAAACTGTAATTGTTCCTCTTCCTCCAGTTTCATATGTAGAAGATAATGTACCTAAATTATTATCACGTCTTTTCCTTATTGTCATCCTCCGCATCTGCTCCACAAAAGCAATGGGATGAAAATGATAAACTTTATTGGATTTAGGAAATGGTTTATACTCTTTTGTTTCTTGTTTTTCATACGTCATCTCCCAAACATAACGCTTGCGCGATACATTTAGTATTGGATCATAAATCCAATCATCGGGCATACTGCTTATGCTTTCAGGTATAGCAATTTTTACATTGCTCCAAAAATTAAATGCTTTTATTTTTTGCTCTACTGTGTTAAGTATTATTTCTTTTTCTTCTTGCAGTTTTTGTTTTTCTGTATCATCTTCTTCTAATTCAATACCTTCATCCAACAAAACTTCAACTTCTGATTTTAATGAACCAAAATCGATTGCCCACTCGCTCTGATGGTAACATATCATTTTTGAAAGCTTTTGTTGTGCAAATTGATTTTGTAGGGCATCTTTGAGTTCTCTACTGCTTAATTTGCCATCTCCATTTGCGTCAATATGACTCCATGCTGATTTTAAAAAAGCAGGTGGAGTAATTTTCTCTAAAGGCTGTATACTGTTATGGTATACAAAAGTATCTGGTTGATCTTTATAAACCTTAAAACCAAAAGCTTCCCAGTCAAAGGCTGATACTTTTGAAATTTTACTATCATCAGACTTTATTAATCCTTCAATTTGTTGATACTGAACAAAGCCGTTTTGATTTTTAACAGGAGTAATACACTTTATTTTGTACCATTTACTATCTGCAATTTTTACAATATTTTTTTCCTGCTCCGATTTATTACTAATAAAATCATGTTCAAGACTTGAATCTGTTTTATTATTCTTAGGCTTTTTATAGAAAAGAGTATTTATATCCTGTGGCAATGTATATTGTCCAGTAGGTTTAATTGATGTACCAAGATCAGTTTTTTTTACCCAATAAATATATTCCCCATTAGGAGTATATGACACTTTACGGCGTTTTTTTCCATCTATATCATCAAGTGTAGCTACCCAATTCAAAACACTATCCTTTGATAAGGTATGATTAAATATGGTATTTAAAGCCTTAAGTTTTTCTGGTTTATATTTTGCTGCAATTACCTTATTATTCTTTTTCTTTTCGGTACCAGTAATATAATCTAAAGAATCATAATCCACTTCTCTTACTTGTTTGACAAGAGAAATTTTACAGAATTGATCCTGTTCATCATCAACATATTCAAGCACTTTTACTTTATCGTCCTTTTTAAATGAGCTTGGATATTTAAAGCTTAAATTTGCACCTTTGGCAATTTTAATAAATTTCTTAGTTTTTTCAACATCATTAGCATCTCCTGAAATTCCTTTTAAAAACTCACTTGGGTCTTCATCTGTAAATACTTCGACATGACACGAACGATACTCTTCCTGTCCGGCAAAACCATTTAATCCGGCAAAACCAATAATTTCTCCTGCTTTAACAGCTATATCACATTCTTCACCTGTTACTACATCATTAAACTTTTGTGGCTCCGCCAATATCTTATCTCCCTCCACCACACTTTTGGACCAAACTTTTAGTTCGGAATAAGCTTTACCACCAATTGTTTTTATCTTGTAATACTTCTTAGTATCATCCACATAGCCATCTATTTCTATTTTAGTTCCTTCAAAAACAACAAACTTTACTGAGCCATTACTAATGTCTCTGATATTTTCTCCTTTTTTATCGGACTTATCTCTTTTACCATCTATTGTTGTTACCTTATAAGTAGTTTCATCAACCTTTGTATTATATTTTGATCCTATGTACATAAATCGATCTCTAAATACTTCTCCGGTATAAGGATCGGTATAGATCACCTTTTTATATGCGGGTTGTTCTTTTGCCCAGTGTGATTCTTTTTTTTCAGCTTCAGTAAGATTGACATCAACTTTCACTGTCATTTGCAAAGGAACAACATACTTATCTTCCTTATTAGACGAACTTCTAATATTTAATCCCTCTATAATTTTACCTCCTATTTGATAAGATTTTTCCTCAAATAAAACTGGTATTTTATTCTGATCTTTAAGTTCATCGTAGGTCATTAAGTGATTATAAAGCGAAAAAAAAGAAAAATACCTCCCCTCTGGACTTGTGTATTTATGCCTTATAAGAACAAAGCTATTAGACACCTTTAGACCATTTATTTCAATTGGTTTTTCTGCTAACCTGTATGCAATAACAACTCCATCACCGATAGCATTTATTGCTCCTGTTCCTCTCTCATTTACATGTATACCTCCATGCCAATTAAAAAGCCTGCCAATTGGAAAAAAACCAACTGTATTATTTTGTCCTAATTTTTGTTCTGGATTACTTACTGAGATAGGGTACTCAAATTTCATAATTTAAATCTAAATAGTAATATCATACTTTGGCAAATAACCATGTCTTTTTGCCTCTTCTTTTACTCTCTCTTGCGATGTCTGGGCTTGTTTAAGTTGGTCAGCATTATTGCTACCGGTAATAGCATCTCTAATCTTATTAGCCATTACATTTATTTTTTTAAAAGTAGGCAGTGGAATTTCTTTTAAGGGCATATAGGCTTTTTTATTAGGTGTAGCAGTACTAACCATTACCATAGGTTCACCAGCAGCGATCATACCACCATGTGCAGTCATGGATCCTTGCGTTGCAACCGGAGTTCCATTAATAAGTACAGTTGGCTCACCTTGAACTATGGTATCTGGAGGCCCCACACATACACACATGTCGCCCATCAATGCAGCGGGTTTTCCATTAATCAAAACATTAGGAGCACATGGTCCCGATACAGGACCTCCTACATGCGGAACATATCCTGAAACCATTGGACATACATGCATACTTGTAAGTGTTGCTATTGGTTTTCCTGCCATAACTTTAGTTGAAAGTAATTTTCATGACTGAAACTTTGTGTTAATATTTTCAAATGAAGGAAGCTTTAAGTTCGAAGAAAGAGTGGAACTCTTCATCCTTTTAGCTTCTGACTAAATTTACATCACTTCTACTTTTCCACCACCTCCCTGAACTGCAGTTATTGTTCCACTAATAGTGGTTTGAACACCTCCTTTTAAATCTGCATTCTGTTTTCCTTCTGC
Organism: uncultured Saccharicrinis sp.; assembly: GCA_963666825.2. Taxonomy (GTDB): domain Bacteria; phylum Bacteroidota; class Bacteroidia; order Bacteroidales; family Marinilabiliaceae; genus Saccharicrinis. Next base: position 5,712,747 of record OY763044.2, on the reverse strand, counting down.
TGTTAAATTCTGTCCATTAAGAGATAAATCTTTAGTAGCTTCAACCGAAGCTTTTCCTGAGGCTTTTATGGAGATATCCTTACCTGATTGAAAATTACAGGTTTCATCAGCAATAAATTGTAAATTCTTAGTGGCTCCTAATTCTATATTCTCTTCTGCAACCAGCTTAATATTTTTTGCTCCTAATTCTATATTTTCAACTGCCTGTATTTTAATACTTTTCTCAGCAGTATTAAACTGAATTACAGATTGTTCTCTATCATATATAGTAATGGTTTCCTCACCATCCTTATCATTCAGCTCAATAGTATGTCCGCTACGGGTCCGGATTACTTTAGCATCATTGGTATCGGTAGTAAATTCATCTACTTTTAAAGTTCCGTTATATAATGAACCTATTACAAAAGGCATTTCTACATTATTACCCTCAAAACCTACCATTACTTCCTCGCCTACTTCAGGTATAAAATAAAATCCTTTGTTGGCTCCACCATGAGGTTGTGCTATGCGTATCCAGGGCGAGTATGTGCTTATTTGCCACGGAAACTGAACTCTTATACGCCCTAATGTTTCGGGATCGGCATTTTCCATTACAATTGCTCGTTGAGTTGAACAGTTATTTTGCGCATGAATATTGGTATAAGGTGGATTTATTGCACCCTCGGGAATTGCTTCAAAATGGTTTTGATAATCGCCAGACTCGCTTGCAAAATGCTTTACACTAACAACTAAGTATTTACCATATTCAATCTCCTGATTTACCGCCTGATGTACAATTGCAACCATTGATCCAATTCTAACTCCTGAGTTACGAGATGTTCCGGTTAACAAAACCATACCGGCCACTTTTCCTTCGGCCTGAACACCTGCTGCTGTTTTCAAATTGGCATCCTGATTACCATCAGCACTATGCTTTAAGTATGCAGAAACTGGTTGTTGTATATATAGTTTTTCTGATTTTTCTGCCATAAAACTATAATAGTCGGGCAGAGAAGTTCCTGTAGCTAATTCTTGTTGAATTGTTTTATCGGCATAATAATCATTAGTAATATACTCAGCTAATTTAGGCTTAGTTATTAATCGCAAATTAAAATCTGTTAGTTCTACACCATAACTCAAGGTAATCTCCTCTCCAGAGTTTGCGCCAAAAACAGTTTGCTGCCCATCATAATACATCCATTCACCATACCTTATAGCTAAATGTTTTAAAAACTCAAAACTACTTTGGTTATATTGAACTATATAATCATGGATTTCTGAATTTAAAGGAGAACATTTAATTGCAACTCCAAAATCACCGGATAAGCTATTTACAATATCAGATAAAGTTTTCTTTTCAAAGGTATTACAATGTAATCCATTATCCATTGTTATTGTTGGGCTACAACCTTTTACTATAATATAATCACCAAAGTCATCTACTTGTGATTTATAAGCTTCTGCCTCGGTTATTATTCCAGAAAAGAATCCTTCATTCATTGTAGTATTCCCTTCATAATTACTAATCGTAATCTCAATGGTTTGCCCTATGAATTCCTGACTTTTAGATATAATTGTATATCCATCTTCTTCAAAGTGATTACTTAATAACGCCACCGAAAACTGATGATGTCCTAATATTCCTTGATTAATCTGAAGATTGTTAATATTTTGATACTCTTCTCCATTAATGGCAATGGTAATAATAGTATGTAAAGCCATTTTAAAATATTTTTCGATTAAACAATTGCCCAGTTATTAGACACAGTAACATCTTCTAAGACAATCTCTCTGGCAGATATTGTAATTCGCGTTGTCATTGGATTTGAACCATCATGATTAAAATCTTCATCATAAGTAATGCATAAAGCATCAGTAAAATCCAATCGCTTTAATCGGGATAATGCATCCCTACGATAGAAGGTTATGCTACCATTTTTCTTTTTATTGGCACTTACCATCCAATCAAATAAATCAGTACTGGAAGTTGACTCTATCTCGATATTAATAAATCCTCCACCAATAGGATTTTGAATTGCCATTCCATTTTTCGCAACGGACTGACTCATACCAAAATGACATTTTAACACTTTATATTCAGTATCGTCAACTGTTAAGGTAGATAGAAAAGACATAGTTATAAGGTAATAGTTTGTTTAAATGTAATTTACTGTCAGGTTTCAGTGTAATAACTACAAATGAAAGTAAAAGTTAAGACTGTCAGGATAATAAGAATCTAAGAATAAAATTTTAACTTTACCCAGTTAGAATACTGAAGACATCCTGACAGTTTTTAGAAGGGCGACAGTGCAATGTCGTCCTTCGTCATAATAAGACCAAACTTACTACACCCATTCGTTTACATGCTCGCCATTACCCATTTTGAGTTCACGGGCTGAAATTACAAAAGCTTCAGCCATTGGCATATTATCAACTGCATTAAATTTCTCTTCGTACTTCACAAGATAACCTTCGGTAAATGCTAACTCTTTTGATTTAGAATCAGTATCTCTCTTATAAAAGGTAATTGTCCCATCTTTTCTTTCAAAGTTATTACACATCCACTCAAATAAATCTGTTTCCCCAGTACTCTCTACTGTTAATTTAATTCTCCCTCCACGAGTCACAGATGAAGGACGACCTGTTGCATCCACTTCCTGAGTTAAATCATAGCTACACGAAAGTACATTCATGTCTTTTCCTCCAACGTTTAATTTTGCTTTAAATGACATAATTTAAAATTTAATAATTAATATAATATTTATATAAAAAGTATAAAACAAATATAATTAAATAATCTATTATGTTACAATATTAAATAATTATTTTATAAATAAACATACAATTAAAATAAATACACTCACCAAAATACATAACATTTACACACCTCACATACTGTTTTTTACACCATTTTACATAAATAAACAAACTCTTTAACACAAGAAATATATAACCATATCAAATATTTTAGATACCTTTGTATATAACATATTATTAATATTAAATTATGTAAAACAAAATGAATAAATTTAACATATTGTTCAGTTTAATTATAATATATAGTTGCAGTCCAAAAGTAATTCACAATACAGAAACATTAGATAAAAGCAAGCCGTTGCAACTCAAGTACTCTAAAATTTTACAACAACCTATTGATAGCATATATAACCTTACATTATATAAAAACCTCGAAAGTTGGAATGAATTAAAAGACTCTTTACAATATATATCTATTACTTACCCAATCCTGTTTATTAACTTTATTTGCTATAGTCAGTACAACATTACTCTCCCACATACCTACAACGAAATTTTAAAAGACGAGCGAGTATATCTCTTTAAAAACACTTCATACCTAAAAGAAGGCGACTTAGTATTTTTTAGCGTTAGTAATGATTCTAAAAATTCAGTTGGATTATATTTAAGAAATGGATATTTCGTATCATCTTCTTCTTTGGGCAAATTAGAATTTTATAATATCAACAACTCTACTAATAACATTATGATACAATCAAACGCAAAACTCTATAAAAAATGAATAATAAAATACAATCATCAGAACACATTGCAGAAACCATTAATCGGTGTCACTATAATTTAAAAGCAGAAACAATAGTTGCACTTATAAAAGAACCAAATCAAATTAAAACACAAATCAACTATACAAGCTGTTTTAACCGGTCATACAGAAAAGATCTCTACAACACCAGGTATGACAAAGACAAAGATGTATTAGATATTTCAATATCCAGAAATGGATTTTATGATATGCTTCCGGAAGGTCTCTTTCACGAGGATACAGTTAACAATGAAAGAAATATATCAATAAGCAATTTAATTTCCTCTCATAAAAAACAAAAAAAGGAAGAAGCTGATGCACGTTTGTTTTTTAATCCCTTTGAGAACCATCTTTTCCAATTCTTAGTTCAAATTGAAAAAAAAGAAAAGAGTTTATTAAACAACAGTCATGAATTCCAGAATTTTTTTAAAGATTTTTGGGACATGCCATTATGGATACAAGATGAAGAGTTCTTCTATTTACTTCGTATTCTTCCTCATAATAAACAAATCAAAGGAAATCTCAATAAAACAGTTCAACTACTTTCTCATCACTTAAAAAAAGAAATTACATACAATAAAACATGGATCGAATTTGAATTGCCTTCTCTCCCCAAGCCACATATTATAAAATTGGGTCACAATTTTATAATGGGTAACTCCTCTGATCAATTACCTTTCTTTGAGTTTATCATACATGACATATCAGACGAAGAATTACTCAAATTTTCCAAGGGGGGATATTATTACAATTTCATCAAACTATTTTTTGATTATTTACTTCCAATTGAACTGGAATACACCATAAAACCAGAACCAAATTACAATCAAATCAAAAATAATTTTGGCGTATTAGGCCATTCAACAACTTTACAAATCTCAAAAAACTAAACCTTATGATTATTAAAAGCCTACTAAATGGAGACATTCAATTCATCAGTATCATCATGTTATTTTTTGGTGCCATAATCATCGCCTTTGTAAAAGGAATAAAGAAGTTGATTTCTGAAGACAAAAAAAAGACAATTTTATATCTACTTATAGCTGCTTTTTCATTTGCCATTTTATCTTTACTGAGCATAGAAAACATTATTTCTAAACGTTTTATGCCTAATTACATTACACTACAAATTCTGTCTTTAGCATTTGGAATGATACATGTTTCTGCTCTAAACAATGTGTTTGAATGGGAAAACAAAAACAAATGGTTAGCTCAATTATTATTTTCTACTATTGTAATATTAGTTGGATCCATTGTTTTTATTCAGATTGCAGGCCATTATGGAATTCATAATTTACATTACCTCTTTTTAACCGGGACTTTTACCTTTATGTTACCATGGCTGTTCTGTGAATTATTTGATAGCGCAATGAGAATGCCTTTAGCCGTTTATAAAAAATGGGAGTACCCTTCAGATTCTATATATATTCAGCCAAAGCCACAAGAATTATCAAATCCCACTTTTATCAAACTTGAAATCAATAAAGAAATAAACAAAAAGAAAGCTTCACGATTTATGGTAAAAGCACCAGAAAATATGGATTTTGGAAATTTCTTTTACCACTTTATTAACGATTATAACCACAAACATCCCGAATCAATGATTCAATATAAACCACAACCCGGCAACAATGAATTTGGCTGGATTTTTTATAAAAAACCCCGTTTTATAGGTACATGGAAAATGGTAAATATTGATCAATCTATATCAAGAAATTCAATAAAGGAAAACCACTGCATTGTTTGTGAGAGAGTTTAAGAGTTCCAAATTCCGGAATAGAATAAGGGAGTTATATCAACTCCCTTATCGGTTTAATCAAACCTAATAACCATTTTAATAAAGAAAATTCACCAATATTTTTAAAATTAATACACCGTAGAAAACTCCTTGCCTAAACAATATTGAGATATTTTTACTCTAACCTTAATTACTATTTACAGTATATAGATACAAAATTTCAAAGACCGTGTACTCTTTCATTCAAATCAAAGAGTTACATCTAAAACGAGAATTCGCATAGATAATTCATTTTTATAATTGATTGTTAAGAGAACAATGCAATCCCTTCCTTACCAATAAAAATTACCACTTAATATCATTACATGATCGAAAGCTCTATTTACTTAATTGTCGACAGATATCAAGATCCCTTTCCACCTCTTTTATACGTTCATTGAGTTTATCTATAGTTTCTACATAAGTATCGATATCCGATTTTGCATCTTCTAGCTCGTTCAGTTGAGACTTTGCCACCTTTAATTCCAAATACGTCACTATTACATTGTTATACATATCACTGAGATATGTTGAATCTTTAGCTGCAAAATTAGTTCTCATTTCTGCCAACTCTGTTGAAATAAGCTGCTCAATATATTCTCTGCTTATTCCCGGCGTATCCATTGTATCAATTAGAGATTTAACGCGATTCATTTTCTGAAGAAAATCTTTTTGCTCCTCACTTTTCAATGCCAAAAAATCCATTTTATTGTGGAGATACTTATTTTCCGCACCAGGAATTCTATAATTGAAATAGACAATACCAACCACAATACTATTTGTTATTAAAAACAATAATATATATAGAAAGAACGCTTTATTTCTTTGAGATTTATTAACCGGTTTCATAGCATGAATTAGTTTGAAATAGTGATTACCTAACAGATAAGGTTATCACTAAAGAAATTTTATTTTTTTAGATCAATCATTACATTAACATGAACATCACACACTTTCTCCAAATTCTTTAAAAGAAAATGACTGACATTTAATAACTTCCCAGCAAACTAAATTTTCGTTTCTTTTTGGAGGTTACTGAATTAGGAATATTTTCTTCCTGCTCTTCAGCTACAAACAAATCAGTATCTATCTTTTTACCAATATAATCTAGACTTGCAAGAACTGTAAACATTGCAGAAATTACATCTGCAAAATAAGTAACCTCTTTTACCGAACTATTAATGTCATTATGATTATACTTATGATGAATCAAACTCAGAATCACCTTTTCTAATTCGCCTTGAGAAATATTACACCAGTCGGATAAATAAGTCATCATTTCATCTTTTCCACAAGACTGCCAGGTATCTAAAACATTATTCATCAAACGCGCCATCTTAAAGAATGGAGTTAACATCTCAATAGGCGTCCTATAAATACCTAAAGTTTTAAATTCATTAATCTCTTCTACTAAAAGAGTATTTAATTTTATTGAAATATCCATAAGTATTGAAGCAAGTTCATTATTTTGCTTTTTCTGCCTGATCTTTTGAATAATCTCTATTGTACTTCTTTCAATACTACTTAAATAATTCTCAAAATTATGATGTACTCTGATAAGATTTGAATTATTATAAATATTGTGAACCGGTGGTATATAATCTGAATCTACAACCCACGTTTCATCATTATTTATCAACCTTCCAACAACGACACTATTGATATCAAAAAATGAAGAATTAACTTCATTAACACCTATAAGCGACAAGGTAATTTTAGGAATCACATAAGGCTTACGAATTGGTTCCTCTTCTGCATCCGGATTTCCAAACGCAACTCGATCGTTAACATTAACTCTTAAAACAATTGCATATTCCTGTGACTTATCTTCTGGTAATACAGAATAAAAGACGCCAAAATTTTCATCTCTATTCAAAAACTCCAATAAATAACCATTAGAGAATAAAATCTTTACATTAGCAAGCTCTACATTTATACCAAGATTATTATTAATGTCAATCCAAATATATTTTTCACCTTTGCCTTCTTCGACAATAAAGCCATAATTAAAAGGAGATAAACAGGTTTGTAATGCTGACATTTGCGTTGTGAGGTTACTCATTTGTTCTTTTACAAAATGAGATTGATTAATATTCATCCCATTTACCCAGTTAACTGGCCTATATATTTTATTACTCATAGTTTAAACGTATTATAACAATCTTCTTTTTATACGATATCTAATGGTTAATTTGGTAATTCGGTTATCATTTCTTAATGTTGAAAACTCCTTTATAACAAATTCATTCCCTTTTAACTCATTTACCAATTCGGCAAACGATACATAACTCTGATTTGCATAAACCAATTTATAATGAATATCTTCATTAAAATATTTCACAAAATCGGCTTCGTCACCATCTTTTGTTAAGACATTTACAAACTGAACCTGCAACTCACTATCTTCAGGTAAAATCCATACTTTTTCTTCCTCTTTTTTTAATTTTGCTATTTCCACATATAAGTCAGGTGTATCAGGAATAAATTCTTCGGAATTTTCATCATCTTCAATTTTATTTCCAATTTCACGAGCCTTAGTATTTTTTTGCTGCTTCACATAAATACTTGATTTCACTGCGTGGTTTAAATCTCCATTAACAACCAACTTTACCGTTTTATACCCTGGCTTATTAAAAGTATAGTTTAATTGTTTTTTAAAACATTTGGGAGTCTTATCGTTATCAACATACCATGCATAACTTTTTACTTTTTCTGTAGGGCAGGTAAGAGTAAACTTTTTATTCACAAACACAGTTGTTGGACCAACTATTTTGGGAAGCACCATTTCAGGAGCTACACTGTATTCATTACCAATCTCTATCTCAATCTTTTTATTATATTTTCCATCAACCATGAGGTTTACCTGATATTTTCCTGGTCTTTCATAAATATGTATAGGTGATCTTTTAACTGAAATTTTACTACTATCACCAAAGTCCCATTCAAATTGGTGCTTACCATAGGTTTTGTTTTCAAACTTTATCATCTCATTCTTCTTATGATGATCTCCAAGAATTTCAAATTCAACCTTTAATAAAGGATGATAGGTGTAAAATTGATAACTCAAAATACCAACTCCCATCACACCAATCAGCACAAACAATTGAATTACTTTTGAATCAATTCGATACTGTATATTTTTTTCATTCATAGTTAATGGTTGGGTTATTTTTACTTTAAGACTTCAGTTTTATCGATAATTAAACGATATGGGTAAATGTCAGAACCATTTTCCTCGAGTTCACAAAGAATAATTTTCCCTATCGTACAACATTCCTCCCAATTTAAATTACCATCAGTTTTGACCTTTACATCAATAGTTCTTATATAACCACGATTAACATCAGAACTCTGCAACATCCCTTTTTCGATCATGATATTATCCACGTACTTTCCAAAGTATTTCTGCACAAGACAAGTTACATCCCTAGATGTCACAATCCTGCCATTTGTAAGTAACGAATGTCTGACTTCATTTATATAATCTTCATCTTTCAATACCCCTCTTCCTCCAACAAACGGAGATAAAATAAAATTTCCATTTTGACTTAAAACAGTTCCTTTAGTGGCAAATAAGGGATGATTAATTTTTATTCCTCCAATTCCATTTCCTTTAGTAGTATAATAATCTACAAACAAATATTCCGGAACTTTATCCTCATTCAAGAAAACATATACTGAATCATATTCTGAAATTTTATCAGCTAAAGAATATTCCATTTTAGCAGTAATTTGTTTTAGAACTTTTAAATCATTTGCGAAATTGCCATTAGTAACACTGGTTAATACAGCAGTTTCATTTCTCAGTATACCTAACAAATAATCTATCATCTCATTGGCAGTTTTACCATTAAGCCCCTCAACACCTTCTCTTCTTATATGATATACTCCCTGCTGTTCTTTATTGGAAACCTCACCTTTGTATTCCAGATATTTTCTCCCATCATCTGAATATATAGAATCAATACAGTAAAATGAATCCTCTTGAGACAAATGAATAACCGGTAATTTACTTTTGGATTTAAATATTTTATTTCTTTTCTGAACATTAATGACAGGTACTGCATTTACATAACAGAATAACTCCTTCACAATTTCAGGATATAAGAAACTACCAAAATCAATAGTAATTGAAAGTGTATTTTTTATTTTTTTATCTATGCTCCTGTTTTTATTTCTCAGATGCGAAGGCAAGTCTAATAGATAATATTGATGACTATAAAAATCTATTACTGAATTTCCCAAAGCTAGCAGTGGACTATCAGTTTCTTCAATAAGAAGATCTGACTTTAAAACTTTTTTTCTCGAAACAGGTATCTCATTTATATAAAAAGTAGCTCTCGAAAGACTTTCATAAAATAATCGTCGTTTGAAATCAGTTAATTTTAAATCAAAAAACAATGGGATTTCATTAATATCTAAAACATCTCCAATATATTCCAAATCAATCATTAATTGATTATTCCGGATTTCTTTATTAGAAACATATCCTTCAACCTTAAATCTGTAATCTACCACACTATAACTTGAACTAGCAGAATACATACCCACAACTCCACCTTGAAAAAGATTTACATCATGAGCTGTAACAAAATTAATTTCTTCAAGCTTCTCTGAAAACGAACTCACATGTGATACCAATTCAGTATGGAGAGGAAGGTTTAAACTTGGTTCTCCTGCACTCAACAGAACCATTGTATGACCAGGCTGTACTCCTTTATTTATATTTGGAATTAATTTTGACATAAGACTGTCGGCAATTCGACTCTCTGACCTACCTAACTCCTTATACATTATTTCAGACTCCGAAGACAGGGCCGTAACTAACATGTTTACTATCGGATCAAAACTATCCTCATTGATGTGGCCATTTTTATTCCAAATATGAGCCACCTCCTTTAACATGCGATCTTTAATATACTCCTTCTGAAACATAAGATCTAGCAATAAGATAAAGGTCCCAGGTAGAAATATTCGAAATATTCAAACTCTTCGCCTGTTGATAGCAACCTTGATTTTACCTGGATATCCACACGTTTTTTGATTCTCTTTAGAACCCTTAATCCATTAATTTCCATTTGGGATATAACCACTTTTACTTCAAGTCCTCTTATCCTAAGTTCACGATTTGTTATGGCCTCCACTAGACTGTTTTTAATTAAATCACGTAAACGAACATCAGTTACAGTATTATCAAAATCGTATTCCCAGATTGAGCAGCCAAATGTAGGTTCAAATAAATTCTCACCTAATTGCGAAGTGATTATTAAATGCAAGTGCTTAGCAATCGATTCTCTCTGCGATAGTTTCTGGAGTGATTTCCCCTTAAATATTTCGTTCATATTAAGAGGATAGTTTAAATATCCAATATTAGACATAATGATCAAGTTTGGCTACCAATATTAATATGTTAAACTAATAACATACAATTATTGATATATAAAATTACAGTAGTCAAAAATAAATATTTTTTTTGGATGTAAAAATTCATGTAATTAACTTTTATTAACTTCTGGAGGACTAAATACAACTCTAGCCCTTTATTTATAAGAAATTTTGATATTATGTTATTTTAGATGACACCAAACTGTCTTTAGTTTTTACAAACAACCATTATTACATGACTAACGAAACCTTTTAATTGATTAACGTGCTTTTTTAGATAAATTATCAATCTATATACAAATGGATAATCATCTCAAGAATATGGAAATAAAATAATTGTATTATTAAACTAAAATCCCTTTTAAAACAATATATACAGAAAGATATTAAATATTACAATCCGCCTCATTAACTTTTATTAACTTATTGATGTCGCTTATATATTTTATTGCAGATAGAAAATTAATTTATATATTCGCACAAACAACACATTTTCTATTTAACATATACCGAACCCACTATGAGAAATAACCAAGAATTATTCTCTATTGAACTTGTAAATGCATTACAAATTTCACGAATAGTAGCCAAAGAGAATTTAAATGAGAAAGTTTATCCTCAACACCTTCTTCTAGGACTTCTGCATAAAGACACAAAAATCAAAGAAGTGTTATTTTATAACAATATTGATGTCTTTTATCTTGAAGAATGGGCAGAAGTTAAAATGGAAAGCTTAAAAAAGATCGTGACTCCCATTGAATGTCCTCCTTTCGATGAAACCACTGAAAACATAATCCTTGAGGCATTCAATTATAATCTCAATTCAGAAGAGCAATTACTTAATCCTTTATATGTATTAGCTGCTATCTCAATATCTGGAGTAGGATTCAATTATGATGAATTAAAAACATTTCCAATTACAGCCGATCAAATATTAGCAATCGCAGAAAATACACAAGAAAGATCTCATCATCAGAAACATTCTTTGACTATAAATCAACCTGATTACCTGATTAATTTATTATCAAATAACGAGAACTATGTTGATGTAGTAGAGCGGGATCAGGAAATTTTAAATCTCCTTGAAATTATTGGCAGAAAAGACAAACCACATGTGGTTATTACGGGAGATAAAGGAATAGGGAAAACATTACTTGTAAGAGGAATAATTTCACTAATTAAAGATAAAAAACTATCATCTAACCTAAAGCATAGCCAGTTCTATGAATTAGATACCAATAAATTACTTTCAGGTATTGCTCATAAAGGAGAATTAGAAGAAAGACTGAGATGTGTATTTAACTATCTTGAAAAGCTGTTCCGTCCTATATTATTTATTGATGATATTCAGATTCTATTAGACGATCCAGCTAACGGAAAGAGTGTTTATTTTCTCATAAAGAATCAATTAACAAAATCAGATAGCATTTTAATATGTACAACATCAACTGAATCTTATAGAAAAATATTAGAACGAGATAATCCATTACAAGATTTCTTTGAAAAGTTTAATTTAAACGAACCTGATGACGATAGTGCCACTATTATGATCTATTGCAATAAGGATAAACTGGAAGAACATCATAAGGTTTCAATTGAGCATATAAGCATAAGTGACGCCGTAAAACTAGCAAAACGTTATCTTCCCGAAACTCATCTTCCTGAATCTGCAATAAAACTCATAGATAGTACTATGTCATCAATACGCACTCAGCTTGATACAATCCCTGCTGAATTAGAGTTAATTCAGGAAAGAATGGCAGATAATAATACAGATACAAACTTATTACTTTCAGAATTAAAAAGATTATTACAATACAGTGGATTAGAAACAGACGAAAATCTTAACATCAACAAAATAAGTCAGATAATTAATCAGCTTCAACATTATATCAATAATAGAGATAATAAGGTAAGCTATATTGATCTTGCTGGAACTATCGGCAGAATAAAAAATATTCCAATAGGAAAAATTGTAACAAAAGAAAAAGAACGCCTTTTACAAATGAGTAGCGTTCTTCAAAATACAGTCATTGGACAGGATAACGCAGTCCAAACCATTTGCGATGCAATTCTGGAGTCTAGATCAGGTTTAAACAAACCAGGCATGCCAATAGGTTCATTCTTTTTTTTAGGCCCGACAGGAACCGGCAAAACAGAACTGGCAAAACAATTAGCTCAATACCTATTTCAAAGTAAAGATGCTTTAATTCGTTTTGATATGTCTGAATTCAAAGAAGAACATTCGGCAGCACTTTTATACGGTGCCCCTCCAGGCTATGTAGGTTACGAAGAAGGTGGAATGTTAGTAAATAAAATTAGACAAAAGCCATACTCTGTTGTACTATTCGATGAGATAGAAAAAGCTCATCCATCCGTTTTTGATATCTTTTTACAAATACTGGATGAGGGTAAGCTACATGACAGATTAGGAAAAACAGGGGACTTTTCAAACGCAGTAATATTGTTTACCTCAAATATTGGCAGTGAAAAAATTTCAGAAAAGTTTAACATAGAAGGTGAACTACCTGAGCAGTCAAAGCTAATGGAATCAATGGCTTTACATTTTAGGCCAGAATTCTTAGGTCGACTCTCAGGATTAATACCTTTTGCTCCAATAACAGAGAAAATGATTCAAAAGATTTTTGATATACAGATATCAGAACTGAAAGAGCTTCTTTCTCAACAAGGAATAACTATAAATATTAGTGATGATGCTAAAGTATTATTAGCAAAAGAAGGATTCAATCCTCAGTATGGAGCTCGTCCTTTAAGAGGCGTTATTCGATCTCGTCTAAGAACCCCATTATCAAAAATGATAATTCGAGGAACTTTAAAACAAGATGATTTAATTAAAATAACGCTTACAAAAGACAATGAAATTAATCTTACAGTTGAAGCGCAACAAATGTGCGAAAACGCTGTGCTCTCACTATAAACATTACATTGATTGCATTTCGAAATAAAATCAAATACCTATTTAATAATCTAAAATTATTGCTATGAGTACAAATACTTATGGATTAGGCGGCACTGAAGTCAAACTTGATGCCAATGAGGCAATACAGGACATTCCGCAAAATAAAACTCTATTTATAGAAAAGCTTACATCAGACGCACCTGTTAAACCAGAAATTATTAAAGGATTAAAGACTGTAGATGAAGTCTTTAACCATTTTAAACCTCAGGTTAATATGGAATTTGAAACTACAGATGGCTCAACACAAAAGGAACAACTACATTTCACAAATCTGGGAGATTTTGGACTTAAAGGTATTACTAATCAAAGCCCATTTTTAAAAGATCTATCGACAAAACAAGATCAGTACATAAAAATCATCAAGCAATTAAAGACAAACAAAATTTTAAAGGCTGCACTAACAGATAATGAAGCTAAAGAAGCTTTAAAAAGAGCTATAAATGGATTAATAGAAGAACTAAACCAAACTAACGATTAAAACGATGGCTGAAACCCAAGAACAAGTTGCATTAACTAAGCAAAGTGAACAAATCAGACTGCAAGAAAACTTCGACCAACTAGCAAAATATGGAGGCTTTGAGTTATTAGAATCCTGTATCGACAGTGTTCAAAACATGAATCCGGAGCGTAAAGCACGTAAAAGAATATTTTTATCTGAAAATTCAAAAAAAGAAGAACGTCAGCTTTTAAAGAAAAATTTACAAATATGGCAATCTATCATTAATGAAGCAGATGATATTCTTCAGATGATAGACAATTGTAAAGAAAAGGCAGAAGAAACAGAAAAAACACTTGAAAAAAACCTTTCAAACGCTATTTCAGAAACACGTGACTTAGAACGGTCTTATAGAAGTATTGCATTATTCTATAAAAATACTGAAGAAGCAAAAATTAAAAATATTTCCATTTTAAATGCTGAAATGGATCAATTAAAAGACCTTGATAATACTAGGTTCGTTGATGCCGTAACCGAAGAATTAACGAATGCTTATGATCGTTTAGATTTGAGTGACAACTATGGAATATTAGTATTACCAGGATATTTAGGTTCGAATATGGTATTAGAGAAATGGGCAAAAATTGCACATGAAAATAAAGTAATGCTTATCACAGACTTTGAGCATTTAGACGAACCTGATGATGTAATGGAAATGTTTGATGCTGCAAATCTTACAGGAGGAGATATTTATCGTTCTAATGTTATGATGACTTGTAATTGGCTTGTAGGACGAGGAAGATTTGACATCATTGGTGAAGATGAGGATTTATTTGTGCCTCCAGCAGGAGCCTTAGCCGGAAAATTATATCGCACATTAATGTCTCAGGTCACTGCGGGGAAAAAATATGGTGGTTTAAATGAAATCCAGGGAGTTCGATTTGATTTAAAAAAGAGTGAAATAGCAAATCTTGAGAAAATGGGCCTCATTCCAATGGTTAATGAATATGGTAAGGTAATGGCTTTTTCTGCTAAAACATTGTTTAACGGTGATAATTTAGGTCTACAAACTTATTCTGTTGTAAGAGTATTTGATTACGTAACTAAGGTAATGATGGATTTCTTAAACAGAAGAGCTTTTGAAAATTTTAACGCTAAAACCAGAAAGGAGTTATTAGGGCAAATTATACGCTTTCTCGACACAATATCAGGACCTGAAAAATTAATTGAAAATTTCACTATAAAAAGATTTGAGCAAGATCCTGTTCAAAAAGATAAGATCCATTTAGATATTCATATGAAGCCTTTCTTCCCTGCTAAAAATTTTATGATTAAGATGGAGGGACAAAAAGGTGATGATGGAACTGACTGGGATAGTGAATACGAACAAGCATAGTCATTTATATAATAATATGATTTGAACTTTTTACCAAACCACATTTTTTAATTATCAACTATCTATTAACCACTCTTAATTTCTACTCCCTTAAAAACATTGAGGTTTAGTGTAGTTCAAACATCGCTTATGCAAACGTGCAAGGCGATGTTTTTTATTACTATAAAAAATTCGAGAAATTGATTATAAATGAAATAATCTACAAACCCCTAGAAACGCAAAAAGAGCAACCGAAACTTATTCGATTGCTCTTTTATTTAAAGTCGGCGGCGACCTACTCTCCCACAGTACGCAGTACCATCGGCGCTAATGGGCTTAACTTCTCTGTTCGGAATGGGAAGAGGTGGAGCCCCATCGCTATAACCACCTGAATGTCTTTCTAGATTTTTAGATCTTAGATAAGAGACTTAAAGACTCTATCTTTTCTAACATTCTATTCAATATTTTTTCAGTCTATTATCTATGATCTCTCATCTAATAGTCTGTTTTTACATACCAGCTTCAATCAAAATCACAGAACTCGCTTATACGCCCAACTAAAAGTTTCGGGTAATTAGTACTGCTCGGCTTTGATGTTACCACCTTTACACCTGCAGCCTATCAACGTCATCGTCTTTAACGTCCCTCAAGGATATCTCATCTTGAAGCAGGCTTCGTGCTTAGATGCTTTCAGCACTTATCCCTTCCAAACTTAGCTACCCAGCAATGCTCCTGGCGGAACAACTGGTGCACCAGAGGTTTGTCCAACGCGGTCCTCTCGTACTAACGTCAGGTCTTCTCAAATATCCTACGCCCACAACAGATAGGGACCGAACTGTCTCACGACGTTCTGAACCCAGCTCGCGTGCCACTTTAATGGGCGAACAGCCCAACCCTTGGGACCTTCTCCAGCCCCAGGATGTGACGAGCCGACATCGAGGTGCCAAACCGCTCCGTCGATATGAGCTCTTGGGAGCGATCAGCCTGTTATCCCCGGAGTACCTTTTATCCTTTGAGCGATGGCCCTTCCATGCGGAACCACCGGATCACTATGTCCTACTTTCGTACCTGGTCGACTTGTCGGTCTCACAGTCAAGCTTCCTTGTGCCATTACACTCTGCGGACGGTTACCAATCGTCCTGAGGAAACCTTTGAAAGCCTCCGTTACTCTTTTGGAGGCGACCACCCCAGTCAAACTACCCACCAAACAATGTCCTCATTACTGAGTTAGGCCACAGATAAGCAAAGGGTCGTATTTCAAGGGTGACTAAACTACACCTGGCGATGCAGCATCAACGTCTCCGACCTATCCTACACATTACTTACCCACAACCAATGTTAAGTTGCAGTAAAGGTTCACGGGGTCTTTCCGTCCCGTTGCGGGTAATCGGCATCTTCACCGATACTACAATTTCACCGAGCTCATGGTTGAGACAGTGCGCACATCGTTACACCATTCGTGCAGGTCGGAACTTACCCGACAAGGAATTTCGCTACCTTAGGACCGTTATAGTTACGGCCGCCGTTTACTGGGGCTTCAATTCAAACCTTCGCGTAAAGCTAAGCTCTCCTCTTAACCTTCCAGCACCGGGCAGGTGTCAGGCCTTATACGTCTTCTTTCGAATTTGCAAAGCCATGTGTTTTTGATAAACAGTCGCATGCGCCATTTCTCTGCGGCCTACCGAAGTAGGCGCCCCTTTTCCCGAAGTTACGGGGCTAATTTGCCGAGTTCCTTAACCATGAATCACTCGAGCGCCTTAGTATACTCAACCCAACTACGTGTGTCCGTTTACAGTACGGGCTCCTATACTCGCTTTTCTTGGTACTGGCTGCTTCTCTTCGCTTCGGCCGAAGCCTAGGCTCAACGTACTATTCCGTCAGTACGTAGAAATCTCACCAATACGTCACTTTCATCGTATAGCAGGTGCAGGAATATTAACCTGCTCTCCATCCACTACCCCTTTCGGGTTCGCGTTAGGTCCCGACTAACCCTGATCCGATTAGCGTTGATCAGGAAACCTGAGTCTTTCGGCGTGCGGGTTTCTCGCCCGCATTATCGTTACTTATGCCTACATTTGCTTTTCTAACCGCTCCACATAACATCGCCATTATGCTTCAAGGCTGTTAGAATGCTCCCCTACCACTGTACAATGTACAATCCATAGCTTCGGTAGTATACTTATGCCCGATTATTATCCATGCTCGATCGCTCGACTAGTGAGCTGTTACGCACTCTTTAAATGAATGGCTGCTTCCAAGCCAACATCCTAGCTGTCTATGCAATCAAACCGCGTTTGTTCAACTTAGTATACATTTGGGGACCTTAGCTGATGGTCTGGGTTCTTTCCCTTTCGGACACGGACCTTAGCACCCATGCCCTCACTCCTATTCATCATCTTACAGCATTCGGAGTTTATCAGGAGTTGATAGGCGGTGAAGCCCTCTCGTCCAATCAGTAGCTCTACCTCTGTAAGATTAAAATAAGGCTGCACCTAAATGCATTTCGGGGAGTACGAGCTATTTCCAGGTTTGATTGGCCTTTCACCCCTACCCACAGTTCATCCAAATACTTTTCAACGTAAACTGGTTCGGTCCTCCATTCCGTGTTACCGGAACTTCAACCTGACCATGGGTAGATCACCTGGTTTCGCGTCTAGCGCAGCTAACTATTTCGCCCTATTCAGACTCGCTTTCGCTTCGGCTCCGTTGCTGAACAACTTAACCTCGCTAACTACGACTAACTCGTAGGCTCATTATGCAAAAGGCACGCCGTCACCATTAAATGGCTCCGACCGCTTGTAAGCGCACGGTTTCAGGTACTATTTCACTCCCCTGTTCGGGGTACTTTTCACCTTTCCCTCACGGTACTGGTTCACTATCGGTCTTTCAGGAGTATTTAGCCTTACCAGATGGGCCTGGCAGATTCACACAGAATTTCACGTGTTCCGCGCTACTCAGGATACTACTAGATTTTATTTGCTTACGTGTACAAGACTGTCACTTTCTACGGTTGTTCTTTCCAAAACATTCCACTTCACGCATAAAACCACAGCGTAGTCCTACAACCCCAATGTTGCCTAAACAACATTGGTTTGGGCTAGTCCCCGTTCGCTCGCCACTACTTAGGGAATCACTATTGTTTTCTTCTCCTCCAGGTACTTAGATGTTTCAGTTCCCTGGGTTTGCCCCCCGAAGGGTGACTGGTCATCAACCAGCCGGGTTGCCCCATTCAGAAATCTGCGGATCAATAAATATTTGCTTCTCCCCGCAGCTTATCGCAGCTTATCACGTCTTTCTTCGCCTCTGAAAGCCTAGGCATCCACCGTACGCCCTTGCTTACTTTCTTGTTGGTTTAGCAATGCTTTGCGCATAGCTAACCTATGATTTTGATTGTTTTGCCAATATGTCAATGTACGTTTCTCGCTTTTTGCGAAATGTGAAATGCACTACTTATAGAAAGTAGATGATTGTCTTTTAAAGTATATTTAAAACTCTCTCCAGAAAGGAGGTGTTCCAGCCACACCTTCCGGTACGGCTACCTTGTTACGACTTAACCCTAGTTATCAGTTTTACCCTAGGCCGCTCCTTACGGTAACAGACTTCAGGTACCCCCGACTTCCATGGTTTGACGGGCGGTGTGTACAAGGCCCGGGAACGTATTCACCGCGTCATTGCTGATACGCGATTACTAGCGAATCCAGCTTCACGGAGTCGAGTTGCAGACTCCGATCCGAACTGAGACAGGCTTTAGAGATTAGCATCACATCGCTGTGTAGCTGCCCTTTGTACCTGCCATTGTAACACGTGTGTAGCCCTGGACGTAAGGGCCGTGCTGATTTGACGTCATCCCCACCTTCCTCACGGTTTACACCGGCAGTCTTGTTAGAGTCCCCACCTCTACGTGCTGGTAACTAACAACAGGGGTTGCGCTCGTTATGGGACTTAACCCGACACCTCACGGCACGAGCTGACGACAACCATGCAGCACCTTGTAAATAGTCCGAAGAAAGAAGCATCTCTGCTTCATGCAATCTACATTTAAGTCCAGGTAAGGTTCCTCGCGTATCATCGAATTAAACCACATGTTCCTCCGCTTGTGCGGGCCCCCGTCAATTCCTTTGAGTTTCATTGTTGCCAACGTACTCCCCAGGTGGATTACTTAATGCTTTCGCTCAGTCGCTGACGATGTATTGCCAACAACGAGTAATCATCGTTTACGGCGTGGACTACCAGGGTATCTAATCCTGTTCGCTCCCCACGCTTTCGTGCATCAGCGTCAATTATAGCTTAGTAAGCTGCCTTCGCAATCGGTGTTCTGTGTTATATCTATGCATTTCACCGCTACACAACACATTCCGCCTACCTCAACTAAATTCAAGACTATCAGTATCAATGGCAGTTTTACAGTTGAGCTGCAAGATTTCACCACTGACTTAATAGTCCGCCTACGCACCCTTTAAACCCAATAAATCCGGATAACGCTCGCATCCTCCGTATTACCGCGGCTGCTGGCACGGAGTTAGCCGATGCTTATTCATACGGTACCTTCAAAAAGCTTCACGAAGCTCACATTATTCCCGTATAAAAGCAGTTTACAACCCATAGGGCAGTCTTCCTGCACGCGACATGGCTGGTTCAGCCTTGCGGCCATTGACCAATATTCCTCACTGCTGCCTCCCGTAGGAGTCTGGTCCGTGTCTCAGTACCAGTGTGGGGGACCTTCCTCTCAGAACCCCTAGACATCGTCGCCTTGGTGAGCCATTACCTCACCAACTAGCTAATGTCACGCATGACCATCTTATACCGACGAATCTTTACTTATCTCACCATGCGGTAAAACAAGACTATAGGGTATTAATCCAAATTTCTCTGGGCTATCCCCTTGTATAAGGCAGGTTTCATACGCGTTACGCACCCGTGCGCCGGTCGTCAGCGGAAGCAAGCTTCCCTGTTACCCCTCGACTTGCATGTGTTAGGCCTGTCGCTAGCGTTCATCCTGAGCCAGGATCAAACTCTTCGTTGTATAAAAATTTTGATAGACTTTAAGATGATAGATAATAGATAAGAGACTTACGTCTAATGTCTTTTGTCTAATGTCTTTTGTCTAATATTAATTCCTTACAAGAGTTTTAACTCAAAGAACAAACTTTACTTTCCTTTTATTAAGTGTGCATTTCAATATTTTCAAAGAACGTTTTCCTCTTTATTCAGCATCAAGGCATAAATAAATCTGAACTCTTTATATCTTGTAAACCGTTCTAGAACTCTTTCTAAAACAATGTTTATTTCAATCTTTTTTTTACTCCCTAACCTTCGTTAGAATGTCGTTTTAAAAGCGGATGCAAAGATAATAACTTTATTTTCTCTTTTCCAAATAAATTTTGGAAAATTTTTATTTAATTTTTCAAGCTTTATTTTTAATTTAAATTGCTGTTTTTCATCAATTTAAATCTCTTCTCAAAGTCTCAATTTTTATCTTCTTGCCCTTCTTTAAAAGCGGCTGCAAAGATAAGTGATTTTAATTCTTAAAACCAAATTTATCTTTAAAAATATTTTAAAAATTTTCATCTGATTTTTTAGCTTCTAAAACCTCCTCTTTTTCAAGACTTTCTTCCCTTAAAGTTGCTCATTATTTCAATCTTTCATTCGCGCCTCTCGTTCAAAGCGGGTGCAAAACAACTGCTTTTATTTTTAACTTCCAAACTTTAATCCGATTAATTTTTGCGCAGATTTCAAAGATAAAACGCAATTGTCAATTTGTCAAGTCGTTAAGAAGGAAAAGTTTTTCTGAATAAACTTCATTAAACAGCACTATTAGATGTTAACTACAAAAAAGAGGAGCCTTTACTAACCCAACTCTTAAACCTAAACCTCAAATGTAAGGCTCCTCTCTTTGTTTCAAGCTAATCGTACTTACATCCTTTACAGTATAAATAAAAACAACTTGAATCCTAATATGTTCATTTGATTAATATATAAGAGCAGAAGATATTGAATATGCCAATTCTGGAGAAAGACAATAATTTGATATTAAGAAACTTTCGATTGCCTTTTTCCAGGATAGAGTAGAGTCCCTACTCTCCATATAATGATCAAAAGCCTCACTACCTATTACATCCAGATGCTGCGCAAATGAATAGAATATAAGTCGAAAGTTTTTTACAGAGATTTCTGTCTGTTTATATAAGTCATAAATATTATCCGCAAAGTCTATCAATTTTCCATAACTATAATCTTTTCCAATTTCTCGACTCAGATATTTAAAAACTGGAGTTTCTTCGATTTTTGAAATATTATCAGACTTATATATACTTTTATAGACAAGGTAAATTTCTGTGATCTGATAATAACCCATTTCACCTTTGTCAAACAAAGGTCCATAATGTGATTTTACAAAATCCAGAAACTGTAAGTGAAATACTAATGGAATATAACTGAATGAACCTAATTGAAGGATTTTATCTGATTCCATTTTATATGGTAAGTATATTCTATTAAAACGAATCTTATTAATAAATGTATACTCAATTGGAGACTTAACAAATGTTGGAATAAATACAGTAGGAAATAACTTATTGAATTTAAATAAATTTACATACTGAGTCAAAACCTGGTTTACTTTTGTTCCGTCATATTGTATACTTATATATTCATTTAATTTACTCCAATCAGTAACTGCATTAATAAAATTAAATTCAAAACATGACTTTATATAGGAATATCCATATTCATCTTTATGCACTTTCATAAAATTATTTAGATATTTCTTTTTATCCTTTTAAACAATTCGGAAGCAAAAACAAAATCATTTAATTGTTCCTCTTTGGCGACCAATATTTCCTCCTTGTTACCTTCCCATAATTTCCTGCCTGAGTTTATATAAATAATTTTTTCACCTATTGCCATAACTGAATTCATATCGTGAGTATTTATAATTGTGGTGATTCTATATTCTTTTGTAATCTCATAAATTAAATTATCGATAACAATAGAAGTTCTAGGATCAAGACCTGAATTAGGTTCATCACAAAATAAATACTTCGGATTTAATGAGATTGCACGAGCTATGGCCACACGTTTTTGCATACCGCCACTTATTTCTGAAGGATATAATTTATTCGCATTTTCTAGTTTTACTCTTTTTAGACAGAAATTTACTCTTTCTAATTTCTCTTCTTCAGTTTTTTTAGAAAACATATCTAATGGAAATTTAACATTTTCTTCAACTGTTAAACTATCAAAAAGTGCAGAGCCTTGAAATAACATCCCTATCTGTTGCCTTATCTCTTTTTGACTTGAAAAAGACATATCTGAAAACACTTTATCACCATAAATGATCTGACCAGAGTCTATACTATGTAATCCTACTATTGATTTTAACAATACAGTTTTTCCATGACCACTCTGACCAATAATAAGATTAGTTTGTCCAGCCTCAAACCTGGCAGATACATCGAAAAGAATTTGTTTATTATTAAATGTTTTATTTACATTCCTTACTTCTATCATGCCAAAAGCAATTGAGTTAATAATAAATTAAATAATATAATCTGAACACTACTAACCACAACAGCTTTAGTGCTAGCGATACCTACTTCTAAAGAACCACCATCAACGTGATACCCCTGATAAGAAGATATAGAAGAAATAAGAAAACCAAAAACTGCAGATTTTATAACAGAGTAAACTATGTAAAAAGGTTTAAACCCAAACTGAATTCCATAAATATAATCCATAGAAGGAACTTCACCTGATAAAAATCCAGCTATCCAGCCACCCGTTATCCCAATACCCATACTTAAAACTGTTAATAGAGGCATTATTATCACTAAAGCCGTAATTTTGGGTAAAACTAAAAAGGACGATGAGTTTATACCCATGATTTCAATAGCATCTATTTGTTCTGTAACACGCATACTTCCTATTTCAGAAGCAATATTGGAACCAACTTTTCCTGCTAGTATTAGACCTACAATAGTTGAGGAAAACTCTAATATCACAGATTCTCGAGCTGCCAAACCAATGGTATATCTAGGAATAAAAGCCATTTCAAGATTATATGCAGTCTGTAAAGTTATTATGGCGCCCATAAACACAGAAATAATAAGAACTATACCTACAGAATCTATACCTAACTTTTCTGCTTCTTTAAAAAACTGACTAATAAAGATCTTTCCTTTTTCAGGTCTTGAAAAAACTCTCCTTAAAAAAAGAAAATATCTACCAATATGAAAAAAAATACGCATGTAAATTATTTTGGCTAAAAATAGCAACTAAATTATCACTAGAAAAATAAAAAGAGGTATATATAAATATTAAACGAGGGATAATAACAATACGACATATTTAAACCTATGAATGCTTGGTGATTTTATTCAAAAAATGTTGCGTTTTGTCAATTTTCATTTTAATTCTTGTTCATTTTAGGTAAATTCACCGTCAAATAAAAACAATTAATAGAAATAAATGGAATTAAACAACAGATACTGTGTTATTATGGCTGGAGGAATTGGAAGTAGGTTCTGGCCATTAAGCAGGCAAGAAACCCCCAAACAATTCCTTGATATCTTAGGGACAGGAAGAACATTAATTCAACAAACTTTTGATCGTTTTTCCAACATATGCCCTGCTGAGAATTTCTTAGTTGTAACAAGTTTAGAATATAAGGAAATTGTACTTGAACAATTACCTTTATTAAAACCAAACCAAGTTTTAACTGAACCCTACAGAAGAAATACAGCACCTTGTATTGCTTATGCCAATGCATGGATAAATAAGCAAAATCCTAATGCGTCAATAATCGTAACTCCAGCTGATCACCTTATACTTAAGCAACAAGATTTTGAATCATCAATACGTAAAGGTGTAGAATTTGTTGAGGAAACAGACGCATTACTAACATTAGGAATTAAACCTCACAGACCGGAAACTGGATATGGCTATATCCAAATCAATGACGATTCTAAGAAAATACTTGGTGAAATAGAACCAGTAAAAACCTTTACAGAAAAGCCAAATCTGGAATTAGCTAAAGTCTTTTTTGAAAGCGGAGAATTTTTCTGGAATTCAGGAATTTTTATTTGGACACTAAAATCAATAAATGATGCTTTTGATAAATACCTTTCTGAGGTAAAATGTTTATTTGACAGCATATATGATAAAATAGATACTGAACTCGAACAAGAATCAATAAAAAATATTTATACAGATTGTAAAAATATTTCTATTGACTATGGCATTATGGAAAAAGCAAGTAATGTATACGTATTAACTGCAGATGTTGGCTGGAGTGATTTAGGCACATGGTCTTCTTTATACGAGCATTCATCTAAAGACGAATCTAATAATGCTATTAATACAGGCAAAGTTTTAACTTATGACTCTACGAATTGTATCGTTAATATACCTAATAACACTAAGGCTGTAATACAAGGCTTAAACGATTATATTATTGCAGAATCCAATAATTGTTTACTTATTTGTCCAAAGGAAAACGAACAACTAATAAGACAATTCACTGCTGATATTGCAAGTCAATTTCCCGAATAGTGACTAACACATTATAATTCAAACAAAAAAAGGAGTGGTTAACCACTCCTTTTTTATATCGTATAAATGTTGTTCAAAATTAAAATTCCCAAAGGTCATGTTCGAAATCAAATATTTCTGTTTTGATTCTTTCTGACTCAATCATAGCTTCCATTCCTACTGCATATTGATCAATTCTACGATTATTATATACATTGGATTCTCTTACAATGTAGCTTCCGAAATATCTTTTCATAAAAATATCATCAAAAGTTCTTCTTTGAGCATCATTATGAGGATTAAACACTTCATTTCTTGCTAAAATATCTCTTGCCTCAGGGAAGTAAATCCAAAAAGCTTGCTTTCTAGCAACTTGTTCTTCTCCTCCTGTAGTTTTTGTGTATTCTCTAATTGGACAAATTCCAATAATT
The DNA here is from genome assembly GCA_963666825.2 of uncultured Saccharicrinis sp. Classification (GTDB taxonomy): domain Bacteria; phylum Bacteroidota; class Bacteroidia; order Bacteroidales; family Marinilabiliaceae; genus Saccharicrinis. The sequence continues at coordinate 5,687,297 of OY763044.2, read as the reverse complement.
CTTACATCTAATCTTGAATAATTACGGTCAAAAAACCACACTTCCTTTAAAAGAAACTGCTTTACCTCTTCAGGTCTTAATTCACCAGCAATAATTTGTGGCTGATAAGTTCCATCTTCTTGCATTACTTCAACAGTGTCTGCTACTGCCCCCATTTCTTGCATTACCTGATCAATACTCATCGCAACTTTAAACTCATCCTCATATTTTGTTGAATATGCAGTTAATCCTTCATATTGTATTCCTTGCATTAACAACTGAATCAAGCTTAAACGACCATCCATAGTACTTATAGGATAGTATAAAGGTAAATTTAATTTTTCACGTAAATCTATTACCCTCCAAACCTTCTTAGCCCACATTACATCAGCTTCTCTAACGTGAGTATAAGGAATAGGCTTTCTATTAATAACATGCTCTTTTGGATATATACCATCCAATACATTTTGTGCTTTCAGTGTAGAACTTCCTGCTACAACTAACACAAATAGAATTAATAAGAGGAACAACTTTTTCATACGTAATTATTTTTATCTCTCGAAAACATTTCTTTTTATCTAACTAGAAATGTTTGATTATTCGTAATTTTTAAAATATTATAATTAAAATTTAATCCAATACAAATGTAATAGTTCCTAATGATCTTGTTCTGCCATCAGGACCTTGAGCCCTAATATCTTCAATCTGAACCTTCTGACCTCTATTCATATTAAGAATTAGCTCTCTTTGTTCCTGTGTAAAACTATTACTTTTTGACAATGCATCTACAATATACCCATTCTTTAATACAGAAACAGTAAATCGCGTTACATTATATTTTAATTCAAAATCAAAATCTTTCATTTCAGCAAAAACAGCTTTCTGAGCAGCTAAAAGATTCTTTTTAATCTTTCCTCCATTTAATCCAGCTACTACAGGAACTGGATCAGGAACTCTTTTAATACGAAACTCCTGTTTACCAATAAACTTATTCTCATTACCAATTTTGGCATAAACAGAAACAATAGATTTCTTTCCGGCAGTTCCAGCTTTGGGAGTAACAAGATATTCAGAACCTCTTTTTTTACTACTAACATTAGTCATCCTAACATCTAATGCATTAGATGCTATACCCGGAACAGATACTTCCACTGGATTTTCAAGCGCTTCGTAAAACACATTCATTTTCGTTGGGGAAATTACAGCATTTGGTTTCACAACTTGAAATTCTCCACTAACTTCATAAGGTACTACACCTGAACCATCAGGAGTAGGCATTTTAATATATCCCTTCCAAGTATGTTCTCCTACAGGCTTATCAAGTTCCAAAAGTCCTATTCCTTGATTAACATTAGTAATTGTTCTACCATCAATCTCAATTTCAGGAACAATGTTAGGGTCATAAGCCGCCATATATAATTCTGCTTTATAAGTTTCACCTTCCAAAACAGTAGTCTTAAAAGGTTTAACAACTGACATCATATCGGTAAACTTATAAGAGTCTTTATCAATACCGGCAAATAAATTTGCTACCATATCTGCTTCTGCATTACGAATATCCCCTTGGATTTTACTCAAGTAAGCCATCGATGCAGATAATGGAACATGCTCAAATTTAATCTCTTCCCATGATTTTTTTACATCTTTTTCTCCTTTAACATCTTCTACGTCAAACATGCTATTATAAGCAGAAATAAATGTGGTATCTTTATTCTCATCAAGATAACTTAATAAAAGGTTCTTATATTCAGTTATCTTTTCTTTTAATTCGTCACTTCTTTTTCCTTGAAGCTCAGTAATCATAATCTGAGGAGCTATATCCTGATTATCTATACCTGTGTAATTTTCAGGAGTAGATTCTGGACCACTCGACTTTTGAGCCATTATTAACTTTAAATTCTGTATATGATTAACTAAGCTATCTGCAGATGCTTTAATCTTTTCGGCTTCCCTCCACGCAGCACCAGTTTTTCCTGGATTATTCTTATTTGCTGTTTCAAATTGTGAATATAATACGTTATTTTTTCTTTCAACAGTTTCTCTTGACTGAATAAAACCTTTATCCATAGTAACAAAGGCTTGCAGTAACTCTCCTGATACATTTAATGCTAACATTGCAGTCAAGAAGAGGTACATCATACCAATCATCTTCTGCCTGGGCGTTTCTGGACAATTTCCACCACTCATAATTCTATAATCTTTTTAGTAATTACTATTTCCTTTATAAATCATTAGCGGTTACCCCCGACATTCATGGCACTAAGCATATTACCATATATAGTATTTAACTCTCCAACCGTTTTATTTAAAGATGAAATCTGATCTTTATATTCTCTGGCTTGATCAACAGACTGTTGTAAATATTCTTTTATCTCACCTATACCAGAAGTTAACTGTTCCGTAGCTTCAACCTGAGCTTTTGAACCTTTCAGTTGTAATTCATATATTGAATTAACTGCTGCAAGATTACCATTTACTTCCTGAAGCTTTTGACTATAAGCCATACTATTTTGAGAAATACCTTCTACATTCTCTTTAATGCTATCACTTAAAGCACTATAAGCATTAGATATAGCCATTCCGGAGTCATTCATTCCTTTTAGTAAATTTTTTCCAGAATCGGCCAATTCATTGGCTACTTTAGTACCTGATTCAGAAATTGCGCTGGCTGTAGAAGTATATGAACTAGCTAGAGCATTTGCACTTTCTTCAATAACCTGAGCCGTTTTAGCTTGAACATTTCCAAACTTACCAACTGACTCTGATGCATTTTGAATATTCTGCAAATAGCTTTGCGTAGCTAAAGATGCATCACTTAAATCTGCTAATTGAGATGATGTTGCACTTAATTTTTTAATTCCCTCTGATAACTTAGCAACTGTTTCTTCGTCTAAATTACCTGACTGAATTAATGCCTGCAACTCACTTCCTCCGCCTACACCTTTACCGGATTCACGTGGTTCTAATCCTACTAATTCAGGATAAACCAAACTCCAATCTGGCATTTCGTGAGGTGGCTCAAATGCTGATAAAAAGAAAATAATAGCTTCTGTTCCTAATCCAGCAATAAGCATAATAGCAGCTCCTTGCAAGTGAAGAATCTTCCATAAAGCCCCAAGAATTACTACCGAAGCACCAATTCCATATACTTTCCCCATTACTTTCTTATACCCCGGACTTTCTACAAATTCAGTAATACTCATAGTGTATTGTGTTAATTCAATTTTACTTCAAAAATTCTAAAATCATTCAATATTAGTTACCAATAAAGTCTCTTACACATCTAAATCCAATATACGATTTGGCTGAATCCTGATATTCATATGTGCGAGTACCACACTGTAAAAAATAACCTATATCCTTCCATGATCCACCTCTAATCACTTTTCTTTTCATAACATGCGGATCGTCTGGTAATGCATTATATTTGTACGTTGGGTTAAAATCATGAGTAAAGCTATATGCAGACTCATCAAATGCACTTGAAGTCCATTCTGCAACATTTCCAGACATATCAAATAAACCAAAGTCATTAGGAGCGTAAGATCCTACAAGTAAAGTAGACAATGCACCATCATCTCCATAACGACCTCTTAAAGGTTTAAAGTTTGCTAAGAAACATCCTTTATTATTACGGGTATACATCCCTCCCCAAGGATACATTGCATTTTCTAATCCACCTCTAGATGCATATTCCCACTCAGCCTCTGTTGGTAAACGATAGTCCATAACCTCTGGCTGACCTTTGCTTCTCAAGTAATTATTCATGAATCGAGATCTCCAAATCGTAAATGCAGTTGCTTGTTTATATGAAACTCCAACTACAGGATACTCGTCAAACCCTGGATGCCAAAAATATTTCTCAGTCCATGGCTCATTAAATGAATATGTAAAATCGGCAATCCAACAAAGGGTATCAGGATATACATTTACAACATCATTCATAATAAATGCAGATCGATCTCTGATAACTTCCTCTTCACCTTTTTGATTGTATGCAACACCTTCATACTGCTTAGTTTCAAAATTAAAACGATTTGTTTTCTTAGCAGCTTGTTGCATATCCACCCATTGATATTCGTAATTTAATTTACGTGTATCAATTTCTTTTCTTCTAAAGAAACGTTCATTTTCTGGAAGATACATTTCATCAAGAATTTCTGCGTATTCTTCGTTCTCCCAATCAATCTCTTCATCCCAATTAAGAAATGGAGGATCTATTTCATTACCATACATATCCTCAGCGATCACAAATTCTTCAAACTGCTCACCTAAAAGTTTACGAGCAATTGAATCTCGTACCCAATATACAAATTGACGATATTCTGTATTTGTAATTTCAGTTTCATCCATCCAGAATGATCGTACTGATACAGTTTTTGATTGTGCAGTAAGAGACCAAGCGGCATCCTGATCATTTGGACCCATATTGAAGCTACCCTGAGGAATAAATAACATTCCATAAGGATCTGGCTCGTAAAAGGTACCACGTCGTTCTACGCCGACAAGTTCACCGCCTCCGGAATTACTACATCCGCTAAGAATAGTGACTAATATGACACTAAGAGCTAGTACTTTTTTCATAATGTTTCAGACTATCGGTATTTTAATTTCTAAACTTTCTATTATAAATATCTAACGCTTTTATAGCGTTTAGTTCGTTTTTCAAAATTCATGTCAAAATTATAACCAACCATCAACTCATGGCTTCCACCATTACCTGCTGTTGCAATGGCTGAGGTTGTTATATCATAACTATATCCAAATCGAACACCATTTTTCAACTCTATTCCAGCCAAAACTACAATGGCATCCTGCAATCGATATGTTAACCCTCCCCAAAATCTACTTTTGTATCTCACTAAAGTATTAAGATCCAACTGAAAACTTGCTCCATCGGTTTTATAAAAAACAGATGGTAAAATTTCATATGGAGAATCTTCAATTTTATGGTTATACCCACATGTTAGGAAAAAGGTTCTACTAATTGTAAAATAAATTCCTTCATCAAAATCATTTTCCGGTTTATTAAGATGTGTCACAGATGCTCCTGCATAGAATTTATTTTCTTTATAAAAAACTCCAAATCCCACATCCAACACTGATCCTGACACCTCGGCTGTCGTCAAACTTGGATCATCCTGAGTATAAACTTCATCCGGATAATAAAAACCAGAACCATCTATACTTTGATTAATCAAACCTAAACTCAAACCTAAACCTAATGTCCCTCTTTTTAATTCAAACTTTGCTGAATAATTTAATAGCATGGACAAATTTGTTATTAGTCCAATCTCATCGTTAATGATATTCAACCCTATTCCGGAATCTAAACCTAAAAAATTCAATGGCATATCACCACTGAACACTGTAGTTTTAATTCCTAGATCTCCAGTCCACTGATTTCTGTTCAATGCCAACAAATTTATTGATTCCGATGAACCTGCATATCCTGGGTTGACAGCCAGCATGTTAAACATGTTCTGACTAAACTGAGGATCGTATTGCGCATTCATTTTTGTGGCAATGCAAAATATAACAAAAATCAGAATTCTCCTAACCATTTACTTTAGTTATAAAACACTCAAAGAACTCTGTTTTTCAACAACTTCACCAATCCATTAATTATCAACAATATACATTTTTGACTTTAGGATTTTTTGTGAAAAAAAACTGAATTCGTATACTTTAATTTATTTAATAAGGTTTCGTTTTTATGACTTAAACATGTTAATTTTTTACAAAAGACTCTATTTTTCAGACCCCTTTTGAAAAAATCTCCACCATTTATCAGGTAGATTCCCCATTTGGGTCTCCTCATATTCTTTTTTACTACATGCCAATAACCTTACAGATTCTTTCCATGGCACTTCAATCCACCATCTATCATTAAGTCTGTTGTTATAGAAACGTATATCTTCATTAAAATTGTGTAGATGTACTACAAAAATTTTATAATTTTCCGACTCAATACTTGGTTGTTCTGTTTGCTTCAAAGACAATCCCTCAAAAAAATGCCAAATCATTTGCGAACATAACACTGCACCTTTACTACCATTATCAATAGCAGGATTATACTCTTGTAAACAAAAAAATTTCAAATTATCACTCATCCCTGAGTACCATGCAATCTGACAAGCCTCATATCCTGTTAAACCATTTACATTTAAATTATTATAATATGGCATGTACGATGTTTGGATTGCACCTACATCAAACCCAACCACATCTGCATCTCTTAAATATGGCTCTGTATACTTTATATTTTCATTCCTAATTTCACCCAATCGAACCAACTCCCATCTCTTCTCATCCATCTTCGCTTCCTGACTCTCGGAGATAAAATATTTTTGAACACCTAATACATTTAGTTCAAAAATATATTTACTAAATTCAGAATGCAAATATGAAAGTATAGTTTTTGATGAAAAGTCAGATTTTTCTACTTCAAAATCTAACCGGAAGTCAATTAGGCTTAACGAAACCTCCTCATCAATATCTTTTACACTTTGCATAACAGGAAACAAATAGTCTTGTCCCCCTCCAATTACAACTGCAATTACCTGATACTTTAATAAACGACCAACCACTTCCTTTAATGCAAAATACCTGTCATTTATTGTTGCACCTTTTAAATTACCCAAGTCAATAATTTTAAGACTTCTTGTTGTTTTCTTTAATGAGCCAAAGTAATTTCTAATATTTCCGGATGCATATTCCACGCCTTTGTTTCCTACTGCATTAATCCCATCCTCTATGCCAATTAAAGCCACATGGTAATCGCTAATCAAAGAATCATCCTTCCCTAAAAACCCATATGTTATCTGACTACATAAACTTTCTTCTTCAGACATTAAATCCAAAGAAACCAAAGGCTTATTTACATGCTCAAAAAAATCACTAATAGTCACAACAAAGTATTATTTTTTAGTAGTCTTTGTGCTCTTTTTTGATTTACTCACCTTTGCCTTAGTTGTTTTTGAAGCGGTCTTTTTCTTTGTACTCTTTTCACCTTCTCCACTAATCAATTTCTGACAATCTTCAAATGACAATTTTTTAGGATCTGTATCCTTTGGTATCTTATAATTCTTTTTCTTATAAGATAAATAAGGCCCCCATCTACCATTCAGGATCTGCAAATCAGGATCTTCATCAAAGCTCTTAATAAACTTTTCCTTATCCGCTTTTCTTTTCTCTTCAATTAACTCAATTGCTCTATCCAACTCAATTGACAATGGATCATCAATTCCTTTTTTTAGAGATACAAATTTACTATCATGACGCACATATGGGCCAAAACGTCCAATACCTACTACAACCTTTTTATTTTCATACAAACCTAAATCCCTTGGAAGATCAAATAACTTAAGAGCTTCCTCCAGTGTAATCGTTTCTATATGCTGCCCTTTTTGAAGAGAGGCAAATTTCGGCTTTTCTACTTCATTATCTTCACTACTTTCACCTAACTGAGCCATTGGTCCATATCGACCAATCTTAACACTAACAGGCTTACCAGTTTTTGGATCATCCCCTAAAAGTCTTTCTCCTGTATTTCGTTCGGAATGTTCAAGCGTTTCTTCAACCTGTTTATGAAAGCTCTTATAAAAAGAGTCTATCGCATCATTCCAAATAATTTTACCCAAAGAGATTTCGTCAAATTCCATCTCAACTTTAGCGGTAAAATCATAACTAACAATATTTGGAAAGTGTGTCATCAAGAAATCATTAACAACCATTCCAATATCAGTTGGGAATAATTTATTCCTTTCCGCCCCTGTAATTTCTTTTTTAATTTCCGAAGCAATATCGCCTGCGCTTAATTTTAGATAATGATACTCTCTTTCATTACCTTCTCTTTCTTCTTTTACAACATATCCTCTATTTTGTACCGTGGAAATTGTTGGAGCATATGTTGATGGTCTACCGATACCAAGATCTTCTAATTTCTTAACTAATGAAGCTTCTGAATATCTTGGTGGTTTCTGACTCCATCTTTCTCTGGCTTCAATGAAATCGGCATCAAGAACATCCCCAACGTTCATTGGAGGTAACAATCCAGTATCTTCTTCATTGTCTTGTTCACCTTCATTCTCTGAAGATTGAATATACACCTTAAGGAAACCATCAAATTTTATAACTTCTCCTGTTGCTACAAAATTTTCTTCAATTCCTTTCCCTGCTATATTGATTGTTGTTTTTTCCAATTCAGCATCACTCATTTGTGACGCTATAGTTCTTTTCCAAATAAGTTCGTAGAGTTTTTGTTCTTGTTGCGAACCTGAAACTGTAGGCTGATCTAAATAAGCAGGACGAATAGCTTCGTGAGCCTCTTGTGCACCTTTACTTTTTGTTTGGTATTTACGTATTTTTAAATACTCATCCCCCATTGTTCCTGAAATCTGGTCTGAAGCCATTTTAAGAGCTGCATCGGCCAAATTCACTGAATCGGTACGCATATATGTAATCTTTCCTGCTTCGTAAAGCTTCTGTGCAACAGACATTGTTTGAGCAACAGAAAATCCCAACTTTCTACTTGCTTCCTGTTGAAGTGTTGAAGTTGTAAATGGTGCTGCAGGAGATTTTTTCAAAGGCTTTTTAACCACTCCTGAAACAGACCATTCTGTACCTTTACATTTATCAAGGAATTCCTCTGTTTCTTTTAGCGTTTTAAATCTTTTCGACAGTTCAGCTTTTAACTCTGATACTTTTCCATCTTTATCTTTCACTAAAAAAACAGCTGTAACACGATAAGAAGATTCAGGTGTAAAGGCAAAAATCTCTCTTTCTCTTTCAACAATCAAACGTACTGTTACAGACTGAACCCTACCTGCAGACAACGATGGCTTCACTTTTTTCCACAAAACAGGAGACAGTTCAAAACCTACTAATCTATCCAATACCCTCCTAGCCTGCTGAGCATTTACAAGATCTACATTTATATCTCTTGGATTTTCGATGGCATTCAAAATTGCAGACTTTGTAATCTCATGAAAAACTATTCTTTTAGTATTTTCAGGAGCTAATCCTAATTCATCATAAAGGTGCCAGGCAATAGCCTCTCCCTCACGGTCTTCATCGGAAGCTAACCATACAGTTTTTACCTCCTTTGATATTTTCTTTAATTCCTTAACCACATCTTTCTTATCATCAGAGACAATGTAATGTGGTAAATAATTATTGTCTATATCAATCCCAAAATCTTTTTTAGCTAAATCCCGAATATGCCCATAACTAGATTTGACTAAAAAATCCTTTCCTAAGAATTTTTCAATCGTCTTTGCTTTTGCCGGAGACTCAACTATTACAAGATTCCCTTCCCTATCGATACTCTTTTTTGCCATCTCAAATCTATATTTATTCCATATTTAGCAAATCAACACCCTAAAATGCCATACTAAGAATGGTAAATAATTCGTTATTCTATTTAAAGGCGTCAAATTTAAAAAATTATCCAACAATTGTAAATCAAATGATTTAAAGATTTAAACATAATAGATACACAAGCCTAATATTCTTTTAAAATCTGAACTAAATGACCTTTAAAATTTAATTCTATTATAAATTACGTAAAAATGCTAATTTTACGGCAAATTTTCAACAAAACAACTATGTCAACAAACAATCCAAAAATAAAAAAGGTATTATACTGGTTTTGGGGAATCGTATTAACATCCTTTTTTATGGTCTTTTTACTTTTCTTTTTAATATCAAAAGGACTACTTGGTGTAATGCCTTCCTTTGAAGAATTAGAAAATCCAAAGAACAGCATTGCAACAGAAATTATCTCGGAGGATGGTAAGGTTTTAGGAAACTTTGCCATTGAAAACAGAACATTTATTGAGTACGATGAATTATCTCCATATATTGTAAATGCCTTAGTAGCCACTGAAGATGAAAGGTTTTATGATCATTCAGGAATTGATCCAAGAGGTTTACTAAGGGTTGCATTCAGAACAGTATTACTTGGAGACAAAGGTTCCGGTGGAGGTAGTACTGTAACTCAACAGCTAGCAAAGCTATTATTTCATGAACCAGCAAAGAATATCTGGGAAAGAGGATTACAGAAACTAAACGAATGGGTGATTTCGGTAAAACTTGAAAAAAGTTATACTAAACACGAAATACTAACAATGTATCTAAATAAAGTAGGATACATTTATGATGCTTACGGAATAAAATCGGCAGCTAAAACTTTCTTTAATACATCTACTGATACCATTAAAATTGAAGAGGCTGCAACTCTTATTGGTATGTTGAAAAATCCTGCTCTTTTTAATCCCGTAAGAAGAAAAGACACAACTGAATTCAGAAGAAATGTTGTTTTAAATCAGATGCGCAAAGCTCAGTTTATCTCTGATACGGAATACGATTCTTTAAAAAGCATTCCTCTTGCATTAAAGTTTAACAGACGAGATCACAAAGAAGGAGTTGCACCTTATTTAAGAGAACATTTAAGACTTACCCTAACGGCAGAAAAACCTGAACGAGATAATTACCCTTCCTGGCTAAAGGATAAATTTGTTGCTGACAGTATTGAGTGGGAAAACAATCCGGTATATGGATTTATCAATAAAACCTTAAAACCAGATGGCACTCATTACAATATTTATAGAGATGGATTAAAAATTTACACTACTGTTAATTACAAAATGCAGGTTTACGCTGAACAAGCAGTAAAGGAACATCTATCAAATAATTTACAAAAAGCCTTTTTTAGAGAAAAGAAAGGAAGAACAAGAGCGCCTTTTACAACAAAATTATCGGAAGAACAATACAACTCCATTATAAACAAGGCCATTAAAAACTCGGAAAGATATAGGGTATTAAAAAAAGCAGGGCTTTCTGGAGATTCTATCATGAATTCTTTTAATACTCCGGTTGACATGCAAGTTTTTACGTGGGCTGGTGAAAAAGACACTGTTTTAACACCTCTTGATTCTATCAAACATTTTAAGTTTTATCTGAGAGCCAGTTTATTTTCTATGGATCCTTCCAATGGAAACGTTAAAGCTTATGTTGGCGGCCCCAACTTCAAGTATTTCATGTATGATATGGCTACACAAGGAAGGAGACAAGTGGGCTCTACAATTAAGCCTCTAATATACACACTAGCAATGCAAGAAGGCCATACACCTTGCGATATGGTTCCTAATATTCCACAAACATTTGTTTTACCAGATGGAAAAACCTGGACTCCTAATGATGACGGAAAAGCAAGACGAGGAGAAATGGTTAGTTTAAAGTGGGGCCTTGCAAATTCTAACAATAATATTTCAGCCTGGGTAATGAAGCAATATAATCCAGAGGCTGTAAGACATATGATACATGAACTTGGTATTAAAAGTCCAATGCCTGCTGTACCTTCTCTATGCTTAGGTATACCTGATTTCACATTAGAAGAAATGGCTAGTGCTTATTGTACATATGCCAATAAGGGTGTTCATATTGAACCAATTATGGTTACAAGAATTCAGGATAGATTTGGTAATGTTATTGCACAATTTTCTCCAAAGAAAAAAGAAGTAATTAGCGAACAAACAGCTTATTTAATGCTCAACTTACTTCAAGGTGTTGTTAATCAAGGTACAGCAAGAAGACTTCGTTACACATACAGTTTCACTGGTCAAATTGGAGGAAAAACAGGAACGACCCAAAATCAATCTGATGGATGGTTTATTGGCGTTACACCTAATTTAGTTACCGGAGTTTGGGTAGGTGGTGAAGACAGAGACATTCACTTTGATGGGATTAGCCTGGGACAAGGTGCAAACATGGCACTTCCGATATGGGCTCTTTATATGAAAGCCATATACGAGGACGAAACACTACCTATTACACAGGATGACATTTTTGAAGAGCCTGTTAACTTCAACATTAATCTTAACTGCGAAGGAGACAGAAGAGCGGAGCAGAATGATGATTCTACAGAGGAAATTAAATATAATGGAGATGAGTCTGAATTCTTTTAGACTTATTAATTTATTCTAATAATATACAGGGAGGTCTTTATGCGAACAAAAGCTTAAAGGCCTCTTCTAGCTTACTGACCTGAACAATATTAATATCAAATTTATTTAAATCAATTCCTTTATTAAATTTTGGCACTAAGATCTGTTCAAATCCAAGCTTTGCAGCCTCACCAATTCTTTGTTCTATTCTTGTAACCGGTCTAATTTCACCAGACAAACCAACTTCCCCTGCAACACAGATCTTTTGAGAAAGTGGCATATCAATATTCGATGACAAAATAGCACAAACAACAGCCAAATCAATTGAAGGGTCGTTCACTTTAATTCCTCCTGCAATATTCAAGAAAACATCTTTTACTGCCAATTTAAAGCCTGCCCTCTTTTCCAGCACTGCTAAAAGCATATTTAACCTGCGTAAATCAAAACCCGTAGAAGAACGTTGAGGAGTTCCATATGCAGCCGTACTAACTAATGCCTGCACTTCAATTAAAAAAGGTCGCATACCTTCAATTGCAGCAGCAATACTCACACCGCTTAAATTATCATTATAATGAGACAACAAAAGTTCAGAAGGATTTACAACTTCACGAAGACCATCACCAAGCATTTCAAAAATCCCGATTTCTGCGGTCGAACCAAATCGATTTTTAATGGATCTCAGAATTCTATACATATGATTACGATCTCCTTCAAACTGAAGAACTACATCTACCATATGCTCAAGCACCTTCGGTCCAGCCAAGCTTCCTTCTTTATTTATATGACCAATTAAAACTACAGGAAGATTTTTTTCTTTTGCTATTCTTAAAATCGTACCTGTACATTCCCTTATTTGCGATACACTTCCAGGCAAGGAGTCAATATTTTCACTACTTATAGTTTGAATAGAATCGACAACAAGCAGATCAGGAGTGACGTTTTTTATGTGACCAACAATTTTCTCCATCGAAGTTTCGCTCACCACCAAACAGTTCTCACTACCATTATGAATTCTTTCGGCCCTTAGTTTTATTTGCTGAGGGCTTTCTTCACCCGAAACATACAATACTTTTCGTGATTGAACTTTAAGTGCCATCTGAAGTACCAGAGTTGATTTCCCTATTCCTGGTTCACCTCCCACTAAGATCAAAGAACCAGGCACCATACCACCTCCTAATACCCGATCTAATTCCTTATTTGAAGTATTAATTCTAGGTAAGTCTGATGTTTCTATATCTTTTATTAATTCCGGTTTTGCTGACTCTATTTGTAAAAAGGATTGAGCTGTAGATCCCTTTGTGGTTTTAACGATTAGTTCTTCAACGAATGTATTCCATTGACCACAAGAATTACACTTTCCTATCCATTTTGGAGATTCAGTACCACAATTCTGACATACAAAAACAGACTTAGTTTTAGCCATAGCTATTCTTTATACTATTTATTCTTCTCTTTTACTTCTTCAGCAATACGTTCAACAATATTAGTGGTAGAAAACCCTTCCACAAAAGTTATTGTTTCTACAGAGCCACCCCTTCCTGTTACAATATCATACCCTACAATATCTTCCGGATTATAATCGGCTCCTTTCACCAAAATATCAGGCTGAACTGATTTAATTAATTCATATGGCGTATCCTCATCGAAAAGAACAACCAAGCTAATAAAGCTCATTGCTGCCAACAAAACAGCACGACTCTCTTCATCAACGATAGGCCTGGAAGGTCCTTTTAATCTTTGAACTGAAGAATCGGTATTTAGCCCTAATATTAATCTATCACCTTTCTCTGCAGCCTTAGCTAAATATTCAACATGGCCACGATGTACTAAATCAAAACATCCATTAGTAAAAACAACTTTTTCACCATTTTCCTGCCAATGAGCAACAATTTCCTGTGCTTTATCAACTGTTACTATTTTTGATTTAAAGTCATGTTTTAATTCCATAGTACTAATGTATAAAAAAATAAACCCCGGATAATATCCAGGGCTCTATTCTCGTTATTCGAATTTTCGTTATACCAACTTATTAGTTTCGGTATCAGGAAATACAAAAACAGGCTTATACTGTTTAGCTTCCTCTAGAGGCATAGATGCATATGTAATAATAATAATAACATCACCGACTGCAACTTTTCTAGCCGCTGCTCCATTTAAGCAGATAACACCAGAGCCTCGTTCTCCTTTAATAACATAGGTTTCTAAACGCTCCCCATTATTGTTATTAACTACTTGTACTTTTTCATTTTCAATTATAGTAGCAGCATCCATTAAATCCTCATCAATAGTAATACTACCTACATAATTTAAATTTGCCTCCGTCACAGAGACGTTGTGTAGTTTAGACTTTACAACTTCAACATTCATCCTGAAAGGTTTTGTAAATCAAATTATCAATTAATCTTACCTCGCCTGCAAATACAGCTATACACCCTACAATATACTCACTATCGCTCCAATCGTCAACAGGTTGCAAGGTATTTCCATCCACAATATTAAAATACTCTACTTCTAACAAAGTAGATTTATTTATTGTTTCGACCACAAAATTAATAACTTCTTTTATATTTTGGGTGTCAATTAGTTTTTTCGACTCAAATAATGTCTTTGAGATAAGTACAGACTCTTTTCTATGCTCAGGACTTAACAATGCATTTCGTGAACTCATCGCAAGACCATCACCCTCTCTCACTATCTTACAAGGAACAATCTCAATATTGTAATTCAACATTTCAGTCATTTTTCTAATGATGGCTAATTGCTGAAAATCTTTTTCCCCAAAAAATGCTTTATCCGGCTGAACAATATCAAAGAATCGACTTACAACCTGAGCGACACCATTAAAATGTCCTGGTCTAAATTCACCTTCCATAACTTTATCCAACGAACCAAAGTCAAATATTCTATCGTCTTTTTCAGGATAAACTTCTTCGACAGTAGGGTGATAAAGAATCTTACATGCAGTACCTTCTAATTTCTTTATATCATCGTCGATTGTTCGAGGATAATTTTTAAGATCATCTGAATTATTAAACTGAGTAGGATTAACAAACACGCTAACTATAATTACATCAGCCATTTGAGCAGCCTTATTCACCAAAGATATATGACCTTGATGAAGTGCTCCCATCGTTGGAACAAAGCCAATCGTTTTCCCAGAGGCTTTACTTTCAGCAATCATGCTTCTAAGTTCCTCTGCCTTAACAACAATCTTCATAATATTTTTCAAAAAACGCCCCAAAGTAAATAATAATATCAATACAATGAAAGCACTATTATCATATAATGAGCATATTTAACTTGTATTAATCTTTCTTCCATACAATTACAAATTCAACCCTGCTGTGTAACATAAAAAAGCAAGCTTCAAGAAGCTGTTAATCATTACATAAACTATAATAAGAACTTTTGTAATTTCATAGTATTTTAAGTATCCATAGGCCTATATAATAACAATTTAAAAACAGACTGCTTTGTTTGAGAACTTTATTTTTGTTAATTTTGCACCTTAATTATTTTCAATAGCAATATTTGACCACAATAAGATGGAAAAAACAAAGGTTTTATTTATTTCCCAAGAAATCACCCCATACCTTCCCGAATCTCACATGTCGAAGATAGGAAGATATCTACCTCAAGGAATTCAAGAAAAAGGAAAAGAAATCAGAACATTTATGCCTCGTTTTGGATGCATCAATGAAAGAAGGAACCAACTTCATGAGGTAATTCGCTTGTCGGGAATGAATTTAATCATTGATGACACTGATCACCCTTTGATTATTAAGGTTGCATCAATTCAAGCTGCACGTATGCAGGTTTATTTTATCGACAACGAAGATTATTTTCATAGAAAATCTACATTAGTAGACAAGGAAGGAAAAGAGCATAAAGACAATGATGAAAGAGCAATCTTTTTTGCACGTGGGGTATTAGAAACTACAAAGAAATTAAGATGGACACCTGACATCATTCATTGCCATGGTTGGTTTACAGGTCTTGTTCCTCTATACATTAAAAAAGCAATGAATGAAGATCCTCATTTTGCGAATTCTAAATTAGTATATTCAATATATAATGATGATTTCAAGCAAGAGTTTCCGGCTTCATTCCCTGAGAAGTTTACTCTAGAAGGAGTTGAAAAATCTGATTATGAAGGTCTGGCTCCATTTAATTTTGCAAATTTAAGCAAACTAGCAATTAATTTTAGTGATGGTATTATTCAAGGACACCCTGACGCCAACTCTGAAATTATAGATTATGCTAAAAACTCAGGTAAACAATTTCTAGAATATCAGGATGAAGAAAGTTATATAGATGCTTTCAATAGCTTTTATGACAATCTGCTTGAGAAATAAGATTTTATAATATTTATCAAATATTATCACTGCCATACTTTAAATAAGTATGGCAGTTTTTTTTGCCTATTTAGTCAAATTATTGATTTATCGTATAATTATTTTCATTCATCAAGTTTTAGTAAACAAATACTTTTCTTTTTAATACTTTTAGTTAAATGATTACAAATAAAGAAAATATGAATTATAGAAATCTATCGTCAGCTGAAATCAACAAATTAGAGATACAAAGTTGCGCAGCGATAGATGGATGGGATAATGTTTTTGTTGATGAAGATTTTATTCCGGATCATATTAAATCTTGTGTTTTCTCAGGCATTAATTATCTTGGAGTATTTAGTAATAAAATTTCAAATAACTATTTACACGATTTTGCCGGAATTTACAATGCTCATATTCATAATTGCATCATCGGGAGCAATTCTTACATAAAGAATGTTGGTTCCTCGATTAGTAATTATATCATAAAAGAGAACTGTATTATTTTAAATGTAGACAGCCTCAAAACTTTAGGCGAAACCTCATTTGGAAATGGAATTAAAGTAACGCCTATAAATGAAGCAGGAGGAAGAGAAATATTCCTTTACGATCAACTTTCTGTTCATACTGCATATATAATGGCCTTTTACTCTTATAAACCTAAACTTCAAAAAGCGATTAAAGATCTGGTTAAAAACTATGCAAGTTTGGTAAAAAGCCAACAAGGAACCATAGGAAATAATTCTATCATTATTAATAGTGGCACAATAACCAATGTTAACATAGGACCATATTGTACTATAGAAAGTGTCACCAAACTAGAAGAAGGAAGTGTAAATAGTTCGCAAGATTCTCCTTCCTATGTTGGTTTTAATGTAAATGCATCTAATTTTATATTCTCTGCATGTTCAACAATATCAGATGGAGCCTATTTGAGACATTGTTTTGTTGGTCAAGGATGTGAAATTTCAAACCATTATACAGCTGAAAATTCCGTTTTTTTCAGCAACAGTCAATGTTTACAAGGTGAAGGCTGTGCTATATTTGCAGGTCCATATACTGTTACACATCATAAATCGACTCTTTTAATTGCTGGTTATTACTCGTTTTTCAACGCTGGTAGTGGGACAAACCAAAGTAACCACATGTATAAGTTAGGCCCTGTACATCAAGGCATTATTGAACGAGGTAGCAAAACCGGTAGCGATTCATATATATTATGGCCGGGTAAAATCGGAGCCTTCACAATGGTACTGGGTAGACATTATAACAATCCTGATATTTCAGAACTCCCATTTTCTTATTTAATTGAAGATAGTGGCAAAAGCGTATTAATGCCAGGCCAAAACTTATTTAGTGTTGGAACAACAAGAGATGTTCAAAAGTGGCCTTCAAGAGACAAACGCAAAGGATCGGACCTTTATGATCAGTTAATTACTGAAGCTTTAAACCCCTATACTATAAATACAATAATAGATGGAATTGAGATATTAAAAACTCTACAAGGAAAAGCTTCACCACAAGCGAAGCAAGTCTTGTATAAAAACACTCAAATCACATTAGGATCAATCAATCGTGGCATTAAATTATATGAGCAAGCATTAATAAAATATGTTGGAGATGAATTAATAAGCACCTTGAAAAACAATGATTTTCTTGCTCTAAAAGATAAGAATTACAATACAGAAGAAAATGATATATGGATAGACCTGGGAGGATTAATTTGCAAGAAAAATTACATCTCAGAACTTGAAACAAGACTAACAAATTCTTCATTTAATTTAGCAAGCCTTAATAATTATTTTGAAGAAATTTTCTCCCGCTATGCATTAGAAAAAGCAGCACATGCTTTTCAAGTTTTAAAACAATATTTTAACATCGATATAAGCTCTTGTTCACCTAATCAAATTATTGATTTTATCAATCTTTGGATTGACAATAACAATAAGATTTTTGCGTCTATTAATATGGATGCAAAAAAAGAATTCAATGTAAAAACAATGATTGGATTTGGACAAGACGGAGATAATAATGATAAAGAAATGGATTTTCTAAAAATAAGAGGGTCTTTAGAAGACGACTCTTTTATTGTAACTCTTAAAAAATCAACAGAAGAAAATAATACTATTGGAACATTAATAATCAGCTCTTTAAATAACTAACAAACAAATACGTATTTGACACTATTTATTTGTCATAATATTTAAAGGAATTCAAAAAATCAAACTATGTGTGGAATTGTAGCTTATGTAGGAGAGAAACCTGCTTATCCAATACTTATTAAGGGGCTTCAGCGGTTAGAATATCGAGGATATGACTCTGCTGGAGTAACTTTAATTAATTCAGGAACCCATACCTATAAAAAAATGGGAAAAGTTAAAGATCTTGACAACTTTGCTAAAGATCAAAACATTAGTGGTAAAATTGGGATTGGACATACCCGCTGGGCAACTCACGGTGAGCCCAATGATTCCAACGCCCATCCACATACTTCTATGAACGGAAAATTTACTTTAGTTCATAATGGTATCATTGAAAATTACGCTCACATTAAAAAGGAACTTATAAACAGAGGGTATAAGTTTCAAAGTGAAACAGATACTGAAGTACTGGTAAATTTTATCGAAAGCATCTATCTGGAACAAAAAGTTGATGCTGAAATTGCCATAAGAGTAGCACTTTCGAAAGTAATCGGAGCATATGGTTTAGTTATCTCCTGCGAAGATGAGAAGGAAAAACTTATTGCTGCCAGAAAAGGTAGTCCTTTAGTGATTGGAGTTGGAGAACACGAATACTTTTTGGCTTCTGACGCTTCTCCTATCATTGAATATACAGATCAGGTTATCTATTTAAATGACGAAGATGTTGCTATTTTAACTAAGGATGATCTTGTATTAAAAAATATTCAGAACGATAAACAAAAACCTAAAATTCAGAAGGTTGAATTAAGCATTGATGAAATTGATAAGAATGGTTACGAACATTACATGCTTAAAGAGATTCACGAACAACCTCACTCAATTGGAGATACCTTTAGAGGTCGTATTTCAATTGACAAAACAAAAATATTTTTAGGCGGAATCATTGATGTTTTGCCAAAACTTACTCAGGCCAAACGTATTATCATAATCGCCTGCGGAACATCATGGCATGCAGGTTTGGTAGGCGAATATCTTTTCGAAGAATACGCACGAATCCCTGTAGAAGTGGAATATGCATCTGAGTTCAGATACAGAAATCCAATCATTAATTCTGATGACGTTATCATTGCCATCTCACAAAGTGGAGAAACTGCAGATACTCTTGCCGCCATAAAAATGGCAAAGAAAAAAGGAGCTACTATTCTTGGAATTTGTAATGTGGTTGGATCAAGTATTCCCAGAGAAACTCATGCAGGCGTTTATACTCATGCCGGAATTGAAATTGGTGTTGCTTCAACAAAAGCCTTTACTTCTCAGGTAACAGTATTAACCATGATGGCCTTTATGATTGGTCGTAAAAGAGGAACCTTATATGATGAATTATACAAGAAACTGATTCACGAATTAACTTTAGTTCCGGAAAAAATTGACATTATACTTAAATCTGAAAATTATATCAAAGAGATTGCCAGTACATATAAAGATGCAACAAATGCATTATATCTGGGCCGTGGAAATTTATTCCCTGTTGCACTTGAAGGTGCTCTAAAACTAAAAGAAATCTCTTACATACATGCAGAAGGATATCCTGCTGCAGAAATGAAGCATGGTCCAATTGCTCTTATTGACCAAAATATGCCTGTTTGTGTTATTGCAACAAAGGATAAATCTTATGAGAAAATTGTAAGTAATATTCAGGAAGTTAAAGCTCGAAACGGTAATATCATTGCAATTGTATCCGAAGGAGATGAAACCATTAAGAAAATGGCAAATCATGTCATTGAAGTTCCTGATTGTCACGAATCAATCGCTCCTCTATTGGCAGTAGTACCTTTACAAATTATGTCATACCACATTGCTGTATTGAGAGGTTGCAACGTAGATCAACCACGAAACTTAGCAAAATCCGTTACTGTAGAATAAATTCTAAATTATCAAATAATAAAAAAGCCGGGTTTTACCCGGCTTTTCCTTTATAATAGCTTTCGATTATAGTAAATCTTTAAACAAGGTTTTCATACTTACCTTTTCATCCAAAATAGACTCTAGGTTATCTATTGAAACCCTTTCTTGTTCCATAGTATCACGATAACGAATTGTTACAGTGTTATCCTCTAGAGATTGATGATCTACTGTAATACAGAAAGGCGTTCCAATTGCATCCTGACGACGATATCTCTTACCAATAGAGTCTTTTTCGTCATATTGAAGATTGTAATCAAATTTCAACTTATTAACAATCTCACGAGCTTTCTCTGGCAATCCATCTTTTTTCAACAATGGTAAAACAGCCATTTTAACCGGAGCTAATACTGCAGGTAATTGTAAAACTACACGTACTTCTTTTTTACCTTTTGCATCCTCGACTTCTTCCTCTTTATAAGAACCAGCCATCATGCTAAGGAACATCCTGTCAACACCAATTGAAGTTTCAACCACATAAGGAACATAACTTTTATTGATTTCAGGATCGAAGTATTGAATTTTCTTACCTGAATACTCCTGATGTTGAGATAAATCAAAATCAGTACGAGAGTGAATTCCTTCCACTTCTTTAAAACCGAAAGGCATTCTATATTCAATATCAGTAGCAGCATTAGCATAGTGAGCTAATTTATCATGATCATGGTAACGGTAATTTTCATCACCCATACCAAGTGATTTATGCCACTTCATTCTAAAATCTTTCCAATACTCAAACCATTTCATTTCTTCGCCTGGACGCACAAAGAATTGCATTTCCATTTGCTCAAATTCACGCATACGGAAAATAAACTGACGAGCTACAATCTCATTTCTAAAAGCCTTACCAATTTGAGCAATACCAAATGGCACCTTCATTCTACCTGTTTTTTGAACATTCAAAAAGTTCACAAAGATACCTTGTGCTGTTTCTGGTCTTAAATATATTTTACTTGATCCATCAGCTGTTGATCCCATCTCTGTTGAGAACATAAGGTTAAACTGACGCACATCCGTCCAGTTTTTTGTTCCAGAAATAGGACAAACCACTTCATAATCAATAATAATTTGCTTTAATTCTTCTAAATCATTATCATTTAAAGCTTTTGCAAATCTACCATGAACCTCGTTGATTTTTTCTTGATTTGCGGTGACTCTTGGATTTGTTGACTTGAACTGCTCTTCATCAAAAGAATCGCCAAAACGTTTTTTCGCTTTCTCAACTTCTTTCTCAATCTTAGCCTCAAATTTCTGAATCAGGTCTTCGATTAAAACATCGGCACGGTAACGTTTTTTACTGTCTTTGTTATCAATCAAAGGATCATTAAAAGCATCAACATGACCAGAAGCTTTCCATGTTGTTGGGTGCATGAAAATAGCAGAATCTAATCCAACAACATTTTCATTAAGTTTAACCATGGCATCATACCAATACGACTTAATGTTGTTTTTTAGCTCAACACCTAATTGACCATAGTCATAAACGGCGCCTAATCCATCATAAATTTCACTAGATTGAAAAACAAACCCATACTCTTTACAATGGGCAACTAATTTTTTAAAAACATCTTCCTGAGCCATATTTACTTTATCTAGAATTATATCTAAAAGAGATAATTTGTTTACATTTTTATACCTATCCTATTCAACCTGATTTAACTTATCTAATCTATTGAATAAAGGATAATTGCTTTGAAAGTGCAAAAATAAACCAAAAATCTTTTTTTCCGAATTATTATGCTTTCTAAAGCATTCTTTTTCCCAATCTGGAAAAATAAAAACAGATAAAGTAACGATTATCGTCCTCCCTTTCTCTAATTAATTATATTTGTACTTCTTTTTAGATTATTAGCTATTGGTTTTATAAAATGAGAAAAAAGGTTGATTTTTTGGTTATAGGATCAGGAATTGCAGGATTAAGTTTTGCCCTAAAAGTTGCTGATCAAGGTCGTGTTTTAGTAATAAGCAAAACAAAACTTGGAGAAACCAATACGTCTTATGCGCAGGGAGGAATTGCCTCAGTTACCTATGAACCTGACACTTTCGAAAAACACATTGAAGATACAATGATAGCCGGTGACTATCTTTCAAATCCAGAGGCAGTAAAAATGGTTGTTGAAGAAGGTCCGGAACAAATCAGACAACTCATTGAGTGGGGTACTGAATTTGACAAAAAGGATTCTAAGCATTATGACTTACACAAAGAAGGTGGTCATAGTGAATTCAGAATATTACATCATCTAGATAATACAGGATTCGAAATTCAAAGAGCTCTTATTGAAAAAGCTAAAAATCATCCAAATATTGAATTAGCTGAAAACTATTACGCTGTTGATATAATTACACAACACCATTTAGGCGAGATTACTTATCGATGGAGAAGTGATGTGGAATGTTATGGCGCCTACGTATTAAATGAGAAAACTCAAAAGGTTGAAACCATTTTGGCTAAGATAACCATGATGGCATCCGGAGGAATTGGAAATATTTATCAAACTACTACAAATCCAACTATTGCAACTGGCGATGGAATTGCTATGGTATACAGGGCAAAAGGTATTATTGAGAATATGGAGTTTGTACAATTTCATCCTACCTCATTATACAATCCAAATGAACGTCCTTCATTTTTGATTACGGAAGCAATGAGAGGATATGGCGCACTTTTAAGAAGACAAGACGGTGCTTTATTCATGGAAAAATATGATAAACGAGGATGTCTTGCCCCTCGTGATATTGTTGCTCGTGCGATCGATAACGAAATGAAAAACACAGGAGATGACTTTGTTTATCTGGATGTTACTCATAAAGAAGCTGAAGAAACAAAAAAACATTTTCCTACAATCTATAATAAATGCCTTGAATTAGGTATTGACATAACAACTGATATGATTCCGGTTGTTCCGGCAGCACATTATCTTTGTGGTGGAATCAAGGTTGATTTAAAGGGACGAAGTTCTATTATTAACTTATATGCTGCAGGCGAATGTTCATCAACAGGCTTGCATGGAGCAAATAGACTGGCTTCTAACTCATTATTAGAAGCAATTGTTTATGCTGATAAAGCAGCTAAGGATGCAGTTACTAAGCTAAGCGAAATTGAGTACAACACCGAAATACCTAGCTGGAATGACGAAGGAACTTCTCACAATGAGGAAATGGTATTAATTACTCAGACTAATAAAGAGGTAGAACAAATCCTAAGTAATTATGTGGGTATTGTAAGATCTAATTTACGATTAAAAAGAGCATTAGACAGATTGGAACTTATATACAGAGAAACGGAAAACTTGTTTGATGATTCTATTGTTACTCAAGAACTTTGCGAACTAAGAAACAAAATAAATGTGGGCTACTTAATTATAAGAATGGCCATGAAAAGAAAAGAAAGCAAAGGATTACACTATACATTAGATCACAATAAATTAAGAACAAAACTATAAATCTGAAGTACAAAATTCGATACTAAACCAAAAATCGACAGCATAAGCTTTGAAAATTCTAATCATTAATAAATCTGCAACTTCAGGCGGGGCCGCAGTAGCTGCTAACAGACTTTATTCTTCTTTAAAAGAAAATAATGTTGATGTAAAAATGCTGGTTGAAGATCCTGTTAGTAATAATCAGGATATATCAACCTTAAGCCACAATAAAGTTGGTAAAAACAAAGCTTTAAAACGTTTTATTAATGAACGCCTTTATTTTCTGCCATATGAAAAAAACAAAGGTGTTAGATATAAATTTTCTCCGGCAATTTCGGGTGTAAACATTAGTAATCACCCACTAGTAAAAGAGGCTGATATCATTCATTTACATTGGATCAACCATGGTTTTCTTTCACTCAAGAACTTAGATCAACTTTTTAAGTTGAAGAAACCTATTGTATGGACCATGCATGACATGTGGCCCTTTACAGGAGGCTGTCATTATGCCAATGAATGTAATCATTATATCGATGATTGTGGAAATTGTCCTTTTTTAAGATGGTCAAATAATAAGGATTTATCATTTAGAATCCATGAAAAAAAAATGAAGATATGGTCTGACGCAAAGATTCATGCCGTTTCTTGTAGCAGATGGTTAGGATCTTTAGCGCAGGAAAGCTCTTTACTTCGACGAAAAAAAATATCTTCTATTCCTAATCCAATTGATACAAACCTTTTTAAACCACTTAATAAGGACGAATGTCGTAAAGAATTTAATTTACCTATCGACAAGAAATTAATCTTATTTGGTGCGGCTGATATCTCAGACCCAAGAAAAGGATCAAGGTATTTAATGGAAGCGTTGCATATTCTGGACATCAGATATCCTGAACTTGTAAACGATGTTGAATTGGTGATATTTGGAAAGACAAAAGATATGGATCTATCAAAGTATCCTTATAAAGTACACAAAATGAGCTTCATCAATAAGATCGATCAGATTATTAAACTTTATAATTCTGCTGACGTTTTTATTTTACCTTCCCTGCAAGACAATCTTCCTAATACAGTAATGGAAGCCCAAGCTTGTGGAATACCTGTTGTAAGCTTTAGCGTTGGAGGAGTTCCTGAAATGATTGAAAATAATAAAAATGGCTTTCTGACTACAATGAAAGATAGTGATGGCTTAGCAATAAGTATTTACAAAGCACTATTCCATCCAGATATAAATAGCATTAAAAATAATGCTAGAAATTCTGTAGTAAAGAATTACTCGAACGAAGTAATTGCAGAAAAATACCTTAATCTTTATAGAAGTTTATTATAAATATTACTGATGTCGCAATTTTCACCTAAAGTTTCAATTATTACAGTTGTTTTTAATGGCGAACAAACTCTTGAAGCCACAATAAAATCTGTCATTAATCAAACTTATAATAACATTGAATATATTATCATAGATGGGGATTCAAAAGACAACACGATAAATATTATTAAGAAATACGATTCGAAAATTTCAAAATGGATCAGCAAACCTGACTACGGTATTTATGATGCCATGAATAAAGGCATCAATATTTCAACCGGAGATTATATCTGGTTTATGAATTCCGGAGATGAATTAGCAGGTAAAAATACTGTTGAAGATATTATTTTATCCAGCCCTAATTCTGACATTTATTATGGCGATACTGTAATGATTGATACCAATGGAAATAAAATTGGCAACAGAAGACTTTCTCCTCCTGAAAAATTAACCTGGAAAAGCTTCAAGAAGGGAATGCTGGTAAGTCATCAGTCATTTATTGCAAAAAAATCGATTATTCAACTTTATAATCTGAAATATAAATTTTCGGCAGACTTTGAATGGTGTTTATTAGCCCTAAAAAATGCAAAATCAATCACTAATACCCATCTAACCTTAAGTAAATTTTTAGATGGAGGTATTACGAAACAAAATATAGCTGCTGGACTAAAGGAAAGATTTAAAATCATGTCTGAACATTATGGTTTTATTCCTACATGTATTAATCACATTCCTATTTCAATCAAATTCTTTTCTTTTCTGATTAGGAACAAAAGGTTCTAACATCTAAACAATCAATAAATTTCATAAAATATCATTTTCATGCGAAGGGTAATTAATTAATTGTCGTCTTACCTATTGTTAGAATAAATAAACAATTAATTTTTACAATGATGAAAAATATACTTTTTAGCATTTTTACAATACTATTTGTAAGCATGGCTTTAACTGCAAATGCACAACCTCAACACAAAGAATTCAATGCTGAGGATATGAGCAAGATGCAAACTGAAAGAATGAAAAAAGAACTAAATCTTTCAGATAAACAAACAACTGAAGTTAGTGCTATCAATTTAAAATACGCACAAAAAATGAAAGAGCAAAGGAAAAATTCTTCCGGAGACAGAGAGTCTATGCGCGAAGAAATGGAAACAATGCGCGAAGAGAGAAATGCAGAGTTCAAAAAAGTTCTAACAGAAGAACAATACGAACAAATGCTAAAGAATGAAGAAGAAATGAGAAAAAACCGAGGTCGTGGACCTGGCGGACCAGGAAGACCTGAATAGCACAGTTTTTAATCATAAGATCAATATTGAATTAAATAAACCAGATTTTTTTCATAGCAGCGAGGATGTAGAATCTTCCCATATTATGCAGACTTACAAACTCATCCTCGCTTTCAATCGCTTCTTCCAACGCAGTTAATCCACTTATTTAAAACATTACCCTGATCATCAATTAAAGTCAGATAATGCTTGCCTTCAGAAGGTTTTATTTCCATATTATGAATAAATGATGTCTCTCCTAAATATTCATTATCCATATGCCAATATACTGTAGATTGAGATGATCGATGGGCTATTTTTAATACGACAGATTGAATTTCTCCATCTAAGCCTTTAGGCAAATAAACCTTATTATTATTTTGTGGATATATAAATTCCATTGTTCGCTCTATTGTTCCGGCACATCCTTTCTCAAAATCAGGTAGTATTTTATAAGTTGGATGATTCCTTTTATAATACCACTCCATCACAGGCGGCAATATAAACCATGACTTATGTACCATTTGAGATATGGGATAACAATTTGAATTTACTCTATTGGTTTGCTCTTTATTCAAATGTATAAGATGATGATATGGACATTGCTCCACTCGAGTTGAATTCACAGCCACATAAACAGAATCAGACTCACAATAAGGACCAGCACGATATCCGGATTTCTTGCAAATTGATATTTTTTCCATATCATCATAGGGTTGCTGAAACCATGACGTAGCAGGTAAATGCCTGAAGATATCAAACATTACAGGACTTGCTGTAGTTCCACCCACAATACCGGGACGTCCCTCTCCTGTTGCATTTCCTACCCAAACTCCAACAACATATTCAGGTGTTACACCAATTGCCCAGGCATCCCTATAACCAAAACTGGTACCTGTTTTCCAGGCTATCTTCCTACTTGAAGAAAAAGTCTGCCAACCGCTTTCTTCAATTGGCCTCACCACATTTGTTAAAGCTTCGAAGGTATGATAAATTGAACCAGCAGAAAAAACTTGACTAACCTCAGATGGTGATCCTAATTCAATTTTATCATTAAACATTAAGCTTGGAGAACTATAAGCTTTATTGAAATAAGTTGAGTTATTTTGAGTATAATTTACAAGTACTCCAGCCATTGAACTATATGCTCCCACCAAATCAAACAAAGTAGCTTCTGCTCCTCCAAGAATTAAACTCAACCCATAATAATCAGGATCATTCTTCACCGTTTTCACACCAACTTTTTGAAGAACACTACAAAATTTTCCAATATCATATTCTTCGAGCATTTTTACAGCAGGAACGTTTAAAGATCTACTCAAAGCCTCATCAGCAGGAACTGCTCCCTCATATGTTCGGGTATAATTTTTTGGTGCAAAGTTTTTGTAATATGTCGGAACATCCGGCACTAACATTTTTGGTAAGAGCTTACCATCCTGAATAGATGCTGCATATAAAAAGGGTTTTAAAATACTTCCAGTACTTCTTGGAGCCTGTAATATATCCACATGTTTTTGAGGAACATCATTGGCATCAATATTTCCACAATAAGCCAAAACCTTTCTATTTTTGACATCAACAACGATAGCACAAGCATTGTTAATCTCATTTAATTTTAGACGATCGTAATGAAATTTTAGTGTATAACTGACCTTTCTTTGTAACTCATTCTGGATGTTTAATTTATAAGTCTTTCCTTCTTGTATTTTCCTGCAGTAATCTAATAAATGAGGAGCAATCTGTGGTAAAGCATAAGGATGGTCAGGTATTGGCTCATCAAGTGCAAGCAAAAAAGAGGTTGAGTCAACTTTACCTTTATCAAAAAGTTTTTTCAATAAGAAATTTCGTTTTTTCAATAAAAGCTCTCTGTTCTTACCAGTATGAATCAATCCCGGTGCATTTGGCAAAACGGCTAAGGTAGCCTGCTCTGCCCAAGAAAGCATATATGCCGGACGATGATAATATCGCCATGAGGCAGCCTCCAATCCCACAACATTTCCTCCAAACGGCGCATGAGTTGCATATAGCTTAAGTATTTCATCTTTTGATAAAGTAAGCTCAACTCTTAATGCCTGAATAGCCTCAATTAATTTACTTACAACATTACGTTTACGTTGTTTAGCCATTCTGATCACTTGCATAGTGATGGTACTGCCGCCACTTTTTACCTCTCCACTTAAAATATTTTGTTTTAAAGCTCTTAAAATGGAAATAGGATTAACTCCGGGATGCCGATAGAAATATTCA
Source organism: uncultured Saccharicrinis sp. (assembly GCA_963666825.2). Lineage (GTDB taxonomy): Bacteria > Bacteroidota > Bacteroidia > Bacteroidales > Marinilabiliaceae > Saccharicrinis. The sequence continues at coordinate 5,658,690 of OY763044.2, read as the reverse complement.
TCCTCAAATAAGAGCAAACACTCTTTAAACTTATATGGAATAGAATCGCCTTGCGGAAATCGCCATTGACCATCTTCAGCAATATGTGCCCCTAAAAGTTTTTCTTCCTGCGAATAGATAACAGTTGAATACGGAACTGTAAATAATGGAAATGAAATGGATTTCCAAAATAAAACTCCCAGCATAACTAAGGTTAAAACTATATACTTATGCCTGTATAAAAAATGTTTAAATCGACTAAAGTCTAAACTCATTTCTAAAAGTTAAATCTCATGATAAAACTAAAGAAATTATCTTCAACTGTAAAAGAGTAATATGGCTGCATTACAAAAGTATCTAAAACATCAAGCCACAATCCAACGGTTTGGCTATTATGCCATTTTTCAGAATGTTCATCATCTAGCCATACCCTTCCTATATCATAACCTGCAACTAAACCCATATTCACAGGTAAATAAGCATTTTTCCAGTTAAATGCATTAAATCTTAAATCAACATTTTCATAAAAAGCCGACTCTCCTCGAAATCTGTTCTTACGAAAACCTCTTAAGTTGGTTAAATTTCCTATATCCGGAGTTTGATAAAACTCGTAATCTCCACTAATTTTCTCGTAACCAACATTATTAGCCAATACTAACTTCGGGTAATTACTTAAAGTTACATAAAACTGTGAGTTTGTTTTGAACCGGAATAAATCATCATCATCTGTAATATTATACTGATACTCTACACCTGCATAGAAGGCAAAACCATTCGAAGGATTCTCCTCTCTGTCTCTGATATCTATTTTATGATGAATTTCTCCTCCCACAAAATGCTTTCTCTCCATTTCTTCTTCGGTAAATCCTAATAAAGGATCCAAAGCTACACGACCATCTCTCTCTTGAATTTCGACAGTCTCATATGCTGGCCCAAAATCAAAAATAAACCGTTTATTTAAAGTATGATATGAGATTAATGGATTAAATCTTGCACCAGTAATTGTTACCCAATTATATTCTTTTTCTCTTTCATAATTAACGGATTCATTACCCATTCCAAAATAATTTTCAATGCTCGGAAAGTCAACATGGAAGGAAGGTTTATAATCCAACTTTCCAAATAATCCAGGAAAATGAGCATCATAACCAAATTTGAAGGCATCCTGGTTACCTGGAGCTACTTCAAAATAAGCTTTCTGTTTGGCTTTATATGGATCTCTACGCCAACCATTTGTAGTCCAATCATACGACAAACCAAACCAGATACCATCATCCTTTGTGTACCCTAATCTTATAAAAGGAAAATTTTTATTGTATGCAAATCCCTTACGGTCATATTCATTTACATAAATATCGTCCTCTGATGTTTTATCAATAATGTGATCTCCTTTTAATTTAATTCCATCGACCTCATCATAAGCATAGATTCCGGCTTTATGAGTATCGTTTGTAATTTTATCCTTGTCTTCTCCTCCTATTATTCTTATTCTGATTTTATTAACATCCTCTCCTTTAACAACAAATTCATCCTTACCTCTTAATCCATATAATCTTATTTCAGAGGTCTCTGATGGATAAAATGTTCTTTCATATCTTAATAAATCACCTTTTTTATCTCTTTCAATAAAACACTTAACATTGACACTTCCATCTGACAACCTCTCAATTTCAAATATTTCATCATCATCAGTCCCTGTAATCTCAACTTCTTGTGACAAAAACTCATACAGCCTGCGACTTATCTCAATCATATGATCTCGACGAGACTTTAATAATTCCGGAATCTCTTTATTTAAATCAATTACATTCTCAGGTAAAGCAAACAAACATGAATCAATAACTTCATCGGTCATACTGGCTTGCAATTCTTTTGTAATTCTTTCCCAATCACTCCATTCGAGTTGATTTAAAAAATACCTATCGAAATATCTTGCATTAAACGAAAGACTTTTTACATCCTTTACATCCCCTTTCATGGTTTTAAACTTCTTAATAATGAAGGTAGATACATACCAAGGAATCAAACCTTCGAATTTATAAAAGGCTTGATCTCGATCTCGGGGAATTGGTCTGTATAAAGTACTATCTCCTATTTCAAAAGAAGCCCATCTCCATTGATCATCATGTCGATCCCAGTCATGAATGAATAGATCAAATAAACGGGACTTTAGCACCCACTCCTGATCCACAAAATGATGTTTCTTTTCCCTTAACCTTTCTAAAAGATCATTATAACTTATAATTTCCTTAGAATAACCAAATTGTGACGCATCGCTCCAATCGCCATCTGGTCTTTGCTCTAGCAAATACAATTCTTCAGGAAATAGATTATTATAATTACCGAGTTGCTTTTGATGTTTAAGAAAAACCAACTCCGGACTAGTGTAATAGATACCAGCAGCTTTTGATAAAGAGGGTAACATTAAAGCACCATACGGATGGCTGGCACTGTTTTGATCCTTCATGATATCAAGAACTTTCAGTTCACTATATTTTTTATCCACCAGCTTAGTATAGTCCTTATTTATTGAGCGAAGAATATACTGTTTTCCATTATCATGTTCCAATCGAAGAGAGTTGGAAGACATACCTCCACCTTTTTTAACCGGTATAAGTCCTCCAAATCTATTTTCTAAATCAATGAATGGGACATTAACTTCTGTAGCCCACATATCTCTATATTGGTTTCCCAAAAAGAAACGCTTTCCTCTACCTGCATCAAAGTTTTTATTGGCTGCTACTGTTGTATCTTTTTTTACGATTGAAGGATATTCCTGATCTATAAATACTGATCCAGCTTTAGGCTTCCGAATTTGCGTTCTAAATTCAAGTTTTGCCGTTGACGTATTTTCGGGCACAGTATAGAATTCTGCCCAAGCCTCCATATCTTCATAGAAAAGTAATTTTACAAAACCTCGTGCCTCTCTGGAAAAATCAGCTTCTCCTCCAGCCAACGAAAAGGAATGCCTGCTTCCTGAACCACTAATAATTTGCTTAACATTATCTTTATCAAAATACTGCAAGCTATGATCATGCCCTGAGGCAAAAATTACATCTACATCAAGATCGTTTGCTATCTGATTTATTCCTTGACTAAATTCGATATATAAGGTATTATTTAAATCCTGAACTGATCCAATTGCTGTTCGTAAAATAGGATACATAGAACCAATAACAGGCACTGGTATCCAAAGATTCTTTTCTCTATGTAAAGGAAACAAATGATCTGCGAATGAGAAATACCCACCATGAATTCCATTACTATATATTGGATGATGCATAAAAACCACAATCTGATCATTTTTATGCTCAATAAAGATTTCTTCAATGCGAGTTAAAAAATCATTACGTGATTTAATATCACACCCTTTATTCATCTTTTTCTCACTATCCCAATTTTGCAACCACCATTGACTATCAATAAAAACAAAATATAAATCCTTATTTACCTTTTTTACTTTAGGATCTCCACAGCCATTTCCAGGATACATCTTTACCTTGTGAGGAAAATTTTTACTAAAAAAAGATTCAATATATTCCTCTTGTCTAATAATAGCTTTTAATCCCTTCTTATTTCCACTTTTCCAATCATGATTACCTGCAATAAAATAGGTATCACCATTTACATATCTGGCTAAATCAAGTTGTGCAGCTAAAATATCCTCTTTAGAAGATCTGGTTTTATTGTCTTCTGAGGGAAGACCATTAGGATAAACATTATCTCCCAGAAAAACTAAAGACGTTTCTTCTGTTGATTTTTTTAATTCCTTTTTTAGCGACTCTAAAACATTATTAATTTGATAATCTTTGTTATCAAAACGACCTGCATCTCCAACAAGAAAGGCTGTATGAATTAATTCTTTTTTAGATGTTTTACTTTCTGCTTTCCAGTTGTGAACATTTAAAGAATAGTATGGCGCTTTAAGTGTGCCACAGGCTACAAATAAAAAAACAAGTAATATTATGACAATATATCTCATTCTATCAATAATTAAATCAAGATTATAAAAACCATTTATTTGTTTCTGTTTTTATAGAAAACCAGTCTTGCTTTATTTGATTTACCTTCCGTAGAAACATATAAATTATAATCACTATCAAAACAAATCCCTTCAGGCTGAGGTAAATACTTAGGATTTAAAAAAGTAATTTCTTTTATTTTCGATTCCATATCAACAACTAACAAAACACTGCCTCTTGCAGATAAAATAAATAAGTCTTTATTTTTATTCATCGCAATTGCAGATGGTGAAAAAACTTCTGCTCTTTCCAGATAATTTTCATCAACATTACTTTTGGCTGTTTCTTCAATAAACTTTTTAATCTGTTTTGGATGAATTGTTATTAAAGGCTTCTTTTTTAACTTCTTTTTCTCCACATCAAATACATAAATAGCTTTAGTTCTAATCTTATCCTCTTTATTTAAAGTAGTTCCTTTACAGGCCATGTACAAAAGCTTTTTACCCGAATCATAACACAATCCTTCCACATCATTATTGGATGATAATTTGGTTTCAAACTCCTCCGTTTCCTTTATAATCGGATCGTATTTATATAAATTCCCATTACTTTTTAAAACCCAAATAAATTCTCCATCATACTCTACCCCTTCATAGTCGCCTGTATTCCAAAATTGATTTTTACTAATAATATTAAAATGATTGATATCCAATTCATAAATATTTCCTTGTTCATCATTGTTGGCAAGTAAAGAGTTATTTGTTATATCAAAGTCCAATCCTGAAATTTCTTTCAATTCCTCATCTAACTCTTTTTCCTTATCCGGATACACATATTCGTAGTACGTTTCACCAGTCTCAGAATAACTAACCATTGCATATTTACGAGGATTTTTCTTCGATTTAAAGAATATATCACAACTACATAAAGAGATTATAATTACAATACTCACCAACAAATGTCGCATGAAAAAATATTTCATAGAATAAAAATTAACTCAATGATAAAATAATTGGAATGAAACATAACAAATATAGTATAAACATAAGTTATGCATAAAATACTTACCCGTAGTATAACATACAGAAATTAAATTCAGTTCATAATTTATTTTTGAGACTCATTGTTAATAAAAAGTTCATAAATACACACATCATTAGTCATTAAGAAAACCTTTAAAACCTTAAATTACAAAGCATAAACAATACAAATGAAGATTTTGAAATTTCTTTTAACTCTATTTGCACTAATAATTGTTTTCAGCGGCTGTAACCACGAGCCCAAAGAATCAACCTCCCTTAATATCAACTCCATTACAATATCTAAAACTGATTCCAGTGTTGTTTCAAACTTAATCAATCAATCCAACAATTATTACAACCAAAACCTGAACACTTCAATTGTAAAAGATGATTATATTACCCAGGCAGAGGAAATTGCACAAAAAAACGGTTTGCTTCCTCAGCTAGCTGAAATATACAACACATTAGGTGTACGACACCGAAACAGATCTGAATTCAATAAGGCTTTGGAACTTCATGATAAAGCTGTAAAAATTGCTCGAAATCAGGATAACAAAGCGGCATTAGCAAGGTATGTAAATATGTTAGCTGTGGTATATCGCAGAATTGATGAAAACAAACATGCTCTGGATTTACACATGGAAGCATTAAACCTGGCAGAAGAAGTTAATGATACTTTTCAAACTAGCGTAGCATATAATGGTTTGGGTAATGTTTACACTAATTTAAAACGTTATCATGCGTCTATTGAATATTTTAAAAAATCTTTAGAAATAGCTAAAAAGCAAAACAACAAACTTGGATTAGCCATAAATTACAACAACATTGGAGAATGTTTAGAATCACTAAACGACTTAGATTCTGCACTAGTGTGCTTCAACAAATCTCTTGATTACAATAACGAAATCAACTCTTCTGTTGGCAAAGCTATAAGTTATAACAGCCTTGGTGATTTATATAAAATAAAAAAACAATATCATATTGCTTTAGAATACTTAGAGCAGGCCTTAGCATTTAATAAAGAATCCCGTGATAGAATCAATATTTCTACAAGCTATTCAATTATTGGCGAAACTTATTTACTAATAAAAGATTATCAGAAAAGCGTTAAAAACCTAAAAGAAGGGTTTCAGATTGCAAAAGAAATAGGTTCAAAATATCAAATTGAAACTTGCAGTCGCCTCTTATCTAAAGCCTATGAAGAACTTAATGAAAACAAAAAAGCTTTAGCCTACCTTAAAACTGCCGAAATATATAAAGACAGCATTATTAATGAAGAAAATCTGAGGCATATTGTTGCTGTTGAATCCATTCAGAATTTAGAACAAACAAAAAATCAAATCAGGTTATTAAACAATAAGAATGAGCTGCAAAACAAATTAATTGCTGTTCAAAAGAAGACATTATTTAGCTCCTTAATTTTAGTTTTCGTAATCATTAGTATCGCTATACTGTCCTTTCGACAAATTAAATTACGATCTAAATACAACAATATTTTAATGCAACAAAGGTTGTTGCGTACTCAAATGAATCCCCATTTCATCTTTAATGCGCTTAGTGCCATACAGGTTTATATCCTTGAAAATGATATGGAAAAATCCTCTAAATTCCTGACCGGATTTGCCTCTTTAATGCGTCAGGTTTTAAGAAGCTCAGAATACGAATATGTACCGTTACTGGACGAAAACAAGATGCTTGGATACTACCTTGAACTCCAACAATTAAGATTTGTATATCCATTCAGTTACAATATAGAAATAGCTGAAGATATCAACGAGGAAGATATTTTAATACCACCTATGTTAACCCAACCATTTGTAGAAAATGCTATCGAACATGGAATTAAGGGATTAGGAGAAAAAGGAACCATAAATATTCGTTTTTTTAAGAAAAATGGATCTCTTCATATAGAAATAGAAGACAATGGAATTGGATGGAAAGCATCTCAAAAAGCATCCTCAATAGGCTCTAAGCATGAGTCCATGGCAATTAAAATAACAAATGAACGTTTGGATGTTATTAAAAAGATGACGCACAAAAAAGCTGTACTAAAAATTATAGACATACAAGATATTAACCCAGGTAAAAACGGGGTTTTAGTAAAATTAAAATTACCTATTATAAGTATAAAAGAGAGAAACAAAGAAGACTACAACTAGCTACCTAAAACATACAAAATCATGAACAATATTAGCATTCTTTTAGCAGATGATGATTGCAGAATTAGAAATGCAATTGAAAAAATTTTAGTGCAAAATTTTTCAAACATAAATATTGTGGCAAAAACAGAATCTGTTGAACAAACCATACTGGCAATAAAAAAACACAAACCACAAATTGCCATTCTCGACATTCATCTCATAGGTGGAACATCAATTGATGTAGTAAAGCAAACCAAAGATTTTAATTACAAAGTTATTTTTATGTCGGCTTATCAGGAATACGCTCTTGATGACATTAGATTTGCCTCTATCGACTTTATATACAAACCTCTTGATATCAGCGAACTACTAATTACGGTAGATAATGTAATTTCGACTCTAATAGAAGAAGGCTATAAAACCAAAATGCAAACCTTCTTTAATAACTCCAGCTGTTTTAGCAATCAAAAACAAATCATATTTAAAACACAAACAGAAATCATTTCCATTCCTATTTGTGACATTATTTATGGAGAATCAAATTACTCTAAATCTATATTTTATCTAACATCAGGTGAATTAATTAAAATAAAAGAACCTCTGAGAAGATATGAATCAATGTTATATTCATATGATTTTGTAAGATGTCATCCTCTTTTTATTGTCAATACAAATCACATACACCATATTGACTACGATTCAATGAGATTACTCCTTACTAACAAACTAACAATACCTTGCGAAGCTAGAAAAGTAGACCACATTTTAGAACAATTCTCCGGTCATGATTACGACGAGAGGATATTCTATAATTCTGTAAAAAACCGATAAGGTTTATTAGCCCAGATTTCACCAGCATAATCTACCCCTATTCTTTTTGAAGTTTGTATAATTACCTTCTGATCATTACAACTTTCCAACCATATTCGATTGGAGGTTAACAGATCTTCTCCGTAAAATGATTTATCAAGAGCTAATCTTTTACCAACTCTACCGGGACCAGCAACTCCTTTTACACCTCTTACCAACACAGCTTGTGGTTTATCTTCTTCTCCGCAAACAAAATTCAACATCCAATACATTCCATAGATAAGATACATATATACCCTGCCACCTTTTTGAAACATAATCTCAGTTCTCTTTGTCCTTCCCTTGCTAGCATGACAAGCTAAATCCTCTTTTCCACAATAAGCTTCAACTTCAGTGATTAAGAATTCTTCCTTTTTTCCATCTTCATAAACCCTGATAATTTTCTTCCCTAATACTTCAGGTGCAAACTCCAAGGCATTTTTAGTAAAGAACTCCTCTCCTAATCTCATTTAGTATTCTATTTTATTTTCAAGATCACTCCACAATCGAAAAGCATTTAAGGCTTCCTTATTCATTAATTGTTCCGAATTCAATTTCCTATCCGAAACAGGCCTTTCTATTTCCTTATATATAAAATCATCATCAAAACCTATGGCGGCAGCATTTTGTTTAGTATTTCCATAAAACATTTTTTCAATTCCAGCCCAGTATATCGCACCTAAACACATAGGACAAGGTTCACATGACGTATAAATCACACAACCTGAAAGATCAAAGGTATTTAATATACTAGATGCATTTCTGATTGCAGTAACTTCTGCATGAGCTGTAGGATCATTATTTTTGGTAACCTGATTGAATCCTTCTGCTACAATTTTCCCTTCTTTTACTATTACAGCACCAAACGGTCCACCTCCATTTTTAACACTTTGCTCCGATAATTCTATAGCTCTAGCCATGAATGTTTTATGATCAATCATATATAAATTATTTCTTTTGATTTTTTTTGGATAACAAATATACATTTTTTTGATTTTTATTGGGTTATAAGAAAAATAAACTGTACTTTTGCGCCCGATTATTATTCGTGCCGAACAGCATAAGATAATAGAATTGAACAAGTTATAGCATTTTATCGATGGGAAGATTTTACGCATAGTCTTGTTAATTAGATTATTATGGCTGTTTGAAACTGTTTATTTTTTTTAATTTATTAACAAAGGAAGACTGTGAATACATTAAGTTACAAAACAGTATCGGCAAACAAAGCAACTGCTAATAAAGAGTGGGTTGTTGTAGATGCAGCAGACATGGTTGTAGGTCGTTTGGCTTCAAAAGTAGCTAAATTGCTACGTGGAAAGTACAAGCCAAATTACACACCTCATGTAGATTGTGGTGATAACGTTATTATCATCAACGCAGACAAAGTTCGTTTAACAGGAAACAAATGGGAAGGAAGAGAATTTTTCTACCATACTGGTTTTCCAGGTGGACGTACAAATGTAACTCCTGCAGAATTGTTTGCAAAAAGTCCAGAGAGACTTGTAGAGAGAGCGGTTAAAGGTATGTTGCCAAAAACTCGTTTAGGACGTCAACTTTTCAGCAACCTATTTGTGTATGCTGGAGCTGAGCATAAACAAGAGGCACAAAAGCCAAAAACTATTGATTTAAACTTATATAAGTAAAGAGTATGGAAGTAATTAACGCAATAGGTAGAAGAAAAGCGGCTGTGGCTCGTATTTATTTGAGCGAAGGTAAAGGACAAATTACCATTAACAAACGCGACCTTAAGGAATTCTTTCCATCACCAATTTTACAATATATAGTAACTCAGCCGTTAAATACTTTAGGAGTAGCTGAAAACTATGATATCAAAGTAAACATCTACGGTGGTGGTATTAAAGGACAAGCGGAAGCTATCAGATTAGCTGTTTCGCGTGCACTAGTTAAAGTTAACGAAGAGAACAAACCTGCTTTAAAGGCTGAAGGATTTATGACTCGCGACGCTAGAGTTGTTGAGCGTAAAAAACCAGGTCAACCAAAAGCACGTAAGAAATTCCAATTTAGTAAACGTTAATATTTTTCGGGTGCGTTTAGTATCTAAACTTACAAGATCCTTAGTGATTTCAATTTTAAAACAAATGGCTACTTGTAAGTTGATATTTACAGAATGTAAACGACTTTAAAAAAGCAAAAATGGCAAGAACAAATTTCGATGAATTATTAGAGGCCGGTGTACATTTCGGTCACTTAAAAAGAAAGTGGAACCCAGCTATGGCTCCTTATATTTTTATGGAGCGTAACGGTATTCACATTATCGATCTACATAAAACAGCTGCTAAAATAGAAGAAGCAGCAAACGCATTAAAACAGATTGCAAGATCTGGACGAAAAATTTTATTCGTAGCTACTAAAAAGCAAGCTAAAGAGATTATTTCTGAAAAAATGAAAGGTGTTAACATGCCTTACGTTGTAGAGCGTTGGCCTGGAGGTATGCTTACAAACTTCCCAACAATCCGCAAGGCTGTTAAAAAAATGGGTTCTATTGATAAGCTTATGGCTGATCCTAGTGCTTGGAAAAACCTTTCAAAAAGAGAGCGTCTTCAAATCACTCGTCAGAGAGCTAAGTTAGAGAAAACATTAGGAAGTATCGCTGACCTTACTCGTCTTCCTGCTGCTATGTTCGTTATTGATGTAATGAAAGAGCACATTGCAGTGCGTGAGGCCAACAGATTAGGTATTCCTGTGTTTGGTGTTGTTGATACAAACTCTGATCCATCAAACTTGGATTATGTTATCCCAGCAAATGATGATGCAACTAAGTCTATCGAATTAATTACTGACATCATGGTTAAAGCTATGGAAGAAGGATTAAGCGAAAGAAAAATAGATCGCGAAGCTGAGGCAGCGACTAAAAAAGACAAAGGCGCTAAAAAAGACGATGCTAAAAAAGCTGCTGCTAAAGTAGAAGCTCCAGAAGCAGATTCAGAAGAAGCTGCTGAATAATTCATTTTAACCATCTAAAAAAAGATAATATCATGGCGATTAAAGCTGCTGACGTAAAAAAACTCAGAGAAATGACCGGTGCTGGTATGATGGACTGTAAAAAGGCATTAACCGAAACTGATGGCGATTTTGACGCTGCTGTTGAAATCATCCGTAAAAAAGGTCAGGCAATGGCAAGCAAACGTGCTGATCGTGAGACAACTGAAGGTTGTACTTTAGCAAAAGTTTCTGCTGACGCTAAAAAAGGTGCTGTTATCATTTTAAAATGTGAAACAGACTTTGTTGGTAAAAATGAAAGCTTCGTTGCTTTAGCTGATTCAATTCTTGAAACTGCTTTAAATAGTGATGCATCTACAAAAGAAGATATTTTAGATCTTCAATTGAACGGTGTTGCTATTAAAGATGTAATTACTGAGCAAATTGGTGTTATTGGTGAGAAAATTGAGATAGCTGATTATGCTGTTGTTTCTGCAGAAACAGTTGTACCATATATTCACCCAGGAAATCAACTTTCAGTTATAGTTGCATTTAACCAAGCTGGTTTTGATGAACAAGTTGGTAAAGACGTAGCTATGCAAGTTGCAGCAATGGCACCAGTTAGTGTTGATAAAGATTCTGTTCCTGCTGATATTATTGAAACAGAATTAAGAATTGGTAAAGAAAAAGCACGTGAAGAAGGCAAGCCTGAGGCTATGCTTGATAAAATTGCTGAAGGTCGTTTAGGTAAATTCTTTAAAGAATCTACTCTTCTTGAGCAAGCATTTGTTAAAGATAACAAACAATCTATTAAGCAATATCTTAACGGTGCAAGTAACGGTTTAACTGTAACTGAGTTTAAACGTTTTTCTTTAAGCTAATAGTTTATACTATTAACATATTTCATCCCGGTTTTGTATACAAAACCGGGATTTTTGTTTTACTACGTTACCCTCTAGTCAATGCAAAAGGCAGATAAAAACTTTATTCGAAAAATAATTAAGCAAACCGGCGATGCAATAAACCACCACCATATGATTAATGATGGAGACAAAATACTTGTAGCTGTTTCCGGAGGAAAAGATTCGTTATCACTGCTTGATATTTTGTCTGAAAGAAGAAAGTTCTTACCTATTAATTATGAGCTTCATGCAATTCATATAATTACAAATGATGTTCCTTATGAAATTGACCAAAACTTTTTAACCAACTTTTGTAAGCAACTTGATGTACATCTGCATATTATTAAAACACATGCAGGCATAGAAGAAAAACCAAACAAAAAACCATGCTTCACATGCTCCTGGAATCGCAGAAAAGAACTGTTTGAGTTTGCAAAAAATAATGAATTCAAAAAAATTGCATTTGGCCACCATTTGGACGATGCCATTGAAACCCTTATGATGAATATGGTAATGCATGCCAATATATCATCAATCCCTCCTACTCTTGAAATGTTTAACAAAAACCTTTTGATAATACGTCCTTTGATTTATAATACAAATTTAGAAATGATAAAATATGCTCATATCAAGCAATTTGTATCATTAAAGAAAGAATGCCCTTACGAGGACCACACTTATAGAAATCATGCAAGAATATGGATAGATCAATTTGAAAAATTAAATCCTCAGGCCAGAATTAATCTTTTTAAATCCATGAACAATATTGATATTGAATACCTCCCCAAAGCATAAAATGTCGAAAGACTAAAATCAATCAGATAGTTCAAATGTTTGATTATTTCAACTGAATAATTATATTTGGTTCTTAAATAAAAAATATTTTTTGTTTATGACCCCAACCTTTAACTATTGCCCAATGAAAACCTAACTAACTCAAAAATTCTACATTCTATAATTTAACTGACTTTTCTTTCACTTTTTACAAGTCAAACCTTTACTCTTAAAACAATTAAAATGAACAAACAAACACTAATCATCTTACTATGTGCGTTTTCTTCTATTGTATGCGCAAAAGAAATTCCTTCAGCTTTAAAAGTTGAAAGATATACTCTGAAAAACGGGCTAACAGTATACCTCAATGAAGATCACAGCGCATCTTCAGTTATGGGTATGGTAACAGTTAAAGGAGGTAGTAAAAGAGATCCCAAAGACGCCACTGGTATTGCTCACTATTTTGAGCATATCATGTTTAAGGGAACTGATAAAATTGGTACAATAGATTACAAAAAAGAAAAAGTATACCTTGACAGTATTGCCCAACAATATGATAAACTGGGAACAACTTCAGATAAGAAAGAAAGAGAATCTATTCAACTCAAAATTAACGAGCTCTCCATTAAAGCATCTGATTATGCTATTCCTAATGAGCTAGACAGGATTATAAGTCAAATAGGCGGACAATATTTAAATGCTTTTACAAGCTACGAATACATTGCCTATCTAAACGCATTTCCTCAGACAGAAATGGAAAAATGGCTGGATGTATATGCTCACAGATTTGAGAATCCGGTGTTCAGACTATTTCAATCGGAATTGGAAACTGTATATGAAGAAAAGAATTTATATGCAGACAACATGTTCAGCACTTTTTTGGAAGAATTATTTAAGCAACTATACAAAGGAACTCCTTATGCTAATCCGGTAATTGGTTATGCGGATCATCTTAAAAATCCTTCTATAAGTAAGATGAAAGAATACTATCAGAAGTATTACATTCCTAACAATATGGCCTTAATACTAACCGGCGATTTTGATGCTCAATCTGTAAAACCTTTAATTGAGGAGAAATTTGGCAAGTGGAAAGCAAAAGAAATGCCAAAGGAAGAAAAAATCAGCACTACTCCCTTTGAAGGAAGAGAACAAGTTAACAAACGATTACTCCCTATAAAAGTTGGTGTTTTAGGCTTTAGAACTGTTCCTATTGGCCATCCTGATGAATTAAAGATAGACTTGTGTAATCGTATATTATCTAATTACTCATCAACAGGACTTCTTGATGATTTAGTGAATGAAAACGAACTAATGGGTGCAGAGGTTGAAGCAATGAACTTTGAGGAAGCAGGGAATACACTCATCATTATGATACCTAAAATAATAGGCCAATCTTTAAAGAAAACTGAAAATTTAATTCTGGAGAGACTTAATAAACTTAAAAGTGGTGATTTTAATGAGGAATTGCTTAACGCTGTTAAGCTTGAAATGATTACTGAGAAAGAAAAAAATATTGAAGACTCAAGGCAAAGAACTTTAGCTCTATTGAATACTTTTGTTTATAATAAGGATTGGAATGATGAAATGAATTATGAAGAGCGATTAAACTCTATTTCAAAAGATGACATTATTAAAACTGCACAAAAATATTTTGGTGATGATTATCTGGCATTTTATTCTAAAATGGGTTTCCCTAAAAAGGATAAAGTTCAAAAACCGCCTTATAAACCAGTACAGCCTAAAAATACAGAAGCCAAATCTGAATATGCGCAAATGATTGAAGAGATGCCAAGCGAAAAAGTTACTCCGCATTATATCGAAAAAGGAGTTGATTTTGAAGAAGGGCAAATTAACAAATGTGTTCAATACTATACCTGTAAAAATCCAATCAACAATATTTTTTCATTGGACATTAAGTTTCATTGTGGAACGAATGAATCAATTACAAATGATTTAGCTGATGAGGTAATTGGATATTGCGGTACAAAACAATTCGCTTATTCGGATTTCCTTAAAGAATTACAAAAACTTGGAGCTGAGTTTTATGCAAATGCTAATGAAACTAATTTTTCAATAAGAATTTCAGGTCTTGAACAGAATTTTGAACCTACACTTAAATTAATTAATGATTTAATTACCAACCCTATCCTAAAAGAATCTGAAAAAGTAAAACTGATCAGGGAACGCAAAATGAGTAAAAAAATGATAACTAAGGATATTGATTCTGAATCTGAAGCTTTAGATGAATATGCTTTATACAAAAACAACTCATTTTACTTAAAAGACTTTACAGCAAAAGATATCAAGGATATGTCAATTGATAGTTTAACCTCTTTTGCAAAAAATATATTTAATAAAAGCTGCGAGTTACATTACTGCGGAAATCTATCCTCAGAAGAATTCAAGGAGATTTCAACAAAACAACTTAGTTTCACTGATCATTTGCAACAGGGAAATAAATATTATGTAAAGAAAAAGATACAACCTTCTGAAAACCAAATCTATTTTTTAGATGATAAGAATGCGATACAATCTCACATCAGTTTATTCGTAATCAGTAATAAAAACGATTCAACCGATTACTTAAACCAAAAATTATTTAATGAATATTTCAGTGGAGACATGTCTTCATTGGTATTTCAGGAAATACGGGAATTTAAGTCATTAGCATATAGTGCATATGGTTATAGTAGAACGCCTTTCTCACGAGCAAATCCAACATTCTTTAAAGGAGTATTAAGTACACAATCAGATAAAACAATCGAGGCATTAGACACATATCTGAACCTAATTAACAATATGCCTCAGAAACCAGAAAGAATGGAGTTAATAACCAAAAGTATCTGTCAATCCATAAACAGTAAACGTCCGGGCTTTAGAGATATAACAAACAAAATTCCATATTGGGGTTATTTGGGATGCACAGAAGATCCCAACAAGAAGCTATTTGAAAACATTGAAGGAATGCATTTTAATGACATTGTTAATTATTACAACAAGTACATTAAGGACAAAAAAATAATCATCACCATTGTTGGAGATAAAAAGAGAATTGAATTTGAAAAACTAAAAGAGTTTGGCAAAATAACAGAACTAAATAAAAAGGATTTATTTAACTAATTAAATTACTTAAACACAAAACCTATGATTACATTTATTGGCTTTTTAACACTATTAGCTGGTTTTACGGCATTTGTATTTTCAAAAATTGAAAAAAGTAATAGCCGCCTTCCTGAATGGTTAAAAGGTATAAAAAAAGTACACGGCACTGTGCTGATTTCTATCGGTATTATTTTAATGCTTACCAAATCTTTATTCTTTTTTGCCGATCGGGGCTTTAATTATCTACTGGTTTCTCCTACAGGTAACATGAGTGCTGTAATGGAGCAAGGTATTAAATGGAGAGGTTTTGCTAAGATTGACAAATGGCAAAAATTTATCGATGTAAAAGTTATTGGAGAGGGTATTGAAATTGATGAAGAAGAAGTTGAAGGTATCATGAAGCCTATCCCTCTACGTTTTATCGATCAGGTAACTGCGAAGGGTTATGTATCGACACGTTTTGAATTACCTCGCGATGGAGAAAGCTTTATTAATTTGGCTGTAAAATTTAGAACCATGAGTAACCTGGTAAATAACACAATAGTTCCTACAGTGAAGGAACAGTTAGTTAATACAGCTTACATGTTTGCTGCACAGGATTATATTTCAGGAGAAGCTCAAAGTTTTAGACAAGCCTTTGAAGAGCAACTGAAAGGAGGTGCGTATGCAGTCGAAAAAATTGAACGTCGTGATACTGTATATTCTGACATTCAAGATGACGATAGCAGGGTTATTAAAGAAGTTCAAACCTCTTATGAGGTAAATAAAGTTTTAGAAAATGGAATTCCCAAACGTATAAAACATGAGTTAAGCGAAAACAAAATTATTGTATCTCAAGTAATTGTAGATAATATTGAATTGGAAGCCACCTTTAAACAACGTCTTGAAGCTCAGCGTGATGAATCTGCAAAACGTCAATTGGAGCAACAAAAAGTTGAAACAGCAAAGGATGCTCAACAACGTATTATTGCAGAAGGTGAAAGAGATAAAGCAGCTGAACGGGTAGCTCAGGAAAAAGAACAAGTAAAAGCTCTTATTGCAATTGAAACCAAATTAAAACAAGAAGAAACCAATAAAAAACTTGCAGCAATAGCTCTTGAAACAGAACGTTTAAATGCGCAAAAGAAAAAAGTAACTGCTGACGCTGAAGCATACGAGATAGCTAAAAAAGTGAATGCAGGTATTACTCCAGAAGTAAAGCTTCAAATGGAATTAGATCGGGATGTAAAAGTAGCTGCTGAAATTGCTAAAATTAACTTCCCACAAACTATGATTATGGGTGGGGATTCTAAAGGAGGAACTCCTCTTGAAAGTTTAATTGGTGCTGCAATGGCAAAACAATTACAAGAGTCGAAACGATAATAATAAAAAAACTCATATTTAGAAGGAGGTTAGTAATGACCTCCTTTTTTTTATTTATTCATTTCTGTTACAAGTATTCCCTCAAAAAATATTGACATCCATATTTTAATTTCATTTATTTGAGAAAAATAAAATATAAGATCCTTGATTTGGTTAAAAACACTTAAATCAGCACTTTTTAAAACTCTTTTTAATATGATCTTAATCATTTAAAGCAAAATAAACCCTACCTTTGCACCCTCATTTTTATTACGTTATGCAGGATATAAGAAATATTGCAATTATAGCGCACGTTGACCACGGTAAAACCACATTGGTTGACAAGATGTTATTGGCCGGAAAACTGTTTAAAGAGCATCAGGAAGTTGGTGAGTTAATCATGGACAATAACGATTTAGAAAGAGAAAGAGGTATTACCATTCTTTCTAAAAACGTTTCGGTAATGTACAAAAACACTAAGATCAACATTATCGACACCCCTGGTCACTCCGACTTTGGAGGAGAAGTTGAACGTGTTTTAAACATGGCTGACGGAGTATTACTTTTAGTAGATGCGTTTGAAGGACCTATGCCTCAAACTCGTTTTGTACTTCAAAAAGCTATTGGTTTAGGCTTAAAGCCAATCGTAGTAATCAACAAAGTTGACAAACAAAACTGTCGCCCGGAAGAGGTGCAAGAGTCGGTTTTTGACTTAATGTTTAACCTTGGAGCTACTGAAGAACAACTTGACTTTGTTACCATTTACGGATCTGCCAAAAATGGTTGGATGAGTACAGATTGGAAGCAACAAACAGAGGATATTTCGGCTGTATTTGAAGCTGTAATTGAAAATATACCTGCACCTGAATATCTTGACGGAACTCCTCAAATGTTGATTACATCTTTAGATCACTCACCATATACAGGACGTATTGCTATTGGTCGTGTTCACAGAGGAACAATTAAAACCAACCAACAGGTTTCTTTAGTTAAAAGAGATGGATCAATCATCAAATCAAAAATTAAAGAACTTAATGTATTTGACGGACTTGGCAAGAAAAAAGTTGACGAAGTTAAAAGTGGTGAACTTTGTGCATTAGTTGGTCTTGAAGGATTTGATATTGGTGATACTGTTGCAGATATCGAAAATCCTGAAGCTCTTGATCCAATTGCAATTGACGAACCAACAATGAGTATGTTATTTACCATTAACAACTCTCCTTTCTTTGGTCAGGATGGTAAATTTGTAACTTCTCGTCATATTAAAGACAGATTGGATGCTGAGTTAGAAAAAAACCTTGCTTTACGTGTTGAAGAAACAGGATCTGCTGATGCATGGAACGTATACGGACGTGGTGTACTTCACTTGTCTGTATTAATAGAAACAATGCGTCGTGAAGGATATGAATTACAAGTTGGCCAGCCAAGAGTAATCATTAAAGAAATTGGAGCTATTAAGCATGAGCCTGTTGAGGAACTTACAATTGACTTACCTGATGAGTATTCTGGTAGAGCAATTGAAATGGTTCAGCTTCGTAAAGGTGAAATGTTAAACATGGAACGTAAAGGTGAACGTGTTGTTATTGAGTTCCACATTCCATCAAGAGGTATTATTGGTTTAAGAAATTCATTACTAACTGCTACTGCAGGAGAAGCTATTATGGCACACCGTTTTGTTGAATTCCAACCATATAAAGGTGAAATTAACAAACGCTTAAATGGTTCTTTAATTGCAATGGAAGATGGTGCTGCAATTCCTTATGCTCTAGATAAGCTTCAGGACAGAGGTAAATTCTTTGTATCTCCGCAAGAGAAAATATATAAAGGACAGGTTGTTGGAGAAAATAATCGTGAAGGTGATTTATCAATTAACATCACTAAAACGAAAAAATTAACCAACATGCGTACTCAAAGTTCGGATGAAAAAGTTAAATTAGCTCCACCAATTATCTTCTCTTTAGAAGAAGCATTAGAATATATACAGGGTGATGAATACGTTGAGGTAACACCTCAATCGATTCGAATTCGAAAAATATATCTTGAAGAACACGAACGAAAGCGTTTAGCAAAGCAATAAATAATATAAAGTTATTTATTGATTTGCTGTTTTTCGAGTTAGCAGCTAGCCGCATCAAAAAAGATGCGGCTTTTTTTTAATCATTTAACTGTTCAAACTTTTTTTAATAAAAAAGGATTCGGACATTTGTAAGAATAAATCTAAAAATGTGATTCTTAATAGTAATATTTATTTAATCATATTAGATTTATACCGGTAAAAAAATATTAGTTCATTTATTAATCATTGTTTCATGAGCAAAATCGATTGGGCAAACTTATCGTTCAGTTATATCAAAACTGATTATAACGTACGTAGCTACTTCAGAGATGGCCAGTGGAGCGAATTAGAAGAAACAACTTCTGAAGCGTTAACAATCCATATGGCAGCAACATGTGTTCATTACGGTCAGCAGGCTTTTGAAGGTCTTAAAGCATTTAAAGGTAAAGATGGCAAAGTTAGAATCTTTAGAATGGATGAAAATGCTAAGCGACTGCAAAGTTCTGCACACGGTATTTTAATGCAACCTGTTCCTACTGAATTATTCAACAAAGCTGTCGTCCGTGCTGTAGAGCTCAATCTGGATTATGTTCCTCCTTATGAGTCAGGTGCTGCCTTATATATTCGTCCTCTTTTAATTGGTTCCGGACCAAAAGTTGGAGTTTCTCCTTCTGACGAATATACATTTGTAGTATTTGTAACACCAGTAGGACCTTACTTTAAAGAAGGTTTTAAACCAACAAAACAAATGATCAGCAGAAACTTTGACAGAGCTGCTCCTCATGGTACAGGAAACCTTAAAGTTGGTGGAAACTACGCAGCAAGTATGCGTGCAGGAAAAATTGCTCATGAAAACGGTTATTCTTCTGTTCTTTATTTAGACAGTAAAGATCATAAATTCATTGACGAGGCTGGTCCTGCTAACTTCTTCGCTATTAAAGGTGACAAATACATTACACCACTTTCTGAATCAATTCTTCCAAGTATCACAAACATGAGTTTGATTCAACTTGCTCAGGATATGGGATTAGAAATTGAAAGACGTCGCGTACCTCTTGAAGAACTTGGTGAATTTGATGAAGTTGGCGCATGTGGAACAGCTGCAGTTATCAGCCCAATTGGCCAAATTGATGATATTGATGAAAATGTATCATATAAATTTGGAGATCCAAATATTGCAGGACCTGTTTGCCAGAAACTTTATAACAAACTTAGAGGCATCCAGTATGGTGATGAGCCTGATACTCATGGATGGGTAACAATACTTGAATAGAAATTACACTGATATAAAAAAAGCCGGAATTAATCTTCCGGCTTTTCTTTTATACGCTTCTTCGTTCTTCAACTATCATTAAAGCTTCTTCCCTTATAATTTCAGGAAGTTGTATTTGTCTTAATTGCATACTTTTCATCCAACCGGCAACCTCTCTTTCTTTTAGAGTATATAAAACATCTCTAAATTCTTCTATGGCTTCGTCTGAATATAAATTTGGCTTAGTTCCTCTAAAGCGATCTAACTCTTCATCATTATAATATTCAATCTTATCACTTGAACTTAGTAAGCTGTCAGCTTCACAAACCTCATGAGCTCCACAGCAATCTGCAGGAACCTCTTTTGCCTCTTCCTCCTCAATCTCTTCTTTACTTTTAGGTTTGTTTGAAACAAACCAGGCAACAATAAGAGCAACAAGAATTAAAATAACTATATAAATCATGTTGCGAAATTATAAAAAAGAGAAATAACAAAAGCCTGTTTCTCTGTTAATATTTGTTAGATTCAATACTTTAAACAATTGAAAAATGGTATGATAAATCAAAATATAATAGGATTTTTCAAATAATATATTGAGAATTATCTCTTTATAACAAACATGCTTCCTTTAATCTAAGTTTCCTGAAAATAGATCAAATGAAAAATATTTTCTTAATACTTCAATTGAAATTTTAATCAAGGATTAATAACTTGACAAATAAAATGTGTTACGATATTAAATATCTTACTCAGAAAAAATTAAACTATGCGAAAAGAATGGGGGAATCACCAGAGGAAATTATTCGCATTGAAAATGATTTAAATATTCTGACTAAAAATGTATCGCCACAGTTTCATTCTTCAGGCTTTAGCCTCCCTAATATTTTATGTTTTATAAATAAATCTAAAAAAATGCAACCTTATCTTTTACGATGGGGTTTAATTCCTTTTTGGACTAGAGACGAAGCAAGTGCATCCAAGATCCAAAACAGAACCATCAATGCCAGAATCGAAACTATAAATGAAAAACCTTCATTTAAGGAGTCGTATAAAAAAAGAAGGTGCATTATTTTAATAGATGGATTTTACGAACACTATCACCTTAATCATAATACCTATCCGTTTTATATATTTCATAAAGAAGAAAAACCGCTAACTATTGCAGGTATATGGGATAATTGGCTAACACATGATAAAAAAACAATAAGTACAACTTCAATAATAACAACAAAGGCTCAGGGCATAATGAGTAAAATACATAATAATCCCAAATTAAAAGAAAGTCGAATGCCTTTAATATTAACCGAAAATCAAATAAATGAATGGTTAAGTGAAGACATAAAATATGCACCAGAGGAATTCTGCAATAATAAAGAATACGAAAATCTTAATGCTTTTACTGTTAGACCACTAAGAGGTAAAAATTATATTGGGAACATCAAAGAGGTTTCCTATCCTTTTGAATATCCGGAACTAAATATTCAAAGGCTAATTTCTTAATCTTATACAGATATTGGTTATATTCGAAACAAAAAACATGAATCTATTAGGTAATATTATCTGGTTAATCTTTGGAGGCTTCATGATTGCACTGGAATATTTGGTAAGCAGCATTATTCTAATGATAACCATTATTGGCATTCCGTTTGGGCTTCAAACATTAAAACTTGCCAGTCTGGCGTTTTGGCCTTTTGGAAGAGAAGCAGCTGTGACAAAAAGATCAGATGGTTGCCTTTCTTTATTAATGAACATTTTATGGATTCTTGTTGGTGGAATATGGATTTCTCTTTCACATCTTGCCTGGGGATTGTTATTATGCATTACCATTGTTGGTATTCCTTTCGGAATGCAGCATTTTAAATTAGCGGGTGTAGCATTAACACCATTCGGCAGAGATATCAGGTATAAAAATTAAACACATGAAGAATTTTTTAAGTAAACTACTCAAATCAATTGGTGTTTTTATTTTAAGATATGGACTTGGTTTTGTTATAATTTGGCTGGGTTTTTTAAAATTCAAAAACTCTGAAGCAGATTATACACACCAATTAATATCAGGAGGACATGTATCCTTTATATTAAAGTATCTGACTCCTTACGCATTAAATCAGATTATAGCCTACGTCCAAATACTTATTGGAATATTAATTTTACTTAAACCTATCTCAAAACCTTTATCTTTTTGGGGAGGAGTTGCAGCATGTCTAATGTTTATATTAAGTTTGTCACTTCTTTTTACATCAAAAATTGTTTGGCAAACAGGTTATGGTTTTCCTGAACTTTCAAAGGTAGGTCAAACGATACTAAAAGATTTTATTTTATTTGGGGCTTCTGCCTGGTGTGTGAGTGATAGTATATAATAAATATATATGAGCAAAATAGAAAGAGTTTGTGTTTTTTGTGCTTCAAGTACAAAAGTTGATGAGGCGTATATCAATGACGCCAATGAATTAGGAAAGATTCTGTCTGAGAATAACATTACAATGAATTATGGTGGTGGAGCAGTTGGATTAATGGGGGCAATAGCAAACACCATGCTTAAACACAATGGTAAAATTACAGGTGTAATTCCTAAATTTATGGTGGAGGTTGAGTGGGAACACAAAGGTGTTAGCGATATGATTCACGTAGACACTATGGCTGAAAGAAAAAGGTTATTAGTTGATAATGTTGATGCAGTAATTGCATTACCAGGAAGCACAGGTACACTTGAAGAATTATTCGAAGTCTTGTCAAATAAAAAATTAGGAATGTTTACAAAACCTGTAATCTTGCTAAATACAAAAGGATTTTTTAATCCGCTTATTGAGATGTTGCATAAAATTATTGATGAGAACTTTATGAGAAAGGAACATCAGGAGCTATGGACTGTTGTTGATAAACCAGAAGATGTAATTACAGCTATAGAAAGTTCAAATTCATGGAGTCTTGATGCTTTTAAATTTGCTGCAGTTTGATGTCGTATAAAATAAACAGCGCTATTTATTATTTTTGCACAAAGTTTTAAAGGATGAATCATAGAGTAACCGGGAATAATATTGCACAGCAGGATAGTATACAGGATGCTAATAATATAAATATTAGCCAAACAAATCAATCTACAACGATTAAGGTTGATAAACCACAAATACTGTCTATTCCGGAAACTCCAAAAAGATTTAGTCAACCTCAAAGAGTAGCTAAACCAATAACAAAACCTAAAATTTTCACAGCTAGTCCTGATGATTCTATAGCTTTTAACCTAAAAGTGAGAAAAGAGAGTGATAACATTTTGGAAAAGACTCTTGTAAACGACTATTTAAATCCAATACCATTAAGTGACAGAATTTGGCTAACAAAAGAAATTTCTAATGTCATAACTCAAGAGCCAGCAATAACAAGCCCTGAAGTTATTTCAAACGAGGATTCTTTATCGGTGGTGCAAGATACTATTAACGTAAAAGATACTCCGGCAATTAGCATTGCAGACTCTACAAAAAACAGTGAACTATCTCCTGTTCATTTCATTCAGGATTCAGTTTCAGTAACACAAAGTCAAGATTCCGTTAAAGTTTACACTGAAGTTCCTGTTTCAAAATCAAAAAATGAAGCCAGAGATACGAATAAAGATATTATTTCAGGATTATTAATTCTGGCTGTTGCCATTACCGGCTTTCTAAGAGTTACTAATTACAAATATTTAAGAGATCTGTTTTCTGCACTTATTTATAATCAGGAGGCACGAAAAATGCAAAAAACAGTCAACTTGCATAATCAAACACCGTCTCTTATACTAAATGGATTGTTCCTTTTAAATATCTCCATCTTTATTTATCAAATCGTAAATTATTATCAAATAAAAACCATTATCAATCAGAGCATATTACTCATTCCAATTTTTATGGCTTTGATAATTATTTACGGATTAATAAAGGTTTCATTGTACCGATTTGTTGCCTTTGTTTTTGAAACTACTCAGGAAACCAAAGAATATTTATTCTTCAATTTTCTTCACAACAAGGTTTTTGCAATTGCAATTCTCCCAATTATCATAGTCGTTCCTTACATCGAACCCAAAATTTTACCCTTACTCTTTAAAATTGGAGGGTTCATATTCATTTCGTTGTATTTTATACAATTATTTAGGGGATTTACAATTATTTTGAAAAATCTAGCTTCATTATTGTACTTGTTTTTGTATCTTTGTGCCCTAGAAATTTTGCCTTTAATTATTGTTTACAAAATTCTAATTAAATAGGCATTGCGATGTAAGAAACTAAAAGAGATATCGTTTTGAAGATAAAGAGAATATTGGTTTCCCAGCCAAAACCACAAACAGAAAAATCTCCATACTTTGAATTGGCCGAGAAGAACAATGTAAAGATTGATTTTAGGCCATTTATTCAAGTAGAGAGCGTACCTACTAAAGAGTTTCGTGCTCAAAAAGTTAATATTTTGGACCACACTGCAGTTATTTTCACAAGCAGAACAGCAATTGACAACTTTTTTAGAGTTGCTGAAGATATGAGAGTAACTGTGCCTGACACTATGAAATATTTCTGTATTTCAGAAGCAACTGCTTATTACTTACAAAAGTATATTGTTTACAGAAAACGTAAAATCTTTCATTCTACAGGTAAATTCCCTGATTTAGTTGAGATCATTAAAAAGCATAAAGATGAAACTTATCTAGTGCCTCTTTCTGATATTCATAAACAAGAGATTCCTGATTTATTAGATAAAAACAAAATTAAATATTCTAAAGCAATCCTTTACAGAACGGTTAGTAGTGACTTGAGCGATCTTAAAGATATTGACTATGATATTTTGGTATTCTTTAGTCCTTCTGGTATTGCTAGTTTATTACAGAACTTCCCTGGATGGGATCAAAAAGACACAAAAATTGCTTCATTTGGTCCAGCTACAGCAAAAGCTGTAAAAGAGGCTGGTTATAGATTAGATATTCAGGCTCCAATGCCTCAGGCTCCATCTATGACAATGGCTTTAGAACAGTTTATCAAGAAGCACAACAAGTCCAATAAATAAAATTAAAAGACTTTAATATATTTGAAAGGGCATTTTAAAATGCCCTTTTTTTATCTGGCAACACAAAGTTTAATACAAAATAAATCTATGGCAACAACGGACTATTCGTTTCCTAAATCAGATCGATTATGCAGCCATATTATCATTGAAAAGCTTTTCAATCAGGGTAGTTCTTTTGTATCTTATCCTTTCAGAGTTGTTTATCTTAAAACAGAATTACCTTCCGATACTGAATCCCAGGTTTTATTCAGTGTATCTAAAAAGAAATTCAAAAGAGCAGTTCATAGAAATTTATTAAAAAGACGATGCAGAGAAGCCTATCGATTAAATCGTGATCCATTTATAACATTTTTAAAGGATACCAATCAACAAATAGCATTTGCATGCGTTTATATTTCGGGAGAACAGTTGAAATACTCAACTATAGAAAAAGGCATTAAAAAAACATTAATAAAACTTCAAAGTGAATTAAGTTTAAAGCCAGAAAATGAAGCTAATTAAGTGGTTATATAAAACAATAATAGCCGACATTGTTTTTATTTTAATAATTCCGATTAAAATATATCAGTATGCTATTTCTCCAATGCTAGGTGTTTCCTGTAGATATACCCCTACTTGTTCTGCTTATTCTATTGAAGCTTTAAAAAAACACGGCCCAATAAAAGGTAGTTATTTGGCTATTAAAAGAATTTTGAGTTGCAATCCATGGGGAGGACATGGTCATGATCCGGTCCCTTAGTTAAAAAGAAATGCAATAATTAAATTAAAAAGTATAATTTAGTACGTTAAATAAAAAAAAGAATATGGAGTCAACCAGACAAAAAAAGGTATCCAGATTATTACAAAAAGAGATGAGTGAGATTTTTCTTAAAGAAGCTAAAAGTCTTACATTAGGAGCCATGGTATCTGTATCTAAGGTTCGCATATCTCCAGATTTAGGTAATGCAAAAGTATATATCAGTATATTCCCATCAGAAAAGAAAGATGGAATTTTAACAGAATTAAATTTCCATCACTCTTTAATAAGAAGAAATCTGGGTTTAAGAGTTGGAAAACAGCTAAGAGTTGTTCCTGAATTCCAGTTTTTCATTGATGATTCTCTTGATTATATTGATAATATTGACCGTTTGTTAAAAGAATAAGAATGCAATACGATCCGATAAAAAAAAGCTTAGGTAAAGTTTTTAATCAAACTCCTTTTCTAAGAATACTATTTTATAAATTACTTGATCTGCTTTTATTAAGAGCCTGGCATATTCGCAAGGAGATTAAATTATGGTCAAAGAAAATTGGAAATGACATACAAGTTTTAGATGCAGGTTCAGGATTTGGTCAATATGTTTATTTCCTTTCTTCTATAAATAAAGAATGGCAGATCACCGGAGTTGATGTAAAAACGGATCAGATAGAGGATTGCAACCAATTTTTCACAAAGATAAATCGCAACGACAAAATTCATTTTGAGTATGCTGATTTAACAAAACTGGATGAAGAAAATAAATACGATCTGGTTATCTCCGTTGATGTAATGGAACATATAGAAGATGACGAAGGTGTATTTAAAAACATCCATAACGCAATGATTTCCGGGGGAATGTTGCTTATATCTACACCAAGTGATCAAGGTGGTTCTGATGCTCATCATCATGAAGTAGAACATGAAGATGGCGTTACCGGATTTATTGATGAACATGTACGTGATGGTTATAACCTTCAGGAAATTACTCAAAAACTTCAGAAGGCAGGATTTAAAGAAGTAAAGGCCAAATATACTTATGGCTGGCCAGGTAAAATTTCATGGAAATTATCTATGAAGTATCCTATAGTTATGCTAAATGCAACCAAACTATTCTTTATACTATTGCCTGCTTATTACATAATTACATTTCCTATTTCATTTGTTCTAAACATTATTGATGTTAGAACAAAACATAAAACAGGTACTGGATTAATTGTAAAAGCTATTAAATAAATTACCCTTACATGAAGCTTATTATTGAAATAGCGTTAAAATTCTTATTTGGTAAAAAATCAAAAGGAATTATTAATATTATTTCAACTATTTCAATAATAGGTGTTTCTGTGGGAACTATTGCATTACTGGTTATTTTATCTGTATTTAATGGACTTCACGGACTAATAGGTAGTTTGTATGGTTCTTTTGATCCCGACATAAAAATAACTGCAGTTGAAGGCAAATTCTTCTCTACCGACTCTTTAAATATTGATGCATTAAAAAATACTGATGGAGTATTAACCATTAGCCCGGTTATTGAAGACAATGCACTGTTGAAATACAATAACCGACAAGTTACGGCAGTAGTCATGGGTGTAGATACTTCGTTTTCTGAAGTATCACAATTGGACTCAATCATTGTTGAAGGAAAGTTTAATTTACGCGATAAACAAGGGTATGGAGGTGCAATTGGCTATGTATTAGCTGACCAACTTAATGTTAGAGTATCTTTTTTAACCCCCCTGCTAATTTACGTTCCACAAAGAGATAAGAAAATCAATTTAATGAGGCCTAACGAGGCATTTAATACTCATTATATTCATCCTAAGGGAATATTCCTTGTAAAGCAGATGGAATATGACTCTAAATACCTTTTGGTTGATATTGGTTTAGTAAGAAAGCTATTTACATATAAAGATTCTGAAGTAACCTCGCTTGCTATAGGGTTAGATTCTAATAAATCAACAGCCTCAATTCAGGAAAAGATTCAAGCTATAATAGGAACAGATTACAAAGTTGAAAACCGACACCAACAACATGCCAGCTTCTACAAAATGATGAAAATAGAAAAGATAATGGCATATTTAATTCTCTGCTTTATTCTTATCATTGCCGCTTTTAATTTGATTGGTACCATGTCAATGCTAATATTTGATAAAAAAGATGGTATCAAAATATTAAAAAGCATTGGTGCTGATAAAAAAACCATAACTCGCGTATTTTTAGTTGAAGGTTGGCTCATTTCTTTTATAGGCGTAATTATCGGTCTGTTTTTGGGTACTATACTTGTTTTAATTCAACAACATTTTGGTATTATAAAATTTGCAGGAGGTAGCAATTTTGTTGTTGATGCCTATCCGGTAACTCTTAAATTAACAGATGTTTTTTACTCCTTGCTAACAGTTACTACCATTGGTTTCTTTGCAGCCTTATATCCTGTAAAAATTATTGTTGGCAAATATTTCGACGAGAACAACTAAGATTAACAAATGCTTTTTATTAAATTTGTTGGTTCAACAATAACACCAACACAACCAAATGAATATTAAATACCAAGTATTTCCTGATGACAACTTCATCATAATTAAACCTTTGGGAGATTTTAATATTGAACATTACGGTGAATATTCACGACATATAGTTCAAAACCCTCATTGGAATAGGATTGACAAGATGCTCACAGACATAAGAGGATTAAATACACAAAAAGTTCCTAATTATTTAGATTTAATGGCAGAAATCAGACGCGATGTATATAAAAGGGACTATATAAATGTTTTTCTGGTGGACTCACCTATTTCTACAGCAATCACTCATATTTATCAGAGCAATTTAAAAGCATTAAATTTTAAATATAAATACTGCTCTACCATAAAAGAAACCTTAAGAACTTTAGATCTTAATTATACAGAGGAGTACGCACTAGGATTAATTAAAAACCTAAAGAATTCATTTGCATTTTCAAATTAAAAATGCAATCATCTACTTTTAATTATTTCATCAAAAAAACAAGCTTATCAAAGTATATATTTAAATATTTATATTACACTATATAGATGTTTTTTGTAAATTTATATATGCCATATACGTAGTTCAATTAGTATAATTGGCTGCAATACTATAATCTATAGATAACTACACATACATTATATAAAGAAGCAAATGATTATTAAGTATCAAATATTTCCTCTTGCCAGACTACTTATTATTAAGGCTTCCGGAGATTTTGATATTGAATACTATACTCAGTTTGCTAAATTACTTGTACTAGAAACACATTGGCAACAAGTAGAGAAAGTAATAACGGATATTAGAAGTTTAGATGTTGATTACAAAAAGATCCCTGTAAACATAAGTATTGTTTCTCAGATTAGAAGGAGTATATTAAAAAATGACTACTTAAATGTATTTGTAGTAAACACACCTATGGCCACTGCAATTGCACACATCTATCAAGATATTCTGAAGCAGGATGACTTTAAATACGAATACCACTCAACCATAAAAGAAACTATTAAAACATTGGATTTAAGTCTTAAAGAGGAGTTCTTAGATCAATGCCTGTCAAATTTACAAAACACCTTTCTAGTAACTAAATAATGTTCCTTGCTGTATTTTTGATTCCAGTTTTAATAACTTCTTTTTTGCTTCAAGTCCACCTGCATAACCTACTAATTTTCCGTCTGAACCTACAATCCTGTGACAAGGAACAATTATAGAAATTGCGTTGGCGCCATTTGCAGATGCAACAGCCCTTATGGCTTTTATATTATTAAGTTTTTCTGCAAGTGTCAGATACGATACAGTTTCTCCATATGGAACCTTTTCTAATTCTGACCAAACCTGCTTTTGAAAATCAGTTCCAACAAATTTTATGGGCAAATCAAATTTGGTTCTATCTTTTAAAAAAAATTCTTCTAGCTGAGATACTGTTTTTTCAATAACATCAGAACTACCTTCCTCATAAATAGCATTCAATCCTTTTAAAATTCTTTGATCTATAGAGTCCCTCATCTTACGATATTTCCAATCGCAAAGACAAAGTTCATTATGAAAAGATCCTATGAGCAATACTCCTACTGGAGATTGATATTCTTTCACTATTATTGATCCCATAGCTTAATCCATAGCTTCAATTGTTGAAGTGCAATCTGCATAGGTTTCCTTTATCTCGTCGAGACATTGATTAACCTCATCAGCAGTATTTGCTCTAAGCATTTTAATTTTCAAATCACGAAAATTATGTAATCCTTTGAATGTAATAGCCAGATGTCTTCTCATATGTAGAATTCCTCTACGCTCACCAAGCCATTCAATACTTTTATTTAAATGCTCACGAATCATATCTACATGTTCAGGTATTTTTGGAGCATCCAATAATTCACCTGTATCCAAATAATGTCTTACTTCCTTAAATATCCATGGTCGCCCTATCGATGGTCGTCCTATCATCAAAGCGTCGACTCCATATCTATCCAGATACAACTTTGCTTTTTTAGGATTTGTTAAATCTCCATTACCAATAATTGGAATATGCATTCTAGGATTATTCTTCACCTCTCCTATTAATGTCCAGTCAGCCTCACCATTGTACATTTGCGCCCTGGTTCTACCATGGATCGTTAAAGCTTTGATTCCTGTATCCTGAAGTCTTTCGGCAACATCCACTATAATTTTAGAACTTTCATCCCACCCTAAGCGTGTTTTTACGGTTACCGGAAGTCTTACTGCATCAACAATTTGGCGAGTCATCTCCACCATCTTAGGTATATCTTGTAACATACCAGCACCTGCCCCTTTTGTTGCAATCTTTTTAACGGGACATCCAAAATTGATATCTATCAGCTCAGGCTGTGCTTCTTCTGCAATTTTAGCAGCTTCAACCATGGCTTCAATATCCTTACCATATAATTGAATACCAACAGGACGTTCCTCATCAAATATCTTAAGTTTACGCTGTGTTTTTTCGATACTGCGAATTAATGCATCGGCAGAAACAAATTCTGTATACATTAAATCTGCACCATACTTTTTACATAGCAATCTGAATGAAGGATCCGTAACGTCCTCCATTGGAGCCAATAAAAGAGGATTTTCTCTTAACTCTAAATTCCCAATCTTCACTACTCTGCAATTAACTTATGTAACAACGCTTTAAACTTATCACTTTCCCAATCTGCGGCACCATCTTTCTTAATAATTATTTCTCCATTTTTGGAGATTATGACAGTATGAGGATATTGATTAGAACTCAAAATACCGGGAGCTCTTTCTGTTTGCTTATAAACCGGAACTGTATAATTCTTATTATTAACAAATGCTTGAATTTTTTCAGTTGCTTCGTTACTTAATAAAACAAATGCAACCTCATCCTTAAATTCACTATATAGTTTATCTATAGCTGAAAACTCAGCAACACATGGAGGACACCACGTTGCCCAGAAATTCAGAAAAATTACCTTTCCCTTTAAATCAGAAAACGACTGGGTCTCATTATCTAAACCATAATATTTCCAGTTATAATCATTCTCATTTAAGGTAACTTTATCTGCCTCTTCCGAAGGAGATGACATTGTATATCTTATCACAAAAGAACTGATTGGTAATCTTGTAGATGGAATAACCAATAAAATAAATAATATCAAAAAAAGAAAATCAAGAACGATTCCTGCTTTCGTTTTTCTTTTAGTGTATTTAGCCCATTGATCTTTTAAAAAAAACTTCATTAATAATGATCTTTTACTTTTTATAATTTTCTAAAAGCTAAAGAAGCTGGCCATTTAATACTTCTATAACACTTTCCTGTGTTAGAACATATCTGCATTGAAATAGTTTTATATTCGTTTAATCCCTCCACATTATTATAAAACTTTTGAGCATCAATGGTAAACTTATGTCCAGTACCTGGCATTAAGGTCAAAGGAAAATAATTATGCCCACCAATATTTTTGATCGCAAATTCACGTTTTGATTTACCTTTATAAAACTGAATGCTTGGAGCATTAAATGTGATATCTCGCTGTGTTTGATTTATAATAAAAACACGAAGTGCAAGATTTCCATTTGATTTGATTTTATAATGCCCTACTCTGAACAAAACCATTTGAGGCATTATCTTTTGCAACCACCCTTTACGTTTCGCAACATAAAAAACCAATGTTACAAAAAGCATTACCCACAGTGTATTAAAATTAAAAGATTGTGGTTGCTCCCCATCGGCAGGTTGCTGAAGAGCCTGCTCTGAATATTGTATTTCTGAATTAGCCGATGATTCTGCAATTTCCTGATTGGTATCCTGATTGGCAATACTGCAAACCTGCATTGACAATGCAATACCCAACATCACATATATAATAATCCTGTTCTTTTTTAAGAAGTCAAAAAATCCTTTAAGTTGTTGCATAATACTATTCTTTTGATTTTGTATATGCCTTAGAGTCTTCCGGGAATGGAATTAGTCCTTGATAGTTTATATAAAATTCGCCTCCAACAACAGGCTTAGCCATTTCTTCCTCTGTAGCTCCATTGGCATTAGCAATACCAACACTTGCATACCAACACTCTGAATTATGCTTTTTACCTAACTCTTTAACTTGTTCAATAATATCAGGAAGGATAATTCCCATTTCAGGATAGTAACTGGTTTTTACCAAAACCATATGAAATTTATCGTCTTTCTTAGCCAGGATCTGAGGGTTCACATCCAACTCTTTTCTAACATTTAAAACCTCGTATCCTTTATCTATTAAATCTTTATAAACTACCTTAATCCCAAGAAAATGTAACTCTTCAAGGTTCATAACTTTTCCCTCTGCCATATCTTTTTATTTTGAAGTGGCAAAATTGGGAAAAATTGATGTAAATCTTCAATAGATTAATATATAATAACATGAAATCGTACGACAAAAATACCTTAAGCTTCCAAATCAAAGATAAATGTTGAATTTGTATAAGCAGGCTTAATATACTTATCTACAGACTTCTTAATTTCCTCGATCTCTTTCAGGAAGTTTTCTGAAGGCTTTCCACCAAACTTACTTATCTGAAGATGTATTTTAAAATGGCGGTTTTTATGTTTTTGAACGTTGTTTGCAGTCTCGTAAATCAAACGATTAATATCAAATAACAAGCGTTCTTCATTCATGTTTCCAATTAAAAAGGCAATACATGGATTCTTAACTGTATTTTCTTTAGTTTCTATAGCATTACATGAACTCTCCTCAAAGTCAGGAAAATCAACTTTATAAAAAATATTGTCTTCAATATTACTAAATTCCAATTTTCCGATTGGAGCAAAAGTATTTTTATCTATCAACTGAAAAAATACTAATCCCTGATGAAATAAATGATGATATCCTTTATACAAAAAATAGGTTAACTCCTGTCCTTCCTGAACTGTTGTCACAAGATCTGTGATAACGAAAGCTTCAGACTCATACTCGCCAAGTTGTTTGTTTACAAAGGCATTGGTAAAAGCATCCATCTTAACTTCAACTTCTTTACCAAAATTTGAACGAATTACCATTAAGTTTTGCATAACCAATTCTTTGTTATTCAATTGTAACATTTTATGATTAGTATTTGCAATTAACTTTTTTAATACGACTGCAGACTCAAGATAATTCATAATTCCTATTTTTTAATTGAAGTTTCAAAAATATCACTTTTTTAAGCAATCCTACGAATTAATAAGGGCTTAAGTTCAATAATTAATAAATTTTAAGATCATCAAAGCCAAAATAACGCCTTTAGACTAATATATTGCAACTTTCAAATACATACCATGGCACGCAATTCTTATTATCTTTGTGCCATTATAATTTAAAAGATGAGTATAGAACATTACGCAATAGAAGGCAATACCCTTTCTATGAAAGGCTCCTGGATACAAAATTTAATTAAAGGAAAAGGGGAGATTGATTTACTGACAAATAAAAAAGGCGTACTTTTTTCAAATATAACACTTGAAAAGTTAATTGAAGAAGAAGCTATTCATGATCAGTTTTTGTTATCGGGAGATAATACAAGAAGCATCAGAACATTTAGTAGCGGAGAGCAAAAAAAGGCTTTATTAAAATATTTAATGAGTCTGAATCCTGAATTTATTGTATTAGATAATCCTTTTGACTGCTTAGATATTCAATCTGTAGATGCACTAAAGCACGAACTGATAGCAATATCAGAGAATACTCCCATAGTTCAGATATTTAAACGACATAACGATATAATGCCTTTCGTTTCGGAAGTTCTTTTTATCGAAAACGAAAAACTCAATAAGAGTTATTCTAAAGAAGAATTTGAAAAACTTCATATACACAGAGAAAAAGCTTTTTTAGATTATAACATTCCTGCACCGATTAAACCTTATGAAAATATACCTGATGTTTTGGTTGAGTTCAATGGCGTTAGTGTTAGTTATGAAGAAAGAAGCATTATTAAAGATATTCAATGGAAAATTTGTCCTGGAGATTTTTGGAATTTGATTGGACCCAATGGTTCAGGAAAGACTACGATGCTAAGTATGATCTTTGGAGATAATCCTAAAGCTTTTGGTCAGCCTATTTATTTATTTGGTAAGAAAAAAGGTTCGGGGGAAAGCGTTTGGGACATTAAAGAAAAGATTGGGTATTTTACCCCTTCGATGACTGAGCGTTTTCATAGCAGTCAAAATGTTGAGCAAATGGTAATATCTGGTTTGGTTGACAGTGTTGGATTATATCAACGACCAACAGATCTTCAAAAAAAGTTAGCTTTCAAATGGCTACAAGTAATTGGGCTAACAGACAAAAAGAATGAGCGTTTCAATAAGCTTTCGCAAGTAAACCAGCGAATGGTTTTAATTGCCCGTGCCATGATAAAGCATCCGCCTTTATTGATTTTAGACGAACCATCAACGGGATTAAATGATTATAGTGCATCCATAATGGTTCAGCTAATTCAAAAAATTGCCCAGGAGAGCAGCACTGCTATTGTTTACGTATCTCACAGACATGAAGAAGGTTTATATCCTAAAAGTATTTTTGAGTTGAAGGATAGTGGTGATGGATATATAGGGGTAGAAAGGTAGAAGGGAGAAGGTAAAATGGAAAAGGGAGAAAGGAGAAGGGAGAAGGGAAGAAGTAGAATGCTGACAAACAAGAAATTAGGCATAGAGGTGTATGGCAACCAATAATATTACATCCAACAAAGCTTCTTACTTCACTGTTTAAATCAGGCCTCTGTGGCCTATCAATTTCCAATAAAAAAAGTATTGTAACACTTTCGCTACAATACTTTTAATAAAACTTTATAATATTAGAATATTAATTTTCAGACAATACATATTCTGCCTTAGTATAATTTTTAATAACCATAATTGTAATAATAGCAAGTGGAATACCTATTATACTTCCAATGATTTCCAAAATAGTACTAGTTGTTAATTGTGATATTGTTTCAGCATGTCTTGCATATCTGAATTCTACCTGACCAAAGATTCCATTAACCAACCACAAAATCCACCATGCTCCCAATATATTTGTTTCCAGCTTTAAATCAGCATTAACCTCATTAGTACGTAAATATTTCTTGGTTTCTTCATAAAGTTCTTTCATAATTTCATAGGGACGATACAGATTTATAAATGGGACAAACCAAGCGCCAGCAGCCCATCCATCACCATATGACAAAGCTTTTACTTTTTGATGCAAATTATAATACGCTCTGCGAAACCACATTATAAATGTAATCGCTGAAACAATATATGCTAATAAAAAAATAAGATTTATAAATTGATGCCTTAAATCATTTGATGTTGCAGCTTCAGGGGTAATTGTTCCTCCTGCCTTCACTGTCTGCAATAAATTAAGCTGCATCCAACCAGAAAGTAAAAGCATTACTTGTGCAACAAGAACAATCCAGATTAAAGACATAATTACTTTGCCCCTTGTATGATTGGGTCTTAATGCCATTCCTTGATACACATTTTTTGTTTCATCTTTAATAAAATCACCACAGGCATCTTCATACGATCCTTTTTCATTTGTTAAACCACACAATAAGCCTTGCTGGATATCAAATTTCTGATTTATACATGTTTTACAAAGTTCTATACTTCCCATTTCTAAGATTAAGTTAGTTGTTTATTAATACAGTCTATTCTCTTAAGAACACAGCACTATCAATTTTAGATTAAAGGATTTCTATTACTGTAATTTTAATTAAGATACCTTTATACATTGACCTAATGCTAGTTCCGAAATCAAATATAGAAAGTATTTTGTTAAACAAAGAACTAATTCCGTTATTTGTAAAGATTCTTAAAAGTAGATAAAATCACTATACTAAACCTATATCTTCTCCACACCATAGTCGTAACTGCTGCGTACCAGATTCGACACTCCTTCACTATCGGTTCACTATTGCTTCACTATTCGTTCACTATTGCTTCACTGTTTAGTGATGTTGTTGTGTTGGTTTACTATATAATATCTGAAGTAAATATGAATGAAGGTAAAAGCAGTTACGACTCAGTCTCGAATAGGGTACGAAGAGAAACAAAGCTCAAAATTTAAAACCTGCTCAAAAACAGCTTCATAAATTTAAATGGAAATTCATTTTTATAGTAGTTTTGCATCCAATGAATCACAATAATTTACATATCAATCAGAGCAAGCTTCATTTTACGCAATGGAGTAATAAAGGCTATGCTGCGTTTTGCAGTATTGGTAAAGTGGTTCATATTGGGAGTCTGGCTATTTCATTAACACAGTGGATTGGAGCTGTAGTTGATCACATTGAAGATATACTTCAGATTTGCGCTGAAAAAGAAACGGATGATAATCTGGAAGAAACTCTTGAACAGGAGTTACTCCAAATCATTCCGGTTATTGTAAATAGTCCGATTGCTTATGCGAAAAGTGTAATTATTAGTATTAACAATATAATTGGCCGCTAATGGAATAATATTTCTGTTAGCGGCTTTTTTTGTGCATTATG
Source organism: uncultured Saccharicrinis sp. (assembly GCA_963666825.2). Classification (GTDB taxonomy): domain Bacteria; phylum Bacteroidota; class Bacteroidia; order Bacteroidales; family Marinilabiliaceae; genus Saccharicrinis. The sequence goes on along the minus strand of OY763044.2, from coordinate 5,621,629 downwards.
GTAGAGCTATTAAAACAAAAGGTATTAAAAGGAGAGTCTATTAACCAACTGGAAGCTCAGGCATTATTGAATTGGCCTGACAAGGAAGAACTGTATGCTGCGGCTAACGAAATCCGTATTTTCTTTCATGGTAACAAAATGGATATGTGTAGTATTTTAAATGCACGTTCAGGGCGCTGTAGTGAAGATTGCAAATGGTGCTCTCAATCTGCATTTCACAAAACTAATGTAGAAGAGTATGAACTGGTTGATTTAAAAGAAGCTGAACAAATGGCAAAGGATAATGCCGAAAAAGGAGTTCACAAATTTTCTTTGGTTACCAGTGGTAAAGCCATATCTAATAAAAATCTGGATAAACTTTGTGGCGTTTATAAAAGCATCAGAAAAAACTCACCCATACGTTTGTGTGCTTCCATGGGCTTATTGAATAAAGAACAATTATTAAAACTTAAGGAATCGGGAGTTGAGCATTACCACTGTAATATTGAAACCGCTCCATCCTTTTTTTCTGAACTTGTTAGCTCTCATACGATGGAACAAAAAATACAAACCATTAGAGAAGCTCAGGAAATTGGAATGGAAATATGCTCTGGTGGAATTATTGGTATGGGCGAAACATCTGACCAAAGAATTGAGATGGCTTTTACACTCCTACATCTTAATGTATTATCCATACCTATAAATGTTCTTACTCCTATAAAAGGTACAAAACTGGAAAGCATGCAAGCTTTAAGTGATGAAGAGATTCTGACCACATTTGCCTTGTTCCGCTTTATCAATCCTAAAGCAAAAATCAGAATGGCCGCAGGAAGAAATCTTTTTGCCCACATTCAACATAAGGCCCTTGCTGCTGGAGTAAATGCTGCATTGGTAGGAGATTTCCTGACCACCATTGGTAGCAACATTAATGAAGATAAAGAGATATTTACCAAGGTCGGTTTTTCTTTAGCAAAAGAAGAGATTGAGGATAAAGTTAAGGTATAGAGCGTGGAGCTTAGGGCTTAGAGAATAGGGCTTAGGCATACCAGAAACTTTCGACATTAGAGACTAGGCACTAAGTACTTTCAACTTTTAACTAAAAAATGAACACCAAGGAATTATTACAATACGATAAAGACCATCTGTGGCATCCTTATACATCCACAACCAATCCGTTGCCGGTGTATATGGTTGAGAAGGCAGAGAGATGTACCATTCACTTATCAACAGGAGAGAAATTAATTGATGGGATGTCATCATGGTGGGCTGCAGTTCATGGATACAATCATCCGGTTTTAAATCATGCTATCGAAGAGCAGTTAAAAAGTATGTCGCACATTATGTTTGGAGGCTTCACGCATCATCCGGCAACTAAACTAGCTCAACAGCTCATTGATATAACACCAGAGCCTTTGCAAAAAGTTTTTTATTGCGATAGTGGTTCTGTGTCTGTTGAAGTAGCCTTGAAGATGGCATTACAATACTGGGACAGTAAGAATGAACATCAAAAGGTAAAGATTGCTACGATTCGAAATGGTTATCATGGTGATACCTGGCACGCTATGTCGGTCTGTGATCCTGATACAGGAATGCATCATATATTTAACGGCAGGTTACCTATTCACTTTTTTGCAGATCAACCGCAAAGTCGATTTTCTGAGGACCTGATGGACAATGACCTGAATGCTTTAAAAGAACTTTTTAAAAATCATCATACCGAATTAGCAGCCTTCATTTTGGAACCTATTGTTCAGGGGGCTGGCGGAATGTGGTTTTATTCACCGCAATATTTAAAAGCTGTACGAGAGTTATGTAATGAATATAATGTACTTCTGATTGCAGACGAAATTGCTACGGGCTTCGGAAGGACGGGAGAGTTATTTGCATGTAATTATGCAGGCATCTCTCCCGATATTATGTGTCTGGGAAAAGCAATCACTGGAGGCTATGTAAGTTTTGCTGCCACCTTAGCTACAAATGATGTAGCAGATACCATAAGCAATGGTTCTCCGGGCGTTTTTATGCATGGCCCTACGTTTATGGGTAATCCTTTGGCATGTTCTGTTGCCATTGCAAGTATTGACCTTCTATTAAAAAGCGATTGGAGAAACAAAGTAAAATATATAGAATCTAAACTTACCGAAGGATTAGCCCCATGTAAAGAATTGGAGATTGTAAATGATGTAAGATGTCTGGGCGCAATTGGTGTTGTCGAACTTAAAGAGTCCATTAATATGGCTGTTATTCAAAAAGCCTTTGTTGAGAAAGGAGTTTGGGTTCGTCCCTTTGGAAAGTTGGTATACTTAATGCCTCCATTTATTATTACAGATAAAGAATTGGATAAGCTTTGCCTGGCTGTACGTGAAGTAATTTATGAAACAATGGAAATAACTATCGAAAGCCTCATCTAACATGGAAAGATTCAATCAGATATTACAGGATTTAGAACAACAAAATCTAACCCGCAAATTGAAAGCCATAGAAACTGATACAAATGGTTATTGTTGTTTTAAAGGGAAAAGAATGTTGAATTTATCATCCAACGACTATTTGGGATTAACAACAGACTCCGACTTACAAAAAGAGTTTATGAACCAGATGGCAAATAATCCTCAATGGCTTTCTTTTGGTAGTGGTTCTTCCAGATTGTTAACCGGAAACACTTCTATATATGATGAAACTGAAGCTGCATTAAAGAACTGGTATCAAAGCGAAGCCGCTGTATTTTTTAATAGTGGATATCATGCAAATACAGGAATACTTCCTGCCCTCACAGAGAAAAAGGATTTGATTCTTTCCGATAAGCTTTGTCATGCCAGTATTATTGACGGAATCCGACTAAGTGTAGCCGATCATGTTCGCTATCGTCATACCGATTATGCACATTTGGAATCTATCCTTCATAAGCGTCGTCATCAATACGATAAGGTTTTTATTGTAAGCGAATCGATTTTTAGTATGGATGGTGATTGTATCAATCTAAATGAACTGGTTGCTATAAAAGAAAAATACAATGCCATTTTATATATAGACGAGGCTCATGGAGTAGGTGCTCTGGGAAAAACAGGCTTAGGACTTTGTGAAGAACAAGAAGTTGTTAAGGACATCGATATCATTATTGGTACAATGGGCAAAGCAATGGCTTCAGTAGGTGCTTTTGCCATTTTAAATCAAACGCTCGGTCAGGTATTAATTAATAAAGCTCGTACACTAATATTTACGACTGCCCTACCATCGATAAATATGGCATGGAGCAAGTTTATTATTGATAAAATGAGTGGATTAAATGACTTGCGTAATAAACTCAAGGAACTCTCTATGATCTGTAATAAAAATGTTGAAGATTTGGGATTTGAAGGTTCGCAGAGTTATATCATCCCAATTATGGTAAAGGAAAATAAGATTGCTGTTGAGCTTGCCGAACATCTTCAGGCTAAAGGTTATTTGGCTTTCCCGATTCGTCCACCAACTGTACCTGCCAATACTGCGAGATTAAGGCTATCGCTTACGGCCAACCTGGATCCTAAGAAACTAGAAGAGTTTTTTAACGATGCAAAAATGTTTTTATCTGCAAATTGTAAATCGAATCAACCTGCAATACAATAATTATGAAATACAAGTGGCTCAATAAAAACAACAATCAAAAATTAATCATCTTTTTTAATGGATGGGGATGTGATGAAATACCGTTCTCTCATTTGAATTTTGAAGATGATGATGTATTGATGTACTATGATTACAGAACGTTAGATAAAGATCAAAATCTAATATCTGAAATAAAAAAATATGCATCCTATTCGGTTATCGCATGGTCTTTTGGAGTTTGGATTGGTCAGTATATTTTCAATCAACATCAATTAACACCTCAAAGGTCAGTAGCCATAAACGGCACATGTAAACCCATTGACGAAAAACTCGGCATCCCGGATGCCATTGTAATGGGTACGTTGAATAATCTTAATGAACGAAATCTCATTAAATTCCAAAGGCGCATGTTAGGTTCAGCTGATGCATGGAAGTCTTTTGAAAGCCATAAACCACAAAGAGATTTCTCAGAGCAAAAAGATGAGTTGAAATCACTAACAGCACATTTCACACTTGATCTTTCTTATAGTTTCTTATACAACAAAGCCATTATAGGAACTGAGGACTTAATCTTTAATCCGGACAATCAAAAAGCGTTTTGGAAGGATAAAGTAGAAATCAACGAGACAAAAGCACCTCATTTTTGCTTTTACAAATACAACACATGGAGTGAAATTCTTTTATAGTCTTTGCATCAAAGACACAATTCAGCAGTTTTCCTAGAAATATAAAACCAACAACGAAATGAATGACATTGCAATAAAACAAACTATTGATAAAGCACTTTTGCAAAAGCGATTTTGTCAAGCCTCCTCTACATATGATCAACATGCCTTGGTACAGCAAAACATGGCAAAAAAGTTGGTTTCAATGGCTAAACAAATATTGCCAGGCAGACAGGAGTGTGCATTGGAATTAGGATGTGGGACAGGATTGTTGACCAAAGAAATACAAAGTCATTTCTCGTATGACAATTACACAACCAATGATTTGGTTTGTAAAGTTGAGAGCAATATAAAAAACATTGTAGCTCATAAGCAAAACTGCCAATTTCGTTTTATTCAGGGAGATGCTGAACAGATAAGCATTAATCAAGAACAAGACGTTATTTGGTCGGGTGCAACCATTCAATGGATTCAGGATTTAGATATGTTTTTTTCAAGGATATCCAGATCCTTAAAAAATGGTGGATATTTTGTCCTTTCATCATTTGATACAGACAACTTTAAAGAAATAAAAACATTAACAGGTAAAGGAATTGATTATCTTTCAAAGGAAGATGTAATATTAAAAGCCAGCAATTTTTTTAAAATTACGGATCAACAATCCTGGTTTGAAAAGCTATATTTTAATAATCCTGTAGAAGTATTAAAACATATGCGACTTACCGGAGTTAATGCCCTTACATCTGCAAGATGGAATAAATCAGACCTGGAAAACTTTACTAACGGATACCAATTTTACAAAACGACCAAAGGATTTCCATTAACATATAATCCTTTTATACTCATTCTTCAAAAACGATAATACTATGTCAACATATTTTATAACAGCCATTGATACAGATGCAGGAAAATCTATTATTACAGGATTACTTGCTAAAACATTAATGCAAAGAGGCGAGAATGTAATTACCATGAAAATGGCACAGACAGGTTGTCTTGAATATTCAGAAGATATTGAAACACACCGTAAAATCATGGGTATTCCTATGCTTCCAATTGATAAAAATGGAGAAACCTGTCCTTACTTATTTAAATTCCCGGCTTCTCCTCACTTATCTGCAGCCATGCAATGCGAAAGAATTGACGAAGACAGAATCATTCAGTCCGTTAGAGAAATTGAAATGCAATATGATACTGTGCTATTAGAAGGAGTTGGTGGGCTAATGGTTCCTTTAAATGAAGAATCAATGGTAATAGACTTTATTCAGCAATATGAGTTCCCGGTTATATTGGTTACCTCGGGTAAGTTAGGTTCAATCAATCACACTTTATTATCATTGGATGTAATGCAAAATAGAGGCATTGAAGTTTATGGAGTAGTTTACAATCATTTCCCTATTACCGAGCCTGAGATTACAGAAGACTCTGCTAAAACCATAAAAAGCTATTTGAAAAAATATTACCCAAAGGCATTATGGAGCGAGGTACCTTATATCGACTTAGCAACAGATGATATGGATATTGATTTACCAAAGGATTGGTTTGATAAAAGTTAAAGATAAAAGGTAGCATGGTAAAAGGTTTAAGAGTATCTTGATATTAGTAGGAGAAAAAGCGATTCCTCAAATCGACAACTCAACGATTAAACATTGAACAACTATTCTAAAACCTCTATTTCCACATCAATCACACCATCTATAATACCATCTATTTCAGTCATTGCACTTTTAGACAAATCAATAATTCGCACTTTAGAGAAAGGTCCCCTATCGTTAATTTTCACAACGACACTCTTGTTATTTTTTAAATTAGTTACTTTAACCATCGTTCCAAAAGGCAATGTTTTATGAGCAGCTGTTTTTAAACTTGCTTTGTATATCTCTCCGCTGGCAGTTTTTCTTCCTTCAAATTTATCAGAATAATAGGAAGCCTTACCTTTCTCTATTTTCTTTGCTTCAGCAGAAAGGGATAATGACAATACAATACACAACAAAGAAAAATATTTCAGCATATCAAATGGCTTTAAGTTATCCTATCACTTCACTTTTTAGATTTATCTTTCATTCCAAACGAATATCCAAATTTAACACCTAATGATAAATGAAAAAGAACTGTTTTACCCTCATAATCTTCAGAATAATCATAAAATCCCAATCCTTCATCACGATAATACTCTCCTTCAACGGGATTAATAACATTATTATATGATATCTCTCTTTGGGCAACACCGAGCCCTCCATAAAAATCAAAATTAAACCTTTCGTAAGCAATAATATTAATCCCTACTTTAAAGTGCACACCGTACTTTTGCTTTTGAAAATTAGCTCTATCATATGATATCCAGGTTTCTGAATTCTCTAATTGATAGCTATCAGTCAAGAGAACATCTTTCATATTGATATAAAAGCACTCTATTGAATTATAGAAATAATAATACTTTTTGTTTTTAAACAGATATTTAATTTCTGGCCTGACTTCAATTAACGAATAATCCTGCCCCCATTTTGTTTCCTTAAGACTACTTTGATTGATAAAGTTATTTCCTATACCAACATCAATATTAAACCCGATTCTGTCATTTGAAATATACTCCCATCCCAATCTCAGTCTAGGATTAGAATCAACCAAAGAAAAAGGCATTATTTTAATGCCCGTCCTATTTTGGGGTTCATAATACCCTTGAGAAAAACTATTTTGTAAAGAAAAGATGGTTAAAGCAATAATAAAGATTTGTCTCATAGAAAGGTTTTGTTTGAATATCAGATTAACATATATTAATCCACTTTGATTAGTTCTCCGTCTTTACCTAAAACATAAAATACATAAAATGGAGTTAATTCTCTTTTCCCAGCATCGTAACGATGCATTTGATGTTTATACATTTCACGACCTTTATCATTATTTACCAAAAGTAAAAAATGAGGTTTTGCTCTTTCGTTTAAAACAAACGTATTTGATTTTACAATAAAAGTTTTGAATACGTATTGTATTCCTTTATAGGTAAAACCATATTCTTTTAGGTCTTCGGGTTTATAAATTTTATAACTTCCATACCTATCTTGTTTAAAAGAAGCTTCAATAAATGCCATCTCAGCATTAAATACCTTTGGCGATAAGCTAATTGTCCACTTAGTTAAGGTAGAGTTATAAATATTAAGATATCCTTGTAAAGTATCATTATCATTTGTAATAATATACCCTTCAACTTTTTTTGCATTGGCTTCTGTCCCACCAAAAGTTAATACCCCAAGAATTAATACTGTAATATAAAATAATGTCTTCATATGCTATAAAAATTACGCCTGACTTAATACTTATAAGTCAGGCGTAAAATTATAATTATTTCTAATCTTTGCGCAATTATTATTCACTAACTACTTCAACCCATTTCCCAGCTCTTCTGGCAGAAATCTCGTTATTGTACATAGCTTCACAAGATACAGATGGCATGTAAAACTTACCCTGATAGCTTGCATTAAGCAATACTATAAATGTTTTACTCTGACCTCTGGATAAATCAAAGTATGAATATACTCTGTCATCTCTGATATCCTTGTAATCCGGAATATTAACTTCATAAGGAGAGTTTACGTCTTCCATGCGCGTATTGCGAATTTCCCAACCTGAAGGAAAAATCTGTGTTAATGCCATATCTGAATAGTTCGACAACTGTCCCGGATGACTTACTGTTACTACTGCCATAAAATCAGTCCCTTGAGTAATTTGCTCCACATCAACAGGCTCTCCGTTTAACAGAGTGTATTTTACACTTAACTTTAGGTTTGAGCTTTCGTTCACAGTATCTCCTTTAAATGGAATTCCTTCTAAAATTAATCTTGCAAATAATACTCCTTCCGCATTGTTTTTAACTTTAATCTCACCTGAACGTTTAATGTCGGCTGGAAGTTCTTCCTGATAAACAGGTTTACCTGAAGTAATTTTGTCTCCATTTAAAACACATGACAATTTAGAACTTCCTGAATTTTGAGCCAACTGACTTAAAGCTATTAAAGAATAAGCGGTTGTTTGTGTACTTAACCAACTTTGACCACTAAGCTTTTCGGCAACCTCCTTCATCAATGGAGCAGCCTTATATAAATCTCCAAGTAAAGATAAAGTCTCCAAAATCATAGCCTGGTCCCTTGTTACCGAACCATATGAATAATACTTAGGTTTCTCTGTTATCTGTATGGTTGTAGTTGCAATTAAATCAGTCGCCACTTCTTTTTGTCCTGTTAAAGCATAAGCTGCGGCTAACCTCCATCGCGCCTGAGTTGACAATGTTATAATATGTCTCATTCTGTTCATGGCACTTTTATCCGGAGATCCGGCAAGAGCCAATGTATATAAACGATAAGTCTGGTTTAAATCTCTGTAATGACCAAAGTTTTCAGGAGTCCAGCTTCCTGATTGACGCTTCTGGTACTGAATCCATTTTGTTTTAAAGTTCAAAGGAAGATTATAACCTTTTTTCTCAGCTTCCAATAAGAAATGTCCTGCATACGAAGTACCCCAATCATTGGCTTCAGAATATCCAGGCCAGTAACTTAAGCCTCCGTCATTTGTAATAAATGTTGATAAACGACTGATTCCCGCTTTAATATTTTTTTCAATGGTTGCTTTCATCTCATCACTTACCTCCATTACATTTTCCAAATACAACTGAGGAAAAACCGAGCTGGTTGTTTGCTCTACACATCCATGAGGATATTGAAGAAGATATTTTAATCTTCGTCCAAAATCTACAGGAGGGATAGAAGACAATTCAACCACAGCCTTGTTAGTTCCTTCCATACCAAATAACTGATATGGTATGGATTCCGTTGCTCCAGTCTGAATTACCTTACTGATAGAACTTACTCGTGGAGGATTTGGGTTTCTAACCTGTATCTCTATTTCGTCTACAGCACTTTCTGATCCGGACTTAGCTATAACCTTTAATTTACCAACTCCCAATTTTTCAGGTATCTGTATTTCAAAAGGAATCACCTGATCTCCTGTTTGATTAAAAGTGATTTTTTGCGACTTACTACCCTCTACTTTTAACAGGTCATTGGTTTCTAACGACAACTCAACATTTTTAATGTTATCACTCATGGCAAAAACTGTAACAGGTAGTTTCACTTTTTCACCCGGACCTAAAACTCTAGGAAGCGTAGCTAAAACCATCAATGGCTTTTTGACCGGAGTTGCTTTTTCTGCATTTCCATACATGCGATCATTACGGGCAACTACCATTGTACGAACAGAACCGATATACTGAGGCATTTTAAACTCATGAGTTTTAGAATCTCCTTTACCTAAAGTAAACGGTCCCAATACTTTTACAACAGGTTTAAAACGATTGGCACTTGGATCTTTTTGTTTGTTCATAATTTCACCATCACCACCAATACTAAACACTTTTTCTATCTGTCCGCCATAGGCACCAATTACCTGATTGTAAACATCCCATGTTCTAACGCCTAAAGCCTCTCTTGCATAAAAGTGATCCCATGGCTGAGGTGTTTTAAAGCGAGTTAAATCCAACAAACCTTCTTCTACTACTGCCAATGTATAAGTCATTGGCTTACCATTTTCTTCACTCACCTTAATTTTTACCATCTGCTCAGGAACCAAAGAATCCGGCATATCTATTACAGGTTTCAAATGTGTTTCTGCGTCTTCGACTAATAATGGAGTAATTCCATACATACGAATAGGTAAATTATTGGCAGTTTGAGCATGAGGCTGTAATAAAGTTACATGAACAAAAATATTTGGCGTCATCTCTTTGGTAATCTCAAATTGAAATGAGGTATACTCCTTTTGAGTTTTTGCCCAATATTCTTTAATCACTTTAGTTCCGTTTTCAATGGTCACCAAGGCTCTGCCACCTTCTGATGAAGCAAAGTTAACCTGAGCTGTTTCTCCAACATTATATTTATCCTTTTCTGTAGATAATGTTAACATTGATGCTGCTTCGGGGTTATCACCAACAGGTTTTGCAGCATATCCGGGCCAATCAACATATACTGTTTTACCGCATATATGACCGCTTGATTTATCAATAACACGAACTAAATATCTACCCCAGTCAGGGTATTTAATTTCCAAATCAAAACTTCCAATTCCATTTGATGTACTAAAAGTTCCACGACTTATAATCTGTTGCGAAGAAGATGATATATAACGAGCCAGGTTATCTTCACCAGACTCCCACCACCAACGCCAGCTCACTTTATAAATGATATATTCCAAATTACTTTTCGAAACCGGATTTCCATCCGGATCAACAGTAACCACATCAATCTTATGTTCCATATCCGTAACCAGCATTCCTCTTTTATCTCCTACAGGAACTCTGACTCCAACATAAGACTTATATGGACTGTAAGGAATGAAGAATCGATCAATACTATAATCTCCGCTTTCTTCAAAAACTCGAGTTCTGAATGATGCTTTTAACATTCCGGGAGCCTGATCACTCACTTCAAGATTGCCTTGTACCATAGCAATCCCTTCAGAATCTGTTTCTCCCTCGTAAAGAGTAACCTCTTCACTTGAAAATTTACAAGAAGGATCATCAAAAGTATATTCGCTATACTTAGGAAACTTAGTTGGGATTGAAGTTAGCGTTGCAGTTACACTAGCTTTAAGGTTTCTGGCAACTGCGCCATGCAACCATTTCACAATCATCTTCGCTTTAACATATGGTTGTAATACAGAAAGTTTATCTGTACCAAAATCCATATTTATCTTTAAACGATTGGGTTTAATCGTTTCTATTTTAAGTGTTTTTGTAAAAACAGTTCCTCCAACTAAGAACCGAGCCATCCAATTACCTGTAGGCGCATCTTCATCTGTTGGCACTTTAAATAAGTACATATTATTTACACCTGAAGTACTGGCAACCCTTTTAACCAGCTGTCCGTGAGGATTACTTAGTTCAAAAACAACCGGATGTTTTTCAGGTAACACTTTTTCTCTGTCTTCCAGTATAAATGAAACGAAAAGAGTATCCCCTGGTCGCCAAACTCCTCTTTCGCCATAGATATAACCTTTTAATCCTTTACTGATGGTTTGGCCGGCAACATCGAAACGACTTAACGACAAAGAAGATCCTTCATCCAATCTTAAATATCCCCTTTGATTTTCAAATTTTGCAATTAATAAATAAGGCTGTTTGGTAACATCTAATTTTACCAAACCTTCACCATTACTCTTTGAAGAAGAAATTAACTGATTTTGATAATTATAAACTTCAACATCAACATTTGCAACCGGTTCTGTTGTTCTTAAATCGGTTACTGCAACTACCATTTCTTTATCACTACCCTTTTTAGCAATGATACCCAGATTGGATGCTAAGATATTTCTTCGTGCAAAACGACTACTTCTATAGTATGAGTTTTTACATGGATTATCTCTGTCACCGTAATAATAATCATCATAGTAATAATCATTATCCCAATAACTATATTCCTCCTGTGGACTGTCGTAGTATGCAATTTCCCTTTCGGTTATTTCATCCGGATCATTTAATAAGGCATCCTCATCAATTGCATTCTCACCAGAACAAGGATAAATCGCATTTCTTCTGGCAAATTGAATTTCGATACGATATAAAGCTCCTCTGTCAACTTTAATTAAATCATCTAATTTTAATGAGAACGTATTCCATTTATTCAGATTAATAGTTCTGTCACTATTCAATGGAATTGTCTTTTTAAGAACCAATCTTCCTGCTCTTTTTAACTGATAAGCTCCATCTAATTTATTTACTTGTAAAAAGGAGGCTACATTATTTTCAAAAATTTTGATTACCCTTACCTGCACTTCCTTTAAACTAACTGCTTTAAATGGAATAATTAATCCTTCAGATTCAGGTAATATTGTTCCTTTACCAATAAATTCAACCTGTGGTTTTAAACTTGTAAATGTTAAAACAAACTTTTCGTTTTCATCTGTTTTTACACCAAGCACATTTTCTATTCCTTCATTAACGGTCAGCTTTACACTACCTGTAATCGAATGATAAGGCGTAATTTTAATAATATTGTTTTCTATTGACGTAGAAAACCTAACAGGAGAATCCCATTCTATCAATCCATCAAGATTTTGACTGGCATTCAACGGGTCTGTGAAAGTAATTTCAATAGCCTGACTAGGTAAGAATATCTCTTTTGCATCAACTAAATCAAAGTCATTAATCCCCGGAACTCTGACCTTTCTTGTATCGGATTTGTCAACATCAATACTTTTGCCATCCAACTCAAATTTAACAACATCCTGAGAATCCTTTCTTCTGATGTGATGAACAACAAAAGGATATTGATTTTGCTTATCAGATCCCAACCATTGTATTTCAAGATCCTCATCATCTTGTCTGGCCTTAATTATTTTAAAAATTTGAGTAGTATCAGCATGGTCTGATAAAATTAAGTTTCCTGTAATTTTATTATCTGTCAGATTTGAGTTATCATATGGCATAATCTCGCCAAACTCAACCCTGTAATTTTGAGTTATGGTTTGAAAAGAAAAATCAAAATCCTCTTTTGCTTCAGGAAAAACCTGTGACAAATCTACTTTAACATTATATACAGTAGCCTGCTTTAATCGTTGAGTTGGTTTAAATACCAATGATTGTTTATCTAACCAATAAAACTCACCTTTAACGGAAGGTGATATTTTCATAATACTTGATGAAGCCGTATTTCCGGGTTCTGCACTTGCAATATCTTCAGAAAAGCGCACCATAATCTCTGATTGATTTGAAACCATACCTGATGTAAAGGCAGAGACATTGGGATTATATTTTACTTCGGATAACTTTTGAGATTCTTTTGGAGACTTATTACATGCTGTAAAGAGCAAAATACTCAAAAAAAGAGTTAGGGTAAAAATGTTTCTAATTTGCATTTTAAGTTAAATCGATTAAGTTTTTTATTAAAGCCTAAACTACTAATTACTTTTATTTCTGAATAATAAATTCAATTAAATATTTCTACCTTTTTCGTTTAAAATTCTTCTAAATAGTAAAAACATGATAAATTTCAACATTTGCTTCTGACATAAAATATATTTTTGCATCATCCACCTTAATTCAAAGGGGGCTCCCGTAAAAAACACATACTATTCTTAACTTTTATTTAATTTTAAAAGGGCACACCTTTAAAATAAATTAAAAACCTTTTCTCATAAACTATAGTACGAACATTTACTGATTTAAATTTGGTTGTGGTATTGATTGGGGAAACTTTATCACTATTTATTATTGTATAGAGTATTGTGTATGAGTCGATTTAAATTTAGATTAAAAGGCAAGTTACTTGCATATGTGCTTGTATCTTCAACCTTAATTTTTGCTATGGTTTTAGGTTATATTACTTACAACCTAAGAAATGAAGCAATATTAACTTCAGAAGAGATTATTAACACAAAAGTGTTAGAATATCGAAACCTTATTCAAGGTGAATTAAATACCGTTCATGAGGGTGCTTTAGTACTTGCTAATACTTACGAGGAGTATTTTGATTTAGAAAACAAACCTGAAGATTCATTTTATAATACGATGCTATTAAGTTGGCTAAAGAACAATCCTAGTTTTTTGTCAACCTGGCAAATTTGGGAATTGAAAGCCCTTGATCCCACTTATAATTTAAAGAACGGAAGGATCAGAAATGTATTCTACCGCTTAAACGGGCAAATAGATCAATCTCTCACTACTGTAGATAAAAACAATGACGATCTTAACAGTCTTTATTATATTGCTCGTAAAGAAAACAAACCAGATATTTGGGATCCCTATTATGATGTTGTAACAAAAGAGTTAGCCGGAATTTTAATGACATCAATTGTAGTTCCAATACAACATGATGGTCAATTTAAGGGTATTGTGGGAGTAGATATAAAGCTGGATAACATGGAACAGATTGTATCTGACATCCAACCTTTTGACGAAGCTGTATCATTTTTATTATCTGATAACAAAAGTATTGTAGGTCATACCAATAAAGAGCTTATTGGAAAACCAATCTATGATAACTGGGCACTTGATTCACTTCAAATAAACGAAAAGATTCAATATGCAACTGAGCATGATTTAGCTTATTTTGAATATAGTCAGGATGGTAAAGACTGGTATATTTCATTAGCTACAATTAACGTCAACAACTCTCAAAAAAAATGGACTTTAGGCATCAAGGTTCCTAAAAGTGTAGTATTAAAAGGAGTTAATAAAATCATGTACCGCAGTGTTATCATAGGCGCTTTGGGATTATTGATTTTTTACCTGATTATCTATTTTTGGGCTGGAGGCATGGTAAAACCATTAACTGAAAGTGCAGAATTCACCAAAGATATCGCTAATGGGAACCTTACAAAACAAATTAACATTTCACGAGAAGATGAAATAGGAGATATTGTTAAGTCATTAAAAAACATGACAAAACAAATAAAAGTAATTGTCCAAAACATTAAGCACAGTTCTCAAGAAATCAATGCATCCAGTAATACTTTAAAATCCTCAGCGCTTAAGCTTAATGAAGGTGCTGCCAACCAGGCTGCCTCTTCAGAAGAAATAAGTTCTTCGATGGAAGAAATGGTAGCGACCATACTTCAAAACACTGATAATGCCAAGAAAACTGAGAGCATATCAAGAAGAGCCTCTGAGAAAATGAAGAAAGGTTATGAATCGATCAAGATCACAGAGGAATCCATGGCAGAAATTGCAGGGAAGATTGTAATCATTGATGAGATTGCTCAACAAACAAACATACTAGCCTTAAACGCAGCTGTTGAGGCAGCTAGAGCTGGTGAACAAGGACGTGGTTTTTCTGTAGTAGCCGGTGAAGTAAAAAAACTGGCTGAGAGATCTCAAGCTGCAGCAAAAGAAATCATCGAACTTACAAAACATGGAGTAGAAGTATCTGAAGAATCAGGTAAAGAAATTGAAAGTATTATTCCTGATATTGAAGAAACAGCTCTGCTAGTCAGTGAGATTTCAGCATCAAGCATTGAACAGCAAAGTGGTGCGCAACAAGTTAACAATGCTATCCAGGAATTAAATGAAGTGACTCAACAAAACTCTGTATCGGCAAACCTATTTACAGAAAGTGCAAAAGACTTGTCAACGCTTGCTGATAAATTAAATGATATAATAGACTATTTTAAAATATAGAAGATTTACCCAATCACATTTTGAATCGTAAAAAAGCAGTGCTATAAAATCATAGCACTGCTTTTTATTTTTATCTTAAAATATACTTTTTTTTATTATTTATTTTACCTCTTCATAATCCACATATTCACCCACATCTGAGGAAGCCATTTTTTGATGTTCCACTGTTTTCTTTATGGTTACTTTTCCATCTTCGCCGTTCTGTCTACCTGAATATTGTTGTTGATTAAAGTTCGGATTAGTCATTTTGTTAACAAATTTCGAAACTAAATAAGGCATTACCAATCTTCCAATAAAACGGAACAAGTAATAAATCAAAAACAATATCAGAAGTGTTCTTATAAAACCAATAATCATTTTCCTGTATTCTTAAAATTCTTGTAATGTTATTATTACAAATGCATAGTTACAGTTTTTATGCCACAATTTCAAATGCGTCATAATGGCACCCAAGATTTAACTTTATTAAATGATCCTAAAGAAAAGGTTAATACGATAAACTTTATGTCACCATATCTATGCAATAAAAAAAGCCTTGAATCAAAATTCAAGGCTTTCTTATAATATTGTGTGGTTTATTTATTCTGATAACCTATCAACAGCAACACCTAGTAAATCATCTATTTCACCTATAATAGGGTAAAATCCATCATTATCAATAATATTTCTGGCAATATATGCTCTTAATTCAACATTAATAATATTCTTAGAAATGTTAAACTCTTTTCTGTTCATTTTTACACCTTCTTTAGAAGCATATTTAATGAATGAATCCAACACAGGATGTTTATCTAAATAAGCTTTTACATCTTCTACCTTGTTAAGCTTCTCTAATTGGTCTCTATTATTATCAGTATATTCTATAGCAAATCTGTAAATCAAGCCACTTTCTCTAACCTTATAATAATAACTCGTTAATCCGCTTGTATCACGAGGTACAAAAACATCTGGCATTATACCTCCACCTCCATAAACAACTCTTCCTTTTTTTGTAGTATATTGAAGTGAATCATTTACATCAATACTGTCTCTGTTAAAAAATTCCCCGTGCTGATAACGCTCCATAATATCTTTATAATACTCTTCGGTACCATTATCATAAGGTTTCTGTATACATCTTCCCGAAGGAGTATAATATCTGGCAATAGTTAGTCTAAGCGCAGACCCATCTGGCAACGGTATTTGATTCTGAACCAAGCCCTTTCCAAATGAACGACGTCCCATAACAACACCTCTGTCATTATCCTGAATAGCACCTGCAAAAATCTCACTGGCTGAAGCTGAAAATTCATCAATAAGTACTGCAACTTCCGTATCCTGACAGGTTCCTTTTCCATTTGCATGAACTTCCTGACGAGGATTAGCTTTTCCTTCTGTGTAAACAATCATATCCTTATCATGTAAAAATTCATTACAAAGATTAATTGCCACTTCAAGATAACCACCTGAATTGCCTCTAAAGTCGATGATCAATTTTTTACAGCTTTGTGCTTTTAACTTTGCTAAGGCAGTTAAAAACTCAGCATAGGTATTCATTGCAAATCGACTCACCTTTATATAACCAACCTCATCAGTTACCATATAAGATACATCCACACTCTCGATAGGAATTTTACCTCTGGTAATTTCAAACTTTAAAGGCTCTTTTAAGTTTCTTCGTATAACTCCAATTGTAACATTTGTGCCCATTTCTCCACGAAGTAACTTTAGCACAACAGAGTTTTCAATACCATTTCCTGCTATTACACTGTCATTAACACTAACAATTCTGTCACCTGGTAAAACACCTACTTTTTCAGATGGACCTCCAGAGACAACAGCCACAACCATTACTGTATCTTTTTGGATACTAAATTGTACTCCTATCCCACCAAAATTACTTGAAAGTTCTTCATTTACACTTTGCAAATCTTTGGCAGGTATATATACAGTGTGAGGATCAAGTTTCTTTAGTAAATCAGGAATAATATCTTCCTGCATCTTTTTAGTATCCACTGTATCAACATATTCCTCATTAATCAAATTAAGAATTGCATCAATCTTATTTGTCTGAGGATAAATAACCAAGGATTTATTACTTCCAACATTTCCTGGTAATACAGCATAACCAATATATATTCCTGCTATTAAAATAACAGCAAAAAGTATTGGTTGTAAGATCTGTCTTTTGGTATTTTTATAACTCATATTTAAATATGTCTTTTAATTTTCTATTCTTCAACCTCCAGATGAATAATGTCAATGCCTGCGCGAGATAAAAGATTAATTCCATCTTCTACTCTATACTTTTCACTGTAAACAACCCTTCCAATTCCTGCCTGAACAATTAATTTTGCACATTCAATACACGGAGATGAAGTAACATATAAAGTTGCTCCTTCTGAGCTATTATTCGATCGGGCAACTTTCGTGATGGCATTGGCTTCAGCATGTAGAACATATGGTTTTGTAATATTGTTTTCATCTTCACAATTATTTTCAAAACCAGATGGCGTTCCATTATAGCCATCACTGATAATCATCTTTTCCTTAACAATCAAAGCCCCAACCTGCCTTCTTTTACAATATGAATTTTCGGCCCAGATATATGCCATTCTAAGATATCTCTTATCCAACAAAAGTTGTTTTTCCTTTGCCGGAAGATCTTTTTCGTTCATTTATTTTCTTATTTATTTCATATAGAATAACAAAAGTAACAAATTATCATAATCAAAAAAGTGTAACAGCAGATCAAAATTCACATAGCAGATTCTTATTTTTTTAGATTAACCTTCATTTTTTTTTGATTAAAGTAACCTTTTACATTACCCAGCGTAATAAGCATAACAACACAAAACAACACAACACATGCTTAAGCAAGATAAGAGCTACCTGAAAAATGGGAAAGCACTTGGTATACTTCTATTTTTGGGTATATTATTGTCCTTTTCATTCTCAACTAATACAATTGCACAGTCTGACAGTAACACACTTAAAGGTCAGAACTGTGTTAATTGTTTTTACTCTCAAATTATTTCGAGCGAACTTACAGATGGCTGTTTAACCATAAAGTTAGAAGTTTTTGCAGGGGACTCATGTTCATCAGCTTTATCTCACTTTACAGTAGGTGTTCCTTGCGGTGAAATTAGCAATGTAAGCAACTCCGGAGGATGGGATATTGAAAGTCCTTCAACAGACCCAACAACGGGTATCTCCGGGTTCAAAATTGACAATATTTCAAATTTTGGAGAAGATAAAACTGCCGGGGTTTTTACTGTAGAATATACAGTTTGCTCAGATAATGAAGACTGCTTACAAAGCATATTAGATAAAATAACCGTCGCCTACAAAGCTGGGACATGTGTTTTTTATCAGGATATTGAAAACCAAAATAAATTATCAGCTTCCTTAACTCAAGATAACATTTCTTGTTATGGAGGAAACAATGGGGCTATTTATACCGATGTTACCGGAGGAACTCCTCCTTATAGTTATGCATGGAGCAATGGAAGTATTACACAAAACATTTCCGGTTTAAGAGTAGGTGAATACGAGGTAACCATTACTGATGATACTGGGGAATCTATCAGTTTAACTACTGAATTAAATCAACCAGAATCTCCAATCACAATTGAAGGTGATATCACACATGCTTCTTGCAATAATAATGATGGAGGTATCGATGTAACTGTTTCCGGCGGTACACCTCCTTATTCTTATGTATGGACAGGAGATAAAACAACTGAAGATCTAAATGATATTTATGCAGGAACCTATTTACTAAGAGTTTTTGATTCTGTTGGATGTACCATGTCAGCCTCATTTACAATAACTGAAAACACTGATTTAGATATTAAGCTAACACCTAATTATCTGTTATGTCATCAGGAAGGTGAAGGTGAAATTACAAGTTGGGTAGCTGGAGGAACTGAACCATACACGTATTTGTGGTCCAATAATGATACAACAGCAAATCTTTCATCTGTAAATTCAGGATCATACAGTTTGACTGTAACTGATGCGAATGGTTGTTCACTTACCAAGTCAACTTATATTGGCATCTCTTCTCTATCATTATCTACTGCAGTAGTAAATCCAACATGTAATGGTGGTGATGATGGTGAAATATCAGTAACAAATGTATATTACGGTACAGCTCCATATACTTATTTATGGGATACCGGAGACACAACTTCTGTTTTATCTGATATTTCTTCAGGCAGGTATAAAGTTACAGTAACTGATGCCAATGGTTGTTCTGTCACTCGTTCTGTAAACCTTGCGGATCGACAGGCTTTGAACATTAATTATTCAATTTCACCACGCAATTGTGAAGGTAATGAAGACATCAACATTAACTTATCAGGTTCTGGAGGTCTTGATCCATACCAGTTCTTCTATAACGGAAATGAAATTTCAAGTACATTTTCTGTAAATGCTGAAGGAGAATATGAAGTAACAATAAAAGATGCATTGGGATGTGAAACTACTGAGATTATCGTTATATCAAGTTCTGAAACTACGCTAAATATTGATGCTAATGTTTCACAACCATCTTGTGGAGGAGCTTCGACAGGAGCTGCAGAGATTATTATTACAGGAGGAAGTGCTCCATATCAAATAAATTGGTCTGATGATAATACCTCACAAACAAGGGATGCTTTATTACCAGGAGAATATAATGTTGAAGTAATTGATGCAAACGGATGTTATGCAAGTACCAGCTTCACTATTTCAGAGGCAAATGTAGTAAGTGCACAAATAACACCTCCTACACAGGAAATTATGTGCGAAACCGGAGGGTTGACAATATATTCTGCTTGGGAAGGAGCAGATACTTATACATGGGAGGTTATTTCAGCTGATGACTCATGGTATATTGAAAATTCAACTATTGATAATCTATCGATTTTTGTCGGTACGGGTTCTGCTAATGTTATATACTCGATTATGGATAGTGAGGGATGTATGGCTTCTGACACCATCAGTTTATCTTGCACTGAAGCAAATAATAACACTGATGATTCAGATAACAACACTGATGATAATACAAATAATGACAACAATACAGGTGACGACTCAGTAGATGAAAGTGATTATACAGATTGTTTCTATAGTAAAATAACATCGATAACTCCTGTTGACGAAAGCGGTTGTTATACATTTTTCATGACAGTATATACCAATGGAGAATGTGATCATGAATTATCGCACTTAACAGTTGGTTTAGATAATGCCACAATCAATTCAGTGTATAATTCAAATAATTATCCGGTTGAAAGCAATTTTACAGATCCTACAACAGGATTATATGGTTTCAAGATTGATAATATTGAGCATTTTGGACAATCTGGAAACAATCAGTTTAAAGTTGAGTTTGAAGCTTGTTTCGATTCCGGACAATTACCGGAATCCATAAACATAGCTTACAAAGCAGCTAATGGGTATACCATTCAGGTTATAGATATATATGAAGATGGAACCTCGGACAAAGGCTTAGAGGTAAAAGCTTATCCAAATCCGTTTAAAGAAAATATCAATTTCTCAATTCTTTCCATGAATGATACAGAAGGAGAATTGGCCCTTTATAATACTTATGGTGAGAAAATTAAAACAATATATATTGGAACCTTTTTAGCCAATATTGAGTATACATTTACATACCAGGGAGGTAATATTAGTGACAGATTAGTATTTTATAAATTAACAACTAACAATGGTGTTGTCCAGGGTAAATTATTAAAAAATTAATAATTGGTAGTTAGCGAAGTTAGTGTTGATTTTTCATATAGTTAGGTTTAGGTTAGAGAAAAGGGGTTACTTATAATTAAGTTCCCCTTTTTCTTATTTAGGACTAGTCATACAGAACAAAAAACCTAAAAAATCCTTTTTACAGATATAATCTCATTTTATAAAAACGATTATTAAAAGTCATAAACTTACTTTAATATAAAATTATCCACTGAAAAAACTATTTTTGCATTTTTAATAAACTGTATACAATGGCATTAATACTTTCTCTAGAAACATCAACAAAAGTTTGTTCTGTTTGTCTTTCTGAAAATGACAATATTATTGCAAAGAAAGAGTTGTACGAAGCAAATTCACATGCTACGCATTTAACTGTTTTTATTCAGGAATTATTTGAAGGATTAAATGACATATACATTAAAGATATTGATGCTGTTGCTGTAAGTAGCGGTCCGGGATCTTATACAGGATTAAGAATCGGAGTATCTGTTGCAAAAGGAATATGCTATGCACTAAATAAACCATTGATTGCAATTACATCTTTAGAAGCATTAGCTACTGCTGCTCTTGATAATGAGAATCTAAATGAAGAGACTCTTATTTGTCCAATGATTGATGCCAGACGAATGGAGGTTTATACAGCATTATTTGATTATAACATTACACTGCTTAACGATATTACTGCTGAAATAATTGACGAAAACAGTTTTAGCAAAGAATTAGCAGGAAAATCAATTATATTTTTAGGTGATGGAGCGGCTAAATGTAAAGATACTATCCTGAGTGAAAATGCTATTTTCATTGAAAACAAAGCACCTTTGGCCTCAAACATGGTTAAAACAGCTTATAAAAAATTTCAAAATCAAGAATTTGAAGACGTAGCATATTTCGAACCTTTTTATTTAAAAGATTTTGTTGCCACTACACCAAAGAAGAACATCTTTTAACCCAATTTATTCCAATATTCAAAAACTCTGATATTAATCCTTTACATTATTGGCTTAATAATTGCTATTTTTAAAGGTAATTAATACCAGAACTATATGATTAATTATAAGAAAATTGCATCAATTACGATTTTTTTCGCAATATCAATAATATCTAATTCTCAAGGAACAAAAGCTTCAAGCACAGATGCATTTCACCCTGGTGAATTCCTGAAATACAGTATTCGATACAGTTTTATTACTGGAGGATATGTTACTTTTTCCGTTAAAGATACAACCTGGAACAATATAGCATGCAACTATGTTGAGCTAAGTGCAAAAGCAACAGGACTTGTTGATGCACTTTATAAAATCCGCGATAGCTATGTTAGCTTTATAAATAAAGAAACTAACCAACCTGTAAAGTCAATAAGGGATATTAATGAAGGCAGTTACAAATACTACAATGATGTAACCTATGACTACTCTGCAGTTACAGATGATTCCATAACTATCAATAGCAAAAAATCAGGTTTAGTAAAAGTTCCCCAAAATATTCAGGACATACTTTCCGCATTCTACTACGCCAGAAAATTTGATTTTAATGACGACCTGAAAAAAGGAGATGTACTAGCATATACAACCTACTTTAGCGATGAAATCTTCCCTCTAAGAATTAAGTACATCCGTACAGAAACAATCAATACCGATTATGGTAAAATGGAATGCTACCTGTTCCATCCTGTTACAGAAGTTGGGCGAGCATTTAAAACAGAAGAAGACATGAAAATCTGGATTTCGAGAGATGACAACAGAATTCCGGTTAGAGTAAAAGTTAATTTAAGAGTAGGTTCTTTTGTTTGTGATTTAATAGAATTTAAAGGACTTAACAACTCTTTTAGCTGCATCAGACATTAAAAACATTCAAAAAAACAGACCTTTAGTAACATTAATTACTCCTTATAAACGAGCTATTTAAAGTATTTGATTATTTTTGCAAAACTTTAATTTACATAAAGATAATTTTTAAATACTTTTATAATTACTATGGCAACAACAGCTGATATTAGAAACGGGATGTGCATATCTTTCAAAAACGATTTATATGCAGTTGTGCAGTTTCAGCATGTGAAACCTGGGAAAGGACCTGCTTTTGTGAGAACTAAACTAAAGAGTATCTCAACTGGAAAAGTAATTGATAACACCTTTTCAGCAGGACATAAAATTGATGAACAACGTGTAGAACGTAGATCTTATCAATATTTATACAAAGACGAAATGGGTTACATTTTCATGAACAATGAAACTTATGAACAAGTACCTATTGAAGAAAAATTAATTGAAAACCACGACTTATTAAAAGACGGATTAAATTGTGAAGTTGTATATCACGCTGATACAGAAACTCCGTTATTAGTTGATCTTCCAATGCACATTGAGTTCCAAGTTACTTATACAGAACCAGGTGTTAGAGGTGATACTTCTTCAACAAATTCATTAAAACCAGCTACAATCGATACAGGTGCAACTATCATGGTACCTTTATTTGTAGATACAGATGATTGGATTAAAGTTGATACACGTGACAGATCTTACGTTGAAAGAGTAAAAAAATAAATTTCGATTACAATTTAAAGCCCTGTCATACGAACGGGGCTTTTTTAATTAGCAAACATCTGTTTTCGCATTAAAAAAATTAATAACTTACCTACCCAAAGGATTTAATAATTTAAAATGGTAACCCAACTTCAGAAAAAAAGATTACGTCTCTTTAAAGACAGATTGAATATTTTACTGGATATTGCTCAGACAATTAATGAGGATCACAGTATTGAAGATCTGCTTTCAGAGTTTGAAATACTTCTAAGAGAAGAACTTGAAGTTGGAAAAGTATTGGTTTTTACTCAAATAAATGGAAAGTGGAAAAACCTTTTGAATTCAGGCGTTACCAAAACCGAAGTTTTAAATATTGATGTTGAGAGAGACTTAATACAATATAAAAATATTGAAAACATTACAATTTCTCATCCGCCTCAACTTAAGGGATTCGATGCAGTAATTCCATTATTTCATCGTTTTAAGGCTATTGGATTTGTATTAATTGGTGATGTTGATGAAGAACACCAGGGTATTAGTCCAACCATAAAACACCTTAAGTTAATACAGATTATTTCAAATCTGATTATTGTTTTCATTGAAAACAAAAGGATGCAGGAAGAGCTACTCCAACAGGAAGTAATGCGTAAGGAGATGGAACTTGCTTCAAGAATCCAGACTCAGTTAGTACCTGCCGACAATCATTTACCAATTAGCACAAAATACTCTATTCATACCTTCTACCATCCTCAATTTGAAGTAGGAGGAGATTATTACGATTTTATCAAACTTTCTAAAAACGTATTGGGATTTTGCATTGCTGACGTATCAGGGAAAGGTATTTCTGCAGCTATGATCATGTCTAATTTTCAGGCTGTATTCAGAGCCCTTTTTACACCAAGAATTAACCTTAAGAAATTAGTACACATGCTAAATCATAAGGTTAACAAAAGTGCCAATAGTGAGAAGTTTATCACAATGTTTCTTGGGAAATATAATACGATCACAAGAAAATTATCTTATGTAAACGCAGGACATTTGCCTCCAATGCTTTTTGATCCAAAAAAAAGGCATATGTATAACCTGGATAAAGGCTGCATAGGACTAGGTATGCTAGATGAGATTCCTTCGGTAGAAATTGGTAAGATTAAAGTACCTCACGAAGCTAAATTTTTAGCATTTACAGACGGTTTAGTAGAGTTAGAAACCGGCGGTGCAGTTGAATCAGGAATGCAAGCTGTTGAAAATATTATTTCTAACAAATATGATGTTGAAAAGAATATGCACCAACTTAAAAGCTTAATAAACGAGCAATTAGAAATTGGTTCTGTATTTGATGACATTTCAATAACTGCAATTCAATTCAAATAAAAAAGGGAGCTAAATATAAGCCCCCAGTTCTATAAATTTCTATTTCATTTAATTCTTCTCTTTCCAATATTTATAACCTACAAATAAAACCAGCAGTAATATTATTATTGAGCTTAACAGCGCAATAAGTTGCCCCATTTTATATGATTTTGGCTCAAATTTGAAAACCAACTCATGATTTCCTGCAGGAAGCTGAACAGCTCTTAAAATATAATTGGCACGGTAAATATCAATTAATTTCCCATCCACATAGGCATTCCAACCTTTAGGATAATAAATCTGAGAAAATACTGCTAATTGTTCTTGTGATGTCTCATATTTATAAGTCAATTGATTGGGTTCATAATCCTTTAATGTTATACTTCCCTGAATTGAATCCACCTTATAATTATTAAGACTTAGAAATTCAGATACATTAACAACTGCTTTTTCTTTTAAGTCAACATATCCTAGGGCATCAATAACAGCATCCGGAGATTCTACAGGATAGGTTTCTTTTACAAACCAAACATCGCCAAGATTATTTTCATTGATTATTGGTTCGGCATTAGGATTATAAACAATATATTTTGCATTCAACATATTTAAAACAGGCATTTGAGCAAGTTCTTCCTGTACCGCAAGTTCACTTCCTTGCTTTTGTAATATGGAAGTAAGCGTTTGCAAATCCTTTGCTAAATAAAAATCAATTAGATCCTGATACCTTCTTAACTTAGCCCCATGAAATCCTCCAATTGATTGATGATAGTATGACGTATTAACTTCTGTAAATGGATTTCTGTATATAGTAAATACTCTTTCACTTCCTTTTTGAACAGCATTAATAGCTATGTCGGATGGAGTTAATTCGAAAGTTTGACTTATCTTCTTCTTACTTTGAAAATGATCATTATTTAAATATCTTTTATCTACACTCCAAAGATCTATAATAATCAACAAGCCCAATCCCCAAACGACGTATTTTCGAGGCAATTTATTTGTAGCGAATAACCATAGAGATCCGGAAGCAATTAAAATAAAAGCAAAACTCCTAAACGCATCTGCTTTTAACAAACTCATCCTTGCCAATTTCAGGTTATATAGCAAACCATCAAAATACTGAGAAACTTGTGTAGCCTGAGCTGCATTTTGCTGTATATACTGTTGTTTTTGTTGCAATATTGCACTTAATTCCATATCGCTTATAAAATTAAAGAAAGCAGCAGGGAAAAGATAGAACAATAAACTTACGCCTCCGGACAAAGCGAATGCTAACAAAAACTTCCAACTCTTTTCTTTAATAAGATTTGGATTATTATAAACCTCCCTCAAACCTAAAAATCCTAATGTTGGAATCGTAAATGATGCTATTACCATTGCCATTTCAACTGTACGGAATTTATTATACAGAGGGAAATGATAAAACATAAAATCGGTAAAGGCAGGAAAGTGTTTACCCCACGATAAAAAGAATGAAAATATTGTTCCGGCAATTAACCACCATTTATCCGGACCTTTATAAAATAAAATTCCAAGTAAAAACAGAAAACAGATGATTGCACCAGCATAAACAGGTCCTGAAGTAAAAGTTCGTCCTCCCCAATATTGACTTTGAGAAGCCACAGTTTCTTTAAATTGGCTATCCACTTCTTTTAACGCATCCTTATTTGCACCAATAGCCTCTGATGCGCCACCAACTGCATTTGGTACTAATAAAGTCCATGTACCGATAGGTTCCAAACTCCAATCTAAAGCATAATCTTTATCTAATCCGCTATGCGCTTTCTCTCCTTCATTTGCCTGCAGATCAGACTTTCCTCTAATACTATATTTCCCATACTCATAAGTCGTCCATAAATTAGATATATTTGGCAGTATAGCCAAAAAAGCAGCAATAACAAGTACTCCTGTAGATTTTGCCACAGCAGCAAGAGTTTTATTAATTACAGCATATACAAGCCTGGATATTACAATGATACCAACTAACAATGCTAAATAATAAGTAATTTGTACATGATTATATGCAATCTGAAGTCCCAGTGCAATGGCAGTAAACAAACCTCCAATCCATCTATTTCTATTATAGGTATATAAAACACCTGCAATAACAGGTGCCATTAAAGCAATAGTATATGCTTTTGTAATATGCCCGGCTATAATAATAATTAAGTTATAGGAACCAAAAGCAAAAGCAATAGCTCCTATTAAACTCATCCATTTATCAAGTTTACAACTCAATAAGAATATATAAAAACCTAACATATACAAGAAAAGTATAGCTACGGTTTTATACGGTAACCCTAACCTTGATATTCTGTTTATATAAGAATAAATATTTTTCGAAGAATCCCCCTTAATTTGATATGCCGGCATACCACCAAACATACTATTCGTCCACTGTGATTTTTCGCCAGTTTTTGCTTCAAAAGACTTTAACTCCTGAGCCATACCAATAGCATGACTTTGATCTAACTGAGGAAGCTCTTTATTTTCCAAAACAGGACTAAAATAGGCAAAGCTTAAAACTATAAATAAGACAATTGAACCTATATAAGGAAGAAATGATTTTAATTTATCCATCATGATTTTACGTTTTTGAAGTGCTAAAAATAGATAAAAACATAGTACTCTGCAATTAGATACTTAAACAAGAATATAATAACATAGAAACTCTGGTTATTAGTTAGTAAATCACACCTTTTTGTTAATTGTTGTTAATTTATACAAGAGCGGATTTTGTGGCATCTGCTTTGTAATTAAATTATTGAAAGGCAAAAGAGTTTTTCACACATTAGGTTAGGGTTTAAGTTTATTAACCGGAGTCTTTAGTACTCCGGTTAATTATCTTTCCATTAAAATTGAAGTTTTTTTTTCATAATAAATTAAGGTTTAGGTTTAAGTAAAGAGAGGGATCCATATGATCCCTCTCTTTATTATATATTGTCTATAACTAAATCTCTTAATAAAAAAGGTTGTCCTAATATGAACAACCTTTAGTATCGCATTTTGAAGAAATTTAGTTTAAACCTCTTACATTCTTTTCCCACTTCCATGCAGAAGCAAGTGTTTCTTCAAGAGTTTTTTCAGACTTCCATCCTAACTCTGAATTACCGTATGATGTATCTGCCCAGATCTTTTCAATATCTCCACCTCTTCTTCCAACAACCTTATACTTTAAATCGACACCTGTTACTTCAATAAATGCTTTAACCAATTGCATTACTGAATAACCTTCCCCTGTTCCTACATTAAAGAATTCGTAATTGTTTTTCTTTTTGTTTTCAATCAATCTATTAATAGCAACAACATGAGCTTTTGAAAGATCTACAACATTAATGTAGTCTCTTATAGCTGTTCCGTCCGGTGTATCATAGTCTTCACCGAAAATACTAAGTTCATCTCTTAATCCTGCTGCCGTTTGAGTAATAAAAGGCACAAGATTGTTAGGTACACCTACAGGTAATTCACCAATTAAACCTGACTCATGAGCACCGATAGGATTAAAATAACGAAGAGCAATACAGTTTGTATCTTCATTTACTTTGCAAAAATCACGCATGATATCCTCACAGATTGCTTTTGTATTTCCATAAGGAGATTCAGCCTCTTTTCTTGGTGTTTCCTCTGTAACTGGTAATTTATCCGGCTGTCCGTATACGGTACATGAAGATGAAAATACCATGTGTTGTACACCATATTTCTTCATTCCTGATAAAAGATTAAGCAA
This sequence comes from uncultured Saccharicrinis sp., assembly GCA_963666825.2. GTDB lineage: Bacteria > Bacteroidota > Bacteroidia > Bacteroidales > Marinilabiliaceae > Saccharicrinis. The sequence continues at coordinate 5,592,910 of OY763044.2, read as the reverse complement.
AGAGTTTATATTATTTCTATAATACTCTAAAGGCTTTTGAACAGATTCTCCAACAGCTTTAAATGCAGCAAAGTGAATAATCGCTTCAATATCTGTATACTTCTGAAAAAACTGATCTGTCAATTCACTATCTGATAAATCAAATTTCTCAAATGCAGGACGAATTCCTGTAATTTTTTCAATATTATCTAATACTTCAATCTGTGAATTAGACAGATTATCGACAATAACTACATCAAAACCAGAATTTTGTAATTCCACAACAGTATGCGAACCGATATAACCTGTTCCTCCAGTTACTAAGATTTGTTTGCTCATATCTTTTATTATATTAAAACTTCTTTTTATTGAGTACGTAAAAATAATAAAATACTTGTCATATTAAATACATTAAAACAAATATATTTTTATAACACTCTGTTTATAAATATAATAAACAGGTAGGTACTGGTTGGTTTTATCTAGTTTTCAACACCTTATCAACAGATGTTAAAAACACCTATGTACTTTCATGTATAATTTTATTATTTTTGTACTATGCTTAATCTAGAAAAACACATATCAGATCTTTTATATCAGTATGACTGTGTCATAGTACCTAATTTAGGTGGCTTTGTTGCTAACAATATTACCGCACAGTTAAATGAGAAAACGGGAGTATTCACACCTCCGAGCAGAGAAATAGGTTTTAATAAAAGTCTTGCTCATAACGATGGCCTTTTAATAAATTACATTTCAAAATGTGAAAAGCTTTCATATGAAGAAGTCCAGGATCGTTTGTTAAAACATATTAGCATATTAAAGTATCAATTAGTAAAAGGTGAATCACTTCAATTTTCAAATATTGGTACCTTAAAAGCAGACAGCCAAGGCAATCCTTATTTTACGCCAAATAAGAATAATGCTTTTGCTACAGAAAGTTTTGGATTAAGCACATTTCATTTCAATACTCTAGAACAAGACAGAGAGCAAAGTGACAGATCAAGACAATTTGTTAGAAGAACATTACAATCAAGAAGTGTTCGTCAAATTGCGGCTAGTATTACCTTAATTTTAGGACTGATTTTTATTTCTCCTCCTATCGAGAATACACCGGACTTTAGTTCTTTCTCGGATATGATTCCACAGATGGAAACATCCACAGAATCAACTGAAACTATCGAAAACAATATTGATCTAAAAGAAACAACTGAAATCTTTAATTCAACTGAAGAGGTTAAAGAGGATGTTTCCATTCAAACTCAAATTAACGAGAATCAATATTTTATAATTGGCGGTAGTTTTAAATACGAAAAGCCTGCAAAAGATTTCATTTCTAAATTAAACAACAGAGGTATTAGTTCAGCTGAAATTCTATATAGTCAAAAAGGTAGATTCAGAGTTTCATTGGAAGCATTTACAAATAAGGATGACGCAACATTAGCTTTAAATAAATACCGCAAAGTAAATGGATATAGCTCTGCCTGGTTATTTACAAAAAACTAAGTTTAAATCAGATAAAACAGAAAAGGCTGCTAATAAAATAGCAGCCTTTCTTGTTTCTATAATGTATTAATTTCTTATCTAACTTCAGAACCTGGTTTAATTTCTTTTGATGGTTGGATAAATACTAATTCTCCATTAGCATCCTCTCCCATTAAAATCATACCTTGTGATTCTATTCCTTTGATTTTTCTTGGTGCAAGGTTCACCAAAATACTTACCTGTTTACCAATAATATCTTCAGGTTGATAGTATTCTGCAATACCGGAAACTACGGTTCTTTTATCAATACCTGTATCAATTAATAATTTTAAAAGTTTTTTTGTTTTAGCAACTTTTTCGGCTTCTAAAATGATTCCAATTCGGATATCCATTTTTGTAAAATCATCAAAAGATATATTGTCTTTTGCCGGTGTAACTATTTTACTTGCAGCTTCATTAGCCGTTTTTGTAGCCTCTAATTTATCCAATTGAAGCTGAATAGTTTCATCTTCAATTTTAGCAAACAACAACTCTGGTTTATTAATTAAGTGGCCTGGCTGTATCATATCGGTACGTCCTAAATCTGCCCAATTTAAACCTGATATATTCAACATATTCTGCAATTTCACCGCACTAAATGGAATAAATGGTTCCATTAAAACAGCCAAATTCGCAGTAATCTGCAATGAAATATTCATGATGGTTTTAACGCGCTCCTCATCTGTTTTGATCAGTTTCCAAGGCTCTGTATCTGCCAGATATTTATTTCCAAGACGGGCTAAATTCATCATCTCTTTAATCGCTTCGCGGAAACGGAAACTATCTAAACTAGACTGTACACGATTTACAATTTCAGCAATTTCATCCAGAGTTTGCTTGTCAAAATCTTCGACTACATTGCCCATTTCAGGAGTTTTGCCATCGTAATATTTATGAGTTAAAACTATGGCTCTGTTTACAAAGTTTCCTAAAATAGCCACTAACTCATTATTATTTCTTGCCTGAAAATCTTTCCAGGTAAAATCATTATCTTTTGTTTCAGGAGCATTCGCAGCCAAAACGTAACGAAGCACATCCTGCTGATCTTTAAATTCTTCAAGATATTCATGTAACCAAACAGCCCAATTTCTCGATGTAGAAATTTTATCACCTTCAAGATTTAAGAACTCGTTAGCAGGAACATTTTCAGGTAAATTATAAGAACCTTCAGCTTTTAACATTGAAGGAAAAACAATACAGTGGAATACAATATTATCCTTACCAATAAAGTGAAGTAATCTGGTTTCTTTATCCTTCCAATAAGTTTCCCATTCAGGAGTTAATTCTTTAGTAGCTGAAATATATCCAATTGGAGCATCAAACCATACATAAAGCACTTTTCCGTCAGCACCTTCAACAGGCACTGGTACACCCCAATCCAAATCACGACTTACTGCACGTGGTTGTAAACCTTGATCGATCCAGGATTTACACTGACCATAAACATTAGCCTTCCACTCTTTATGATCTTCTAAAATCCATTTCTTTAAAAATGGTTCATGTTTATCTAAAGGTAAGTACCAGTGTTTAGTCTTTTTAATCACAGGTACACTTCCTGAAATTACAGAAACTGGATTTTTAAGGTCTGTTGCATTTAAAGAAGTACCACAGCTCTCACACTGATCACCGTAGGCTCCATCATTGCCACAATGAGGACAAGTACCTGTAATATATCTATCCGCTAAAAACTGTTTAGCTTCGTCATCGTAATATTGATCAGATTCTTTTTCAATAAATTCTCCTTTCTCATAAAGAGTTTTAAAAAAATCTGAAGCAGTTTTATAATGAGTTTCAGTTGTTGTTCTAGAATAAATATCAAATGTAATTCCAAATTCCTCAAAAGACTTTTTAATAATTCCATGATATCTATCTACAATATCCTGAGGAGTTACACCTTCGTTTTTCGCCTTTAAAGTAATAGGAACACCATGTTCATCTGAACCACCAATTAAGATCACATCTTCACCTTTCATTCGCAGATATCTTACATAAATATCAGCTGGCACATAAACTCCGGCAAGGTGACCAATATGAACAGGCCCGTTAGCATAAGGGAGAGCGGTAGTAACTAGTGTTCTTTTAAAATTATCCATTTGTACTATTATAATTAACACATGATAAAAACAAAATCCGACCAAAATAAGCCCGGATTACAAAATATAATTCTGTTATTTGCGCAAAGATAAGGAAAATGAGAATATTTTGTAGTTTTGATTTTTAATAAAACAAAAGAACTCATGATATACCCGCCATCTTTAAAAAAGGGAGACACTATTGGCATCGTAGCACCAGCTGGCAGAATTGATAAAAACATCGTTGACCAAGCTGTTACACGAATTGAAAGTTTTGGCTACAAGGTTAAGTTGGCTCCTCATATTCACGATCATCATTTTAACTTCTCTTCTACGGATTGGAACCGTAGAAATGATTTACAAGCCATGTTAGATGATAATGAGGTTAGTGCTATACTTTGTACACGTGGTGGATATGGAGTCATAAGAATTATAGACCAGTTAGATTTTACCCTGTTTAAAGCCAGGCCCAAATGGGTAATTGGATTTAGCGATATTACAGTACTGCATGCTGCTATTCAAAAACAAGGAATTGCCAGTATCCATGGACCAATGTGCAAAAGTTTTCTAAATTATACCGATACGGGAATTGATATTGATATACTCATCTCATTTTTAGAAGGTGAATCCCCTGAATACATCATCAATCCATTTCCATTCAACAGATTAGGAAAAACAGTAGGAGAACTTATTGGAGGGAACTTATCTCTTATACATGCATTAAGAGGAACTAAGTATGAAATCGATACAACAGGCAAGATATTATTTATAGAAGATCTATCGGAGTATTTATATCATTTAGACAGAGTAATGTATAATTTAAGATTAGGAGGAGTTCTTGAGAAACTAAATGGCTTAGTTGTAGGTCAATTTACCGACATGAAAGATAACGAAACTCCTTTTGGAGAATCTATAGAAGAAATTATATATAAAAGTGTTGAAGATTATGATTTTCCAATAGCCTTTAATTTCCCTTCAGGTCATATAGAAACCAACTTCCCTCTTATTTTAGGCGACAAAGTGGAACTAAATATACAAGAAGATCAGACCAGTTTAATTTCAATATAAGATGTATATTTAAAATAAAAATGGCCGAACATAATAACCTTGGAAAAGCAGGAGAACAACACGCTGCACATTATTTAATTTCAAACGGATATGAGATACTTGAACAAAACTGGATTTATAACCATAAAGAAATAGATTTAATTGCAACCAAAGATGAAACACTTGTAATTGCAGAGATAAAAACCAGAAGCACTGAGAATTGGGAACACCCAAAAGAGGCAATAACAAATAAAAAAATTAAATACCTTGTTGATGCAGCCGAGGCCTACATCTTAATGAATGATATAGATTTAGAAGTTCGTTTTGATGTTATTTCTGTTATAAAAAAAGGGAATGATTGGAAGGTAGAGCATATTGAAGAAGCTTTTTATCCTCCTATGAATTGAATTTAATAGTACCTTTGAGAATAGTTCTAATAATTTATCTACAAATGAACATTGAAGAGATCAGAGAATATTGTTTGAGTAAAAAAGGAACTACTGAAGGATTTCCATTTGATGAAGTTACTCTTGTATTTAAGGTAGCTAATAAAATGTATGCTTTGATCAACTTGGATGGAGACTTAAGGCTAAATTTAAAATGCGATCCTGAAAAAGCAATTGATTTAAGAGAAGAGTTTGAAGCTATCAAACCAGGATGGCATATGAACAAACAGCATTGGAATACCATTGAAATGGATGGAAGCCTAAAAACTGATCTGATTAAAGAACTGATAGATCATTCTTATGATTTAATAGTATCTAAACTAACTAAAAAACAAAAAGAAAGCCTATTGTCATGAAGAAGTTAATGCGATTTTTCTTTCAGGGATTATTATATGTTGTACCTCTTGCTGTTACAGTATACGTCATTGCCGTGGCAATTATATGGACAGATGGATTAATAATGGACAGGGAGTTTTTTCATAAAGGCTTCCTTGCTCAATACAACTTTCCTGGATTGGGTTTAGTACTTATATTGGTTTTAATTACGTTGATAGGATTTATTGGACAGAAACTGATTTCATCCCCAATATCAGAAGCTTATGATAAGCTTATGAAAAAAGCTCCTCTTATTAAAATGATATACAGTTCAGTAAAAGACCTAATGTCAGCATTTGTGGGAGGCGAAAAGAAATTCAATACACCTGTAATGGTTAAAATGGATGAGAATGGAATATTAAACCGCTTAGGCTTTATTACTTCTACTTCACTTGAAGATATTGGTTTAAAAGATATGGTTGGCGTATACTTTCCAAGTTCGTATGGGATGCTTGGTGAATTATATTTAATTCCAAGTAAAAATGTTACCCAAATCGATGCAAACTCTGCCGATGTAATGAAATATATTGTTTCAGGAGGAGTATCTAAAATTAAGAGTTAGTCTTAAGAAAATAAGCAGCAGTATCATTAATTGTATCGTCAATAGATCTGTACTCAAATCCGATTGTTTCAGATATTAGTTTACCTGAATAGCGCGTTGTTTTTAATGATGTACGAGCAGAATCTTTTGTAATTAAAGGATCTGATCCAAATAAAATATACTTTAGTTTTTCAAATCTCCAGGCTAATTCTGTTAATTTCTTTCCAGCTTCAATTGAGGGCTCTTTTACTTTTAAGGCTTTAGCTAATTTCGAGAAAAAATCCTGATAAGATAAATTAGCTCCATTTAACAGAAAGCGTTGATTTACAATGTCATTATCACACAATTTAATTAAAGCTTCTACTACATCACGTACATCAACGAACCCAGTACCTCCTGTTGTATAAAATTTCAATCCTTTATAGATTGTTTTTACAATTTTAGCACTACCCATATTCCAATCTCCGGGACCTATAATAACTGATGGATTCACAATTACTGCATCAAGTCCTTCTTTGGTAGCTCTCCAAACCTGCATTTCAGCCCTATACTTACTGATACTGTATGCAGAATGATTTCTTCCTCCTTGCCAATAAGACATTTCATCGATAACTTCACCGTTCTTTGAATTACCTAATGTAGCTATTGAACTTATATAACAAAATCTCTTGATATTCTTTTCAACACAAATATTTACAAGATTTGCTGTTCCTTCTTCATTTACATTTAGCATCTCATCTCTTAAGGAAGGATTAAAAGACACCAAAGCCCCTGTATGAAAAACCTGATTTACACCATCTAATGCAAGCTCCAAAGATTCATAATCTAATAAATCACCATCAACCCATTGTATCTTATCTAATAGAGCTGTTGTATCACTCCCATAGAATTCAAATACAAACTTTGTTTTTTGTATATCTGATGATTCTCGCTTTAATGCACGTACCTGTTTTCCGTCTTTTAATAAATGATAAATAAGATGCGCTCCAACTAATCCTGTTCCTCCGGTAACTAAAATCATATATTCCTCTACCAATTAAAAATAATGGTTTGTTTTAGGTTTTCGTGAACACTTAATGGAACCGGACTAATTCCAGCAACACTCTCAATCATCTCTTTTTCTTCCTGAGAATATCCTTTATCAGGAAAATTGAATTCCATTATAACTTCGGCTACTCTTCTGGGATCACTGGCCATTATTTTGGTAATATTCAACTCTGTGCCTGCAATGTCTATATTATTATCCATAGCTTTAATACCCATAATGGTCATAATGCAATTACCTAATGATGTAGCTAATAGGTCGGTTGGAGAAAATGCTTCTCCTTTTCCTCTGTTATCAGTTGGTGCATCAGTAATTATTTTAGAACCTGATTGTAAATGGATATTTTCAGTTCTAAGGTCTCCTAAATAAGTAGTTTTGATAGTAGTTCCCATGAATTAATGTTTTTAACATTACTCCTTCAAAGAAACAAAAAAATGCGTTGTCATGAAACGAGCCAAAGAAAGTTTTTTGCACATTGGAAATTATTATAATTTTGTTTGCGAATTATTTAATAAGAAAACCATTTAAAAGTTAAGATATGTTTTCAGGAATAGTAGAAGAAGCAGCAGTTATCACTGCTCTTGAAAAAGACAAAAGTAATCTTCATATTACAATGGAATGCTCTTTTGTAGATGAACTAAAAATCGATCAAAGTATTGCTCACAATGGGGTATGTTTAACTGTAGTAAAGAAAACTGATAAAACTTATACTGTTACTGCTATTCAAGAAACTTTAGACAAGTCGAACCTTGGTGTTTTAAACATTGGCGATAAGGTTAATTTAGAAAGAAGTATGGTGATGAATGGTCGTTTAGATGGCCATATCGTTCAGGGACATGTTGACCAAACAGCTAAATGTATTGAAGTTAAAGAAGCTGATGGAAGCTGGTATTACACTTTTCAATACGAAATAGATAAAGAAAAAGCTTCTCAGGGATACATGACCGTTGAAAAAGGTTCGGTTACGGTAAATGGAGTTAGCTTAACTGTAGTTAACAGTAAAGACGATCGTTTCTCTGTTGCCATTATTCCTTACACTCACGATTTTACTAACTTCCACCAAATTAAAGAAGGCAGTATTATAAATCTTGAATTTGATATACTAGGAAAATATATCAGCCGAATTATGGCTATTAAGGGTTAATGGTGTAAAAGTCAAAGATTAAAGGGTGATGTGCAGAATAATTAGCAAATAGATTCTTTATACTGTTACCTATAATACTATAAAAAAAATAAAAAATGGGCAGTAATATAATTTCTTATTACTGCCCATTTTTCTATTATGAAAAAAAATCTACTTCACAGGATTTACACCTTCTGTTGTCATTACAACCTTTTTTAATGACCCATCCGAATTATAATTTAAATAATCAATACAAACAGAACGTCTGAAACTCATACCCTCTGTTTGAATTCCGCCATTATGATATATAAAATAATCTTTTCCTTTGTATTCAATAATAGCTTGATGATTGGTATTGCAATTTCCTGCAAGTTCATTTAAAATACCTTTAAATTCCCAGGGTCCATCAATGGATTTACTCATAGCATAAGCTGTTTTTTCAGGGAATTGATATGCATAGCTTAAATAATACCAATCTCCTTTTTTATGTACCCATGGAGCTTCGGTATAATTAGGAAGATTTATTTTATTTATGGGGCCATCCAATTCTATCATATTGTCTTTAAGCTTTGCATAGTGACATTGAGTATTCCCCCAAAAAACATACGATTGACCATCATCATCAGTAAATAAAGCTGGATCAATATCATCCCAATCCATATCTCGCATTCCTCCTTGTCCATCAGGTATTTGAAATGGTGCAGGCGTCATATCATTGGTTATTAAAGCTTCTCCTATAGCATCTTTCCAAGGCCCTAGTGGATGGTCTGCTACAGCAACACCAATAGCTTTACCTGGCTTTGTTGCATGAGTAACTGTTACAAACCAGTAAAACTTACCATTTTTTTCTATAACATGTGCAGCCCAGGCATCACCTCTTGCCCATTTAAAAGCAGATACCGGGAATGATGCTCTTTCCTCCCAGTTAACCATATCCGTAGATGTATAGATCAACCAATCATTCATTTCATAAAAATTTCTGCTTGGAGGACAAACATCCTGACCTGCATATAAATAAACGGTATCATTATATACAAAAGCAGCCGGATCAGCTGTATATTTATCTTTAATTATAGGATTACCTTCTTTAAAAGGATCTGTAGTTGTTTCCTGGCTTGATGCTTCTCCTGTAGCTTCTGCTTTTTTTGTTTCTGAACACGAAAACAATAATGTTGACATTACCAATAAACCTGATATTTTGAAAAATCTCAATTTCATTTTATTCATAGATCAATAACTTAATAATATACTTAACAATTTAGATTTTAGTGTTACAAAAATCAGAAATTACAGTTTATTAAAGGAGGATAGATTCTTATTTGGTGTGGAAAATTAGGTATAATACAGCCTGTCGTACTATTTTTTGATAGTAAATATTATTAAACACCTTATCATCATGGCCATTTTGAATATATACAACTTCAGAATTTCTTACGTTATGAATCCATGCTGCAATAGGAATATTTTTTTCATCATTACACAGCAACAAAGGAGTTACATCAGGCAATATTTCACAATTGTTATAAGCTTCTCCTCTTATTGAAAAAATTTCTAATCCTTTGGTTATTGGATGTTTTATTTCTGTGGGCTTTAGTATTAGTTCATAATCATGAATAAACCCGGAAGAACCTAAAATCGGATGATCACGATTATATCTACCTCCAATAATATCAATAAATTCAGGCCATTGTTGATAAGAAACCAGGGAATGATGAAGAAACAACATAGGCTTGCCACTTTCTAACAAATTCCAATAGGCAACTTTTTGCGCTTCTGTTATAGAATCATTTAAATCATAAAATACAATCAAATCGAATTTACTAGCAATTCCCTTTTCTATTGCCTCATTTGCGTTTGGTTGCTTTAATTCAGAAATTTGAATATTTTCAAGGGATTGGAATAATTTATAAAAACCCTGAGTGGGAGTTTTTCTGTCACTTGTCACAAGTAATAGACTTGACTGCTGATAATATGAGCTAATAAGAAGACCTTCCAGAAAAATCAATATAAATATTATACTCCTATTCCTCATATCAACAATTTCAGCAATGCCTTAAGGTAATAAGATTAAATGAATTGTTTTTTAATTTTATGAGAGAAATATCAGTCTTTGTATCTTATATTATTTTTATCTGCCCATCTGACAAATGCTTTTAAAGCACCTTTTAAATATTTAGGTTTTGGCACCCAAAGACGACTACTATCCTTCTGCCAAAGAGTTAAAGTTTTACCAGAAAGATTACTAAAAGATACCGATTGTCCTTCTATTTTTGTATCTATTGATTTCGACTCTTTGATATTATAAAAAGCAATACACTTAGTTAAATATGAGTAAAACTCTTGAGGCGTACCAGAAAAAACAGTTGCTACGTCATCCCCAGACATAAATATATTATTGTTGTAATTATTGGCCTTATACTGAATACATATATCTTGCGAGTTATCTTTTGAATTATTACAAAATATACAGATTGATTGACCATCATCGTATTTGTATATTTCACTTGAGGAGGTTTGATGTTCTTTAGCAAGTAAAAAAGAAGAAAATAATAAACATAATAGTGTGAGTGTTGAATTTTTCATTTTGGTTTTAATTAAAGATGAATCGATAATTCGTTTATTTGTTTTTATATAATTTATTTGTAATTAATATTATTGACAATCCAGTAAAAGCCTTAACTACCTCATTTATACAAATATATCTATTTTTTAATAATATCAAAAACTTGTGACTATTATTTTACATGATTAGAAAATGGAAATAATAAAGAATGAAGTATAGCAACATATGAAAGTAAAATAAAAAACCTCTTGACTATCAACTAATCAAGAGGTTTATCTTTACCCAGAGACGAAGTCTAATAGTGTTAAAGCAATTTATAATACCTTACCCTAATTAATACATCATTCTCTATATCAGGATTTTTAACATACTTACTATCTAAAAATTGGAGTATCTTAAATATTCCAACCTAATCTATAATGTCATTTTTTAATAAACTTTTGGCAAAATACTTTATTATCAATTTTAATTTTTAATGCATATACTCCAGATGATAAGTTTGCAATATCAAACTTATTATTTTGTGAATTTAAAATATCGTTTTTAATCAATTGTCCTGATATATTATAAATTTCATAATACCCGTTGTTAAATATCTTACATAGATTGATATTCAAGATGGAGTGAGCTGGATTAGGGTATATTTCTATTGCATGAGTATCATTTTCTTCTACTAACGTGGGAGTATTCAATACAATAGCATAAGTTTTATTAGTAACATCTAACGTAATGGTATAATTTCCACTTTCTGATATCGGTATATTTGCCCCATCTTGATTAAGAATACCATCAGTATTATTATCCCCATAGTTTAATGTCCATGAATCGTTTGCTCTGAATTTAAATTCTCCTGCAAAAAGAGTTTTTGCAATGGACCACAAGTCAGTACTTTCATCATAGATCATATCTACATCTGCATTCCAACCGTCAGTATCACTACCTGTTAAGGCTGAACCAATTATACCCCAAGAATCTTTAACTTCTATTGGCATATTATCATTTATCACATAGAAGTCAGAGCGAGTAAAGTTTTTACCCCCATCAGAATTATATGCCACTGCAATCAAATTATTCATTCCGCCCACAGTTGGCGAAAACGAATAAGAGAATGGAGATTCACTCAAGCTTCCTAATCTTGTACCATCATAAAAAACAACAACGCTATCAACTGCTGCAACACTACTAATTACTTCAATATTTGCAACATAAGAATCGCTTCCAGAAAGAATATCTGTTGATGTAGGATAGGTTATATTAAGCTCCATTGATGCATCAGCACCTACGCCATAGGTATTCCAATCATCAAGCTTATCGTATACCATATCTTTAACAACCTGCTTAATAATTGCTGCATTTTCGTCGCTTAACGAGAAGTTGTAGGTAGTTAAAGTCGGATCCTTTTTAAACATTACAGTATAAAAAGTAACCGCTGATACATATGAACCTTCAGCAGTAGGATGACTCTCGTCAGAAATATACAATTCAATATCGGGATAATTGTTTACTATGTAATTACGAACTTTTCCAACAGGTGAAATTAAACTATTAATTTTTTCCTGAGCTTCTAAATAACGAACTCTGATAACGCTGTCCATTCCTTCGTATGTACATACATCGGGATATTCTGCACAATTAGTTGCATCACCATATTTACGTCCCCAAGTCATGTAAAGCATGGTTTCTCCACAAGGGCTGTATATTTGTCGGATGCTATCAAACTTATGAACATATTCGAAAAATAAAGTGGAGTCTATTGCCGGACGCTGGCTTTGTTCCTGCAGTACAACATAATCGTAATTAGTTGCTTTAATTAATTCTTGAGTAGCATCTAATTCATAATGTTGCGATAATCTATAACCTCCAGGATAGCTTTCACTATGAACTAATGTGTCTCCAACACTTTGAGCCAAACGTTGAACCAAAATGGGCATATCGTTATAGTAAGTGTAACTGTTCCCTATAAATAAAGCAGTCTTTTTAAGTGCACCTTCTATTATTTCGTCTCCAACACCACCATTACACTGACAAGTATGATAGTTTATGTCTGAGATATCATTCTCATCCTTTACTATCCACTCTGAATCGTCTAAATTTGTACCTGCTGACACTGTCCAATTCGTATTCGGACTACAAATTCCAGACTTTCGAACCAAAACATGATTTTGCGTACCATTATCATACCCGGCTACACTCCAGTAGTTTCCAGGATCTTCATCTGGTGTACCAATTACATCAATTAGTTCATAGGTTCCGCTGCCATTATTCTTTGCTAGACCTATGGCATCATCTCCACTGATATTTAAAAAAACCCAAGATTGAAGAGAATCGCTGGCGATACTAATTGGATTAGATACAGTATTGGGTCGTGTAATTACATATGTTTTATTATTATGAAGATATCCACGTAATGTTAGCGGACCTCTATCAATGCCATCTCCATCTATATTCCAACCACCACCATTCATAGCTCGCCATAACTGGTAATTACTCATGTCTACCGAATCACCTGTCCCATTATATAACTCAATGTAATGGTTAAAGTAATTGGGATCTGAGACCGTCTGATTATATTCGCAATACTCAGAAATTAATATATCACTGGTGGTCTCCTGTGCCACCATGTTAAAAGCAGTAAAAACAACTACCAATAAGTAAATAATTTTTTTCATAAATATATAGTTTTAAACAATAATAAAAGGCAAATCAAGACCAACACCGCCAATCAATTACTTTTCATAATCAACTACCAATCTAAACTTTAAACTATTTTCAAAGTGATTTTTATGTCCCTAACTACTTCATATATTAACCAAATATATGTTAAGGTCTATAATATTACTGAAGTACATCTAATTTAATATACAAGCTTAAGACCGACTTGTTTTCGTCTGATTTTACAGTTTCAAAATAGAATTTAGATTACTGGGTTAATTATAATAATGCATTTATAGGAACCTTTACGCTTTGGTTTATTATCATATACAAAAATCAATTATTAAAGCCGTGATAGCAAGATATCAAAAGAATATATAATAAAATATCAAGAGACAACACCCTACAATACACTGTTTACATGATACTTAAACAAATACACACGACTTAAACTATCTCAAAAAGTATAATCGATTTTAAAAGGTTTTGAGGTAATATATTATTTAAGAATAGATAAAAAAGGATATTTAATCCTTCTAAAATAACTTTATCTTCAATAAATTCAATTTATCTCAAGAGAACTATAATCATTATCAAAATACCTATTCAATGGTTATCTCAAAACTATATTCTACAACAAAAGATTATTTCTAATAACCTTAAAGTAAAGGAAGTTATGTCTAATAGAGTGAATAGATCATTAAATGAAAAATAAATTACTGTAACAATATGGGGCAAACAAAAAAAACTGTTAGCTAGACTAACAGGCTTAATGATCATTGTTTTTTTATCTGTACCCAGAATAGGTTATGAATAAGAATCATGTATAATTAGATGGATTTTAGGAACTAATTAAGTCTTAAATTTCTCATTTAATTCTTTGCATTAGATATTAACATTACGTTTAAAAACTATAGGTGATGGGATGCTACATGATTATTGCTTATGTATCTAACTAAATAAACCAATTCATTATTGCTTTCATAGATCGAGAAAAAAACATACCATTGAGTAGTCTTGTTTTTTTTTAATGTTACAGATTTCATTCCTTTCCCATATCTATCAAAGTAAGGAGGTGCAGCTTTTTTTATTCTTTTATGTAAGGATGTTTTAATCTCCAGAACTAACTCAGAAATATATTTAACTGCAATTTCTTTAAAACCTAAGTATTCTTTTTTGTGAAGTAATTCTGATAATTCTACAAGGTAGTCTTCTACTTCCGGCAAAAAACGACTCTCATTTATCAAACATTTTCTTTATGCGAGGAGTAACTCTTTCCAATAATTCCTCTGAACTTATAGCCCTTTTCAAGTCTTCATCAGGTTCAAGGTATTCCTGTTTCTGGAGTACAAAAGTTTCTGTATTTCCTCTTTGGATAATTATTTGTTCACTTGCTGCTAAATCAAGATATTTCTTCATATTATTACGAAGCTCTGCTGAACTAATTACTCTCATGATAAATGAATTTGATGTATATTATAGCGTACAATTATGCAAATTCAATTACATATATCTTTATTTATCAATTAAATGATTGGTATTATAATTACAGAATTAAGCAAGACAATCTGAAATTCGAGAATCCAAATTATAATGTAAGTAAGTATGCACACTTGTATTTCGTTAATTAACGAAATAGTTATTTCTTTACCTAAACAAGAGTGACTTTAGCTGTATATTCCTGGTTTTGTGAGACTATTTATAATGTAAGTAAGTGTGCACATTTGTACTTATAATGTAAGTAACTATGCTCAATTTTTTTTCATCGCAATATAGATTGGTAATTATTGTCTATTTGTTCAATCTTAATCTAATTGAGTTATTACCCAATTGTAATGTAAATCATGATATAAAATAGTAATTTTAAAAATAAAAAAAAAGCCATCTTATTTGAGACAGCCTCCTTCAATTTAAAATACAACCAATATACAATTTATACTTTGGCGTAGTTATATATTAATCATACGTTTTTTCTTTTATTGATATTAGGTTTATTATTTATTTGGAAATATATAATAGGTCCTATAATTGGAAATATAAATATAGCAATAAGCCATAAAGCTTTTTTTATCGATTTATTCCTACTTCTAATTAGATTAGATAAAGCCCAAATCCATAGCCCTCCCGATAGTATCAATAGAATTATTAAAATGGAATTCATATCATTAGTTATCAAAATGTGACATCTGTGTATTAAAATCATAGTAACCATTTATTGAACATGGAATGCTCTTCAGTGTAATTCCTTTTGTTGCAACTTTTACAAGCATATGTCCTGTAGCAAAGAAATGTGCTCTGTTTGCAAAAATAAAACCAAGCCTTGACTGACCAGTATGTTGGTATTCCATGATAGAAGACCATATCCCTGTTAAATAAAATTCACTTCTTATTACAGATACACTTTCTCCATCTGATTGATTCCTACAAGCAAACCAAACCATTGCTATTCCATTCGGTTGTTGACCTTTTGCTCGATACATTCCTTTAAGACTATCTTCATTATAACTTGCAGATTCTAGTTTTGTAGGGGATTTAATAAAATCTATTACGTCTAATAATTGTTCGGTTGTTTCAATTGTTTGTAAGTGATTATACACTGAATCTGATACATTTGACACATCTACATCTTCGATGTCATATGCTTCAAATATTTCTTCAAAATTTTCAGAATTTGTAATAGATTCCTCTTTATTACATGCAGTCATTAAAGCTAACCCGATAGTTATAGCTGATAAAAATAATTTTTTACTCATTTTTTTTAATTACGTTAGTTATTAAATGTTTATTCAATTACTACAACACTTAATATAGAAAGAGGGGTAATAAAAAAATGAATTATTTTTTCTTTTTTGCCAATTACTACTTTCATATAATGGCTTTTTCTATTTTGATTTTCTTCTGACATGTTTTTTTATTTTGGTCAGGTCTCTGGTTAAATATTAAAATATAAGTGCGTTTGCTGAGACTGTTTTATCTTAGAATTCGATTAGCGTGTCGTTATTTATTTCCCTGTATTATTAATCCAAATCTCAACATCACAATTTTCAGCTTTAGGTGGTCCTGATTGAGAGGTATTTAATTTAACATTTACTCCAAAAATGTCAGATTTATTGTCTCCATTTAAATCTCCAACTGAGACTGATATTGTATTTGAATTTCCTAATTTAAGTCCACTGTCATTAAAATGCCCCTTACCATCATTTAACCAGATTTTGTTTGGAGCACCATCACTAAATACCAATCCTTTTTCTCCTCCTGCATCTTCGCAAATTAATAGGTCAATATCTCCATCAGAGTCAAAATCTGCCGCTTTAGCTGCACCAACAAAACCTCCTAATTTCTGTCCACTATCAGTAAAATTCCCTTTACCATCATTAAACCAAATACGCCCTCCATTGGTTCTGTCGGAAACATACAAATCAAGGTCATTGTCATTATCAAAATCTTCCAATACAACACCTCTGGATTCTGCATTTTCTAATCTATGCTCTTTTAATTTGAATGTTCCATTTTTGCTACCAAACCAGATTTTATTAATTCCTGTTCCGAAAACAGGTGGGGGATTGTGGGGGATTCCAACATAAATATCTATAAATCCATCGCGGTTAATATCTCCAAATGCATATGAACATTGTCCCCAACCTCCTAAACTGTCACCATTATTTGTAAATCTTCCTTTTCCATTATTTAAAAGAATTCTATCACTATTTCGAGAGATAACAATCATATCATATAGATTGTCATTATTGATGTCAAAAAAATAAGCCCCGGCCATTTTAATATCACAATCGATTTTACTATAAAAAATAAAACCCAAGTTGCCATTATTAATAAAAATACTGTCATTTTCAATTAAGTCATCCAGTCCGTCGTTATTAACATCCGCAAATTTTGGGAAGTACGATTTTGTCAATCGTTTACCTGTATTTTCAAATTCTCCTTTTCCATTATTTACCCAAAGCGCATTTTCAAAGTATGCATCCAAGTCTCCATCTTTGTCCATATCGGATAGATGCAGATACCAACTATTATCACTTTTTAGTTTTTGTCCATTATCTACAAACGAAACTTGAGCTTGAATAAAATTTGTTAATATTAAAAACAAAAGACAAAATGTTATCTTATTCATATTGTTTGATTTAGTCGTTATTCTATTCTTTATAATGTTCAAATTGGGCTGTCATTTTAATGCACGCTAACTTATTTATAAACGATTAACAATCTCTTAAATATAATACGTAATAACGGCATATTATCATATTTCAAAATAAATTTTCATTTTCGTGGATCTATCTCTTTTACTCTCCTTTTGTGAGACTATATTTAAGCAAATTTTCTTTAGTAACTTTGATAGAATTTAACGGAAACTTATTCTACTAAAATTCATATGAATTATAATATTATGATTGTTGAAATGATGGCATGAGTAATGGCATATAGAAAAATACCAGCAAGCATTAGAAATTATATTTATAGGCAGCACAAATATATATGCGCAAAAGCATTATGCTTAAAAAAATGATTATTCAGATTCCAATAAAAAGTTTTGCACTCTGTTAGGGTATTGTTTAGCCAACAAAAAGGGGATAAAACATGGTTAATATCTCGTTTTGATGCAAAAAAGCACTGTAGCAGGCTGCGTTAGGCTCGTATAGATTTAAAAAAGAATCTTGCACCCTGCAATAGTGTTGTTTAGCCGACAAAATGAAATATTGCAGTGTGCAATCCTATTATTAGCAATCTTAATTAGGGGAATTCTTTGCTTTTCTAGCTATTTCTATAAAAAGGTAGCACCTTTTTTGAATTATCTTGGTTTTAAAAAAATACGCTCACGGTCGCTATCAATGCTAAGAATTATCACTTCTAACTCATCGCCTTTGCTTAGTTTTTCCATTTCTAACTGTTCTGGTATATCCATTGGAAAGATATGACCGCTTACACCACCATCTAATTTTACAAAAACACCTATGGTAGTAATACCATCGATGGTTCCGGTAATTGTATCTTTCACTTTATATTTGGATGCAAACTGTTCCCATGGATTGGGCTGACATCGTTTTAAGCTTAAAGAGAGATCTTTTCTTGTGTTATTAAAATCGAGTACATATGCCTCAATAGGATCACCAACACTCAACAAATGCGAAGGGTGGATGTTATGGTTTAACCAACTCAATTCCGAAACATATATAATGCCTTTGATACTATTTTCAACTTCAACAAGGCATCCATAATCGCGAATCTCAGTGACAAATCCATTTACAAGGTCTCCTTCTGAATAATTTAGTGTGCCATCCGAAGGGCTTAATTCTGATTTCATGTTACGATTGAATAATTAATAGTTGCTTAACCCAATTTGTACAAGTTCTGGTATAAAAAAGGTTTGCAAAGATAGAAGAAAAAAGGTAAATATCATAAGCTTGTAGTACGACTTTTAATAATGTACATTTTTAGGGACAGCTGTTTTTATACTGGGAAAAAAAATAGTTGAGGCTTCAAGCAGTGAAACCAAAAATATGCTTAATTAGATGGTTAAAATAGTTTTATGTACTTACTTTGCTAAGTATTTAAATATTGAAGATACCAATGGAATGTAGAGAGAATTGTGGTGCCTGTTGTATTGTACCAAGTATATCATCACCAATACCGGGTATGCCTGATGGCAAACCATTTTAACGTCATTGTAATAGTTCATTCTAAAAAGTACTAACTTCTACTTATATATTAACACATTGATCTGAAATAAATATAAACCCGGGTTTGGTGAGACTATTTAAATATTTGATTTAAAATATCTAATTTTAGTAATTCATAAACCAAAATCCGAAGACAAAATAAGTCCAATAATATGAGTTAAAATAAATCACATGAAAACTATCTTAAAAGTAATATTTGGAAATTTAAGTTTAAAAGAATTTTCAATTGAAAACCCAGGTCATATTCCTTCTCATGGTGAGATATTCCACTGCAAATGGGATGATTTTATCAAAGATAAAGACCAGGTAAAATTGTTGGAAGAAATTGAAGAGGATGAATGCTGGATGGTTGAGAGGTTTCGTTGTGATTATTCTAAAGAAGAAACTGAATGTCTTATCATTTTGCATCTGTCAAAAGATTTCTCAGATAATATACGTTAAAAAATTAATAGCTTAGGATTTATAAATCCTTAATACATAAGAATTAAAATTTCATTAACCTGCTTAATGATTATAAATAATCTATTTAATTAAAATGTTATCAAAGAATAGTAACACTCATAAACCATGAAGTGAACCAATAATACACTTACACACAACACATTAAACACTAAAGTTTACATATTTACACGTTTAATCTAAAAATATTAAGAGTATGATAAAAATTGAAGGAATTCTATTTATAAAATACTCCGACAAGAAAACACATCAATAGTTACTATCAGTTTACTACCTATAAAAATACAAAACCTCTTGATTAACAATTAATCAAGAGGTTTATAGTACCCAGAGCCGGGATCGAACCGGCACGGGTTGCCCCACTGGTGTTTGAGACCAGCGCGTCTACCAATTCCGCCATCTGGGCAAATGTTTCTTAAACATTTTTGCGGATGCAAATATAGACAAAAGTAGAACATATACAAATCTTTTATGTCAATTTATTGCATTGTAGTTATACAATAATATTTATATTCGTGATTGTTAAAGCAATAAACAATGATTCGAGTTAAATATTTCATTCTATTTCTTTTATTTTCCATAACTACATTAACATTGCATTCTCAGGAAAAACTAATGTGGGGAGGCGGTATTAGCTTGTTAGTTCCAGATAACAATTTTGGACATATATCGAACAATATAAATAACAATGAATTTGGTTTTAGTACTGTAGCAAATACCGGATTTAATGTAAATTTTGGGACATTATGGCTATTCAACCCTCAACTTTCTTTAGAATCTGAACTAGCATATTCTTATTTCCCAAAAGATAAAAAGACATGGAACCAAGAAAGGTATGGAGATATCAGTGTCAATTACCAAATGATAAATTTGTTAGCTCAAGGAAATTACTACTTTTCAAAAGGAGATATTAAGCCTTATTTAGGTGCTGTATTTGGAATATATTATTTAAGGAATATGCTTGATTTTAATTCTAAATATATTGGAACAGATAATGATGCTTCAGTTGCCTACATAACAAACAACATACTTGCCGGATATGGTGCTGAAATAGGAACTTTATTTAAACTCTCAAAAAGAAGCTATTTACAAGTGGGCATTAGGTTTACAACTATTCCAGACATTGAATCTGAATATATTGCTGAGAATGATGTTACTTTAAACCCCCATGATAAACAAAACCATTGGGGGCTATCGGTAAAATTATTTTTTAATAAATGATTTAGAATAAACCATTAACATGAGTATCTACTCGATCGATAATTGTACTTAAATCTGATTTGTTTTTGATAAAGTTATACTCATCAACATTTACAATAAGTAATTTACCTTTATCATATTGCTCAATCCAGGCTTCATATCTTTCGTTCAATCGCTTTAAATAATCCAAACGAATATTATTTTCATATTCTCTTCCTCGTACTTGAATTTGTTCAACCAGTTTCGGAACTGAGGCTCTTAAATATATCAAAAGATCAGGGGCCTGAACCAAGCTACTCATCAACTCAAACAATGATGCATAGTTATCAAAATCCCTTTTACTCATTAGGCCCATATCGTACAGGTTTGGAGCAAAAATATATGCATCTTCATATATTGTTCTATCCTGAATTACGGTCTTCCCCATTTTTCTGATCTCATTTACCTGAGAAAAGCGGCTATTCAAAAAATAAACCTGAAGATTAAACGCCCAACGCTGCATATCTTCATAAAAATCAGCAAGATACGGATTGTCATCCACCTCTTCGTAATGTGAATCCCATCCGTAATGATTTGCTAACAATGTGGTTAAAGTTGTTTTTCCTGAGCCTATATTACCCGCTATTGCAATATGCATAATTTAATAGAAATTATTATGTATTTAATTCGACGCCAAAAGTATAAAAACGATCTCCAATATTCTAACTTTTTTGATTAATGGTCAATAACTCTTCTATCAAATCTCGGTTATTGGATAAGCGGGGAACTTTATTTTGTCCGCCCAATTTATTATGCTTTTTAAGCCAATCGAAAAACAAATCTTTTCGTGCTATTTCAATTTTTGGAGCCCCCAGAGTAATATCTTTATATCTTTTAGCTTCATAGTCAGAGTTAATATTCTGAAGTTCCAAATCTAAATAATGGGTAAACTCTGCCAAATCTTTTGGTTCCTTTTCAAATTCAATAATCCATTGATGACGTCCCTGTTCTTCGGTACTCATATACATCGGAGCTGCAGTATATTCTTTTATCACCGCACCAGTTTTTTCACAAGCGTAATTAATGGCTCTGTTAGAATTATCTACGATAACTTCCTCACCAAAAGCATTGATAAAATGTTTGGTTCTTCCGGTAATTTTAATCTTGAACGGATATTTTGAAGTAAATTTAATCGTATCTCCAACAATATATCTCCACAAACCACCATTAGTTGAGATGACCATGGCATAATTCGTTTCCAGCTCTACTTCATCTAATGTTAATGCTTTAGGAAACTCCTTGCCATACTCACTAATTGGTACAAACTCATAGAAGATTCCATAATCCAGCATCAATAACATCGAAGTATCTGAAGGATCATCCTGAATTGCAAAGAATCCTTCAGAAGCATTATAGGTTTCCATATAATGCATGTTCGAAGAAGGAATTATTTTTTTATACTGGTCTCTGTATGGTTCAAAATTAATTCCACCATGAATAAAAAGTTCCAGGTTTGGCCAAATGTCCAATAAGTTATCTGTTCCTTTGGTTTTTAATATATGCTTAATCAAAACCATAAACCAGGATGGTACACCTGATAACGAAGTCACATTTTCATTAATTGTGGCTTCTGTCATCTTTAACAACTTCTCTTCCCACTTATCCATTAAAGCAATGCTTTGATCAGGAGTACGAATAAAATTAACCCAGAAAGGAAGATTTCCAATTAAAATTGCAGACAGATCACCATAAAAAGATTCTCTGTTATATTGGCTTAATTTCTGACTACCTCCTAAAGTCAAACCTTTTCCACTGAATAAATCATTTTCTGGATAGAGATCGTTATAAATCGCCAATACATCCTTACCACCTCGGAAATGGCAATCTTCAAGAGCTTCCTTTGAAACAGGAATAAATTTACTTTTTGAAGAAGTGGTTCCTGATGATTTTGCAAACCATTTTATATCACCAGGCCATAATACATTTTTTTCTCCATGCCTAATCTTATCAATCACATGTTCCATTTGCTCATACTTTTGAACAGGAACTCTATCTTGAAAATCTTTAATTGATTTAATCGATGCGAAGTCATAATATTTGCCATGTTGAGTATCTTTTGATTTCTTAATCAAATCAAAAAGTTGTTCTTTTTGAACCTCCTCAGGATTTTCTTTAAAATGACTAATTTGTGATAAACGTCGTAGGTTTACCAGTGATATTATAGAATTAAGAAACGGCATAAATAATATTTTTAAACTTTAAATATAGACATTTTCTTTAAAGAAAAGTTCTCAGAAATATCCTAATAACGCCATATTCATTTATATATTTTCTTTTATTAAAAATTATCCAACCATTTAAATTTGGTTATTTTAGCATAAATTTTAGAAGAATGAATTATTTCGACATTGTAGTTGGCATTATACTAATAGTAGCCTTTATTAAAGGATATAGAAATGGCCTTATCATTGAATTAGCCAGTCTTGCTGCTTTAGTTCTTGGTGTATTAGGAGCCATTAAGTTTTCTGGCTTTACAGAAGAATGGCTATCAGAATATGTATCTGGAAATTATGTTGGTATTGTAGCGTTTATTATCACTTTTGCTGTTATTGTTGTTGGAGTACATTTATTAGCTAAAGTCATTGAAAAATTTGTTGAAGCTGTGGCTTTAGGTTTTATAAACCGATTATCCGGCGCAATTTTTTCGATAACAAAATATGCGTTCATTTTAAGTATTTTGTTGGCTATTTTTTCTTCGTTTGACAGAACTTTTAATTTAATACCCGAAGAAATCAGGAGTAGTTCCTATTTATATAAACCACTATCAGAATTTGCACCAAATATATTCCCATATTTAAAATTCGACAGTGAAGATGCCAAAAACAAGGTTCAAGAAGTTATGGAAGTAAGCATTTAATGTCATTAATTCACAATCTTTTCTATTATCTTTGGGCCACATTTAAGAAAATCATTAGATAAAAATATAAACATGAATTTTGTTGAGGAACTGAAATGGCGTGGCATGATTCACGATATGATGCCTGGAACGGAGGAACAACTACAAAAAGAAATGACAACTGCATATGTTGGTATTGATCCAACTGCAGATTCTTTACATATTGGCCACCTTGTTTCTGTAATGATGCTTAAGCACTTACAAGTAGCAGGTCACCGCCCTATCGTACTAGTTGGAGGAGCCACCGGAATGATTGGAGATCCATCTGGTAAATCTGCAGAAAGAAATTTGCTTGATGAAACGACGCTTCGTCATAATCAAGATTGCTTAAAAGCACAGTTAAGTCGCTTTTTAGATTTTAACAGTGGAGCCGAAAATCAGGCTTTAATGGTGAATAACTACGACTGGATGAAGGAGTTTTCTTTCCTAGAATTTATCAGAGATATTGGAAAACACCTTACTGTAAATTATATGATGGCCAAAGATTCTGTAAAGAAAAGAATCAGCGGAGAAGGAAATTCAGGATTATCTTTTACTGAATTTACATATCAGTTAGTTCAGGGAACAGATTTTTACCATTTGTATAAAACATATGACTGTAAGCTTCAAATGGGAGGATCTGATCAGTGGGGAAATATTACTACCGGAACAGAACTAATCCGTAGAAAATTAAGTGGCGAGGCATTTGCAATGACTTGTCCTTTAATCACAAAAGCTGATGGTGGTAAGTTTGGAAAAACTGAGTCTGGAAACATCTGGTTAGATCCAAAGAGAACCAGTCCTTATAAATTCTACCAGTTCTGGTTAAACACATCTGATGCAGATGCAGAAAAATATATTAAGATCTTTACCCTACTATCTCAAGAAGAGGTAGAAGGTCTTGTGAAAGAACATGCAGAAGCACCTCATGCCAGAGCTCTTCAAAAAAGACTTGCTGAAGAGGTTACTGTTATGATTCATGGTAGAGAAGCATATGATACAGCTGTTGAAGCCAGCCAGATATTATTTGGTAAATCAACGATGGATGCACTTAAAAAGATTGATGAAGATACTTTCTTAGCTGTTTTTGAAGGTGTTCCTACATTCAACATTGCTAAAAATGATTTAGTGGAAGGTGTTGATATTTTAGAATTAATGGCTGTTCAAACTCAAATTTTTCCATCAAAGGGAGAAGCTCGTAAAACCATTAAAGGTGGCGGTGTTAGTTTGAACAAAGAAAAAATAGATGCTCAGGATTTATTAGTAAAGGATGAGCACTTATTAAATGATAAATACTTATTATTTCAGAAAGGAAAGAAAAACTATTTTGTTGTTGTTGCAGAATAGGTAATAATATTTCAAATTCAAAAGCCTTCATATGCATAGTTTTATGAAGGCTTTTTTATTTTTAGTTACTAAGAAATATTACACGAATAAGAAATATAATATTATAAACACATCGGAATATATAATCATATATATCCATTGGATAATTCTATAAATTTTAATTTAATATACTTGCATCCATTATTATTAATAAGGGCCCAAAATAAATGAAAAAATCACTATTTATCTTATTAGTTGTTTTGATCTCTACTACTAGCTTATCCCAAGTGAAATTTGGTGTAAAATCAGGACTTAACATCGCAAATGCAACAAGTGATGATTTTGAAGATTGCGATTACAAAACTGGTTTATCTGTCGGTTTGTTTGCAAAATTTGAATTATCAGATAAGTTTGCCTTTCAACCAGAATTATTATATTCGATGCAAGGTTGGAAGTATTCTGAAAGTAGAACAGTTATCTATGGTTATGGTGATTCATATAGTTGGGAAGTAACATATTATAGCAATGAAGCTACAATTAAACTTGATTATATCAATATTCCTTTATTATTAAAGTACTATTTAACAGAAGGGCTTACTATCAACGCAGGTCCTCAATTAGGTTATCTTGTTTCTGCCAAAATTGAACTAAAAGAAGATAATGAAAGCTATGAGCTTGATATTAAAGATGAATATAAAAAAATAGATCTGGGTTTTAATGTAGGCCTTGCTTACGAATTAGATTTTGGTTTAGGCTTTGACCTACGCTATAATATAGGGTTATTAAACGTACCTGACTATGATGAAACAGATGGAAAAAACAGAGTATTGCAATTTGCCGTTAGCTACGTATTTTAGTATTACTGACAAAAAATATCAAAAGCCAATCCATTATTGGCTTTTTTTGTTTATATCAATTCGTTTTCTTTGTAAAAAATTCATTAAATGAGATATTTAATAATTATCATTCTTTTCATAGGTGTAAATACTCTTAAAGCACAAAAAAACATCCTTGTTTTTTTAAATGAACCAGAAAAGAAAGCCATTCAGATACAAACAGGAGGTTTGGTTTTATTGGAATATAATGGATATCTAAATCAAAAAGAATTAACAAGAAACTATCTAATGTCAATAAATGACAGCTCTGTAATATTAGGTAAGTCACGAATATTTGGAGCCCCCATAGAAAAAAGAGAGATTAGACTTGAGGATATCACCGGAGTAAGAAAAGTGAGTGTTGGTTCGCAGTTTTTAAAGTTTGCTATAACAACTGCTGCTGCTATTGGATCATATTACGTCTTTAGTGATATGGAAAATGTAAATACAACTGAAAAACTACTATATTCCACGGGATTGGGTTTAACTACTAATTTTATGATAAAACTGGCTTTCCCAACTCATAAAATCAAATACAAATTAAATAAAAACTGGAAAAAATTTACACTATAGTAATTGAAGCTTACCATTTAAAACTACTGCATCCAGATTCATATTTTTAGCCGATTTTAAAGCATCCTCAGTCGTATGAACTATTGGTTCCCCTCTTTTATTAAATGAAGTATTGATTAATGCTTTAATTTGATAATGATTATCCAGGTGCGATAACAATTCAAACATAAACTTATTTTGTTTTGCATCGCGTATGGTTTGAATTCTGGCCGTTCCATCTACATGAACCACACCTTCTATTTCGCATTTCTTATCTTCCTCAATATTAAAATCAAGTAACATTAAATTGCTTAAATGATGTATTTCAGATAACCCCGTAAAATACTTAGCATTCTGCTCAAGCATTATAGGAGCTACAGGACGATACCACTCTCGTCCTTTGTGAGCCACACTCACTTTTTGAGCCAATTCTTTACTGTCTGCCAATGCCAAAATACTTCTATTTCCCAAAGCTCTGGGTCCAACCTCTCCAAAACCATTACAAATACCAACAACTTTACCTTTGGAAATAAAATCAGCTATTTTAACAATTTCATCAGGACTATACTCTTGTTTTATATTAAGCCCCCAGTTGTTAAGGTAAGGAGAATGAATCTCAACTTTACCATGCTTCCTCCACTCCATAAAGGAAGCTCCTCCTAATGACAAACCACTATCCTCAGTACAAGGTGGAATAAAAACATCTTTAAATAACTGGCTTTTTAATATTTCTGTGTTAGCAACAATATTTAAAGCTGATCCTCCTGAATAATATAAATTATCTGCTCCACATTTATCTTTCAAACGTTTGAGTAATTGTAATAGTTCCCTAATAAAAATCTGCTGGAGCGTGGCAACTATGTCTTGTAAAAAAGGATCATCAGTTACTAATTGATTTTTTGCCCAATCAAAATCCTTTTTAGCTTTATCGAAAAAATCAGTCTTTTTACCCCATAGCTCAGAAAAATAATTATTCTCCACCAGCCAGGATTCTATTTTTTTTGAATAGTTTCCAAAAGAAGCCAGTCCCATCATTTTTCCTGGAACTGAGTTTTGTTGACTGAATTTTGCTCCTATAATACCAAAAACAACGGCATTAGCATTAAAAAAAGAAGACAGATATTTATAATCCCAATGATATTCTATACTAGATAAATTACCATTCTTATATTGCCATGCAGAAAAGTTGGAAAGACTTCCACCCCCATCAAAATGAATGATTAAACTATTCTCTTTAAATCCTCCATAAAAAGGCATACAACTCGCTACATGCGCTAACTCATGATTTATTGAATAGGCCGATCTTTCATGATCCAACCACCAACATCTTCCCTTTTCAACATCAGGTAACAATTCCGAATTCAAAGGTCCTTCATATCTGAACTTACCACAAGAGGAAATAAAGGCACGACCAACAACATTATCTGGAAAAACGATATCAAAATCATCCGGAGCTAAAAGTTTCTCATCTTTTAGTAACTGATATAAACTTTCATGTAGTTTGTTATCATGCTTTTTTCTGGATATTCTCTCTAAAGTTAGATGCTTAAGCACCCGTCCTTTTTCCATTAAGGTTATCCCATGATCATGAACAAAATATGGCGTATCACTATTTGTTCTATCCTGGATTCCATAAATAGCCAAAGTGGGTTTTGATGAATCCATACTTATAAGAAAAGTTGACCAAAGACTGTTATTGCAACAATACTAAAGAAGAAAATATTTTGCCATACCCAAGAGCTTATTCTATCTATAAGGTGGGCCAATAACAATGAAACAAAAACAGATAATACAGGCAAAAACTCTTTACATCCGCCTGTTAATACAATAAGAAAAACAATATATACAGAACTTATTATTATAGTATTATACTGTTTCCTTGTAAATATTTTTCTTTTACTTAATTCATTTAAAGCCTTAAATACAGAACTTAAAAGCAGAAGTAATAAAATTCCGAAATAAATTAATGAAGTTTGAGTAAATGAATAAGTACATAATAGTTTTTCCTGGGTTGGCTGAATATATGATAGAAATTCATCTATACTTCCCAATGCTAATTCATATCCAAGAATAAACAACCAAGGTAAAATAAAAC
Source organism: uncultured Saccharicrinis sp. (assembly GCA_963666825.2). Taxonomy (GTDB): domain Bacteria; phylum Bacteroidota; class Bacteroidia; order Bacteroidales; family Marinilabiliaceae; genus Saccharicrinis. The sequence continues at coordinate 5,564,429 of OY763044.2, read as the reverse complement.
CTATTATTGAAGCTAAAAAAGATCTAAAGGTTAATACTCTCAGGAGAGGCATTACAAACAATAACAATAGCGGATACAATAGAACTATTTTATACGAAAATAAACTTCCTACAGCTATCCATAAAGAAGCTAAAAAGCACTCTACCATTGTTTTTCTATGGTTATAAGCCTCGTACAAATAACCGAAACTAATAATCACAAATATCGTTGCAATCCAAACAGGATTAATAAATTGTACTGATGAGATACTACCTGTTAGTAACACAAATATAAAACCAGGCAGTGCAGACTGAGATTGAAGTAAACTATATCTCGTATTAAAGCGTGTAATACCGAGCACAGCAAATAAAGCACATAAAAAGCTAAACAGTAACGATACCCATTTTAGTTTAACAACAGGCAATAAAACATCCCACAGGGGCATTTTATAATTTACAGTAATAGGCTCTACATTACTTTTTAATGCCGGAATTACCCATAACACCATTAAAACAAGGAGCATAAATGCATATGCTCCTATTTTATTGTTATGAACTTGCTTTAAAATCATAAATCAAATCCAATATCTTTTCTGAAATATTTGTCTTCGTAGTTAATTACTTCTGCATTTTTATATGACTTAGCCAATGCTTCTTTAAAATCGCTACCATAAGAACTTAAAGCAATTACTCTACCTCCATTTGTAACGACCTTACCATCCTGAATTTTTGTACCTGCATGAAAAGCCATACCATCTTTAACCTGATCAAATCCGGTCATTTCCTTTCCTTTTTCATAAGCTTCAGGATATCCACCTGCTACCATCATAACAGTTGTTACAGTCTGCTCATCAATTTCTATCTTATAATTTTTAAGACGTTTTGCTGCAGTTGCTTCAAATAACTCTAAAAGGTCATTTTTAACACGAGGCATTACAACTTCTGTTTCAGGATCACCCATACGTACATTGTATTCAATTACATATGGTTCATTACCAACCTTAATTAAACCAATGAATATAAAACCTTTGTATGGAATCTCCTCTGCTTGTAAACCTTGAATTGTTGGGAAGATAATTTTTTTATGAACTTTCTTCATAAATGTCTTATCAGCAAAAGGAACCGGACTAACAGCTCCCATTCCTCCGGTATTTAAACCTGTGTCACCCTCACCAATACGTTTATAATCTTTAGCTTCAGGAAGCACTACATAACCAGAACCATCTGTTAATACAAATACAGATAGCTCAATACCACTTAAGAACTCCTCTATTACAACTTTCTTACTTGCATCACCAAACTTACCCTCCAGCATAGTCCTAAGCTCAGACTTTGCCTCGTTGATATCATCAATGATCAAAACACCTTTACCTGCAGCCAAACCATCAGCTTTCAATACATAAGGTGCTTTCATTTCATCTAAAAAGGCAACGCCCTCTTCTAAATTTTCAGGAGTAACAGTTTTATATTTCGCAGTTGGAATTCCATAACTAGCCATAAAGTTTTTTGCAAAATCTTTACTTCCTTCTAGTCTGGCTCCTCTTTTTCCAGGACCAATAACCGGAATACTAGCTAATTCAGGATCATTTAAGAAAAAATCCTTTACACCACGTACCAAAGGCTCTTCCGGACCAACAACTAACATATCAATTTGATTATCTACAGCAATTTTTTTTACTGCTTCAAAGTCATTCGGGTTAATATCAATGTTAGTACCCAGTTCTGCTGTACCTGCATTACCCGGAGCAATAATTAATTCTGTTAGTTTTGGACTCTGATTCAACTTCCAGGCCAAGGCATGTTCTCTACCTCCAGACCCTAATAATAATACCTTCATACGTTTGCTATTAAATTAGCTAATAAGATTTATGACTTGTGATTTAACTATCTTCAATAAAAACCTCAAATTTAAAGCCTTCCTTTTAATTAACCATAAAATGAGGACTTAATCTTAATTTATTTTATACTACTTGTTACAAAACCTTTCTTATTGATTAACTCCAATGTTTTAGGAAAGGCATATTTCATATTTTTTTCTGCTTTAAGAGAATCATGAAAAACAACAATAGAGCCCGGCCGAACATACCCTTCTACATTTTTATAAACCGACTTTCCACTCAACTTCCTGTTATAATCACGACTTAAAACATCCCACATAATCACCTTATCAAACTTTTCTTTTAAAAGCTTAATGTATGATGGATATAGCATTCCATGTGGTGGTCGGAACAATTTTGAATCAATAAACTGTGATGCCTTTTCAATATTTTCGAAATAATCTTTTTTATTGTATGACCAGGCTTTTATATGATTATAGGTATGATTTCCAACTGCATGTCCTCTTCTCAAAACCTCCTCATATATATCCGGATGCTTAAATACATTTTCTCCTACACAAAAAAAGGTAAGCTTGGCATTCCATTTATCTGCCTCATCTAATACCCAAGGTGTAACCTCAGGTATCGGGCCATCATCAAATGTAACAAAGACTTCGTTTTTATCTGTTTTTTCGGACCATGTTGCTCCTCTGAAAATACCAGACAAAAGGAATGATGGTTGTATCATAAATCCCATACCCTACTTTCTTTCATTTTAACATTCAACCAAAATTCCATTCTTAACGAATCGTCTTATTTAGATAAGAACTTCATTTCTGCACCTTTGGATTCACCATTAAGTTTTGCAGACAATTCTGTTCTATTATACTTATCTAATAACTTCTGAATTTCCATCATATAAATCAATCCCTGACGATACTGATAATCAAAATCAGCTCTTTGTTTCGCAGGAATCTGATTATAATAAGCGATTATTTGATTTGCTGATTGATACATACCTTCAATAAGCTGATCAGCTATTTGATTCTCGCCTTTTATATAATATCCTTCAGCAAGGAAAATACTTAAAATATTATCAGGTAATGTTCCTAATGGAAGATCTGTTAATTTACTGCTTAACTCTTCTCTTAATTTCTCGCTATTGTATTGAGAAGCCATTTTTACAATCTCTCCGTATAATAAATAGCTATTATTAGCATCACTACTAACTGTATTTAATTTTGATGCAGATAAAGAAGAATAGAAATTCATTTCCTGGAATGTTTGTTCTCCAAACTGACGCAGGATATCTTCTGCTTTAGCTCTTTGATCTGCCTTATAATAACCTTCTGCAATAAATATTGAGAAATAATTATGAGGCACCTTGTCAACAGGAAGCTTTGTTAATGACATATCCAAAATATCCACTGCTTTATCCATTTTTCCTTCATCAATTAAAGAAGAAGCCAATCGAGACATATTGTTACGGATATTCATAGCCATACGTTGGTGATTTTCATCTAAATAAACTCTTGGATCATCAAATCCACCCCAACGGAATTTATTCATAAATTTATCATACATCTTCTCGGTATCTACTCTACCGATCTGACCATCACTATTTTTTGTTCTAATTGGAACCACCTTATAAGCAAATCCTTCTAATTGGAAATAGTCTTCAAGACTTGCATAATTATCTCTACCAACAGTTACTGCAAAATAGATAGGTCTTTTCCAATCGTTATTTGCTAATAAGTCAAGAATCATAATTTCATTCTTTAATACTCTTGGCTTATTGATATCAATATTTACCTGTGGAACAATTAAATCTGCAGCATCTTCACTTACAACTCCGGTTTGGATCATTTGTAAACTATCTACAGGCACTTTAAACCTCTTAGCAGGCAAGAATTCATATCTTCCCTGATATCCGGGTATTTGTTTTGTTTTTGGATTATCACTAGCTAAGAAATTAATAGCCTCCTTTAAATCAACTCTATCATCAATTAACTCTACCACGTGAGCTACATCTCTTGTTCCGGTAACGTACTGATCATGCTCTAATGAGAATGGCAATGGATCTGAATCATAGGCTTTACGCTTCATTTGATCAATATACCAATCTGTTTGAAGGTAACTTAAATTACATACTCTAACATCTAGACGATAACCTTCAACCTCTTGTGCATACCATAATGGGAAAGTATCATTATCACCATTTGTAAAGATTACGGCATCTTTATCACAGGTGTCCAGATAATTAAAGGCAAGATCACGGGCAACATTACGATGCGAACGATTATGATCATCCCAGTTTTGAGAAGCCATCAATACAGGTACACACAATAAACAAATAGTTGTTGCAGTTACAGCAGCTACTTTTCCTGATAATATACGGTTTAATGCATCAACAACAGCCAATACACCTAATCCAATCCAAATTGCAAATGCATAGAATGATCCAGCATAAGCGTAATCACGTTCACGAGGTTGTAAAGGAGTTTGATTCAGATATAACACAATTGCCAAACCTGTTAAGAAGAACAATAACATAACAATCCAGAATCCTTCTTTTCCCTTTTTACCAGCCTGGTATTGGAATAAGATCCCTAATAATCCCAATAATAATGGTAAGAAGTAATACTTATTTCTTCCCTTATTATTTTTATATGTATCAGGTAGTTTAGATTGATCTCCTAAACGTGCATTATCAATAAATGGAATTCCACTAATCCAGTTACCTTTTGTTACTTCACCATTTCCTTGTATATCATTTTGTCTTCCTACAAAATTCCACATGAAATATCTGAAATACATATAATTTATCTGGTAATTCACGAAGAACGCCAAATTATCTCCAAATGTTGGTAAAGTAATTGTTTTGGTATCTCCTGTTTCCTGATCAACAACCTGAACTTGTTTTCCTTTTGAAGGACCGGCCCAGCTCTTATACTGCTCTATATGTCTACCTTCACGGCTATACATTCTAGGAAAAACAGTAAGTGTTTTATCGTTAAACACATACTCCGGTTTATAATCAACAATCTTATACTCGCCATTCTTTTTAATGCGGATTGGATCCCCTTTCTTTTCCTGTGATGCTTTAAAATCAATTTCTGAATTATAATATTCACCATAAAACAATGGACGATCACCATACTGTTCACGATTTAAATAACTCATCATCGAGAATACATCTTCTGGCGAGTTTTGATCCATGGTTGGATTCGCTGAAGAACGGATAACAATCATGGCAAATGAAGAATATCCGATTAAAATTACAGTAACACCTAAAAGTATGGTGTTTAAAATAACCTTTTGCTTTTTGTGAGTATAGTAGATTCCGAATACGATTCCTCCAATTAAAAGAATAAAATATGCGGCCACACCTGAATTAAATGGCATTCCAAAATTATTCACAAATAATAATTCGAACCAGCTTGCCACTTTAACTGTGTAAGGAATAACACCATAAAGTACACCTAATAATATTACAGCAGAAATACCCAGCGCAGCAATTAAACCATTTCTGTTTACCTCAAATTTTCTGAAGTAGTAAACCAATACGATAGCCGGAATGGCCAAAAGGTTCAATAAGTGAACTCCAATAGAGAGTCCCATCAAATACGCAATTAATATTAACCAGCGATTTGCATACTTTTCATCAGCTACATTTTCCCATTTCAGAATGGCCCAAAAAACCATCGCTGTAAATAATGATGACATAGCATAAACCTCACCTTCTACAGCAGAGAACCAGAATGTATCTGAAAATGTATATGCTAAAGCACCAACAAAACCAGATCCTATTACAGCCCAATACTTCCACTCTTCAGCTTTTTCATCAATAAATATTTTACGAGCTAAATGGGTTATAGTCCAAAATAAAAACATAATGGTAAAGGCACTTGCCAAAGCACTCATTATATTAATCATTACAGCCACCGAACCTGGATCCTTGGCAAATAAAGAAAAGAATCTACCTAATATCATAAAAAACGGAGCACCTGGAGGGTGACCTACCAATAATTTATAAGCGGTTGAAATAAACTCTCCACAATCCCAAAAACTTGCTGTTGGTTCAATTGTCATTGTATAAGTAACTGCAGCAATTAAAAATGACAACCAGCCAAATACATTATTGAGTAATTTATAATTTCTCATGATATTTTTATTATAATTCTCTGTTATTATGAGGTTTGAATATTAATATTAATAAGTGGTAATTTTTCCACGATGCCAAAAATAAGTAATTTTTATTAAACGCTTTTTTTATGCTAAAAGATAGTTTTCTTTTTAACCCTATTTTAACTTCAATATGAAGAGTTTATAGAAATAGTTTCTTTTATTTTAAGATTACCATACTCAGTTTTACTATATAATCATATTTAGTAAATCAACCGTACTTTATGATGACCGGATAGTAACATTAAGCATTGGTAATTCATCTCACATTATATAACCAAATGAAAATGTGAAAAATACATATTCTACTTGATATTGAAGCATTATTTTTTTGAAAAAAACGAAAAATAATTTTGCTCATATCGAAAAAAGATATACTTTTGCATCGCTTTCAAAAAGAAAGACATGAGGATTGTCCCATGGTGTAATTGGCAACACGTCTGATTTTGGTTCAGAAGAGTCTAGGTTCGAGCCCTAGTGGGACAACAAAAGAAAAGCTTGAGTTCATAAGATCTCAAGCTTTTTTCGTTTCATACAAAATCCTGTCCTTCATATCCTCCCAAACAAATTAACATTCTCAATTCTGACATTAATAGCAGAACTGCTATCAATAACTAGATCAACCTCCGTAGCACCGAACAATAGTATTACATGCTATTTGATGCAAAATCATTACTAATTCTTCATGCATTTAAAACCGAATATATCCGGTTCTAACCGAAGAAAAACCGAAGGAAGTCCGAAGAAACTTCGAATATAATCCCTTTAATATCCACACTCATCATAATGTCATTTTATAGCTGTGGCGTTTTAAACTAAACTACTTTACATTTTTAAATAACATGCAAATACATTTATTGCATCTGAGTATATCCTAAAATTAAACCACCTTAATTATGAAAAACGTATCAATAGTATTAACTTCCGAGGCAATCTATATATGCCCAAATTAAATTTACTAACCAATAAAAATACATTACACTATGGCGATATATAAATGTCAGGCTTGTGGATTTGAATATAACGAAGATACGGAAGGACAAACCTGGGAAAATCTGGATAGCGAGTGGGCATGCCCAAATTGCGGAGTGGATAAATCCATGTTTTCAGAAGCTGATTCTAACCCATCAAATGAAAAAACTGATGTTTCAAATACGGAACAAAATAACTCCATTGAAACTTATCTTAAGAAGTGGTCAAAATCTTCTGACCCTCATGAAGAGTATCTAAGCCACATTCATAAGATGGCTATTTCCGGTAAATCGATTTCAGAACCAATGAAAACAACCAAGCCAATCATTTCATGGGACGACATTATCATTAAAGGAGCTCAACTTTATAAAACACCACTTAATCCAGATGTTGAGGTTTCAACAAAAACTGTTATTGGAAAGAATTCAAAACAGCCATTGGTTATAGAAACTCCTGTTTATATTAGTCACATGTCTTTTGGCGCTATCTCAAAAGAGTTTAAAACTGCTTTGGCAATAGGAAGTGCAGCTGCAAAAACAGTTATCTGTTCTGGTGAAGGAGGAATATTGGAGGACGAAATTAACAATGCCTACAAGTATATTTTTGAATATGTCCCGAATGAATATAGCGTTACAGATGAGAATCTAAAAAAAGTTGATGCTATTGAAATTAAAATGGGTCAATCAGTAAAACCCGGAATGGGTGGTCATTTGCCTGGAGATAAAGTAACTGAAGAAATCGCAAAGGTAAGAGGAAAAGAAGTAGGTAAAGACATTCTAAGCCCTTCTTCTTTTAAGGATATTAAAAACAAAGAAGACTTAAAAGCAAAGGTTGATTGGTTAAGAGAGAAGTCAGAAGGAAAGCCAATAGGCATAAAAATAGCTGCTGGTCACATTGAAAAAGATCTAGATGAAATTATCTATGCCAATCCTGATTTTATAACCATTGATGGAAGAGGCGGAGCTACCGGGTCTGCTCCTAAATTCATTAAGGATAGCACATCTGTTCCCACTTTGTTTGCCTTATACAGAACAAAAAAATATTTGGAAATGAAACAGAGAGAGGATATTGCCATCGTAATAACTGGTGGCTTACGAGTTTCAACAGACTTTGCTAAAGCTATCTCATTAGGAGCTACAGCTGTTGCAATTGCTACAGCTGCAATGATTGCTGGAGGATGCCAACAATACAGAATTTGCAACTCAGGAAATTGTCCTGTAGGTATTGCAACCCAAGATCCGGAACTAAGAAAAAGAATGAATATTGAATTGTCTGCAAAACGCATTGAAAACTTTTTAAATACCTCTACCGAGGAACTAAAAACGATCGCAAGACTTACTGGCAATAATGATATTCACCAATTATGTATTGATGATTTAAGCACTGGCAATTCAGAAATATCAGATCATACAGATATTTCTCATTTTTAGAAGAGTAGTATATAACAAAAAGTCAGAAAGTATATTTTAAAAATCTATAACAAAAAAATAGCTGCACAATTATCTCTCAAGATTTGTTGTGCAGCTAATAACAATATTTGATGCTTATTCTTTAATCTACTTCATTTTGTCTAAAGTCAGGCATTCCATTTTCATCCCATCGAATTGTACGAGCTCTGGTATGCCTGTTAAAATCACTCAAAGAGTTACCTCTTATTTGCTCATAAACTCTGGCATGGTAAATCAGTACATCTGTTTTTCCATCTTCAGCCACAGTAAAACAACTATGCCCGGGACCAAATCTTCTAACCTCCTTATTTGTTGCAAATACAGGCGTTTCTGATTTATGCCAAGATTTAGGATCCAACAAATCAGCATTCTCATCAGCCCACAACATTCCGATACAGTAATTTGCATCAGTTGCACTAGCTGAATATGTTACAAATACTTTCCCATTCTTAATTAATGTAGCTGGACCTTCATTTACTTTATAACCTTTTTGTTCCCATTCAAACTCAGGATCACAAATAACAACTTCAGGTCCTTTCAATTTAGTTGGAGATTCCATCTTTGAAATCAGGAGAGAAGTGTTTTCACCCTTTCTTACATTCTGAGCCCATATATAATATCGTTCTCCTTTATTTTCGAAAGTAGTTGCATCCAACGAAAAGGAGTCTTTTTCTGTAAAAACTCTGCCCTCTTCAACCCACTCTCCGGTTGTAGGATCTTCAGATTCATTTGATAACACATACATACGTATATTCCATACTTTTTCAGCTTCTCCTGCTGCAAAATAAATATACCATTTGCCATCAATTTTATGTAACTCCGGAGCCCAAATATGATGCCCCATAATTCCGGTTTCGTGTTTTGTCCAAATAACAACAGGTTCTGCAATACCAATGCCATTTATGGTATTTGATTTTCTAATTTCAATTCTGTCGTATTCAGGAGCTGTTGCAATGAAATAATACTCTCCATTATCGTTTTTATACACCCAGGGATCAGCCCTTTGCCCTGCGATAGGATTAATATATTCTATCTCTTTTTCACCGGAATCCTGACAACAACTAAACGTTATAAACGCCAGCATTATCAAAGCAAAACTCCTTAATCCGAAACTTTTATCTCTCATTGTTTTTGTTTATTTGTTCTCCTTTTGACTTTTTGAATTTTGATTCATTCTCAGTTACAAAAATACAATTATAGTATTTTGACAATACAATAAATCAATCAAAAAGGCATATCAAATAGGTCAAACACCAAGAAATAGCACAAAACACTACATTTTAAATTGGTTATTTTACCTTCTTACCCCAAAAACCATGTCCATTAGGCATAATACCTGAAAATAAAATTGTTTTATTTTCATTTTCCCAGTCCCAACCAGAAAACAATTTACATTCTATTTTCTCACCATTTTCATCAGTAAAGAATACAACATCATCTTTCACCTTGGCTTCTGTAAGATGAATACCATCCACATTTGAAAGTTTTCCGTTTTCGTCTATACTAACCTCACTTGAAACATTAAATGCTCTTTGGGTATATTTCCATTCACCTAAAGGAATCTGTATTTTTCCCATATCGGAAAGTTCCAGCAGATCTTTCAATTCAATCACTTCCCATTCACCTTCAAGATCTTCATTTGTAAATACTGTCTTTTGATCTACAATATTATATCTTTCTGGTGAAAAAACAGGCCATCCGTCACTCAACCACTTTATCTCTCGACACTGAAGTTGTAGCATTAGATTAATTGGAGCCATACGTCCCTGATGGATAGCATAATATTTATCCTCATCCTTAATGATACCACAATGAGCATTACCTGCCCAACCCGCTTGGTTTTTGAACATATAACTATATGTAAGAATCGGATAATTATTTGTTGTATCCTTCATGTCGTTTCCAAAATAATCTATGAATGGACCAGTAGGAGATTTTGAACGACCTACTCTTACATTATAATATGAAAACAATGAATCATAAGAAACGAATAAATAGTACATATCCTGCTCTTCATTATAAACAATTTCGGGAGCTTCAATAACACGTGTCTTACCATCTGCTCTTCGTGCTACAACAGTACCCTGATCGCCTTCAGTTTTTGCCAGACCAGTTGACGGATCTAACTCCATACAAAACAGTCCGCCAAAATAAGAACCATATATCATCCATTCTTTTCCTGTTTTAGGATCGGACAATACAGTTGGATCAATAGCGTTCATTTCACTTTCTTTATATGTTTTAACAACGACTCCTTTATCTTCCCATGGTCCCAAAGGTGACTTTGATGTTGCCATTCCGATAAAAGATCCGTTTGATCCAAAATACGAAAGTGAATAATACAATCTAAATTCATCTCCTTTTTGATGAATAAACGGAGCCCAAACTCCATCAGGAGATTTTCCATGATTTGTTTCCTTCACATGCGCTAAAGCATCTGCCGGGAAATCATCAAAAACCCATCCTTCAAACTTCCAATGAACAAGATCTTTTGAACTTCGAAAAGGAACGTGCCCTATATGAACAGTTGAATCATCTTTAAAATTCATATTAGGTGGAATGTAATATGCATCGGTCGAATACAAGTAATAGGTGTCTCCAACCTTTATGCATGTAGGATCATGAACATTTGCTCCATTCCATTTATCCCTGTTTTTTAAAGACGCTATATTAGTATAATCATCCTCATATGGATTTCCTTTATTTTTATTATTGGAGGTAGTCGTACACATTTGCATAAGCATACCAACAGCAATAAGTAGAATAATTTTCATTTTGTCATATAACATAATCAATACTTACTTTTGCTTTAAAACCATTTTACACGAACTGACTTAAACAAAAGTAACCCGAGATAAAGATTTATATGAGGACAAAAGTTTTTATTAAGAGGATAGATCGGTATTTAAACCCACTGATCTGTGTACTAAACTAATAACTACATGTAATTTAGTACACTCATAAACACATATGCACCTGCTGAAAAACTTTCTTCTACTCTAAATAAGAAGATGGAGAGCAGTTATGATACTTTTTGAATACCCTGCTAAAATACTTTGGATCATTAAACCCTACCATAAATGCAACTTCTGAAACCTGGTGCTTTTTACTCTTCAATAAAGTAATTGATTTTTTAAGACGGTAGATTGTTATATATTCATTTGGAGAAACATCAGTCAAAGCTTTTAATTTCTTATACAATAAGCTTCTACTTACATATAGTTTAGAAGAAAATGCATCAATATCAAATGTAGAATCAGTATAAAATTCTTCAATAATCTGATTTACTTTATTCATAAATTCCTCATCCAGGGCCGAAAGTGAAGAAACCTCAGGTTCTTCTGTATCTTCCTCAACCTTTTGATATCTTTGAATTAATTTCTCTCTATTATCAATTATACTGTTGATTTTTGCCTGAAGAACATTTAAGTTAAATGGCTTTGAAATATAATCATCGGCACCATATTGCAACCCTTCAATATAATCTTCTTCCTGATTTTTAGCCGTTAGTAAAATAATAGGTATATGACTTGTCTGAATATTATTTTTTAGCATTTTACACATTTCCAAGCCATTAACCTTAGGCATCATGATATCGCTTACTATTAAATCAAAATCATTTTCACAAGCTAATTCATAACCTCTCTCTCCATTTTCAGCAACAGTTACTTTAAAGTTTACAGACAGCGCTTCTGCTAAAAATTCGCGCAAGTCAGTATTATCTTCAACAATCAATAATTTTTTTAATTCATCACTTATTTCATTTTCATTTTGAATATGATTTGAACTTACAACATCTAAATCACTCATTAACAAAACCTTTTCCTGTAGTGATATTTGTTCCTCAACCTCCTTAGTTTTTACATCATGTGTAGGAAAATCCTCTTTTTCTAAAGGAAGAATAACTTTAAACGACGAACCTTTATTCAATTCGCTTTCCAGAGTAATTTTACCGTTTAGCACCTCAACCATTTGCTTTGTTAAAGCTAAACCTATACCTGTACCATACGAGCTATTTCCCTGATCAGAGTCATCTCTATAAAAACGGTCGAACACCTTAGCCTGAGCACTTTTACTTATCCCAATTCCATTATCTTGTATATTAATTAATACGTTAGGTTTATTTGGGGAGTTAAATATTTTGGTAGCTGTAAATGAAATCTGACCTTTTTCAGGAGTATATTTTATTGCATTCGATAAAAGATTAAACAATATATTTTCGAGTTTAGATTTGTCGTACCATACATTCTCCAAATTAAAATCAACGGCAGTATTAAATGTAATATTCTTTTTCTCGGTAAGTGTTCTAAAGGCGTCTGCAATACCTTGAATTAATTCGGTCAGATTACCTTGTATTAAGGAAACGCTTACTTTGCCAGCTTCAAATTTTCTAAACGTAAGAATTTCATTAGTCAACATTAGCAATCGCTCGGCATTACGTTTTATATAACTTACAGTATGCTTAACGTTATCTTTCGACAAAACAAAGTTATCGTTTAATATTTTTTCAATTGGAGAAATAATGAGCGTCAGTGGAGTCCTGAATTCATGAGATATATTGGTAAAAAACTGCATCCTTTTCTGATGAATCGACTCAACCTCCTCATTAAGCGCAATTAACTGATCACGCTGTGATATTATCTCTCTATTTTGTTGCTCCAATAAATCCTTTTGCTTTTCAATCTCATCTTGTCGCTGAGCTAACTGCTGATTACGAGCCATTAATGCCTTTGAGTTTTGCTCAAGCTGTTCATTTTTTATTTTAATTTCATCGGTACGATCTTCAACGATCTTTTCCAGTCTTCTTTTCTGCTCAGTTATTCGGAATGACCTATATCTAATATATGCAGAAACTAGCAAAACCAAGGCAAGCAAAAGTATGATCTTAAACCACGATGTTTTCCAATACGGAGGATCAATAATCAATAAGATGCTGGAATAGTCTTCATTCCAGACTCCGTCAATATTGGTAGAGCGAACCTTAAATAAATAGTTTCCTCCGCTTAAATTTGTATAAGATGCCATTCTTCTGTCACTACCTACCTCAACCCAATACTGATCAACTCCTTCAAGTTGATACTCATATTTAATTTTAGTAGACAGATAATAAGGAAGAGCAGAAAACTCAAAACTAAAGACATTGTCTTTATACGACAAGTGAATTGTATCCGTACTAAAAATTGCTTTATTTAAGGATACTTTTCCATGTCTTTTTTCACCCGGATTAATGACTTTATTACCGGCAGTTAATTTTGTAATATAAGTTTTTGACCCAATTGGGTAACTAATAATACTATCCGGATCAAAAAAGTTTAAACCGTTTAATCCTCCAAAATATAATTTCCCTGAAGGTGCTTTGTAACCTGCTGACCAATAATACTGATTATTTCTTAATCCATCTTTTTTATAATAATTGATAAATAAAGCATCATCTATATTATAGTGAGAAAGGCCATTCTCTGTACTAATCCAAAGGTCATTTTTTGAATCTGACAATAATTGATAAACCACATTATTTGCTAAACCATCTTTTTCAGTATAGTTAATAAATTCAAATGTTCCATCCGATTGTGCATTACACTTGGCAATACCATTTCCATAGGTACCAATCCAGATATTACCTTTAGAGTCCTTTTCTAAGGAGGTAATGTAATCATTAGGCAAACTCTTCTCCTGATATGTTTTTTTAAACGTTATTACGTCATAAGGACTTAACTTTTCATTTCTGCGTGGACTTATAAGATCTGCCTTAAATCGATGTAATCCGTTTGTGGTACCAACCCATAAGTATTCATCTTTATCTTCTATCATACATCCCACCTCCCATTTAGCATCAGGATTCATAAAAGAAATATCCACCGGCACAAAAACCTTTTTTTCATCATCGAATACTGCAAGTCCTCCTCTTGTTCCGACGATCAATTCACCTTTTGAAGTAATATAAAAACATGAAATAAAAGTATCAGGCAAACCCTTTTCTTTATCATATGAAGTAAAAGTCTCTTTACCATTATTAGCAACAATCTTCTGAACACCCATTCCCCAGGTCCCAACCCACAAACTCCCCTTACTATCTTCGATTACTGCAGCAATAAAATTACTGTACAGGCTATTTGATTTTCCTTGCTCCAGTTGAAAATGTTTAATCTTACCACTTTTAATATTGTATCCATACAAACCATCTCCTGCAGTACCTACATAAAGCTTTTCATCAGAAGCATAGATTGAATTAATAATATTATAACACAAAGGCTTACAAGCACTCTCTTCATTAAATGAATAGAATTTCTTACTGAAAACATTATAATGTACAACACCTGTTTTTTCTGTACAAACCCATACATTACCATTATTATCAGTTAATAATTCACTTACGAAAACATCGTGTAGTTTACCATCAAGAGAAGGAAACAAGGATATCTCATTAAAGTTATTGTTTTCAGAGTTATAAACACAAAGTCCACCTAAAGTACCCACCAACAGATTACCTTTCGCATCCATAATTATTGAAGTAATGTGCGAATGAGGAAGTGTATTTTCGGCTACCGCATCGTAACCGTACCACTCTATTGTTTTGTTATTGATTGTATATTTAAATAATCCATTTGAAGTACCTATCCACAACGTTTTACCTTTTTGATACAAAACCTGAACATCAAAATTTATATATGGATCTTGCTCAATGAATTCAAAGGCTTTCTTTTCTTTATTAAAAATATAAACATCTTTACTGGTACCTAAATATATATCACCATCTTCACCTTTTATTAAGCTCGATATAACTGCATCTTTTTCGTTTAATAGATAATGGTTCTTAATAGAAATACCCAATACACTTTTACTGATATCTAATTCATAAACACCATCATTATAAGTTGCAACCCAAATACTTGAACCAATTTGTAAAATTTGAACAATATCTTTATCAAATAATTCTACAACATCATTATCTAAAACATCAACAAAGGAATCAGTTATAGAATTCAACAACTGAATTCCACTGTTGGTAACAATCCAAATTACACCATTGGTATCTGCTAAAATATCAACAACTCTATTATCTTTTAAAGATGTACCACTATCTGAAACTTTATAATATTTAAAATCATAGCCATCAAAACGGCATAGTCCATAATCTGTTCCTAACCAAATAAATCCGTAATTATCTTTTTCAATACACCTTACAGTATTCTGAGGTAAACCATTTGAAATATCAATGTACTCATATATCCTGGGAACAGTAACCAGATTATTGGCATTTAAGTAAAGAGAACAAAATAAAAGGCTTACCAACAAAACACCTTTAATCTCAAATAATTTTCCAGCTTTCAAATTCATGAATTAGATTCCTCCTTTACCTATTTAATTAAATACCTTTTTTATAACCGGGTAAAATATTAGAAATTAAATCTAATACAAAAAAGGTTGTAATACCCAACATTTAATTACTCAATCAGATTATATTCTATTTTAAAATAAAATATGGATTTATGAAATTATCTGATTCTAACAATCAACGTTCTGCATTCATTAAATCATATTAATCATTTTCCTTAATATAACCAACGAGAGTTAATTATTGTTACAAAAATAACACACACTTCCGATTATGTAGCCCTGAAGAAGGCAATAAATTTAACTTCCTTTAGCATGCACCTACTTGTTTAATCGTCCAAAATGCAGGATTTTTCGCCAATCAAAGTGGATTTTTTCGTCTTTATAGTGGATTTTTAATTACACTGCATTTGTGTTTCTTAATACAAACACAAGCCTATATCTGTTGTTTTTCCTTACAACGCAACAATTCAAGATATCAATTACCAAATTAAACACCCCTGTTTATCAAGCATTTCAAACACACAATAATTACATAATTAAATATCCACTATAAAAAAATAATTATGAACCCATAAATAACAAAGCAACGGTAAATTTGATTAACATTTTAAAACACTTTTATCACTGAACTGAAAAATTTCTTAAAAATTAAGATAAGGTACAAAGTATCATCTTAATTTAATAATTAATTAAAATTATTAAAACATGAATTAGATAAATACTAAATCCCCGATTAAAAACAATTGAGGTTGTCTGAAAAACTTTCAGACACAATGACGATCAAGGTTCTTTAATAGAACTTAAAATATCAAAACAATGAATTATAAAATTATTGTTAACGAATACTATGAAAAAGAATGAATTCAATTAAAATTAAATTTATGAAAACAACTAAACTAATAAGGTACGCTTTATTCGCAGTAGTTTTGGTAGCATTTGGCTTTGTAGGATGTGAAAAGGCGGATACCTACACAATTGATGCGCCTTTGGATCTACAGAACAAAATCGATTCAATTGCAGCTGCCAAGGCAAGTATAGATACAGGTGATACTACTTATATAGACATTGCTACAACAATGGTTGGTGCAGAAGATAACAGTGCCGGTTGGTGGACAGCTTTCTCTGATTATTTCAGCATTCCAACAAATCAACTATTACATATTGAATTTACCAACTATACTTCAGGAGCCAATAACTGGAACAACTGGAACCTTGCTGTTACAAATGAAATAACAGATCGTGATGCCGAGGGTTATGCTGAGTATTTTGTTCTAAGATCTGATGCTTACGGATGGGCAGGCGGAATGGCAGACGAAGGATATGAATTTGATTTAAATATGGTTTCAAACAACTACCCTGACACAGATGGGGATGGTGATATCTGGAATGACTTCCGTACAACTATGGCTGGAGCCACTGTTACCATAGAAGTTGACCACTCTGCAACAGGTAATGTATATGTAACTGCAACTGCAGTTGGTACAAATGGTACAGAGTTAGTTTCTACATATTCACAGTCAGTTTCTGCTTCTAGTGATATTGCGGCTTTCCTTATTGCTGATGGAAGTCATTTTGAAATGAAAGAGGCTTACCTGATTCCTTCTAAAGTAACAGTTGTGGAAGATGTAATGCCTTCATCTATTTCTGTTGCAGGAGTTCCTACTGCTCTTGAATTAGGAGACGAAGATTATTGGGGAGAAGGAATTGCTACTGTTACTTTTGCTGATGGCTCTTCAACTGAGGTTGACACTGCAGATGTTTCATTTACAGTTCCTGATTTAACAACAATTGGAGAAAAGACAATTCTTGTAACTTATAGTAAAACTAAACAAGGTGAATATGGCCCGGCCGTATCAACATATTATACACTGGAAGTAACAAATGCAGTTACAAGTCTTGAGGTTACAACTTTCCCAAGTAATACTACATACACTTTCCCTGGTCCGGTAGCACCGGTATTTGATCCAACAGACATGGTTGTTACAGCTACATACTCTGACGGTGCAACAGGTGTAATTGCAAATAAAGATCTTCAATTCGAGATTCCTGCAGCAAATGGTGCCCAAAATGCAACAATTACTTATGTAGGTTCAACAAGCACTGTTACTACAACATGCCCAATTACAAACGTAATGGGAGGAACATATTACGTAGGTACAGATACATCAACAGCATGGTGGACAGAATTTTCAAACAACTATTATGTTCCTTCTGGCTCAACCAGAAAGATCACAATGAAATGTTATTCTAGCGAGACAAACAACTGGAATAGCCCATGTACAATCCTTAGAAAATCTGACAATACTGAAAATGCAGTAGTTCGTATGGATCACTTTGGATGGGGAGACGGTTATGGTACTGCAGCCGCTGAATCTGATTGGGATTGGGATACATTCCTAACAAACATCGATGGATCTGACATTGTAATAACAGTTACAAATAATGGCGACAATACTGCTGATATACGTTACGATGTTACCTACGAAGGTGGGGAAACACATTACCAAGTATATACTGGTATTACAGTAGATAGTGCTGATTTAACTTGTGCGCTGGTTATTGAGGCTGCATACTTAGAAGTAACATCTGTTGAATAATCATTAAGAAAAAAATATTTAAATTATGAAATATATATATTTAATCCTGATGGGGTTGCTGGCTCTCACACCGGCAACATATGCAGAAGGCAGCGGTAATACCGACCAGATGTCAATGATTCAAGCAGGAGAAATTACAATAAATGGTAAAATTGTTGATGAAAGTGGAGAATCAGTTGTTGGAGCAACTGTAGCTGTAAAAGGTACTACTAATGGAACAATTACAGACATAGATGGTCACTTTATGCTTAAAGTTCCTTCAGATGCAACATTAATAGTATCATTTATCGGTTTTAAAAGTGTTGAAGTAGCTGTTAATGGAAAACCAGACTTAGGTAATATCACATTAATTTCAGATACTCAAGAAATTGATCAGGTTGTTGTTATCGGTTACGGTACACAAAAGAAAGCTGACCTTACAGGTTCTGTTGCTATTGTTGATGCTGAAGAGATGAAGAAATCTTCAAACTCAAACATTTCAACAATGTTACAAGGTAAGGCATCAGGTGTTCAAATTACTTCTGATGGACAACCAGGAGCTGATCCTGCAGTTCGTATCCGTGGTATTGGATCTTTTGGTGACACTAACCCATTGTATGTTGTGGACGGAGTACCTATGGGAACAACTATTCGTGACTTCTCACCAAATGATATTGAAACAATTCAGGTTTTAAAAGATGCTTCTGCGGCTGCCATCTATGGTTCACGTGCTGCTAATGGTGTGATCATCATCACAACAAAGCAAGGTAAGAAGAACTCTCCTATGAAAGTTGATTATAGCGGCTATTATGGTGTAGATAATGTTCAAAAGGATGTTTATAGTGTTATGAATGCAGATCAATATAAGTCATTTGTAACTATGGCATTCGGTAACAGTGGAATGGAAGTTCCTGGAGGATATAATCCTGCAAGTAGCAGTTATTTATGGAGCACAGATGCAAACGGCAATGAAGTTGCTACAGTTGATACTGATTGGTTTGACTCAGTATTTAAAACTGGTACTCGTCAGAATCACAACCTAAACTTTTCTGGTGGTGGTGAAAATAACACTTACAATATTGGTCTTGATTATTTTAACCAGAAAGGTACTATGGTTGGAGCTGGTCCTAACTTTGAACGTTACACAGCTCGTATTAACAATAGCATGGATGTTAAATTTATAAAAATTAAAACCAACTTTGTTTATAGCCACAGTGACCAGGATAAAATGGCACTTAGTAACGCTAACGAATATGTTGAAGGTTTATATGGTACTCAATATCCTGTAATGGCTTCGGCTCTTCTTACTCCTCCAACAATTAAGGATTACGATGAATCAACATGGATTCTTGATGATAAAATTTCAGGAGCTGATGCATTTACCTATGACTCTTTTGGTTATGGAACTTACTATGATGATATACACGGTGACTTACGTATATCTAACGTATTGTTAACAAATAGTCTTCTTGAAAGAAATACAAAAGTTGACCGTATCGTTGGTTCTGCATCTACAAATGTTAACTTATTAGAAATGCTTGGTGTAGATAGCGCTAAAAATAAGTTATCATATAATCTAAATTTATCGTACAGTAATACTCATGTTAGCAGTTTTACATTTGTACCTGCTTTTTTCCAAAGTTCAAATGTGAAACTATTGAAAGAAGATGAGACTCTTACATTAGTTGACGAATATACCGGAGATGCTCTTATTGAAAACACAATTAACTACAACGCTTCATTCGGACGTCATAACTTCGATATTGTTGCGGGTCAAACATTCCAAAAAGTATATTATAAGTCTCACACCGGAGTAGGTAATGATTTTCCTGAGCCATATTATTTGCAATTATCAAATGCAAGTGAGAAAAATTCATACAGTTATGAAAGTGAACACCTTCTATCATCATACATTGGTCGTGTAAACTATAACTTCGATGGTAAATATTTGATTTCAGCAACAGCACGTCGTGATGGTTCCAGCCGTCTTTCTTCTGATGACCGATTTGAAATTTTCCCATCAGTATCCGGAGGTTGGCGTCTTGAAAAAGAAAACTTCTTCCCTGTTGATCCTTCAATCATTAGCTTATTGAAAGTTCGTGGTAGTTATGGTGAATTAGGTAATGAAAACATCGGTGAATATCAATACATGGATACCATGGAAAGAGGTAATTACACCTATGCTTTTGCAAACAACGTGGTAACAGGTTCTGCTGTAAATAACTTCGTAAATGACGCTATCAGATGGGAGAAAAAGAAAACTCTTGACTTTGGTCTTGATTTAGCAATGTTTAATGGTCAGTTAGAGTTTAATTTTGACTGGTACAAGTCAACTTCAGAAGACCTTCTATATAGTTTGGTAATTCCTTCAAATACTGGTTCAAACAATACAACTATTACAATGAACGCAGCGACAATGGTAAATACAGGTCTTGAGTTCTTGTTAAGTTATCGTAACTACAACCACAAAGTAAAGTATGACATTTCAGCAAACGTATCTACATTTAGTAACGAAGTAACAAAATTAGGTGTAAATAATGAACCTGTTACTTCAAGTATGTGTCGTACAGAAGTAGGTCAGGAAGTTGGACAATTCTATGGTTATGTACTTGAAAGCGATACTGAAAACGGAGGTATTAAAAATGGTATTGCTCAAAACCAAAGCGCAATAGATAGTCGTCAAAATTCAGAAGGACTATACGTTACACAAAGTGGTGCTGAACCAGGTGACCTATTATACAAAGACCTTGATGGCGACGGAGAGATTACTGCTGCTGACCAGAAGTTTTTAGGAAGTGGCTTACCTGATGTAACCTTTGGCATTAATGCACGTGTTGAATATAAAGGTTTTGACTTAACTATATCTACTTTAGGTGCTGCAGGCTTCCAGGTTGTTGATTTTGTTGACATGACATTACGTAGTTCTTATGGTGCAACTAATAAAGATGTTAATCTTTTAAATGCATGGACAGCATCTAACACAAACACTGATGTACCAAGAGTACAATACAAATCTGATGTTACAAGTAATGATTATTTCAGCGACAGATATATTCAAAATGCTACATATTTGAAAATTCAAAATGTACAATTAGGATATAACTTCAAGGATTCATGGTTTGGTGGAAAAATCAGCAATGTTCGTGCATACGTGTCAGGCCAGAACTTGGCTACAATCAGTAATTACAAAGGTTATAACGTAGACTTTGCAGGAGGTACATATACACCTGGTTATAACTATTGTTCTTACCCAACACCAAGAACTATTATGTTCGGATTAAACATGTCATTCTAAAAATAATCTAAAGGATATGAAAATGAAAAGTTTAAATATATTTATAGTGATATTGGCGCTTATCGGAGGCTTAACAGCTTGCGATGATCAGCTCGATGTTACCAATCCGAATATTCAGACAACTGAAGAATTCGGGGATTCAGAGTCAGAACTTAATGAGGCTGTTATTGCTTGTTATAGCCTTAGTCGTTTAGAGGGAACAAATGCTCGTGTGGGTTATGTTATGGATGCACTTCGAGGTGATGAAATATGGAACTCATCTCAGCAATGGTATTTGGCTTGTGATAACTTAAATGGTTTATCTGATTATTTCATGCTTGAATGGCCATGGCGTGATAACTATTGTGTAGTTAACCGCACAAACTATGTATTATCTAAAGTTGGAGATGTTCTTGAAGAAGGATCAGATTCTTACAATGAGATTAAAGGACAGGTTCTTTTCTTAAGAGCTCAGGCTTATTATAATTTAGCTACCTACTATCAAATTTGTCCAATCATTACTAATTATGATGAATATTCTGATTTAAATAATTTGTATGCATCTTGTGCTACTCAGGATGAAGTTTGGGACCAGGTAGAAGCTGACCTTACAGAAGCTATGAGTATTTTACCATCACGCGACAAAGGTGGAGAATGGGCTCAAGGTCGTGCAACTTGTGGTTCTGCTGCCGGATATTTAGCTCGCGCATTAATGTTCCGTCATAAATTTTCAGAAGCTTATACTGTACTAAAAGATATTATTTCAGGTAAGTACGGAACTTATGAACTTACTGATGATTATGGTGATAACTTCAGAGAAGGTACTGCTTATGAGAACAACAAAGAGAGTCTTTGGGAAGTTCAGTTTATGGATTATGGTACTGGTGGTACTAACGAAGTATGGACTACCGGTAACTTAAACTCAGATGCAACACAAGGTCATGCTATTGAGAGTAACTATGCTTCTCAGGATTTTGGTAGCTGGGGTGACGTAGCAGCATCTTCATGGTTATATAACCTGTTTAAAAAAGAAAAATGTACTGATGGCTTCTTAGATCCTCGTTTATACTGGACTCTAGTAACTTACGAACAAGAATACGATGCTGTTACAGGTAATTCAACAGCTGCTTATCCTTCTGGTGATGTTCGTTCAAATACTGTTTATCAAACAGAATTAGACAAAGATACATGGATGTATTCAATTCGTTCAAATACTTCTCAAGGTGGTATTTCTATTGCAAAGTTCACTAACGCCAGAAATAACATTTACTCTAGCTTTGGTACAGGATTAAAATGTGGTGTTAATATCCGTTTAATGCGTTACAGCGATGTATTACTTCGTGCAGCAGAGTGTGAAAACGAGATTAACGGTCCTACTCAAACTGCTATCGATTATATTAACCAAGTTCGCCAACGTGTAGCTCTTCCTGATCTTGAGCTTGCTGATTTCCCATCTGCAGATGCTCTTTTTGAACAAATTGCAAATGTGGAGCGTCCTAAAGAGTTTGGTTGTGAATATGGTCGTGGTACAGATTTAATTCGTTGGGGATTTTTCTATGATGCTGGTCGTTTACAACAGATTACTGAGCATGCATACTATAAGTTAGCACCTATGATGACTATCGATGATCCGGATAATGCGGGATCAACTAAAGAGGTGGTTTATATCAACACTGAGGAGCTAACATCTTCAACTGCATCAGGCTCTTCGTATTCAAGTTATTATAAAGGTCATGAGTACTTCCCAATTTGGCAAACTCACCTTGATAATAATGCTAACCTAACAGGAAACTCTGCTAATAATAGTACAGATAACAGTACTGATTTCTTATCAAAGTGGTCTATACGTCCTGTTTACAACTTAGAATAAAATTCGTTTTATAATATTTCAAACTTCCTTATCAACTTATCCTTTTATTGTTGATAAGGAAGTTTTTTTTTGTGCTTATATTAAAGTAATAAATGATTTCATTATTGAATATACACTGAAATTAAAATCTACGTAAACATCTGTGTATATTAGATTAAACAATGGAATGAAATGTCTGTTATCAGATAAATAAATCAATAATATCGATTCCTCCACAAGGAAAATATTATTGTCCACATCCTTTTTATTTTAATAGATTTTCTTTGTAATAGAAACTTATATTAGATTGTAATTATGAAAAAGAAATCGAGTTTATTTGTTTTCAGTATAATGATAGTTTTATTTGGCATGGCATCTTGTTCAAAAGACGTTGATGATCCTGAAGATGACAAAAAGACAACTGAGACTGAAGACTTTGAAATCCCGGATTACGAGGACGATTATTCAGCAATATCATCATGGTCATATAGAAGTCAGTGGAACCTTGCCAATGTTCATGATCCTTCGGTTGCATACTTCAATGGATATTACTACATGTATGGCACTGATGCTTCTTATGGAAATGAAGCCATGGGACATGGGCATTTTCAAGGCAAGCGTTCAAAAGACCTAGTAAACTGGGAATGGGTAAGCGGGCCATTTTATGATCCTCCAACATGGGTTGCTGATTCATTAAATGCAATTCGATCACGCATGGGACTTTCTGCCATTGCAGAAGATAATATATCATATGGCTATTGGGCTCCTGTAGTTCGAAAAATTACCGTTGGTGGTCAGGAAAAATTACGTATGTATTACAGTATTGTTATTGATAACTTTATCAAAACAGGAGCAGTCAATACATCTTCGAACTTTGACGGAAGCTGGACTGAACGCGCATTTATTGGTATGTGCGAATCAACAGATCCAGATGGTGCTGTTTGGGAAGATAAAGGATTTGTTACCTGTTCTTCTTCTGATCGGGGATTGGATTACAGCCGTTCAAGTTATACAGGGGATTGGAGTGGTTATTTCTATTATAATGCTATTGATCCTACATACATCGTAACACCAGAGGGAGATCACTACTTAATACATGGTTCATGGCATAGTGGATTTGCACTTTTACAACTTAATGCCACTACAGGTAAGCCAATTAATACTCTAGGAGAACCATACGCAGACAGTGCAAGTGAGCTTCAATCCAGATATGGCGTAAGAATTGGAACCCGTACAGCCTCATCTCGTTGGCAGGGTAGCGAAGCTCCAGAAGTTATATACAAGGATGGCTACTATTATTTGTTTATGGCATACGATGGATTAGACGTACCATATAACACAAGAGTAGTTAGAAGTGAAAACATTGAAGGTCCATATTATGACATTACAGGTCGTAACTTTACAAACGGAAATGGAGACTGTTATCCTATTGTAACACACCCATATAAGTTTAATCTTAGTTATGGATGGGTAGGTATTGCTCACTGCTGTATTTTCCAGCAGGAAGATACTAATGACTGGTTCTACATGTCACAAGGTAGATTACCTGCCAATGTTGGTGGAAATGCCTATTCAAATGCTATTATGATGGGACATGTAAGACGCATTGTTTGGTGTCCTGCTTCAACAAGTGAACCAGATAATCTATGGCCTATTGCATTACCAGAGCGTTATGCTGCGGTACCTGATTACGGCACTATTACTAAAGATTCATTAGTAGGAACCTGGGAACACATTAATCTCCAATATAGTTATGGAGTACAAGATGCAGCAACTAATCTTACTTTAAAATCTGATGGTACAATGACAGGAGCCCTTACTGGGAACTGGAGCTATGATGCTACAAAAAAGCAATTAACATTAGGTGATGTTATTGTTTGCGTTGAACGTGAAGTTGACTGGGAAGCAAATCCACGCTCTGTAACATTTGTATATGCAGGCACACAGAAGAATCTTAATGCAACCTATTGGGGTAAGATGAAGAAATAATAATAAAGTAAGGTTATCGA
Organism: uncultured Saccharicrinis sp.; assembly: GCA_963666825.2. GTDB lineage: Bacteria > Bacteroidota > Bacteroidia > Bacteroidales > Marinilabiliaceae > Saccharicrinis. The sequence goes on along the minus strand of OY763044.2, from coordinate 5,538,983 downwards.
ATACCCTTGAACTATTTAAAACTTTATTTACGATACATTTGGAGGGTAATCTTTATAGATTATCCTCTTTTTCTTCTCATAAAGTACATCTAAATGAAAGTGTATTGAATTAATAATTCAGATCTTTTGGTTTATGCTTTTTCTAATGCAAGAGAAGCTTCCGATTCTTCAATACATAAGTCCTTTAATCTCTGTACTTCACGCATTTCATTTTCATACTCCCAGTAATCAGGGTGTTTTGAAATATACTCCTTTAATAATTGTTTTGCATCCATAATAAATCATCATTTAAACATGCTTCAATATTACAACATCTCATTAATCACTTTATTAAACAAATCCTAAGTTGTTGTTATTTAAATGTTATCTGTTAAAACGAACCTTATGAAAAGCCTAATTTGTATACTATTTCTCAATTTTATACTGGTAATTAAAATCTATTCTCAGGATATCATCGTGCATGATCCGGTAATGATACAGGAAAATGACACTTATTATTTATTTTGTACAGGGTGGGGAATTAGTGTTTGGTCATCTTCTAATATGAAAGACTGGACAAAAGAAGATCCTGTATTTAAAGAATCACCTCAGTGGGCAAAAGATGCAGTAAAGGGATTTAAAGGGCATATTTGGGCGCCCGATATTGCTTACTTTAATAATCAACACTATTTATATTATTCTGTTTCAGCTTTTGGAAAGAATACATCTTGTATTGGACTCGCAACAAACAAAACTTTAAACCCTGACGATCCTGATTTTAAATGGGTTGACCATGGGAAAATAATTCAGTCTTATCCTGGTAAAACCAATTGGAATGCTATTGATCCAAACCTGATTGTTTCCAATGACAGTACTCCCTATTTAGTATTTGGATCATTTTGGGACGGACTTAAAATGGTAAAGCTTTCATCCGATGCTACAAAAGTTGTAAGTAATCTTGATAGCATTAAAACAATTGCATCACGAAAAAAATCTTCATCAGATCCCAATCCTCCATCAATTGATAACAATCCTGTTGACGCAGGAAGCAATGCCATAGAAGCCCCTTTTATCTTTAAAAAAGGAGATTATTATTACCTGTTTGCATCAATTGATTATTGCTGTAAAGGAGTAAACAGTACCTACAAAATGATAATTGGACGTTCTAAAAACGTGCAAGGACCATTTATTGATAAAGATGGAAATGATATGGCAACAGGAGGAGGTTCAATTTTGTACCAGGGAAACAAAGATTGGTATGGTGTTGGGCATAATTCTGCATATACCTTTGATGGTAAAGATTATCTAATTTTCCATGGATATGATGCAAAGAATGAAGGTAAACCTAAACTCATTATTAAAGAAATGCAATTGGATAAAAACAAATGGCCAATTATATCTGGTAACAATTAAATATTAAAACTTAAGCTAATAATCCTACAGAAATTTTGCAGATATTCTTAACACCCTTACAGATATAGCAAACGCTATAAAATGTGTTAAAAAAATACAATTATATCTTATATAAATATCTATCTTTAGGTTTTACAAACATACATTTTCAAAAAACGACAAATTATTTAAACCTATGAAGAATTTAATTTCTGCATTAATTCTTGTTTTTGCTATTAGCTGTACAAGTGAAAAAAAACAAGACATTCAATTAATGGACTCACAGAACTTTACTAAAACAATTGACGGAAAAGAGGTTAGTTTATATACTCTTAAAAACAAAAACGGTTTGGTAACACAAATTACAAACTTTGGCGGAAGAGTTGTTTCTCTTTGGGTACCGGATAAAAACGGAACATTTGCTGATGTTAGTATCGGTTACGATAATTTAGATTCATACATTAACAACACTGAAACATTTTACGGAGCTTTAATCGGACGTTATGGTAACCGTATTTGCAAAGGTCAATTTGTTATTGAGGAAGATACTTTTAAACTTGATATTAATGATGGCGAAAACTCTCTGCATGGAGGATCATTGGGTTTCCACAAACAAGTTTGGGATGCTAACCAGGTAGGTGAAAACAAACTTGAATTAAGCTACAAATCAGTTGATGGAGAAGAAGGATATCCAGGTAATGTTGATGTAAAAGTGGTGTATGAGTTGACAGATGCAGACGAACTTAAAATTGAGTATTTTGCAACAACTGATAAACCAACTCATATCAACTTAACAAACCACACTTATTTTAACCTTGCAGGTGAAGCTTCAGGTACAATTAATGACCATTTATTAATGATTAATGCTGATGGATATACTCCAGTTGATGCAGGTTTAATTCCTACCGGAGAGATTGCAAGCGTTGAAGGCACTCCATTTGATTTTAGAACTCCTACTGCTATTGGTGCACGTGTTAACGATGAAAACGAGCAATTAAAAATGGGTGGTGGTTATGATCACAACTGGGTTCTTAAAAAAGATAGTGTTGAAATATCTTTAGCTGCTACTTTAAAAGATCCTGTTTCAGGAAGAACAATGGATGTATTAACCAGTGAACCAGGAGTTCAGTTTTATGGTGGTAATTTTATAGATGGAAAATTTGTAGGAAAATACGGTAAAACATTAAACTTCAGAGAAGCTCTTTGTTTAGAAACTCAACATTTCCCAGACACTCCAAACCAGGAAAATTTCCCAACTACTTTAGTTAACCCGGGAGAAGAATATCACTCAATTTGTATCTATAAGTTTAAAGCTGAATAATACAGTAAACGAATAACATAAAAAGCGTCAAAGTAACAACTTTGACGCTTTTCTTATTTAAACTAAAAGGTATCTATTTGATAGATATTAAATTTTAAAGTAAGACACCAGGTCTTTTAATTTACTGGCATGATTTGACATTTCTTCTGATTGGGCTGCCAATTCTTCACTTGCTGCAGCATTTTGCTGAGTAACAAAATTCAATTGCTGAATTGCATTATTTACCTGATCTGCTCCTTGCGTTTGCTCCATACTAGCAGCAACAATCTCCTTAACTAAATCAGATGCTAATGCAATATCCGGAAGAATTTTCACCATCTTTCCTCCTGCTAATTCTGACATTTCCAATCCTTTAATGATATCAGATTCTATTTGCTCAGCAGCCTCTTTACTTCTTTCGGCTAACTTACGAACTTCGTTAGCAACTACAGCAAAACCTCTTCCATGCTCACCTGAATTTGCAGCCTCCACAGCAGCATTTAATGCTAATATGTTAGTCTGCATTGCTATTTCACTAATCACAGCAGATTTTTGTGCAATAACCTTATTTGCTCTTACCGTTTGTTCTGTATTCACTGACAGTTCATCAATTCCTTCTTTTGCTACAAGAGAAATATGTTCGGTCTTCTTTGAATTTTCAGTGTTATTAGAAATATTCGCAACAATTTCTTCCATTGTTGAAGAAATTTCTTCAACTGAAGATGCTTGTTCAGAAGCATTCTGGCTTATCATATTTGCTGACTGACTAACTTGCTGACTAGCCTTCAACATATTATTTGATCCATGAACCACTTCAGAAATAATTGTTTTTAATCTATCAACCATTAAGTTGAACCCCTTTACCATCTGACCAATCTCATCATTTTGGTTATAGTTCAATTTGTGAGTTAAATCTCCTTGAGATAGGTAGTTTGCCAATATTGATACTTGCTCTATTGGCTTTGAGAAACTCTTTCCGAAGAAATATGAAACAAAAATTAGTAACACAACAATAATACATACAATTATGATAAGCTTATTTCTTAAATCGTGAGATGCCTGAACTGCCTCCCAAACATCCATTTCAGTAAGAAGTGCCCAATCCAAACCTCCTATATCAATATAATCATATGAACTTATAACAGATATACCTCTGTAATCATCGACTACTTCTAACCCAACTTCTTTATTAAGTGCTTTTTTTGTTGTTGCACCGTTTACTGTCGTATTTAATATGGCATCATCTATAAACCTGGAGTCAGATCTCATTAATAAATCCTGCCCCACAAGATAAGCTTCTCCTGATTCTCCCATCCCAATCCGGTTAGTCATGATGTCATTAATCATTTTATCGGGCACCTGCACAGCCAGGATGCCTTTCATTTCTTTATTCTCATCAAAGATAGGACAGGTTACAAACTGAGCAGGCTCATTGTTACTTGGCGCATAACGCTTTAGATCCGAAATCCCAATTTGTTTAGTTTTTATTGTCCTTCTCCAAAGATCAGTAAAATGGGAGTCTTTTAAAAAGCCATTTGGTAAGCTTTCTCCTAAGTCACTTTCTTTAGCAACAGTAAACATTACATGTCCCTCATTAATTGAGATTAAGAAAATATCATAATATCCCTTTGTTTCAATAAAAGTTTTAAAAGACTCATAATGCTCTTTATAGATATTCTGATAGTTTTCACTTGTAATATTAAATGAAGTACCATTTTTAGCCTCTTCAGTATTGCCATAATCAAGAAGCCTGTTTAATAACAAATTGGTTTCATATGAGGCAGAAAAGGCTTTTAAATCATTAAAAATATTGACATAAAACTGATCAAGTGCTTTTTTCTTAAGATCAGATAATGCTTCTATCTTTTCAATGTTTTCATCTTCTAATGCTTTCCCGGAATTATATATTGACAATATTCCGATACTAACAGCTACTACGAGTCCAATAGATTGTGAAAAAATTAACAGTTTGGTTAAGATCTTTAAATTTTTCAATCTAATAAATTTCATTTTTGTGTATTTGCCGGTTAATCAAGTTCAGCCTTAGGTACCTTTTAAAATTCAGAGCATATAATGACCATACTATGAATAATTCTGGTGGTAGTAGAATTACCATAAGTCTTAAATGATAAAAAGTAAACCCGTACCTAAAAAGCTTAGTTACAATTCTAATTTTGTGTGCGTTACAGAAACTGAGCGGCAAATGTATATGATATATTTAAGTTTATGACAAACGTTATTTTTAGCAATTTTAAATAGTGAAATTATGACAAATGTCATGATTATAAACACTTGATATACTGCACATTGTATCATATATTAAAAAATACTAAATAATGTAACATATACTAAACACCATTACTTTATATACAAACATCAAATAAAAAAAAGCTCAACCCCTTAAGGGTTGAGCTTATATAAAATTATTATTATATATTTTATTAATCACCTATATATAAATAGGGTATCAAGCTACTATTTCATTAGTCTAACCTCAAAAACACCTCCGGCTACAGATCCTTCTGCCGCTACAAATTTAACAACCAGCTTACCATTTGATTTCTTAACAATCTCCTCTGATATGCTGTAATCTAAAGTGTAAAATACATTATCATTGTTCTCAAGAACAACATCTTTAAATTTCTGATCATTGATATAGATTGAGAATGTACGTCCGCCATTATAGCCACAATACATCACTCTCAAGCTTTTAGCCTGCTTTTTTGGATCTTTTAAATCATAACTAAACCAACCTGTTGCATCACGCCAATGTTTTCCATTAAAAACACCACTATTGGATTTTTCACTTTTAACAAAGTGATCAGATTCAGGTTGTTGTTCACCCGGATATACCAGATCAAGCGTTTGGGCTTCTAATTCTTGTTTTGCTTTTTCTTCTTCTGCCAGTTTTTGTTGAATTTCTTCAATTCCTTCTTTTGTTTCACTTTGCCAATACACAATGTATCTTGATTCGTGAAGATCATAAAATGGCATTAATTCCAGATTTTGATACTTATCTGAGTATAAGGAATCAATTGTAAACCTTAACGCTTTACCTTCCTCAATTTTAATTTTTGATAATAATTCATCAGGATCACTTATAATTATCGGCATATCCTGAAGCGGTACTTTTGGTCCGGCAGCAATATGCCCACCACGACTGTCATCTGCAAACATACCGTCCATATGAGTTGTATCTGTTTTAGCAGCTAACACAATTGGTCCATATTTAAACGAGAAGAAATGTTCATGGTCAGGAATTTGTTCCATAGCAATATGCATTGGTAAAAACACTTTAACCACATCACCTTTATTCCATTCTCTATTTACGGAAATATACCCATTTTCCTCTATCTTAAAATCAGATGATTCACCATTAAGTTCAACCTTTAAATCACCTCTATTAACCCATTGAGGATAACGGACTTTCAGATTGAAATCTGTTTTCCCTTGTGGATTAATCGTTAAACTAACAATATCACCTTCAGGAAAATCAGACTGCTGTATAATTTCAATATTCTTTTCTTTCCAGTTTAACTTAGATGGAATAAATAAGTTAACTAATAAGTCATCACCCTGGTGTGCATAAATCATTTCACCATATTTTGCATGGTTCTCAAGTCCGGAACCTACACAACACCAGAAACTGGTTTGCGGTTGAGAATAAACTCTGTAGTGACCCGGACGCATTGGTGTAAAATAAACAAAACCACCTTTATCAGGATTTTGGGTAGATAAGATATGATTATACAAAGCTCTTTCGTAATAATCCATATACTTTCCCTGAGGATCAGATAAGAAAAGAAGCTTTGTTAATTTAAGCATGTTATAAGTATTACAAGTTTCCGGACCTTGTTCACTATCTAACATACTTGAGTAATCATCAATTGGATGAAAATGCTCTCTTACACTATTTCCACCAATACATACAGAACGTTTTGTAACCACATTTTCCCAGAAAAACTTAGCTGCATCACTCCATGATTTGTCGTTTTCAACATCAGCAACGCGTTTATAACCTATCACCTTAGGTATTTGAGTATTTGCATGTAATCCGGTTAGTTTATCTTCCTGGTTTAATAAAGGATTTAAGATACTAAGGTCTGAAAATTGGCGTGCTAAGTGCAAATATTTAGAATCTCCTGTAATCTCTGCAACATCAGCAAAAACTTCGTTTAATCCACCATGCTCACTTCTTAGCATATCCTGGATTTGTTCTTCCGATAATTGCGAAACCAGCTGGATTGCCCAATCAGACAGCTTGATTAACATATCTTTAGCAACTTCACTTCCTCCATATAAATATGCATCCCTTAAACCTGCATAAATCTTATGAATATTGTAAAGTGGCACCCATTTTTTATTTAAAGAAAAAGAACCCGCTTCTATTTTTCCCTCTGCAATTTCCTTCCACATATCATGCCCACCAGGAATACCAGCAAGGTAACCATCACCGTAACTATCCTGACATTTCTTTAATTCTGAAATCATATAGTCCATACGCTCTTTCATACGAACATCACCTGTAGAGGCATACATTAATGAAAGCGCAGTTAAGTAATGTCCTCCAATATGTCCATCCAACCCGGTATTCTCCCAGTTACCATAACTCTCTGCTTTTGGAGTTAATCCGGCCTCTCTTAAATATGGAGCTAACAACCGATCTACATCTAACTCCAAAATATAGTTCATATCCGTTTGTTCAGCCTGCAAAAAAGGACTATCCAACAACTCTACATCCTCTAAAGGAAATGACTCTAACTTTGAATCCTGTTGTTGACAACTAAACAATAATGAAATTAAAGCAAGAAAGCTCAGTAAAATTGTATTTTTCTTCATTTTGTCGTTTTATTTATATGACACAAAGATTTATTTTTATCTAACTGATTTAAAGATAATTAAAAAAAGCCGATCAGAATAAATCATAATCGGCTTCTGTCCTAAAATAATTAACTAACTAAACTAACTAAGCAATTTTGTTACTTGTTCATATACATTATCGGCAGTAAAACCGAATTTTTCATCTAATACAGTGTATGGTCCGGAGAATCCAAAATGATCTAATCCCCAAACACTTCCATTTGCTCCAACTAAACCTTCCAATGTTACAGGTAATCCTGCAGTCATACCAAAACGAGGAACATCTACAGGTAATACTTCTGTTTGATAAGCTTCATCCTGATTACGGAATACGCCTTCTGAAATTACAGATACAATCTGAATTTTCAAGCCTTTTTCAGCTCTTAGTTTTTCAGCTCCTGCAACTAAAGTAGCAACCTCAGAACCACTAGCTAAAAGAACGATATCCGGAGTTCCAGCGTCCTTTTCAACAATATAAGCACCTTTTTTCGCTTTTAATGCTTGTTCATAATTACTTCCAGGAAGATTTTTAATATTCTGACGAGAAAGAATCAAAGCAGATGGAGTTTTAGTATTCTCCAATGCCATTTGCCAAGCAACAGTTGTTTCTTCAGCATCAGCAGGACGAAGTACTAACATAGAGTTATCACCATGGTGATTTTTTAATTTCTCCATTAAGCGAATTTGAGCTTCCTGCTCAATAGGCTGGTGAGTTGGTCCATCCTCTCCCACACGGAAAGCATCATGAGTCCATACATATTTTACAGGTAGTTGCTGTAAAGCAGCAATACGAACAGCTGGTTTCATGTAATCAGAGAAAACGAAGAAAGTACCTACTACAGGGATTACACCTCCGTGTAGAGCCATACCATTCGCAATTGTAGCCATTGTTAATTCAGCCACACCTGACTGTAAGAACTGACCAGAGAAATCTCCTTTTGAAAATGCTTTTGTTTTCTTTAAGAAACCATCTGTTTTATCAGAGTTTGCTAAGTCAGCAGAAGAAACAATCATATTTTCAACTTGGTCAGCAAATACCCCTAACACAGTTGCAGAAGCAGCACGAGTTGCTGAACCTGCTTTTTGCTCAATAGCACTATAATCTAATTCAGGAGCTACACCTGAGAAGAATTTAGCAAACTTAGCTGCTAATTCAGGATTTGCTTTTTCCCACTCTGCTTGCTCAGCTTTTTTAGCTGCTACATACTCTGATTTTTTAGCCTGAGCTTCTGCATACAATTCAGCTACATCATCAAAAATAACAAATGGATTCTCAGCATCTCCACCTAATGCTTTAATAGTGCTATCAAAACAAGCACCTGCAGCAGATAAAGGTTGTCCGTGAGTAGAAACTTGTTTTTCGAAAGATGATCCATCAGCCTTAACAGCACCTTTACCCATAATTGTTTTACCAATAATTAAGAAAGGCTTTTCAGTTTCAGCTTTAGCCGCATCTAATGCTTTACGGATTTCGTCAGCGTTATTTCCATCTATGGTCATAACTGTCCATCCCCAGGCTTCATATTTTTTAGCAGTATCTTCAACAGTTACTGCATCTGTTTTAGTAGATAATTGAATGTCATTTGAATCGTAGAACATGATAAGGTTATTTAACCCTAAATAACCAGCAATACGACCAGCACCCTGTGAAATTTCTTCCTGTACACCACCATCAGAAATGAAAGTATAAATGTCGTGAGACATCCAATCTCCAAATCTTGCCTTTAGGAATTTCTCAGTAATAGCAGCACCAACAGCCATTGCATGACCTTGTCCTAATGGACCAGAAGTATTTTCAACACCTCTTGCAAAATCCACCTCTGGGTGTCCAGGAGTTGGACTATCCCATTGACGGAATTTTGATACTTCATCCATGCTGTAAGTACCTGTTAAAGCCAACTGAGCATAAAGCATTGGTGACATATGACCAGGATCTAAAAAGAAACGATCTCTATTTACCCAAGTTCTATCTTTTGGATCATAGTTAAGATACTCAGAATAAAGGATATTAATAAAATCAGCTCCACCCATAGCTCCACCCGGGTGTCCTGAATTTGCTTTTTCAACCATTGCAGCAGCTAATATTCTAATATTATCTGCAGCTCTTTCTGTAACACTAATAGATGTCATAGCAATTACTTCGTTTTCTTTGAGTTATTAGTTTATTTTAATTCTATCTTTTCAATACGTTTTTGATGTCTTCCGCCCTCAAATTCTGTAGCAAGAAAAATATCAACGATTTTATAGGCCTCTTCTTCTTCAATAAAGCGAGCTGGAATTGTACATATATTAGCATCGTTATGCTGACGAGCTAACTCCGCTATTTCCGGTTTCCAGCAATAAGCAGATCTGACTTCTTTATGACGATTTAATGTGATATTAATTCCATTACCACTACCACAAAAAGCCATGCCTACTTTTAATTCTTTACTTTCTATTGCAGATGCCAATTGATGCGCATAATCAGCATAATCGCAACTTTCAGGAGAGTTAGTACCATAGTCTATAGTTTCGTACCCTTTAGACTTTAAATAATCTATAACCTTTAACTTTAGGTCATACCCTGCATGATCAGATGCAAATCCAATAATCATTATATAAGTTTTTTCTAAGGATAATTTGGGAAGATCATAAAGACCTTCCCAATAATTATAACATGAAAAAATTGACTACAATTCTTTTTCAGTGAAAGCACCTAGTTTAAGATACTTTTCGTAGATCGCTTTGTAAGCTTCAGCATTAGATGGAATTGGATCATATTCTTTTTCAAATCCTTGTCCCATTGCTTTTTGAGCTTCTGCAATATTTTTATGTGCTCCGGAAACAACTGCAGCAAACATTGCAGCTCCCAAGGCAACACTTTGCTCTGAACGAGCCACTTTAATAGGCATGTTTAACACATCTGCTAAAGTTTGCATTACAAAGTCTGATTTTTTTGCAACTCCACCAATTGCAACAACCTGATCAACTTTTACTCCATTATCAAGAAAACGCTCAACAATAGCCTTAGAACCAAAAGCTGTAGCTTCAACTAAAGCACGGAAAATACGTGGTGCAGAAGAACCTAAGTTTAATCCTGTTATTGTTCCTTTTACGTTTTGAGTAGCATCTGGTGTTCTACGTCCGTTTAACCAATCTGTAGCTAAAATAGTTGACTCTTCAACTGGAATTTTAATCGCTTCATCAGATAAGGCTGGAATAATTTTATCTTCGATTGCTTTAGCCTGATCTTTATCTTCGATGAATTGTAATGGCCATGCTAATACATTTTTAAACCAAGCATACACATCACCAAAAGCAGACTGACCAGCTTCTAATCCTACCATTCCTGGTATTACAGAACCATCAACCTGTCCACAAATTCCTGGTATTAATTTATCTCCTAATTCCTCCTCTGGTGACACCATGATATCACAAGTTGAAGTACCCATAATTCTAACAAATGTGTTGGCTTCAATTTCAGCACCAACGGCACCCATGTGAGCATCAAATGCACTTACACCAATAACCACATCAGTTGAAAGACCTAGTTTTTCAGCCCACTCCGGAGTTAAAGTTCCAAAAGCTTCATCACTAGTATATGTTTCTTCGAATAAGTTTTCACGCATTCCTTTTAATTCAGGACCAAGTTCAACTAAGAACTCTTCAGGTGGAAGACCATTCCAGTCTGTATGCCATAGAGCTTTGTGTCCTGCAGCGCAACGACTTCTTTTTACTTCTTTAATACCTGTTTTTCCTGTTAAAACTGCAGGTAACCAGTCACAATATTCAATCCATGAAACAGCAGCACCTTTAACTACGTCATCTTTACGCAATGTATGAAGTACTTTAGCCCATACCCATTCTGAAGAATAGATACCACCTTCATATTTTGTAAAATCTACATCCCATTTGCGTGCTAATTCGTTAATCTCATCAGCCTCTTTAACAGCAGTATGATCTTTCCATAAAATAAACATCGCATTTGGATTCTCTTCAAACTCAGGTAACATTGCTAAAGGTGTTCCGTTAGCATCAGTTAAAGCAGGAGTACTACCAGTAGTATCAAATGAAATACCTATTACGTTTTCAGCAACTGAAGCGTCACATTTAGCTAACGCTTCTGTAATAGTAGCTTCCATTACCTCTAAATAATCTTTTGGGTGTTGACGGTATTGATTTTGTGCAGGAACACAATATTTACCTTCCATCCAACGAGGATAATATTTTACTGATGAAGCCATTTCTTCACCTGTATTCACATCAACGATTAGAGCTCTAGCTGAGTCAGAACCATAATCTAATCCAATTACATATTGATTTTTCATTGATTTTTTCTTTGTCAAGAAGTAATAAATATCCTATTAGTAAATCTACCACATGGATAAATTAAAAGGATCTTCATAAATAAATATTTGCCTTTTATGAAAATATAGTTGTAAGGCAATTAAGAGAATATTATTTAATTGATTAATAAGGGATTTTCTAATTAATTACTTAAAAAGAAAATCCCACCCTATTCATCAATTATTTACCTTGTCCATAATAAGCATTAGCACCGTGCTTGCGATTAAAATGCTTTTCAGTAAGGTGATTATTCATATCTGCAGCAGGGTTTACCTGCAATGCAATAAAGTCCATTTTAGCAATCTGCTCCAAAACAACAGCATTATGAACTGCGTCATCTGCATTTTTACCCCATGAAAATGGACCATGATTTTTCACTATCACACCAGGAACATGCGAAGGATTACGACCTTCAAATGCCTCAATAATTACAGTACCAGTATCTTTTTCATAATCACCGGCTATTTCCTGCTCTGTCATTGATCTTGTGCAAGGGACATCTCCGTAAAAATAATCAGCTTGTGTTGTTCCTAAAATCGGAATATCTTTTCCTGCCTGAGCCCATGCTGTAGCATAAGTAGAGTGAGTGTGAACAACACCGCCAATTTCAGGAAAAGCTTTATATAATTCAAGATGCGTTGGAGTATCTGAAGAAGGCTTCAAGTTACCATCAACTACATTTCCATCTAAATCTACTACTACCATATCTGAAGCTTTCATAACATCATATTCAACTCCACTTGGCTTAATTACAACCAAACCTTTTTCTCTGTCGATAGCACTTACATTACCCCAGGTAAAGATAACTAGACCGTGCTTTACCAAATCAAGGTTTGCTTTAAATACTTTTTCTTTTAATTCTTCTAACATAACTAATCTATTACCAGAAATAAATATAAAACGCCACTGTTAAGCTCAAGATGATAACTGTGTTTACTACATCCCATACATTCCAGCTAGCTCTTGTAGCTGCACGTTGTTCCGGAGTAGAAGTACCAAATACCAATCCTTGTATTTTCTCTGCAGATGGAGCTTTTGTATTTAAACTTACAATAACAACCACAGCAATACATACTAATAGCATATATCCACAGAAGAATAACCAGTTAGTATCAAAGAATACAGCTTTAAATAAACTATCACCAGCATCAGGAACTGAGTTGTAATAAACTTTAGCACCTAAACGTGTAACACCAATAATAAAACCTGACATTAATCCCCAATATCCACCTTTAGCAGAAGCTCTTTTCCATGTAATACCCATTAAGAAAGCAGCAGCAATACCTGGAGCCAATACAGACTGAACATCTTGCAGATACTCATATAGTACATTACCGATACTTCTCATAATCGGAATCCAAAGAATACCTAATGTAACGATAACAACAGTAGCAATCTGACCAATTTTCACTAATTGTTTCTCTGGAGTTTCAGGCTTAAATCTCTTATAGAAGTCAATTGTAAATAACATAGCAGAAGAGTTAAATAACGAAGCTAATGAACTCATCAACGCAGCTAAGATACCACAAACAACAAGACCTTTAACACCTGCAGGTAATAACTGAGCTACCAATGAAGGGAAAGCTGCATCTGCACTTGGTAACACATAAAGCTGTCCGTTTAACATTACATCACCTTTAGCACTCATTGCATAAGCAATCATACCTGGAATTAAGAAAAGGAATACAGGTAATAATTTTAAATAAGCACCAAAGATAGTACCTCTACGTGCATGCTTTTCGTTTTTACCAGAAAGAACCCTTTGCACAATAAACTGGTCAGTACACCAGTACCAGAAACCAATAACAGCAGATCCGATTAAAGCACCTAACCATGGGAAATCAGCGTCTCCATTATCACGAATTAAGTTAATCATGCTATCTCCGTATTCATTTACAGTTGTAGCACCACAAATTTCAAGTACCTGATCCCAGCCACCAACAGCTTTTAATCCAAGTACCAGGATAATTAAAGAACCTCCTAATAGAATTGGTGTTTGTAAAACCGATGTATAAAGTACCGATTTCATACCACCAAAGATTGTATATACAGCAGTTAACAATACTAAACCAATAGCTGAAATCCAGAAGAAGTCAATTCCCCAAAGTTCTTCAATACCAAAAACCTGTTGAAATACCAAACCTCCTGCATAAACAGTAACGGCTACTTTTGTTAACACATAACTTACTAATGAAATAAGAGAAAGAACAGTTCTAGACTCCTTATTATAACGTCTTTCAAGGAACTCAGGCATGGTTAATACCATACTTCGGGAGTAAAATGGTACAAACACCCAACCTAAAATCAAGATCATCCACCCTTGAATTTCCCAGTGGGCCATTGCCATACCACTAGAGGCTCCGGCGCCAGCTAAACCAATAAGGTGTTCTGATCCAATATTTGAAGCAAAAATTGAAGCTCCAATTGCAATCCAGGAAGCATCACGCCCCCCTAAAAAGTAATCTTCAGAGTCATTGTTTTTTTGACTAACTACCCAAACAACAATAGCAATCAACATAACAAAGAATACTCCAATAACAATCCAATCGTATGTAGTCATTTTTCTAATGTTAAATTAACAAGACTGGCGTATGAAAATCATACGCCAATATGTTATATAGTTATTATATTCCTTTTGCTAAGTGATAATAAAGGTCATTCCACTGTAATTCTTTTTTGAATGCAGGAATTGTAGTACTGTTATCAATTACTACAGCTTCAATTCCAGCTATTTCTGCATAATCCAATAAGTCTTCTACAGTTAAATCATAAGAGAAACTAGTGTGGTGTGTACCACCTGCTAAAATCCATGCAGCAGCACCAACTTCGAAATTTGGTTGTGGAATCCAAAGTGCACTTGCCACTGGAAGTTTAGGAAGATCTTTAGATTCAATACAGTCAACTGCATTAATAATCATACGGAAGCGGCTTCCCATATCTACAATTGTTGCAGCAACACCTGGCCCAGTTTTACTAGTAAATACTAAACGAGCAGGATCATTCTTACCACCAATTCCTAATGGGTGCACTTCTAATTTTGGTTTGTGATCAGCAATTAAAGGACAAACCTCTAACATGTGAGCCTGAAGAATAGAACTATTCTCACCATCAAAGTTTAATGTATAATCTTCAAGGAAAGAACAACCGTTTGGTAAACCTTGACCCATATACCACATTGTACGGCATAAAGCAGCTGTTTTCCAGTCACCTTCAGCACCAAATCCATAACCATCAGCCATTAAACGCTGAGAAGCTAATCCTGGTAACTGATCTACACCTTCTAAGTCATCAAAGTTAGTAGTAAATGCTTTTGCACCTTTAGCCTCAAGATATCTGCGTAATCCAATCTCAATGCGAGCAGCTTTTACAACTTGCTCACGATCTTTTCCGCCTTCTTTACAATTGTCAGCTAAATCGTACTCAGCCTCATATATTTTAACTAATTCAGCAACATCCTCATCGCTAACGTTATCCTGAACTTTTACAAAATCAGCAATTGGACTATAATCCACATGGTATCCAAATACTCTTTCAGCATCAACTTTGTCACCATCAGTTACAGCAACATTGTTCATTTGATCACCAAAGCGGATAATCAACATATCTTGAGAATCAGCCCATCCTGCAGCAACACGAGTCCATCCAGCAACTTTAGAAACTGTTTTAGGATCTTGCCAGTGACCTACAACTACTTTGCGATTTAAACGCATACGAGCAGTAATATGTCCAAACTCTCTGTCTCCGTGAGCACTTTGATTCAAGTTCATGAAATCCATATCGATATCATTCCATGGAATCTCTTTGTTATATTGAGTATGTAAATGAAGTAATGGCTTATTTAACTCCTTAAGTCCGTGAATCCACATTTTAGCTGGAGAAAATGTATGCATCCAGGTAATAATACCGATACAATTTTCTGCGCTGTTTGCTTCCTTACAAATCTTATGAATTTCTGCAGAACCAGTTCCTGTAGGTTTACAAACCACTTTAACAGGAATTTCAGTTGAAGCATCAAATGCAGCAGCGATCTCTTTTGAGTGCTCAGCAACCTGATCTAATGTTTTTTGTCCATACAAATGTTGGCTACCTGTTACAAACCAAACTTCTAATTGATCTATTGTTTTCATAATTACACTGATTTAACCAAAACCATCTATAACTCAAAATCATCCTTCTGTATAACTTTGATTTACAAGATGATATCATTTCTATTTTAATGTTCTCTTAGTTTTATATAGTACTTTTTACTATTATACTATTAAAAAAAATCAAATTTTTACAATTCTATCAAAAGATCGTTCCTTAGCATCTTCGATAAATTTAAAATAATAAGCACCGCGTCTCGATTCTGTTGTATTCTTTTCATCTAAACGCTGAAGAACTTTCAATGACAATACTTTTTTTCTAAAATTTCCTGTATCAAGCTCTTTTTGAAAAATTGCCTCATACAATCTACGTAATTGTAACAAAGTAAATTTATCTGGCAACAATTCACTTCCTACTAATTCTGTTCCTGCTTTAAGTTGCAGTTTTTCAAGCGCCTTCATAACCATCTCCTGATGATCAAAAACCAGATCAGGCAAGGACTTCAATGACCACCAGTGGGCTCCATTTTCTCTAACTTTATCAGAATTATGCTGATCTATCCTGATCAATGCATAATAGGTAATACTAATTACCCTATCTTCTGTATCCCTTTTAGGTTCAGAAAATACCTGAACTTGCTCGAGAAAAATATCATCCAAACCAGTAATATTATGAAGAATGCGACGCGCAGCTGAATCCGACGATTCTTCCTCTCCAACAAATCCTCCCATTAATGACCACTTACCTTTGGAAGGTTCAAAACCCCGATGATAGAGCAGTAATTTTAAATCTCCATCTTCATAACCAAAAATAACGCAGTCAACAGCTACAAAATACTTAGAGAAATTGTTGTATTTTTCTCCCATATAATACATATACAATGCAAATATAATAATAGTATCATTTACTATTATAAAATATTAAACTTTTTTTGTGATTTTGTAACAATTCTAAATAACAAATACCTTTACACACTGTTTTACTGCACTTTA
Source organism: uncultured Saccharicrinis sp. (assembly GCA_963666825.2). Classification (GTDB taxonomy): domain Bacteria; phylum Bacteroidota; class Bacteroidia; order Bacteroidales; family Marinilabiliaceae; genus Saccharicrinis. The sequence goes on along the minus strand of OY763044.2, from coordinate 5,522,048 downwards.
CAAATTAACATTCCTTGAATAATAATTTTATAATTCAGTAATGAATATTCTTTAATTTGTTTCCTGAATTTAATGAGGAGATACTTTCAGTTAAAAAACATCAACATTCACGCCTCAAAATACCCACCCTTAACACTTATATACCTGCAACTTACAAAACTAAGCCGCAAACAAACTTATCTAAAAGCTATAATCCCTAGTATAAAATTCATGTACGCCTAATAAATATATTAAGAATGTACTTTTGACTATTATAATCCGGATATCAGTAAAAAGTTATAAAAAGGGTGATTTACAGGGGTATAATTAACATTTATACACATTTACATCATCACCTGTATTAAAAAAAGGGAGTGAAAATAAAAAAGGGAGCCAAATAATGACTCCCTTTTAGAAATGGAAAACTAGTTTGTAAAGTTCAAGGAAACTATTTACAAAAAATAAATTTTACAAACATTAAACTAATCGGACACAATTATTAATTATCCTATCTATCCGATTTAAACCCAAAAACTATATCAAAAAAACACTTAAAATTCTAATTACATTACTCTTTTATATGCTTTGAAAGGTTTTTATCTTTCATTAAAAGCCCTTTTACAGCTAATTCTGCCACCCTTTTGGCTCCGTTAATACACAAATGAGTATCATCCTTTCTTCCTTCAGGAAATTTCTCACTTATTGTATCATCCCATAAGTAAACTAACTTTGATTCTTCTGTACCTAAAGCCTCAACCATTTCTTCGGTCGCAACCTGAAGATCTACTAATGGAACATTCAATTCTTCAGCTACTTTTCTCATTGCAGGAGGATAATCTGTATGCGTATCCTCCAGGATGCCATCTTCATTAAACTTTCGGCGAACAATAGATGTAAATAAAATTGGAATTGCACCTTTAGCTCTACTTTCGGTTACATATCTTTTTAGGTTTTCAGTATATTCACCATAAGGCTCTGTATAACGATCCGGAGATTTAATCTTTTGATCGTTATGACCAAATTGAATAAATAAATAATCACCTTTCTTTAAACTATCCAATACCACATCCCATCTGCCTTCCCCAATAAAGCTTTTAGAGCTTCTTCCGTTCATTGCATGATTATGGATAGTAGTTAACGTATCAAAATACAAAGGCAATACCTGACCCCATCCTGTTTCAGGGTAAACATCTTTTGTTTTATTTGCCATTGTGGAATCGCCTATCATAAAAATATCAATAGGCTCAGGCTTAGATGTACAAGAAACAACACTGATTATACATAAAACCCATAAAAGTAAATTCTTTATCTGTTTCATTATATTTTATTTAACTGTTACAGTGCTGTTATCTACACTTTTATCAATTAATACAGCTTTATCCTTACTTAACTCAGGATTTAGGCTTACAGAAACATTCTTAGTTAATTTACCATCAAATGTGATCATAGGTAATTTTGCTTCAGGAACTTCAACTCCCTCTACATTAACATCAATTACATTTACAAAACTTAATGCAGGCGAATTTTCTACGTCTAAATGAAGGTCTTTTATAGTTACTCCTTTAGCATCCATACATAAAAGTCCATTTTCAGCAATCATATCTAAATCTTCAAGATATACGTTTTCAAGATTCATCTCAGGTAATCCCTGAAGATAGATAGCTTGTAAAGCACCCTTACATGTTACATTCTTAATAACGATATCTTTAAATTGCGGAGTTTCTTCTGTTACAGCAGGAATTTCCTCATCGCCTTTGTTTTCATCTTTTTGTGCTAACATCTCAGAAACAGATAATCCTCCGTAATACAGATTAAATGAAATGGCATTAGTTGGTATATCCATCATATCAATATCCGAAATAAAGATATTCTCGACTACTCCTCCTCTGCCTCTAGTACTCTTAAATCTTAAACCAACATCAGTTCCAATGAATGTACATCCTGAGGCATGCATATTTTTTACTCCACCAGACATTTCACTTCCGACAGTAACACCTCCGTGACCATGATAAACAATACAGTTTTTTACTATGGTGTTTTCAGCAGGTATTCCTCTATCGCGTCCATCCTTATCTTTTCCTGACTTGATACAGATGGCATCATCACCAACATCAAAAGATGAATCATATAATAACACATTTTTACACGACTCAATATCAATACCATCTCCGTTTTGTGAATACCATGGATTACGTACTTCTATATTTCTAACAGTTAAATCTTCACACATTAAAGGGTGAACATTCCATGCAGGTGAATTTTGAAATACAGGACCATCAAGCAATACCTTTTTACAATTCACAAGGCTTACCAAAACAGGACGTAAAAAGTCTCTCATTTTTTGGTATTCATCCATATTGTCCAGTTCCACCACATTCATATCACTCATATTGGCAGCTTCCATAAAGCTTTCAGAAGGATACCATGTGTTTCCTTTTTTATCAACAACACCACCTGACGCTACCAATTCTTTCCATTGCGATGCAGTTAACTTTGATCTCTTTACAAATCTCCATGCATCACCATTTCCATCAATAACTCCTCTACCGGTAATAGCAACATTTTCCAGATCATGTCCTGATAAAGGAGCCTGGCATCTTACTGTATTTAAACCTTCAAAGCTTGTTTCCATTAATGGATATAAATCCTTATTATCGCTAAATAAGATTAAAGCTCCATCCTCCAAATGCAAATCAATGTTACTTTTTAACACGATTGGTCCTGTCAACCATATTCCTCTTGGAATAATTACTCTTCCGCCTCCCTTTTCTGAAACATCAGATATAGCATCAGCAATGGCCTGAGTATTTAATGTTTTACCATCAGCCACAGCATTATATTTTTCAATAGACACTGAATAATCCTGAAACTCAGGTTCAATTACTCTTGGCATTTCAAATTCAACACCTTCATAAATCTTATCAACAGCATTGATAGATACCTCCTTCGGTCGGGCAGTACAAGCCATCAAACCCACTAAGGCTAAATACGTTAGCTTACCTAATTTCATCTTATATTGTTTTTATATTTTCAGTAACTATAGTTGAGAATTTTCAGGAATCCATCCATCAAAAATTTTCTCTAATGTATATTTCTGTCGTTCTTCTTTTGTTAGCTGATGAGACCAATCAACTCGAGACTTAGGAGTATAGCCTTCACCTGTATTTTTATATTCCGCATAAAAGGTTGTTTGTTCAGCATCCTTTTTATTCCAGTTGTGCCAGCCTTCTTCCTTTATCACCTTACTCATTTCGCACTCAATGAATACTGTTTTAGCAAACGGACGCCATGGACGTCCCAGGTAGAATGATCCATCAGGTGCATCACCTGTTATTTTGCAATTGATAAATACAAATCCATAAGGCGTTTCTTCTAATGTTGATGCAGCTGTAACATATCCACTTGTTTTACAAAAGATATCACACCCCTCAAATACAGCAGTTGACCAACCAAAAATAAAATCAACGGTTCCTTCTATGTAACAGTTCTTATAATATTGACGACTCTTCTCTCCATGAGGATAGAGTGTATCCTGATTCCCTAGAAACCGACAGTTTTCGAAAACAATCTGATCGCCATCAACTCTTACAGCTACAGCCTGACCTACCGGGCCTGCAGAGTTTTCGAATGTTATATTTTTTGCTGTAAATTCATTTCCAAAGACATAAAACCCTGAAGAACCCGTAGTTCCCATTTCTTCTCCAAAACGGTTCTTCTTTTGGGCATAGTCATCATTAGTAATAATTGTTTTTTCTGCACTTTCGCCTAGTAGTGTAACTTTATTTTTTGAGGAAGGAAGTATTAGTTTTTCTTTATAAATACCATCTTTTACGTAGATAGTGGTAGTTACTTTACGAAAGTGAGGAACGGCATCAAAAGCTGCCTGAATCGTAGTAAAATCTCCTGAGCCATCTTGAGCTACTACAAAATCCGGCTCTGCTGAAATGCATGAAATTTGAAAGAATAAAAATAGGCTTAGTGATAATAGTATATATTTCATAAGATTATAATTTATTTTCAAAGGTCAAATGGAACCTGTCAGAAAAACATTCATCTTGATATGAGCAAACATTTTCTCTTAGTTCGGTTCCTAACATCAATATCTTTTAATGTAGTTAGCCTTTATATTTTTTTGATAATAATGGAGATTTCCTGATTCTATAATTAGGAAGTCTATTCTTTATTTCTCTTTATAAAAGAGGATAATTTAATATGTGAGCGAGTTTTAAATATATGGAGAGAAAAATATTTCTCTCCATATACAATATAGTTTTAATTAATATCCAGGATTCTGAACATAATCATCATTCTTATTTAAATCAAGTGCATCCTGAGGAATTGGTCTTAAAAGTTTAAGTTCACCATCATTTCCTTCAAATGGATTAATTCCGTTATCGAACCACTCTTTAATGTCACGGTTATATAATTGAGTTCTCTCAACTAATTTACCTGTACGAGCCAAATCTTCCCATCTGTGATATTCTCCAAATAACTCTAAAGCTCTTTCATCAAGAATTTTGTCAACATCAACATCAGCTTCTGCCAATTGCATTGCAGCTTCGCTACCTGATTTAGCAGCTCTTGTACGAACTACATTAATCATTTCTGTTGCTTTGGTTGCGTTACCAGCTTGTAAATAAGCTTCAGCAGCGATTAGGTAAGTTTCACCTAAACGAGCAAGGAAAATATCTCTTGAGTTTGACCCTTTGTTAGAGAAGTCAGACTTTGGATCATCAAACTTCTTTGTAATTGGAGTTTCCCAATCCTCAGTAGAAGAAGTTGATGCTTGCCATTCTGAGCTATATGGTCTGATGATAGCATTTGCTCTTAATTCAGACTCAGCTCTCCAAGCTGCAGTATCTGCCAATTCCCATGACTGAGGGAAATAATATGTTACTTCTAAATCAGCTCTGCTATCCTCACCATCATAATAATCATAGTATTGATCATATACAACATTCATAAATGTAGCTTCCCAACGTGCATCATCTGCTGTATATAAATCTAAAGCATACATTGTTGGACATAGGTTATATGATCTGTATGGATAACCTTTTGTACTTCCTTCACCACCTAAATATGGAGAGAAGAAATAGTTTTGCATATTTCCATCATCCATTGGATCCAAAAGAGATTCAGCATCATATTGAACCGAAAATAAAATTTCGTCATTCATTTCGTTTCCAGGAGTAAATAACTCTTCATAAGTTAAATCTAATCCCTGTCCGTTTATAGCTTGTTCAGCATAACTTGCAGCTGTTGAAAAATCATTAGCTGAAGCAAAACTTTGATAACCTCTTGTTAAATATACTTTAGATAAATAATGATATACAGCTCTTTTGCTTGCACGACCAAATTCATCAGCTGTTTCTGGTAAATCAGCAACAGTAGATTCTAATTCTGTAATAATAAAGCTATATACATCTGCTGCACTTGATCTTTCAAAAGAAACAATAGGTTCATTAATCATCTCAGTAACAATACTTACACCACCAAAATGTTGAACCAAAGAGAAATAGTTAATAGCTCTAAGGAATTTAACCTCTGCTATTCTTTGAGCAAGAACATCTGACTCTTCAGTGCTTGAACTGTAATTTAATGCTGTATTACAATATTGAATACTTTTATAAAGATTAGTGAAGAAAGTTTCAACATTACTATCAGAAGATGTTAAGTTTTTATACTCACTAATTCCGTCTGGTTGTGTACTTCTACCCTCAACATATAAATCTGTACCGGCACATAACAACCAAGGCTCGTTACCATATACATCTCTTAATGAAGAATAACAACTATTGACCAATCCCTCATAACCCTCTTCAGTAGCATACAACTCATCTGCAACAACAGAAGAAAGGTTTTCCTCTTCAAGGAAACTTTCGCATGATGTAAACATCATGCAAACAATACCTATATATATTAGAAATAATTTATTCATTACTCAATTGTTTTATTTTATTAAAATTTACAATTTACACCAAACTGGTATGTAACAGAACTTACACCACCTTTACCATAACTTGCACCAGCCCATTCAGGATCAAAACCATCATAATCAGTAATTACAATTGGATTAAGAACATTGAAATAAACTCTTAAGTTTTTCATTTTAACTTTGCTGGCAATTTCTGATGCAAAAGTGTATCCTAATGAAATGTTTTTAACCTTAATAAAAGATGCATCCTTGTAATAACCTACTCCATTTGAAAGCCAGTAATTACCTGCATTAATAGGCATTGGATATTTATCAGAATCGTTGAATCCAGAAATGTTATTCTCAGGCATATAATAGTTAACATTTAACTTAGCACGACCTCTATCCTTAAAGTTTAAGAATTCCTGATGGAAATAACTGTATACCTGAACTCCTTGCACTGAATAAAGAGATGCATTAAAATCAAATCCTTTGTAACGAACAGTTGTAGATAAGTTCATAGTATAATCAGGATCTGGAGTTCCTAATATTCTTCTGTCATTATCATCAATACCATCGTTTCCAAAGTCTTTTACTTTGGCCTGACCTTCAGACTGACCATAAGATGCTGCTTCATCTGCCTGGTCTGCTTTCCAGATTCCATCAAACACATAGTTATAGTTTACATTTATTGGCTCACCAATAAACCACTCATTACCTAAGTCATCTTCTTTTCCTCCGTACAGCTCAACAATTTCGTTATTGTTTTTCGCAAAAGTAAGAGTAGCCTCCCATGTTAATCTTGAGTTATCAATAACATAAGCCTTTAACATTGCTTCAATACCCTTATTTCTTACAGAACCAACATTGGCAGTTACAGTTCCCCATCCTGTTTCAATAGGTAATTTACGATCCATTAATAACTCTTGCGATAACTTGTTATAATAATCTAAACTACCGCTAATTCTATTTTGCAGGATACCAAAATCAACACCAACGTTCCACTCTCTTGTTTTCTCCCAAGTTAATGCATTATTAGCGATACCTGAAGGTGCAAATCCATTTGCTGTTGTACCTCCGAAATCATAGTACATTTTAGTACTTGCTAACATTTGAGTTGAATAAGCATCAATGTTATTGTTACCTGTATAACCATAACTCAAACGAGCTTTCAGGTTAGAAAGGAAACTAATATCTTTCATAAAGTCTTCTTCGATAACTCTCCAACCGAATGCTGCAGATGGGAAAGCAGCCCATTTATGCCCATCTGATAATTTAGAAGAACCATCAGAACGTAAAGAAGCTGTCAATAAATACTTTCCTTTGTAAGAATAGTTTAATCTACCAATTACAGAAGCTAACGTTACTTTACTATATCCACTTTCTACACTTAAAATATCCTGAGCTGATCCTAAATTATGATATAAAGATTCGTATGGAAGGTTTTCTACAGCAATAGCAGAAGATTCAGTTGTTGTTGAATACAAACTTTGTAAAAACATAAAGTTTAATTTATGTTCTCCCAATAGCTTTTCATAAGTTAACTGATTATCCCATGTATATGAGATTCTTTCTTCTCTTTCTAGAGTAGCAGCAGGATCTTTACCTTTTCTTTTCTCAGTATTTGATCCCCAGTAGATACCTTGTCTTTCAGTTTTAAACTCTGGTGAGAATGTTGTTTTAAGAGTTAAACCTTCTAATGGCTTAAACTGTAGATATACATTACCCAACATGTATACGTCGCGAGTATTATCTTCAGACTCTTTTTGGTCTAATAAAGGATTTATTGTACTAGTAAAACTAATTCCTTCGTATTTAGAAGGTTGATACAATAGTTCACCTGCCTCAGAGTAACCTTCTACTCCATAAGGACTTACTAATGGAGACATTCTAAACGCATTGTTAATAGCGTTAGGACTACCCATGTCTTTAGTAGAAATCGCTACGTTTAGATTTGTACCTGCACTCCACTTATCGTTGATCTGATGATTTACACTAGCCTTAAGATTATATCTATCAAAAGACTCTTTTGTCATATTACCTTTTTCTTGTTGGTAACCGATTCCAAAGATGTATGAAATTTTATTTTCACTTTGACCAGAAATAGACAAGTAATGATTTTGTTGAGTTCCATTTTGTAGGAAATAACCTGGCCAATCTGTATAATCTTTATTAGCTAAACGATCTCTAAGTAACTGACTCTTGTCATAACCGGTCATACTGTTTACCCATAATTGATCATAAGAAGGATCACTGATGTCATTACCTGATTGAGCTGCAGCTCCTAAGTAAGCATTTTCTCTGTATGCCCACCATTGATCTCCATTCATAAATTCAGGAAGACGAGCCACTGATCTAACACCATAATAACCATCGTAGCTAATTGTAGGTTTTTTTACTTTATCAGCAGACTTAGTTGTAACGATAATAACGCCGTTAGAACCACGAGAACCATAAATAGCTGTAGAAGAAGCATCTTTTAAGATATCAATTCTTTCAATGTCCTGTGGGTTTACAAACTGAATATTATCAGAAATAATTCCATCAACTACGTACAAAGGATTTCCACCAGCTAAAGAGTTATCACCCCTGATTTTAATGCTAAAATCAGATCCAGCACGACCTGAAGACGCTGAAATGTTTACACCTGCTACTTGTCCTTGAAGTGCTTCCATTGGAGTAGCAGTACCTTTAGATGTCATCATCTCTGTATCCAAACTACCAACAGAACCCGTTAAATCAGATTTTTTCACTGTTCCATAACCTACAGCTACAACCTCTTCAATTCCAATAGTCTCACTTGCTAATGTTACGTTAATAACAGTTTGACCTGCAACTGCAATTTCTTGAGTTTTCATTCCTATGAATGAGAATGAGATGATTGCATCTGCAGGAACATTTGTAATAGTATAATTACCATCAAAATCAGTAATCGTACCATTTGTAGTCCCCTTTACAACTACTGTAGCTCCAGGGAATGGCTGATTTGTATCTGCCTCCATTACCTGTCCTGAGATAGTAACTGTTTGAGCAAAAATCTCACTTGTTACCATAAGGAAGAGCCCTAAAATAAGAATTCCTACACGCAAACTTTTAAGGCGTAGATTTTCCTCCATTTTTAATTTAAAGTCCACCATACTTTTTTAATTAAATTATTTATTTAGTAATTAGTTTCAATACTTGCCATGATAAATGGCCCAACACCTTTAGGGTCATTATCTCTAATTGGTTCCTCTATATAATACTCATATGTCCCGTCTCTGTATGGTTTTCCACCTAAACCTGCAACTGCACATACCTTTGTAAGACTTATAGTACCATCATTATTTTCCTTAATAAAAAGATTCAAAATGCCTTCATATCCTTTTTCTGCAACAGTCTTATAACTTTCATTGATATAGCCCATACGAACTGCTTTATGTAAAGCATACACAAACATACTTGATGCAGAAGATTCTAAGTAATTACGTTCTCTATTTCCTTGATCTAATACCTGATACCAAACACCACTTTCCTTATCCTGATATTTTTTGATACCGGCAGCAACATCATTTAAAATGGAAATTAAATCACCTCTGTCAGGATGATCTGATGGAATATAATCTAATACATCAACAAGAGCCATAGCAAACCAACCTTCGGCTCTACCCCAAAAATGAGCGGAACATCCTGTTTTAGGATCAGACCATCTCTGTTCTTTACTCTCATCCCATCCATGGTAGTTTAATCCTTTAATTGAATCATAGGTGTGTTTATGAACAACTTTGAATTGATTTATTACATCGCTAAAAGATTCTGGCTCATCAAAGACTTTACAAAATTCAGCATAAAATGGAGCTCCCATATAAAGTCCATCAAGCCACATTTGATTTGTATATCTTTTCTTATGCCAAAATCCGCCTTCTGATGTTCTTGGATGATCTTTTAATTGATCTCTTAAGATGTAGATCGCTTTTTTATATTTTTCGTCTTTGGTTTCTTTATATAAGTCAAACAAAAACTTACCTGAGTTTATTTTATCGATATTAAAGTCTGATCTTTTATAACCCTTGATCTCGCCGTTTTCATTAATAAACTCATCTGCATAGGCTTTTGCATATTCAAAGTACTTCTTGTCATTTGTTATACCATACAATTCCATCATTGCTGATGAAATTAAACCCGGAGTATAATTCCACTTAGCTTTTGTGTTAAAATCAACATAAGTCACACTTGGGAAAAAAGTCATTTCTGAATCAGCCATTTTAATAGCCATTTTTAATCCCAGATTTGAATTACCTTCATCATTATTATTCTTCTGAACTTTTGAATTACATTGAATAAATAATAAACCCACAAAAACAGTTAACAATATTCCCTTCCCTAATCTCATTTGAAACGTACTATAATTATTTAAAAATTGACTTTTACATTACTTATCGCCGAAGCATTTGTTAACAGTTATAGTTAACTATCGTTAAGTTTCAATTACTTTATTAACAAAAATTCACTTCCTGATAGCAATGGCCCCAAAAGTAGAATACAAAGGGGATTTACACGTTTTTTTACGTCTCAAAAGAGAAGGTCATCATTCCCAAGACAGGTTGATTTTTCCCAATTTAGGAGGTTAAATGTACCACACCACTATGATACATTTTTACAAATCTATCTATTAAAAGCTAAATTACAGATATTTACAGGAGGCAAGTATTTTAAGTGTTAACATCACTTAATATTTTAAAACATCTGTAATAAAAAAGTAAAAATATTAACAGTCTTTTAATATCTATTAGATGAATATTCCGAAACTATTAATGTTTCCATTCAAAAGGATTATTAAATATCCAGTTTTGAATTAGCAATACAAAAACTACAACATCATAAGTTGCAATTTTGTTTATTACAATTAAAAAAAAATGAAAATAAAATTGCCGAACCAGAAGAATAATCAGGATTGAAGACCTATAACATTAACAACCCGAGTTTCTATGCTAATAAATTAGCCATTTTTAAAAGCGCTTATTAAAGACTGTGACTACAAAAAAAGGGAGCCAATAAATGACTCCCTTCTTGAAATGGAAAACTAGTTTGTAAAGCCAGACAAACCGATTTAGTTTAAATAACTATTACAAACCCGATTTAAAACCCAATCGTAAACCACGATTATAAACCCCTACGTTTATCTGATTTTAAACCAAAAACTATATCAAAAAACACTATTATTAACTACTTCATTATATGTTTTGCCAGATTCTCATCTTTTGAAAGAAGGCCTTTTACAGCTAAAGCAGCCACTTTTTTTGCACCATCCACACATAAGTGAGTATCATCTTTTCTTCCCTCAGGAAATTTTTCACTTATTCTGTCATCCCAAAGGTATACAGACTTTGAATTTTCATCTCCTAAGGCTTCAACCATTTCTTTAGTCATTACCTGAAGGTCAACCAATGGAACATTCAGTTCCTCTGCTACTTTTCTCATTGCAGGAGGATAATCGGTATGCGTATCTTCTAAGGTACCGTCTTCATTAAACTTTCTGCGAACTATCGAAGTAAACAAAATCGGAGTTGCACCCTTTGATCTACTCTCTGTTACATACCTTTTCAGATTTTCTGTATATTCTCCATAAGGCTCTGTGTAACGATCCGGTGATTTGATCTTTTGATCATTATGCCCGAATTGAATAAATAAATAATCTCCTTGTTTTAAACTATCCAGTACAATGTCCCATCTTCCCTCTCCAATAAAGCTCTTTGAACTTCTTCCATTTACTGCATGATTATGTATTGTTGTTAAAGTATCGAAGTATAAAGGTAACACCTGTCCCCATCCCGTTTCAGGATAAACATCTTCTATTTTATTTGCCATAGTAGAATCACCTATCATAAATATATCAATAGGTTCAGGCTTTGTTGTACATGCTACAAAACCAATAATAAATAATCCAAAAAAAACTAAGTTCTTTATACTTCTCATTTTATTTTTATTTAATTGTTACAGTTTCCTTATTTATACTTTCGTCAATTAATAAAGCCTCTTCTTTAATTAACTCAGTACTCAAACTTACTGAAACATTCTTAGTTTTTTTACCATTAAAGGCAATTAAAGGCATTTTCGCACCTGGTACTTCAATATCTTTCACATCAACATCAGTTACATTTACGAATGTTAGTGCTGGATAATTTTCAACTTCTAAGTGAAGATCTTTTATTGTTACTCCTTTTGCATCCATGCATAAAAGCCCATTTTCAGCTATCATATCCAAACCTTCAAGATATACGTTCTCAAGATTCATTTCAGGTAAACCCTGTAGATAAATAGCCTGTAAGGCACCTTTACATGTTACATTTTTAATAACGATATCTTTAAACTGTGGAGTTTCTTCTGTTACTGCAGGAACTTCCTCTTCGCCTTTGTTTTCGTCTTTTTGCGCTAACATCTCAGAAACGGATAATCCTCCGTAATACAGATTAAATGAAATGGCATTTGTAGGAATATCAATCATGTCAATGTCTGAAATAAAGATGTTTTCAACAACACCACCTCTACCTCTGTTACTTTTAAATCGTAAACCAACATCAGTTCCCATAAAAGTACAACCAGAAGCATGCATATTTTTAACTCCCCCTGACATTTCACTTCCAACAGTTACTCCTCCATGTCCATGATATACGATACAATTCTTCACTATTGTATTTTCAGCAGGTATTCCTCTGTCCCTGCCATCTTTATCTTTACCTGATTTGATACAGATTGCATCATCACCAACATCAAAAGACGAATCATATAATAACACATTCTTACATGATTCAATATCAATTCCATCGCCATTTTGAGAGTACCATGGATTTCGAACAGTTATATTTCTAACTGTTAAATCCTCACACATCAATGGGTGTATATTCCAGGCAGGTGAGTTTTGAAATACAGGTCCGTCCAGCAATACATTTTTACAATTAACCAGACTAACTAAAACAGGACGCAGAAAGTCTCTTATCTTTTGATAATCTTCCATACTTTCATACTTAACCACATTCATATCACTCATAGCTGCAGCTTCCATAAAGCTCTGAGATGGGTACCAGTTATTTCCTTTTTCATCCACAACACCACCGGATGCAACTAGTTCTTTCCACTGCGATGCAGTTAGCTTTGAACGTTTCACAAATCTCCATGCGTCACCGTTTCCATCAATTACTCCATTACCCGTAATGGCAATATTTTCAAGATTATTTCCTGATAAAGGAGCCTGACATCTAACTGTGTTTAATCCTTCAAAACTTGTTTCCATTAATGGATACAAATCTTTATTATCACTGAATAAAATTAATGCTCCATCCTCCAGGTGAAGGTTTATATTACTCTTTAATACAATTGGTCCGGTACACCAAATACCTCTTGGTATATTAACTGTACCTCCGCCATTTTCAGCAACTTTAGAAATAGCTTCTGTAAATGCCTTTGTATTTAGTGTATTTCCATCTGCTACAGCATTAAATTCTTTTATAGATACTGAATAGTCATTAAAAACAGGCTCTGTTACTTTAGGCATATCGAATTCAACGCCTTCATAAATCTTATCAACCGCATTTAAGGAAGCCTCCTTAGGCTGAGATGTACAAGCCATTAACCCAATCAATGCCAGGTACGTTAACTTAATTAATTTCATCATCTTGTAGTTATTTTTCATAAATTATTTTCTCTTTCAAGGGCTGATAATTAAGGCTTTGTTATTCGAAACCAATCAATATCTACAGTTCCGGAGTTATTTATAAAACCGTCTCTAAGTGCAAAATATCCAATTTTGGCTCCAATCCATCTTCCCGGCACTGCAGAAAACTCAGTGCCTATATCTTTAAACTTCTTGCCATTTATACTATAACTAAACGTGCAAACAGCTCCTTTCTTTACTTCCACTCTAAAGTAAATTGTAGTCTCTTTGCATTTTTCTTTGTATAACTCAGTTTCGATTCCGTCTTTTCTTGCATTATTACATTTCACAACGCGAGTATACAGCTCTCCTTCTTCCTGTTTTAATGATATATACTGATAATCTTCTCCCATCACTACAAATCCTGCTTCTTCCCCATCAAAACGATGATTAAAAGTTAGTTTAGTCGTTGCTACAAATTCTTCTGCAGGAAATTTCTGTAATAACATATTTGGAACCGACCATAAGTTCACATAGTCCTCAGGACGAGTTTTGCAGTTTAAACGAAAATAGCCCAAATTTCCTGAAGGATAGCCATATTTTACATTATAGTTGGCATGCCACTGCCATTGCAGACCTATTTGAGGAGAATTAAATTCATCACTTTCAGGTGGAGTTGCAATTGGACATGTTATACCCACATTTGGTTTTTTATATGTTGCTACAGGCTCTCCTATTCCATCTCCATCAGTATCTACACCCATAACCGGCCAATCATTTTTCCAACTCATTGGCTCAAGAAAAACGATACGACCATAGGCATCTTTATCCTGAAAATGAATAAACCAGTCTTCACCTGAAGGCGTATCAACCCAGGCTCCCTGATGTGGTCCATTAATTCCAGAGTTACCCTCTTCGAGCGTTACCTTAACTTCATAAGGTCCATAAACATTTTTCGATCTTAAAACAATTTGCCATCCTGTAGAAACTCCTCCGGCAGGAGCCATTATATAATAATAACCATTTCTTTTATAGAATTTAGGACCTTCAACTGTTGGATGGTCTTTTTGTCCATCAAAAACAATAGCATCTTTTTCTAATAGTTTTGTTCCATCAGGAGTCATCTCAGTAACCATCAATACACTTTTAACAGTAGCTCTACTTCCTGCAAAGGCATATGCTAAATAAGCTTTACCATCTTCATCCCACAGTGGAGAAGGATCAATAAAGCCCTGACCTCCTCTTATAAGGATGGGATCACTCCATGGACCTTTAGGATCCTTTGCCTTAACAACATAAATTCCAAAATCAGGGTCCGGATAATAAATATAAAATTCACCATCGTGAAAACGAATGCATGGTGCCCAAACTCCATTACCATGCTGCGGTTTATCAAAAACATCAAATGGAGGTTGCTTTGGTAGAGCATAGCTTATCAGTTCCCAATTAACCAGGTCTTTTGAATGTAAAATGGGTAATCCAGGTATACAGTTAAAAGAAGAAGCGGTCATATAAAAATCATCTCCAACTCTAACAACATCAGGATCAGAATAATCAGAATGAAGAATAGGATTCTTGTAAGTCCCATCGCCATTATCTGCAACCCATACTTTTGATTGTGCTTTTACTAAAGTTGTTAAAAAGAAAAAACACAGTAATGTAATCCATAAAATTTTGCGCATCATATATTGTTATTTTTTTCTGTCACTATTGCTGCGACCCCTCAGGAATCCATCCTTTAAAAATATTTTCCAAGGTATATTTTTGTCTCTCTTCTTTTGTCAGTTGATGAGACCATTCAACTCTCTTTTCAGGCGTATAACCCTGTCCTTTATTTTTATATTCTCCATAAAAAGATGTTTGCTCTGCATCTTTTTTATTCCAATTATGCCATCCCTCTTCCTTTATAACCTTACTCATCTCGCATTCAATAAATACTGTTTTAGCATGAGAACGCCATGGCCGGCCCAGATAAAATGATCTATCTGGCGCATTGCCTGATATTTTACAATGAATAAATACAAATCCATAGAGAGTTTCCTCTAATGTAGCTGCTGCTGTAACATAGCCTTTTTCTTTACAAAATATCTCACAATCCTGAAATACGGCAGTAGATTTTCCAAAAATAAAGTCAACAGTTCCTTCTATATAACAGTTTTTATAAAACTGTCGGCTTTCAGGACTATGCGGATAAAGTGTATCCTGATAACCTAAAAACCGACAATTCTCAAAAATAACCATATCTCCATCTATTCTAACAGCAACAGCCTGACCTACAGGTCCGGCTGAATTTTCAAAAGTTATATTTTTTGCAGTAAACTCATTCCCAAAAACAAAAAATCCTGATGATCCTGTAGTTCCCATTTCTTCACCAAAACTATTTTTCTTTGATGCATAATCATCATTTGTAATTATTGTGTTCTCTGCACTTTCACCAATGAGAGTTACCTTATTTTTTGATGAAGGAAGTATGAGCTTTTCTTTATAAACCCCATTTTTAATATATATAGTTGTTTGAGTTTTTCGAAAATGGGGAACAGCATTAATAGCCTCCTGAACTGTTTCAAAATCACCAGAACCATCTTTGGCAACAACAAAGTCAGCTTCTGTTGCATAACAGACTGATTTCGCTATCACAAAAACTATTAATAATATTAAAAATGAGAGTTTCATATTTTTTTATTAATAATGATACAATTTATATGTCACAGATGAAGTCATATTTGAAACATTTAGCAAATACATTCCTGTTGTCAAATCAGCAGTATCTAATGAAATCAACTGATACTCCAATCCCTTTTGAATCGCCTGGCTCGCAACAACTTTACCTACAACATTTACAAGTTGAACTTTTAAGTTTTCTGAATTATTAGGAAGGTTAACAATCTGAACACGAAGTTTATCGTAGAAAGGGTTTCCTAAAATATCAATCTCCAATTTATCTTCTGAAGCGTTTACATCCTCAATTGCAGTTGCAGATCCGGTTTCGAAAGCTCCTAAATCTGGGGCTGAACCATTATAAGAGATACTATCATTTAAAGCACCAGCATCTACCATTTCTGAAGTAGTTGCCAATTTAAGAAAATCTAAATCCGGAAGGCTTCCATCTTCTTGTCTTGCACCTCTAACACCAGTACTATCAACAGATAGAAAATCATCATCTGACAGACTTACGCCAGACAGGTTCCAACTATTATTTTCTAATGTTGAACCCGAAACAAAATTAACATCTGCAGGATAACAAATATTATTAATTGCAATATGACCTTCGCCAGCAGTTGTGGCTTCATACATTTGAAAATCTTTTCCTCCATTTTTATAGGCTGTGTTATTAACCAAGGTAATTACACCCATATTGTGATTCTGGTCAAAACCTTTACCTAAATTATAAAATGCCACACAACGGTAAACAAATTTTGCTGACACGGTATAATCTCCACCTAACTTAAAAGCATTTCCATCACCAGCAAAAGATGCATCATTCCAATTGTCATATCCATTTGAGAATGCCCAACAGTTAACCAATTCAACAGGATTCACGGTCTGATACATATCCCAACCATCATCTGAATTGTCATAAGCTCTACAACCATAAAAATAATTCCCTTCACCAATAGCGTGTTTGGGAGCAAAACCATCTGCATCTTCACCATTTCCGGCAGGATCATAGTTCATATACGAATCGCAGTTAATAAACATATTATAGGCTGCTCCATTTTTCAATTGACAACCAGAATCTCTGTTTCCCGTAAATTCACATTGCTTAATCACGTTATAAGAACCCCCATCAACCAATAAACCATTGTCTCCGGCATTTTTTACTGTAATTCCTTTTATTAACCAATAACTACCATTTAATAGTATTCCCTGGTTAGCATCAGCCGTTGCCATTCCTGAAAAATCCAGAACTACTTTCCCTCCATTATAGTTTTGAATTGAACAACGATTACTTGCAGAACCACTTGATTGAATTCTGACTCTTGTGTCAAGTTCATACACTCCTTCTTCTACATAAATATCATCTCCTGAAGCACAAGAACTTATTGCTTTACTAAGAGATAGGAAAGCTGTAGACATTGAGGTTCCTAAATTTGAATCATTACCATCTAACGACACAAAGTAGTCTGTAGCAAATACATTTGCGGAAAGACCCATCATCACAAAATAAAAAAGTAATTTTCTTACCATATCCAAAATTTTAATCGTTTACGATCTTCTATCTATTATTCCCATACCCATTAAAATACTATTGGCAATTCAAATACGAATCACCAATAGTAATTTTTATCTGTTACTACAAATAAGTAACTACTTTAACGGCTTTAATACCTTCGGCATCTTCAACCTTAACTATAAAACATCCCTGAGACAGAGCTATTCTTTCTGTATCATAAATCACAGCAGATTTAACTACCTGACCAGACAAATCATAAATACTTACTAAAGTCTTTGAAGTCACATTTGTTATTACCACCTCATTCTTTACCGAGTAAATTTTTACATTTGATTCATTTGGCATATCAATGCCTGTTGGGTCATCTGCAATTAAAGATGGGAAAGGATCCCAACCGTCACTACCTTTTGTAAAGTTTAAAGGTGTAATTGCAGTATCATCACTTAATGTAGCTGAAGTTAAAACTGAAGACCAAGATGCTCTAACATCAGAATTATCAACACCTGTAGCTGACTCAACAGTTCCAAATTCATACATATATGCTGACTCACCGCCTAAAGAACTTAACCAGCCAACTTCATTAATTAACGATGTTGGAGTTGCAGTATAACCTGAATTCTGACAAGCATCAATGTTTGTTTCATAGAATACAACCTCACTTGTAGTTGCTTCCCATGGACGTCCAAAGTATCCAGGCTTAGAATAATCATAATCAGAAGAAATATCTAATCCAGGTACTGCAGAAACTATATTACATTGATACATTAAGTAACCCCTTCCTGAGGATTGTTGTGCAGCTGTAATATAAGCTACATCACTAGAACTATCACTTGTAGTTAATGCAAGATCAGACTGATAGAATACAGCAATCATACCTCCAAACAAATAATCAGTTCCCCCCATCATAACACCTTTATAAATTGCTACACGAGAATTGCGTGCACCATAAAATGAATCCTGGTGACCAACAATACGACAATTGTTTAAAATAGTTTTATCTCCACTTGCAATTGCTAAAGCAGCCGCTCTTTCTACATAAGATTTATCCTGAACAGCAAGGCTTCCTGCTGCTAACACAGATCTATCACCTTTACTTCCACTAGCCCATTCTTCAACAACATCACTTGCCTCTTTGGCAGAAATATACTGATTAAATGAGTTCTCAAAGATAATGTTTTCTGCCTCAAATCCATTAGCCTTTACAACTACTGTTGCATTCCAGAATGAACCATTTGTTGTTCCTGCACCAAGATTTTCATAAGATACATAACCATTTTCTTTATTAACAGCTAATATGTCGCCATGCCATTTTTGGTCATCGCCCATACTGTAATAATTATATCCATGTCCGTAATATGATGTAATACGAACAGCATTGTCATCAATACCTCTACCTTGGTCAGCAAGAGCAATACTTGGAGACGTAGATGCATTTACCAAAGAGATATTATCCTGATCAATTACAAGCATCTCCTCATAATTTCCCGGATCAATCATTACAGTAACTCTTTGATCATTTCTATCATCCATATGTGCAATTGCATCCAATGCCTCATTGATTGTTGTGTACTCCTTGCTTGTACCAACATAAATAACCGAAGCATAAGGAACAATATCTTTAACCTCAATATTAGTAAAGTATGTAGCAGTTCCTGACACTGTTATATCAACAGTAGATTCAGAACCGGTATATACATATTCAACCTCATCTTTAACATTTGTAGTTCCAGCAGAGTTTACTGTAGTATAAACTGTTGTTCCTCCATCAATTGTAAATCCGGCTGAATAATAATAAGTAATTACCACTTTCTGTCCTGACTTTATTGGCACTGAAATACTTACACCATCAGCTACTCCAACATGACCTTTTGCTACTTCATTAGTAACTGAAGAAGAGAAAATTAAACCTTCATATGAGGCAGCAGAAAACTGTTTGTCTGCAAATGTCCAGTTGGTAATTGGGTCAAAAACAAGATCTTTTGTTGTAGCCGAACCTTCAACTTTTAGGTTTGATGTTAACGCCAATTGCAATGGATAGTCATCAATACCTTCGCATGCTACAGAATATGTTCCATCTCGTAATTCGATATTATCAACTGATGAGAAAGAATACACATACCCTTCTTCGTTCATATTAGTAAAAGTAAGTCCCAGAGCGCTCAACTGTTCTGTAGTTAATGCAACACCAGTTGATGAATCTGTAGTTGATATTGAAACTGCATAAGTTGGTTTTGCTGTAAATACAATATTACCTGTTTCATCAGCTGCAATAGTATATGCATTTGAAAGTATCTCGTAATCGTTAACTCCTTCGGCACTTGCAATATATTCAACACTTGGCTCTATTTGCACCGAATATTCACCTGTTGAACTATTTAATACCACTGAAGGCTCAAATACTTTTGTTTCATCAGAAGTAGCAAAAGATAAAGTTAGTTTTGCCAAGTCTGCAGTACTTAAACCTGTTACAGAACCAGATAAAGTATACAATGTTACTTTTTCAATTGTAACATCAAGGGTTTCTGAAGATTCATTTACATCTAAAGTTCTTGATGTACTGATAACATAACCATTAGCATCACTTAAGCTTAAAGTATATGTATAACCCAATGGCAATGAAACAGAATATGATCCGGATGATGGATCTGCACTCCACGTTTTACCAGCCTCATTAGTAAATACAATATTATATCCACTTGAAATACCTGTAGCAGCAGAAATATCAACACTTCCTGTTACTGTAGAATACGTTGCATTTTTTCTGTAAACTCTGTAGTAACTTGGTTTATCCTGACTATCATAAAAACGATAAGTACCTTCAGCTTTTGCTACAAAGGTATATTCTGCAGGGTCAGAAGTTAAACTAACTTCATCTGATTGAATTTCAGGATCTGTAACATTTGCAAAATGCAATATACCACTACCATTATCACACTCAGCAACAATTGTAACCTCGTCATCTTCGCTCAATGACATACTAATATATCTGCCTGTAGCAGCAGAAGCATTAACATAAATACGACCTGCATAGGTTGCTACATTTTCATCGTAACGAGTTAAAGATGTATTTGTAGTACGCAAGCGATCATTTCCACCCCCAACAAAGCTCAGTTCTTCTGCAGAGAAATTTGGCAATGTATTATTTGAACTTCCCACTGTAATGCATGATTCATACCATGCATTAATAGCATCAACATTAAGTCGGTTTACGTATGTAGTTTCATCTAATTGTTCAGCTCCAAAATCCCAAACAGCTATTTTACCATTTAAAGTACCTGCAGCTGCAGAATTAGAAACTGATAATCCATGTACATAGATTTCGTTTGTAGGATATGCATCACTTTGTAATGTTGCAGTTATTACACCTGCATCTCCGGCATAACTAAAATCATATGAATATGCATCTATATTCTCATTGTTTTTAGCCTGAATGGATCCCAAGACATTATCATCA
This sequence comes from uncultured Saccharicrinis sp., assembly GCA_963666825.2. Classification (GTDB taxonomy): domain Bacteria; phylum Bacteroidota; class Bacteroidia; order Bacteroidales; family Marinilabiliaceae; genus Saccharicrinis. The sequence goes on along the minus strand of OY763044.2, from coordinate 5,500,897 downwards.
GCATCTGTAAAAACCCATACAGCATCTACAGCACTTCCATATCGACAAGCAATTATAGAAATAATAGCATCTCCGGCTACCTTAATATCCATTGAGTTACCAGGAAACATTGATGCTCCATGAGCTGCATAATGATAACCAAACTGATAACTTGTATTTGTAGTATTACTATTGATGGTTAGTAATCCATCTTTTGAAAAATAGGTTGCATAACGTAATACAGAATAACTTATTTGTGGCAACTCTGATCCATCATAAAAATTATAAGAATATAATGCTCCCGGTTCAGGATTTACTACAATACTATTATCTACAACTTTTATACTATATGTTTTAGGATCTGTAGCATCATCACTTAAGGTAATCTCAATACTTTCATCATTGCTCAAATCAACGGAAGCAATATCGCCAGAGAGTACAGGAGTAAATGATGATAAAGTATTTCCACCAAGATCTATGTAAATAGATGCTGATTCTGTTGTAGCACTAACAACTGTTCCATTGCTTACTGCAACAGTCGGGTACGTAGAAGCATCTGCACCTGCAGTATAACTAACATCAACACCATTAATTGTTATAGTACCAGATTTCTGAACATAAGAAGCTAAAGATACTTCATATGGAACAGGTACCACTTCAATATAAGGAACATATGTTGTTGCTGAGAAATCAATTGTAACAGTACCTGCATCACCTACATAAAGAAAGTCGACTGAAGTACTGCCTGTATCAAAGTTAGCAGATGTAGTTGCCGATTGAGAAGTTACATCAAAATCACCTGTAGAACTAGAAACAGAAATTTCACCTCCTGAATAAATACTACCTCCAACTTTAATGTAACTATTTCCGGCTACATCTAATACAATCTGATTACCTGGTTTAAATGCACAACCATGTTGAGTTCCATTATATCCGTACGCATTTTGTGATCCAACCAAAACATCTATTAAACCTAAACTTACATCTTCAGTTCCTGTTGTAGTTGTAGGGATAATGCTACCATCTCTAAAATCATAATAATAAATAATATTTTCATCAGCAGATGTTAAAGATGCGTCAGCACCAGCCTGTGCAGGGATCACATCAATATATGGAAGATATAAAGCGCTTCCTGAATTCTGTTCTAATGTAAATTCAATTGTCTCAGAAGTTCCGCTTACTCCGCCATAACAAAAATCATATGTGTCAGTAAGATCTGTTGCAACCTTAGTATCTTGAGTTCCCAGATCCCCGGTTTCAGTAACGGATCCAATCATATTTACCGAAGAATAAGCAGATCCTAAAAATCTGACGGTATTACTACCTGTAACCGTCAGGCTAAGAGTTCCTGTTGTATTCATATAAACGCCATAGGTATTAGGAGCAGTTCCATTATGCAAACTGTATGTCCCTCCTAATAAAAGGTTGCCATCATCACTTTGTCCGGCACTAATAATTGTACCATCCCTGAAATCATATGTGGTAACACCTGTATATTGCCCATACATCATAAATGAGCACAACCACATAGATATAAATAGCAGTTGTATTTTAAAAATATATTGTAGACGTATATTTTTCATTAGATAAATTTTATCAAATTAGTTAGATAGATTTTCATTTTAATTTATCCATTTAAAACATTGAACATTTTACAAATAAATGAATAAACAAGTTTACTGTAGTTGTATATCATTAATAAATAAACACTTATATATCAACAACATCTTAGTATAAGACCATAACAATCCCAGGTCTATGGTTTTATATAAAAAATAACTTTAAAAGGCTTCTTGACAAATGGTAACCTTTTATTTAATTCAAAAACCAAAAAACTAATACTAATGAGACTAACACTATTAAATTCAACACAACTTTCAATAGTGTTAATTCATCTCTGACATTCTATTCTCATTAATTAATTTGAAAACAGAACGCTAAAACTAATATCCATTGAACTCAATGTAAAAGTCTAATCATAAAAACATCAAAAGGAAGGAAATTAATAATAGCTTCTTAAATGATTTATTCACATAAAAAGCATTCTATAAATAAAATTTGGATAGAAAAGGGTATAAAATGGATATGGTTAAAAACCATATCCATTTTAAGTATGTATTCAGGTTAATTTTAGTACCAACGAGGGTCTCCAGCTTCCAGAGACTCATCAGTTAAAGTAAAATCACCGTTATCAGGATCAGTAAAAATATCATCAGAGCTCATTCCCAACGCAGTACATAAGTCAACTATTGAATATGTAGTATTAACAAAATCTGTAGTTGCATATGTATTATTAACGATTATTTCTAGTGCATCTGGTTTACGAATACCACTAATAGATGGTTCATCTCCATACGAAGTAGTACCCATAATACAATTAGTAATCTGAATTCCTTCAGAAACTACTGAATTTCGAACATCCATTAAATATCTGCCTGAACTATAAGGAACCTTATTAAAGGTACAGTTTTCAAGAACTATACTTTCGCAAGTTGTAGCATCATCATATCTGATAAAATGAGATTTTAAGCTATCAATAGTAGAATTGCTAATCTGTATATTTAATGCATTAGTATTTGTTTCTGTTGCACAGAAAACACCGTAACTACTACTACTGCTACCTAAATTGTGAATAATACAATCATCAATTACAAAATCACCAATTGTTTGATCTGAACCACCACGTAATCTCATAATCTGACGACCCATATCATATAGTTTACATCCTAAGAATTTAACAGCACCGATATTACAAGCTTCACTCTCCATATCAAACACACCACGTATCTGACCTTGAGCTGCATCATAGTTTACATATCCACTCATATACAGGTTTTCGAATACTAATGAATCTGTAACTGTTGGAGTTGATCCAATATAGAACATTCTATCACCTGAAGTAGTGTAGATTACAGGAAGCTCACCACCATCAAGACCTTTAATTTTTAAACTCTTATCGATTGTTAAATCACCAGCAAAACCATAAGTTACGCCAGACTTAAGAACAATAACATCTCCCGCAGAAGCATTTGCAATAGCAGTAGCTAAATCACCACCTTCTTCTACCATTACGCTTCCTTCCAATACATAGTTTTGAGTACCTCTTACTTTTGTATTGTTCATTAAATTAATAGTGTAACTATCATTAGCTAATCCACTAATTTGCTTAGAACCTGCAGCTAATTCGTCTGCAGAAACATTAAAAGAAGTCTCTCCATCAGCAGACACAAAAACAACTGAAGTCACAGCTTTTCCAGGTGTCCAGCTTAATGTTACATCACCAATACCATTCATTACCAAATCGTAATTAGAGAATAAATTCTCAGGTAATGATTTAAATGCTAAAGTAGCCCATTTTGAATCATCAGCAGTACTACTAACACCTTTTACTCTGGCTGAGTATTGAGTATCTCCCGAAGGTAAATCATAAACATATGGCACTTCTTCAGGAGAAAGTGTTACAGTATGAATGATATTAGCAAATTCTAATTCATCATCACTAATTTCCAACACATAAGAGTCAATCCCTTTGTTATAACCCCAACTTAAGGTAACAGTTGTTTGATTACTTATTCTGGCCTCTAAATCTAATGGAGTAAACACTCGATCAAATTCAAGTTGTTCTACTACCGGATCAATGTCATCATCACATGCATTGAAAGCTATCATGGCTGTAAATCCCAGTAGAATTCCTAAATATTTATATATCTTAGTCATTTATACCTTTTTTTAAACATTATTACTTACTTATTCAACAAAATCATTGTTTAACATTCCATTACTAGAATCAATAAACACTTGCCAAATAGGCCAGAATTGGTTTTCATCAGGATTATTTGTATATAATGCATTGATATGTTCATCATCAATTTTTTCAACATTAATCCATGTTTCCTGATATTCGTAATCAGCTGATTTATCCATAGTTTCACCTCTTTCTAAACCATAGATATCAAGTGTTTCACCATCTGATTCGTAACCATAATAAATTGTTGAAGGAACATCAGCATAATCACCTGTTAAATTCCTTAAATCATCCATTTTTTCTTTAGCTTCATCCATTTTAGATTTTAACAGATTCCAACGAATCAAAGCTTGCTTTCTTTCCATTTCTCCACAGAACTCAAAACCGTGTTCATCAACGATTGCATCAAACATAGCTTCTTTTGTGGTTAATGCATCAACATAAGCCTCTACTTTAGTTGACCAATCTGTTTCAGCAAAAGCTCTTCTTCTGATTTCCTTTAAATAAGGAGCTGCAGCAGTTGGACCATTTAATTCATTTTCAATTTCAGCAGCCATTAATAAAATTTCAGCATAACGCATATAAATCTTATTTACACCATCATCATTAGTTGATGTTACATAACGAGTCATCCATTCGTATCTCCATTTTCCAAAATACCAAGAATCAACACCATCCAACTCCTGAACAGCAGGATTTGATTTACTCCATTGATAAGGAACACAAGTTACGTCTCTTCTTGTATCTTTTGAATCGAAATCATAAAATACAGTTGGTAGCGGACCAAAAGAACCTCCACGTGGTTGACCTGTATATTGATCAGCCATTTGGTGAGGAACACCATAAGTAAATAAATGACGACCACGACCTTCTGAGAATGGGATTTCCCATAATGATTCACCACCTGCAGTTATAACTTCTTCACAGTTCTTTCTCCATACTGTTTCAAAATCATCTTCAAGGTTCACATAAGTACCTTCTTTTGCAATTACATCTAAACACTCTTGTAATGCAATTGGATATAATGTACTTACAGACAATTCAGCATCATTACTTCTTCTGATACCATCTGCTCTTTGGCCATATCCAGCAGCCATTAAACATAAACGAGCTCTTAAACCTTTAACAAAAGCTTTATTAATATTTTCAGTTGTTGAAGTTGCATCAGATTCAGTAGGCCATGCTACTAAATCAGCAGCCTCTTCAAGATCTGCTATTAACTGCTTGTAAATTACATCTCTGTTACTTTTACCCTGGTAAATTGTTTCAGAAGAAATAGGTTCGAATCTTGCAACAATATCCCCATGAGCTTTTAATAAGTCGGCATAATAAAATGCTCTTAATGTAATAGCTTCACCTAAAAGTTGTGCCATTTCTGTATCAGTCTCCACATTACCATAAGCTCTTAAACCTCTGATACAAATGTTAGCACGCTCAATACCTCTGTATATCATTGCCCAATACACATTATCTCGGTTCATATCTGTATTTGTAGTTGCATTGATATAGCGAGATAAGTCACCACGAGCACTGGAACTTGTTGAGTTAATCCACTCTATATCTGTATTTGAACCATAGTGAGTTAAAAAACGACCACGATAAGAGTTTGTTTGTCCGATAGGTTCTTTGATACCATCAATAGCGCCTTTTGCTAATTCATATTTTGAAAATATTAACGATTCATCCATTGTGGATTGAGTAGGCGCATCCAGATATTCTTCACATGATGTAATCATCAATGCAAAAAATAATGTTAGTATATATGTTATTTTCTTCATAATCAACTTCTACTTCAATTAAAAATTAAGATTTAAACCAAAAATAAACTGTCTGCTTTTTGGGTATGGAGAATAATCTACACCAGGAGTAAGAGGAGTATTTCTTCTTGTTGACACCTCAGGATCAAAACCACTATAATTTGTAAGAACAAACACATTACTACAAGTTGCATATAATCTACAGTTGCTAATATGAACTTTATTAGTAATTGTTTTAGGAATTGTATAACCTAAAGTTAAAGTATTTAATCGTAAGAAAGAAGCATCTTCGATAGCCCAATCAGTTAAAACATATTTAGACATATAAGGAGACCACATAGTAGTATTGGCATTCATAGATTCAAGCTGAGCCGCATCATTAACTAATTGACCATTATCATCTATGTTAGTCCATCTTTTTCCTTTCTCCATAATTGAAATCATATTTCTATATGGATATCTACTTGTAGAAGTATATTCTATTTTATTCGCATTATAAACATCATTACCGTAACTATAGCTAAATACAGCAGATAAATCAAAACCATAAATACGACCAGCAATATTAAAACCACCTGTTCCTAATGGGTTTGTATCACCAATAATTGTAATATCGTTTTCATCAACTTCGATATTATCATCAGTATTTTTCAATTTCATAGAACCTGGTCTGATATCATCGATAATATCTGTTGTAGCAACACCTTCTCTTAAAATCCACTCCTCATTTTCAGCATCATATCCCTGAAAATCTGAAACTTCATATCTACCATCTGATTTATAACCTCTGATTTGTCCTACAGGACTTCCTTTTGCAATCCAGTAGTCACTACCAATTTCTGTAGAAGCCCAGCTAGAAGCTACACCGAAGTCATCCATTAAACCTAAAGAGTTAATTTTGTTACGGTTCATTGAGATGTTAAATCCAAGAGAAAGACCATAATTAGCTTTGTCGATTGCTACCCAGTTAATTGCAAATTCCATCCCTTTATTTTCTGTTTCACCCATATTTCTGTACTGTGATGAATATCCGGTTCCTGAAACAGGGAAATCAATTAAAAGGTCTGTAGTAGTATTATAATAAACTTCAACCGATCCACTTAATTTGTTATTAAATAAACCAAAGTCTAAACCAAGATTTCGAGTTACAGTTGTTTCCCAAACTAAATCAGGATTAGCCATACGTGAAGAAACAGCCCAGTAAGAACTTACATCATTAATATAAGTTGTTGATCCTGAGTTAAACTCTTGTACTAATTGACCTGAAGGAATATTGTTATTACCAGCAGTACCATAACTTAATCTAAGTTTTAAATTACTTAATGTAGCGCTGAGTCCACTCATAAAACCTTCTTCAGAAATACGCCAAGCTACAGCTGCTGACGGGAAATATCCCCAACGGTTTCCTTCTGCAAACTTACTAGAACCATCCGCTCTGAATGTAGCAGATAACAAATACTTTCCTTTATAATCATAATTAGCACGTCCAAAGAAAGAAACTAATTTATTATCAGCACTAATATCATTGTCAATACTCAAAGGCACACCTTGAGAAGTTAATCTGAATACCTCATCAGAAGTAAAAAAAGATGGATATCCCTGAATAATATCTGTTTGTTCTTCTTGTTCAGTTTTAATCATTTCCTGACCAACAAGAAGTTTAACAGCGTGATCATCATTATTAATAATATTTCTGAAATCGTAGTTTAATGTATTTGTATTTCTTAGAGTTTTTCTGTCTCTTGTAAGCATTTGAGCTGCAGGTAAGCCTTGATAATCAGCTTCAACATTATTATTTACATAATAAGTACTTGAACCATAAAAACGGTCTCTTGCATACTTGTAAGTTTGTAAACCTACTTCAGTTTTAAATGTAAGATCTTTATATATTTCCCAAGAAAAACTACCCGCCATATTTAAAGTTGTTCTGTACTGAGTCTGATCATTATCAGCAACAGCTGTTAAAGGATTGATCATATAACTAGATACCTCTTCATCAGCATAGTCTTCTAACCCATTTAATGGAATCGGAGAATAAATCATGGCATGTTTTACTCTTGAATCTGTTGGTGTAGCAGAAGTTTGTTCAATAGCACCACCACCATTAATTTCTGTATCTGAGTAACGAACAGAATAAGATAATTTTACTTTATCATTTGGTTTATGATCCAATTTAAGAGCCAGGTTAGTACGATCAAAACCTGATCCTAACATGATTTCTTTAGTATTCATACCTGCATAACTAAAGTTATAAGAGAATTTCTCAGAACCACCTCTTACACTAAGGTCATGACTAAAAGTTTTACCAATACGACCATACACCTGATCCATCCAGTCAGTACCTTTTTGACCTTCATAAAGATCAATATCTTCGTATTTACCGAAATATCTTTCATATGAGTCAAGATCATCCATACCATTTTTCAAAACAGCATACTCATATTGCCAGTCTACATAATCTTCTACACCCAGAACATCTAATTTATTAGCAATTTTTTTAATACCTGTATAAGCATTATAACTTACAGATACTTTTCCTTCTTTACCACTTTTTGTAGTAATGATTACAACACCATTAGCACCACGAGCACCATAAATTGCAGTAGATGAAGCATCTTTAAGTACATCAATAGATTGAATTTCTGATGCAGGAATATCTGAAATTGAACTAACAGGGAAACCATCAACAATAAACATTGGTGAATTATCCTGAGTAATAGAACCTCCACCACGAACGCGGATATTAACATCAGCATCAGGAGATCCTTCTGTTGTTACAATTTGCACACCGGCCATTTGTCCAGCCATTGCTTCTGCTGCAGAAGTAACAGGAATTGCTTCAAGAGCATCACCTTTTACTGAAGAAACAGAACCTGTAATATCTCTTTTTCTAACAGTTCCATAACCAACAGCTACAACTTCATCTAATTGTGTAGTTGCATCTTTCATTACAATGTTAATTGTTGTTCTTCCTTTAACAACAATTTCCTGACTTTCCATCCCAATAAATGATGCAATGATTACATCTGTATTAGGATCATTAATTTTAAGGTTATAAACACCGTCGATATCAGTAATTGTTCCAACGGCTGCCTCTCCTTTCAACATAATAGTTACACCAGGTAAAGGTTCATTTTTTATATCTGTAACCTTTCCTGTTAGCGTTTGCGCAAATGAACTTATACCGCAGAAAACCAGTATAAGCATTAACAAACTGCATCTTTTAAATCGATTTTTATCCATATTAATTTAAATTAAGGTAAACTATGTAAATAAACTTCTAGGTTCGTATATTCTTTATTTAAGTTGTATTCTATTGCATCTTTTGAATTTTCAGCATCTAATCCTTTCTCATTCTCCCAGCTATCCGGCATCCCATCTTTATCACTATCTTTTTGAGCTTTTACAGGAGTTATTTCTTCCCATCCACCCACTTCTGTCTGAGAGTTTATAATTCCCTTAAATTCGGTATGAGAGGTTCCTTCTGCTACTTCCAAAACAATTCGTTGATCTATGGAATCTCTTTTATAACTTGCTCCGGCATATTTTAAAACCTTTTCAAAGGCTTTAGTTGCTGACTCTGCTTTATAACAAGAAATATCACTTAGTTCTTTCTTAAAATACTTTGCAACACTGTCCTGCTCCATCTGAACTCCTAATAAATTATTCTTTGAAATTTCTTTTTCTCCGAACAAAAAATTACCATTAAATTCAAAATATCCATATGGCTCATATGGTTCTATTAATCTTTTTGATGCTGATTTACTGGTAGCAGGACCGGCTTTAAAATAATTGTTAGTGATTTTGTAATTACCCTGTTCTCCTGCATAAATACATTTTGTTTTCCAGTTATAAATTACATTATTAACAATCTCAGCCCTCTCTGTTTCCGGAGTAGATTCCTTTCTGGAACCTTGCAGCCTTGGATTTCTACTTTTATGATGTGCAATCAAATTATGATGAAATGTAGTTTTCATTCCTCCCCAAATACCGCCATACCCATGAGCGCCCTTTGAATGATAACTCTCATTAAGGCTTTCACTAATAATACACCATTGAATAGTTACATTTTCATTGTCATATACAGAACAAACTTCATCTGTTGCCCAGCTAAAGCTGCAATGATCAACAATAACATTCTTATGATATTTACATGTAAAAGCATCAAGCTCCTTTTTATGTACATCACCCGGACGAATACGAATATACCTGATAATAACATTATCTGCATTAACTCTTAATCCTTCATCACGCAGGCAAATACCTGATCCAGGAGCTGTTTCTCCTGCTATAGTAATACTATCATTATTAATAACCAACTGACTCTTAAGGTCAATATATCCATTTACTGCAAAAACAATGGTACGAGCACCATGCTTTTGAATGCCATCACGTAAACTTCCAGGTCCATCATCGTTTAAGTTCGTAACTGTATAAACAATGCCACCTCTACCACCTGTAGTATACTTCCCAGCCCCTTCTGCTCCAGGAAAAGCTAATATTTTACTATTCTTTTCCGATGCTGTTCCAAACATGGAACAACCAACTAATAATATGATTAATAAATATTTTATCATTAATATTCTTTTGGGTGATTAACAATAAATCTAAACTATTTAGACATTTCAATTGAAGCTAGAATAAACGGACCTACTCCTTTAGGATCGTTATCCCTAACTGGCTCACCTATGTAATATTCATAAGATCCGTCTCTGTATGGATTTCCTCCTAATCCGGCAACAGCACAAATTTTTGTAAGGCTGATAGTACCATCTTCGTTTTCGCGAATAAAACTTTTTAAAATACCTTCGTAACCTTTTTCCGCAATTGCTTTATAGCTTTGATTTATATAACCTTTGCGTACCCCTTTAAGAAGAGAGTAAACAAACATACATGAGGCAGATGCTTCAAGATAATTTCCTTCTCTGTTTCCTTGATCCAACACTTGATACCAAACACCACTTTCTACATCTTGATATTGCTTTATTCCTGCAGCCACATCATTTAATATAGAAATCAACTCACCTCTTTCCGGATAATCCGCAGGTATAAAATCCAAAACATCAACTAAGGCCATTGCATACCATCCTTCAGCACGTCCCCAGAAGTGAGGTGAACATCCAGTTTCAGGATTAGCCCATTTTTGTTCCTTACTTTCATCCCATCCATGATAATTTAAACCTTTAATAGAATCGTAAGTATGTTTATGCACTACCTTAAACTGATTAATAACATCCGCAAAAGACTCTGACTCATTAAAAACCTTACAAAATTCTGCATAAAAAGGAGCTCCCATATATAATCCATCTAACCACATCTGATGTGTATATCTTTTCTTATGCCAAAAACCTCCTTCTTCAGTGCGTGGATGTTCTTTTAATTGATCTCTTAAAACATAAATTGCCTTTTTATATTTTTCATCTTTAGTTGATGCATATAAATCAAAAAGGAATTTACCTGAATTAACTTTATCAATATTAAAATCTTCTTTTTTATATCCCTTAATTTCTCCTTCTTCATTTATGAATTTATCAGCATATCCTTTGGCATACTTAAAATATTTTTGATCCTTAACTACTTTACTTAATTCAATCATTGCAGAAGAAATAAGGCCTGGTGTATAATTCCATTTACCTACAGGATTAAAATCTACAGTAGATATATCAGGAAAAAAAACCATCTCAGAATCAGCCATTTTAACAGCCATTTCAAGACTTTTCAAAGAATATTCAGCACTTTCATCAGTCTTCTTTTCAGGGTTATTACATTGTGTAAACAACATAATTGCAGCAACTATAATTAATAAGCCTTTTCCAAAATTTATGTTACGCATGCTATGTCTATTTAATTTGTTATTAAAATAATTTGAGGATGACAACCGTAAACATTTATTAACTTTTTAAGTTAATTATCATTAATTATCAGCCTGTATTTTTAACACTTATTTACTTTAGATCTTTTTCCAGCATCAAAAGTAGCATAGAACAGCATTTTAGGCTTAGTTTATTTTCTCAAATAGGGAGGTCATTCTTCCCATTACAGGGTTTTATTTCCCATTATTAGAGTTTATACGTACCATAAAACACCTTTTCAATACATACACAAACCATTTAAAACACTCTATTTCTACATATTAGACGATTCTATATGCATTTATGTTAATTTTAATTAATTTTATCAAACTTTTGTTTTTATTTTATTAATAAATCACAAACATTTGTACCATAAAAACCTTATTTTTTCAATTTATTATTATCACATAATGAGAAAATATTATGTTTCACCGGGATATTTTTTTTCTTCTTTATAGCATTATAGATTAAAAAAGTTAAATCCTTCATGTATTTTCATCATCTCACACCCGTTATAAATGATGATAACCGTCCCAAACAAATAAAAGAAGTACTCCATTGATTAAATAATAATATTTATATTTGCCTTTAAGGGGATTGACTATTTGAATTATTAAATATGAGTGGAAACTTTTATACAATGTATCCAGAACATCATTTTGCAGTAGTAAAACTGGAAAGTGATTACCTGTATCCAGAAGATCTAGAAGCCATAAATACTAAATACAAAAATGATCCGGATTACTCAAAAATTCACTATCTGGTTATCATTATTGACGAAAAAAGCAAGCCTAAGTTTAAAATCAACTACTTAGGTCGTATTTCTAAAAAATACAATTCAGAACCGCAGGTTAATAACCACAAAAACATAGTTTGGGTAGTTTCAAGACCCATAATAACAGCTTTAACGCATTTATTTATATTAAAGCTTAAAGACAATAGCCATTTTTGTTCAACTGTAGAAAAGGCATACCGATTGCTCGAAATTCCATTGGACTACAATACATTTCATGAATTAATTGAGGCTACTCAAGAAGTGAATTGTCAATGTAAAAAATCTTAGTTATTAGAAGTATCTTTTCTGCTCTTTTAATCTGCACCAGGCACAAGTGTTATTTATTAATTAACCATTAATATAACCACTCGTCTGCAATAGTTTTAAAACTAAAAACATTTTTGATGGAATACTTTTTAACTTGTTTTTTAGTTAACTGATGTGCCCATGAAGCTCTTTTTTCATTATTAGCTCCAGCACCAGAACTATTGTACTCAGCATAATAAACGGTTTTTTCCCTGCCAGGTTGTCCCCAGTTATGCCATCCTTCCGGAAGTATATGTGATCCCATTTCGCAATTAATAAATACAACATTAGCATAATCACGCCATGGACGTCCCAGATAAACCTTATTTATTCCTTCATCAGCAGTTAACGTACAGTTTTTAAAAACATATCCATACTTATGATTCTTTGTTGTACTTGCGGCTGTTATATATGAATTTCTTTTACTATGAAGTGTACAATTTTCAAAAATGGCAATTGCTGCTCCAAAAATGAAATCAGTTGTTCCGTCAATATAGCAATTTGTATACAGTTGACGACTGTCCTTTCCTGCAGCATACAATGTATCCTGATTACCTAAAAGCTTACAATTCTTAATTTCACATAAATCACCTTCGATATGCAAGGCTACAGCCTGACCAACTTCACCTGCTCCATTTTCAATAGTTAAATTAACAAGCTTAATATAATCCCCTACTATTTTAACTGTATAGCTATTAAAAGTTCCAACGCCAGGCATTCCTGCATAATCAGAATAAGTAATGATTGTACTATCTGTACTTTCACCAATCAATTTAATATTGGTTAAAAATGAATCTATCAGAATTTTTTCATGGTAGATCCCATTTTTAATAAAAATTTCCTGTTCGTAATCTCTAAAAGCTTTACAATGATTAATAGCTTCCTGTATAGATATATAGTCTCCTGTTCCATCCTGAGAGACTACTATTCGTGTATTTTCGTTTGCTTTGACAGATGCGGTAAATATTATCAATAGACAGCTTGATAAAATAAAAAATATAGCCTGCTGTTTAAAGTATTTATTCATTTTTTCTTATTTGATATACATTAATATTTCTGACTAATTAAAGAATAACACTTATAGTTTAACTACTTCAAAAGTACTCAGATTAATGCCAAAATAATAGGGTAAATCACCATAAAGTAAGGGACATATAATTTATTATAACACCCTAACTCCCTTTACTCACTGTATTATCAACTGAAAAAGCCGGACCTACGTATAGATCCGGCTCAAACCTTAATTTAAAAAAAGATCGAAAATCATATTAATAATTAGGATTTTGATCCAATTGTGGATTAGCATTTAATGCCTCTTCCGGAATAGGATATATTCCTCTCCATTCCTCAGTTTGGGTGGTTTTAAAAGTCCATGTATCTGAAAAATATGACCCGAATCTAATCATATCTCTTCTTCGGCTTCCTTCCCAGATAAATTCACGGGCTCGTTCATCTTCAATATCTTGTAGAGTCAATACATCTAATTCTGTAGCATTACTTCTTTCTCTTACTTCATTAACAAGATCAAGAGCATCTCCAGTACTACCAGTTCTAAATAATGCTTCTGCCTTCATTAATAGTATATCTGAATAACGTTGTAAAACCAAATCATTGTCAGCATTATATGCCTGCCATGTAACACCAATTGGAGAATATTTCAATAAGTGATAGCCCTCATCATTCTCAGCTGCATAAATATCCTGAACAGGAGTAATTACCAATTGAGTACCATCTTCTTTAAGTAGAGGATCACCATTTAAATAGTATTGTGCTCCATATTCTATTAAATCTTTACGTTCATCACCATCTTCGTATCTATTCAACGCCTCCTCAGGTAAACTATAACCATCTGCAGGGGTAAAAGGAAGATCATACTTTTCTTTATCCAACGCATGGTTAGTATAAAGCATAAATTGATTCCTTCCTGCATTTTGATTTGGGTCAATAGAAAATGAAGAAATAATTTCAGTGGAGTTCTCTTCGTTAGTTGCTAAAAAGCAATCGCCTACTTTTGCCTCCAAACTATACGCATTGGTATTAATTACATTATCACACATTTCCACTACATCACTCCAATGTGCTGATCCTGAATAAACTTCTGCATTCAAATACACTGTTGCCAAAGCTGTATAAACTGCCTCTTTGGTAAAACGAGGATAGTAATCTGCACGACTTACTTCATTAACAGATGGCAATTGACTAGCTGCTTCCTTTAACTCACTCACTACAAAATCAAATATTTCAGAACGAGATGTAGTTGAAGGCGTATTGCTAGGATCGATACGTGCATCAACAACCAGGGGAACATTTCCCCAAAAATCCATTGCATAAAAGTAAGCATACGCTCTCAAGGCACGAGTCTCTGCAACAAGTGCAGTAAGCTCATCTGCTTTAGGCGATGACTCAATACTTTCAATTACCAGGTTTGCGGCACCAATTGTAGGAAAAATTGAATTCCAGGCTCTTCTGTTTAATTCATTGCTCGGAGAAACATTATGATGTGCATACTCAATCCAGATTCCTCCATCATACCAACCACCATTGGTACGAGCTGGAACAAAAAACTCATCGGTACCTAATACTGAAGGTCTCCAGCCTGCCCCTATATTAACGATATCTGATAATCTTTGGTATACTGCAACTACAGAAGAAAGAGCCTCTTCCTCTGTTTGGTAATAATTTTCGGGTGATAATTTCCCATACAATTCTTCATCCAAATCGTTACATGATGTATACATCAACGAACTGAGAATTAGTACAGCTATTAATATTATATTTTTCATACTATTATATTTTGATTTCATTGGCCATATGGAACATGCCAATCTTGTTTTAAGAATATAAATGACTTGTTTCATTGGATTAATTTTATGGATTATTAAAACGAAATACTAGCACCTAATGTAAAAGTTCTCGCTCTGGGATAACTTAAATAATCAACTCCTAATGCAGGGATACCACCTCCGGATACTTCCGAGTTAACCTCAGGATCAAGTCCTGAATAACCAGTGATTACAAATAAGTTTTGACCAGAAACATACATTCTTGCACTTGATATGAATGAATCTTTAATATCGAAAGTATAAGAAAGAGAAACATTATCTAACCTAAGGAAGGATCCATCCTCAATCCATCTTGATGAATATTCTTTTGCTTGTTGTGGACCAACTCCACTTGTTACAGCTTCTTTAATTACATTACGACCTGGTAAATTCACTAAATAGCCTAAATTATTAGCCGTTAAATTATATACATCATTACCTTGTGAACCTCTCATATTCATCACCAAACTCCAGTTTTTATAACTAAAAGTATTACTTATACCATAGGTGAAATCAGGTTGAGCACAACCAATGAAATCTTCCTCCTCTTCAAATTGCTCAACTCCATTTTCTATTCCGGTAAAAACCTTACCGTAAAACGATCCCAAAGGTCTTCCTTCTTTTACTAACTGAGCGAAACCTCCTGCCAAACCAGGTCCTTGAATAGGAGCCATTAATATTTCATCGCCCTGCCATTTATCATTAGAAAGGCTTAACATTTCATTTCTATTTCGGCTCAAATTGAGATCTATCTGCCATGAAAAATCTTCCTTTTTAATAATATGAGCTCCTAACTCAAACTCCCAACCTTTATTTTCAACACTCCCCACATTAGCAGTTTGCTTACTAATATATGATGGTTGTGGTATTAAAACATCCAATAATAAATCAGTTGTTTTCTTTTTATAATAATCTACGCTACCATAAATACGTTGCCCGAACAATCCAAAGTTGATACCTGTATTAAACTGTGAAGTTTGCTCCCATTGTAAATCTTCATTAGCATACTGATCTGGCATAACAATAGTTTGACGCGATCCACCCACTAAATACCCAGAACTACTTGCACTTAATGTTGATATAGCTTTATAGTTTCCGATCTCCTGGTTACCCGTTACTCCATAACTAATTCTGAATTTCAAATCAGAAACCTGAGGAACATCAAAAAAGTCTTCCTGAGAAACTCTCCATGATAAAGCTCCTGAAGGGAAAGTACCCCATTTTGTACCATCCCCAAATCTACTGGAACCATCTTGTCTGACAGTACCTGTAAATATAAACCTATCATCAAAATTCATATTTAAACGACCATAATAAGAAACTAATCTATTACTTTGCGCATAAGATGTAGCAGATTCAATGGCATTAGCAGCTTGTAAGCTATACCATTTAAACGAATCAGATAAAAAACCAGTACCTACATTTCTTAAACCTTCACTGTAAAAATATTGATAAGAATAACCTGCAATGGCATCTGTTTTAATTTTACCAAATGATTTTTTATAACTAAGGAAAGTTTCTGCCAACTTAGAGTATTCTAATAATTTTTGAACACTTACATAGCCACCAAAACCTTCTCCTAATGGGTTTTCTTTACTTATATAAGTATTTCTATCAACTGCTTGATTAGTATAACCTAGGTTCACTCTAAAACTTAATGGCTTTGTAATCTGAAGCGTTGTTGACAAATTACCCAAAAATCTTCTGGTTGTTCTCTCATCAGTTAAATCAGTTGAAAAAGAAACCGGATTAATACGATATGGAAGAACATGATAATAATCTTCATTTTCATCTTTTACTGGATAAGTTGGGTTAAAAACATAAGCCTCGTAATTCATACTTGAACCGGCTTCGCTACCAACGGTATTTGAAATTGCAGCCTGATCAGACTTATTATTACCATAGTTCATTTTAAAATCGAATTTCAATTTTCCATCTAGTGCATTATGGTTAATGTTGACCCGAGCATTTACTTTTTCCAAATCAGAAGAAAGCATGATACCTTCCTGTTTTCCATATCCTAAAGAAACGCGATAGTTAGTAGTCTCACTTCCTCCGGTTAACGAAAGATAATGATCATGCGATATAGCTGTTCTGTATATTTCATCTTGCCAATTGGTATTTGCACCCATATCCGTATAACTTATTTTATCATCATCAGATAGTGTAGAATTGATATTTTCAAGTGTGCTTACATATTCATTTGCTGATAAAACATCTAGCGTATTGGCTACATTTGCCATACTTGTTGATACATCATAACTCACTTTTGCCTTACCTGCCTTACCTCCTTTTGTAGTAATCATGATTACACCGTTAGCACCTCTGGATCCATAAATAGCAGTTGCTGATGCATCTTTAAGTACATTGATAGATTCTATGTCATTTGGATTTAAAGTAAGTAGTGGATTCACTGCTTCCTGATCAAAAAAGTCAGTCCCGTCACCACTAATATTTGCACTACCTGAAGACGGAGCAATCGGCACACCATCAATTACATACAACGGATCATTAGATGCAGATATAGACGTACCTCCTCTAACCCTGATTGTAGTTGAACCTCCTGGTTTACCACTATTTAAGCTTACGTTAACTCCGGAAATTTTACCTTGCATAAGTTGTTGAGCTGACATTTGTGAACCTTTATTAAAATTTTCACTGGATACTTGCGAAACAGAACCTGTCAAATCGCTCTTTTTCATTTCTCCATAACCTATAGCTACAACTTCCTCTAATCCTATTGTTTCTTCTTCCAGTACAACACTTATTTGTACTTGACCTGCAACACTAACTTCTTTCGTTTTAAAGCCGATAAAAGAATATATCAATATCCCATTTTCTGGTACATTTTGCAGAACGTAATCTCCATTTATCCCTGTAATAGTACCATTTGTAGATTCCTTTACAACAACAGTTACCCCAGGAATTGGATTTCCTGAAACATCTTTAACGATCCCTTTAACTGTAATAGTCTGTTGCATAGCAGCTACAGTCTCAGGCTTAAGTATAATTTGCTTTCCAACAATTTCATAATTAATACCCTGGTCCTCAAATATTTTATCAAGAGTTTCTTCTAACGTACCATCTGTAACGGTAACATTAGTTAGCTGATTTACATTAACCTCCTCATTATAAAAAAAACGAAAGTCAGTAGTTTGTTCTATTTCATTTATTAATGATGCTATCTTCTGATTTTGGTATTCAAAATTAAATTTAGCATCCTGAGAAAGCAGCTCATTTGCAAAGCTACACATAACAGAGAGCATAAAAATTAAGACAGTTAATTTCATTCGCTTAAGATTTTGTTTTACAAACAGCCGAATGCTGTCGTAACATCGATTTTTTTTCATAATTTTACATTGTAAACAGTTAATAATTTGAGTTATCGAATTATTTAAAAAGGCAGGATCTCGCACATCCTGTCTTTCCTTTTTTATTTTCTGCTTATTATTTCTATTTGTTTTAACTTGCCATTTTTATTGTATTTAATGGGCGTAGTTATATCAACCAGAGTTAAAACTTCTTCTATAGATTCCTCCCGAATTTCACCGGTAAACTTAATCTTAGCCAAATCAGGGTCTAGTTTTATATCAATATCGTAATGTCGTTCCAGCTTCTTTATTACACTACCTAATTCTTCATTTGAAAAACTAATTGTTCCATTTTTCCATTCCAGAAATGATGTGTCTTTTATGTTTTTCAACCTTATCCTTTTGTTTTCTTCAACTCTTATCTGCTGTCCTGGATTTAATACTTTCTCTACTTTATTTGTTTTGTATATAATTGATCCATCTATTAACGTTGCTTCAAACGTTTCGCTTGCATAAGCAGAAATATTAAATTTAGTACCCAAGGCTACAATATCTCCATATTCAGTTTTTACAATAAAAGGTTTCTTACTTTTTTGAACTTCAAAATATCCCTCTCCTTTTAAGGTGACATTTCGGGAATTTATATTTGAAAATGTTTTGGGAAATTGCAATTCACTTCCGGAGTTCAATACAACTTTTGTTCCATCTGATAAATTCAATTCTATTTGATCTCCCCTATCAACTGATATTATACTTAGTTCTGATTCACCTCTATTAAATATATTTGTAGAGAAAAACTGAATAACAAATCCAACTACAAATGATGCTATGATAAGTAATAGGAACTTATAATTTACAAACGAAGTTTGTAAACCTTGGTTTTCTATTATTTCAAGCCCTTTTTTCATATTCTATTTGGATGTAACATAAATATAATCCATAAGCAGGTATTTACCCTTGCTCAAAAATCGCTTTTTTTTACTTTTTTTTACCTTTTTTACCATTTGACGCTTAACAGCAATCATCAACTCGCTGTATCTACCTATTTTTATGATAGTTACAAACGCCAATAAATAACATATTGATTTTGATAAATATGTAATAAAGGCTAAAATTTAAAATCTATTGTAATAAAGGCTGAATATAAAAGCAACTAAAGGAAGATATTCTTTTAATGAAGTTCTGAAAATTTTAAGTGCCTTTGTGATATGACCTTCTACCGTTTTTGTCGATATTCCAAGTAGTTCAGCAATTTCTTTATTCTTTTTTTGTTCAAATCGACTTTGCTCAAATACAATTCTGCACTGCTCCGGTAAAGAATCTAATGTTAGTTTAATAATTGTTTCAATTTCCTCAAATACAAGAGTAGAAGTATCTAATTTTTCTAATGAACCTACATTTAATTCCAACTCCACTGAAGATAGTTGATTTGAAGTAAATAGTTTCTGACTATACTTTTGATCCCTTAAATATTTTAAACTATTGTTTTTTGCTACTGTATACAAATAAGCATTCAAATTAGTATCCTCTCTTAACTGTTTATATTTTTCCCATAATGTTAAAAAAGTATCCTGCACAATATTCTCAGCACCATCTGAATTTGGAACATACTCCAACACAAAATAGTATAATCTTGAGTAAAAATGATCATAGACTATTTTAAATGAAGCTTGATCACCCTTTTTCAAAAAACTAAAAAGTTGCTGATTACTATATATCATAAATGTTAGTAGAATTCAGGTTAATCACTCAAAAACCTCTCAAATATATAAAAAAATACCCCTTTATTGTAAAATAACAAAGGGGCAACAAAGTTATAATTTAACTTAAAATATAATTATTTCTGAATCCAATCTGTATTACCGTTATATATAGTTGACAAAAAATAAATATCAGCTTGCTCTTTGGTTAATTGATGTGACCAGTTTACTCTTTTATCTGTTTTTGATCCAGGTCCATAATTTTTATATTCTGCATAAAAGGATGTTTTCTCTCTATTTGGTTTAGACCAGTTATGCCATCCTTCAGGACGGATATGAGAACCCATTTTACATTTTATAAAAACAGTTTGAGCATAATCTCTCCAAGGCCTGCCCAAATACATTTTATCAGTAGTATCATTAGCTGTTATCTTACATTTAATAAACACCAATCCAAATTGGTTTCCTTCAGGTGTATTTGCTGCAGTTATATAAGAATTCTTCTTGCAATGAATAATACATTTTTCATAAACTGCGGCTGCTGATCCAAAAATAAAATCAGTCGTACCATCTATATAACACTTATAAAAATATTGTCGAGTATCTATGCCTCCGTTATAAATGGTATCCTGGTTTCCTAAAAGTCTGCAGTTTTTGAACGAACAGCAATCTCCATCTAAATAAATTGCTAATGCCTGACCAACATCTCCGGCCGAATTTTCAATAGTAAGATTTTCAAACTTGATAAAATCAGCCTGAATAATAAATGTATAACTATTGGCTGTTGTTATTCCATCCATACCTACATGATCACCATAACTAATAATGGTGTTCTCCTTACTTTCTCCAATAAAGTGAAGATATGTATAGGTGGAATCAAGTACTAATTTTTCTTTATAAATACCATTTTTAATAAAGATAATCTGTTCTTGCGTTTGATTCTTCTTACAAGAATTAATAGCTTCCTGAATTGTTTTATAATCCCCACTTCCATCTGCAGCTACAGTAATTTTATGTTGTCCAAACACTGCTGTACTCAATATAAAAGTCAGTATGGTTATTCCACAATATTTAACTAGTATTAATCTCATAATTCCTATTTCATTACTTTGTTCATAAAGTCAACCATATACTCAACAGTTTCATCGATAAATGGATGAAACAACCAGAATGTATGCATATTTACTTTAAACTTAACTACATCATTATAAATTCCCCATTCGTTTAGCATACCTCTTAACTCATCCTGACCGGCATGAAATCTTGGATATCCACTATTTATAAATAACATAGGAACTGAGTTTTCATTTGCCCAATAAATTGGGGATACTTCTTTCCAACGTTCAGGAACATCTTTAAATTGCCCACCTATCCATTGTACATCCGGAGAATCATCAGGTCTTTCTTTGTTCAAAGAAATAGGAGCCATAAAATTCAACACTCCGTCGATATCAATTATTGCCTGCACAGAACTTGAGTCAGATTCATTTCCCATATTCCCTTCAAACTTGTCTATACCATTGGTTAATCCAACCAAAGATGCCAGATGTCCTCCCGCTGATGTTCCGGAAATAGCAATTCTTTCAGGATCGATATTATATTTTTCGGCATTAGCACGCATCCATCGTATAGCAGACTTAATATTATGAACAGCTGCAGGATATGGGGCTTCGAGCACCATTTGATACTCTACTGCTATAGCTACAAAACCTCTTTTTGCAATCATCTGAGCCATTGGAACCAGTAATGATTTATTCCCTGTTTTCCAGGCTCCTCCATGAACAAGAATTATTGCAGGGTATGTCCCTTCCTTTTCAGGACGAAAAATATCTAAATGAAGATCACGCTTACCATACTTTGTCTTTTTTAGTGTAGTATATATCACATCTCTTTCCCCTAATACACCTTGAGGTAATTCATCCTTTGCTGTCAATAAATAAGGATAGTGTTTTTTATATTTACACAATTGATTTGCAACCGTATAACTAGTATCTACTGGATAAGCAGGCACTTTTGTTTGCGCACATACTATGGATACAAAAAATAAAAAATATAATAAAACTGATCTCTGTATTAAGTTCATAGACTATAGCTGATTATAAGTGATTATTTTAATTGTGTTCGAATCCAATCTAAAATTGAATGACGAGTGGTTAACGAAATCCAGTGTTCGTTTACGGGAGTAACTAAAGATTCTTTTTTAGTATTTAATGTATTATAAACAATGTAACTTGTTGTTGGAGGACAAACATTATCATTATATCCCCAAGTCATAAAAACAGGAACTTTAATTTTTCTTGCAAAATTAACAACATCATAATACTGCAAGGTTTTCAATTTTTCAGGAGTATCCATACCTTCAAATTTTGTAAATAAATGAGGATATCCTCCGGCTTTTCCTATTTTATATCTGGCCATATCACTTAAAGCCGGATGATTTGCTGCACATGCTGTAATTCTGGAATCAAGACCAGCAGTTATCAATGCCAAGGCACCACCCTGACTTCCACCTTGCGCAATTAAATTTTTACCATCCCATTCAGGTAATGTAGTTAAATAATCAATTGCCCTTATACACGATAGATAAACTTTCTTCATATAATAATTATCACGATTATCTAATCCATTAATCAAATAACTGTTGTATTTATTACCAAATGCACTACTAATCTCTTTATAATCCTCCTTTTTAAGATCTGGCCTGATTCCATGAATTTCCATATCTAAGCGAATAAATCCATTCTCAGCATAAAATATATCTTTTAAAGGATCCATTGGTTTAATACCAGCACCGGGAGGAGAGAAAACAACCGGAAATTTCCCTTCTTTTGTAGGGATAGTCAAATAACCATAAACATATCGTCCTTTTTCATAAGCCTGAATTTTAACCAAATAGCAATCAACTTTATCACTTGAATATTCAGGAACAAAAGTACGTTCAACTTTCATTGGACATTGAGCTGCATCTTCCTTTGCTTTTAACCAAAAAGAATCAAAGTCAGAGGGAAGTTTAGTATAAGCCGTTAACTTTTCAGGATCAAAACCAACCTTAATGTGATGTTTATATTCCTTTCCGTTTAGGTTTACCTTTAAATTCAAATCCAAAAATCCTGGATAACCTAAAGTTCCTACATTAATTGAAGCAATTCCATTTTTTATTTTTATAACTCCTGTTTTTTCTGACTCCATCATATCCGGAGCAATACTGTAATTTACAGTAAGTGTATCTTGTAATATTCCATAATGGTAAACAGATACTGAGATTTTTGCTTTCTCATTTGTTTTGTATAACCAATTGGAATGATCCGGAGTAGTTACCCATAATACATCACTTCTATGCGGATAATTCTCTGCTCTCAAAATAAAGCAGAATGCAAGAAAAAATATTGATAAAAAAACTCTTGACATTAATCTTTTCATAAGCCTGACAATTTTATAATTGCAGGTAAAAATATAAGCTAAACCTCCTTTATGCCAAGAATAATCGTAAAAAAGAATAATTCTTTAGAGGTAAGTAGATAATTACTTATATTTGCCACTAGTAAAAATTAGGGATACATGGAATTATTCAAAGGACAAAATGCTCTAAAGTTTGCTGATCGTTTCCGTACGGATGATGATTGCTTGGAATATTTGGCCAACATTAAGTGGTACCAAGGTTTTAAGTGCGTTAAATGTGGGCATCAAGGCTACCAGCAACGCAAGCATCACGGAAGAATCTGCAACAAGTGTGCGCATATTGAGTCAGCTACCGCCAACACACTCTTTCACAAAGTGAAATTTGGAGTACGCAAAGCCTTTTACATTTGCTTTGAGATGTCAACCTCAACCAAGAGTTTGTCAGCAAGCTATATGTCAGAACGTATAGGAGTGACTGAAAAAACAGCACGACTATTCATGCATAAGGTTAGGGAAGCGATGCAATCAAGCGGCAACAACCCGATGGATGGAAATGTACACATCGACGAATTTGTGGTAGGAGGCAAAGAAGAAGGTAAGGTTGGTCGCAGTTACAACTGCAAGAAAAAGAAGGCGGTATGTGCTGTTGAGCTTACCGATGATGGGAAAGTAAAACGTATGTACTCGATGAAAATCAACAATTACTCATCGAAAGAACTTAAAAGGCTTTTTGATGCTCATATATCCCAAAATGCCAGTGTGACCACTGATTGTTGGAGAGGTTATCGCCCTTTGATGAAGGATTACAACATAGAACAGATTGAAAGCATGGGAGGCATGAATTTTAAAGCCTTACATACAATGATACACCAAGTGAAGTCGTGGATTAGAACAACCTATTCTTGGGTTAGCGAATGGCATATAGATAAATATTTTAATGAGTTTTGCTACAGAATCAACCGATCACAAATGAAAGATAACATCTTTAACAACTTAATGTACCGCATGGTGGAAGCTGACAAAATTAATCAGAAAGATTTGATAGGTGCTTAGCTACTGACCTCCATAATTCTTAATTGTTTTTACTTGATATATAAAGCAGATTTGAATCCTTATTATAAGTATAATTAATCGGCTCAATTTTATCGATAAGAGTCATTACTTCTTCTACCGATTCATTATAGATCTTACCTGTAAAACGAATATCTGAAAGTTCAGAAACTAAGCTAATTGATATATCGTAGTGACGCTCAAGCTTTTTAACCACATCTTTTAAAGTTTCGTTTTGGAATGTAATTGTACCATCTTTCCAGGTATAACTAGATGGATTATTAAACTTTGATATTACAACTTCATGGTTATCATCAATAAGTAATTGTTCTCCGGGTTTTAATAATTTCCCAATTGAATCTGTAGTAAACTTTATACTTCCTTCTATTAAGTTTGCCTGAAAATTCATATTTTCATACGCTCTTACATTAAAAGACGTTCCTAACACCCTAATATCTCCATAGTTAGTGTTTACAACAAATTGTTTTTTACTTTTTGTAACTTCAAAATAAGCCTCCCCTTCAATATTTACATTACGCGACTTACCTTTAAACTCCGCAGGGAAATGAAATATAGTACCAGAATTTAACCAAACTTTAGTTCCATCTGCCAGAGTTAATTCCGCCTTATCTCCATTAGGAACAATTATTTCATTCATGGCAATAGCACCTTGCTTAACGAAAGAAAAATCATCAATTAAATACTTATTGCTTAAAATTCCTAGTGACAAAAATAAAATGACAATAGCTGCATATTTTAAATAATTTAAGAAAACAACCTTTCTCTTTTTATTTACTTTATTGATAAAATCACTATATGATTGGTCAACTTTTCTTTGTTCCACTGATTGTGCATATCCAGATAAAGCCCATGCATTCTTAAGATGTTGGAATTTCTTTAATAAGTCAGGATCTGAATAAATCTTTGACACCAACTCATCCTTTTCTTTTCCCTCGATATTTCCAGATACCAGGTTTATTAACTTATTTTCTAATTCAGTATTCATCTTTATTGTCTTACACTATTATAATCCATAAGTTGTCTTTTACCCTTGCTCTAAATTAGATTTTTTTATTTTCATAGAATTTACATACCTAAAAACACATACCAATTCATGAAAGGATTATAACTTTAGCGGTCAGTCTATAGAAAACTAACTATAAATGAAAAAATTAATACTATTTATTATTCAAATTATTATTTCGTCCTATTGTTTTGGACAAAACTCTTTTCAATACCAATCACTTGATTCCTCTAATCCAATACAACTTTACGGAAAGAGCATTCATTATCAAGATAAGGAAATTACATTAGGTCCCAAAGCATTCTTTATTGATGGTAAACTTAGTAAGGAAGAAGCAAATAAATATCCGTTTGTATATAACTCCATAAATGAAGCGGCAAAACACTTAACACAAGGAACTGAAGAAGAACCAATGGTTGTATATATTGCTCCCTGGGTATATTGGATTGACAACCCTGATGATCCTGAAATCAGAACCAGAGGAAATGATCCGGTACCTTATGGTCTAAAAATAGATTGTGAATGGCTTCGCTTTTATGGATTAACTGATAATGCTGAAAATGTTGTACTAGCCAGTAATCGTGGTCAAACAATGGGTGCTGTTGGTAATTTTACGATGTTCAGGTTTTCTAGAGACGGAACTTCATGTGAAAATATCACCTTTGGTAATTACTGTAATGTAGATTTGGACTTCCCTCTTAACCCCAAATTAAATAGAGAGAGAGAAGAGGTTCTGCCATTGTTCAGGCACAGCTAATCCATTGCGATGGCGATAAAATTGTTGCCATAAACACTAGGTTCATTAGTCGTTTAAACCTATGCAATTTTGTTGGTGCAAAGCGAATTCTTTTTGATCGCTGTCATATGGAATGCACTGACGATGCTTTATGTGGAACAGGAGTATACCTGAACTGTACTTTTAATTTCTTTAGTTCAAAGCCATTTTATAACACAGTTAGTACGGGATCTGTATTTTACAATTGTGATATTAACTCTGTAACACACGGGAATCAATACTTTACCAAAGCAAATGGTCAGCTTGCTGTTGTTGATACCAGATTCCATTCCAAAACAGTTAATTATGTTGGATGGAGAGATGTTCCTCCTCATGAAATGAAAAACTATCAATACAATGTTTCTTTAAACTCACAGCCTATAACCATTAGTCGTAAAGATGTATCATCTACGATTGACATGACCAACTTGCCAATACTTGATGCATATAGAATTCAACTTGGTGACTCCATAATTTATAATACATACAATCTATTAAAAGGAGATGATGATTGGGATCCTTGTGGCGTAAAGAATTTAGTTCAGAAAGCAGAAAAGAAGAGTCAAAAGAAGTATACTAATTTACCAACTCAAATTTTGATTTCTTCGAGTCGTAATATTATTGAAACAGGCAAAGACACTTTATCTTTAGATGCCATTGTAAACAGATTTGGAGAGTATAAAGTTGAGAAAGCAAATCTGAATTGGTTTGTATCTTCAAATGATAGTTCCTTTGTTAAATTAATTCCTTCTTCTAATACTTTATCGTGTAAAGTAATACCTACCAATAATAATGATAGTACAAAAAAAATAATCGTTCATGTTACAAATGATCTTGGACTGCAAGCTGCAAGTGTGGTTGATGTTTCTCCATTGAAACTAGATGCACCAAATTTTAGCAGGTCCCCCAAATTATCAAAACCAACATATGGTAAAATAACGGTTGATTACAATCTTGATATGAAATATGAAGATGAATCGTTAATTACTTGGTTCCGATGTGACAATAAGGAAGGTATGAATCCTGTTAAAGTGATGGTATCAAGATTTAATAAACCTCTTAAAACATATTCTTTATCAACATCAGATATAGGATGTTATATCATGGCTTCGGTTGCTCCAAAACATCTAAGATGTGATCCAGGTAAAAAAGTAAGAGTCATTACTAAAAAGCCAATATCAATTAAAAACATTACTGCAGATGATCATTTTTATACTACGGAATTTAAAAATGTTTCAGTAGATAATCAATGCCAGATTATTCCTGGTTTTTGGACATTTAGACCTCTTGAAACTAGGAAAGATGGAATTGTAATTCCTATAGATACAACAAAAAATGCATGGTTTTACGGGGAAGGTTATGAAGGCAATGCAGATATGACAGGTCTACTACAAAGCGGAAGAAGTGCCACAATGTTATATACTCCGGTGAGTGAAAATAACAACAACATGCAGGTTACGATGACTGTTTCTCCTTTTAAAACTGCAGGTCAAGGATTTAGTGTTGCACCTCTATACATGGATGTTTTGATAAAGTTTGATAATAAAACACTAACTGGCTACGGTCTTAGAATCATTAGAACCACTAAATATGGAAATGCAGTGGATTGTTATTTCGTGAAATATGAAAATGGAAATGCAACACAAATCAGTGAAAATGTTACTACAAGTTGTTTCAGATCTCCTTGTACGATTGAGTTAAAGACTGAAGGCAACAGATTATCTGCCCATGTTTCAACAACAAGGGAATATCCGGCTTACACAAAAAATCCCGAGATTTTACCTGAAGTAATCATTAGTACAGAAATAGACGAAAATACTTTTGGCGGTTTTGGAATCCAGTATAATGGGGGTTCTACAACTATGATCAATAAGGTAAAAGCTGAATGGGAATGATACCATGCTAAAAGTAGTAACGGAACATGGAGAAGGGGAAAGGAAAAAGGAGATACATTCAACATAAGAAAAACTAAGAAATCATATTGTAAATAAAACTTATAATATACCACCCCACCTTCGGCACCCCTCCTAAAATTCAGGAGGGGAACTTGCTGCTATATTCACTTCCTTCTAAAGAATGAGTATAAATGAGGTTAAAACAGCAATACACAAGACCTTTAATGAAATTCCTTCTTTTTCAGAACTAACTTTCCTTTAGATATTCTCCAAGGCATCTATCCCTCTTAATATCATGGAAGCATGGTCAAATGCAATTCCTTTAGAAGTTAGAACCTTATAAACACTCTTTCTTCCAAATGATGTAATTATGGTTTCTTTTTCAATTTCGGCCTCAAGAATAGTAGTTTCATGGTTTAATTGAAGATGGATGTTTTCAATTTTACCTTTTTCTGTATCTTTTATTTCTTTAACCTCGGTATTGATAGAGAATAATCCAATATTTATCGCATCATCTCCATATTGAAGTTTTAAATTTTCTTTTTGAGTCAGACCAGCAAAAACACATGAAACAATCCATCCTCTTGGATCTCGTTTGGGTTGACTTTCAAAATATATTTGTGATAAAGGGATATCTTCAATACTGGTTTCTTCCATCAGTTCTCGATAAGCCGTATCCTCTGCAGACTCTCCGTTTTTAACAAAGCCCCCTGGCAAGGCCCAATCATTCATAAACGGATGTTCGCCTCGTTTTATTAAAACAACAGAATATGATTTTGAAGTTTGATCTTCTGTAAAAACAATAATATCAGCAGTCAACGATGGTCGATCAAAAGCTTTTAAATCATAAGCCTTTAAAAATTCCTTTTCACCTGTACTTAAGTTTGTGTTAGAAGCCAAAAGAGTCTTTAGTTCTTTCTTTGACCGCTTAGAATAAAACAAAGGAATAATACCATTTATGTAATCAGATCCACGTGATGTAAGATATAAACGTTGACTTTTTTGCTCCATCAGGCCTTCACTAATAACAAACTCAACCTCATCTTTAAAGTAATCTACAAACGATAACTGAAAGCGTTTATAAAAGGCATCCAGGTCAACAAAACCAAAATAAAAGGCTACTGAAATCATTTTAGCAATTACTTCCTGCTCATCTAAGGCATAGATATCCTGGATAGGCAATAATCCCTTTTCTATTTTTTCTTTATAGACATTCAATTTTTTGTTTGCAGCACCACTATTATATGCCAGGTAATCCATTCCAAACGACTGAGCTCCCAAACCCAAACCTACGTATGGAACTCCATCAATTACTCTTTTTGTAAGATAATCACTGGTTCCATAATCGCTCTTTACCTTACTAAAGGTGTTTTTACCAGGATTTCCTTCATAGCCATTTTCTGTTAATATCCGATACGCAATTCTGTACTGATGAATAATTTTATAAAGTGAAACTCCTCCTGATTCCCCTTCCAACTTGGTGCCCTTATATCTGTTTCTATAAAGGGTGATAAATTCAGGGTTTAATGCAATCGCATATCGAATTGTATTTTCAAAATCTTCATCACTTTGGTATAAAAAGCCATACATCAGGTCGACATTAAACATGGTATAACCCGCTTTTCGAATATTCTTAACCGCTCTTTCATAGATATGAGTAGTTCCTTCTCGCCCCAAATCATTTAGCAATCTTTCTGAAATAGTCTGGATACCCATACTAATTCTGCGATAACCCATATCATAAACGGCCTTTATTTTTTCTGGTTCCTGAGCTGCAATAATTGGCGTTGTTTCAATACTAAAAATCACATTCTCATCGAAGTTAAATGAGGATTGGAGCGTTGATGTAATCAATTGCAGATTTTCATTAGAAAGTTTAGTCGGAGTTCCTCCTCCCAGATCATAACCAACAATACGTTTCCCGTTTAGTATTTCTTTATAGATTTCAATTTCCTTAATTAAAAGCGAAACATATTCATCTTCTACATTACAATCGAAAGAATCCAGAACCACATACTCACAAAATTTGCATCGAACTTTACAAAATGGAATATGCACATATAAACTTAATTCATCGGTTTTACTCCACTCGCTTTTCAAAAAATCAAGATATTCTGATTTATCTTTTATCCTAAACTCTTTTAACGAAGTTGGTGTAAGAGGATAGGCTGTGTTAGCATAATGATGGTATTGTAATCCTGTCTCAAAAATTTGTTTTGTGCTCATCATAGTTTAATTTCCTGATATTATTATAAATGATTAGGGGGCTAATGTGATTTATGTATGTAAATATAAAACAGTTTTTTTACTATTTAATCATTGCATGACAATCTTGATTCGCACGTTTCTTTTATGTTGAGATTCCCTATTAAACCGTTTTTACCATCTTTATTTATGAACCTGAAAATTAGAAACAAAATCGTTAACTTTGTAAAGGATATAAACAATAGATAATATGAATACTATTGAATTAAAATCAGCCATACATCACTTAATAGATAAAGTGAATGACAAGGACATCTTGAATGCGATAAAAGCTATTTTAAGCAAACAAGTAAGTGAAGATGATTTTTGGGACGAATTACCATTGAATGTCAAGGAGTCTATAAAAAGAGGTATGGAACAAGTCAAAAGAGGAGAAACAAGAACTCACGCTGAAGTAATGAAAAAATATGAGAAATGGCTTTAGCTGTAAAATGGTCTAAAGAAGCTGAAGATACTTTTGATAAAATAATAGAATATTTAGAAAATAATTGGACCGAAAAAGAAATACAAAGCTTTGTCAGAAAAACTCATAAAGTAATAAGTCAAATCGAAAAAAATCCATCCCTATTTAAAGCTTCTCAATTTCAAGAAATACGTAAGGCTTTTATAACTAAACATAACAGTATGTTCTATTTTGTAAACGAAGATATTGATATTATAGAGATTTATGCATTTTGGGATAATCGACAAAATGATAAAAACTCTCCTTTTTAGAGTAATTTTATCCAAATTGCATTCATATAATTTACTCAGAAGTTGAACATTCATTACAATAAATTTCTTTAACCATCCTATTTCTTTGATGCTGAAACTCTCTATTAATCCAATTACACCACCTTTTCTTATTGATATGAAAAGCTTGTTTAACAATAGACGAGAGTTCTTCTTCTGTTAATTCATCTGGATAGCCCAAACTTGTTTGTGCAAGCAAGAAAGCAGCCTCTTCATTAAAATCAGGATCATTCCTTCTCTTTTTCAAAAATTCAATACATAGATCGTATCGACTCCAATTATTGAAAAACAAGCAAAGCTTTATTTCATCATTAATATTTAAAGAGGAATTTTTAAAGTAAGCTACAATAAAATCAAATGATTCTTTAAGATTTTTATAATCATTATTTTGTCCATAATATCTACTAGCGGTAATATGATAATTTAAAAGCATCTTATCATAATCCACATAATCAGAAAATTCAGATATACAATCTTTTACCAGATCAGGAGAAAGGATTTTTGAAAAAACCTTTTTATTTACATCCCAACTATCCAGAATATCTGCGACAACTATGCAATACAAATTACATAGATTGTATTTACTATTTTGATCAAGCTGATCTAAATGACGAAACCAATAATCGAGAAACTGAATAGACTGCTCAAAATTATAATTGTAAATCTTTGACAATATGGCTGCAGTATTCTGTACTAATAGGGGATTAACTAATATAGTTTCTATTTCATTTGGTGTAAAAGTGAAAAACTCAAGACTATTGTTATTAAATATGGCAGCTAAAGATCGGTTAGAAAGATGTACTTCATTATAAAACATAGCTGTATGATAGTTTTGATTAAAATACAGACTGTCTTTTATACTTAATTCATTCTCAAAATAAACAGTGGCATAAGATCTTCTTTGTAGATATAACAAAGAGTCCCAGTTATGAGTTGTATCCGTTTTTATGAAATCTTTTATCTCAGTTTTGTTTCTATTTTGCATAGAATCAATTCCCAGAACCTTTAACTGAAAGTACATTAATGACCAATTTTCATTCGTCTGAATTTTGCATGGAAAATTAGATTCTGTGAATTTATTTGATATTAACTTTTGAATATATTCAGCTCTTTGCTTTTGTAATACAGAATTTCGTATAGAATCACCCTCAACTGAGCTAAAACTTACAATTTCCACTGATTTTAATCGACCTTGAATATCTTCGAAATTAAAACCTTTTACAGGCACAGTATTGTTTCTATCAAAATCAAAGTAAATTGTTTTACAAGCTGAAATTCCCTTGTTTTTGAATGGCGGTTGATCTGGATTAAGAAGAATTGGCTCTATATCAAGAAGGTTATAATCTTCTCTTGGAACATATGCAGGATATCTGTAGTCACATGATACTCCCTCTTTAATAAAGATAACATTTGCATTGATTTCTTTATCATAAAATGTTTCAGGAATATCGGCTACCGTTCCAATATAACGATAATCGCTAATGGAAGAATTTTTCTGTTTTAACTCTTCCAAATAAACTGGCTTAAGCATAATTCCATCGTAGATAGGTGAAAAATCGATTAGGTTTTTATTTTTATCCTGGAATTGTTCTCTGGTAACTATGTCAATGGCAATACCATCCTTTGGATTATCAAAAACTCTATCAATCAGCTGTTTGTTATGAATATACAAGTAGACTTTATCATTTTCTATTTGTAAAGAGTTACCAATATTAACCATTAGGTTACTGTTCTCACTTAAGAAATTATCGCAAATCTTATTATAGGGTTTAATGCCAAAAGCATTATTGGAAACCTGTCCTTCAATAACGTACCCTTTGGTTCCAAATACATTAGTTGCATATAATTTATTTTTACCAATGGCAAAGCCAAAACCACATAACTTAAATTGTGGATTAATCATATTTTCAAAATGCTTTGGTGAGTTCTTCCAATTTGTAAAAATTTCTTCTGCAATAATTTCTATATCTTTATTCTTAAGTTTTTTTCCTTTAATCTCAATGAATAGAATATTTTCTCCTACAAATTCATATTCATTAGAATATTTTTGTACTCTTAGAAATGGTGTTTTAAGCTTACGCGACGATTCTTCATGTCGAAGCCTGTTATAACGAGCCATATAACTGGAATGCAAATGTGAAGCTTTGCTTAAATCAATATTTAACTCTAAAGAACCAACGTCTTTATCTGCTCGAAGTTGATTTATCTTCTCCAACAAAATATTTGATAATTGCTGATATTCTAATGAATTTTCTTGTGCTGATAGTTGAATTGAAAGGATTACTAAAAATAGAGAGAAAAGTTTACGCATCTGTTAGTCTGATTTGGTCGAAAGATAATAAATAACCCCATTACGTCAAAAAAAAGGAACCTTGCAATATTACAAGGTTCCCAAACTCTAATTGACAATAGATATTTGATGCTTATTCTATATTTTATTCCGTTTTAATTGTAACAGAGGTTTCGTCTAATCCTTCTGCTTTTGCTTTTACTATGATTTCTCCTGTCTCACCTTCTTTTGCTTTAACAATTACCAAAGCTTTACCACTAAAAGCCTTTCGCTGATGTGACGAGAAGATATTCATATCTGTTGGATCACCATTATCTGTCGCTACAATTTCTCCCGGACCTTCGATACTAAACTCTATCAAATCAGAAGCATTTGCAACAAACAAATCATCTTTATCACATACTTTTACTGTAATAAAGGATAAATCCAATCCATCTGCTTTAATCCTACTTCTATCCGCAGTCGCTTCTAATTTTGCAGGAGCATCTGTTGTTTTCATCACTTGCTCAGCCCATTGCTTTCCATCTTTATAGGAAACTGCTTTTAATTCACCTGGTTCATAAACTACATCAT
This sequence comes from uncultured Saccharicrinis sp., assembly GCA_963666825.2. Taxonomy (GTDB): domain Bacteria; phylum Bacteroidota; class Bacteroidia; order Bacteroidales; family Marinilabiliaceae; genus Saccharicrinis. The sequence continues at coordinate 5,466,647 of OY763044.2, read as the reverse complement.
CCCATCTAAGTCTGTATTCATATTCACCTTTTTTCTTTTTACCTAAGGATTTTCCATTCAGGAATAATTCAACCTCATCTCCTGATGTAAATACATGAACCGGAGTTACTTTTCCAACTCTGTCAGGCCAGTTCCAGTGAGGTAAAATATGCACCATTGGTAAATCAGGGCGCCATTTTGCCTGATAAAGGTAATAGCGGTCCTTTGGAAATCCTGCCAGATCAATCATTCCTGAATATGAACTTCGGGATAAATAATATGGCGAAGGTTCACCGATATAATCCCAACCTGTCCAAACAAACTCACCAGCAACAAACGGATGACTATCGATTGCAGCAAACACTTTATCGGCTGATGATCCAAAATCAACAGCATACAATTCATAAGCACTCACATAACCATTCTTTTCATCTCCACCTAGTCCTTCACGAATTGGAGCACTTATTTTTTCTGAAACAGGAAATAAATATGTTCCTCGCGTACTTAATGAAGAAGCAGTTTCTGTACTTAGAATAACTTTATCTGGAAATTTCTCATGGAAATCATCATACGATGGCGGTGTTTGTATGCGTTCTGTTCCTTCAAAGAAAGGATCTTGTCTGATACCCTCACCCTGATAATTCAAACTAATCACATCCATCACTTCCGGGAATGGCATGTATGATTTAGCCCAGTTCATTGAAGCCGCAGTTTTTCGGGTAGAATCTTCTTCATTGATAATATCACAAAGCTTTCTACCTATTGCAGCGCCTTCTTCTCCGGTATATTGTTCTCCAACTTCATTACCATAACTCCACATAATAATTGAAGGACAATTACGGTCTCTTCTTATATAAGCCCTTGTATCAGCCTCGTACCAATCCGGAAAAATAAGATGAAAATCGTGTGGTGTTTTTTTAAGTTCCCACGAATCAAATATTTCATCCATTACAAGAAAGCCCATTTTGTCAGTCAGTTCTAACAATTCTGGAGCGGGTGGATTATGTGACATACGGATGGAATTACATCCCATTTCTTTAAGAATCTCAAGCTGACGTTCGGCAGCACGGATATTAAAAGCAGAACCTAAAGCTCCTAAATCATGGTGATTATTGATCCCTTTAATTGGAATGCGTTCACCATTAACAATAATCCCTTTATCCGGATCAAATTCTACTGAACGAATACCAAAACGAGTCTTGTATTCATCAATTATCTTCCCATCTTTTGATAAACGAGTTACTGCAACATAAAGATTTGGTGTTTGAGTTGGTGCAGGTCCCCAAAGAGCAGGATTATCAATTGTAACAGATCCTTTAACCGTATGCTTTTGATTCGCCTTAATCTCTGCAGACACATTTTTAAATGCAACAGCAGGCACTTCAAGCTGAATCCCATTTTCATCTAAAGGATAAACCTCTGTATTTACTTCTACAGATTCATCTTTATCTGATTTATTATCGATGGTAACATCTAAATTTATTGTTGCCGACTCTGTAGTAACATTTTCTGTTGTTACATAAGTGCCCCAATGTGCAACGTGTACTGAACCTGTTTTAACAAGCCAAACATTACGATAAATTCCTCCACCCGGATACCAACGGGCTGAATAATTTGGATTATCAACCCGAATAGCCAGCTGATTGGCATCTCCAGCTTGAATATATGGAGTTAAATCCACCCTCCAACTGTTATAGCCATAAGGCCAACCTCCTACAAGATTTCCATTACACCATACCATTGCATACGACATAGCGCCATCAATATCCAGATAAAAAGTCTTTCCTGCATCTGAAGGATCAATATTTAACTTTTTACGATACCATGCAATGCCATGACTAGGTAAACGTCCCATACCTCCGCCAACTTCAGCATCCCATCCTTCAAGAAACGGACCTTCGATCCCCCAATCGTGAGGTAGATCAACTTTTCTCCAGTTATCATCATTAAAAGCAATTTGTACAAAAGGAAAATCTTGTCCCGGATTGCCTTCTGGTCGAATATGTTGTTTTGATGGATCTTCGATAAATTCATTCCCGGTTGGCAGAATCCATGCCTTTAACACATTATTACCTTCTGATATTTCAATAGCTTCAGTAGGCTTTGTATCGGCAGCCTTGTTGTCATTTTTATCTTCAACTTCAGGTCGCAAATCATAAATCAATGAATCTGCATCTTCTGCTGATTCATATTTATAGAACGACCATCCTTTATTAATACTTATCCTTTCACGCGGACTTTGATCACTTGCTTTCTTACCTTGATTTGAGCAAGATAAAGCTAGCATACTCCCTATTAACACCAGGGAACTTTTTAATAAATTTCTTTTAAACTTGTTGTGCATAGATGTAGATTTTTATTTTTCCCAATTATCTGTTCTAAATGGCGATGCAGGCAATCCTTCCTGATTATACAGATTAGCCTGATCCGGATTATCAGCCCAGGCATATCTTACGGCAACTGGCTCACTCACCTTATCACTCCATACAATAATTTTATTTCCTTTTATTTCAGCCTTTGCCCAAATAAAGTTCTTGTCTTTACCTGTAATAGCAAATTCTTTTAAATCGCCTTCTCCATTAACCTTTAAACCACTACCAATATTTGTAAATGAAAGAATTACTTTATTCTTTTTAATCTTCATTGACTTATATATAGGTCCTGAATAAACAACATCTTTGTCGCCATAAGCTATTTTCTGAGCAGCCAAACCTAATCTGTCTCCTACTGTTTTTTTATTTAATGGATGAATGTCATTCCATTCGCCTGAGTCAATGATAACGGCCATTCCTGTATTAGAAACTTCAAGAGTTTTAAGTTGTTGATCGCGAAGCATAGCCCAGTTACTCGATTCGGGTTTATCTTTAGCTTCCATATAATTTGCCAGCTGAACAAATAAGAAAGGAAATTCTCCCTGATTCCAATGTGCTCTCCAATCCTTAATCAGAGTACTCATTAAAGCCTGATAATCCTGTGGATGATCTGTATTTGCCTCTCCCTGATACCATATTGCTCCTTTAATTGAATAAGGAATAAGAGGCGAAATCATGGCATTATACAATCCTCCCGGCTTCCAGCGTACAAAAGTTTGTGGTTGCAGAGCTTCCATTTGAACTCCTAACTTATATTTCCATTCTCCTTTTATATCAATTTTTTCGTTTCCACAAACCAGCTCATATGGTTTATCAGCAATAAAACCACCTTTACCTATGTTACTAATCACTCTAACTGCAATGGTGTTTTTTCCTTCTTTAAGTATACCATTTGGTACATTATAACGACGCGGTGGATATTGATATCCGGTTGTTCCAACAAATTTGCCATTGATAAAAACCGAATCTGCATCTACGATCCTACCTAGTAAAAGCATAACATCTTTATCAAGAAATGATGCAGGAACTTCAATTTCTTTACGGAACCATATGCCTCCATTAACTTCACCCAATTTACCATCACCCCAATAACCCGGAATTTGCATCTTTTCCCAATTTGAATCATCCAGGCATGGAGATTTCCAGTTTACTGAATCACCTTTTAAACCCAGATCCTTTTGATTTAATTCTGTATACCAGTTTTTGCTTCGTAGTTGGTCACTATGTATAATTGAATCTACAAATTCTTGATTTTGATATTGTTTAAATTCCTCATGGTATTCAGGGAATCTTTTCAATGCATCTTCACTCAACCATGCCTGAGCCGGAGAGCCGCCTAAGCTACTCTTTAATAACCCAACAGGAATTTTGTATTTGCTATAAAGATGTTTAGCAAAGAAATAAGCTGTGGCAGAAAAGTTCTGAATATGATCCGGATTTACCTCTATCCAGTTACCCTGCTCCACATCTTTTTGTGGTTCCTGGAAGTTATATTTTTGAGGCACATAAAAATACCTGATGTTTGGATTTTTCGCCTCTTTTATTTCTTCAGGATAAAGAGGTCCTACTCTTTTCATGGTTAAATCCATATTAGATTGACCTGAACATACCCAAACATCTCCAATTAATATATTTTTGATTACTATAGTATTAGATGCCTTTAAAGTCATTTGAAAAGGACCACCAGGATTTAAGTCTGATAACATCAATTCCCATCGACCATCTTTATCTGCCTGGGTAAAATATTCCTTATCCAGAAATTGAATTTTTATATCCTCTGAAGGTGATGCCCATCCCCATATTCGGGTTTCAGTATTACGTTGCAACACCATTCCATCACTAATAAGTTTTGGAAGCTTTATTTGGGCAAAGGGGCTGATTACCCCTAGCACCCAATAAACAATTCCGAAAAGAATAATTTTGTAGATCTTTTGATTCATAGTATTAAGTTCCTAGTTACAAGTCAAAAGTTGAAAGTCAAAAGTTGAAAGTCAAAAGTTGAAAGCAATATTCCTTTTTACCTTTCCATCCTTCTACCTTGTCACCTTTAAATTTTATCTTTATTTTATTGGATAAGCCCCAATATACATCAGTTTTTTCTGTTCTCCCATTTTAAGAGCATCTTTAATCTCCATTGGTAACTTCTCTCCTTTTACTTCTGTTTTAAAATCTGCATTCAAATAAAAGTCCCCAAGTTCTATACATTTAAATAATGGTCCTTGATAATTTGTCAACACCATGCTGTTTTTTCCATAAGAAGAATACATATTCTTCAAATCATTAAGTGATTGATATGGTAACTTAGTATTTACGTAGTTATTATCGACTACATAAAAGTCTTGATTTTCAGAAGATGTATTTACCCAAATGTTATTTGTCATCTTTGAAACAGATGGTTCTTTTAATTTCTCGCACAATTCTTCCGGCTGATAAATAAACAGCATTGGTCCGGAATACTTTTCTGTTTTAACAACCAGATTATTTACGAATTCATGACCAGTTCGTTCATCTACATCAGGACCGGTGCCAGGGTGCCAACCAAAGTGGTCACCCTGTGCACTTCGTCCATTTCTGCCTAAAACAGGCAGACTATTTACAAACGTATTGTGGAAAATTTTGACGTTGTTACTATTTAAAATTAAGATGCCATGATCGCAATTGTTAAATACATTGCCTGTGCAAATAGCACCTTTTGAGATTTCGAAAAAGAAAGCATTGCGACTTGGATATACCCGATGAACATCAAATTGGTTATTTGAAGTTCCTATTCCCTGCAGATAATTATTTACAAAAACGCCATCAACATTCCCTACATCATACCAAACGCCATTTGATTCAGGCAAATCAATAACTAAATTATCGCGGAATGTAGCACGGTAGCATTGATTGAATATTTTAACTGCTGCAGGATAATATCCATCCAGATGTTCAATATTGTTTCTTGTAAAAATGTTTTTCTCAATGAGTATATCATCAGAACTCACCACATATAATCCTTCTGTACTTGTATCTGAAATTTTACAATGTTTAAAAACCAGACTGTCGCCGATGATATTGACACCTATTCTGGCACAATACGACATGGTGCAATCTTCAAACCTGGTTCCTACCACATCATTACCATGATCTGAATCAGATGAAATACCTTCTGGATAATAACCTTCAACATCGATGATGCGAAATGGATATTGAGTAAATTCAATACCCCTAACAACCGGACCTATTCCATCCGATTTTTTTCCGTTGACCTCTTTAGTAGTACGAACTAATCCTCTTGAAAAAGCCGTAATTTCAACCAGTTTATCTGTTGGATCAATTCCAATATAAACATGTTTATTTTCGTAGTCAATGTAGTAAGTATGTTCATTTACGTCGCCTTCCCATCCGGCAGATTGCAGGAATTTGCCATCAATAAAAACCATATCATCATTAAAGCGATGCATTGGGATATCTCTTCCATGACGATGACGACGCCACCAATCCTGAGGTTTTGAAGGAAATAAATTCTCCCATGAAGTTCGCCATAAACCATTCTCAAGCTTTTCCCAATCTGTTGCTACTTTTGTCCCTTTAACAACAGGAATTTCGTCTTTGTATGCCTGAATGGTTATCCCTTGATTAAATATTAAATTACCAGTACGATAAATACCTCCGCGCATAACTATTGCATCGCCAGTAATTACATTTTTGAAGGCATTTTCAATGGTAGTTGGTGAAGATAATTCAAGTCCATTAGCACTTGAACTACCATTGGCAGCAACGTAATATATCCTTCCAGAAACCCTAGGGAGTTCATAATTATTACGAACAGGCCCATAAGGTCCTCCGGAAGGTTGGGCCCATATATCAATGGTACCCAACAGGAAAACAACAAAAATAAAATAAGACAACCTATGCATTGAATATTGCGTTATTGATTAATGAACTAATAAAATGAAAGCAAATCTGGATTTACAAATAATAAAACCACAAAGGCTCAAAGAACGCAAAGCATCATAAAGAAAAATAAAAACGCTGCGCATCTTGGTGTACATGGTGTCTTTGTGGTAAAATTATCTTTGATAAACCTGCATATTAAGTTAGAATGTTTCAATTTATAAGCACTACTATTTCGCTGCTGCAAAAAACTAGCGAAAGAAGTTATTGATAAATGAAGCGTAAAACACTACTTTGCTGTACCTTCTATCGTTTTTATCGATCCATCTTCATTATATTCCATTTCAACTACTTTTAAACTACGTAACCAAGTCTTTCCATTTGACGGAACACAATCATGGTGGAACAAATACCACTTACCTTTAAATTCGCAAATAGAATGATGAGTAGTCCAGCCCACAACAGGTGTTAAAATTACTCCCTGATATGTAAATGGGCCATAAGGACTATCACCCGTTGCATAACATAGTTTGTGTGTATCTCCAGTTGAGTAAGAGAAATAGTATTTATTGTTATACTTGTGCATCCATGAAGCTTCAAAGAATCTACGATCATTATCCCCCGATTTTAATGGTTCTCCATTCTCATCCAAAATAAGCAGATCCTTTGGCTCTTCAGCAAACTCTAGCATATCATCGCTTATCTTAACCACTTTAGGACAAAGAGCATCTTCATCATCAGCAGGAAAAACTCCGGCTTCCTGAGCTTTATTGTTTCTATATCGTTGTAACTGTCCTCCCCATAAACCACCAAAGTACATATAATGAGTTCCATTTTCTTCAAATACGCAAGGATCAATGGAGTAACTTCCTTTCATTGGCGCATCCTGAGGTATAAACGGTCCTTCTGGCTTATCACTGATAGCAACACCAATGCGGAATATATCTGTCTGATCTTTTAATGGGAAATAAATATAGTACTTACCATCCTTGTAAGCAGCATCACAATCCCATAGCTGTCTTCCTCCCCATGGAATATCTTTTACATCAAGTGCTACTCCGTGATCGGTCACCTCACCTTCAATTGATTCCATAGAAAACACATGATAATCGCGCATATCAAAATGATCTCCATTATCATTTTCAGGAATTCCTGATTCAACATCGTGAGATGGGTAAATATAAATTTTACCATTAAAAACATGAACTGCTGGATCTGCAGTATATAAATGATCTACTAAATATCTTGGCTCTTTCATTTTATTAAAGTTTTATTATTTACTAATTAATTTATCTACAACCGGTTTAGCCTGGTAAGCTCTGTCAAACAACAAAGGATAATCTGTTCTTCCATCAATTGGCCAATAGTTACGCCACGACTGAGTGTCATTCACTCCCCATAAAGTAACTCTGTCAATTTTATCACTATGCTTTTCAAACATCTTGAAAAGGTCATAATATTTATCATTCAATTTTATACTTACTGAATCGGGTAATCCTTTTGAATATGGATCAAATTCTTGCTGAAATTCATGAGATAAAGCCACATCTGCAGAAACAGAAGTACCTGGCCATGGCAAAACGGTAATATCCAACTCTGTAATCATTACAGGAATATTTAACTCTGAGAATTTGATAATGGCCTTTTCAAAATCTTCAACAGAAGGACTATCCAAGCTAATATGTCCCTGCATTCCTATCCCGTCAACTGGCACGCTATCTTTTTGAAGTTCTTTGATTAAAGTAATCACTCCATCCTGTTTTTCAAGTATTGTCATTGAATAATCATTATAATAAAGCTTGACTTCAGGATCTGCTTCATGCGCAAATTGAAATGCCAATTTGAAGTAATCCGGACCAATTATATTATAAAATTTGCTTTTTCTTAAGCTTCCATCATTTTCAAATGCCTCATTCACTACATCCCACGCTGTTACACGTCCTTTGTACCTTTCAACCATTGCGAAGATATGATCTTTCATTCTTCTAATAAGTTCTTCTCTATCTACATCATTACCATTTTCATCAGTAAAGAACCAATCCGGAATTTGAGAATGCCAAACTAAAGTATGACCATGCATAAAAAGGTTATTTTTTACTCCAAAGTCCACAAACTGATCTGCCAAACTAAAATCATAAGTCCATTTATCAGAAAAAATCCTTTCTGCCTTCATACAATTTTCTGCAACTATAGCATTAAAATGTTTGTTTACAACTTCAATAGCCATTGAATCCTTACCTTGAATTTGATTTGCATTTAAAGCAGTCCCGATAAGAAATTTCCCATTAAAAGCATCCTTCAGTCCGGATTCATTAATTGTACTTTCTTTTTTAGTACATCCCATAACGAATAAGGACAACAGGCTGTAAAAAACTATAGATCTTAATATCATTTCAAATTTGATTTAATTGATTGCGTTTCGTCTTTCGTTTAATTCTTTTTCAATTTCAATCTCTTTATCTTTATCTATTTCATAAAATATCAAACATAAAACTGCCACCATAAATGTTATTGCAGGATAAATACTGACAGACATTTTAATTCCGGCTATTGTTTCTGTGTTTTGAGTAAGTAAGTGTTCCTGATATCCATATCTGGCAAGTACTGCAGCCACTAATGCCCCACCAATACTTAAACCTACCTTTAATCCAAAAATCATTAATGAAAAACTAAATGCTGTTGCTCTTCGATAAAATCTATACTCTGAATAGTCTGCTACATCAGCAATCATTGCCCATAACAATGGTATTGTGATTCCATACGAAAATCCATGTATTAACTGAGTAAAAAATACCAACCCAATGGATTCCTCATTATAAAAGATAAAAAGGAAAAGAGTAATCGCAGATAAAAACAACCCTGTTGAAAAGACGCTCTTTTTACCATATTTATCAGCAAGTCTTTTGGAATATATAACGCCAACTATCATTAAGAGGATTCCAACGGCATTAAACAGTCCAAATGCTGATGCAGAAGTATCTTCCGGCCATTCAAACCCAATTAGTCCAATGCTTTTAAAAAAAGAATTTAATCCTTCTATGTAACTATTAAAGCCAATGTCATTTAAAAACTTAGCCATATGAGGTTCACTGAGATAATTCTTAAAGTAATAGACATACATACCGGTTTTAAGCGCAAGTGTGATAAAAACAAATATGGTTACTATGAATAGAATAACACCAGGCTTATTATAAACAAAGTCTTTAATGTCAGACAAAACGCTTGTCCTTTTTGAAGTATATACTTTAACTCGTTCTTTTGTGGTATAAAAAGTAATTACGAATAAAATAACGCCGATCACCGCAAAAATACCTATAGCATTTTCAAAACCTTTTGTCTTATCTCCACCTCCTAATATCATAGTTAATGGTAACAATAATGTTTGTACAATAAACTGCGCAATCATTACAGCAACAAAACGATAGGTAAATATGCTATTACGTTGAAACATATCCCCTGTAATAACACCACTTAAGGCAGAATAGGGAACGTTATTAGTTGAATAAACAATTACCAATAAAGAATAGGTAGTAAGAGCATATGTAATTTTCCCTTCTGTACTAAATTCAGGAGTTGTAAAAGCTAATAAAGCCATCAGGCCCAATGGAATAGAAGAACCAATGATCCAAGGCCTGTATTTTCCCCATTTTGTAATAGTTCTATCTGCAATTAGTCCCATTACAGGATTAAAAAGTGCACCAATCATGCCTCCAATAAAAATAATTTTTGAGGCTGTTCCAGGTTCAATTTTATATACATCGGTATAGAAAAATGCCAAAAAGGTCATTAGAGTCTGAAAGATCAGATTTGCAGCGAGATCTCCTAAACTATAACCAATTTTTTCTTTAACTGATATTTTACCTGATGTTACAAACATATATACTAGTTAATCATTCAATCTTTTTGACTCAGGAGGTCCCAAATATGAATCTTTTAAACCTCCATTATTAATCACCATCTTCTGTAAGATGACACCACCATCAATCATGTAATACTTCAGTGTATGTTGTCCTGGATTTTGAAGCTTTAGTGTAACTGTTTTTTTAATGATATTACATCCAACTGCGCTATTGAACCAATCCGGATATTTCCAATCAGGTATATCCATTCCTTCATGCATATTAAGCTCTATTGGTTTCTGATCATCGACAGATACAGCAAATCGTAATCCCTCTTTACCTTTAAAATTTAATGTAGGCGATAAATAAACTGTAAATTCAATCTGTTCATCCTCGGGATAATGCAAGAGGTAAAAATCGTAATTTAACGATGGATTTGAAATCACATCCTTATTTAAAGATTCTGTTACAGGAAAGGTGGAAACACCAGAATCTGTCCTGCTTAATCCGGGTATTATCTCCCATTTAACATGATCAGCATTATGACTTGAGGTAAAGTGATTTGCCTCAAGGCTAACATATCCATTGCGTTCAATATAGCCATTCATTGTCTGACTCTTATCGACCTTCATTGCATTGATAAGTATTTCAGCTTGCTTATTATCTTCTGATTTAACAATGATTTTTGAATAATGACGACCTATTTTTAATTTTGACCAATCAATACTTACTTCAATTCGTTTTTGATCATCAATTTCCCCTTCTTGTTCAGAAACATTAATCCATTTATCTTCGGTCAAAATCTTAAAATCAAAACCCTCTTTACCCCTATTAAATACTTCAAAAATGAAACGCTGATCATTTAGATTATCAAATTCGGGTAGCTTTAGATTCTCTTTATTTTCCGGCCAAAACAACTCAGAACCTTCTGGCCAAACACCCATTAATCCTTTCTGTGGTAAATTAATACGAGATATTGCAGGCATTGTGTTTACGTCTGGCTGCTGCCAATAAGTATATCCTATATGAGTTTGCGCCATCATATGATTCCATTTACCATCTGCTAATTTCTCATGATAGAAATTTGTAAGTTCTGCATCCTTATTGAACAAGTTCTCAACCTTAAATGCCATTTTATTTGTCAGATGTCGCCCTTGTTTCGAATACATTTGATTTAAAGCATGAGCATAATAGAGCTCATAAAGGTTTGAACATGCTATAACAGGAAAATGAACCAGTTGATAATATGCATCTTTTTGAGCAACAGGTATTACCTTGTAAAGTTCTTCTGAGGTTTGAGTGAGTAATTTATAGTCATCTGTTACTTTTTCAAATTCACGATAGTTCGTTAAGCTATATGTATCAGAATAAAGTAATTCAGGCGTTCTTCGCGAATTAAATTTGGTATATGTATCCAGAATTTTAGCTATTTGTTGAGCATATTGATCCCCAAATTGTTCTTTCGCCCAATTTGTTGTATACTCATCCATCTCCTTGACACCAATTTCTTCCGGATTCCATGCATAATCAAGAAAAAATGAAATTGGGAGTTCCATTGGTTTTAAATCACCTACATTAACAATCCAAATTTGATCCACTCTATATTCGTAACACAAATGCATTTGTTCCCAAATACGAGGAATAATTTTAGTATTTAACCATTTGTAATTTCTTGGTCCTCCCACATAATCAAAATGATAATACATTCCATAACCTCCAGATCTGTCAGGCAAATCTAAATCAGGTAATCGTCTTACATTTCCCCAATTATCATCACATAAAAGTAAAGTAACATCATCCGGAACACGCATTCCTTTATCGTAATACTCCTGCACTTCTTTATATAATGCCCACAATTGAGGTGTTTTTGCTGCAGGTTTATTGGTAATATCTTCAATAATCTTTCTTTGATTGGTAACAATACGCTCCAGCAATTCAGTATTTGTTTCTTCACTCATACTTTCATCTCCATCGCCACGCATTCCAACAGTAACAATTTTATCCCAATCTTTCATTCGAAGCATACCTACTTCCCAAAACTCATCCAGTATTTTGGCATTTTTAGTATAGTCCCATTGTCCAGAACCGTATCTACCCCACTCGGCATGAGCCCTCCCTAAAGGTTCATGATGTGATGTTCCCATTACGATTCCGTATTCATTTGCCAGTTCGCCATTTTTGGGATCATCATCATAAAATGCAGATCCCCACATGGCCGGCCATAAATAGTTTCCTTTTAAACGTAGAATTAATTCAAAAACCTTATCATAAAATTGGTGATTAAACCCACCAAACTTCTCATCGGCCCAGCCACTTAATGCTGGTGCCTCATCATTTAAAAATATACCCCTGTATTTAACCTTAGGTTCGCCAAGGTTGTATCTTCCCTTTTTTATAAAAATTTGATCTTGCTTTTTTACTGGAACGTCCGCCCACCAATACCAAGGTGAGACACCAATTTTACGAGATATATCAAACATCCCGTATATAACGCCTCTTTTATCGCTACCTGTTATAACAAGTGCTTTTTTAATGTTTGGAAATGGATTTTCAATTACTTCTATTAATGAAGTTTCCCATTTACCAATAATGTCTTTTGTGTCGATTTTACCCTCATCAGCTAATTGCTTTATATAAGGATTTTTCTGAATAGTTCCGATAAGGATGATTTGTTCTGTTTTTGGAATTGAATCAATAAACAGATCCGGATTTGACCCAGAAACTTGAAGAATATCATTTTGAAACAGCTTGGCAACTTTGTTTATGCCAGAGTAATCAGATGCTGATATAAGAACTGGAGATACTTTTTGTTGATTTGAGATTGTAAAGCTTTGTGGTTGTTCTGACGTTAGAACATAATCATGTGGATCATCTGCAGTATTTGTATTGCTTATCCTGATTGAACAACTCATACTCAGAATAAATAGATTAACTAAGACACAATATCTTAATAAGCTTTTATGAAATATTATTTTTTGAACGAGGGCCTTCATTATTTAAACTTCTTAAATGCTAATTTGTATCGGGATAAGGCTTGATGTTTATCCCGATACAAAATGTTAATCTAAACCAGTATTACTAAATCAAAAACTCAATGAAACCTATTTATTATTTATTTAGGTTCATATATGAACCAATCAAAATCAGCAAATGATTTTGATTCCTGTTTATTTGAACTTGCATACATTCCTATGTAAGTTCCTGTAAAGCCTTCGTTTACTGTTGAACTTAATAAAGATGCTTTTAAACCTTGCTTAAACGGAACCATCTTAGATATTGAATAACCGTAATAAAAATCATAAGCAGTATCACAAGCTTTTATTCCAAGATAAATATCACTTTTACTTTCAATTGGTATTTCGGCCAATAGTTCATACTTTGCTTTTTCAGTCTGATACAGACGAAGAACTTTACTTTCTGCGCTTTTACCAACAACAAACGAATAATTGAATCGGTCATCACTTAACAATACCAATCCGGCCTCTTCATTTTCAGCTATTGGAGTAAAATCCATTGCTACTGTAACTTCAAAGTTTTTATGCTGCTGTCTTCTTCCTACAAAAGGAGGCGTACATATTTCATGAATGACTTCCGGCTGAAGATAAATTCGTAAATGACTTTCTCTTTCTTTAAGGTTAAAGAACTCCTTTTGATATGGTTTAACTGTATTCCAAATCATACTAAGTTCCCCATCAAAATCGTCTTTTATCTCAGCCTTTGGATATGGATGTTCTTCTAGATTTGGTTTACGTTCCTCTGCCTGGATTAAACCATAAGGTGTATCCAATCTTATCCAGCCATCTTCATCCCTTATAATTGGCGCTAAAAATGTTTCTCTTCCTAAATTGTAATTGATGCCTTCATAAGGTCTAACTCCCAACAACACCATCCACCATTCACCATTTTGAGTTTCAACAATATCAGCATGACCAACAACTGAAATTGGATTCATCAAGGAAACATGACGGTGTGTTACAACAGGATTTCGAGGACAGATTTCATAATCACCATCAATCGTTTTGCTTCGAGCCATCATAACACTATGATTGGTAAACGTTCCACCTTCGGCAACAATCAGATAATAGTATCCATCTTTTTTATAGATATGAGGAGCTTCAATCCATTTGCTGGTTGTTCTGTTACCATTCCATATCAGTTTAATATCACTAATAATCTGAAATGATTCAGGATCCAGTTCGCACAAATAAATAGCATGATGCCCTTCATATTCACTCTCTTCTTTTGGAATAATGCAGTTTCCCGCATACCAAACTTTACCATCCTCATCAAAAAAGATGGATGGATCGATACCGTCAGCACCTTCAATAAAAACGGGATCACTCCATGGTCCTTCGGGCTTATCTGCGGTAATAATAAAGTTGTCTCTTCGGGCTTCTCTACCCTCTGATACAAATGTATTTATGATGTAAAACTTTCCTTTATGATAACGAATTGTTGGAGCCCATAAACCCAGTGATGTTTCACAGTTTTTATAGTCCAACTGATTGGTACGTTCAATACCATGCCCAATTTGCTCCCAGTTAACCAAATCTTTACTGTGAAAAATTGGCAAACCCGGATAGTAAACAAATGAGGATGTTACCATGTAGTAATCATCACCGACCCTACATATGGAAGGATCGGGATAAAAACCACTTAAAATCGGATTGCTAAACGTTTTTTGACTCATGATTAAATCTTAATTACAGCCTTAACAATATCTTCCTTATTATTTACGCACTTGGTCAGTCCATCCTGAATATCATCAAAGTCAAATGAATCTGAAACAATTTTCTGGATAGGAACAATACCTGCTGCAACACTTTCTATTGCTAATGGGAAAATATTACGATATCTGAATACAGATTTAATAGTTAACTCTTTATCTAAAATTAAATTAACAGGAACACTTACAGTCTCTTTGGCACTATAACCCACAAACACTACAGTAGATCCTTTTTTCGCTACTTTTAATAATTGAGAAATTGTGATCTCAGCTCCGGCTGTTTCAATTGACAAATCAATACCTTTTCCTTCGGTTAATTCCATGATTTTATCAATTGTATTTTCCTTACTGGCATTAATAACACCGGTTGCACCTATTTCTAAAGCTTTTTCTAGTCGCTTCTCAACAACATCCACCACGTAAACCTTTGAAACACCCATGGCTTTTAATGCCATAACGCTAACTAAACCAATTGCACCTGCACCTGTTACTACAGCTGTTTGCCCTACTGATGCTCCTCCCTGAATTGCTGCATGAAATCCTACAGCTAAAGGTTCAATTAAAGCACCTTCCATTGTACTCACATTTTCAGGAAGTTTAAAACACAAACTTGCTTCATGAGCCACATATTCCTGAAATGTTCCCGGAACGGGAGGTGTTGCAAAAAAGATTACATCTTCACACAGGTTATATTTACCAGATTTGCAATGCTCACACTCTCCACATGTTTTTCCTGGCTCAAGGGCTACCCTATCTCCTTCTTTTAAATGCGAAACATCTTTTCCTACCTTCACAACTGTTCCCGCACACTCGTGACCTAAAACAAATGGCATTTCCACAATAAAATTGCTTATTCTACCATGTTCATAATAATGAAGATCGGAACCGCACACACCTACATATTCCAATTTAATTAGCACTTCATTATCCAAAGGAACAGGTACTTCAGCTTTTACAATCTCAACCTTATTTAATTCGGTCATTACAGCTTGTTTCATATGCTTATGTTTTTAAATAAGGTCATATGGAACTTGCCAGAAATAAACATCTTCCTTTTTGAGAGATATCTTCTCATGGCTCGTTTCACTACCTTATATTTTTAATGTTTTTATTATATGTTTAATTAACTCTATTAAGAATTGATTTTTGCAGCTCTTCGTTTATTAAGATCTGCTTCAATCTCAATTTCCTTTTTCCGGTCTATTTCATAGAAGAATAAAAATCCTACAGCAATAAAGAAGGTAATAGCAGGAATTACACTCATGGCAAGCTTGATTCCTAACACAGTAGTATCAGACTGTACTGCTGCCATTTCTGAATATCCAAACCAACCAAGTATTCCGGCAACCAATGCTCCTCCTACACTTAATCCGAATTTTAATCCGAAGATCATTGCTGAGAAAATAATGGCTGTTGCCCTTCTGTTATTTTTCCATTCTGAATAATCTGCAACATCAGCAATCATTGCCCATAATAATGGAATTGTTACCCCATAACTCAACCCGTGAAGCACCTGAATTAGAAAGATAGCTCCGACTGCATGAGGGCTGCAAAAGATGAATGAAAATTGAAAAATTGCAGAAACTAATACACCATACTTATATACATCTCTTTTTCCGTACTTATCAGCCATCTTTTTTGAGAACATGATTCCGATAATCATGAAGATGGTGGCAAGTGCATTAAACAAACTGAATCCTGAGGTTGCTACTTCTTTAGGCCATTGGAAACCATGTAGTCCCATTCCTTGAAACATGCTGTTTAATCCATCTATTAATCCATAAAAACCTATATCATTTAAGAAATTATCCAGATTTTGATTATTGACAAAGTCCTCAAAATAATAAACATACATTCCTCCTTTTAGTGATACCGTTACAAAAATGAATACCGTAACCCCACACATCATAATCCAGGGTTTATTTTTAAAAAGGTCGGATAAGTCTTGTTTTACAGAAGAAGTTTGCTCAACTGTAGGAATAATACGCTCTTTAGTTGTTAAGAAGGTAATAATAAAGAAAATGGTTCCTGTAATGGCAAATGTGGTCATTACTTTTTCAAAACCAAGTGCCTTATCTCCATCACCCATAATTAATGCAAGCGGTAATAAAAACACCTGAATAATGAATTGTGCAATCATCACGGCAGTAAATCGATAGGAAGAAATACTGTTACGCTCTCCCATATCTCCAGTAATAACACCGCTCAATGATGAGTATGGTAAGTTGTTGGCTGAGTATACAAGAACTAAAACTACATAAGTAACTAAGGCATAAATAATCTTACCTGTCATACTAAAGTTTGGAGTAGTAAAGGCCAAAATAGCAGAAACTCCAAAAGGAACTGAAGTCCACAAGATCCATGGTCTGAATTTACCCCATCTTGTATTCGTTCTATCCGCAATCATTCCCATTACAGGGTTAAAAAAAGCTCCAAACATACCTCCAAAAAAGATAATTGCAGAAGCTGTTGTTGGAGGAATCTTATATAAATCAGTATAAAAGAAAGCTATAAAAGCCATCAATGTTTGAAAAATCAAGTTTGCTGCTAAGTCTCCCAAACTATATCCTATTTTTTCAATAACTGATATTTTTTCTGATGAATCTGTCATTTCGTATATTTTATCTTATTTTCTATTCATTACTCCTATGATCTTTAATTCTAATTATTGAATCATAAATAAATACTCATCATTAAAATGCTGGTGGATTAATCTTTTTTGCTATTAAGAATATTTTACCCCTAAAATATCTATCCGCCAACTTCACATCATAAACATTTATTTATCTTTCAACATCTTACACATCAAATCAACTATTCTTCCAAAGAGTATTTCATTTATTAAATTGGTTGGGTATTGAGCATAAACAGCCAGTATCTGATATTATTTGAAACCCTAAATCAGTTCATTTTCAGATAGATTTTTTTGAATTAAATCTTTTAAAAGGGCAGTCACTATAACAGTGACTACCCCATGAAATATTCACCTATACAACAATTTCTAGTATCCTGGATTTTGGTATAAAGCTTTTTCACTATCGGTATTATCCATATTGTCAAACTGACTTGCTGGAATTGGTCTTAGATAATGATATGATTGAATATCACGAGTATGAACTACTGGTTCTTTTTCATCAACCATAGTGTATGAACCTGCATATTTCTCTAACATCCCTGTACGAGTAAGGTCATACCAACGCATGTTTTCACCATATAGTTCACGAGAACGCTCCATTAAAATATAGTCAATATCGATTGTAGCTGGTGTTGCTGCAACCATTTCAGCACTATGATCTGGCATACCTGCTCTTGCTCTGATTACGTTTACTAAATCTTTAGCAGTATAACCAGCTTGTGTACTAGCACCTTTTACAGCAGCTTCTGCAGCTATTAAATAAGTCTCAGACAATTTAGCAATAGGGAACGGACGAGTTGATGGACTGTTTTTATAAGCTCCATCGGGAGTTATATCATCAGTTCTGTATGGTCCAAATTTCCATAAAGTTGGGAAATGATGACGATTTATCATAGATGGAGTATAAACTGCATAAGGTTTATCAGGATAATATCCATATTGGTATTTACCATCATACTCTTTTATTGTTAAATCACCCATAATATCATCAGTAGGAGCAAAATAGAATACTGTATCACCATCATTTATAGGTAAGTTATTTTCTCCTGTTAGAACAGTACCGTCAAAACTTGATCTTCCCTGGTAATTTGATGGAAATGCAGTTGTAAAAGTTCCGGCAAAACGAGTATCTATATCTCTGTCAGCCTGAGGGAATGTATTAGTAAATACCTCATGAGTAGGAGCTAATCTTCTCCATGGACGACCAATTTCCTGTACTGGCTGGCGATAGATAAACTTATTTCCATTAATGCTCATCTCAAAATGCATGTTCATAGCAAAACATGAACGATTTGATTTCATATGGCTGTTTGGCTCTGACTCCCAACTGTTAATTGTACTTTCATCATAAGTAAAACTACTTGATGTATGATCTGCACATAACATGATTTCACTATTGTAATCATTTGAACCCAGGTTAACCAATCTGAAAGTTTCTTGTAATGAGAATGGTCCAGGATTTTGTATTGCATCTAGTGCTGTATCATAAGCTAACTGAAAATAAGCAGCTGAAGATTTTCCATCAGGGTCAGTTCCGCTATTACGTTCTAACCACCATGCATAGCTTAAATATGCTTTTGCAAGGAAGTGTCTTGCTACAACTTGGTTAGTTGCACTTGTTACTCTTGGTTCTGCAGGAAGATCTGCAATTGCTTCGATTAAATCAGGGAAAATACATTTTGTATAAACATCCTCTAAAGCATCACGAGTTGATAAACGTGAAGGAGAAGTATTAAATGCTAATTCACCAGAACCTAAATCAAGTGGTGCATCACCAAATGTTGTAACTAAAATAAAATAGTTAAATGCACGGAAGAATCTTGCTTCGGCAACTAAAGAAGCATCAACTCCAGCTGTTTCCCCATTTTCAATAATACCATTACATGTATTAATTGCAGGGAAAGGTCTGTTCCATAATGTTTCAACTTCACTATTTGAAGGAGTAATTACATATGAATCCAGGTTGTATGAATCTCCTGATATATTTAAACCTCCATAGGTAGCTTCATCAGTACCTTCTGTTGCTAAATACATCATTGCATGAGGTCCGTATAGAAAACGCAGTTGTGAATATACTGCTGAAAGTCCATATTCAACACCCTCTTCCGTAGAGAAGAACTCCGGGGTTAATTCTGAGCGAGGTTGCTCTTCTAGAATATCTGAGCAAGCTGTAAATAACAAAGCAGCTATTACAAATATTGGGAATATAATTCTTTTCATATTAAAATTTCTTTAACAGTTAATTAAAATGATAGGTTTATACCAAATAAGACGTTGCGAGTTGCAGGAGTACTATATCCAACTACACTTACGCGATCTGTTACACCTTCTGCTCTTGCATCAACAACAGCCTGGGTTGTAGCGTCATCACTACTTGAGTTAGGGACAGGATCTAAACCTGTTTCCTTGTAATAATCCGATCCGAAGATGAATGGATTTTGTACAGTAGCGTAAACTCTTAACCTATCAATATGAAGGTTTTTAAGCCAGTCCTTTTTGAAATTGTATGCTAAAGTAATATTAGAAATCTTCCAGTAAGAAGCATCGAAATATGCTAATGTACTTACATATTTAGGATTATCTCCGTTAGATGGTCCTCCTGGTTTTGGAGCTGCATTTGTAGGATTGTTTTCAGTCCAGTAATCAATATCAATCTGACCACGACGACCGTTGTTTAAGTTTAAGTAACTTGCTCCTGAGTGGATTCCACTAACAAGTATACCTCCTTGTTTATAGCTACCAATTAAAGATAAATCCCATCCTTTGTAACCAAAGCGTGTATTGAAACCACCTTGCCAATCTGGCTCAACTGATCCAAGAATTTGACGGTCATCATCATCTAAAGTTGTTCCTTCCTGAATATATCTAACCGGATCACCGTTTGAATCATACTCACCTGTATATTCAACTTTAATCATACCTACCTGACCATCACTTTCGTATTTTGTAACGTCACTAGCCTCATTAGACTGCCAGATACCTAATTTTTTAAAGTCATAAACAACATCGATAGGTTGACCAACGAACCATCCGTTACCTTTATCGTAAGCCTGACCACTAGCTAACTTTGTAATTTTGTTTTTGTTTGAATAAAGGTTGAATCCAAAGTCCCAAGAGAAACCATTTAGATCTTCAATAATCTTAGCATTTAAAGAAATCTCGTAACCTTTATTTTCTGTTTCACCGGCATTTGTCAAGAACTGTTCAGTAACACCTGATGTTACAGGTAAACTTTGTGCTACAAGTACATCTTTTGTATGCTGAGTATAATATTCAAGACTACCACTTAAACGACTGTTTAATAAATGGAAGTCAATACCAAAGTTAACTGTTTCTGAGAACTCCCAGCCTAAATTTTCGTTAGGTAAGCTTGATACATAGTAACCTGTAACATTGCTTGAACCAAAGTTATATTTTGCATAATCAAGACTACCCATAGTTTGATATGGATTTACTGCCTGATTTGAAGTTTGTCCGTAACCAGCTCTTACTTTTAAGAAATTAAGCCATGTTAAATCTTGCATAAAAGATTCCTGAGTCATAACCCAACCTAAAGAGAATGCTGGATATGAATGCCATTTATGTCCATCTGCTAATACTGAAGATCCATCCTTACGGAAAGTGAATGTTGCTAAATACTTATTGTCATAAGAATAGTTAGCGCGGAACATTGCAGATAATAATCCTCTTTTGTAATAAACCTGATTATTAGGATCAATAGTTACTTCTCCATCATCAGATAATAATCCCAGATTATAATACTGAAGCATGTCAGCGGTTACATCTGTTGCACTCATTCTGGACTTTTGATATTCAGTTTGCTCACTAGAATACATAGCAACTAAACCAACACTGTGTTTTCCAAATTTCTTATCATAGTATAATAAGTTTTCAAGAGCCCAGTTTGTCATGTGTGTATTTTCAACTGCAGCATTAGAATAAGCACTTTGATTGTAGCAAGTTTCTGCCGCATCAAATTTACCATAGTTGCTTTCGCGTAAGTTTAAACCTAAGTTCACTCTGTATTTTAAACCTTCTACCCATGGAATTTTAACTTCACCATAGAAAGAATTGTATGTAGAGTAACTTTTGCGTTCTTCAACTCTTCTGTCACCAATACCTTTTGCCATTAATGGGTTATAGTAGGTATCCTGACTGTTAACAGATAATGGACCTTCATTAATAGAACCATCTGCATTATAAGGATTAACAACAGGAGAAAGAGTTAAAAGAGTACCCATTAAACCATCTGTTTCACCATTAGTAAGTCCATAAGAGTTCATTGAGCTAAGACCTACTTTTACATATTGTCCTAATTTTTGATCAAAGTTAGCTCTTAAAGAATATCTTTTGTAGCCTTGATTTGGAAGTAATGAAGTTTCATCATAGTAACCTCCACCAAAGTTATATCCACCACCTTTTGTAAATCCGGCAACACTAACATCATGACTTGTTACTGTACCTGTATTTTTCAATACAAGATCCTGCCAATCTGTATCTAAAGAAGTATCTTCATCAGCACCAGATCCATAAGGATTACCTGCTTCTTCTCTCCATGCCAACCAATCTTCAGCACCCATCATTGGGTATCTGTTTAATAACTTTTTAACACCATAATAACCATTGTAGCTTACTGTTGGAGCTTTAACTTCACCAGTTTCGCCTCTGTAAGTAGTTACTAAGATTACACCGTTAGCACCACGAGAACCGTAAATAGCAGTTGCAGAAGCATCTTTTAAAATATCAACACTCTTGATATCTCCTGGGTTAATATCTTGTAAAGAACCAGCAAATGGAATTCCGTCTAATACCACAAGTGGGTCATTACTTGCAGTTAAAGAACGAGAACCACGAATACGAATTTGCATTGCAGATCCTGGACGTGAAGATGTTTGTGTCATTTCAACACCGGCAACACGACCTTCTAGTGATTTAGAAATATTTGATGAACTTACTTCTCTTAAGCTTTCATCATCCATTGATGCTATAGCTCCGGTAACATCAGACTTCTTTTGAGTACCATAACCAACAACTACAACCTCATCTAATCCAACTACATCTTCTGCTAGAGTTACATTTATTGTTTTTTGTCCGTTAACAGGTAGAGTTTGACTGTTAAAACCTATAAATTGGAAAATTAATTGACCATTAGATGGAACTTCAATAGTATACTGCCCATCAAAGTTAGTGATAGTTCCTTGTGTTGTTCCTTCAAGAATAATACTAACACCCGGTAGTGGTTCTCCTTTTGTATCAACAACCGTTCCCTGAACGGTTACATTTTGTGCCATTGCAGCAAAATGTATTGATAGAAAGAAAAATAACGTTGTTATTATTTCTTTCCAGTGTAGACTTCTTTTTTTCATAAAAAAATAATTTGATTATTAATTATTATACTAATTATGGTGTTGCAGATTAAATTTTAATTTCTTTAAATCCTCCAAATTATGAACGGGCTTAAAAAGCTCTTGCGGAATAGGTCTATTCGAAAAGGTTTGGAAATAGAGAACACATGCATCTCTCCACCAAATAGCCTCACGAACCTGTGTCGCTAATTTTTGTTGTACTTCCTTAAATCTATCCATATCGACTTTGTTTTGTAAAGTATTCCAGGTTTTTTCAAACTGTTGAGCTTGTTCAACTCCAAGATTGTATTTGTAACATAGTTCGCTCCATAAATCACGACCGTTATTTAGCTCATAATTCCATGGTAAATGATGAAACCATAGTAAAAATTCTTCAGGGCATAGTTTTGGATCATCATACATTGATTTTAATGGTTCGGCATACTGTGCTGTTGCATTACTACCGGTAGATGACCTATCGAATCCAATTCCAAAGCTATCTGCTTTGTGATAGTATGTTGGCAACCAATCCGGACGGGCTCCTTCAACAACACACCATGGTTCCGGTCCATAATGGTGACTCCACCCCATCAGGTGATGTAATCCGATTGGAGTCATATAGTTAACTACAGCTTCACGCGACAACATCATTACATTACTCATTGCTGATACAAATTCATTATCATGAGTAAATGTTTGTTCCAACCATTCTTTAGAAATTTCTCTTGCTGATAACTGATTGTCCCATGCCAATCTTCCAAAAACATACCAGTTAGCCTGTGCAAAATGATGTCCGCACCAGTTTGTATCCAAACCTATATTTGCAACACCTGCAATAGCTGTAATGGAATCATTAAAAACACTACCATCAGTTACTCTGCTTACTGTTGTATTTCTTCCTTTTGTATAGGTATCTGTATCTAAAAACTCTTTAAATAAAGTACCTAAGTAACTTAGGTGATCAGAAAAACCTAAATACTCTTTTGTTATCTGTAGCTCCGGCATAATTGTAGTATGCTGCAACTGTCCGAATAAAGAGCTTATTGGTTCACGTGGTTGAAAATCAATCGGTCCGTTTTTAACCTGAAGAATTACATTTTTTCTGAATTGACCATCTAAAGGCATAAACTCATCATATGATTGCTTTGATCTGTCGTTTCCTTTAGGATTATATACAAATGCTCTCCACATTACAATTCCTCCAAAAGGTCTTAAAGCATCTGCAAGCATGTTTGCTCCGTCTGCATGAGTACAACCGTAATCATTTGGTCCCGGCTGACCTTCTGAATTTGCTTTTACTAAAAATCCACCAAAGTCAGGAATAATTGAATAGATCTCTTTTGCTTTATCTTTCCACCATTGAATTACTTCTGCTTTTTTTGGATTGGCATCAGGTAAACCACCAATAACACTTGGAGAAGCAAAGTTTACTGACAAATAAACTTTGATACCATAAGGTCTGAATACTTTTGCTATCGCTGATACTTTATTTAAATACTCCGTTTTTAATATTTCAGGACTAGCGTTTACATTATTAAGTACAGAACCATTAATTCCAATTGAAGCGTTTGCTTTTGCATATTCTTCATATCTTGGACTAATAGTTTCTGGAAGTTCTTCCCATTGCCATAATGAATGACCAGCATAACCTCTTTCAACTGTACCGTTTAAATTATCCCAATGATTTAATAACCTTCTATCATAAGATGGAACCTCAACAATATTGATATTGCTTAAATCGTCATCTGAAGTTTGAATTAACCTAATAAAATGATATGTACCGTATAATGCTCCAATTTCAGTATTGGCAATAATTACAGTATTTGAATTCACAGTTCTTATAATAAATCCATCATTACCTAATTGAGTAAGTTCTTCTGGTTTAAATAAGCTTGCTAATGATTTTTGAGAAGATGTACCTATTAACAAACCATTTGTTTTAATGCGCTTGTTAATTTTCACCTCTTTATTATATAAGGTCTGAAAACTTTCTTTAAGCTCTTTTATAATAATATTGTATGTAGAAGATTTTTTTGCAACATATAAATAAGCCGGGCAAGTAAATTTATTATTTGAATTAAGCTCCTTATTAGTAAACCATAATTCTGAACCATCAATCTTTTGTTGACTAATCATCTCAGCATAAAAAGATGATTGAATAAATAATACTAATAATGCGATTAAAATTTTATTATACATATCGTCTAATTTTCTTTTTAAAATAGGCTTAAATGTAACACTGTATTTTAACACCTGTTTACATATTTCTCTTTCGTTATTAAAAGTTGTTCACATGCGTTAATTTGTTTAAACCAAAATTATAATAGATGTTAAAAACTTGTTAGAACCGCGGTAACAATAGATTTTCCATTCGTTACATCCGCTTTGCTATTGGTAACAATTTGTTTTCTTTTCGTTACATAGCCCTTTATATCGCCCAAAACCAAAGAGGATTTAACATTTTTTCTTACTTTAGTGCAAAGTCAAAAAATGTGAATTAATGTCCTTGAAAAAATATCTTCTGCTATGCTTTTTATTGTTAAATAGTGTAGCTTTTGCACAACAAAAAAAGTTATTTGATTCTAATGAAGGATTATCCAACAGTTTAATAAATGAAGTATTTCAGGATCATCAGGGATTTATTTGGGTAGCTACCGAAGATGGCTTAAACCGCTTTGATGGAATCAATTTTAAATCTTATCTGAATAACAATCTTCAAAACTCTTTAAAAAACAGTTTTGTAACTGCTATTTACGAAGATAAAAAAGGTAACCTCTGGGTTGGACAAATCAATGCCTTACAAATTTACAACCACGAAACAGAATCCTTTTCTGAAATTAAACTACCTATAATAGATCCAACTATTCATATTAATATTTCTTGCATCCTTGAAGATTCAAATGGTAACATATGGCTCACAACATCAGGTAATGGACTTATTCGTATTGACAAAGAAACCGGGAAGGCTGATATCCCAATCAGTATTAACAACCGAATAAATGCTGAACTCCTTGAGTATATTTATGAAGATCAGGAAGGTATTTTATGGATTGGATCCAGAGATAATGGAATAAGGGCCTATAATCCAAAAACTGATGAGATTGTTTCTTATACTGAAAACAACGATGCTTTACACTCGCTACCTAGTAATGAGGTATCATGTATCTGCGGTGATGGAAATGGAAATATTTATATTGGCTTTTTAAATGGTGGTCTGGCTTTACTAAATAAAAAGACGGGTATTATTAAGGAAATAGACTCTGCTAATCCCAATGAGAAAGCTTTACCAGTAAAGTTCATGCTTCTTGACTCAGAAAAGCGTTTATGGGTAGGTACAGATGGCTTTGGATTAAAAATACTGAATCCTCATACAAATCTTCTCGAAAGCTATATTTCCTCAAATACTTCTTTCGATTTCCAAAAAAGTAAAGTTCATTCTATTATTGAGGATAATGCAGGGAATATATGGCTAGGCATATATCAAAAAGGCCTTTACCTGATTCCTGAATCTCCTGAAATATTTATTAACTATGGGTATAATACCATATCTAAAAATAGCATAGGTTCAAGTTGTATTACCAGTATTGATGCTAATAGTAAAGATATATGGATTGGAACAGATGGTGATGGATTATATCATATTGACAGGAATACTCAGAAAGTAAAACACCTTCCTCTAAAGGATAACAAAGGAAATTTATTGGGGCAGAATATTCTTACGATATATAATGACACCAACTCTTATTTATGGGCAGGTCGATATATAAATGGTTTAATTATATACGATAAGAACAAGGATTCCTTTAAAACATATAATGATAAATTTGACAGACCTCATAACAATCTGTACAACAATATTACCTCAATCGAAAGATACGATGACAGCACTCTGGTTATTGCAACCCTGGGCAACGGAATTAACAGATTTGACATTGATAAAGAGATTTATTATCCAGGATTAGACATTCCTGATTCTTTGAATAAGAAGATTCCCCAATGGATCATATCAATCCATATTGATAAGGATAAGAATATATGGTTTGGTTCTTATGTTGGTCTCTATTTTTATAATACAAAAGATAAAACCTTAACTCATTATTCTGAAGAAAACGGTTTACTTAATAACAACACCGTCAACTGTATTCAAAGTGACAGTCATAATAATATATGGATTGGAACCTATGAAGGTTTGATAAAACTGGATCCAATTACGATGCAGCATAAGTTCTATACCACCGAAGATGGTATTTGTAATAATGCAGTTTGTGCGATTGAAGAAGATGAATATAACCAACTTTGGATTAGCACTCATAAAGGACTTTCCAGATTTAATCCCAAGGATGAATCATTTACAAATTACTACTCATTTGATGGTATTCAGGCAAATGAATTTTCGCGCAATGCAGTATGCAAAACCGAAAATAATGAATTGTTTTTTGGTGGAATAAACGGAATTACTCAGATTAAAAGAGACTATATAAATTACAAACGAGAATTAAAGGATGTTGTTTTAACCGAGTTTATATTATCAAACAGATATATTAAAATCGGAGATAAAACAGGTAAACATATCATCCTTGATAAATCAATTGTACTGGCTGACACCATTAAAATAAAAGAAGAGGACAACGTTTTTACAATTGGCTTTACTTCTACTGAGGTTGCAAACCAATCGCGTGTTTCATACGAATATATGATGAAGGGTTTTGACCTTGAATGGCATACTACAAATTCTCAAAACCGAAGAGCAACTTATACAAACCTGAATCATGGTATTTATAAGTTTCATGTAAGAGCTGTGGATAAAAAACAATATTCAAAGGAAAGAGAGTTAACCATCATTATTTACCCTCCATGGTATAAAACAATGCTTGCAAAAATACTATGGACAATTCTGGTTGGTTTATTCTTTTATGCCGTGGTATTGTTTTACATGGAAAAGGTAAGACATCAACAATCGGAGAAAGTGAATGAGATGAAAATGCAATTTTTCATTAATATATCTCATGAAATTAAAACGCCCCTTTCATTAATTATTGATCCTCTGGAAAAGCTGATTCAAAAAGAAAGCGATTCCAAAACCTCACGATTGTATCTTTTAATGCAACAGAATGCAAATCGATTACTCCGTTTGGTTGGACAAATGATGGATATCAGAAAGATTGATAAAGGACAGATATTAATGAAATATCAACCTACAAACATTTATAATTTTATCAGTCAGATTACAAACTCATTTGAGTCGTTTGCAACAGATAAAAAAATATCATTATCTGTTAAAACAGAAGACCCGGATATTGAGGTATGGATTGATTCCTTAAACTTTGAAAAAGTAATTTTTAATTTATTATCCAACGCATTTAAGTTTACACCTGCTGATGGGGCAATCGATATAAAAATATCAAGACAAACGATTAAAAATAAAAAATCATCACTGCATGATTTTGTTAAAATAGAAGTTAGTGATACTGGAATCGGAATTAAAGAATCTGAATTAGACCGGATATTTAATCGCTTTTACCAGGTTAACTCAGATGAAACAAGACATGCAGGAGGAACTGGTATTGGATTGCATCTTTCAAAGTCTCTTGTTCAGCTTCATAAAGGAGATATTTATGTAGAAAACCGAAAAGACAGACCTGGTAGTACATTTGTGGTTTTAATCCCAACCGGAAACAAACATTTACCTAAAGACGATTTGGTTACCCAAAATAACACCTTGCCAACACATAGCGAATTCATACCACAAAAGACCGCTGATAAATTAAGAACTAATGAATCCCTTAAACCAAAATCAAACCAAAAGATTATGGTTGTGGATGATGAAGTGGATATCAGAAATTATCTGGTTGATGAATTATCTGCTTATTACAAGGTTATTGCTTGCGAAGACGGGGAAAAAGCTTTTGCTATTTTACATGATGAACAACCGGATCTGATCATCAGCGATATTATGATGCCACGTATGGATGGAATTACCTTCTGTAAAAAGGTAAAATCGAATATCTTAACAAGTCATATACCTCTTATTCTTTTAACTGCTTTATCAAAAGATGAGGATAAAAACGAAGGAATAGAAACAGGAGCAGATATGTACCTGGTTAAACCTTTTAATAGTGAATTCCTTATAAAGATTATCTCAAATATGCTTGAAAATCGTAAAAGGATTTATCAAAAGCTTCAGCCTAAGGAAGAACTTGAGATTGAAAATATCGAACAGCAATCGCACAATGAGGTACTCATGCAGAAGGTTATGACTGTTATAAAAAATAATATTGCAGATAATAACCTGAACGTTGAAATGCTGGCTGATGAAATTGGAATAAGCAGGGTTCATATGCATCGCAAATTAAAAGAACTCACAAACCAATCTGCAAGGGATCTGATTAAGAATATACGTATGAAACAGGCCGCGTATCTGCTTACCACTCAAAAAACAAATATTAGTGAAGTGGCATACGCAATTGGTTTTACAAACCTATCCCATTTCTCAAAGTCTTTTAAATCCTATTATGGGGTTTCACCAAAGGAGTATATTTTAAAGCAACATAAAACCATTGACCCTGATTCTTTAGATTTTGACACCGAAGAAGAGTGATTATATAATCAGAAGTTATAAAAAGAGGTTGTTTTCTATGTTGTGAAACAACCTCTTTCATTTTATCATAGATTAATTATCCCACAATAAAATTGTCCTTTTTCAAAGGTCTATTTCTTAACTAACTTATAAGTAAACTCCTTTTGATTTAAAATTATACTTAAGGTGTAAATTCCAGAACTAAGTTGACCCATATCAATATTAAGTTCATTACTATTAATCACTCCATTCACTACAACAGCTCCTGTAAGAGCGTAAATAAAATATTCTGAACCCACAAATTCTTCACTTGAATTAATGATTAAATGATCCTTTACCGGATTCGGGAAAACAGATATATTTAATTTATCTAAATTATCTATACTTGTTGGTGTTCCTGTAATACTAGCAGTAATGGGTACTGATTGATCAGATACATTACCTATACAATCCACACTACCTGTAAACTCTTCAACAATATTTGGAGTAATTTTAACAGTTACATTTGCAGATTCCCCACTTAAAATAGCTACAGAAGTAGGTGAAAGTGAAATTTCGGAATCAGAAGAACTCAAGTGAAGGTTTAATACTCCTAATCCTGTATTTGAAATTGTAAAAATCTGAGAATTGTCTGTTTCATTAATATCAATTTCTCCAAAATCTATATCTGATGGTTCACATAAATAATTAGGGGTACCAACAGGAGCTGTTGAAGTTGAAAATACAAGGTCTTGATCAGACAAAATACCTCGATGATTATTTCCGGTATAGTCATATACATAGTTATCCGATCCGCCATCAAAACGATAGTATGCTTCTAAATTATCTTCATTACCATACAAAGATGCATAGTGATTTTGTATTTCTTCCTGAGATAAAGCTTTGCTCCACAACCTTACTTCATCCATATTTCCTTTATAAAAATGACTTCCATTTCTAACATCTTTTGCTAACATATATTCATTATCAACTGTATAAGGATCAGGCAAATCACTTACAACCGTTTTTTTTCGACCGTCTACATAAAGATATACTGAATCATTTTCATAGTCTATTACTGTTGCAACAAAGTGCCAATTACCATCAGCTACATTCTCATCATCATAACAATTTTTACCATCTAAATATGTTCTTAAATAACCATGATCAGTTAACTCAAAATTAAATGAGTTAAGGCTAGATGATGAATAACTTCCCCAAAGAATACTTCGTGTAGTATTGTCTGTTGAATTTATCCACATTTCCAACGAGAAACTTTTCTTTGTAAGGTTTGTGAACGTACCTATATTGACAAAATCTTCACTGCCATCAAAACTAATTGAATTACCAGCATTATTCTCTGTAGAATAATATGCATTACCTGTTACAATAATTGAATCATTATGATTGTCGTACTCAAATACGATTGTATCACGAACGTCTCCGATCTCAAGAGGATCAAAATTTATATCAAAATCGTAAGCATCCATATCCTCAATTGTTACGCTGGAATTTGAAGAAAGAGTAAAAAAGTCACCCCTTTTAATAACGGGATTTACCTCACATACCGCACCTGTATTGTTTAAAAGGTGAATAGTACGCGATACACGACATCCAACATTTATTGTAGAATAATCCAATTCTTGCTTTCCAAAATCAATATTTAAATTAGTAGTTTGGGAAAAGCTATTTGCATAAGAGCAACACATAATTATGAACAGAGATAAAAATCTTTTCATGTTTGTTTTATTTAAAGTTTTCAATTAAAGTTCAAAACTTCATAAAACAATATTCAAACAAAATAAATCTACCTTAACAAAACCTCACAATAATTATATTCAGCTGTTTTTATGGTAGATACACAAACTAGCACAAACATTTTGTGAGGTATTTCATTGCGATTTTAAAAACGATTGCAACGAAATATCTTGAGTTAAATTCATCTTTTTTCTTATTCGGCTTCTCATAACTTCAATACTTTTTTCGGTTGTATTGGTCATTTCTGCAATTTCCTTTGAGGTAGCGCCATTTCTAATCAAAGAACATAAACGCATCTCATTTGGAGTAATTTCAGGAAATAATTTTGCCAATTGAACTAAGAATCCATCTTGGATAGAATTATTAATAATTCTAATTTCTGTCTCTTCTTTATTATTAGAATAATAATGAGTCACATTGTTAGGTCTGTTAGCTTGATTAATGTTATCGTTGGTTTGTAATATCTCAATTTGCTCAGTTAAAACTTTATAATCATGTTTTAAATTATCTTTTTCTACAAACAGCATTTTAACTTTATCATAAAGCGCTATCATAAAGAATACCGATTCAACCATAACACCCATTTCAACAGGAAAGAAAAAGTTTGTAAAGGAAAACCCAGCCAGATAGTTTCGTATTATATCCAGCCCATAGAAGGCTATGATTCCTAATATCATATATCTATTGGTATGAGTATTTCTTTTAAACTGATAAATTATACATGAGAGTATTATTATATCAATGACACTATTAATGGTTGGTATGTATTTATGCCATATTTGAAGATTTACAAAAGCTATACTAATAATAATTACCTGAATAATAACACTTACCAATACAATATACTTTACTATGTACCATAGCTTAGGTTTAATATTAGCCGATTTTAAAACTGCAATTAAACACAAATAATGGAGTATAGATATGATGGAATATAATACATGAAAATAATAATTTAGTTCATAACGCCCTTTTAAAAAATAATTTCCAAATACTTGATGAATACTCAAAGTAAAAATGGATGTCATGGCTAAAAATCCTATAAAGTATAAATAAAGATTTTCATTTTTTAGTACAACCGCAAAAAGGAAAATAATAATAGAAAACAAAATAAATGCCTGTTCAAAACCTATTAATAATAGTTCCTTTAAATTTGCGCCACCTGTCTTGGGCTCTATTTTCAAAAAGGATGATGTTAGTATAGTTTGATCAACCACATTTTTCAATAATATATATAATGTTTTTTCTGATCCTTTTTTAATGTATAACGAGATAGACTTTGAAGAGCCTGGACTTGATGAGGGTATTTTAAATATATCACCATACTGATCAAGCGTAATTAATGAATTTTGTAACGGGATAAAGCCTTTAACTTCATCACAAACAGCATCGGCATTTATAGTGTAATTTGATATTTCTGAAAGGTTTTTAATTTTTAATTTAATCCAATAGCTTCCTTTTTGCAATTTTAAAGTACTATCGCATAATAAAAATGAAGAATTGATTATTTCAGTAACATTCTCATCGTTTTCTTTATCAATTTTTGCATAGGATATCGATTCTATTTTTAGTAAACTTCTATTTTTTCCTTCCAGAGGATTACCGGAATAGATTAGTAACAACAAACTTATGATAACTATTGATGTACCATGATTCTTGCAATTGAAAATACTAAATACAATTATTGATATCATTTTATAAAATCTAACAATCATATTTTCATTAAAAATACCGGTATTGAAACGTCTTTTGAGATTTCGAGCTTTTTACGAATTCTATTCCTGATTACTTCAATATTTCTTTCCGTCTTCCCAGTGATGTTGGCAATGTCTTTTGACTTCATTGAAATAAGTAAAAAACAACAAATTCTTAATTCGGTAATGGTTAACAGCGGGTATTTACTTTTTAATTTTGTAATAAAATTGTTATGTGCTTTATCAAACAACTCCATAAATCTATTCCATATTTCTTCATTAGTCTCACCTCTCCCTAACTCAGTTTCAATACGATTTAACTCTTCCTGAGCTAAAGTTGTATCTGATATAACATTATTTGGTTTACAATTTAATTGATCAATAATAGTACTCTGCTTAATTGATGCAATAGATTCTGTAATCAATTCAGAATGAACCTGGTTTAATTTTGTTTTTAATTGAGTATTTTTTTTGTACAATGCTTTTTTTTCAGCTATAACCAGCTTTGTTCGATAAAGCAATGTATAAGCAAAAATCAAGATCTCTATGATTAATCCAACTTCTAGAGTGGTATGAAATGAGGAGTAGGTATAATCATTTTGATATATCCTAATAAAAGCAGAACAATACAATATTAATAATCCCAGAGCAATTAACTTTTCATACTTATTAAAATACTTGAACGAATAAATGATCATGAATACAAAAATAGTACTAAGCGAAAGCATATCTATGTATATATACCTATTGTAAAAGTCGTAGTCAACAAACAGTATAATTATAAAAAGAATCTGGATTACATTAGAAATTGTTTTTAAATAACGAAGAAAATACTGATATAGACGAGGACGATTATTTTTTAAATTAAGAGAATCGTATAAAAAATAAGTATAAGCAATTAATCCAATAGGGCTAAATATTCGTAGAGTGTAATTAAGGTAATAATTATTAAATATATATTGCCCAAAAATATTATGCACCCCTAAAAACATTACTAAGTTTGAAAATATATAAGCAATAAAATATAGATACACAGTTTCATAAAACAGAAAATATGCAAATACACTGATAAAAATTATTATAATAAAAACAGCATTTTCAAATCCAATAAAAAGAAAATCACGCCATCTTACTATTGATTGATCGAATTTATTAACGCTAATTTGATTAGCGTTAAATTGTTGTTTTCTTACATGATAACACTTTACAAAAAACTCCTTAACAGAATTTGCAGGAATATAAATCTTCCAGTTTTGCTCTTTTTTAACTTCTTGGAATCTGAATAGGGGTTTTACATAGGCATCCCCAAAGGCTATTATAGTGTTTTTATAAGCTTGATAAATTGAATTACCTTCAGATTTTATATTAAGGCCCAGATTAAAAAATGTTTCATTACCCGGATTAATGATCTGTATTTTAAACCATACATATTCCTTCGTTAGCTGAACACTATCCTCCAACTGCAAAAATTGCTTCGATCGTATTTCAAAAGGACTGGTTATATTTTGTTTATCTTCCTCAAGATAAAATATGGACCCTATTTCTACTTTATCTGCCGAAAAACAAAATACTGATTTAATAAAAAATATAAATAATATAAAAGAAAGTCGCATACTATCGCTAACAAACTTAATAATTTAGTTTACAAAGAATTTAAAATAAAATATCCATTATCATAAATTAAATAATGCGTTTATGAAATGTATATAATCTGGGGGATATTGCCTGCAATAATAATCACATATTTTTTTATACAACTGAGATTTGGTTTTTATTTTACTGGGAATTACATGTTAATTTAATATTAGCAGAGTTTATTACATATGTAACAAACTATTAATAATGATAGGTAAAGCATGTTTATAATTAATTGAAAGCACCATGTAGGGTAATTATCTTGTCTTAATTTTTAGTTGAGATATAATATCATCCAGTGTACCATACTATAATTCTAGTTGACGGGTCAAAACATATAATGGTAATGATTTTTCATATGTAGACATATCAAGCAGTCTAGTTAAAAGGATATATTCGCCTAGTGAAAGAGTTATATCATCAAGTGGGGAGGTTAAAAGGTTTAATGGACAGGCTACATCATCTAGTGAGCCAGTCAAAACATCTAGTTGACTGAGTAAATCATCTAGTTGATCCATCAAAACAGCTAATGGATGGGTCATTACCTCTAGGGGAGAGGGTCAGATCATCTGGTGAACGGGTAAAAGTGTCTAGTGGAGGGGCTGAACATCTAGTGGAGAGGTCAATTCGACTAGGGGAAGGGTGCCACACATTAGGGGACCACTAAAATCAAGGGTTTTGAATTATCCAAATAATAATTGCGAGTTCTATTTAACCCGCAATATGTATTAAAAAATCTACTACACATTGAAACTACTTCAAAACAAGATGTTTTACTTACTTGCTTCAACTCACCAGAACGATGCTATGCCTCGTCTCAGCAAGTACTTGTTTTATTGTATTTTCAATGCTCATGACAATCTTTTAATGCATAATCCGGGTTTAGTTGTACAAAAAAGCCATCTGAATAAACACTATCTTCAGACGGCTTTATATTTTTAAAACTTCTGTTTTCTAGATTTTAAAGAACGAAATAGCTTCTTTAAGATTCTGTGCCTGTTTAGAAACAGAGTCTGCGCTTTCAGATACATTTTCAGCTCCGGAAGCATTCATCTGAGTAACGGTATTTAATTGCTGAATGGCATTATTCACCTGATCAGCACCAGACTGTTGTTCTTGAGATGCCACAGAAATCTCTTTTATCAACTCACTTGTTTTTTGAATCTCAGGTACAAGATGAGTTATTTCTTCCCTGGTTTTGGATGTATATGATACACTTTGTACGGAAAGGCTATTAATTTCTTCTGCCGCCTGACGACTTCTTTCTGCCAGTTTTCGAACTTCTGCTGCAACTACTGAAAATCCTCTACCAGCCTCACCAGCTCTGGCAGCCTCTACAGCTGCATTTAAAGCCAAAATATTAGTTTGAAAAGCAATATCATTAATAATTGAAATACGCTCCGAAATAGTTTGAATATGATTTAAGCTTTCACCTGACATGGTACCGGCATTCACCATCTTTTCAGAAGCAGTTAATGCAATTTTCTCTGTTTGTCCGGCATTCTGAGCATTTTGCATAATATTAGAAACCATTTCTTCCATTGAAGATGCAACTTCTTCACCAATCGAAGCCATTTCGGATGAACCCTTTGCCAATGTATTTGAATCATCGTTTAGCTTAACACTGGTATTTAGCAATACATCTGCATTTTGATTAATCTGATTAATAACCTCTCTAAAACGACCGGACACTTTATTAACAACAACCTTTAAGCGTCCCAGCTCATCTTTTTCATTCTTGTCATCCTGATTCTGATAAACAAGGTTCCCTTTTTCAAATTCCTCAAAAGTGGTAACCAAATTATTTATTCTCGATGCAATGTATTTTTTAAATATAAACAATAACAATCCTGATAAAATACCTATGGCTAAGATGGCTCCAATTGTAAATAACCAAATAATATTCATTTTGGCATTTTGAAGCTTCTCTGTTGAAGACTTAATATAGAAATAGCCTAAAAATTTTCCATTTGTAAAGTAAAGCGGGGCTATACCCACAATTTCATCATCTACCTCAACAAAATGCGGCTGGGTAATGTCTCCATTAAACTCATCAAATTGATATACAGATTCAATATCACTTACTCTTTTATTATTATATTCATCATTTAATGAATAATAAATTTTAAGGTTTGCGCCAATAACCATACAATCAATAATTGAATCTCCAATCATCTTTTGCAGTGTCTCATTATCAGCAGCAGCCTCATACCTTAATTGACCTTTCGACATTAAAATTGATGGCGAAGTCAACTGTTTTTCGTAACGACTATTTTGCTCACTGGTAAAGTAGTTGACAAGTACAAGTCCTATTAAAATAAATATGATTACTTCAATATTAACTACATAAAATCCAATTTTAAATAGTAGGCTATCTTTTGATGACATATTGTGAATTTTATTTATTTCTTAATTTGTTGATAAAATTTATCAGCCTTTGTTTTGCCTCTGAATACAGCTTCTGGTTCAATAGTAACTTTTGAATTTCCATACAAGAGTTCACCTAAATCAAACATCCTCAGGTTTTCGCCATATTTTTTCTCAATATAAGTATTGAATGTTTCGATTTTATTCTGACCAAAATCTGATGATTTGAGTTTTACTTTTAAGCCTGTTGGATTAAATGTTGTACTTAACCAACGTTCAGCAACGTCATTTGTAGAAAAATAACGCATTAATTCTACCGCTTCCTCCTTATGCGGTGCATCTTTAAACACCGCCCAAACAGATTGATATGTTCCTGGATACAAAAACGGAGACTGTTCAAAAATTGGTAATTCTGCAGGGATCAAATGAAGAGCCTTTTCAGCATCTTCTGTTTCACACTGATTAAACCATGAAGAAGGCTTCTCTTCAAATAGAATTTGTCCGTTTAAAATATAAACAAAATCCTTATCTATATTTACTTCTGCATTTATAGGATTATATTTTGATAATTCCTCTAAAGCGGCTAAACTCTTTTTAATAGCTTTATTTACCTTTTCTTTATTATTTACATTGTATTTCGAGCCAATTTCTGACAATACCAAATTATTAAAGATATCAGTAACCTGAGAATTTAGTTTATAGTCAGGCATAAAAGTGATCTTGTCTGTTGAGGATTGATTGTATTCATAAACAGCTTTACAATAACCAATAAAATCATCCATGGTCATTCCTGTCTGTTTAATCTCAATTCCTAATTTTTTAGCAGTTTCTTCATTGTACCACAAAGCATAGTTTCGGCCGGAGATAAGTGGCCCGGCATAAATTCCACCATAGCCTTCTCGAATGGAGGACACATGAAAAACATGATCGATATGACTTTGATGATACCATTCATACTGATCAAAGTCTACCAGGTACTTGGCGCCCCAATCAGGATCATTCAATTTTTTAGCAATATTTTTATAGGTATTCCTTGTAATTGGGAAAATATCCCAGGCATAATTTCCTGACTTTATCATTGAAATTAAGGAATCTTCAATGACATATTTATAGCCATCAAATTCACGATCAAGCTCTTCCTTAAACTTAAAATTAACTCTTAAATGTTGATTCTCAATTTCAAACTGACGAATAACACTTTTCATTAAGTCTCTTTTACCAACGCGTTTTTCCCATAAGCCAACCCAATTGATTGGAGTTTGGTCAAAATCATGCTCTATAATTTTACTTTTATCCTGCTCATTCTTCTCTGAATTTTTGCAACTATTAAAGCACAAAACATTAGCAAGTAAGAGCATAGATACAAGTGGGCCGTACTTCATCTATTCTTTCTTTATATATAAAACTAAAAAAGCTAATTTTTGGGTTGTAGGTGTATACATATTAAACAAAAATTAAGTTTCATTATTTAAATAATACACCTTTTTGACCTTTTTGTTTATTTATTCGACTTTTGCAGTTATTATACTTTTTTAAAAGTATAATATTTGCCACCTTAATATTAATCCATTTAAAAATCTCTATCACATAAAACGATTAATGTATTAAAAAAAAGGGTTATCCATTTCTGAATAACCCTTAATACTTTTTACCGGAAGAAATATTCTACATCATTAAAACAATTTGATGACGTTCAAATAATTCCTGTAATTAATAAATATAACAACGCTTCTAATAGCAAATAATTATTTATTTAGAATTGGATCAATCGATATTCATACTCTGAAGGTGGTGTAAATTTAGAAGCTGGAACTGATGATCCGGGTTTAAATTCTACAAACATCTCATTGGTTTCTATACCCATTATTTTAGCTGCTGATTTTATAGCTATCCCTTTATATATCCAACTTTTTGCCCCCATTACAGTAAATACATCACATTTAAAACCACCGATAGTCTCAGTACCTTGTTTTTGTCCGCCAAGGCTTTCTAAAACCTGGTTTGTAAATTCTTCTCTTTCTTCTTCAGTCATAGAATCTGCAAATTCCTGTGCTTCATCATAAAATTCAAGCTTTCCTTTACATGCTTCATTATTCAGATAATCTACAGTCCAATATGAGTCACCAACATTAATGGTTAACATATGTGTTTTCTCTGTATTTTTCATACCAAACATGTTCACCGTTGTTTCTGATTTTTCAATTTCACAGGTTTTTTCTCCATAATCATCCCACCACAATTCCTTTATTCCTGTTGTACTCCCTGTTAATTCAAGCTTTAAATAGCCAGATTTGACTGCATATCGATTTGTATCCTCTGTTTTTTGTGCATTGATTGATGCCGAAGTAACTATTAACATAAGCATCATAAATAATAAATTTCTCATAATCGTAGTTGTTTAAGTTTTTAATTATTCTTTAGTCCAGATTCTGGTATTAAGATTCATCTCTTTAATGATTGTTTCAATTAAACCGAATAGCATATACATTTCCTCAATATCCTCATATTGAATTCCATTTTTCCCTATTTTAGGTTCAAACAAGTTTTTGTTAAATGGAATTGCACAATACACTGAATCAGCTTTAAAAGAAAAGTACATTTTAAGCTTATAATGATTGTATAAGTTAACAATTGCCTCCATCATAACAGGTGTAATTACATAACGAGCCTCTTGCTGACTCGATCCATAAACAGAAAACAGTTGTTCGAAAACCGGATTTTCAAGTTTAACCAACTCCCCGTAATACTTACTTTTACTTTTTTCTTTACCCAGAAGATTTGTAACTTTTTTATCACTCTGAGGCATTATAAATGTTGAATTTTCTATATTCTTATTAAACTCTGCATAAAAGAATATTCCTCTGAATAGAGTACTCCATTCAGTTGTTTTATTTCCATCACTATCACGACTCTCTTTTTTTTGCTCTATCTTAAGTTCAGAAAATTTGAAAGGAACATTTTCAATGCTCCCTGTAATCATATCATCACCCGTACATCTGTCAAATTTGAAAGGAAATATTCCTGACTTAGTAAAAGTAAATGAATCTATATGCGCAGTAGGTTTATAAGAATATTCAGGATTGATTAATTGTATCACTTTTCTAACTACCTCTTCTTTAAATTCTGCTCTGTACTTAGTATATCTTATCAAGGCTTTTATTGCACAGAAAATTGCAGCAATTAGAAATAATATACCTATTGCAACATTACTCCAATAAGTAAGAAATTTAAATCCTCCGTAAGCCATTACTGCAGCGACAATAGCTAAATTACGCCAACGTTTAATATACTTTCGCATGTTCTCCATACTATCAAGCTGAGGCTTCAACTCGTTTTCGTATAGTTGCTTTAATTCTACGCCCGTTTTCATTTTTAAATTCCTTTAAAACAAACTTTTTACATCTACGTTAACCCGTTCTATTTCAGGAATGACAAAAACTTCCTTATGGTGAAGATTCATCATACCGGCAATAATGTTTCCAGGAAAGGTCTCTATACCATTATTATATTCGGTAATTACTGCATTGTAGGTTCTTCTTGATGCCGAAATCTGTGACTCTACTTCATTTAAAGTTCTTTGCAGATGAATAAAATTATCACTGGCTTTTATATCCGGATAATTCTCAACAGCCACCATAATGCTTTTCATACCAGCTGAGATCTCATTATCCAACTTTACTTTTTCATCTGGAGATAAATTACCCTGAGTTACTTTTGCTCTCAACTCTGTTACTTTTGTAAGCAATTCTTTTTCATGAGATGCATATTGTTTAACTGTTGCCACAAGGTTAGGTATCAAATCATACCTTTTTTTTAACTGTACATCCATCCCTCCAAAAGCATTGTCTACTTCATTGCGTCTTTTTACTAATCCGTTATAAATGGAGACTACTAATAATATTATTAGCAATAATAGAGCTGCTACTATTATAATTGAAATCATAATTTATTGTTTTGGTTATTTATTGTTCTTTATATTTCCTAATAAGTTGTTCTTTACATATCCTAAATCCCCTACGGTTCTTTTTACTTTCTTATAGAAGGTTCTGATACCCATAATGAAAATGAAGAGCATTAATACAATAACTAATATTGGAAATGCAATGGAAAACCATAGTGGAGGTTCTACAACATTACCTGGTTTTTGCACAGGTTCTTTGTAACTACCTTCTGACTTCATCTGTGCAATAGCTTCCTCACGCAAAGCCATAATGCTATCCATTTCTTTTTGAGCCACATCAGATTCTTGATTTCCAAACTTTAGGCTACCACCTTTTTTTATTGTTGCTAATTCT
This sequence comes from uncultured Saccharicrinis sp., assembly GCA_963666825.2. GTDB lineage: Bacteria > Bacteroidota > Bacteroidia > Bacteroidales > Marinilabiliaceae > Saccharicrinis. The sequence continues at coordinate 5,425,570 of OY763044.2, read as the reverse complement.
TCATCTGATAATCCAAGCTCCTCTGTATTAATCTCCCCAATTCTATCCTCAAGAGTGTTTATGCAATTTTTCAAAGACGATAATTGTACCTCACTGAGTTGATTGCTTAACTGATCAACCTGCAGATGACATTGTTCGATTTTCCTTTGGCTTAACATGATCTTACCTGCTATCATAGCAACTTTTAGTCCTTGAGTAATACTAAGGGAATCTTTTCCGTTTTTCTCCTGTTCTATTGCAAACCGGGTTGCTTTTTGCATATACGTCCTGCAATCATTCACCGCTTCAGTCATGTCTTCAATTACAGCTTCAGCTTCGTTATTTCCTTGGAGTTCTTTGGGAATTTCAACTGGTATTTTCTCAATATTTGATGAACATGCTACAGATATAGCAATGACAAAAACCATCATCAAAGGCAATAAAAAACTTTTTCGTTTCATAAGTATTAGGATTAAAGAGCACCTAAGTCAATACCAGATCAATCTATGGCACTCAAGAGGTTTGCTAGTTGGTTTTAATAATTTTTTGTATTATTTCTTCGTTAGAGGTTTTAATCTTTAGCAGATAAACTCCATTCTCTAAGTTTGAAATATTAAATTGATCAACAGCTTGAAACTGTTTTAACAATAAGCCATTCGTGTTATATAGACTCACATCCAGAATTACGAGGTCTGTTTCAATATAAAAAACATCTTTAACAGGATTCGGAAATACTTTTACGCCATAATGATCTGATTTAGTTATATCTGTTGCAGTGTTTGAAATCCAGGGATTAAATATGACTTCGCCATAACTTGAAACTTCATTGTCGTCAAAAATTTTTGCATCAATTTCATCAGCATCTTCACTATCCCAAATATTCTTGATGGCCTTTACAACTCCACTGGTCATGTTTTCAATGTGATAGGAATTATTATTACTAAATGTATTATTTCCAATACTATCCGTATCATTTTGTCCCAACGATAAAAGTTTACTATAGTTCTTTACACCAGTATTATTATTTGAAAACACAGATTCAGTTATATAAGCACCAGATCCGGTATAACATGCAACCTCATTATCAATAAAATCGCACAATTTCACTCTAGAAATCGAATCATTATTTGATCCTTCAAGCCACAATCCCTTTGATGAATTTGTAAAACTACTGTTTGAAACTTCGGCTTTTCCTCCATATATTTTAGCTCCTGCATTTAAGCTATAATCAAAAGTACAACTGTCAATTTCCACATTATACAAATAACTAACACTAAGCATTGCTGCACTTGAACTATATCCGCCATACGCAAACACACAATTTTTAAATACTGCCGTATCATTACTACAGCTAACTCCATCCCAATCTCCGGCAAGAGGCTCTACCTCATCTCCATCTTCACGAGTATCATTAATATACCGATCATCATTAATAGAAGTAAAAACGATAGGATTAGCAACAGTTCCTGCTGCAATAATTCCTTGATGTTCAATTCCTGAATTTCCGGTATAGATCTTTGCTCTGTATCCTATATTGGAATACGATTCTGTAGTATAGAATTTACATACAGTTCCGGGTTCAATAATTAATAAAGGATATGTTACCATGGCATTCTCTATAACATAAGGCAATGTTACAGGATTAAAAAGAGTACTTGCCCCATTGGTTGAAATACTATTTATTGTAATCGCATTTATATTATTTCCGGTTGCACTATTGTTTGTCCAGGGCTTGTTTATCAATGTTGAGTTAGCATAAATAGCATTTGATGTATTATTGTTAATTACATTCTCCTGAATGAGCGGTGCTGAATGATAACTTGTTGATATTCCATTTTCTCCGTTATGATGGATATTGTTATTTGTTATTATTGCCTCACAAGCCTGTGCGGTAACAGTAATACCATCAGTTGTATTATATGAGATATCGGAATTAGTAATTGTAATAGTTGAATTTGACGCTATACCAGCATGGTTAGATTCTGTAATAAAACATGAATCAACCCATCCGCTTGCACTATTCTGAAATTCTAAAGCCGGATAGGTAGCTCCTGCATATTTAATATGCGTGTTTTTCAGTTCCGCATGCCCATTCAATATCTTTATATATCCCCAATCGCCTCTTGAGGCTTCGGTTGCATTACCATCATTATTGGTATCTCCACCTTCGTAATCATCGTAAATTGACGTGAAAATCACAGGTTGATCTTCTGTTCCATGAGTGATAATAGCTCCATACTCACCGCCACCTTTAGCTCCTGTATATAAATGAGCACGATAACCAATATTAGCAAACGTTTCTGTTGTTGAGAACTTCAATATTGTGCCTTCATAAATATTTAATGGGAAATAGGTTACCTGATTATCTTCAAGTACATATGGTATTCCATCATTATTGTATAAACTACATGGTTCACTGGTAGAAAAACAGTCGTTACCATTGATAACAAATCCATTGGTTCCATTATTAGTCATTGAATTACCTGTGAAATTACTGGTAATATGAACTGTTCTCATAAAAACCGCATGTGATGTATTATTACTAAATGTATTATTTGTAATATAAGGATGACCTCCTGATACAAAGAGCCCATAAAATGCATTATCGATAAACGAACAATGATCCACTGAAATTTCAGATCCATTGATTTCAAGTCCTGATGATGCTGAATGTTTAAAAGAACAAGTACTTACAGTTCCCTCAGCTCCCTGCATAAAAGTAAGCATGGCATCTTCACCAATATTTCGGGTTCCTCCACCATATTGAAAAATACAATTTGAAAATGAAGATTCCGGCCCGGTTCCCCATAGTGCATTTTGATATATGGCATCCCAATCTCCCGGTTGCGGATCAGATGAAGCAGAAGTGAATATTATGGGCAATGCTTCAGTCCCGTTTGCCAGCAATTTACCATGAAGTGTAAATTTTGTTCCCGGACTAAAAGCTACTATTGTTCCCGGCATTATACTAATTGTACTGTCTTTTGCAAGGGTAACATCTTTAGTTATAATTACAGTACCACTCCATACGCCTTGATGCAAATAGCCTTCAAGTGCATAACTATTTATGGAGACGAGTATTAAAATTATTGTAATAAATAGTTTATTTTTTTTCATAATCAAGAGTCTATAAGAAGTATTTTCTGTTTTAAATTTTAACGAACTCAACCCTTCGGTTATTAGCTTTGCCCTCTGCAGTTGTATTGTTGTCAATAGGTTTACTTTCGCCGTAACCTTTGGAGGATAACCTTTCTGAAGCAATACCCATTTCTATTAATGTATTCACTACAGCTTTAGCTCTTTGTTCTGATAGCGTTTGATTTTTAGTATCGTCACCATCACTGTCCGTATGGCCTTCAACGCTAAATTTTAAATCCGGCTGTTTTTGCATTAACTCGAAGATTTTATTGATAGGCCCCATACTTTCAGGCTTGAGTGTTGCCTTATTTACATCAAAGCGAATACCGTTGCAAATAATCTTCCCTTCACTTAATACCCTGTCATAATATTTTACACCTCCTTTTGCAATGCGAACATTTTTAACAAAAAAAGCCTGCTTATTTGAAGCACTCGCAAAATATGGATAGATCGTAAATCCTGAAGGATTATGTTCGTAATGAGGTATGTTAATTAACCTGGTATCATCAAGATATACTTTTAGTTTACCTTTGGTATAAGCTAATGAAACATGTGTCCAACACCCATTTTCATAATAAGTATAATCACGTTCAGGATGCTCTACATAGTTACCATCAGGTGTACTAACACGAATAGGAGTAACTTCAAATTCCTGACCTTCGGAAACTCGTTGATTTTTTTGATCTGTAAGGTAAAACGACAATCTATTGCCATCCTTAGGTGTGTAATAATCGAACTCTATTGTAAATACATCAGGCAGGTAATCTTCTTTTGAGTTTTTAAGGTATGGAATTATTTTACCTCCATCCAGAAACATCATTACTGTTTCTCCATTAACACTTGCAATTTCAACCTGCCCACTTATCAAATCCCAACGAGAAGGAAACTCTCCGTTTTCTTCCATTAAATCAGGCCCGTCTTCAAAAATAACCTTATCTCCAGGTACAAAATCAAATTTTGACCAGTTTACATCCATCTTAGCAGACTCAATTTCACTATCTTCATTGGAGCTTTTTCCCTCTGATGACGAAGAATCCGAAGACGTTCCGGTTGTCTTTTGTTTATTATTAGAGGTGCTTTTTTTCTTCTTTTTAAACAGGCTGCCAATCCCTTCTTCCAGTTTATCAAATCCTTCATCAACGCCCTCTTCTATCTTTTGATTTGCACGTCTTGTCCCTTGTCTTTCAACCTCCTTATTAGGATCAATAAGCTGTGCATTTATACTAAATACAAATAGAATATTTAAAGAAAAAAATAATATAATCTTATACTTTATCATGACTTTTCTATTTAGATATAATTACTATTGTTAATTCCTTTCTTTACCAAAATCTTTATATTTTTCACCTAACTCATCTATTCGAGATTTAAGGGCTTATCTTGTTAGCTCAAATGCTTGTAATTCTTTATCTGACAAACCATCTTCTAACGACATTGCTGTAGTATTCAGCTGACTCATATCAGTTCCAAATTCTGCCATTTTAGACATGAAACTAAAACCAATCTGAGCCAATTTCATTTTATCCTTCATGGATAAGTCTGACTCTTCCTTTCCTAAATATTCTTCTGATTCGTCAAATAACTCTTCCAATGTATCAGACCAATGATTGATAACTACCTCTGAGCTTTCAATAAATTTTACAACTTTAAGATTACCTTCTAATTCTGTAGGAATCTCTATATTTAATGGTTCCAGGTGTTTTGAAGAATTGTTTACTGAGCTACATGAAACCATCATTATTAATACTACTCCAACAGTAATTATCTTTTGCTTTCTCATCATTATAGTTAAGGTTTATCTAATTATTATATTCTATTCAAGAATAGGATCGTTATTAATCTGTATTCTATATGAATCATGCTATCTCTTCCAACAGTTCTTTATTTCAATGTTGCTAAATGGATATTCTATGATTTTTATTAATAAGTTGACGCACATGCCCGATTCTTGACTTAGAAACAGGAATTAAATAATCACCATTCATTTCAGCATAATAGTCTTTACTAGTATGAAGGCTTTTAACATGTTTCATATTTATGATGTATGATCTATGCGGCAAAACAAAATCCTCTTGCCCCAGATCATCAAAAATTTCGAGTAAAGTAATTCGCGTACTCACTACTTTTTTATCTGTTAAATAAATCCTAACTAACCCATTACTTATTTCACAAAAGATGATCTCTTCCTTTGCAAGAACATGACAATATTTAGATGTATTAAGGATTAATTTACCCATAAACCATATTCCTTTTTACTGATCAATTTTTCCTGTTAATTCGAAAGAATAGCCCTGATTATTACTTCTTAAACTCTATGATCAATTAACGTATGTTTTTATATTATTAACTTAAAGAATCAGGGCTACTATATTTATTAATCTTGACTACAATTAACAAGCAAAATGTTTAGTACTACCAACATGGCCAACTTTACATTACTTAAAAATAATTTTCTCTGTTTCATGATTATTTGATTAAATTCTGAAACAAAGAAAATAGATTCTAATGCGAGAAATCGATGAAGATTTGAATCTGCTGGTAAATAATTTGAAAGTGTTTTTTATATGCAGGAAACTGCGAGACGGAAGATTTTCACATTATGCTAAATTGTTTCAATAGCTTGCATTAATGCCTGTTTTCGTCTTGTTGAGATAGGTATTTCATTGCCATTCTTCATAATAATAAAACCACCATCCGTTTTATCTATTTTGGCAATTTGGTTTAGATTTACGAGGTAAGATTGATGTGGACGAAAGAATCCATGTTCTTCAAAAAGTTCACAGTATTCTTTTATGCTTTTAGAAACAATGATTTCCTTATTATCGGCCAGATAAAAAGTTGTATAGCTATTATCACTCTTACAGAATAAGATATTACTAATTTCAGTCAAGTATAAAGCATCAGAAGTTCGCAATACAATTTTTTGCGGTGCTTTTTTATCCTCAATTTGAGATAAAAGATTATTTATTTGTTCTTGTCCGGAGTCTTTATCTATAGCTTTGATTGCATTACTAACAGCATTGCAAAATTCAAATTCATTAACAGGTTTTAGAATATAATCAATAGCACAAAACTTAATCGCTTTTATGGCAAATTGATTAAATGCAGTAACAAAAATTGTTTTAAACTTACTATAGTCAACTTTTTGCAGAATATGAAAACCTGTACCTCCCTCTAATTCAATATCGAGCAATACCAGGTCTGGATCAACATTATTTATTAATGCCACACCTTCTTCTACAGAACATGCTTCACCAACAACTTCAATATCATTGAAATTATCAGTTAAAATATTCCGATTTATTTCCCGAAGAGATGGTTCATCATCAATAATAATTGCACGTATCATTTAACTCATTTTTAAAAGATGTTTATCAGGCCTGGTCCAATATTTAGTTTAGGTTCATCAAATATAAAAGTATCTACTTAATAAATTGATTTATTTATGACTAGCTTCTCAAATTATTATATCAAAGAACATAACGAAGCTGAGTTTGGTTATCTATCCTCTTTGTTTTGATGTTTCTGTTTATACTCAGTAGCATTCATGCCATACAACTGTCTAAAACATTTTCTAAAGTGAGATATATCTTTAAAACCTACAGAGTAGGCTATTTCATTTACAGTCATTTTATCCTGTTGCAATAGTTGAGCAGCTCTTTTTAACCTGATATTTCGGATAAACTCTTTTACAGTCATATTGGTAAGAGCGTCCAGCTTTCTGTACAACTGCATTCTGCTAACACCTACTTCTTTAGCAAAACTCTCAATATCTAACTCCGGATTAGCAATATTCTTTTCCACACTTTTTATAGCCCTTTGCAGAAACTTCTCATCCGGAGATGATACCGCCACATTTTTAGGTTGCAATGTTACCTCATCAGAAAACTTCTTCTTCAATGACTTACGAAGTGCAAGTAAATTTTCAACTTTTGTTTGAAGAATCGTCAGGTCAAATGGCTTTGTAATATAATCGTCTGCTCCTGCCGACAATCCTTTATACTCGTGTTCTTTAGAATGTAGTGCAGTAAGTAAAATCACCGGGATATGCGATGTTCTTTCATCCTTTTTAATTTTACTACAGAATTCATAACCATCCATATCTGGCATTAAAACATCACTAATAATGACGTCAGGAATTGTTTCAATAGCCCTTTCCCAACCTTCAACACCATTTCTTGCCTCAGCTACATTATAATTCGTCTCAAAATGCGTTCTTAAAAGCATTCTTACATCTGCATTATCCTCAACAATAAGCATGAATTTTGCTTTTGGCTTAATATCACCGCTTTCTTTGTCAACTTCTTTATCTAAAAGCGGTTGTCCACTCTCAGCTTCAGTAATTTTAGTCTGTTCTTCAGAACAATCGGCAATTAATGGTATATGAACTATAAATTCACTTCCTTTACCTTGTTTACTATCTACTGTTATTGTTCCATTATGTAATTCAACTAACTCTTTTACATAAGACAATCCAATACCGGTTCCTTTCTTAATGTTTCTATCATCGGCTTGGTAAAATCTATCAAATATTCGTTGGATACTGTTCTGAGATATCCCTGTACCTGTATCTTTAACAACTATTTTAATAAATTCTTTATCAACTTTATTATTTGTTTCATTATCATCAACTGATTTAAAAATTAATGAAAGGTTAACTGCAACATTTCCCCCTCGCTCAGTATACTTAAAAGCATTAGATAACAAGTTATTCAAAATATTCTCAATCTTATCGGCATCAAAACAAGTAAACAACTTATCCTTTAAAGAATTAAAAGATAACTCAACTCCATGCTCCTTAGCAAAACTTCTAAACGATTCAACTTCCTCTGCTATAAACCGAACTAGGTCTCCTTGCTTTAATTGTAATTTTAAATTACCTGACTCAAGTTTTCTAAAGTCAAGTAATTGATTAATTAACTTACTTAGCTTAACTGCACTCTTTTTCATTATCTCCAGATGAGAATTTATCTCTTCCATAGATAGTTTTTGAGATGTTAGTTTCTCTAATGGCGTAATTATTAAAGATAGTGGAGTTCGTATTTCATGTGAAATATTCGTAAAGAACTTCATCTTCAGATTTTCCAATTCTCGTTGTCGCTTAGAATTCATTCTTTCATAAATGACTTCATGCTTGATCTTTTGTCTGAAAATAGCAAACTGAATCAGAAGATATATCAAACTTATTATTACAAAAAGTATGATCAATTTAAACCACAATGTTTTCCAGAATGGAGGTAATATGGTTATTAATATGGAAGATTCCTGACTATCCGGAGCTCCGGGCACAATTCGCTTTACCCTGAATATATAATCATCAGGATCAAGATTTGTATAGGTAACAGTTCTAACATTATTAGGCTCACTCCATTCCTGATCAAATCCTTCCAGGTAATAGGAGTATAAATTTCCTTCGCTATTTGTATAGTTAAGCGCGGCAAAATCAAGAGTAAATACGTTTTTCTTATAATCCAATACAATATGATCCGATTCAAGAATACTTTGTTTTAGAACTGCATCTTTACTTGAGTCGATCTTTACTTTTTTGTTGAATATTCTTAAATCTGTAAAAACAATTGGATACTCATTTTGATCAGATTTAACTTCGGAAGGATCGAAAATATTAAAGCCTGATATTCCTCCAAAAATAAGGTTGCCATCTTTTGTTTTATAGGCAGCTCCATACATAAATTGGTTGTTACGCAATCCATCTTTACTTGAAAAATTACGAAAAACTTCAATGTCAGGATTAAAATTAGATAAACCATTTGAGGTACTTATCCACAAAGTTTGCATATTATCCTCTAATACACACAGAGCTTGATTATTACACAAGCCATCCTTATATTGATAATATCTTGTAGGACCTTCAAATCGTGAATATTGAACAATTCCTTTATCCAGAGTAGTAATCCAGAATCGACCCTTAGAATCCTCAAGAAAATCACGGGAATGCTCTTTAAACTTTGCAATCTCATTATTCACAAGGTTATAAATTACAACCTCATCTGCTGTTCCCAACCAAATATTATCGTGCGAATCAATATCAATCCAATTAACTTGCTCCCTGGCTAATTGAGGGTAATGAATAAATTCCTTTTTTTGATAATCAAATTTATCAACACCTCTAGTTGTCGCAATCCAAATATCATCATTATGATCCCTCATAATATCCCAAACTCTATTATCTGACAGCGTTTTAGGATTATTCGGATCATTTCTGTAATGTGTATATTTTCCAGTTTCCGGGTTAAGAACACTTATCCCCCCATAGAACATTCCAATCCATAAATTTCCATCTTTATCTTCTTGAAATGCTTTGATACAGTTTCTGGAAATAGAGCTATCCGGATTCTTATCATCTACTTTAATGTACTTGTATCTATTCTCCTTTTGATCATAGATATTAATCCCGCCATCCTCTGTTCCAACCCATATATTACCTTCATGATCCTCCCAAAAGGCATAAATTACGCTACTATTTAAATATCGTCCTGATCTGTCAGAAGGATGTGCATTATAATTATGAAAAACCTGAGTACTATTTGATATAAGGTTTAATCCGCCACGGGTTCCAATCCATATTTTGCCTTGGCGGTCCGTAAACATATCCAAAACAGAATTATTTACAAGACTTTTAGGTTCCCTGTCATCATGACGGAATATTGATATTGATCCTTTGGTCTGATCGTAAAAATATAATCCAGCTCGGGTTCCTATCCAGTATTTTCCTTTTTCTTTAGATAATATTGATCGTACTGTTCTGGATCTTTCAAATTCCGGTTTTAAATCAAATGGTTCAACTGATTTTGTTTGTGGATTGACAATCATTATTCCACTGGTGTAGGTACCTATCCAAAGGTTTCCATCATAATTGAGGAATATTTCCCATATTTCATGGTTACGATTAAAATCCTCGTTATAAGGAAGCTCAATAGATTCGTAAGTATTATTAGTAGTGTCTATTACATATAAACCACTATTGGTTCCTGCCCATAATTTTCCTTTTTTATCAAATTGTAGGATCCTTACAAATTCATCCTTCTCTTTATGTAAGGGGATTCTAGTAATATTATCTGTGGAATCAATTTTTATAACACTAATACTGGTAGCTAGCCAAATATTTCCTTTATCATCTTTTTTGATATCATTAACAGAAACTTCTCTTCCTTTAAACAAAGGATGTTGTCTTAATGGCTGAGTAAAACGCTCTAACTTCTTATCAAAGACATTTAATCCTCCACTTTCCAGTCCAACCAGAAGATTTCCTTTATTATCTTCTGTTATAGTACGAACTATCGTTCCTTTTATACTAAAGCTATCAATGTCTGATTCTAAGAAATTCTCAAATTCATATCCATCAAACCTACTCAAACCATGATTAGTTCCAACCCATATAATTCCCTGAGCATCCTGATAAATACATTGAATTTGATTGTTGGGCAATCCATTCTCCTGCAGAAAAGAATCAAAACTAATATCTCTTTGCGCAATTATATCAATAGAGATCATGCAAAACAATAATCCTACTAATAAACCAAAACTAACTTTGTTGCTCATTCTTTTCCTAATTCGATAATCCACCACCACACTATGTGATTAATCCTTAATTTCTAATGCAAGCTAACTTAATAAATTTAATCCAATTTTACCATAATCTATAATAAATCAAGATAAACTAATTAGCATATCAACATGAATCGATAGCCTAATAATTAACCTTGTATCTCATTTGTAACTTTTAAGTAACTTTCCACTGGTGCAGCATACATTTGTAATAATCCATCTTTTTGTTTCTTAATTTTTATTTGATCTGTTTCATCAGAAACTTTCTGATCCAGCAAATTATAGAAATCGTCAATATCCTGTTCTGTATAATTATTCCCCAAATTCTGCTGACTAGTATTTAAGATATCATACGCTACATAATTAAATGGATTTAATTGATAATTTAACCATATTTCGCGATCCATATGTTCACATACTTTCTCATGAATATTATTATTATCCAACTCAGAAATATTTTCTTCTATAAAACAGTTAACAGGTTTACCAAAGGCAATATGCACTTTACCTTTAGGACCAATGATACCATTTAATATACTATTGAAATCCTCATCTTTTTCTTTAACATACTCTTCCTCTGTGGCAGCCAATCGCTCTCGAACCTTATAAATATCGCATGGCTCCAGTTCATAAGAAATTGATACCGGACAAATATTAAACTTTTTAATAGCAGAGATATGATCCTTCTCTTTAATAGTTAACATCTTAAGAAGAGACAGTTGTGTTTTATCGTATCCATCTTTTGTACGTCCATCTCTTTGTGCAATCCATGCAGATTCTTTTTCTTCTGTTAATACTTTTTTAATGTAAGCTGAATGAATAAGTGCATTACGATAAATATCAACTCTTGAACCTCCACGATAAAAAGTAAACATTTTATTGACTTTTCCTAAATCAACAATAAACTGGCTACTCATTAAATTACTTCCAAAAGTTATTTGGGTAGTTCTATGACCATTGTAACTTAACACACATTGCAAAATGGCACTATCTAAAACAATATCTCTGTGATTAGATATAAATAGATATGATGTTTCCTGATCAAGATTTTCTGCTCCGGAATAGGTAAACTTTGTTGCTGTTTTATTTAAAACTTCTTCAACTGCACATTTACTAAATTTCATTTGAAAATCGTAAATGGTTTTAACCGAAGCCATTTCTTTTAAAGATTCTTCTATAGAACGTTTGGGAAATACGTATTGAAGAACCGGGTAAAAAGCCTGCTCCTTTAAAATTCTATTCATGGCCTCACTAATCTCCTCATCCCGGTAAGGCCTCATCTCCTCATAAACCTTCTCAAATTCAATCATAATCTAGTTTCTGTTATCAACAAAAGTTATTGGTTTTCTACTCATTTCAGGAAACTGCATTTTCAATATTTCATCCGGAGTATAAAAAGTAACATCAGGGGCAACACGAAGCTTGGCTCTAAAACAATCTTTTACTTCTTTTTTTAATACATCACCCGGTGTTCTGGTTCCTACTTTTATTTCAATATCGTCGGTTCCAATTTTATTTTGAGTTATGCAGATCATATAGTTATCTACATTTTCAATATCATTTAAAACATCATATAATGCAGGTGGATAAAGGGTAGTTCCTTTATATTTAATCATCTGATTTTTCCTTCCGATAACAGATCCTAAGCGCGTAGTTGTTCTTCCACATTTACATTTATCAACAAAGTGATTACATATATCTCCTGTTTTAAAACGTAGCAAAGGCATTCCTTCAACACCCAGAGTAGTAATTGTTACCTCGCCAGGAGTACCTGGAGGAACCGGGTTTTCATTATCATCCAAAAACTCAACAATAATCATTTCGGGATGATGATGTCCACCCATACCATACTCACAGTCGGTAAAAGCAGTTCCCATTTCTGTTGATGCGTATGTAGAATAAAGTTCAATATCCCACTTTTCCTTGATACGCTGCCCTAAAGTATTTAATGAGAAATCATCATTACGCAAACTTTCACCAATACAAACTGCTTTCTTTATGCTCGAGTTTTTATAATCAATATGGTGTTTCTCTGCATAATCAATCAGCTTCAATAAGAAAGAAGGAACAGTAACCAGGGCTGTTGGCTTAATTCTCTCTATAGTATCAAATTGCAAACCTGGATTTCCAGGACCAACACGAACAACACCTGCACCTAACTGCCTGATTCCTTCATAATACGCCATCCCCGCCATAAATCTACGGTCGAGAGTTACCATTAATTGGAAAATATCATCAGGCTTTGCAGTGGCACAAACAAAGGATATATATTCGTTATAAGCCAATCGCTGCAAATCATTTTCTGTTTCGGCAAAAACAACAGGATCACCTGCAGTCCCGGAGGTAGTTAAATAATCAATTATTTTACTCAGAGGAACACAAAGAAAATCATTATTGTACTTTTGAAGATCATCTTTTGTTGTAGTTGGTATTTTATGCAGATCCTCTAACTTTTTTATATCATTAATATCAACCTGATGCGTCTTAAAAAAGCGCTGATAATAAACAGAATTTTCATTTAAATATTGTAGTAAATCTTGCAGCTTTTCCTCTTGAAAGCTTTTAATCTCTGATTGTGGTTTTAATTCTATTTCAGGTATATACATTTGTTTGATTTTTGATATAAAAGATCTTTATTGTCAATACTCTCAATGAGATGAGCCTTATTCTGATTTTTAAGGCTTCCATCAAAAAAAGACAAAATTATAGAATTCATCCATTCCATAACACTTTGTCCATCTACTTCTCCAATTAATTCATCTAATTTTTGGTCATCCAGAATCACATTATAATATGGTAAATCTGTAAATAAAAAATGTAGACCTCCCTTAATCCTAGCATATTCAAGATGGTTTATGTCTTTATAAATAAACTCATTTCCAATTCTCCACTTAATCTGCTGTTCGCTTTCAATCAACATCAATGGTTTGTTTGTATAGGTACTCACCACATCACCAAACTGAAAACAATCCATATTAATCCCAGCCTTTATGCAATCATGTGTAACACACATATGGTTTGACAAAGCTCCGCCAAATGATTGCCCCATAGCTCCTAGTTCAGCAAGATCCATCCTTGCGAACAAATCATTATCACCATTCTCCTTTTGTGATTTTAAATAATCAATAAAGAACATGGTACTTTGTTCCCATGAATCTAAAACCATATCAAAACGTTTCAATCTTCGTAAAAAGTATTTACTCATTGAAGCCTGATTTTTTGATTTCATGTGATCTTTGAAGTTTATTTTATCAACCCACCACCATTGTAAAAAAGGGAGTGCAGATCGTGCTGTATGTAAGGAATTATCTTCATCTGCATTTCCTTTTATTGAAATTTGCTGATTGATATGTGTAATGGTGCAAACGATATAACCATTACTTGCCAGGTTTTCAATATAGGCCGAATAGATGTCACTTAATCCAAAATAATATCCAGGAGTAAAAATTATTACAGGATATTCCTCTTCTTTATCGGAAACCTGAATATTCTTTTTTGAATAAGTAAGATAATTAGAAAGAGTTTCTATATCCTGCTTGCTTACTCCTTTAGATTTAAAATTATTATATATCTCATCCAAATCATATCCTTCAAGGTATTTATTGTAGTGATAAGTATTTTCAGTGTCTTTGGCCGGATACCATATTTTTACATATAACCTTGCATCTTTATTCTTCTGAAGTTTGGTTGTATCATGCAAAACAAAAGATTGAGTCCCAATGGAATAAGTTCCTGTAGGTTTAGGTAAAAATCTTTTATCACTACCTTCACTTTGGGCAAGTGATATTTGCCAGATAAAACAAATTATAAATAAAAAAATGCTGTTTTTAGATTGTATCATAAAATGATCCCCATAAAATTTAGTTCTGGTTTTTCAGCTCTTCAATTTCCGCAATTTGTTTTTCTACTTGCTCCTTATCAACCACACGTGGAAATTGCAAAGTCAATGCTTTATTAAAAAACTCAAGTGCTTTCTTGAATTCGCCTCTATCTTTATAGTATAATCCAACCACATAATAGCCATAATAAAAATCGGGATTCTTATTAATCAATTGATCAACATATCCAGCTCCCAAAACAATAGATTTATCCGGAATTATGATATGCTTGATTGAATCAATTCTGGCCCTGTATTTCCAAACCTCATCTACTCCACCATTCTTGTAAAAATCACTTGCTTCAACCTTAAGACTATCCACTGTGACACTACCGGATTTTATATCAAACTCATCATTAAATAATTTATTTAAATCATAAGCTACATATGCATTTTCCTGATATGGAAATTCTGAAACCCACATTAATCTTTTTTCAGGGTTAAATACAACTGAATGATGACAGATTA
The DNA here is from genome assembly GCA_963666825.2 of uncultured Saccharicrinis sp. Classification (GTDB taxonomy): domain Bacteria; phylum Bacteroidota; class Bacteroidia; order Bacteroidales; family Marinilabiliaceae; genus Saccharicrinis. Next base: position 5,410,542 of record OY763044.2, on the reverse strand, counting down.
ACTGGTTTACTGCAGATTCATTTCCAATGCCGATCGATTGATTTGCAAGTCCGTTTTTGTCGCGAAGTATGTCTATTACTTTTTTATGATTATAGGCTGAATCATTATCCAATAATTCATGAGTTCGTTGTAAGCGATATAAGGAACAACCTTCCTGAATAGATTCTTGATTCAACTCTGTATCAACCAATTCTTTACTTTGAAAATGGTTTGTCAATACTAATTTTGACTCACCAGATTCATAAACAGCAGTTTTTTCCTGTGATTTTTCAATTACAACGACTTTATGATCCTCAGCAGAACTCACTAAAAAGGATTCTGACACAAAAGTCTCGTAACCTGAAATAATTTTATAAGCCTCTTCGATATTTTTTGCATATTGCAAAACGTCACGAGACACAATGCAAACAGGTGACTTTGCCGATAATGGGATTCCTGACTTGGCTGAATTTAAGCTAATGGTTAAACCATACTCATTCATACCGGATAAAACTCCCATCATGCCTCCCCATGAAATATAAGCGAACTTATAGCCTTTGTCAGGTTTACAGAAAACAATTATTTTATTGCGAGCAAAATCATCTCCAGCAGAAAAATCCAGGTTTCTTCCAACATAAATGGTACTGTCGCAAGTCAACTCATCCTGCACACTAAAAGCAGTACAAGCTACTAAGTTCATATTTTGAATGGTGTGGCCGATATCATGAGCTGCATGATAGTTAAGTACTCGGTGATACTTATCTCCAATAAAATCATACTCATCAGACGCAAACTGCGAGATACCATAAATCTCTTCTAAATATTCAGGATGAATATACTCATCAAGATCTTTATTGAAATAGGTAATAAAATATTTCAGGTAATTCAATGTAGTTTCAGAAGGAATCAATGTTTTAATAAAATCAATAAAATATTCTTCCTGCTTACCTGCTAATTCCTGAGTTAACTTTCCGTTTTTTACTCCTAGTTCAAAAGGTTTACCGCTAATCATTAACTCATAAATTCCTCCATCATCTTTATGCAACCAACTGTCACCACAAACAGAAAGACTATCAGAAATATGATTCACTTCCAATGACAATGCTGATTTATCCTGAATTTCAGGAGGAGTCATAATCATGGATCTGAACCAGAAGTACATTCCTGCAATAAGTACTACAAAAAATAACAGTATATATTTTAAAACCTTCATTACTTTCTTTTTTAATTCTTTACATGAGTCCTTAAATCGGCCATGATGTTATTCATTCCCAATATCTCTCCACAGGTTAAAAGTGCTGCAACCGATACGCCAAGCACACCATGCATATTTACATTCTGACCTGTTAAAAACAGATTCTTAACCCTTGTTTTTGGCATAATCTGAGAATCATACGGATTACGACTATCTGTTAAAACACCATACATAGATCCTTTACTTACACCGGTATAATCTCTATAAGTAAGAGGCGAAGATGTATATACATCATCAATACAATCCCTGATTTCAGGAAAAGTTTTTTCAACCATTTGTATTAAAAGCTCTGCTTTCTTTTGTTTCATTTTTAAATATGACTCTCCCCTATTCTCAATACTTGTATTTTCCCATGGTTTCATTTCCTCATAATCCATTGGCGTAATGATGGAAATACTTTCTGCATAACCATTATTTACACCACTTTCACTGGAATAAATCATATATCCCTGAGGCCAATTCGCTTCAGAATATTCATCTAATGCCCAAACATTATTTTCGTCGTAATAATAATAATTTGCATTTAAATATCTAAAGGTCTTTTCTTTAAGTTTTATATAAACTGAAAAACATGAGGTTGTTTGCTCTTGTTCTCTAAGTCTTTTGAGAAAGACCTTACGGATATTGGCACCATCCAACATTTCCATTGTAGTCAATGGATCAATATTGGAAATATATTGTTGAGCTTTAATTTCTTCACCGGAATCAAGAATCAGAGCGATTACTTCACCCTCTTCACAAAGTAATTTCTTTGCTTTAGCCTTTGTTCTTACAATCCCTCCATTTTCTTCAATAACCGATTGAAAAGCGCGGGCAATCTGTCCTCCTCCACCATTTAACTGATAGGCACTTTGAAGATAAAACAACGTGATTATTGAATGAATAAATAAAGAAGCAGACTCCTTTTTACCTGCATACAACGAATTCAACCCACACAAAATATTCTGGAGCTCTTTGTTTTCTGTAATTGAAGAAACAAAGTCAAATACATTTTCATCCAGTCCTTTTTTGCGTGGTAAATCATCAGTAGGAAGATCTCTCAGATTTATTACATCTACCGAATCATAAATATCCTGCAGTTTATTAAAATAGACATCAATACCTTTAGCTTCATCCGGAAAATAAGCCTTTAGCTTTTTCTTAAAATTTCCAATCCCTTGAGGAATCGCAAATTCTTTTCCTGCAATATTGATGACATCAAAACCTTCAGGATCTAATTTTGAGACCTCAATTTTATCGTAAATATCAAAATATCCGAAAAGTGTATTTAATATCTGGCCATCATCATAACTTCCGATATAATGCATTCCGGTATCAAACAAAACACCCTTTCGTTTAAAATCCTGCAGACAACCACCAATTTGATGATGTTGTTCCAGAACACATACTTTATAGCCTTTTTGACTAAGAATGCTACCACAAGCCAATCCTCCCAGTCCACTACCAATTATTGCTATGTCAAAAGTATGTTGATTCATTTCTTCTAAACTCTTATTAATTTATTGTATAAATACTCTTCACCTAAGAAGCTTGAGCAGGTTAACACAGAACTAATTGAAACGCCTAAAATACCATGCATATTTAAATTCTGACCAGTGAAATACAAGTTTTTCAATCGTGTTTTGGGAACTAAAATTGAATAGGTTGGATTATTATAGTTTTTAATTAATCCATAAGCAGATCCATTTGCTGACCCGGTATAATCACGATAAGTTAAGGGTGTTGAGGTATAGTAAGATTGTATATTTTGCTTTAATCCTGGAATCCTTTTTTCTGCCAGATCCAATAACTTTTGAGCTCTATCTTCTTTAAACTGTAAATAATCTTCACCCCTGTTTTCAATGGTTGTATTACTCCATTTCTCAACCTCTTTATAATTCATGTAGGTAATGATGGTCAGTCCATCTGCATACTCCCCTGTTTTTTTATTGTACTGGGTATAGAGTAAGAAATTCTCCGGCCAATCATTCCCATTTGTTGTCCAAACATTATTTGTTTTGAAATAATGATGGTTATAGTTCTGATATTTTACCGTTCCTTTTTTTAGAACCACATATACAGAAAACATCCCAATTGAATCCTCAAGAGAAAGAATCCTCTTCTTGAAAACCTTCTTAAATCCCCCTTCTTCAACTAGTGGGATCATTGTTTTAGGATGCAAACTTGAAACATAATTAGAGCCCTCTATAACTTCTCCGTTTTTAAGCTCCAAACTGGTTATTTGACCATCTGTAACTTTAAACTTAGTTACCTCTGAATTTCGTAAAACTGTTCCTCCATTTTGTTTTACACCATTAGCTAAAACATTGGCAATACCACTACCACCCTCCTGAACACGCCATGAGCTTTTTATAAACGAATAACCAATTAAGGAATGTGTATATAAAGGCGTTAAATCTTTTTGACCTGCATATAAAATGTTGGTTCCCCCTAATAATCCTCTCAAATCAGGATCCTCTACCATTTCATTGATAAATCCGGATGCTGACATAGCCATATAAGGACTATCCATGGCAAAGCCGGTATATTTATCCTCTAACTTGTATAATGGAAATGAGTTACAAACCTCTTCCAGTTTGTTCATATATTGCTCAATCCCTGTTGCTTCAGCAGGAAAATAAGATTTCAGTTTTTCAATATAGTTTTCATGACCTTGAGGAACACTATATTCTTCATCTCCTAAAGTAATGAAGTCAGAGTGGTCAATATCAAGCTGCTTCAATGTGATATTGCCTATTAGTCCAAAAAGCTTAAAATACCTATACAACACCTCACCTTCACCCAGGCTCTCAGTATAGTTAAGACCTGTATTAAAAACGACACCTTCTCTGGCAAAGGACTGCATCATACCACCAATTCGATCGTTTTTATCAACGACACAAACATGATATCCTTCTTTACTTAAAAGATATGCACATTGCAAACCAGCTAATCCACTACCTATTACAACTATATCATACTTTGCCATATTCTAACTATTCTTTTTTAATATATAAGTTAGATTAGAAGTGTACTTTGCGTTATCCACTTTTTCAAAGTTCATGTTATGATCTTTCGCAAACTGCTCAATATTCTTAGATGAGAAGAATGCCAATTCATATTCCATCTTATTAAATCCTAACAAATTAATAGAAAAAAACTCTGTTAAAGCAGTAAATTTGGTTCGTTCCTTTAGCTCTGTATCCGCATCACGAATTACAATTGAACCACCATCATTTAAATTTTGATAAGCCTTTTTAAGTACGGTCAATTGACGTTCTTCTGAGAAATAATGAAGCACATCATTAAACACAAAAACATCTGCGGACTCAAAGTCTTCTGTTACAATATCTTTTTCTTCAAAAGAAACTCTATCTGAATAACCTGCCACTTCTATTGCTACAGCAATCTTTTCGCCATCATAATCCCATCCCACAATTTCTCTTTCCTCACCTGTATAACTTAGCATATTGGATAAAAAACCGTAACCACATCCTACATCAACAATTTCCCCTTGCTTTGGAAGTAATTCATCATAAAAACGGTAATTTTTCTCTAATGATATTTTCACGCGTAAATACCACTCCAAAACGGGACCTTTAAACACGTATTGGTTCTTTAATTTTCTGGCAAAGAAATCTACTGTTTCTTTTTCTTTCCTCATCAAAGCATATTGTTCCCTGTAAAAAGCTGTCATCTTTTTAGCCTGAGGACGATAGGTAATTCCTTTTTCAACATCAGCAGGTTCTACTTTAATTCTGTCAAAAAACTTAAGTGTAACATGTCCTGCTCTTAAAAAGAATTCTGTTTTGGGCATACAATCATAAGCCCCATGTAAAAGAACTGGTAATATATCTAATCCTAAATAATCAGCTAAACTAAACGCACCTTGGTGAAAACGGTTGATCTTTCCGTCTTTTGTTCTGGTTCCTTCAGGGAAAATCAATACAGAATATCCTTTATTAACCTTCTCTTTGATTTTCTCATATCCATTATCAATTCCAGTATAAATAGGGTAGAAATCTATATATCTGATGATTAAACCATAGAAAGGATTCTTCCAAACCCACTCGTTTGTTAATACAAATATTTTAGGACTCATCAACAGAATTAATGCAATATCTAAATGTGATTGATGATTACATACAATAACTGCAGGTTTTTCCAGATTGAACTTATGTTGATCTATATATTCCTTTTTAAACAGGAAGTTTATTCCTACAACCAACTTACAGTTCAGAAAAAGCAAATAGTGAATAACCGTCTTTTTCGCATCTGAGAAGAAAGGTGTGTATTTAAACAGTAAAACTAAAACAGATAAAAAGATTACTCCTGACAAAAAGATTGCAAACGATACAAACGATACAATTACATCAACCAAAATAATTGGGAACTGACGCTTTTTATTTTTAGTGTGAGTCAATAAATTAAATAGGAATGGTAAAATGGTAAACGTAATAATGATTACCGAAAAGATACCAAATATGGTTACCAATGCAATAGACTTTAAAGCAGGGTGTTTAGCAAAGATCAATACCCCAACACCAATAAGCGTTGTTGTAACACTAAGAATAATAGACACTTTGTAAGGAAGAATACTTTTTCCTCCATACTTATAATTATTCATCATTCCTTGCATTACAAATATGGAGTAGTCTATCCCCAAACCAAAAATGAAAGTACAGATAATAATATTGAAAATATTAAACTCTACATTGAAGAATCCCATTAAACCAATAGTCCATTGCCAGCTTAGCACAATTGGAATAAAGGTAATCACAGCCAACTCAAACCTACCCCAGAATATTAGTACAATTAAGAAAACTACTATCATGGAGTAATTAATCAGTTTATTAAAGTCATCTTTCAAAATTTCGAAAAACTGATTGGTAAAAAACTGCTTATCTAAAACCAATAAATCCTTGTTTCCACTTAAAGCTTTGAAAAAATCCTCCTTTTTAGATTGATCAACTTTGCAAATTGAAACCAAAGAAACTTTTGAATCACGTTCATTAATTAAATTAGACAGAAACAATTTCCGTATTATATCAATATCTGCCTGACTAATTGTTGAATATGATTTTTGGATTACTTTAAAGAATGATTTAAATGCACCAGATTTAAAATGATTATTTGCACCGGCTTCATCAATAACATCAATAGTGGATTCATCTCCTTTTTTATGCCAAAACTGATTCCATTTTTCAATTTTAGCTTTTTGCAAATCTTCAGATACAAGTAAGGAGTTCACAGTGCTCAAGGATGCTATTATTCCTTCATTTTCAAGATCCTGAAATAATTGCGTATGACCTTCCAGCTTATTCAGTGCTTCATTAAATGTGGCACCATCAGTAACAACGTAAATGGCACTGGCGGCTTCAGAACTAATGCTCTTCAGGTTTTTCTCTGCTTGAGCTAATTCCTTTGGAAGATAGTTCAGATTGGCAATATCTGCATCAAACGTAATGGACTTTCCTGCAATTGAAAAAACTACAGTTAATACAATTACACCAATAATCCAGTATTTATTTTTATGAAACTCATAACCAGCAAACCTATCGATTACAGTGTTATGTTGTTTAGGCTGAACATTTACTTTCCGTTTAAATATTAATGGAAGAATAATTAATACCAGAATAGAAGATGCCATTACACTCATCCCGGCAAATAATCCCAACTGATTTAGAGCTTCTGAGTTTACTACATTCAAACATAAAAATGCACTTGCTGTAGTTAAACTACTCATAATTACCGGATCAGAAATATCTTTGATAATATCTTTTGGACTATGCCCATATCGAACATGAGAAAAATAATGCAGCGAAAAATCAATGGATATTCCAATTAGAATGGCACCTACTCCAAGCGCAATGGCAGAAATAGTTGCATACATAAATGACAGCAGCACTATTGAAATACCAACTCCTAGAACAACAGGAAAAAACAATACTGCAAGGACTTTTATATTTTTAAAGATGAAGACAAAAAGTAGCAGCAACAATATTACGGCAATACTTATGGTCGTAATAATATCTTTTTGTACCCTGTTTGCATTGGCTACAGCAACTGCAGTCCCACCATAATACTCAGCATGTACATCTTCAGGAATTGAGTTCTGAAGATAAGTATCCACCTTTTCAATTAGTAGCCTGTTTTGCTTAGTATTTTTTGATGAATACAGAGGATCAACAAAAGCCAATATATGCTTCTTATCCTTAGTGAAGATATGCGATTTGTATAAGGTGAAATTTTTATCAAGTTGAAAAGACTCCAGCTTCTTAAGAAACCTTGGCACCAAGCTCAACGGATCTTTTAGTATATACTTACCTGCACCAAAACCTGTTGGAGAAACAATAGTTTTGTAATTCTTTTGCATTAATGCATTTATATTCCCTGCTGAAATAATAGTATCCAAGTATGCATAATCAGCATCTGTCATATAAATTGGCAGATTGTGATAAAAGAAATCATACACCTTGGCTGTTGCAGCTTCATCAACATTATTCCGTACTTCTTTAACCAGTAGAGTATCTTTTGATAAGAATTCACTTAAAGAATCAAGGACTGATATTAATTTTCTTTCATTAACCTCATTGGTATCCTTCATTGATACCGTAAAAATCAACTGATCAGCAAACTTTGAATTGGCAAAGGTTTGACTCATCTCAGAAATCCTTTCATCCATTGGAATTAAGGATGTAATATCTTCCTCAAACTTTACCTGATAGATAAAATAAGTAAGCACCCCTATTAAAATCAAAATAGATGAAATCATCCATCTACTTTTACCTGCCAATCCAGAATATATCAGTGAAAAGAACTTATGCATTTTGTCTGTTCGACGATTTAAAAAGTGAGAGAATCAAATAGGAAACGAAATAAAAAGCACCTCCCATTATAATTGATAAACCAATAGCTCCGTAGATGTACTGTTTAATATTTGAGGATATCGCCTCAATGTTTAAATCAGTATCTACTTTCCAGCTTCCTTGTCCCAATAAGTAACTACCAGTCACATAACTCAGATAAAGGATAAATGGAATCATTGGAGGCAAACTAATATTGGCTGCAATGAAAAATATGGCTTTATTCAGCTTAAACCAATGAGCCAATAAAAAACCTATCAGCAATTGATAGCCCCAAACCGGGAATATTCCCATGAAAACACCAAATCCTATAGCTGCTGCTATCTTTCCTTTGGTTTCATTCGCATCCCTGATATGAATATTGTAGATTTCCTTTATGCTTTTACCTTTAAATTCCCTAAAAATCATCTTAGGACGAAAGATCAAGAAAGCCAGTGTTACCAAAATGGTATTTAAAACACTGATTCTAAAGAAATCCTTAAAAGGGCGAAAATGAGTTACGCGCTCCTCCTGACTAGGATAGTATACATCAATGGGAACACAACTTACATTGATACCTTGCCATGCAGCTCTTACAATAACTTCAATTTCAAATTCGTATTTATTGCAAAACCACTTTCTTTTTTCTAAGGCTTTGATAGGATATAAACGATATCCGGATTGAGTATCAGGCAGTTTAATTCCAGTTTCAACTCTAAACCAAAAATTTGAAAACTTATTGGCAAAACCACTTGATTTAGGTTGATCTTTCCCCTCCATAAAACGAGATCCAATCAACAGGCTATTGCCATTTTGTTTTATCTCTTCAATAAAAACCGGAAGATCCTTTGCATAATGTTGCCCATCTGAATCAAGAGTAATTGCATACTCATACCCTAATTCAAGAGCCCTTTTAAAGCCCTGACGGATAGCATAACCTTTCCCTTTGTTATTCGCATAATAAACAATCTCAACATCTTCAACCTTTTGTAAGATTTCATTGGTTGAATCAGTACTTCCATCGTTTACAACAATAACATTTGAAGTAAAACACTTTACATCTTCAATGACGTTGGCAAGTGTTTGCTCATTATTATAAGTTGGAATAATTACACAACACTTCAGTATATCAAACTCCTCTGCCCAATTGATATTTTTCACTTCCCCACTCATTATTTCTTAGCAAAAGCAGATCGCATCTTTAAAAAGTTCACACCCTCATTAACCATCAATGCAGAAACAGACAAACTATCTTCATCCTTTTGTTTAACTGTCAGTTCAAGGTTTAATTTTGGAGTTTTTTGTGGATCTATAAAGTTCAGAAACTTGATATCTCTGGCACTTTTTAAACTATATTTAGAATCAAGAATATCTGATATTACTTCTTGTACAATTTGCACCTGACAAACTCCTGGAGTAATAGGAAGACCAGGGAAATGCCCTTTGTAAATTTCGTGATCTGCATTAACCTCGATCTCACAAATCCAACTTTCGTCTTCTTTACTAACTACTTTATATTTAAAAAAATCATTCAATAACATTTCAGCTCACTTTTAATAGAGACAACTCCATATTAAACTTTATTCCACGATGCTTAAACTTTATACTTGAAGGTACAGACTGTTTATAATTTTCAAGGTCAATGATAATCCCATTGATTAACCTACGTTTTCTAATGGAGTTGATCTTTTTATTTGGATCAACTGAGAATCGTACTTTATCCTCGTTTTTGTATATATTCTCAGACACTTCCTTAACTTTCCCCAGCTCATTAATCAGATAGCCAAAATCTTCAGCTAATGTCTTTTGCGCCATTTTACTTTGAAACAAACTGCTGGCCTTTTTCACTATTATCTGATTATCCTTACTGTAAAATTCACACAAAGTCAATCCAACTTCCGTAAGTAAAACAACATTGTAATCATCTTTATCCTTATTGTATTTAAAAAGTACTAATCCGGAAAAGAAATTACCATATACTTTCATTTTAGCCTTATATAACGCAGATGTGTTCCCTCCTGTTAATGGTTGTTGTATGTCACTATCGGCTGAACTAAAACCTTTAGCCGACGAACAAGAAAAAAAACTTATACAGCAAACTACTGACAAAAGAACTATAGATAATTTTGTTTTTGATAAGAAATTGCCAAAGACAAGGCTTTCGATATTTTTGAAAATAAGGAGTTTACCCCTTGTAAATGACTGCTTCAAAAAATCGAGTAACGCAGTATTTGACATTTTCTTGCAAAAACTACTTAGCAGTGAAAAGATTGTCCGGGAAACTCTCATTAAATTTCTTATTTATAAAGCTGATTTCTGTATAATTATCATCCATTTCAAACATGGTTACTTTATCTACAGAAAAGTCTTTTTTATCAATCAACATTTTTATCTTATTCAATACTTCCTTAAGCTCGGCAACATTCGGTTCAAGATAAATTACATATTGGCTTTCTCCATCAAATGCCTTCACATTAAAATTTGAATCTGTAAAAATAGTTCCATTCACAGAACTAATAATAAGATCACTAATTTTTGAAAACATTTGGTTTGATTCAATATCATAGTTATTGGTTTCTCCATCTGTTTTAATGCTAAACTTGCCATTATTTATGGTAATTAAATATTCAAATGGCTCTTTATACTCCCAACGTAAACGATTCTTTGTGTCAAAGTACAATTTACCTTTTGAAGTAATAATTGTTTCAAGATATTCCATGTGTTTATCTTGCACGAAATCACAACTAATGGTATTAACTCCTGCAGTTTTCGATTTCATCACTTTTTGAAGTTCCTCAACACTTATAGGTTTTCCCTCTTGTTGAGCTACAGCAAGTGCAGAAACAAACAAAACCAATATTCCAAAAACTATTTTCTTAATCATGCTATAGTTATATATTAATTTCCTGATAAAACTAGCTTAATGCTATCGGCCTAAAACCCTTTAAATTACAATACTCCAATATCTCTTTTAACTCTTCTAAAATATTTGGATTTGTATCGTGTAATAAAATAATATCTCCTGCTTTTAATTTCTTCTTTACTTTAGAAACTACCTGATCAACTGTTTTACAAGTATCTTTTGTTCTGATGCTCCAGCCCACACATTTCTTGTTACTTTTTTTAATGGCAGTTGCAATTAAATTATTAGTTACACCAAATGGAGGACGAAACATGTTTGATGAATTCAATCCTGCTTCAGTAAAAGCATTATCTGTTTTTGAAATAGAACTTTTAATTTTACTGATGCTCCACCATGGAAACGAATTTGCATGTTCATAAGTATGATTCCCAATTGAATTCCCTTCCGCTACAATTCTTTTTAAAATTGCTTCCTGTCCATTTACTTTACTTCCAATGCAAAAAAAAGTTGCCTTAGCATTATATTCTTTCAATAAATCTAAAATTTTGGGGGTAAACTCAGGATCTGGTCCATCATCAAAGGTTAGTGCTATTTCGTTTTTTTCAGTATAGAAATTGGAAGTTGACTGAACGAAGAAATTCAATCGCATTACAGATACGCCAAATACAGTTACTACACTAAAGAACATGGTTGCAGCAACAATCCATGTAATTGTAGCTTGAGTATCTAAATTCAAAAATAAAATGCCTAAAACAACACCTATATATATGAATAAGAATACTCTAAACTTCATAATACACTTTTTTAGTTCTGTTAGCTTAAATTACTTAGCTGATAAAAGCATCAAACTATGCTCATTTCCGACACTGTTAAATACTAAAATATTAGAGAAACTGGTTGGTTTTACTCCATTTTTAATCCAGCAATCAGGAACTTGTTTTTCTTCCAGTACTTTTGTTGCCATCCAAAGTGCTAATGCAGATACTGTTCCGAACTCGCCCATAAATGGTTTATACCATAAATAAGGTTTATTTTCGAATACTTTTTGGAATGATGCATAAGCTTTATCATCAGCAAAATTATCACCTCCAATTACTATATCAATATCTTCAGGTTTGAAAGAAAGCTCACTTAATTCTTTTTCAAAGTTAACCTTCTCACCATTTATAATCTTAATTCCTTCGAGTTTCACAGGAGATTCTTCAGTACTTAAGATAAAGAAACCTGCCCCCTCTCCGGGTTTTGTCTGTTTATAACAATCTAAATCTTTAATCAGATTGAGGGTATTTTCTGACATTTCATCAACTCCACCTACCAATACATTATTTGCCTTTTTATCCAACATTAACATTTGAGCATCCAGTAACGATGTTTCAAATGAATTATGCATCTGTGAAAAAGTAAAATTATAGCCATGGCAAGATAGCAATAAGGCAATTTGTCCAGCTATTGTATTGTGAGTAGATTGAATGAAATATGTTGGGTTTGGTAATTCTTCGTTTTCCTCAATAAGCTGAGTTAAAAAACTGGTTGTATCTCTTAAACACCCCAATGCTGTACCTACAATAATCGCATCTGGTTGTTCCAATTCTGCTTTCTTTAATACGGATAGACTACATGCAACACCATTCCTGATTATCGGACTCATTCGTCGTAATAATTTAGGACTAATGTATTTTTTATATTCCGGAGTAATACAAGAATAAAATGCCTCCTCCGTTGTTTCATGAGTTGCAGGCAAAACATTCTCAAAGCTCAATTGAGAACTAATAGAGTCAGATGATTTTATATAAATATTCATAACTATTCAGAAAAAATCACAGTTGAGTTATTACCTCCAAACCCAAACGAATTCGACAATACATTTTTTACTTCCTTATCTCGAACTACTTCAGTTAATGGAATCAAATCCAAATCTTCTATAGGTGTTTTAAAGTTGAGATTAGGATACATTACATTATTTACAATTGCTAAAACTGAGAAAACTGATTCTATTCCGGCAGCTCCTGCAAGAGTATGCCCTGTATACGATTTTGTTGATGAAAATGGTGGCACATTACCTATTCCAAAAACACGATTTAAAGCTGTTCCCTCTGAAAAGTCATTATTATCAGTTCCTGTACCATGCAAGTTGACATAATCAATATCATCAAGACTTAAACCACTCATCTCGAGAGCTTCAGTCATTGACAGATATGCTCCTTTACCATCAGGCGAAGATGCTGTTTGATGATATGCATCATTTGCATTCGCATAGCCACTGACTTTACAAAAGGCTTTTTTTGTCTCGGATTCTCTTTCCAAAACAATATAACCAGCTCCTTCGGCCAGGTTCAAACCTTTACGTTCTGCATCAAATGGTTTACAAAAATCCGTATCCAGAATTTTTAACGAGTTGAATCCATTTAAGGTGAACATGGTCAATGCATCAACTCCACCAACGAGAACTCTGTCAAGAACACCATGTTTTAATAACCTGACTCCATGAATCAAGGCATTAGTTCCTGAAGAACATGCGGTATTTAGTGTGGTATAATAACTTGTTGCATTAATATACTCAGCCACCTTTTTAGTTGAATCACCGCAAGAATGAGTATACAAATACGAATAATCCGTTGTTTCTTTTAAGTATTTATTTTCTGTAATATCCATTCCTCCAACGGTTGTAGAAGAAACAATTCCTGTTCTTTCCTTTGGTCCGTTAGCTTCATTAGCCAAGGTAATTGCTTCTTTTGCAGCTGCCATTGCCAACAATGTAGTACGACTATAATTTTCAGATGAAGGAAGCCCAAGTAATTCCATTAATTCATGGTTACTTAACTTAACTTCACCCAACTTAAAAGAATCTTTGTGAACTGTTTTAAGATACTTAATACTATCTATACCGCAACGTTTGTTTAATAAGGAATCTAAACATTCCTGAGCGTTGTTTCCGATAGAACTAATGACTCCAAATCCAGTTACTACAATACTTTTTGACATAGATTATTCGTATTACCTCAAAAACTTATTTTCTGTTTTTTTCAATAAAATCAGCTAAAGTTTGAACTGACATCATAATATCTTTTCCTTTTTTAGGATCGTCTAACTTAATGCCATATTCTTTCTCAAGCAAAACAATAATTTCTAAAGCATCAATAGAATCTAATGCTAAACCTTCATCAGCAAATAAAGGATCATTATCATCGATATCAGCAACTTCAAAATCTTCAAGATTCAACTGTTCTATTAATTTTGCTTTTAACTCTTCTTTTAATTCACTCATGGTTTAAATTTTTACAAATTATTCAGAACACAACATTAATTGTGCATTATATTCATTATTCATGTTAACTTCAAGCCAACCAACCACTGCATATTTGGTGTTTGTTTCATTAAACAAGCAATCGGTGTATTTCAATAACTCCTCTTTATTGTATTTATCCTGAACAAAAAACATATGTTCCCCGTAAAATTTATGACGAATGCTGATTTCTCCGATTACAATATTAGGAAGCGTATATACAAATACTGCAGGACTTGGAATTTCGGCGATGCTATTTTGATAATTAGCATCAGTATTTAACGATGACGATTTATTGGCAAACACTAATGCCACTTCATCAGTTTCGGGTTTTATATCCTCAACGTCATTAATTAAAATCTCTGTTGCTAAAAAACCAAGCTTACTTAACAGATCCATCTTAAAATACTTTCCATATTTAAGATTTAAATGCTTGTATAACGATTTTAGAAACGGATTTATTTCTTTTTCTTCTCCTTTAAAAAACACCTCTCCGTTTAACTGTACTGAACCTTGTTCAATAACCAGTTCTTTGATTACCTTACTCATGCTTTTTAAAGTATACGGCAGCATTACAACCGCCAAAACCCGACATTAATTTTAATAACTCCTTTGTTGAAGTTTGTATATTTTCTTTTGCAACTGTTATGGGTTGTACAACACCTTGTTCTACCATTCCCTTAGTAGCAATAATGGTATTTTCTTTTAATGCTATTGTTGAAATAATAGACTCAATAATTCCTGCTGATCCCAAAGTATGCCCAAAATATCCTTTTAATCCGCTAACAGGAACTTCTGATAATCCACTTCTTCTGATAGCATGTGATTCCATATCATCATTATATGGAGTTGCTGTACCATGTGATGAGATTACATTAATCTTAGCATCCGAACCTAAGGCTTGTGTAATAGCCCTGAATAGGCCCTCCCCGGTTCTTGATGGTCCGGAAATATGGTTGGCATCATTGCTAATAGCTCCATTTACAACTTCAATCTTTCCAGAACTATTTGAATCATACTCTCTTGAGATAATTACAGATCCTATAGCTTCACCTAATGACAAACCATCACGATTTGCATCATAAGGTTTACATGGCTCCGGGCTTAAAGACTGAAACGACTGAAATCCTGAAACTATAAATTTTGAAAGTATATCAGCTCCTAAAAGAACTACTTTATCATATACTCCCGAAACAATCATTCTTTTAGCAAACACAATAGCTGCTAATCCAGAAATACAGGCATTTGAAATGACATGCGGAGTATTAACAAATCCAAAGTAATCAGCAATATTCTGTGCTGTCTTCCCAAGATAAAGCCCACTGTCAGATTTATTACTCTTTAAATAATCAACATTCCCTTTAGTAGTACTTAAAACAAATCCCGTTTTAGCATCTTTTACATCAACCTCTGATATGATTTGTTTTAAAGATAAAATTGAAAGTTGCTCCAGTCTTGAATAGTTTTCTATATCTGGATTTTCTTCTAATTTCTTTTGGAATATATCATCGTGAATTGAAGCAACAGGAAAAGTAACATCAGACAATTCAGTATTTGTTTGAATCGTAATTCCTGTTTCTCCTGCAACAACATTTCTATAATTCTCCTCACTAGTCCAACCTAATGGCGAAATAATATTATTTGCTCCAAATACTATCATTTATAACAATCCCCATTTTTCTTTCCAGGAAATATAAAATGGAGGGTTAGTCAATTGAAGCTGACCCTCCGTATCTAAAAATACCTGAATCGTTTTTCCTTTTGCAACTACTACTTTATCTGATACTTTAGAAACTTCATATCTAAAACAGATTTTAGCTGCATCAACACTTTCGAATATGGTTTTAACCTCAAGTTCTTCACCATATCTTACCTGATTTTTATAGTCAATATCCACCTTCACAATAGGAGTCATATAGCCTTCTTCGTAAACATCATAATATCCAAGGCCGTATTGAGAACCAAAAGCTTCACGTCCATCCTCCAAAAACTTTACGTAATTTCCATGCCATACAATATGCATAGAATCCACCTCACTGAATCGAACTTTTACTTTTGTTATATTGACTAATTCCTTCACTTTTATTTATTTTCTTTTTTCCAGGCTTTATACCTTTTTCCTGCAACATCTTTAAAAATATAATATAAGGATCCTGCCCAGTAATTTCTTACACCAAAACCAGCTGGTTTGGTTACAAAACGTTCCTCAATCAATTTTTCTCTTGTAGCAATATTAAAAATCTCAAGAACATAAGAAGCTTCACCCATTGATTTATCAAGATATTCAGCAATGATAACAACTCCTACTCCACCTTCATAATTCAAATCGTAATTTTTAACGGCGTTAGTGAGAACTTCATTTGATAATTGCTCTCCTTTTTCAGCTTCCAGGTTATCATATCCACCCGTTTGATTTAAAGCCTCCATCATCTTAATATCATAGGTAACCTCTGATTTCTTTAGCATATTTTCTACACTAAATTTTCTTCTTTCATTTTTAATAAGGTCATTCCATGCTTTGTAATAGTTATCTTTTATGAAATGCAGCGGTTCAGAATCTCCCATATTGGTGGCATAAAAATCACCAATTAGTTTTACATTGGTATAGTCAACACCAAACCAAACATACTGAAAGTCATTGTCAGTAAAAAGATCTTTTGTTGTTTGTGCTTGTGCGCTTATAAACAAGACACACATCAATCCGATTAAATAAATTTTCTTCATAATTATCATCTTTTAGGTTATAAGATTCGTAAAGATATTTCATAGTTTTTAAACTATAAAAGATCCTTAATCCTCTTTTAAAAAAATATTAAGTACACATTTTGCAATAATTTCATCAGAAGAAGATACGATTCCTTCTGCAACATTTACTCCCATGGCATTGGTTAAAATTTTAACCTGTGTCTCCAATATCTCGCCTGTTTTTGGCGCCCTGTTGATCTCTAATTTCTTTACTGATCCAATAAATCCAACCTTTACGGCACAATTATTACTCTTTGCATTACAACCTTCCAAGGCCGCAGCTGACTGAGCAATATTTTCAATTAATCCCGCTTCTTGCATAGAACCATCAAAAACCAAAGTTGCTCCTTCTTTTATCTCAAATGTAGTTTTTACTTCTCCTTCAGAAAAATCTACAACCTGATCTACAAAAACAAAAGGAGGTCGCTGAGGTATTAACTCTTCAATGGTCCACTGCATCATTTCAAAAATATTTTATTCAGAATTACTTCTTCTTACAAATTAAAAGTGTGTGGCTCACACCAATATTACGAACAGTTTCTTCAACTTCTAAACCTGCTTTATCTACTAATTTAAGCATGTCTTCTGTATGATACATCTGGCTACAACCATTTGCAATATTTGTAAAATACAATGAAGTTGCATGTAAACTATAGGTAGATGCAGGGAATTCCTGATCATCCCAATAAGTTTCAAGAATGTATACTCTACCATTTTCATCAAGAGCATTAAACGATCTTGTTAAAAGTTGAAGAATATCTTCCTGAGAGAAACAATCTAAGAATTGACTCATCCAAATTATATCAGCTCCTTTTGGAAATGGATTTGAATGATCTAATAAGTTAATAGGGTGACCATCTACTCTGTCACTAAAACCATTTTCTTCAATGTTTTTATATGCAACATTTAACTGCCCCGGTAAATCAAGAATAGTAACTTTTACATCCTCGTTATACTTTGCACACTGAATAGAAAATTTACCTGTGTTACCACCCACGTCAAGAATTTTCTTTGGGTTATTTTTAAATACCAAAGGCATAATTTCAGGGAAAGCATAATCAGAATAATAATGATCGAATGCAAACCAGCTTTTTTTAGCCTTTTCTGGTAAGTGAGCTAATCCTTCATAAACGGTTGGCCAATCACCAAAAACTTTTAATCCGGTAGGTTTTCCTTCCTTAATAGAATCCTCAAGCGTAAATACTCCTTCATAATTTACATCCTGAGTAAAATCCATATTAACTCTGGTTAATTCATCGCACTGAATATACCAACCTGTTTTTGTAAGTTTATATAAATCATTTTCCACAGTTACCATTTCAAGGCTTAATCCTGCTTCTAATAAAACTTTAACTCCATATACTGAAAGTTTAAGTTCTGAAGCGATATCCTCAATGGTAATACCATTTCTTTTCTTCTTAATTAATTCAAGAATTCCAAGATTTCGTAATGAAAGTGCTGCTTGAAACATGATTGGTGCGAATGCTATCTTTTGAGCATCGTACTTTGCCTGAAGGGCCGTTTTGTTATCTTTTCCGTAGGTAACAGACATTAGGATTAATTTTTTTCGTTTTCCCAAAAAGGGTGATAATTAAACCATTGCAACGGGTATGCTTCAACCATGGTTTGCAAATGATTTACATAATCGGTTAACATTACTTTAATTGACTCATCTCTTAAGGCCGGTTTCCGTTCCTTAGGATATACTTTGCCTTCCGTGGCAAAAAAATGATAGTGGGTGTTGGTTTCTTTTACACTGAACACAAATGTTACAGGTATTGAATATTTACTTGCCAACACCATTGGACCAATCGGAAACTCAGCTTCTTCTCCCAAAAATGGAATTTTTACCGTCTGATTTCCTTCCACAAACCTGTCACCATGCATGGCTACAAGTTCTTTATTTTTAAAGGCCTCAATTACACTAAAAATATGTGACATATCATCCTTAATAGGAATGATATTAACTTTTTTATCTCCAATGGCGTCTTTCATAACATCTTTTAATTTCTGATGTTCTGCTTCTACCATAAGAATGTTGATTACCGAATCGACTCTTTCCAGCAACTCACCAGCTACTTCCCAGTTACCCATATGAGCTCCCAGTAACAATCCACCATTTTTTTCCTTAACCAATTGATGAAGATATTCCTCTCCTTCAAAGTTAAATGTATATTGGTCTTTTTGTCCCGAAAGAATAGCGATCTTATCAATCAACACTTTACCTAAAAAAACATAGTTTTTATAAATACTCACTATGGTTTTTAGATTTCCATAATGCATTCTGTTTTTATAGAAATACTTTATGGATTTTTTATCTGAAAAAATTAAATAAAAAAACGAAACGGGTTTAAGCAATATATAGGCTAAACGAACATCAACCTTAATTAAGGCAATGAATATTCGATAACCTAAAGGCGAACCTTTTGACTTACCCGTCCATTTACTCATTTTAAATTATTTTCAATATAGTTGTACAAGTCGTTTAGGACACGGATATCTTTCATTTCTTCACGCTTCACCTTAAATCCAAACTCCTTCTCAATGATAACAACTATATCCACAAAATCAAGACTTTCTAAACCAAGATCGTCAATTAGATGTGCCTCATCACTAATTACATCTTCATCAATTTCGAACTCATCAACCAAGAACTCTACAACGATTTCTTTAATCTTGCTTCTTTCCATTTTTCCCTATTTGCTATATTTAGATAATATTATTGTCGAATTTGTTCCTCCAAATCCAAAGGAATTTGAAAGGATTGTATTTAATTCTTTTTCTGTTGTTTTATTAACAATATTCAGTTTTGCAGACTGCTCATCCGGATTTTCAAAATTTATATTTGGAGCCATAAATGATTTATGCATCATAATTGAACTATAAATCAATTCGCTTCCGCCTCCCATCCACATTTCATGGCCGGTCATAGATTTTGTAGAACTTATAGGCGTTTTACAATCTCCAAAAACTGTATATAAAGCTCTTGCCTCCATTGAATCACCAACAGGAGTTGAGGTGGCATGCGCATTCACATAATCGATATCTTTTGCAGCCATTCTGGCATCCTTCAAACAACGTTGTAAAGATTCTGTAGGACCTGTCTCATTAGGTACAGAGATATGATCTCCATTTGAAGAAAAACCATATCCTTTAACCTCAGCAACAATATCAGCTCCCCTTTTTAATGCAGACTCAAGGCTCTCTACTACTAAAGACGCTCCTCCTCCACTAGGAATTAAACCATCTCTGTCTCTGTCAAATGGTCTTGATGCTTTTTCCGGTGCATCATGACGAACAGAAAATGCAGATAGCCCATCGAAACTACCCATTGATTCAGGGTTTATTTCCTGACCTCCGCCACAAAGAATGATATCCTGGTATCCATGTTTGATTAAAAAGTATGCCATTCCAACTGCATGCGAACTACTTGCACATGCACCACTTATGGTAAAATTGATCCCTTTAAGTTTGAAAATAACAGAAAGATTCATTGAAATGGTTGAGTTCATGCTCTGAAAAATAGAACCAGAACCTAACAAAGTAGTATCCTTTGTTTCTCTAACTCTGTCAATTGACTCAATAACCGGAATAGCTGAGCTATCATTTCCATATAAGATCCCTACTTCATTTTTTTCAAGGAAATCCATATCTATTTTGGCATTCTCAAATGCCTCAAGAGTTGCCATGTATGCATATTCTCCCTGCTCAGGAATTCCTATACGTTGACGACGATTTAATAGCTTTTTTAAATTCGGACGTTCAAGTATACCTGTCAACATAGATCTAAACCCTACTTCTTTACGATTAAGATCTAAACCAATACCTGATTTTCCATTGTATAATGATGTAGTAACTTCTTCTAAATTCTTACCCAGTACTGAATAAATACCCATACCGGAAATCACAACTCTTCTTTCCATTTTATAAAAGTCTCATTAGCTATACATACCGCCATTTACGGCTATTGTCTCACCCGTTATATAAGCTGCACCATCAGAAGCAAGAAAACCAACTACACTTGCAACTTCTTCTGCTTTACCGAAACGATTTAATGGTATATGACGTTTCCATTCTTTCTCATTGATATCCTCAGTCATCTCTGTTTTAATAAAGCCAGGAGCCACACAATTCACAGTTATTTTCTTTTTACCAACTTCCATTGATAATGATTTTGTTGCTGCAATAACAGCTCCTTTAGATGCTGAATAATTTACTTGACCAGGATGTCCTTTTTGACCAGATAGAGATACAATATTAATGATCCTTCCCCATTTGTTAACAACCATTCCTTCAAGCACCTGTCGAGTAACAAAGAAAAAGCTGTTTTGGTTCGTTGATATTACTTTATTCCATTCATCATCTGTCATAAAAACCATAAGGTTATCACTTGTAATACCAGCATTATTGACTAACACATCAATATGCTTGTCATTTTCTTTCATCCAACCGCCAAGAACTTCTTCAACTTTTTTTGAATCTGAAACATCAAAAGGTAGTAATTCAGCATTACCTCCTGCTGATTCTATTTCTTCTTTTACTTTTTGAGCCTCTTCGTGAGCTGATCTATAATTAATAAGAACATAGAAACCTTGTTGAGCCAGATGTATAGAAATAGCTCTTCCAATTCCTCTTGATCCTCCTGTAACTAATGCGTATTTCATAAAATTCAACGTGTTAATTGCACGAAAATAAGATCTACAATATTAATCTGAAATTATTCTTGTGGTATTTCTACATTATTATTAAACAGATAATCTACAACTTCAGATAAATCTTCATATAAAGCTCTATCCTCAATATAAACAGGGAAAATAGCACGAAGATTATCATAAACTTTCTTAGTTGAAGATGATAATCTTGATGATACCTGAAGATAATCAACCGCTTGCACTAAGGCCATCATTTCTATTGCCTGAACCTGATATGCATTGTCAATTACGCGTTTTGTAATTAATGCACTATTGGTTCCCATACTAACAATATCCTGATTGTCATTATTTGTTGTAATACTGTGAACATACATTGAGTTCGACAGCGTTTGATTTTCTGCAGCAGTAGATGTTGCAGTAAACTGCATTCCTTGTAAGCCTAAATTAAGACCTAAAGTACCTAGGTTTACAAATGGAGGTAGTATCTCGTTTATTTTACTATTAAATAAGAAGGCTGTTTGACGTTCTGAAAGCATAGACATACGAGTAACAGCAAGTTTAAGCTTATCCATCTCAATTGAAATGTAATCTCCATGGAAATTTCCTCCATGATAAACATTTTTATTTTCAACATCAACGATTGGATTATCACTAACTGAGTTCGCTTCGTTAACTACAACTTTCTTAGCTGATTCTACAGCTTCGTATACAGGCCCTAAAATCTGAGGCACACAACGTAATGAGTAATACTCTTGTACTTTACGTTTGAATATACGCTCATCAACTTCACCTGAAAAAAAATGTTCTTCGCGACGAGCTATTAAGTTACTATCTTTAAGCAACAAGCGCATTCCCTTTGCTATTTCTTGTTGCCCATCATGTTTTTTTACTGAATTTAAAGTTACTGAGAAGTGATCATCAAAAGACATTACTATCTCATTCATCATAACCGATGCTAATAATGACCAGTTTAGCAACTGTTTTGCTTTGATTACATTAACCAAACCAACACCTGTCATTACAGAAGTTCCATTAATTAAAGAAAGTCCTTCACGAAGTTTAACTTTAATTGGTTGTATTCCTAACTCGTTAAAAACCTCTTTTGTTTTTCGGAATTCGCCATTGTATGTAACATGACCTTCACCAATAAGAACCAAGGCCAAATGCGCTAATTGAACCAAGTCTCCACTTGCTCCTACTCCACCATGTTCAGGGATAAAAGGATATACATTAGCATTAATTAGTGTTTCTAATAGTTCTATAGTAGATGGATCTATTCCTGAAAAGCCTTGCATTATGGCTCTCATACGAACAAGCATAGCTGCTTTTGCGTAAACATCAGGTATTTTTTGACCTGCACCAGCAGAGTGGCTACGAATTAGATTATATTGTAAATCAACAAGCTTATCGTCTTCAATTCGATATTGTGCCATTGGTCCAAGGCCAGTATTGATACCATAAATGACCTTATTTTTAGCAAATTTCTCAAGAAACTCATAGCTTTCTTTTACTTTTTGTTTGGTATCCGAATCAATTTTTATGTCTTGATTCCCAAATAAGATCTCCTCAACAATTTCAATTGTTAAGTCTTTCTCTACACTTAGGTTAATCATATTTAAAACTATTACACACTAGGTTATTTTAACAACATGCAAAGAAAATAAAATCTAAATACATATAAATATTTAATGTTAAAGAAAGCTAAAGGTAAAGTTTATTTAGAATAATTTTAAATAATGGTCGAAATTACATTAATACACAGTACTATAAGCCCAGTGCATAATAATCTGATTCTTCAATCTTTTCTCCTCTTAAGATTAAGGTATACATATGTTTAACGTTCACTAGCTCATCTAAAATTTCCCCGGTAAAATATGAATGCGTATCCCTAACCGGACGTCTAAACCCAACGACTTCAGACAAATCAATATAATTTACACCGGATATCTTAAACTTATTGGTTTTATTACCTAACTGGCGCTTAGCACGTGTAAACAATTGAAGACCTTTTAATAGAAAGTCATGATTATTATAAAGAACATAGGTTCGCTTTTGTAAATCTAATCTGGCTAACCAATCACCATGCTTCTTATCATTGACCGCAGCACTATTTAAAATGAGATTATCAAATACTAAATGGCTATCACGATCTTCTTCCATAGAATAAAGTTTTAGAAAATAATTTCCTAAGCTGTGTGCCATAAAAGATATATTAACATGCTTATTATTATCTTTTAATTCATTCGCCAAATTTATAAATCCATCAAAAACAGGTAAACTCTTTTGAATATTTTTATGTGATTGAAACAAATTAGAAGGCTTTTCCTTTGAAGTCATGTATGGCCAGAAGAAGAAAACTACTTTTACATTGTAGGTATCCTGTATTAACAAGGCTCTATTGTAAACATCTTCCATTTGTTTTCCATACCCATGAACATAAAATAAAATATTTTGATCTACTGAGTTATTAAAAGTATTAAATAATTCTGCTTTATCAGATTTTATCACTTGAACAGAATCATTATCCAAGGAGGCTTTATACAGGTTTAAATTGTTATAATCAGGAATTGTAAATCCAATTTGATAACCATTTTGATTAATATTAACATCAGCACTGGTCATAAAATAAACTTCTTTTGAACCTGCATTAATATTCCATACAATACCTGCAATGAAAACAAAACACAACAATAATCTTCTCATAACAATCCTCCTTTTGATTAATGTTTTTATGAATAACATAAACAAAAAGAAAAGGTTGACCTAAAAACAGATCAACCTTGTAATATTATGAATTTTAATAATTTAGAATAAAATATTTAGATTTTCGATTTATTTAATTCGAAAACACCTCATCATTAATTCCTTTATTAACGAGCACTTCATCCACATTAATATCAATAGATTGAGGACCTACAGTTTGATTCATTACTACCGGATATTTAACACCATCTACATCCTTATATTCAGAAAATGTAGTCACACTTGTTCCCTGCCCTTGAGGAAGAGTCGAAACCTCTTTTATTTTCAACCCTGTTTTTGCATCAAAATAAACCGTAGTACTCTTATTTACAGGATCAGTAATTGTTAGTTTATAAGCATCATTTCCGTTAACTTTATCTTTACCTGTTAATTCAATATCATAACCTAGTTCATTATACTGTAATTCAGGAAACAAAACTGCCTGATATTTCATTGCATTTAACATATCTCCCTGAAGTTCCTGCTTCTGTCCCTGCATCATCATTGAACCTTTTCTACCATCATAAACTTGTTTGCTCAATAAATTACCACCCATTAAGGTTTCTATTGAAATCATATTGGGAGCCTTTTGATAAACATTCATGGCCAAGTTCATTCCCTGGATAGACATAGTACATTTTGTTGATAAGTCATGAACTGATTTTAAATGCTCTGCACCTCCAATCGCATTAATATATTGCTCAATAACCTTTTGAGCAGTCAATCCTTTTGGTAATCCTGTCTTTACTACTTTATTAGCATAGTTATCATACTCAACAATAGGCGCCCCTTTAGAAACAATAGCCATTAACGAATCAATATTATTTACATCACCTACAGCAAAATATATAGCATTTTGAGGCTTAATATACTTTTGCGCAACCGTTTTAACATCTTGTACAGTTACAGCATCTAATCGTTCCATATAAGTTTCATAGTAATCAACCGGAAGACCATACTTATCAATGTTCAATGCAAAACGAGCTAAAGTTGAAGGATCTTCCAATGAACGACCAAAGCTTCCTGCCAATACATTTTTTATTAAATCAAGATCTTCATCTGATACATCTTCAGTCAAAATTCGATTCATTTCATTTTGCACCTCAACAAAAGCACTATCTGTAATATTTCCTCTAACATTAGAAGCCATTCTAAAATATCCCATATGATCATCAGGGTTCAATCTAGAATATGCCCCATAAGTCCAGGCTTTATCTTCTCTTAAATTCTTCATTAAACGCGAACTAAAACCGCCACCACCAAAAATCTGATTCATCACTCTTGCCTTAATATAATCATCTGCTCCAGGTTTAAGATCGACTGGATATGAAACAGAAATGTATGTTTGCGGAGCACCATCTTTGTTACATATTGCAAAAACAGGTTCTTTTAACTCAGCAGGTTTTACAAATTCATGAGTTGGTACATCTGCAGACTCCCAACTACCAAAATATTTCTTTACAGTTTTCTTTGCTTCTTTAACCGAAACATCTCCAACTATTACCAAATATGAAACGTTTGGTTTAAAGTAACTATTGTAATAATCCTTACAATCATCAATTGAAATATTGTTAATGGTTTCTTCTGTAATCACCTCTCCATAAGCAGTCTCTTTTCCAAACATTAAAGCAGAAGTAACATTTGAGGTTACTGACTTTGGATCATCCATCTGAAACTTCAATCCTGATAAAGTTTGCTTTACAGCTTTTTCCAATTCTTCCTGAGAAAAAGAAGGATGATATAACACATCTGTCATCATATCAAGCAATTCATCCTGATGTTTTGTTAATGACCGTGCATTTATTCCTTTACCTGAAGTATTTAAGGTCGCGCCTATAAAATCAATCTCTTCATCAATTTGAGATTTAGTTCTATTAGCTGTTCCCGTTCTTAAAAGTTCTCCAGCCAAACTTGTATATCCGGCTTTATCACCTTCGTAAATAGGATCAATATCTAATGATAAAGAATATGTAACTACCGGATATTTATGATTTTCGACCACAATTACCTTTAATCCGTTTTTAAGTTCAAATTTGGTATATTCTCCTAAATCTAATTTTGTTGCAGGTGCAGCACCCGGAGCTTTTGATCTATCTAATTGTGCAAAACACATTGTAACAGACAGAACAAATAATATTAAAAATGAAAATCTTTTCATGTTTCTAATTTTTAAAAGAAGATGGAAAGGATGGAGTCTACTATTGAATCTATTGTTACTAAAGAAATAGACTCTTCATTTATATCCATCTTTAAAATAGTTTATAGTTAGTTTGCTTTTTGAGAATTTGGAAGGTAATAAATAACTACACGATTTTCCTTTGTGTAGTATTTTTGAGCTACTCTTTGAATATCTTCTCTAGTCACTGCTAAATATTTATCCAACTCTTTATTTATTAGCTCAGTATCTTTAAAATAAGTATAATCAGATGCAAGATCTTCAGCTACACTTGCTATTTTTCTACTATTATTTACGATATCATTCTCTACCTGATTTTTTAGCTTTTGAAATTCTTTCTCGCTAATCAAATCCTTTTGCAATTTCTCAACCTCATTAATCATTCCTTGTTCCAATTCGCCATTATCAACACCTGTATTTGGTAAAGCAAAAGCTAAAGTTACACCAGGCTGTTGCAAACCCAATGAAAAAGAACTCACCTGCATTGCTTTCTGTTGATTATCAACCAATTCTTTATATAACCTTGAGCTCTGTCCTTTTGAAAGTACTTTATTTAATAAATCAACAGCATAATAATCATCATCACCTAAAGCAGGAATTTTATAGGCCTGAATAATTAATGGCAATTGTACATTTCTATAAACTGTATCTCTGACTTCTTTGGTTTGCGGTTTCTCTACAATTGTAGGTCTCGGGATTTCTTTTGTTCCCATAGGTATATCTGAAAAATATTTACTTACTAAATCTTTAGCTTTTGTTTTATCGATATCGCCTGCAATAACTAAACATGCATTATTGGGCACATAAAACGTTTTGTAGAAATCAACAAAATCCTGATCCTTAGCACTTCGTATATGATTAGGATCACCTAATATAGATGTCTTATATGGGTGTTCTTTATAAACTCTTTCAAAGGTTACTTCAAGAAGGTCTCCATAAGGCGTATTTTCTGTACGCTCCTTTTTCTCTTCAATTACGACCTGTTTTTGTGTAGCAATTCCAATTGAATCAACACGGGCATGAAGCATTCTTTCTGATTCTAACCAAAGACCAAGCTCTAGTTGGTTTGATGGAAGGATTTCGTAATAGTAGGTTCTGTCGAAACTTGTATTGGCATTTAGTGTACCTCCAGCTCTTTCAACATAGTTACTATATTCGTGACGAGGAATATTATCGGACCCCTCAAACATCAGATGCTCAAAAAAATGTGCAAACCCGGTAAGTTGCGGGTTTTCATTTTTTGAACCGACAAAATACATTACTGAAACATTAACAATGGGTGTAGAATTATCCTGATGTAGAATTACATGCAGGCCATTTTCAAGATCAAACTCCTCAAATTGAATGGGTTTCATTTGAGCAGATACACTAAAACTCACTAGAAATAAGGCAAGGAATAGCAGACTTTTAATTTTTCTCATTTAAATTATTTTAAGTTTATACATAAAGATTTGAATGTCTTTGCAATCAATCTACATGCCAACTATAATTTAAACCTCATAATCTGCCAGTTAGCCCAAATAACCATTTCATACAAATGTTCTATATCGAACACCTAAGTACATTCATGTGTTCATTTACGAACACACAACCTAAGTGTCAATATTCCTGGTAAACGATTAAGTCCCCTTCTGAAACGTCTAATCCAAAAGAATCACCTAAAGATTCATTAAGTGTACCCTGCCACAACATGGGTAAACTTTGATTTTTCAATTCATATTTTAAATTATTGGTTGAAATCAACATTGCAGGAGTAGTGGAAAATATAGAAACTTGCTGACCTCTGTAACTTTGAAAAGACATTTTCTTTTGGATTACTGAGAATAATCCATAATCAGTATACATACTTACTTTAAATAAATGAGAATATTGAGGCAATAAGAAAATATTTCCAATCATATGATCATCCCTTAAACCTGTTGCTCCAACAATAATAATTTCCTTAAATTGATTATCCTTACACCAATTTACAGACTTAGTGAGATCATTCGTATCCTGATCACTGAAATGAAATAAACGATCGTTATACTTTAGTTTCATTTCCTGACTCAACGAATCAAGATCTCCAACTATGGCATCAGGAACAAATGATGTATTCTCCAATTTATTTACTGCTCCATCGCAACAAACAATAAACTCTGCATTGTGTAATTGATTTAACGCATTTGGATTTGTTGGGAAGGCCCCGTTCGCAACAATTACTGCCTTTTTACTCATTTATCTTCCTCCTGTTTAGTAATTCTAATTAGTCACAACAACAGCTGAAGGTTCTTCATTCATACCCTTACGCCATTGCATATAACCTAAAACAGAAAGTGACATATAAAAGAAATATAAAACAGATGTAGGATAAAGTCCTTTATAAATATATAACCCTAACGACACTCCGTTTACAATGATCCAAACCAACCATTGTTCCAAAATCTTTTTGGCCAACATCCATGTAGCTACAATGCTCAGAGCCGTTGTAAATGCATCCCAGTATGGAAGTGCTCCGTCTGTATAGTTCACCAAAATGTACGAAATCAAAGAATATATAATAACACTGGATGAAAGCAAAACAAAAAACAACTTTTTATCCAGACTAACCACGGGCATATCTTCTTTTGAATTACTTTTTCCTTGCGACCATAAAAGCCATCCATATACACTTATTACCACGTAATAAACTTGCAATGACATATCAGCATATAGTTTTGCCACAAAGAACACATAAATAAACATTAATGATGTCAGCAATCCAACAGGCCACAACCATTTGTTTTGCTTAATTTCAAGATATAAAAACACCAAACCGGAAATAGTTCCAATGATTTCAACAAAATTCTCAACAATCCAATTCATATCTTTACTTTACATTCTAATAATTACAAATATAGCACATGATTCCTCCCGGAGATAATTATACTCCAGGAGTATATTTTTTAAAATTTCAAAATTACACCACCTAAGAAATTAATACCTGCTTGTGGATAATCATATCGCCAGGTTTTCTCTGTTCCCTGTTCGTACCAATTACCACCATAAGCATTATTTTCATATTCAGTATCAAGTATATTATTTACCTGAAGATGAAATCCAATCTCTTTCATCCACGAAGGATGGATATTATAATTAAAACGAAGGTTATGTACATTGTAAGCCTTAATCATTCTATCTTCGCTGGATGTATTATCAAGATATTGATCTCCAACATATTTACTGATAAAACTTACTTCAAAACCTTTAAATGGATTATATGTAAACAAACTGCTTCCTATAACATCAGGAGAATAGCTGATATCAGTATCGCCAAGTTCCTTTCCTTTGTATTCTTCATTCCACACCTCATCATAATAAGTAGAATATTCAACAAAATCCATGATCTTATTTCTACTTAGCGTAAGGTTGGCATCCCATTTTAGTTTTGAACAAATCTGCACACCCCAAATCAATTCTATTCCGGCCCTGTAACTTTTATCCACATTAGTCATTATATCATATCCAACACTGTTTTTTTCACCAGTTGCTACCAATTGATCACGATAATACATGTAGTATAAGTTTGCTGCAAAGGTTGCTTTTGCCGACTTTACCTCATATCCCAACTCATAATCAAACAACGATTCATCAACAGGTAATGTTGTTGGATCCAGTTTTGCATCTTTATAATTAGCTCTTGTTGGCTCTCTGTGAGCCACACCAAATGATGCATAAATATTTTGATTTGAATTTATGGTGTAGAAAACACCCATTTTTGGGTTGAAGAAATCAAACTTATGATTTTGAATAAGGTCTTCTAAATCATCATCAACCCCATTCATATCATAATCGATATGACGGAACTGAACATCGCCATATACATTGATTTTATCAGTTAAATCGTAGTTGACTTTTGCAAAAACATTAAAATCCGTTTTTTCTGAAGTATTAAAATACCACTGATAGCCATTGTCTATTCCTCCATACTGCGCCCATAGTATTTCGCCAAAATGGTTACCTTCATATTTATTCCATGCACCTCCCAAGGAGGCATCTACCCTGTTCTCTTTATAATTCAAGGAATAAGTAAATCCGTAAAAATCATTATCCAACCATTTTTGACGAGTTAAATCAGTTTCTGTAATTTCTACGCCATTATAAACAGGATTCGCAAGGCCATAATCAGAGTAACTATCATCATCTTTATACTGCTCGTAATATCCATGTCCCTGAGTGTAATGAAGCGCACCATTCATATTTAAACTCTTGGATAACTCCTGAGAATAAAACAACTGATAGTGTGTTTGCTTATAATTATCGGTTTGATTTTTATAATAGTGAACATTACCATCCTCATCATAATACTCGCCAGCTGGGTTATAAGTTCTTGAATAAGATTCATCTCTGGGATGAATATATGGATTTCCCCACCAACTAATGCCTGTATGCTCTTCGCCATTGATCACGTTGGCCTTAATCATTCCTTTTTCAGTATAATAAGTTCCGCTAACAAAAAAGGACTCGTGATCTGAGAAAGATCTATCTACAAAACCATCTGACTTTAACTTTGAATAACGAGCATCAAAACTAAACTTATCATTAATTAAACCTGTACCGGCTTTAAATGTATTACGAAATGTATTGAATGAGCCTCCTACACTTTGAATCTCGGCATAAGGCTTTGCATTTACGGTTTGAGTTTGAAAATTAATGGTTGCCCCAAATGCTGCAGCTCCATTTGTTGAGGTCCCAACCCCTCTTTGAATTTGTATATTATCAACCGAAGAAGAAAAATCAGGCATATTTACCCAATACACACCCTGCGATTCAGAATCATTCAATGGAATACCATTAATAGTTACATTAATTCTGGAAGCATCAGTTCCTCTAATTCGTAAAGCCGAGTAACCAATACCATTACCAGCTTCTGAGGATTCAACCAACGATGGCGATAGACTCAACTGATAAGGAATGTCTTGTCCGGTATTTTGTTTACTGACATCCTCTTTTGAAAGATTTGTTACAGCAACCGGAGCTTTATTACCTGCTCTTGTTGCAGAAACCATTACTTCATCCTTAAAAATAGTTGATTCTTTTAAAGTGAAATTTATAGTGATGGATTCTTTAACCGAAATCTTTTTTTGAATCGATTCATAGCCAATGTATGAAACCTCAAAAACATAATCATCACTTTTTAGATTGGTAAACTTATAAGCCCCGTCAATATTGGTAACCGTACCCAGATAGCTCTGCATTATACGAACAGAAGCACCTATCAATTCATTACCATTTTCATCTGTCACTTTTCCCTCTACTTTATTTTGTGACATCACACTACTACTGAAAGAAAGAAATCCAAACAGCACTAAAACTCCATAGCATAAAGAGTTTTTAAATCCTTTAATCATTTTAAAAAAGTTAAATTAAACAATAATAAAATGAGGTGTTTTTAAGATCAAAAGGCGAAAAGTTAGTCCGCAAATTTCCTACGCCGGCATTACCCGGATCAGGTTCATTACCAACCGACATTGTTGGTAAAAGGGTATGATCTCAGCCCGTAATATTAAGGCACCCCAAAAAACGGAGACAAAGATACGTGGAATTCCTGAAAATCATGGAATAATAATCACATTTTAAATAAAAGCATCTGATTAACTCAATGAATGGTTCTATTTTTGTTAATATTGCAATCTGAAAAATTGCTGAAATAATATTTCATAATTAGCATTTTTACGAGTAAACGTTCAGATGAAACAAACCATGAGTTATTTCTCAAACAAGTATCCATGGCGAGCCACATCTGACTATTAATGAAAGAATTAACTCATGAAAATATTTTTCCAGGTTCTAGCTATTTTATTTATAGTTATAATTATTTCCTGTAATAATGATGATTTTTGTTTATCAAACCAACAATCAGTTCAAGCTGTATTTTATTCATCTAACACAGATGAAGACTCAACAGTAAGTAATGTAATTATTAAGCCGGTTGATTTAAATGATACCATTTATAATGATGAAGAAATATCCGAAAGTTTTCTTCCCTTATCTATGATGAGTGACACATCCAGCTTTGTTATTCAAATTTTAAATCAGAAAGATACAATCCGCTTTGTTCATTCTAAAGAATTAGATTTCATATCTGAAGAATGTGGATTCATTTTTAAATTTGAATTAGACACTATATTATTCACCAATATTTCTTTTATTGATTCTGTTTCAATCGAATATCCATCAATTGAATATAACGAAAGCACATCAAATGTTAAGATATATCTTTACTAGCATAATAGTTTTGGGATTTACAATCCTTTTAAATGCTCAAAATTATTCAGAGCAAGGCAGATCATCTCAGGGCAATCAAAACAATGAAAATCAAGAAGAAGCTCCTCGCAAAAAGAAAGAAAAGTTACCTTATCCAAATAAGGAAAGAGGAACTTCTATTGGTATTGACGTAAGTCGATTTTTAGTTCCTGTGTTAGATAATGACAGATATGCCTTTGAAGCTAACATAAAAACGAATTTTAAGAAAAGAGCTTTCTTAGTTGGCTCTTTAGGATTTGAAAACGCTTCTTTTGACGATAAATCCTATGAATATAAGTCAAATGGAATGTATGCTCGGGTAGGTATTGATTACGACATCTTTATAGTGGATGAAGCTAATAATAATGACAATATTCTATTTGGTTTAAGATATGGCTTTGCCGTTCAGGATCACGGATCAGATCAATATACAATATCTGATGATGTTTGGGGTGATTATACTAGTTCTGTAAGTTCTTACACTGTTAATTCGCATTGGCTAGAGTTTGTTGGAGGAATCAGAACCGAAGTACTCAACAACCTATACTTTAACTTTTACGCTCGTCTTAAATTTAAATTGACTTCTAATAATTCAGAAGTATTGGAGGCCTACCGTATACCCGGGTACGGAAGAGGTAGCAAAGGAATAAATCTCGGATTTTCTTACATTATTGAATATCAAATTCCATGGGGAAATAAATAGTATTATTCCCCATAGCTTAATTTGATAATCTTATTATCCATTGCCTTATAAATATAAAGAGCATCCGATGCTACATTTTTCAGATTACAACAAACCTTAATTACTTCCATAGCCATCATACTACCAATAATACCCGGCAAAGCACCCATAACTCCAATTATATAATCTTTTGGTAATTCAGGTTGAGATGGGAAAACATCAGAATAAGAAACCTTATTTTTGTAGTTGAATACAGAATACTGACCTTCAAATCCTTCTACTGATCCATGAATAAAAGGGATGCCCAACTTTTTTGAGTACTCATCAATTAAATAACGCGACTCAAAATTATCAGTAGCACCAACAACAATATCATACTCATTGATAATGCTATCTATATTTTCTTTCGTTAAAAAGGTTTTAAAAACCTGTATATTAGCTTGTTCATTTAGCTTTTGTAATTTTTCCTGAGCAATATGAGCCTTTGAGTTACCCACTTCATCCTCCCTGTACAATATTTGGCGCTGTAAATTTGAAACACTAACAACATCATTATCAACGATTCCTATTTTACCTACACCTGCAGCAACAAGGTATTGTAAAACAGGACAGCCTAATCCGCCAGCTCCAACTACTAAAATCTTAGATTCCATTAGTTTCAACTGTCCCTCTTCTCCAACTTCATTAAGAATAATTTGTCTGCTGTATCGTTCCTGATTTTCTTGACTCAAAATACTCATAAATGCATCTTTATTTTTAATTACACAACCAAACACTGATCCCAATCTTTCCATACAGCTTCAAATCCTTTTTCACGAATGGATCTTTCTATTTCATTTGAAGTTCGATCGTCTGAAACATCAAATTGTTTCAATTCTTTATCCGGATTACTATAACCACCCGGTTCAGTTTTGCTACCTGCACTCATACTCGTAACTCCGATGCCCATCATATGATCTCTAAAGTTGGCATTTTCTCTGGTACTCAATGAAATTTCCAGTTCCTGATTAAAGATGCGGTAAGCACATATCAACTGAACCAATTGTCTATCAGAGAGTGGATGATTTGGTTCAAAGCTACCAACATGTGGCCTTAATCTTGGGAATGAGATACTGTATTTCGTTTTCCAGTACTTTTGCTCCAGATAATTCAGATGCAATGCAGTAAAAAAACTATCCGTTCTCCAATCTTCTAAACCCAATAAGCAACCTAAACCAATACGATGTATTTCAGCTTCTCCAATACGATCCGGAGTTTCTAATCTATATCTAAAGTCTGCCTTTTTACCTTTGGGATGATATTCAGGATATTTATTTTTATTATACGTTTCCTGATAAACATACACAGTATTTAATCCATGCTTCTTTAGCTGATTATAATCCTCTAAATCCATTGGCGCAATCTCTATGGAAAGATTTGCAAACTCTGATTTCAGCATAGCCAAAACTTCTTCAACATAATCAACACCACACTTTTTAGGATGTTCACCTGTTACCAAAAGTAAATGCTCAAAACCCATGGATTTAATATGCTTCACCTCATCAAGAACCTGTTCTTTTGAAAGTGTACATCTATCAATCTGATTTTTACAATTAAATCCACAATAAATACAACCATTGGCGCATTCATTCGAAAGATACAGTGGAATATACATTTGTATGGTCTTTCCAAAACGAGTTTGAGTAAGCTGAAAACTCTTTTGAGCCATCTGTTCCAGATAGGGTACCGCAGCAGGAGATATTAAAGACTTAAAATCTTCCAGATCTGGTCTTGTAGCATTTAGTGCCTGCTCCACATCAAATGTAGTTTTCGAATGGATTGAAGAGGTTACTTCATCCCAGTCGTATTGCTCATGTATATGATAAAAGCTCATTATAATCTTTTGTTATAAAATCTAACTTAAGAAACTGGTTAAGGGACTGCTTGCCTCGGCATAGGCACTTACTTTTCCAAGTCCTGACAAGTAGGCAATCCTACCTGCTTCAACACTCATTTTAAATGCTTTTCCCATTTGTATCGGATATTTAGCAACAGCAATAGCCGTATTAACCAATACAGCATCAGCACCCAACTCCATTGCTTCTGCTGCATGCGAAGGAGAGCCAATTCCAGCATCTACAACCACAGGCAAGTTCGACTGTTCAATAATTATCTTTAAGAAATCACGAGTTTTAAGTCCTTGATTAGTCCCAATAGGTGAACCCAAAGGCATTACAGCTGAAGCTCCAGCATCTTCCAACTTCTTACACAATACAGGATCTGCATGTATATAAGGGAGAATAACAAAACCATCTTTAGCCAGTTCATAACAGGCCTTTAGCGTTTCTTCTCCATCTGGTAATAAATATTTTGGATCAGGATGAATTTCAAGCTTAATCCAATTTGTACCTAAGGCTTCACGTGCTAACTGAGAAGCAAATATAGCCTCCCTTGCATTCCTAACACCACTGGTATTAGGAAGCAAGTTTAAACCTGGAATATTTAAATAATCAATCATATCATCATTATTCCCTTTCATATCAACTCGCTTTAAGGCTACAGTTACTAACTCCGAACCTGAAGCTTTAATCGCTTCAGCCATCATATGGTTTGAATTAAATTTACCTGTTCCTGTAAATAGTCTTGACTTAAATTCTTTGTCTGCAATTTTAAGTGTATCCATTGCTTATATTTTATTGAACTCCTGCACCACATGCAGCAGTTTGATTTTTTATTTTTTCTCTAACTTCTCTGTTTGCACGCATGGAGCAAAAATGCTCTCCACACATGGAGCAATAGTGCGAAACCTTATCCTCCTCATCAGGTAATGTTTCATCATGATCAGAAATAGCCTTTTCAGGATCTAATGCCAGTGCAAACTGATCTCGCCATCTAAACTCAAAGCGAGCTTTACTCATTGCATTATCTCTAATGTCAGCACCCGGGAAACCTTTTGCTAAATCTGCAGCGTGAGCAGCCAATTTATAAGTTACAACTCCTGTCCGTACATCATCTTTATTAGGTAAACCCAAATGTTCTTTAGGTGTAACATAACACAACATAGCGGTACCAAACCACCCAATCATTGAAGCACCAATTGCACTTGTTATGTGATCGTAGCCCGGGGCAATATCTGTAACCAAAGGACCTAAAGTATAAAACGGAGCCTCATGACAAAGACGTAATTGCTCTTCCATATTCTTTTTTACCAGATGCATTGGAACATGGCCTGGACCTTCAATAATAACCTGAACATGATGCTGCCAAGCAACTTTTGTCAACTCGCCAAGCACTTTTAACTCGCCAAACTGCGCTTCATCATTGGCATCATAAATACTTCCCGGACGCATTGCGTCTCCTAAAGAAACGGCCACATCATATTGAGCCAGAATATCACATATTTCTTCAAAGTGTGTATAGGTAAAATTCTCCATATCATGAGTCATACACCACTTTGCCATAATACTTCCACCTCTCGAAACAATACCGGTTTTTCTTTTCTCAGACTTTTTTACCAGATCCTTAAGCATACCTGCATGAATAGTGAAATAATCCACTCCTTGCTCACATTGCTCAATTAATGTATCCTTATATATTTCCCAGGTTAATTCTTCTGCCTTACCATTTACTTTTTCCAAAGCCTGATACAGAGGAACAGTACCAACCGGAACCGGAGAGTTTCGAATGATCCACTCTCGGGTTTCATGAATATTTGCACCGGTGGATAAGTCCATTATGGTATCAGCTCCCCATCTAAAAGCCCATACTGCTTTCTCTACTTCTTCTTCAATGCTCGAAGTTATTGGCGAATTACCAATATTTGCATTAATCTTAACTAAAAAGTTGCGCCCAATAATCATTGGTTCAGCTTCCGGGTGATTTATATTACCCGGAATAATTGCCCTACCTGCAGCAACCTCATCCCTAACGAATTCAGGAGTGATAAAAGGAATAGCTTCTAATTGCGACTCACTTAATCCAATAGACTGGTAATACTCTTTTGCATTTTGATTTTCACGTATAGCAATGTATTCCATCTCTGGTGTAATGGTCCCTTGTTTGGCATAATAATATTGTGTTACGATTTTTCCATCCTTTGCTCTAAAAGGCTTCAGTCGTTGATGCTGATGCCTGATAGGATCTAGTGATTTATCCCCTAACCTTTTCTTACCGTATTCCGAACTTTTTTCTGGTAGTTGCTCAACATCTTTCCTTTCAATTACCCAGGATTCCCTAATTTTTGGTAATCCTTGGGTTAAATCAACTTTATAATCCGGATCAGTGTAAGGTCCTGATGTATCATAAACTGTGATTGGTTCATTTTTTTTATTTTCGCCTTTAGATGTTAATGTATCCGATAATTTTATCTGGCGCATTGGAACCTTAATATCAAACAGATGTCCTTTTACATAAATCTTTTTCGATTTAGGAAAGGAGCCTGTTGTAATTTGCACATCCTTTTTTTGATTCATTTTAAAGCTTAAATATTGATTTTGAAAACTGAATTAATATGAAGAAGAGCAGATACAACAATCCAAGATGAACTATTAGTTCACGAGGAAGCATTTACAATACCATAAACAATAGATCTGCATATAAAGACTGCCTATGCCGTCTCCTAATCAAAAAATCTATATTAGAATATTTGTACAATATCTTACTCAAAAATCTGGAGAATATATCACCCTCCCTTAGTTGCAGAAATTATAAGGACTTTATCATTTTCTGAGAGAATAGTCGATTCCCATCGACTTTGAAGCACTATTTGCTCGTTAATAGCAATAGCCATCCCTTTAGTTGAAGAATTCAACCCTATTTCTTTAAATAGATCTGAAAGAATCAGGTTTTCTAAAACCTTTTTCTTTTCATCGTTTACAAAAATTACCATACAATTTAATTTTACTCTAGAGAGTTATTATTTAAAAAATATGGTGCCGATAACATCGTGTAGAAATCACATAATCCCTTTACAGCATTACCTGTACAGGTTCAATGGGTATGATCTCAGCCTGAATTTTAGGCACCCCTTAAAAAAGTGTATGCGAAGTTAAATAATTATTTCAAAAAACAAACAATATAAAATCCAGAGACTTTATAACATATTAGAGCCACTTATCCATTAATTGAGCCAAATCATCCAATTTAACCGGCTTGCCGATATAATCATTCATTCCAGCTTCAATACATACCTCCCTATCACCTTTCATGGCATTTGCAGTCATAGCAACAATTGGAAGATCAATATGATTCTCTCTTAAGGCTCTAGTGGCATCCAAGCCATTCATAATAGGCATTTGAACATCCATTAAAATCAAATCAAAAGTCACATCACCGCTTAACACCAGATCAACAGCTTCTTTACCATTATTAGCTATAGCTAACTTCAGGCCTATTTTATCCAGCATTTTTTCGGCAATCTTTTGATTGATAATATTATCCTCTACAAGCAAGATAATTTTATTTTTTATCTTTTCTTCAAATGGGATTTTATCCTTTTTACCACCTTCTTCTTGCAGATGTGTACCTAAAAACATCTCCTTAATGGCTTCAAACAATTGATTATGCTTAATTGGTTTATGCAACACATTATCAATTGATTTAAAATCGTATTTCTGATTCCAATGTAAATCCGAAGTAAATAGAATAACTTTTACTTTATCATTGATAGATTTTAATGTAGCAACAAAATCATCTTCAATCCTGCTAAAAATATGAGAATCTATTATAATCAGCTCCAGATCTTTCTTTTCTTTTACAAAATCAATTGCTGTTTTCTCATCCGAACAACTTTGCGAAACAATACCCCAATTATTTAAGGTTTTCTTTAATAAAAGTAAGTTGGTTTTATGATTATCTATAACTAATGTCTTAATTCCTTTAAAACGACCTTCCTGAAGCTCATTCGTTTCCTGATTTTTATCAATGTCAAAAGGTAATATAAAATGGAAAATAGAACCTGGGTTTTCAGTACTCCAAGCAAAATTTGGATTTGGACTCTCAACCCATATTTTTCCACCCATTAATTCGATAAGCATTTTTGAAATACTGGTACCAAGACCAGTTCCTCCAAACTTACGTGTTGTTGAACCATCTGCCTGAGTGAATGATTCAAATATTTTCTCCAGTTTATCCTTTGGAATTCCAATTCCCGAATCCTCAACAGCAAAATGTAAGGTAATCTGCGAACCTATCTGTTTACTAACCTCAACTTTTAATACGACTTCACCTTCAGATGTAAATTTTACCGAATTTCCCAACAGATTAATTAACACCTGTATTAATCGGCTTTCGTCACCGATTAAAATATTTGGTATCGTTTGCTCAACACTGCTAATTAATTCAATTCCCTTTTCATTTGTCTTAAATGACATCTGATCCATTAAATAATCCATCGTCGACCTAAAATTAAATGGGTAAGGCTCAATTTTCATCTTACCTGCTTCAATTTTCGAGAAGTCCAGAATATCATTAATAATGTTTAAAAGATTTTCACATGAGCGACCAATGATAGATACAACATTACTTTGTTCTTTAGATAATTTTGTATTCCCTAAAAGTTCTGTTGCACCAATAATACCATTCATTGGAGTACGAATTTCATGACTCATATTAGCGAGAAATTCAGACTTAGCTTTATTAGAATCGGCTTCTCTTTTTTGAATTTCCTTTTGAGCACTAATATCCATAAAGGCTTCTAAATAACAATCCTCATTATTTAGTTTTATCGGAATAATATTCTTTAATATAGAACGAGAGATGTTATTTTGCTTAACAATTAACTGTTCTTCAAGAACTGAGATTACTATTCTTGTAGTTGGATCTGAAACATGTTCTTCCTTTTGAGTAATAAACACCTCTTCATACTCTTGATTTTTACTGGCTTCAAGTACTTCTTTGGGTACCTTATAACCCATTATTTTAGCTGCAGTATCATTTGCCTGAATAATCTCCTTTTGATTATTTACTATCAATATACCAACAGGAAGATTTTCGATGATGGTCTTCATTGATTCAATGGATTCTTCCAAAGACAGTGTCAAATTTCTTTTTTCCGTAATATCTTCCTTAATAGCAATAAAAGATGATATTGTTTTTGACTTACTTAACACAGGAGAAATCAACACCTTCTCCCAATACACCTCTCCACTTTTCTTTTTATTATTTATTTCGCCAGTCCAAATTCTTCCAGCCTGAATAGTATTCCAAAAAGCAGGAGAATTATTATTATTAGTTTGATGGAATGCATCAATGTTTCTGTTTATTACTTCTCCCTTATTATATCCGGATATCTCTTCGAAACCTTTATTAACATACTCAATATTACCTTTTGTGTCAGTAATCATAATTGACATTGGACTTTGCTCAACTGCCTGTAATAATTTTTCATTACTCTCTTCTGCCTTTTTTCTATTTAATATCACTTTTTTAATCTGGGCAATTAAATAGTAAGTTACCACAATCGCTAACAAATTAAATATGAACAAAATAGAATACTTAATATTATTGTATTTACTAATAATATTTATGCTGGCATTATTCAGTGAAACAACATTCTTATTAATATCATATGAGATTTTATTTTCAATCTCATTAATTCTTGAAAATAAAGATTCTGATTGTTTTATATAAAAATTGATTGTTTGAAGATAGTTTTCCCTTTCCATTACCGGATCCTCAAGATTAGAGGAAATAATAGCACTTATCTTATCTGCAAGCAATTCCAAATCGCCTATTTTAGGAGCTAATTCACGAATCTCAGGAATACTACCTGTGAACTCATCAATTTCATGTACAATAATCTCCGTGATCTGCTCGGTATCCTGAAGATTTACGGGTTTTACTTCGTTTAAAGTACCACCTTTATCCAGAATCTCTACAATATCAAGGCTTTCTGAAATTAAAGAGGCAATATCATTTTGGGTATTCTTAAGCTCCTGAGGATGTTCAATGTTAGTAAAACCCTTATAAAGTAAATTAAGTTTTAAAATATTTTTTTGAAGAACCTTATCTATTTTTTGTTTTTGCTCCTGATTATGAATAATTTTCTGATAACGAAGAATATATGCCTGGTCAAAATAGTTTTCAATTACCATTATAGCTGCAATTGTTAGCAAAAAAATTGCCAACAACAGATATAATTTAACGATAATAGATTCGTCAAATACCTTTACAGACCTATTTCTACTTTTATCCTTAGTCACTAGTCATCAATTTATATAAATCGAGTATAAATTTAAAAAATTAATGACTTCCTCCTATTAATTCCGTACTTTCTAAATACAGAAATTCCCTTTTCTCCTGTGGCATAGTTAATAAAGTCTCTTGCTAAATCTGAATTGTTACTTGTAGATAATATTCCTGCGTAGATTTCTGCAGATGGGGAATCGTCATCCGATATTGGAAAAACATCAACTTCATTTAAGTTCCCATTATGATAAAGATCACTTTGCCAATTGATAATTAACTGCGCCTCATCATTCACTAAACTCTTAACTAATCCTCTTGAATCCGTGGATAATGCAACAACATTTAAGATCAAATCTTCATATAGTTTTTTCTTTCGAAGTAATTTTCTTGTCTCAAAACCAAGAGATGATGTTTCCGGATTAGCTATAATCAGCGCATATTTTTCATCTACTAATGAATTCATATCTCCATTATAATTTGAAGGATTGCCCTTTAAAGACATAACTACCAAAGGATTAAATCCAATAAAAACAGAATCTGTTATAAATGATTTTGATGTCCCTTGTAATTTCTTAAAACCTTCTTTTGATGCAGGTAAGTAAATATCTCCATTTAGTGAATATTGTATTAAACTTGCAAGATTTTGGGAACAATCATTATGCAACTTTACAACACACTCTT
This sequence comes from uncultured Saccharicrinis sp., assembly GCA_963666825.2. GTDB lineage: Bacteria > Bacteroidota > Bacteroidia > Bacteroidales > Marinilabiliaceae > Saccharicrinis. The sequence continues at coordinate 5,368,230 of OY763044.2, read as the reverse complement.
TTTCTGCTTCAAAGTCATCTTTCAGTTCCATTAAAGCAGGAACCATAACATTTTCGCAGTATATTAAGATCTCTTTTTTATTAACTTCAACAATCTCATTATTGCTTTTTTGTTGATTCTTACAAGAAAAAATCAACAAAACAATAAAGATGAATATTATATTCCTCACGTTACAATAATTAATTAAAACTTTATTAAACAAAAACAGTTAATAGTAAAACGGGGATATTACATATTATTATAAATATTTCGTAAAACAAGTTAAGGATAAACTAAAAACCACCTGCTGTGTTTAGTCACAAAAATCAGACGATTTATCAAATATAACTAACGCTTTATGAAGTGCTTACGTACCCAGCGCGGCACAATCAATATTCCGATAAACAAATATGGATAATAACTCAACACTCTCCATACAAAAGCAAGAGTTACTCCAGTACCATCAGGAACTAATCCATTTAGGAACTCTTTAAAAACGTATTCTGCAAAACCACTACCACCTGGCGTAGGACTTACCAACATCATAATCCACATAACCAATTGTTTACCAAATACCAATAGGTTATTTTCAAAGTTCATGAATTTAAACCCAAAAAAGGCAATTATAATAGTATTAACAACCCAATAACGACTTGTCCAACTCAACATTGTTGCAAAAAAAGCTTTAAACCAATTCATTAACGACCAGCTTTTAAATTCTTTTGAAGCAATAATTAAATCGGAGCCAGATTCATTTGCATCAGGCCTCCATTTGCGTATAATCGGTAATTTAAAAATCCAAAGCAATAAAAACTTAAGCCCTCTTGGATTTACAAACAATCCATATATTAACACTAATGTATATAATAGCTTTAATCCATAACCAGCAATAGCAAATATTAAAAACTGATTTTTATACCAAGGTAGCTTTTCCAGTCCATCCACTCCAAAACCAAAAATATCGCTTCGTCCGATAATTAAAAGTATTAAGGGGAAGGCGATAATAAAATACAGTTCATCTAAAAAGGAGGTTACCATAACAATTGCAGTACTTCTCCCAATCCTAATCCCTTCTTTATTTAAAAAGAAAATAGCAACACTTGTTCCTCCAATAGCAGAAGGAGTAATGGCAGAAGTAAATTCCCACAACATAACAATTGAAAAAGCTTTTTGCCAGGAAAGTTGATTCTGAGAAAGCAACCTGATTCTGATGATATAGCCAAAATCACGTATCGCCATTAATAGAAGTGAAAACAAAAGCCAAAACAAAGTAGAAAAGCCAAATTGCATCAGATCAAAACTTCCAGGCGTATACTCTCTATATAGCATATAGCCAGAAATCACTATACCAATTAATATTGGCAATATGATTTTTGAAGGCCTTATGCTTTTAACTATTTTACCTGAATTATCTACTGATGTCATAAATCCATCCTTTGTAATAGAAACACTAAAGTTAAGGATACATTGTTCAATAGAAAATGTTATAACAAATTATTTAGATGAAATTTTATTGAGAAAAGAATAGAAACGAAAAAAGGATAGATGGAACATCTATCCTTTACCCTTAAAATCAGCTTTGTTAACCAAATCTAAATCTATGAAAAAAAATCTACATTACAAATGTAGGTGTTTATTTAGTGAACACGTTGAAAAAAAAGTTAAAGCGTGTTAATCTTTAATTTTCAGAAAAGAATTCAGAAGTTATTATACACTAAAACAACTTCTGAATCAAGCACTTATTTAATTATAAACCAAAGGCAGTTTTAATTTGATCTACGAAGTCTAATTTTTCCCAAGTAAAAAATTCAACTTCTTTCTCAACCTCTACTCCATTTTCTTTAACAACAACTTTGTCTTTATACGGAGTTCTTCCAACATGACCATAAGCAGCTGTAGCTTCAAAAATTGGATTCTTTAATCCAAAACGTTTCACTATTGCAGCCGGACGCATATCAAAAATAGAATTAATTTTTTCTGCTATTTGTCCATCTGTTAAATCAACTTTTGATGTACCATAGGTATTTACAAATAAACCAACAGGATTAGCAACGCCAATAGCATATGCAACCTGTACTAACACTTCTTCTGCAATTCCAGCTGCAACCATATTTTTTGCAATATGTCTTGCTGCATATGCTGCTGACCTATCAACTTTAGAACTATCTTTACCAGAGAAAGCACCACCACCATGAGCACCTTTTCCTCCATATGTATCAACAATAATTTTACGTCCTGTTAAACCAGTATCACCATGAGGACCACCAATTACAAATTTACCAGTTGGATTAACATGTAATATATAATTGTCATCAATTAAACTTGCCTCTTCTGCACTCAATTTAGATTTTACTCTAGGAATAAGAATATTCTTTACGTCTTCCTTAATCTTTAGCAGCATGGTTGTTTCTTCATCAAACTCATCATGCTGTGTAGAAATAACTATTGTATGAACTCTTACAGGCTTGTTATCATCACCATATTCCATTGTAACCTGCGACTTTGAATCTGGTCGTAAATACGTCATTTCTTTTTCTTCTCGTCGGATTGCAGCCAACTCTATTAAAAGAAGATGTGACAAATGTAAAGGGAATGGCATAAACTCAGCAGTTTCTGTACAAGCATAACCAAACATCATCCCTTGATCACCTGCACCTTGATTATCTTCATCCTCACGCTCAACTCCCCTGTTAATATCTTCACTTTGCTCATGAATAGCAGAAATAACTCCACACGAACCTGAATCAAACATATACTCAGATTTAGTATACCCGATTCTATCAATTACTCTACGAGCAATATTCTGAACAGGAACATAGCCATTCGTTTTAACTTCACCACTTAAAACAACCAGTCCGGTAGTAACAAGAGTTTCTGCTGCTACTTTTGATTCCTTATCCTGACGTAAAAACTCATCTAATAATGCATCTGAAATTTGATCAGCCACTTTATCCGGATGTCCTTCTGATACCGATTCTGATGTAAATAAATATCCCATTACTATTAATTATTTAATTTAAATGAATAAAAATAATGAGGATAGAAAAAGGAAAGATATGCATTTTAGCACTTTTTTAGAGTGGTTGCAATCAGTCAAATCCATCCACTATCCTTTAAAATTTGATTGCAAAATTATAAAAAGAATAAATACATTATCGAAAATCACACATAAATTTTTCATCTAATATCTATAGGTTTAAAATTAAATGATTTTTTTACAAACTGTATTTAATTGATTTACTGAGTAAAGTGATTTTTTTATTATTTTTTTTAAAAAAATATTTGGAGTATATCATTTTTGATATATCTTTGCATCCGCATTTGAAACGGTAACAACGTTATCAAAACAAAATGCTCCGTTCGTCTAGGGGTTAGGACGCCAGGTTTTCATCCTGGTAACAGGGGTTCGATTCCCCTACGGAGTACTAAGTAAAAAGGTTGATATAATAACGATAGTAAGATGGCAAATCATAAATCGGCGTTAAAGAGAATTCGTCAAGCAGAAAAAAGAAGATTACATAATAAGTATTATGCAAAAACTACTCGTAATGCAGTAAAAAAATTACGTAATACTAGCGAAAAAGAAACTGCTAATGAAATGTTTCCTAAAGTAGCTGCAATGCTTGATAAATTAGCAAAAAGAAACGTTATTCATAAAAATAAAGCTTCTAACTTAAAATCAAAGTTAGCTAAGCATATTAACAAGCTTTAATAGCTAATAAAGATGCTCCGTTCGTCTAGGGGTTAGGACGCCAGGTTTTCATCCTGGTAACAGGGGTTCGATTCCCCTACGGAGTACAATTTAAGCCTTCATGGAAAACATGAAGGCTTTTTTATTTTCATAATATTTGGCATTGTTAAATTTGTTACTTAGATTTAGTGTAATCTTTAATAAATTATTTAACACAATGCTATGACCTACCAAAAACTAAGCATAAAAAATTGGGCTGTAGAAGACCGTCCAAGAGAAAAACTACTTTCAAAAGGATTATCCTCACTATCAAATGCCGAACTAATTGCAATTCTTATAGGTTCTGGTAATAAAAACGAATCAGCTGTGGATCTCTCTAAAAGAATCTTATATGATGTAAAGAATAATTTGAATCAATTAGGGAAGACTACGATTGAACAATTACAAAAAAAATACATAGGTATTGGAGAGGCAAAAGCAATTACAATTATTGCAGCTTTAGAATTAGGGAGAAGAAGAAAGCTTAGTGAAATAGAACAAAAGTCTCAAATAAAGAGCAGCAATGATGTTTATGAATTGATGCATCCAGTACTTGCGGATTTACCACATGAAGAATTCTGGATCATCCTACTCAACAGAGCAAATAAAGTCATTACTACTCAAAAAATCAGTCAGGGGGGATTATCCGGAACTGTTATTGACACAAGATTAATAATGAAAGCAGGTATTGATCAACTTGCTTCTTCAATTATTCTTTGTCACAATCACCCTTCTGGCAATAAGCTTCCCAGTCAGCAAGATAAATCTATAACAAATAAATTAAAGGATGCCGGAAAAACGATGGACATCCCGGTTTTAGATCATATCATTATTACTGATGAGGGGTATTTTAGTTTTGCTGATGAGGGGTTAATTGTTTGATAATATATGTAATGAATAAAGTATTGATCTAATCCCAACAATTAATTTATAAAATCCAATTTTTGCTAAGGCACGTCCAATACAAATGTGTTTATCAATATCTTTATACTGATTCTGTATATATCTCAAATAAAAACGTTCATCATATAAATGTAATTGCCTATAGTAATCCCACCATAAATCATTAAAGGGGCAGATGTGCTTCCATGGTTTTTTATAAACAAAATGAATAATTTTGGGTATTTTTAGCACATCTATTTCAGCTCCAGTAATCGTGTAATTATATTCTTCCGACACTAAAAGAACATCATTTAAATATCCAACATTTAACATATCCTGATCGACATAACGATAAGATCTTTGTAGCAACTCTTGATTTCCTCTTAAAATCCCACCTTCTGAATTAATCTTTTCCACATTAAAGATTAAAACTCCAGAGTTAAAATATCTTGATGGATCAAGGCTATTAGTTTTAATATATCTCTGAAAGTTCTTATTTGTTTGGGCTAACCTATCCTTAACAGCCACAATTGAATAACCTGAAAAATTAACATCAATGAATTTAGATAAATCACTTGTAATAATTGTATCACAATCAAGATAAATCACTTTTTCTTCTTCTTTAAAATACTCTGGTATAGCTAATCTAAAGTAATTTTCAATTGTAAAATCCTCTACCTCATATTGCCTGTCAAAAAGATTACCTATGTTGATAAATCTAATAGAACAATTTCGAAAGCCATTAATTGTATCTTGAGTTTTATTTATACTTTCTTTAGACAACCTGCCATCCTTATATAATACATTTACTTCATAAAATGTGCTCTCTTCTGCACTTTTCAATAATGAATAAATACAAACATTCGCTGGAATTAAATAATTATCATCAAAACAAACGACAACTGGAATTATAATCTTCATTTTATATAAACGTATTTTCGGTATAAATACTGACTTAGGAATAAATATACAACGGTATTTAACATATATGGCAGAGTTAAGTTTTTTACACCTATTATTGGAATAAGAAAATAAATTAAAGCTATATAAACTACAGACATAAATATCTCACTGAGAATATAAACAGTAATTTTTTCTTTAATTATCAATGTTACTGAAAAAAACCAATTAAACAACCTAAAAAAGTCCCCTATATTCTGGAACAAAAACATCTCTTGCATTTCATAAAACTCTTCAGTAAATAAGGCATTTACAATAATTTTACGATATATATATATTAAAAAAATAATAACAAATATAATAGGCATTGCCATTTTTATTGTATCCAAAATTTTATCATGAAGTAGTTTCCCTGATAACACATTTGAAATCATAGGTATATAATAAAGACTTAATGTCGAAACTCCTAATCCAAATATTGTTTTTGAAATTCGAGAAATGCCTTCCCATAAACCGGCATCTGCTAATGAATAATGATGTATTATTACTCTTCTAATAATTATAGAAACAATAGGTGAGATACTCGATGCAAACAAAAGCATTAAACCAAATCCTAAAACCCTTTTTATAGTGTACCATGAAGGAGAAGCGGTTCTAAGAGCATTCTTAATATCTAGTCTACAATATAATCCTACAATTACCAGATTTATAACTGCAGAAATAAATTGACTAAATATTGCACCATCCAGTCTCCAAAAATAAATTAATGGTACACTAATAATTACATTAATTAGTGTAGATAATATATTAACTCTAATAAACTCTTTGTACTTTCTTTTTCCATTTAAATACGCAATTAAGACATTATTACAAGAAAGAGAAAAAAACAATATTCCACCCGCTTTAAACCATACACTATAATTTACATCACTAAGTATAAAAATAGATAGTTCCTCTGCCAGCAAAAAAGATGCTAGAGAAGCAATCACACCTAATGAGAAAGATATCAATAAACTATTTCCTAAAACTATTTGACTTCTATTCTTGGAAGAACTGTAAACCGCTGATAATTTCGTTACGCCCTGATTAATTCCTCCGCCAGCAAAATTTACAGCAATCTGAACAAAATTTCCAAATTGCCCCATCAAAGCTAATCCACTAGCGCCTAACCAAATAGACAATATTTTAATATTTAAAATACCTACAAAGAATCTTAATATTACTTGATAAGAATTCTTAAGAGATATTTTAAAAAAATTATTCTTTTTATACTTATTTGCAATATGTATGATGTGTTTTTTCAATTGTTATTTTTTTGCCAAAAATCTATGTATTGCTGAGCTACTTTAATGTAATTATAATTATCTACAACAAATTTCCTACTATCATACGACTGCTTAATTAATGCACTTCGATCTTCTAATAACATCTCAAATATTGAAAACATTTTTTCATCTGATGTATTTAGATCCAGTATTGGTCTGTTAGAGTATTCTCCTAAAGCAGCATATAAATCAACATCAGCTCCTCCTCCAACTATTAGTCCCTTAGACTGGGCAATTAAACCATTCATCCCAATTCCATAGGCATATAGTTGATCACATAAAACGTGTGAAGAATCTATCATTTTAACATACTCATTATAAGGCAAAGAATCTATAATATTTAAATCTACATTGTTTGGATATCTTTCTTTTAACTTCGTTAGAACATTGTAAATCCTATCAGTTCCTTTTATCCCCATTCGATTTTTCATCAATCCTAATAAGAATTTAATCTTTTTAGAATCTTTAGATAATGTAGATTTATACATAAACTCATCTGTATTTATTGGAAGGGGGATAAACTTTGTTTTGCCAGGAAACGAGTTTTCATATGCAATATGATACCCAATAGATGTTGATATTATTCCACTACAATAATCAGATACTTTTTCTTCTAATTTTTTCAACTCGACATTTTCAGATAATTTCCTCATTGCTTCAACATATGGATCCTCACTTGCACCAGGAACATAAAAAACTGAATATTTTAACTTCCCTGTCAATGCATAACTAACATAATGATAATCCATTGCTGTTGCACAAACAAAAAATTTATCATTACCAGCTTTAAGGATATCAAAAAACATACTGGTAAACCACGGTGATGACATAATAAAATTAGGAGATACTAACTGAACAACATCATAACCAACGAAATTTTTATAGTTTTTAAGTAGCTTATATCCAAAACCCAAATGTTTATATTTAACTGGTTGTTTAATATCTATATCTCTTGGTATATTCTTCCAACCATCTCCTGTTGAAGCAAGAGTAACATCCACTCCCAGTTTCTTCAATCCCTGTGCAAGATTATAATGAAACCCACTAAAATCTCCCATTAATAATACTTTCATATATGCTAAATATATTCTAATAACGCATGTTTGTTTACTTTCTTATAATTCATTGATATTTTTAGTTTTTATATAAAATGGAAATTCTTAATATTACTTTTGCAATATGCAAAAACAAATCTCAAACAAGAAAAAAATCCTTATTCTTCCTGCTTTGCAGGATCATATTGATTTAATTATTGAAGCAAAAAAAAATGGTTATCATGTTATTACCTGCGATAATAATCCTGAAAATACAGGACATTTATGTGCAGATAAGTCATACAACATTAGCTTATTAGATTTTAAAAAACTTTTACAACTATCAAAAGAAGAAAACATTACAGCTGTTTCTTCATTTAGTACAGACATTGGTGCTATTGCAGCAGCACATATTGCTTCCAAATTAGAATTATCAGGAAGTTTATATAAATCTGTTTCTATTATGTCAAACAAAGAAAAATTTAGAACATTTTTATCTCAACATAATTTTAATACCCCGAAATTTAATATTATTTCATCCTCGACCAACCTTAATAGCCTTAATATAAAATACCCTTCAATTATTAAACCCATTGATCGAGCAGGGAGTAAGGGTGTATATGTCATTAATAATCTTTCTGAATTAATCAAATTCCTCCCTAGATCTTTGTCTTATTCTTTTGGTAAAAAAATAATTATAGAAGATTATATATCAACAAAATTCAATCAAATACATGGTGATGCTATTATTCAAAATGGGAAAATAGTTTTTTCCCAATTGGGAGATCAATTTTTTGGAAAAGATGAACAAAAATTCCAACCTATTTCAACAGTATTTCCAACTTCCTTAAATCCCTCACAAATAGATAAAATCATTTCTGAAATACAAAGGTTTATAAAACTAATTGACTATAATCAAGGAGGATTAAATATTGAATTAAGAATTGGAAATAATGATGAAATTTACTTTATTGAACTTGGACCAAGATTTGGAGGAAACTACATTCCTAAAACAATAGAAAGTTTTTGCAATATAAATTTAGCAAAATTAGCACTAAATTTGGCTATTGGAGAAACTATTGAGGTACCCAATAATAAATTTAAGGGTTATATTTTTCAATTAATTTTAAGATCGTCCAAAGATGGAAAGTTTGATTCTGTTTATGAACAACTCCCTAATGATATCAATATTTTAGAGCGCTATCCAATCAAGAAAAAAGGTGATACAGTTACAATTAATAATGGGCCAGATAACATAGTAGCAGTTTATATCTTAAAGGCTAAGAACAAAGAGATGGTTAATAATATTTTACATAATATTTCGCAATACTTTAACATTAATTATTGCTAATAAACATTCTAATCTAGACAACTACAGCTTTAAACCTTTTCCTTAAAAGCTTAACCAATACACAACCCTCAAGTATAATAATTAATGGCAATAAAGGGAATGAAAACCTGGAACTTCCACCATATGTAACTAACGCTTGTAGAATAGAAGACACTAGAATAACAGAAATAAGAAAAATCTCATTAGTAAAGATTTTATTTGTCTTAATTACTTTAACAATAGAAATAAGAACAACAGGCATAAGCAATATATTTAAAAGAATAAGAACAAAACGTTGCAAATTATACACCGAAGTAATTACTTCACTTAATCTTTTATTTTTAAAGTAATCGAATTTAATTGGATAATCATTATGTTTCCAGAAATAAAACCAAGAGACTTTTACACCTTTAAAATATTCGATTGGATATTCTTTTATTAAATCTAAACTTATTCGCTGCAATAACTTAGACAACTCAGGACCTGATAGAGATGTCTTTAATAACAATTCATTATAAGCTCTCCATATTGACAAAGATTCAATAATATTCTTGTTTGGACCCTTTCTTAACCTTTCAAAAATCTCTTTTTCTTCATTGGTTGTAAAAATAAATTTCCCATCCATTATCATTTCAGAATCATCAATATGTTTCTGATAAATATCTTTTATTATTTTATAATCATCCGGGGCCTTGTTGAAAAAAGGCAGCGTTCTTTGCGCTAAATTGATTCCAGAATAAGTTGTTACTGTAAACCAATTATTATTTAAATAATTTATATAGGACCATCCAAAATATGCAGAAAAAGGGAATATAATTACAATTAAAACTTTGATAATATTTCGCTTAATAATTTTTCTTTTAAGATTACATATCATAAAAAATGCTAAAACTGGAGTCATGAATATAAACATTGGTCTGAGTAAAAAACAAAATGTAAGCATAGCTGACAACCATAAAACTTGTCTATAGTTAGCCTTATTTTGGATAATTTCAATTTTATTAATCGTCCAAAATATTAATGTTACAAAAAAGAGAGTTGAAGTTTCAGTTATTATATTCAACTCGTAAAATACCGGTTTTAAAAGAGTAAAAAAGAAAATTGAGCTAAAAAACGCCACTTTCTTTGAATAGACTTTAATAAGGTCATATATTAAATAAGTTACAACAATATCCATTGATATTTGCATCCCTACAACAACCTCGTAAAATTGACCAAATGAAATAAATAACAATAATGGATATCCTGGAGTACGCCAGCCTTGATAAAGATTAAACTTATTTTCTACAATAAATCTCGCCAGCTCAATATACGAATAACTATCGGGTGTAAATACAGGAAATTTATAGGTAAACATCAGAAAGCCTCTTATTAATAATCCTAAAATTATAATAAGAAATAGTACTCTAAACTCTTTATTCGTTAAATTCAATGTTTTTAATAACCAATTATATATACCCATTTATTTTAACAATTCTATAATGTAAAAAATATTAAAGCACTATTTAACTCTACTTTTTGTTTTATATTGATATTCATTAAATACAACCCCTCTGGCTCCAAATCCTTCTTTCTGTCTCAACAATCCTTCGTTAACATACAATCCTTTATTTAAATTTGAAGTCCCAAAATCAATATATTTGAATGAATCATCAAATTTTAAAGTAAGATATTGATATATATTATCTATAGCCCCTATTTCCTTTCCTAAATGGGATGCATGTGCATATTGTACTTTAAGAACATTATTAAATTTATATAAGACTGCTCCCCCAACAAGTTCACCCATACAAGTCGCTGTCAATAATTCAATGTTATTAGGAAAACTTCGAACTAACGAAATCATCTCTTCGCATGTATGAACTGGCATAACATCATGATTCTCTTTAAGATTCTGAATCATAATTTCCCAAAAATCCTTCCATCTATTAGAATTATTAATTTCCACACCTGCTTTTACAGATTTTAAATAATTTCGTTTTCTATTTCGTGACCACTTAATTTTAGAACCAAGATTAATACATGAAGAAAGATTACATCCAATTAAATCGGCATTTACTCTATACATTACATAGGCATCCTCGTCTCCAAAATTATTTTTATAAATCTGAGGAATAGATTTGTAAATGACTGTTTCTATATATACACTTTCTAGAAATTCGTTGTATGCATTGAAATATTGAATATATTTTATACTATCAGTTTCTGTGGTAGATATAATCCCACCAAATGTTAAACCCTGATGACTATAAAATGTAGTTCTAATAATATTTCCAGGAAAAAGAGATTTTAATTTATTATTCTCATATAGCATTAATGAAAAATCTTTAAACCGATCTTTATGATATTCCATGTAATCACGTTTGAAAAGAAAGGTCCCATTTTTTGATCCATCAAGAAACTCATCCCATTCCGCTCTTTTATCATCTGTATATCTAACAACTTCAAGCATATTTTTCAATAAAATCTCTATAGTTTCTTATATAATCTTCTTCAGAGTAAATTTCAGAAGCTAAAACCAATACTACACTTCCTGTACTAAAATTATTTAACTCTCTCCAAATTCCAGGAGTTATTAATAATGCTTTATTTGGACTATTCAAAAAAACAGTATCCTTTTGGTTTCCATCATCAATCAAAACATTAAAACTCCCACTTACGGGTATAATAAGTTGGAAAAGATCTTTGTGTGCATGACCACCTCTTTCTGCTCCTGAAGGAATATCATAAGTATAATAAACTCTTTTTATCTCAAATGGAATAATATTTTCAGATTCCAAGAAAGATAACGAACCTCTGGTAGAACAAACTTTTGGAATATCGATAATTTTACAACTTTTTATTGAACCCATTTCTTATTTTTTACATACCAATATCACTTCGTTTATATCAAACCCATAGCGATTACTTTCATCTTCTTTATATTCCAATACTTCTACAACAAATCCTACCTCTTCTATTCGCCTTTTTAATCCTTCAACAGAATATATCCTAACATGATCCTCTTGTCCAAAATGCATTCTTCGTTCATTCTCATCAACAATAGAATAGTCTTCATAAATATCCCCATTTTTATATGGAGTTTGAATCAGACATTCCCCACCTTTATTTAACACTCTATACAACTCAGACATAGCCTGAATGTCATTTATTACATGTTCTAAAATATGATAACAAATAACTAGGTCAAAATAAGAATCAGAAGCTTCTATCTTTGTTATATCATACTTATATTCAGCAATAAAATCCCCGGATAAATCGGTTGGAAAATATTTTATATTTTCTTTTTTCTGCTTTCGATAAATACATCGTGAAGGAGAAAAATCAAGAACTCTCTGTCCTTCCTTTTGGAATCTGCTAGTTAATAAATACCATAGCCTTCTGTTTCGCCCCAAACTTCCACATGAAGGACAAATTTTATCATTTCCACTTATTTGAAACCGAGACAATTCACGATTGCATATATTACATTTATATAAAGACCCTTTATATAGTAAATAATGAAAAGACCTTAAAAATGGTTCTAGCTTAAAAACAATAGATCTTGGTACTACTAAATGAAGTAACTTTTTAATTAATGAATACATAATTAATGAAAAAGTAAATTTTTATAATGTGCTTTGTATCCTTCAATTTCTCTCATATACTCACTCTCCTCATATTTTGTATCTGCAATTACAAGACAAATACTGTTAGATAAGAAGCCTTTGATTTTCCTCCATGTGTATGGGGGAATGAGCAATCCTTTATGTGTTTCTGTAAGATTATAGATCTGACTTTCTTCACCTCTTAATGTTTCAACAGTAATTCCTCCAGACAAAGGTAAAATAAACTCAGTTGTATTTTTAAAGGCATGGCCGCCTCTCTCCTCTCCTCCTGGTACATCATAAATCCAATAAACCCGTTGTATTTTAAACGGAATCTGATTATTATCTTCCAAAAAGCTTAAATTTCCACGAAAATCTTTAATTTTTGGAAGTTCAATAATCCTAGGCTCATTATCCATAATAGAATTCTTATCTTTGATTCAAATATAAATAATATAACGCATACCACGATAGTTTAGTATTAGTAGTAATTATAATGCAGATACCTTTTCTAAATCTTAAACGCCAAAATATTCAGTATAAAGAAGAACTATTACAATCTTTTGAATCAGTAATTGATTCAGGATGGTTTATTTTAGGTGATAGAGTCTCGCAATTTGAAGATTCCTTAGCAAAATATATAGGTGTAAATAATGCAATCGGAGTTGGAAACGGTCTTGATGCATTAACTTTAATTTTTAGAGGATATAAAGAGCTTGGCATCCTAAAGACTGGTGATGAAATTATAGTGCCAGCAAACACTTACATTGCCACCATACTTTCTGTCATTGAGAATAATCTCACTCCAATATTTGTAGAACCTGATATTACTACATTTAACCTTGATCCAATTAAAGTTAAGGAGGCAATAACTTCAAAAACAAAGGCAATATTAACTGTTCATTTATACGGTCAGATTTCCGGAATAGAAGAAATAAAAAAAATATGCCAAGACAATAAACTTTTACTACTCGAAGACAATGCCCAGGCAATTGGAGCAGAATTCAATGGAATAAAATCAGGAGCGCTTGGAGATGCAGCAGCATTTAGTTTTTACCCTGGAAAAAATTTGGGAGCGTTAGGAGATGCTGGTGCTGTAACAACCAACAATACCAATCTTGCTAAAATTATCAGAGCATTGGCGAATTACGGTTCTTATGAAAAATATAAAAACAAGTATATAGGGATTAATTCAAGATTGGATGAAGTTCAGGCTTCATTATTAGAAGTTAAACTTAAATATTTAGATGTAGAGAACGATAGAAGAAGAGAAATAGCTGATATTTATCTTTCTAAAATTAAAAATGAAAAAATAATTTTGCCAACAGTTTCTGATAATAAGGCTCATGTTTGGCATTTATTTGTAATCAGATGCAATAATCAACAAGAGTTTATTCATCATATGAATGAGAATGGCATCGGAACAATGATTCACTATCCTATTCCGCCTCATAAACAAGAAGCTCTAATAAAATATTCATCATTAAAATTACCTATAACAGAAACTATACACAATCAAGTTGTCAGTATTCCCTTATACTCAACACTTAAACACACTGAAATAGAATATATTATTGACATTATAAATAAATTTTAATTATAATTTTTACACAATGGATATCCATATTTTCAACAAAAGAAATTCGCTTTTTAATCAATTTATTGCTGAAATAAGAGATAAAGAAATTCAGCAAGACCCTCTAAGGTTCCGAAAAAACATTGAACGAATGGGAGAAATTCTTGCTTATGAAATTAGTAAAGAATTGACATACAAAAGTATTGATATCCAAACCCCCCTTGGAGTATCTCATGAATTTGTTTATGAAGAAAATGTAGTAATCGCAACGATATTGCGTGCAGGATTACCTCTGCATCAAGGTGTTCTAAATTATTTTGACAGTGCTGAAAATTGCTTTGTTTCAGCGTATAGAAAATACAATGAAAAAGGTGATTTTGATATTCATATTGAATACATCTCCTCTCCTTCACTTGATGGAAAAACTGTAATTTTAACAGATCCTATGCTTGCCAGCGGTGCTTCTATGGAACTTGCCTATAAAGCAATATTAACCAAGGGAAATCCAAAACACATTCATATTGCTTCTATTATTGGAAGTGAAGAGGGAATTGAATATGTAAAGGAACATATGGGAAATAAAAATATTACTTTATGGATTGGCGCGGTAGATAAAGAATTAAATGATAAGAAATATATAGTGCCTGGGTTAGGTGATGCCGGTGATTTAGCTTTTGGAAGTAAATTATAACCTATTCATATTTATTAACCCATCCTTCATCTTTACATGCAATTAATATATCACTTATGATTTGATTGATTACAGGATGAAGGAGTTGATTCCATTTCTCCGCAAGTGGTAGTAACGTGAATTTACGTTTATGTAAATGAGGGTGCGGTACTATTAAATCATGGGTATTGATAATTTCAGAATCATAAAACAAAATATCAATATCCATGGTGCGTCCTTCATATCCTGTTGAGGTCTTAGACTTACGCCCCAAAGTTTTTTCAATTTCTTGTGATAACTTTAAAACCTCATGAGGGCTCTTATCACTTTGAATTTCAACAACCTGGTTTAAAAAATTCTGAGCATGCTCAAATCCCCATGGCTCACTTTCATATATTCCTGATTGACATTCTATTTTCCCAATACTTTCTGCAATGAGTTTTTTTGATTGAATTATATTCTCAACTCTATCTCCCTCATTTCCTCCAATCAATAATAAAATCTTATGCATAACTGTAAATATTAATAAATCAATCTTATAAAAGAATCCCTTTTTATCAAAATTATAGGCTGCAAATTAAAACTTTTAATACATTTGTTTGTAATTTAATTATCATAATTTAACCTTACATTTTATGGCAAAATTTTTCAGATCGTTATTATTCACCGTTTTAGGTTCAATTTTCACTTCTCTTTTTATTGTTTTAATTGTTTTTATAGTAATTGCAAGTATTGCTTCGAGCAGTGAAAAACAAGTCAAAATAAAAGACAACACCTTACTTACTTTAGACTTAGACAAAGTAATAAAAGACAGAACAGTCTCGGATCCTTTAACAGAACTTTTGGGAGAATCTCCATTTGGCGAAGATGCTATAGGATTAAATGTTATCCTAAAAAATATTGAAAAAGCATCAAAAGATGAAAACATTAATGGTATCTATTTGCAATGCGGTAACCCAGTAACTGGCTATGCTACATTAAGTGAGATTAGAACTGCATTATTAAAGTTTAAAGATTCAGGAAAGTTTATTACTGCTTTTGCACCTGATTACAGTCAAAAAGGATATTATGTAGCATCTGTAGCTAATGATATTTTTATGCCACCTCACGGAATGCTTGATTTTAAAGGCTTAAGCGCTCAAAGAACATTTTTTAAAGGCGCTCTTGAAAAACTAGGTGTTGAAGTTCAAATCTTTAAGCATGGAAAATTTAAGTCTGCAGTAGAACCTTTTATCCTTGATAAAATGAGTAATCCTGCTAAAGAACAAACAATTGCATACACATCTTCAATATGGAATAATGTAGTTACTGATATTTCCTCTACAAAAAACATCAGTGTAGAAGAATTAAACAGGTTGGCAGATGAAGGTACTATGTTTAAAAACAATGAAACTTTTGTTGAATCAGGACTTTTATCAGGACTTAAATATAAAGATGAAGTTATTGCAAAACTAAAAGAACAAACCAGCACGAAAGAATCTGATGATATTGAACAGGTTACGCTTACTGACTATGATTATGTTTATCTTCCAAAGGAAACTAAAGGCTTAATCAAAGATAAAATTGCAGTTATATATGCAGAAGGTGAAATTGATGGTTCAGACGACAATGGAATTCAATCTGAAGACTTAAGCAAAACCATTCGCAAAGCAAGAAGAGACAGCAGCATCAAGGCCGTTGTTTTGCGTATTAATTCTCCTGGAGGTTCAGGGAGTGGTTCTGATATTATCTGGAGAGAAGTAAAACTTTGTAAAGAAACGAAACCTGTTATTGTTTCTATGGGAGATGTTGCAGCTTCTGGAGGTTATTATATTGCATGTAATGCAGATACCATTGTTGCTAACCCAACAACAATTACCGGTTCAATTGGTGTTTTTGGAATGATTCCTAATACTCAGAAATTAATGAATCAAAAGTTAGGTATTACATTTGACGGTGTTAAAACCAATAAATTTTCAGACCTTCCTAGTATTACTCGTCCATTTACAAATGATGAAAAAGAAATTTTCCAAACATACGTAAATGAATTTTACAAAGTATTTATTGGAAGATGTGCAGATGGAAGAAGTACAACCACTGAAAAAATTGATGAGATTGGACAAGGACGTGTTTGGAGTGGAGAAAATGCTACCAATATAAATCTTGTTGACGTTATGGGTGGTTTAAATACGGCTATTGAAATTGCAAAACAAAAAGCTGGTTTAGAAACCTATAGAATAAAAGAAATGCCTGAAAAATTATCTCCTTTAGAGGAAATATTTAAAGACATGAAAAGTGAAGCAAAAGCATATGCTGCAAAAACTTTCCTTGGAATTAATCTTAAAGAAGTTGAATTAATTAATAAAATTAAGGAAATTGAACCTATTCAGGCCAGATTACCATATGATATTGAAATAAACTAAGTTTTATTACTTTTGTATAAGTCAAGGCTACTCACCAAACGGGTAGCCTTTTTTTCCGTTTATGAGAATTATAAAATATATAAGATTAGTACTTCTTCCTATTTCGGTTTTGTATGGTTTAATCATCCGAATCCGTAACTACTTTTTTGATAAAGGAATCCTCTTCTCAAAAGAGTATTCTTTGCCTATAATTTCAATTGGTAATATTACAGTTGGAGGAACAGGTAAAACGCCACTTACAGAACTTCTCATCAAAAGCTTAATTTCAGATTACAGACTAGCTCTAATTAGTCGTGGTTTTAAACGAAAAACAAAAGGCGTAATCATCTCCGACAACAATAGCACTGTTACTGATATTGGAGATGAACCATTCCAGATTAAATCAAAATTCCCGGAGTTATTAGTTACTGTTGCTGAGAAACGAGTTGTTGGTATTGACCAAATGCTGAATCTAGACAACAAACCCGAAGTTATTATAATGGATGATGCCTACCAACATAGATACGTAAAACCTGGTTTTAGCATTCTTGTTACTGACTATAACCGCCCCTTATGGAAAGACTTTATGCTCCCTGCCGGAGAACTGCGTGAACCTGTAAATGGAAAAAAAAGAGCAAATATTGTTCTCGTTAATAAATGCCCTAAAAACATAAGTATTCAGGAGCAGACTAATATTATTAAAAAGTTAAATTTAAACACCGACCAGTCGGTTTATTTCTCAACTATTGGATATCAAGATTGTATTTCGTTATTTTGCAAAAACAAAGTGCTCACTGAAACAGATCTTTGTAATTTTGAAGCCTTACTTGTAACTGGAATTGCTAATCCAAAACCATTACTTGAATATGTAAGATCAAAAACCAACAAGGTTGAATTAATTCAGTTTGCCGATCATTATCAATTTAAAGAAGTTGATTTACAAAAAATTATTAATCATTTTAATAATCTTAATGGAAACAAAAAAATCATATTGACTACAGAAAAAGATTCTGTAAGGTTTAAAGAAATTTTAAATCCTGAAGATCAAATTTCAAAAGCCATATGGTACATTCCTATTGAGATTAATATATTAAATAATCAACAAAAAGAGTTTTTAGGCAAAATTGTTAACTATGTTAAGCAAAATAAATGAAACCGCTGATTTTATACTTAAGAAATCAAAAACAAAAGCCAACATTGGTATTATTTTAGGAACTGGCTTAGGCGGTCTGGTAGAGGAGATTGATATTAATTCCACTCTTGATTATAATGAGATTCCAAATTTTCCTGTATCAACAGTAGAAGGACATCATGGCAGATTAATTTTCGGAACTTTAGGAGGTAAAGAAGTTGTTGCAATGCAAGGACGCTTTCACTTTTACGAAGGTTACAATATGCAAGAAGTAACATTTCCTGTACGTGTTATGAAAATGATGGGAATTGAAACATTGCTTGTTAGTAATGCAAGTGGTGGTTTAAATCCGGATTTTGCAGTTGGAGATGTAATGATTATTGATGATCATATCAATATGTTTGGAACTAATCCTTTAATTGGTAAAAACATTGATGAATTAGGATCAAGATTCCCCGACATGAGTGTACCTTACTCAAAAGATTTGATCAACAAAGCCTTTGAAATAGCATATAAAAACAATATTAAATTAAAAAGAGGAATCTATGTTGGAACATCTGGTCCTACATTTGAAACTCCTGCTGAATATAAGATGTTCCGAATTTTAGGAGCAGACGTAGTTGGAATGTCAACTGTACCTGAAGTTATTGTGGCTCGCCATATGAATATGACTTGCTTTGGCGTATCAATCGTAACAGATTCAGGTGTTCCTGGTGAGATTGTTGAGATATCACATGAAGAGGTTCAGGAAATTGCAGCAAAAGCTGAACCTACAATGACATATGTTATAAAGGAGTTGGTAGCTTCCTTATAATATCTTGCTTGTAAAAGGATTTCCAACGGGAGATCCTTTTCATAAAATTAAGATTGTTATTCTTATATAATTTCATCAAACGGGATTCTTCCCCCAGGAACTTCGATGGATTCACAGATAAAAACATCAATATTCTATCTATCTCCCCTACAAAAGAACCAATTCTACTATTTTGCTCTTTTTTAAAACAATTCTTATTGGGGAATTTATAACTTGCGGTTTCTATCAACAAAACAAACATTCATTACTCATTAACAATTCAATACGAAATGAAACGATTAAAAGCAATTCATTATCTCTTGTTTTTGCTTGTTATTGCATTTACAAGTTGTCAAACATCTAAACAAAAAAACGACACATTGGAGAATAATTATCTTTTAGAGGAAAGCAATCTTCCTTATGGCGTACCTGATTTTTCAAAAATCAAAAGCAGCGATTTTTTACCAGCAATGGAATATGGTATTAAAGAGAAACTTACTGAAATTAATGATGTGGCAGCAAATCCCTCTGCTCCTACATTCGAAAACGTATTTATACCAATTGAAAAATCAGGAAGTACATTAGCAAGAGTTAATGGCATTTTCAACATGCTAAGTGGAGCATATACGAATGATACAATACAAAAAACAGAAGAAGAATTAGCTCCAAAATTATCCGCTTTAGCAGATGCCTTATTTTTAAATGACACTCTATTTAAAAAAGTTCAAACTATCTACAATCAATTAGATAAATTAGATTTAGACGCAGAATCAAGAAAACTAGTTGAAGAATATTATCAACGATTTATTTTATCCGGAGCCAACTTATCTCAGGAGGATAAAGAGCAATTAAAAGGTATAAACGCAGAGATCGCTCAACTGTCAACAAAATTCTCAAATCTATTGATCAGTGCAGCAAAAAACGCTGCTTTAGTTGTTGATAGCGAAGATGAATTAAAAGGTTTATCAGAAGGAGAAATAAAAGCTGCAAAAAACAATGCCGCTAAAAATAATTTGGAAGGAAAATATCTTCTTCCCCTACAAAATACAACTCAACAACCTTATTTAACTTATCTTGAAAACAGAGCTACCAGAGAGAAACTATTTAAACAATCCTGGTCGAGAGCTGAAAAAGGCGATGAAAATGATACACGTGCAATCATCGTCAAAATTGCTCAACTAAGAGCTAAAAAAGCAAATATATTAGGTTGTGAGAATTATGCTGAATGGAGCTTAAAAGACCAAATGGCAAAAACACCTAAGGCTGCATTAGAATTCTTAGATCAACTGGTTTCAGCTTCTATTAAAAATGGAGAAAAAGAAGCTGAGGAATTACAAAAATTAATCGATCGGGAAAAAGGAAACTTTAAGCTTGCTCCATGGGATTGGAATTACTACGCAGAGAAACTTCGCAAAGAAAAATATGACTTAAATGAAGAAGAAATAAAACCATACTTCGAACTGTATACTGTACTAGAAAAAGGGGTATTCTTCGCAGCAGAAAAACTATATGGCATTACTTTTAAACCAAGAACTGATATTCCTGTATATTGCAACGATGTAAAAGTATTTGAGTTGTATAATGAAGATGGCTCAACTATTGGTTTATTCTATTGCGATTTCTTTAAACGAGATAATAAATCAGGTGGTGCCTGGATGAGTAATCTGGTTGAGCAATCTACTCTTTTAGGAACAAAACCAGTAATTTACAATGAATGTAACTTTACAAAACCAGCTGATGGTGAGCCTGCATTAATTAGCTATGACGATGTAACTACAATGTTTCATGAATTTGGACATGCTTTACATGGCTTTTTTGCAGATCAAAAATATGTAACGCTTTCCGGGACTAATGTTGCAAGAGACTTTGTTGAATTACCATCTCAGTTCAATGAACATTGGGCTATGTATCCTGATGTATTTAAAAACTATGCAATACACTATAAAACAGGAGAACCAATGCCTGAAAGTTTAGTTCAAAAAATTAAGAATGCTTCAACATTCAATCAAGGTTACATGTTAACAGAACTACTTGCTGCTGCTGAACTTGACTTACAGTGGCATACCATTTCTGCTGATAAACAAATTGATGATGCAAGTACATTTGAAACAGAAGCTCTTAATAATACGAATTTAAATATTAAGGAAATTCCGCCAAGATATCGCTCAACATATTTCTTGCACATTTGGGGCAATGGTTATGCTGCAGGATATTACGCTTATTTATGGGCAGAAATGTTAGACAATGATGCTTTTGAATGGTTTAATGAAAACGGAGGCCTAACCAGAGAAAATGGAGATCGTTTCAGAAACATGATTCTTTCAAGAGGTAATACTGAAGATTTTGATTTAATGTATCAGAATTTCAGTGGTAGAAAACCAAATATCACCCCAATGTTAAAACACAGGGGTACAATTAAATAATATTGAGATCTCATTATAATTGATACAAAGCTGTGCATCCAAGCACAGCTTTTTTTTATCTTGACAACATTCACTTTGCAACGCCATCTGTCACAACACAAATCATCTTCTCTTTTATTATATCACCTTTTATTGAAAAAGCTTCAGCATAAATAATATAAATTCCCATTGGCGCTTTAATATGGTTAGATTGTATTCCGTTCCATTGGACAAAACCTTCAGTACTAAGCAAACTATTCTCACATAAGGTTTGAACGGGTATTCCATTTCTATTATAAATTCGAATTGTAGCAGAATATCCTACATCTGGCATTTTATAGTTAACTATCAAATAATCCTTTTCCCCATCAGAATTTGGACTCAAAGTCTCCTCCTCTAACCAAATCCATTTATCCTGAACTAATTGATTCTCCGGATAAAGCTGAGAATTAATATAGGTTGGAGTAGCATAACCTGCTTCTGTAGAAGCTGAGTGCCAATTATTGGAATTATTGGTAGGTGAATTAACATTTAACCTTTCCAACGAAACGCCTTCCTGACTATTAAGTAATTCATAATGCATTCCCTCATTATACTCAAAGAGATCAATAATGTGACCATTTCTATCAACAATTGCAATATTACCTGCATCATCATTTAATGAAGGTAAATCACATTGTAATACTTGTTGTTTTACTATTTCATACTGAATATTTAAAGCTGCTGCATCTTTACTAAAAACCCAGTATTCTCCTGGGAAAATTAATTGATGATTTGAATTTACCGAGTATAGTTTTTCAGGACTATCATTCGATATATTAGCTAAATAAATATCATCTAAAAAAATAATCTTATCTGATCGATTATATATCTCAATAAAATCATCCTCATCGAGTAGTGGATTAAACAGCACTTCATTTATACATAAATCAAAAGAATCAATTTCTTCCGGAACTCCAACTTTCCAGAGATAATCGTTATATAAATTATTATAATTTAAATCAATTATTTTATCATCACGAATTGAAATACCAGTATTCATTCCTTCACCTAAAGATTGATTCAGATAAATCTTGGCATTTGAAAAAAATATACTATCTATCTCTATTTTATCAATTGAATTTTTATCTATTTTAAAACCTGAGACATTTAAACTGCTAGTATCGATGGCTTCACTAAAGTGTATTGTAAAACTTCTTTCATCATTATATGAAATGCATTCAATAAAGGGATTTGAATTATCTTCATTTACCATATGAATGGAATTCTTATAACCAGGACTTCCTCCATTTAAATCAACAGAATAATCCCAATTATATAGACTTAGATCTTGGTTACTTACATCTATCTTTTCAAGAGACCACCCTCCATCCTCCTTAAAATCAGAAGATAAATTCACAAAAGGATATTTAATCGCATCTGAAATATAATTTTCATCATTAACTAAGATGATTTCTCCCTCGCTATTATTTAAACTTGGCAATGAGCCTACTGAAATTACATTAATATTTTCATAGTAATTTACTTTAGAACCACTAACTATAATCGCGTATTCGTGAGATTTTAAAATATACTCCTGAAGAATAGCTGACTTTCCATTAATAATTATTTGATATTGGAACAAATTAATATCGTGATCTGTTTGATTATATATCTCAACAAATTCACATTCAGGTAAACCAACTACAGGATCAGGATCAACAAGTATCTCAGAAATTACAATATCATACCGATTTGGCTTAAAATATGAATAATATAGGATTGTATCATTCTGAGCATTGCCGCTTAAATCTTTAATTCCAGAAATTGAAATAGATCCTTTTGAACAGTTATTTACCTTATCTTTAAATGTAATATCAACAATACCTCCTTCGTAAGTTACATTTTCTAAATCAACAATACTTTCGTTAAGTTTTACATTCAAAAAATCCGGGTTTACATCCTCACTCATCACTAATTCCAGATTTTTTCCCTTACTCAAATTATGAGATATTATTCTAGGTGGAACTTGGTCTGTATAAGGTTCTCCGGTCACTAGAATTGGTCCAAAATGAAATTTATCTCTTCTTGTTGAAGTATATTTACAAAACATACCATAAAATGCGCTGGTTAAAATATCATCATCAAAAACTTGTCCTTCCATTATAAATTCACCATTGTTTAACGATGTGTATAAGCACCAATTCCCTTTATCATCACGTTTTACTTTAACATCAAGTTTAAAACCTGATAGATCCAGAATTTTTTCGAGCCCATTTATTAATTTAACCGACTCTGAATTCTTCTGTTTCCATAACGAAACATTATCCGAAGAATCACCTATTTTAATATAATAACCTTCAAAAGAAGTATTTACCTCACATTGATTACAGCACAAGTAAACTATACAGTAATTAGATGATGATGGATTAAAATCCAAAGTAACAGAAAAATTCCATTCTGCATTAGAAAACGCCTCTGAAGCAGTGAATAAAAAAGCGGAAGAAGACTCTTCTGAAGCATTAAGGTCAAGACTATTTAAGTCTGAATTAATATGAAACATCTCAGACTGACCAATCCATTCTGGAGATTCATTTAAACTTGTTCGAGTCCAATTTTCTGTGATTTGAGAATAAATTGTTACAGGAAATAACAAAAAGATTAAAAAATATCGGATCATTGCGTTTGGTTAATTGTAAAAACTATATTTTTGTATGATAATTATCATCATCACCAACTTAAGACAAGGTTAACGCATTGTCTTATTACACATTAAATTTATAATAATATTTTAATTAATTGGAACTAACGAAACATTTCTATTATAATTCACTGAAATAATTGAAGTATCAGTAGGTTCCAAACAACACAAAAAGTAAACAAAAAAACGTATGAAAGTAGCAGTTGTTGGTGCTAGTGGCGCTGTAGGACAAGAATTCTTAAAAGTTCTGGAAGAGCGTAATTTCCCTCTGGATGGATTAATATTATTTGGTTCGGCAAGAAGTGCCGGTAATAAATACACATTCAAGGGTAAAGAGTTAGTAGTTAAGGAGCTTTGCCACAATGATGATTTTAAGGATATTGATATTGCCTTAACCTCTGCTGGTGGTGGAACATCTATTGAATATGCTGAAACCATTACCAAGCATGGTGCCATAATGATTGACAATTCAAGCGCTTTCAGAATGGATGAAGATGTACCTTTAGTTGTACCTGAAGTTAATGCTGAGGATTGTAAAAATACGCCACGTAATATTATTGCTAACCCAAATTGTACTACGATACAAATGGTGGTTGCACTAAAAGCACTTGAAAACATATCTCACATAAAAAGAGTACATGTTTCAACTTACCAGTCGGCAAGTGGTGCCGGAGCAATGGGGATGGCTGAATTAGAACAACAAGTAAAGGAGTTTGCTGAAAACAAAGATTTAACAGTTGAGAAATTTGCACATCAGTTACTTTTCAATGTAATACCTCATATTGATGTATTCACAGACAACGGATACACAAAGGAGGAAATGAAAATGTATAAGGAAACCAAAAAAATTATGCATTCCGACATTGAGGTAAGTGCTACTACTGTTAGAGTTCCTGTAATCAGAGCTCACTCGGAGTCTGTATGGGCAGAAACTGAGAGACCTGTATCACCAGAAGAGTTTAGAGCTGAATGTGAAAAAACTAAAGGAATTACAGTAATTGATACTCCTTCAGAAAATAAATATCCAATGCCGTTTAATTTAGCAGGAGAGGATGATGTTTTTGTTGGAAGAATTCGCAAAGATCTATCTAATCCTAACGGAATTGCATTTTGGTGTGTAAGTGATCAAATTAAAAAAGGAGCTGCTCTAAATGCTGTTCAAATTGCAGAATATCTAATTGAACAAAAACTAGTTTAGTAAAAATCTCAATTATATATAAATAGAAAGGCTACTCAACGGTAGCCTTTTTTAATATCTAATCTTCTAAGTCTTTTTCATCAAAATTTATATTTGGATACAAAAAGTCATTATAAGGAAAGCGAGCTGTATGAATTTTTCTCACTTCATTATATATCAACTCCTTAAAATCTTCTAAGTTCTCTTTATTTCGAGCTGAAATAAATACAGTATCCAAATCTTTTGCCATCCAGGTCTTCTTTAAATCTTCTAAAGAATAATTCTCTTGCTGCATTGGAGTTAAGTCATCCTCATCCTTTGGAGTATACTTAAATGCATCAATCTTATTAAAGACCATAATCATCTTCTTCTCGGTATTATCAATTTCCTGCAAAGTCTGATTTACAATCTCTACTTGTTGTTCAAATCCTGAATGAGAAATATCTACCACATGAACTAATATATCAGCCTCCCTAACTTCATCTAAGGTAGACTTAAAAGAATCAACCAAATGGTGAGGCAGTTTACGAATAAAACCAACTGTATCTGCAGCTAAAAAAGGCAGGTTTCCTACAACAACTTTACGAACAGTAGTATCCAATGTCGCGAAAAGCTTATTCTCGGCCAACACACTTGATTTACTCAAGGTATTCATCAAGGTAGATTTACCAACATTTGTATATCCAACCAACGCAACACGAACCATTTTACCTCTGTTTTTTCGCTGAGTTGTTTTTTGCTTGTCAATCTTTTCAAGATCCAGCTTAAGCTTAGCAATTTTATCCCTGATAATCCTACGGTCAGTTTCAATTTCTTTCTCTCCGGGTCCACGCATACCAATACCCCCACGCTGACGCTCAAGGTGAGTCCACATACGAGTTAATCGGGGTAATAAATATTGATATTGAGCTAATTCTACCTGAGTTTTTGCGGCTGCAGTCTTTGCGTTTTTGGCAAAAATATCTAAAATAAGATTAGTCCTATCAAGAATTCTAACCTTCAGCTCTCTTTCTAAGTTTCGTAATTGTGAAGGAGACAATTCATCGTCAAAAATAACTGAGTTGACTTCATAAACCTTAACACCTTCCAAGACCTCATCTAATTTTCCACTTCCCACGTAATATTTATTATCCGGCATAGGTAAATTCTGAGTATACCTGGCCACTGGAATAGCACCGGCTGTTTCAGCCAAAAATGCCAATTCATCTAAATATTCATTCAACATTGGTTCTGTAATCCCCGGAGTTCTAATTCCGACAAGAATTACTTTCTCAAGTTCCTTTTTAGTAGATATTTGTTCTCCCATTTAAAATAATTAAGCGCACAAAGATACAAAAAAAGGGGCATCTAAAAAGATGCCCCTTAATATGATAACATTATTTGTTACTGTAATACAAAGTTGATAGGTACAGTATATGATACCTTAACAGCTTTACCACGTTGCTTACCTGGCTTCCATTTAGGCATAGATTGAACCACACGGATCGCTTCTTTGTCTAAGTTTGGATCTACTCCACGAGCAACTTTTACATCTTTAACACTACCATCAGTACCTACAACGAACTGAACGTAAACACGTCCTTGAATACCGTTCTCCTGAGCAATTACAGGATATTTTACTGACTGAGCGATAAATTTTCTTAACTCAGTGTCACCTCCAGGGAATTGAGGCATCTCTTCCACGATAAAGAATACAGGAGCATCATCAGTCTCTTCTTCTTCTAAAGCTACTTCAAACTCTACTTCAGTATCCTCATCAATCTCAGTATCTTCAATATCAAGCTCTTCTTCAAGCTCAACATCATCATCAACGATGTTTAATACATCTGTTACTTGTGGTGGTGGTGGTGGTGGTGGTGGTTTAACCTCTTCCTGTCTTGTGATAGGAACAATTTCCTCCTCCGCCTCTACGTCTTCAACCATTTCAAATGTATCATTACTAACATCAGTAGTAGACCATTCGAAAGCAGCAAAAACAAGAGCCAAAACCACTACTAAACCGATCTGCATGAAAATCCGTTTCTTATTTTCCAGATCTGCCTTTGGCGACTTTTTTACTTCCATAATAAATTTAATTTTGATGCCTAAAGTTAGTCATTTAAAAAATGACTTATCAATTTATTTACTCTTAATAATGCTTAAGTAATATTTGAGTGCATAAAAATAGAACTTTATTGTAAAAAACGTATGTATTTGAACTTTTTTTTTATTTCAAAGGTTTATTTAAATTGATTTTTTACTGACAAAATCATAACACATGTTATGTAGCAGTTTTAATATTAAATTAATTTTCATCCAAAAAATAATTATATCAGAAAATAGATTACATTTGCATCACCAAAAATTATTGGGGGATTAGCTCAGTTGGCTAGAGCGTTTGACTGGCAGTCAAAAGGTCATCGGTTCGATTCCGATATTCTCCACATTGAAAATTAAGGCGTTCGGAGGCTTCCACTCTGGGCGCTTTTTTTGTTGTACATATACTTGCATAAAAAAACCTCAGGCTTCAAAACCCAAGGTTATCTATATTAAATTAATGTTAATCCTTTAAATCAAAGATTCAGCATAAGCTTTAGCATTTTCTTCAATAAATTCAGGTGTTACACCCTGATTTGCTCCATACAATCTGTGCGTTGGCAATAATTCACAACCACAATATTGGAATGAAACATATACAGGTTTTAATAAATCTTCTAATGAAACCATTGTCTCATAAGTTTCCTGTGATCCTCCGGTAGAAACAGCAAAACCAATTTTTTTGCCTTTCATTTTATCTCCACCTGGACCAAATGCCCAACCATAAGTTAATACCTGATCCATATATTGTTTTAATGCAAATGGAACATTAAACCAGTGTAACGGAAATTGAAAAATAACCTCATCGTACTGTAATAACAATTCTTGTTCTGCTTCTACATCAATCTTCAAATCAGGGTACTTCTCATATAAGCTATGTACAGCTATTTTCTCTGAATATTTACCCAACTCGTTTACCCATTTACTATTGATTACTGAACCTTCAATATTTGGGTGTGTTACAATTACTAATTTTGACATCTCTTTATCTTTTATTTTTTTTGTCAAAATTATTTACTTCTGTTTATTACCCCCTATCAATTTGCATCAATTCTTATCATTTTGAAATTTCTTCCGATAATCTCCCGGAGAAATACCTTCTACATCCTTGAAAAAACGGGTGAAATTAGAGGGAGCTGAAAAATTAAATTTATAAGATATTTCGGCAACAGTACTACAGGAAGCCAACAGTTCGGTTTTACATGCTAATAATAATTCATTACGAATGATTGTACTTGCATTTTTACCTAGCAAATCAATACACAATTTATTAAGATGATTGCGAGTTATTCCCATTAAATCAGCATACTCATTTACAGTCTGTATACTATTTATATTATCCTTAAGAAGTGTTTTAAATCTAATGATCTCAGAATTTGAATTCAGTGCAGTTCTAATGTTAAAATAAGAAACGTAATTACGATTTATTTCTAACAAGATTTGGTACAGATAGGCATTTAACAAATAAAGACTATCATCTTTCAGATTAGCGATCTCAGCGATTATTTTACCTAAAAGAAAACAATAATTACTGCATCCTCCTTCAACTTTAGGTAAGATTGGATGAATGCTATTAAAATTAAAACACTGTAAACGATAAAGAAAAAAGGAGTCCTTCAAAGTATAGTCAAAGATCTCTTCTTCAAAAAACAACACATACGAACTATCATTAAATGATATATCCCATTTACGCGCAACCAATGGAGGTAATAAGACAATACAATCACCTAATATTTCATGTTTCTGATCTTCTATAAAAATAGATCCTTTGGCATCACTAAAAAAGTATATTTCATAAAACGAAGTGGTATGAACTTCTTTTAAAGATGTACTTAATTCAGAAATCTCCTTAATACTTAAACAGTCAATTAATAATTCCTGGTTGTATTTGTTTCTATTAAACTTAAAGGTACGCATCTTCCTGTTTTATCTGGTACAAATTTAATGGCAGTAATGTAGAAGAACAAAAATGATAAACAATATTAAAGAAATAAAGGGATTATAAACAAAAAAAGAGACCTGAAATAAATCAGATCTCTTTTCTGCTCCCCCTCTAGGACTTGAACCTAGGACCCCCTGATTAACAGTCAGGTGCTCTAACCAGCTGAGCTAAGGAGGAATAAGTGTTACATTAGTAACTTATAATTTTAAATGCTCCCCCTCTAGGACTTGAACCTAGGACCCCCTGATTAACAGTCAGGTGCTCTAACCAGCTGAGCTAAGGAGGAATGAGAGTCACTTTTGTAACTTATATTTTAAAAATGCTCCCCCTCTAGGACTTGAACCTAGGACCCCCTGATTAACAGTCAGGTGCTCTAACCAGCTGAGCTAAGGAGGAGTATTATATATTCCTTTATCAATATTTCATCTGTTTCACTCTATCGTTTTAGAATGTGTTTTTCACAAATGCGCTGCGAAAGTAAGAGGAAATTTAAAAATATGCAATATCTTTGTAAAAAAAATATTAAAAAATTTTTACTTAAAAAATTAAATAGCTGATTATGAGCAAAGTTCTAGGAATGGGAAATGCACTTGTTGATATACTAACAAGGATGGAAGATGATGAATTGTTGAATAGATTAAATTTCCCAAAGGGAAGTATGCAATTAGTAGATGCAGAAACCTCTTCAAAAGTATTAGAGCATATAGCACATTTAAAAAAAGAACAAGCTTCAGGAGGATCTGCAGCAAATACAATTCATGGATTATCATGCCTTGGTGTACAAACCGGATTTTTAGGAAAAGTTGGAAATGATGATTTAGGCGATTTTTTCAGAAAGGATATGAGTTCTAATAATATTGAACCTAAATTATTAACCAGCGAAAATTCTTCAGGAAAAGCAATTGCATTAATCAGTCCTGATTCAGAAAGAACTTTTGCTACTTTTTTAGGAGCTGCTGTTGAGTTAAGTCCTGATGATATTATTGAGGATTTATTTCATGGATATACTCACTTCCATATCGAAGGTTATTTAGTATACAACCAACCTTTAATTGAAAAGGCATTAAAGTGTGCAAAAGAAGCTAATCTGATTATTTCATTAGACTTAGCAAGCTTTAACGTAGTAGAAGATAACCATGCCTTTTTAAAAGATATGGTTGCAAAATATGTGGATATTCTTTTTGCTAATGAAGAGGAAGCAAAAGCTTTTACCAAAAAAGAAGAAAAAGAAGCTTTAGACTTAATGGCCGAGGATTGTAATATAGCAGTACTTAAGTTAGGAAGTAAAGGTTCAATCATTAAACATTTTGAAACTACTTTTGAGGTTGGAGTTATTCCTGCAAATAGTATAGACACAACTGGAGCTGGTGATTTATATGCTGCAGGATTTTTATATGGTTTGCTTAATTTATTACCAATTGATAAATGCGGACAAATTGGAGCTCTTCTTTCAGGTAATGTAATTGAAGTTGTTGGACCTAAAATGGAATCTGACAGATGGGATAAAATCCATAGTGAATTAGAAAAATTAAAGAACTAATTAATACAAAAGGGGAAGCTTTTAATAACTTCCCCTTTATTATTCTTTCTTTTCTATTATTTCTTAAAGTAAAATCATTAACCACAGCGGAATTAACCCTAAAGACACCAAATGACTTATTAAAACTGTACCACTTAATAAGTTTTGATCTCCGCCATACAACTCTCCTAAAACCAAACTGGCAATTGCATTAGGCATCACACAAACAATTAACATCACGTTTTGGAATGGATGTCCCGGGAAAATCGTTTTAATCATTAAAACAGCCACAAAAGGTATTATTACCAGTCTAAATAAAGTCACAATCCATATATCTCTTGATTTTAGATCTCTGAACTTAATTTTACCCATTCTACCTCCTGTCATTATCAGCGAAAGAGGAATCGTAGCTTGTCCCAAATCGAAAATCGTTTGATTTAAATATTTAATAGTTGAATATTTTTGTGTCAAGCTTTCTATTGAAATACCAAATTGAGAAAACAACACCAGTACTATTAATGAGAAATAAATACTTATTAAAGGAGCTGATAATAAATGTTTCAGATTACTCAGACTAAACTTCTTACCTTTTTTGTTTAAAATAGACATTCCTAAAGTCCACACCGTAATTTCAGAACCAAGTGTAGACAATATTAATGCAGCCATATGCTGTTCATCATATAACTTGGCAATAATTGCTAATGGAAGAAATGAGTAGTTATTAATAGTAAACTGATAAAGCATACTTTTTTTATGCTCCAAATCACCATCTTTAAAGAATCCATTATAAATCAAGCCAATAACATAACCAATAAATAAGATTAGAAATGCAGCTACAGGAGGCTGCCATGAATCCAACACCTGATTTAGTGAATAATTCCGTGTCATTGAGCTAAATATCAAACACGGATAAAAAACCTTAATAATTACATGACTATAATCTTTTAGGGCTGTGGAGCTAAGTATATTCTTACGAATTAACAAATAGCCCGGCAGCATCATTAAAAACAGGCTCCCTACATTAATAAACAGAGTATAAAACATACCTAAATATTATTCAAAACAAAAAAGGTGTGCCACAAGACACACCTATATCAAATAAAATATAACCGTACAAATATAACTATAAATCACTTGAATAAAAACCTTGTGGCAAGGCTCTTAAATTATACTGATTTGCCATTATTTCACCATAAGCACCTGCTGATCTGATGCAGATCAAATCTCCTCTTTGTGTTTTTGGAAGCACTACTGCTTTACCAAAACAATCAGATGACTCACAAATAGGCCCCACAACATCATACTTCATTTCTTCTTCTGTTGAGGTAATATTTTCAATCTTATGATATGCCTGATATAATGCCGGACGAATTAAATCACTCATACCTGCATCAACAATTGCAAAGGAGGTATTAACACCTTCTTTTACATATATTACTCTAGACACTAAAGTTCCACATTGTCCAACTACAGAACGCCCTAACTCAAAATGAACCTCTTGTCCTTCTTTCAATTCAAGGAAATCATTAAATATTTGAAAGAAATCCTTAAAGTTAGGCATTGGATTCTCATCCGGATTTTCATAATCAATTCCCAATCCTCCTCCAACATTCACAATTTGAGGTACAGCTCTACGCTTCTCGAACCACTCTTGTAACTCATTAACCCTTGTACAAAGCTGCTTATATGAATCTAAATCATTTATTTGAGATCCAATATGGAAGTGAATTCCTTTGAAGCAAACATTATCCAACTGCTCAATTTTATCCATCACCTTTTCAAGATCCCAGATGTAAATACCAAATTTATTCTCCTCAAGACCCGTAGTAATATAGTGATGAGTATTGGCTTTAACATTCGGATTAATTCTTAACGCAACATTGGCAACAACACCCTCTTTTTCTGCAAGTTCATTTATAACTTCCAGTTCAGGAATAGACTCAACATTGAAACAACCAATGTTATTTTTTAAACCTGTAATAATTTCTTTATCTGATTTACCTACACCTGCAAATACAACTTTATCCGAAGTAAAACCTGCATCAATGGAAGCTGACACTTCATTTCCACTAACACAGTCGGCTCCTAAACCAAATGAATTAATAGTTTGAAGAATACGTTTATTGGCATTTGCCTTTACAGCATAGTGAATATGATAACCATATTTTTGAGACTCCTCTTTAATTACCTGAAGTGTTTGCTCCAGTAATTCCATATTATAGTAATAAAATGGAGTTTCTATATTTTGTAATTTCTCAACCGGAAAATGATTTGTCATTTCTTTCTTTGATTAAAACAATTTCTCACTCAATGCATTAAGTGCATCTTTTTTATATTTTTTCTCAATCAGGATAGATACATTATAATTGCTTCCTCCATATGAAATCATTCGAATTGGAATACCTTTTAATGCATCAAATATTTTACTTGCATATCCTTTATTTCCTGCAACTAAATCTCCAACCACACAAATAATAACTTGTTCACTATCTACATCAACAGTTCCAAACTTTTTCAGGTCATCAACTATATCATCAATATGTTTGCTATTGTCAATAGTTACAGAAACTCCAACTTCTGATGTTGAAATCATATCAATAGGAGTTTTATATGTTTCAAAGATTTCAAAAACCTTACGCAAAAAACCATAAGCCAAAAGCATTCTTCCAGACTTAATCTTTATTGCTGTAATATCATCTTTTGCAGCAATTGCAGCGATTCTGTTTTTTTCCTGAGCAGATGAAATTAAAGTACCAGGTGCTTGAGGCTCCATAGTATTTAATAACCTTACCGGAACATTAGATAATTTTGCTGGCAATACACTTGTTGGGTGCAATATCTTAGCACCAAAATAAGCTAACTCTGCAGCCTCGTCAAATGAAAGATTAGCTACAGAATGCGTATTTTCAACAAATCGAGGATCATTATTGTGCATTCCATCAATATCTGTCCAAATCTGTATCTCATCAGCATTTATTGCGGCACCAATTAAACTTGCAGTATAATCACTTCCTCCCCTTTGTAAATTATCAATTTCACCAAAAGCGTTTCTACAAATATATCCTTGAGTTACATAAATTTCAAAGTCAGCATTATCTGTCAGTACTTTTGAGCAATTCTCTTTTATATAAATTGTATCTGGTTCATTGTGCTTATCTATACGCATAAACTCTAATGCAGGAAGTAAAACAGACTGCTTACCAATCTCTTCTAAATAAAACTGGAACATTGCAGTAGAAATCAACTCTCCCTGAGCAAGAATTGCTTTTTCTTCAAATGCTGTAAAAACATCAATGGTAAAAGATTTTATATAATCAAAGTGAGATTCAATTAACTCTTTCCCTTTCTGCTTATATGCTTCTGATGAATAAAGCTTGTCTACTTCGTCATAGTATTTTTGCTCTAATTCATTGATAAGCTCATTAGCCCCATCATTATTTTTTTTGTAAAGATAATTTGCTATCTCTACTAAACAATTGGTTGTTCCAGACATTGCCGATAGTACAACAATTTTTTGTTCTCCATCGCATACCAAACCTGCAACTTCTTTCATTCTTTGGGCAGAACCAACAGATGTTCCACCAAACTTTAATACTTTCATAAAGAAAAGACTTTAAATAAATCCTTATAAAAAAACCAAATTTATGCGTTAAGCGATACAAAATTAAGACAATATTTTAATAAAATCCAGAAAGTTAACAATTAAAACACAAATATCACAATTTGTTATATTTTTAACATCGTGCGTTTTGAACACTGATTTTTGATTTCTCAGAATTTTACATAATTACTTCAAATCACTTATTTTTGTGCCTAAATAAATATAATATGCAGGCAATTTTAATAAACGGAAGTCCAAGAAAAAATGGTAATACCAATGGTTTGCTTCAAATAGCAGCCAATACTTTAGAAAAAGAAGGAATCAAAACTGAAATAATAAATATTGGAGGCGAAACCATCAAAGGATGTACCGCTTGCAGAAAGTGTGGTGAATTAAAAAATCTTAAATGTGTGATTAATGATTCGCTAACTACTGTAATTGAAAAAATGTTATGTGCAGATGCTATTATTATGGGATCACCAACCTATTTTGCTGATATTACACCTGAACTAAAAGCTTTAATTGACAGATGCGGAGTAGTATCAAGAGCAAACGATATGGCTTTAACACGCAAAATTGGAGCTGCTATTACAGTGGCGAGAAGAGCTGGAGCAATGCATGCTTTTGATTCAATCAATCACTTTTTCTTAATAAGTAATATGATAGTTCCTGGATCAACTTATTGGAATGTTTCTAAGGCTGCAGCTTTAAATGATTATGAACAAGATGAAGAAGCTCAAAGAACTGTAACAACATTAGCAGAAAATATTGCATGGCTTCTTAAAAAGACATTATAAAATAAAAGGAGCTGCTAAATAATTTAGTGGCTCCTTCGTAAATATTATTCTTTGACCAAGTCTCTTATAACCTTACTTGCAACAAAACAACCAAATATAGGTGGCATATAGGAAATTGTACCTACTGTTGTTTTTTTATTTCTTTCTCCTTCAGTCTTAATAATAAATTCTTTAGGAACCTGCTCGCTTGAATAAACTACAGGTATACCTTTTCTTATGCCAGATTGATATAAACGTTTCCTAACCTTTCGGGCAAGATTACAATATTTTGATTTGGAAATATCAGCAATCTCAACCATAGAAGGATCAAATTTACCTCCTGCTCCCATTGATGAAACAATTGGAATATTATTTTCTACGGCTTCTTTAATTAAGGCTACTTTAGGCGACAAAGTATCAATGGCATCCACAACGTAATCAAATTGATTTTTCATTAATTCACCGAAACGCTCCTCGTCCATAAAATCACTTATCACAGTTAGCTGAAGATCACTATTGATGTCTTTTAACCTTTCCCCCATCACCTCAGCTTTTAATTTACCATAAGTACTGATCAGAGCAGGAAGCTGTCTGTTCCTATTACTTTCATTAACAGTATCTCCATCAATCACTGTCATACGGCCTACGCCTGCTCGTGCAATCAATTCTGCTGCATAAGCTCCTACTCCACCTAATCCAACAACTAAAACATGTTTTTCGGATAGTTGCACCAATTTATCTCTCCCTAACAGTAATTCTGTCCTTTCTAGCCAATCCATTCTTGTTTAAAGACTCGTTTAAAATTCAACATAATATGATTTTCTAACTCCGATTCAGAAATATTTAATATTCGAGAAGCTTCAATATACATTTGATTTATATCAATGCCTGAGTCATCAGTTTCAAGCAATACGTAGTTTAAATCAATTGCATTTAAAACTTTAAATGCTTTGTCTCTATTTCTAAATAAATTAGGTCCCAAAGAAAGAAAAATATTTTGGTTTACAAACTGATTTGCTGTCTCAGGAGAGCCATTATACCCATGAATAATCCATACTTGTTTAGTAGATTTTTCTTTATGAATTCTTAAAATTTCATGATGCATCTTTACAGAATGAATAATAATAGGTAATTGATACTTTTCGGATAAATAAATCTGTTTAAGGAATACCTCGAGCTGTAAGTCCAGGTCCTTAATATTTTTATCCAAACCACACTCTCCAATAGCAATAATATGCCTTTCTTTTGATAATTCTTCTATCCTCCTTAATGAGGCTGAGACATTTGAATCCTTTATATACCAGGGATGAATTCCACAGGAAAGAAATAGTTCACTTGTTGGTGAAGGAATATCATCTGAAGGAAAGGTATTCTTTACAAATATCCCATTAGAACCAGGATTATGCGTGTGTGAATCAATTAACATTATTCAATTTTAAAATTATTATCCCAAAGTAATATTTTTAAATGTATGTATATAATCAGTCTTAAAACCACTCAAACTTTGGAAGTTTTGAATTCTACACACAAATTTTTAATAAAAACCACATTATGTAGCCACATCATGTAGACTTATATACACACTTTTTACATTAATACATTTCCGTTGTAATCTAACACAAAAGCTTATTCCTTGTTTAATAGTACATTATACAATTATTCACATCAAAATCATTTTATGGCATAATTTTCCATTATACTAAAGCGTAACTATAAATAAATAATAATGAATGCATCTGTTTACAATCGGTTATTAGCCCTAATAATTACATCTCTGTTTTTACTAATTGGGATTGTTCTTTTAAAAGGAGCTTCAATACACGATTCAACATTTAAACAGGGTAAGCTAAAAAGTTACACGATTTATGACAAATAAGTAAAAGTTTCTCATATCACATACGGTTACGGTATCAACAACACAACACACAACACACAACACAAATTAGAAGATACCACTAACTCTAGACTATTGTTACCATATATAGTTAAATGTAGTTCTAGGCTGCGGGTCAAAACGTTGACCCGCTTTTTTTTGCCTAATATTTTAAAAAAGTGATAACAAGTAATCATTTTGATGTTATTACGTATATCTTTGAGAATATTTCGTATTTACATACTTGTTATTCTTAATTATAAAAACTGAATTTACTCTATGTATAATATATTAATTGTTGATGATGATACTTCATTCGGAATGATGATAGAAGGATTCTTAAAAAGAAAAGGATTCAACACTACATATGCAAGTACATTTAACAATGCACAAAACCTAATTACTGATAAAGAGTTTGATCTTATTTTAACTGATTATCGATTGGATAACTCAACCGGTTTAGATTTATTACCTATCGTAAAAAAGAAAAACCTGAATACTCCTGTTGTTTTAATTACAGCATATTCTGATATCAGAGTGGCTGTTAATGCTATAAAACTTGGAGCTTTTGAGTATGTCACAAAACCTATCAATCCGGATGAATTACTTCATGTAATTAACAGAGCTTTTGAAAAAGTAAATCCAAAACCTAAAAAACAAAAGGCTGTTTCAACAAGAGAGTATATTAAGGGTATAAGCAGATATTCTTTAGAAATTGACCAACAAATAGAATTAATTGCACCTACAGAATTATCAGTCTTAATTCTGGGTGAAAGTGGAGTTGGGAAAGAATATGTGGCACAACGCATTCATGAATTGAGCAATCGGAATCAAGAACCATTTGTTGCTGTTGATTGTGGTGCCCTGCATACTGATATTGCATCAAGTGAATTGTTTGGACATAAAAAAGGTGCTTTTACCGGAGCTTTGGAGGATAAGGTTGGTCATTTTGAAATGGTAAAAAACGGAACAATCTTTCTTGATGAAATTGGCAATCTAAGTTATGATGTTCAGGTAAAATTACTAAGAGCTATTCAGGAACGAAAAGCTCGTCGCCTTGGAGCTAACGAAGAATACCCTATCTCTTGCAGAATCATAGCTGCAACAAATGAAAATTTAAGAGACACATCATTTAGTGGTAAATTCAGAGAAGATCTTTACCATAGACTAAATGAGTTCTCAATCCAAATATTACCATTAAGAGATCGCAAAGAAGATATTTTATTTTATGGATATAAGTTTCTGGACTTTGCTTTACAAGAGTTTAATAAACAAAACATTATTATTAGCAGCAAGGTTAAAGATATCTTTCAAAATTATGAATGGCCTGGTAACCTACGTGAACTGCGTAATGTAATCAGAAGAGCTGTACTGTTATGCAAGGAAGATGAAATTACAGTAAGCAACTTACCTCATGAAATTCAGGTTCCGCAAACAAATAAAGAAGAAGATGCTCCAGTTCAATTAAAGGATATCAAAGAAAAGTCGGAGAAAGAAATGATTTTGGATACTTTAGAAAAAACAAAATACAACAAGGCTAAAACAGCTCGTATTTTAGGCATCGATAGAAAAACCTTATATAATAAGATCTATAAATATGGAATAGACTTGTAGTTTACAAGTCTATTTAGCCAACTTATTTTTTAAATCATCATTTATTGGTTTCCATAATTCAGTTAACTCTTTTAATAGGTTTTCAAGATCTGCTTTTTCCAGATGGTTATCACGAGTTAATTCGATCTTCGTTAAAAATGAAATTCCTTTCTCAATTTTAAATTGCCTGAAACCCGTTAACATTTTGTGAGCCTTCTCTCCTATTTCAAAATGATCTAAGCTTTCAATTGTATTACTTAATGCTTCTAATCCTGTTTCAGTATTCTCAATAAAGGTTTGAATTATTGAATCAAGAAATTCTTTGTCATCACCCGTAAATGATTTTACGCCTTCTAAATCGTATAACTTATTTGTATTTGTAGTATCCATAACTTCTTCTATTTGCGCATCTATTGCTTCCTCCATATCTTCCTGTAAGGTAACTTCATTGACCTCATCAACACAGAATATTTCAGAAATCTTCTCCATTATTTGACTATGAGTAAAAGGTTTAGCCAAAATCCAAACACTTTTATTATCATATGCTTTCTTTAACTCGGAATTAACCATGTCTGCAGTTAAAAATAATATCGGAGTTGTCAGATGCATCTCTTCTCTAATAATTTTCATTAATTGCAGTCCATCTGTTTTTGGCATATGTAAATCAATCATAAATAAATCATAGCTATTTTGTTTCATTGCATTTAAAGCCACATCAACAGATGAATTTACATCCAACATATTGCATTTACCACTCAAAATACCATCAATAACCTGACATATCATTTCGTCATCATCAATGGCTAAAATATTTTTATCACTAAAATTGTAATTCAGTTCTTTCTTTAATTCTGAAGTGATTTTCTTACCTGGAACATAAGGTATATCAAACTTAAAGGTACTTCCTTCGTCAACTTTACTCGTTAAACTAATGGAACCTCCCATAGCTTCAATTATCTGACGACTAATTGACAATCCCAATCCCGTACCTGAATATTTACGCGACAAACTGATATTAACCTGGTTAAACATTTTAAAGATAGACTTTTGCTTATCCTTTGGAACGCCAATCCCTGAATCTGAAACAGTAAATACCAGCTTATTCTTCTGCAATTCAACTTTATACCTCACATAACCTTTATGGGTGAATTTCAAAGAATTACCAATTAAATTTATAAGCACCTGTTTTAACCTAAGTGAGTCAGATTCAAAACTTTCTAATTGATCATCCACATCATAACTTAACTCAATTCCTTTTTCGTGTGCTTTTAAGTCGAATAAATGATGAAGTTCTTCCATCATCACATTAGCATCAATCTGATCTTTAAAAAATTCAACTTTGCCAGATTCTAGCATGGATGAATCAAGGATGTTATTTATCAATCCAATTAAATGTTCGGCCGACAACTTAATTTTTCCCAATAATTTTTTCTGAGTTATTCCTAATTGCAATGTTGATAGCTGTTCTGAAAACCCTATTATTGAAGTCAGGGGTGTCCTGATCTCATGACTCATATGTGCCACAAATTGTTCTTTAACTTTTAACAATCTATCGACTCTTTCTTTAGCAGAAATAATATCATTTTTTAGTTTCTGACTTTTTGCAACATCTCTACTAATCCAAAAAATAAAAAATAACATCAACGAAATAGCAGATCCAACCAGCAACAATACTCTATCTAAAAAATCACCACGCATTTCCTCCATTTCAACCCTACGGTTTGTATTCCTCTTAATAGTAATTTTCTGAAGATTATTTAAAATGGCTTTAATCTGTTCTGTTA
Organism: uncultured Saccharicrinis sp.; assembly: GCA_963666825.2. Classification (GTDB taxonomy): domain Bacteria; phylum Bacteroidota; class Bacteroidia; order Bacteroidales; family Marinilabiliaceae; genus Saccharicrinis. Next base: position 5,327,488 of record OY763044.2, on the reverse strand, counting down.
ATAGCCTATCCAACTTTATCAAATCATTTTCATGTCTTTGGAGTTTTCTATTAAATAACTCCTCTTGTTTATTAGCTTTTTGAAGTTGCGTTTTAATATGTTTTATATTCTGATCGGTTCGTACTTGTTTTTTTACAGTGGAATCTACCTGCTGACTAACTGTTGGAACAGCCTCTTTAAGAACATCCTTTTTCTTTTTCCCGGATAAAAAATCACTCATCCGCTTTAGAAAACCTTTTCTTTCCTGATCTTCCGGTTCCAGCACTTCTGTAAAAAGAGAATCTTCGTCAATAGAATCCACCTTTATTGTAGTATATGTGTATTCCGTGATTTCATAATTCAATGAATCAGGAATAGAATCCAATAATCTTTCGGTTGAAGATCGGTGCAGATTTATAATATTGATTTGAACGAGTTGATCCATTAACTCTTTCTTTCTAAGATATAATCGTTCAACTTCAGCAATGCTATTTTTTGAAGTAGTGTCATTAAATAGCCTAGGCAAATAAGATAGAATGCTTAACACGGAATCATGGTGCAATTCATACTGCTTCCTGTATTCTTCATTCCCAGTAACTCCATAAACACGACTAACACCTTCTGTTTCGAATATTTCAAATACAAGATGATTTAAATATGTAAACTCCTCTTCGTTGCCTACATCATTATTTTTTATTTTTATGATTGATGCTACAGAAAAGTAACTGATAGTAAAAATTACAATAGCTATCGCTATAATAATAATAAAACCTAAGGTAACTTTGGTCTGTATCCATTTTTCCGGAACTATTTTACTCATAAACGTGGTGTTGTATTTGGAAAATAAAAGTAAGGATATTTTTTTCGAAGTAAAATTCATTCAACTAATTAACTGAAATGATTATTCAAGTTACTTGTGCAATTATATTACAGAACAATAGGTTTCTTGCCGCTAAAAGAAGCCAAAATATGCCACATTCTGGCTTTTGGGAATTCCCGGGTGGAAAAATTGAAGATGGAGAAAGTGCAGAAAATTGTTTAATAAGAGAAATAAAAGAAGAACTAAGTTGCGAAATATCCTTGATTAAAGAACTATCTGTCTTTACTCACCAGTTCAATGATAAACACATAGAGCTAATACCATTCCTGTGCAATATAACAAACGGCATTCCCGTCCCAATCGAACATGAAGAAATCAGATGGCTCAACCAATCTGAACTAAATACAGTAAAATGGCTACCTGCAGATATGGCAATCATTGATTTTTTAGAATCATTTAACTCAAAAAGCTTTTATTAAAGTTATCTATAGTGTAAATTGTAAGTAGAAAATTAAATAGCGATGCGAAGGGTGAAAATGATTGTAAGCGGAAAAGTTCAGGGAGTTGGATACCGCTATTTTGTTAAAGGACAAGCCAAACAACATGGAATTAAAGGATATGTAAGAAACCTGCCAGATGGAGAAGTTGAAATTGATGCCGAGGGAGAAAGAAATAATCTTGATTATTTTATAATTGACTGCACTAAAGGCCCAAGATTTTCAGGTGTTACTGATTATATGATTCACGATATCACACCTTTTGGCTTTAGCCAATTCAGCATTAAACATTAGAAAAAGTATATCTAAAACAAGTAATTAAAATAAAATTTTCGTTTATTTTGTTTACTTGTTTTAAAATATACCTTTAAAAAATGACCTTCAAGAAGAGACATTACTTTTTAACCGGAATTACCCTAATAATTTTCCTGGTTTTATTTTTTCTATCTACAATAATCAAAAACTATATAGTTAAACACAGCGAAGAGTTAATCGGAAGAAAGATAGCCTTGAATGAACTTCACATTAACTACTTCAAAGTTCAGGTTACGGCAAGAGATTTTACTCTTTATGAAGAAAATAAGAAAGATACCTTTGTTTACTTTCATGAACTTTTGGTGAATTATGATCCATGGAAGATGATATCTAATGAGTACGCCGTTTCACAAATCAGATTGGTAAATCCATATATTTTTGTAAAACAAAATGGATCTGCATTTAACTTTGATGATATGATCCCTGCTTCTGATTCAATTGAAGTTGAGGAGGAACAAGTAGATTCTATTAATAACCAAAATGAGAAAAATGTAAAGTTCTCAATCCAAAATATAGATTTACAAAAGGGAGAGTTTCATTACTATGATCAACAAATTGATAACCTTCTTAATTTTGAGAATCTGAATTTAAGTTTACCTCTTATAGCCTGGGATAGTAAAAGCAGTGAAATGGGTATTCAGTTCTCTATTGGAGAAAAAGGTCAGGTTAAAGTTGATGCTGAGATTAACCAACAAAGTGCAGAGTATTCCTTAAACTTTGGAACTGAAAATATTCAGCTAAATGACTTCACTAACTACCTAAAAGACTACATGAATATTTCCTCATTTAATGGATTACTTCAGTCAGACATTCATATTAAAGGTAGTACAGAACAAACTGAAAAAATATTGATAAATGGAACAGTAGCAGTAGACAGTTTTAGCATGATTGATACAAAGGGTGCTGAATTATTTTCTGCTTTACAAGTATATACCAAGCTGGATTCTATAGATCTTGAAAAATCGAGATATGTAATCAATAAATTCTCTGTTAACAAACCAGTTATTTCAGCAGTATTAGATAATGATCAAAGCAATTGGGAGTATTTCTTTAATCCTGTTTTATCGGATACTTTAGAAACGTCAACAACAGATAGCAGCGTCTCATCTGAAACAGCAGAGTCTAGTTCATTATATTATTGCATTGACAGTATATCTATAAATGATGGTTTAATTTCATTTACCGACAATACTTTAAATAGACCGTTTAGTTATAATATTAGAAATATTAATGTTGATCTAAAAAATGTAAAAGAGCAAAACGATGCTATTCCTGTTAAATGGAGTATTGAATTTAATAACGAAGGAAAGTTTATTGGCGAAACCAATTTTAGTATTCTAAATCCATCCTTGTTATATTACAAAGGTGCTATCACAGATCTTGATTTACATAGTTTTTCTCCATATACTGAGTACTACCTGGCTTATCCAATCGTGTCCGGTTTATTTAATTATGATTCTGACGTTAAAATGAATCCCCAAAGTCTGGAGAATAACAATCATTTATTAGTTAAAGAAATGCAGTTTGGTAAAAGAACCGCTGATACCACTGCGACTAAATTACCGGTTAAACTTGCTCTTTATTTAATTAAAGATGCTCAGGATAATGTTGAATTTGAATTACCTGTTACCGGAAATCCATCGGAGCCCGGATTTAAACTAGGTCCTATTATCTGGAAAACCTTGAGGAAGTTTATTACTAAAACTGCAACTCAACCATTTAATTCTTTAGCTAGTTTGGTTGGAACTCAGCCGGAAGAACTTGAGAAAGTTCCATTTGAATACACTCAGGACTCTATTTCTTCGGATCAAAGAAAAGTCTTGAATAAGATTGCTGAAATCTTAACTAAAAAAGAAGACTTAATTTTTAGTTTCCGACAAGAAGTTTCAATGGAGGAAGAAAAAGCCCAGCTTGCCGTTAAACAAGTGAAAACCCAATTTATAACAGAGGATCCTTCACTCAAGATTAGTGATTGGGCAAAAGTGAATGAAAAAAGTGAAGAGTTCAAAGCTTATCTTACAAAACGCTTACCTGAGAGTGACACATTAACTGTTGCCGAAAGATGTAAGAAAATTATACCTGAACAAGAAATAAACACTGCATTTAACGAACTGTACAACAAAAGAAATAAGCTTTTAAAAACATATATGTTAGAAACACTGGGCTGCAATCCAACATCCATAAAACTTCAAAATATTGACTTTAACAATATGGCTGCAGAATTAAACAACCCTGAGTTTAGAGTAGAGGTTTCTGTAAAATAATATGAATGAGTTATAATCTATTTACGCTTTACTAACTATGAAACAAATATTAGACTCTGATTACAAAGCCTTATATGATTTCTTTAAAGCTTGTGCTCCTTTAAATGATGAATTATTTCATAAGGTATGCACCTTCTTAAAGAAAAAGGCATTTGCCAAAGGTGAGTCTATTTTAAAAGCAGGTGACGTAGAAACAAAATCCAGTCTGGTGGTAAAAGGCATTGTTCATCAGTTTATTTATGACGACGACATACCTATTACCACTAATATCACACCCAAAGGCTTACCTTTTAACAGCTTAAAAAGTTATATTGAAGGAAGTCCTTCCATAGAAATTCATGAAGCTATTTCTGATGTGGAAATAATATATCTTGAAAAACAAGACATGGAAATGCTGGCAAAAGAAAACCACCAGTTTAGCTATTTACTATACAAAATTCACGAAAACATTTTACTAGACAGGGAAAACAGAATGTTCTTGCTGCAATACAGAAATCCTCAAAAAAGATTCAGATTATTTCATGAAATAGTAGAACGATCAAACTGGATTTTAGACGAGACTCCGGATAAGTTTATTGCAAGTTATTTAAACATGACTCCACAGCAGTATAGCAAAGAAAAAAGACTTCACAGTTTGTAATTTAAATCAGATACTCAAAAAATTCCCAAAGTTATCCTGAGATAACTTTAGAATAATAAATATTCCATTGTTTTGTCAACAATATAAAAATTGATAAGGCACAATGGTAAAACTAGGAAGTATTTCAATTCTGTTTTTGTTTATTTTTAAATTCACATCTGCTCAAGATATAGATCATATTAAAGAGCATGTTCGATTAAGGCACCACTCTGTTCATGCGAACAGCCCATTATCAAACACATCCTCAAATAATAATATTCAACGGCTCGATAGCATCATTGAGTATAATTACAACGAAGCAACTTTAAGTTGGGATTCCAAGTATTTAAAAGATGAGTACAGTTATGATGATAACATCATTACCGATTATAAATTATTTCATTGGAATCAAACAGAGAATAACTGGGAAAACGCAATTAAGGAAGAATATCTCTACGAAGAGCATTCGCATATGACTTCATATATATCATATGTTTGGACCGACAATACCTGGTTAAAAGATTCAAAAGAAGATTACACTTACAACACAGACAATCAACTAAAAGAATCAATAGAATACATCTGGAGTGAAGAATCTAACCAATGGAAAAACTCCAGAAAGCGAACTTATAGTTATAACGATCAGGAAAAGGAGGATGTAGAGTTAATATATCAATATGATGCTGAAGCCAAAGATTGGGTAGTAAAAGAAAAAATATATTTTGAATATATAGAGGACAAACTTCATTACATATTTAAATGGATCAATATTGATGGTCAATGGAAATTAGATGAAAAACAGTGGTATTTATATGATAACATCCAATGGTCGTTGTACACCAAATCTTATTACAAATGGTTTGATGAAACTAACGACTGGAAATTGATAAGCAGAAAAGGCTACAGTTATAATGAAAACGACCAATATACATCACATTCTGAAGTTTCAAGAGAAATAAATGATGACAATTGGACTGCACTATCTAAAGAATCTTATGAGTATGATTACTCCAAAGAATTTGATCAATTATTATTGCCCAATAATCCACTCTCATTTCAACCTTTTTACTTTCATCATAAAATAACATCAGGAATCTTATCTAAAAAGGAATTAAATAATAATCCATATATCCCTTACAGAAAAATTGCATTCTATTATGGCAATGAGGGAACAAGCACAAATACCAGAGAGCAAAAATCTTATGATATAAAAATATTTCCAAATCCGGCTAATGAGGTTATATGGATTAATAGTCCCAATAAAGATCTTCCAATTACCGTAGAGTTATTTTCTGTAGATGGCCAAAAAATACTTACCCGGACATTATCAGATGTCAACCAGATTAATATCAGCGAAGTTGAATCCGGAATTTATATCTATAAAATATATCAAGATAAAAATATAACTACTGGAAAGATCTGTATTAAATAAGATTCATCCTAACAACAATCATGAGTAAATCCTCCCTCCTTCACTGCAATCTGCATTTATCTTTTTGGATTGGACAACCTTTTATCAGATTGTAGTGGAGGTATTATTTTTATTCAGGTAATAGTCCATAAATAAATGTTACGCAAGATGATTTACGTAACATTTATTAAAACAATATCCAACTCCCAAATCAATTACTGATATTGCATTTGAAAACATGTTTCCATTGCATGTTTTAATCTTTTAACACCTACTCTAATTTCATCTGGAGAAGAACATGAAAAATTCAGCCTGAAAGTATTTGTATCATTCTTTCCTATATAAAAAGGGACTCCCGGAACAAATGCCACTTTTTGCTTTATAGCCTCATTAAACAAAGTCATTGCAGAAAATCCGTCAGGCATAGTTACCCAACAAAACATTCCCCCTTCTGGTTTTGTAAAGGAAATATCTTGTGGAAAGTACTCTTTCATGGATTCCGTCATTACCTGAGATTGATTTCTGTAAGCTTCAATAATTTTTTCCATATGGATATTTAAATCATATTTTGATAAGAATGTACTGATAATCCGCTGCGAAAAAATATCTGAATGTAAATCTGCTGCTTGTTTTGCAATTACCAATCTATTGTAAATTTCTTCATTAGGAGCTACAATCCATCCCATTCTAAATCCCGGAGCTACAGTTTTTGAAAAAGTTCCTAATAATATGGTTTGATCAGGTGCGTAATGATACAAACTATTAAACTTATTATCTGTAAAACAAATAGCTCCATAAGGATCATCTTCAACCATAAGTAAATTATTTTTGATGGACAGTTCAGCAACTTCTTTTCTACAATCTTCGGAGTAACTAATTCCAGACGGATTTTGAAAATTGGGAACCATATAAGCCAGCTTTATCTTTTCATTACGCAATTTGTCAGCCAGCTTACCGCAATCAATACCTTCATTGGTCAAAGCCACTGTAGTAAAATTGGGTTGATACATTGAGAATGCTTGTATTGCACCTAAATATGCTGGTTCCTCAAGTAACACGGCATCTCCTTTATTGATAAATACCTTTCCTATTAAATCGAGGGCTTGTTGCGATCCTGTTGTAATTAAAATACGATCGACAGGAACATTTAATCTTTGTTGCTTATAATATAAACTTATATGCTCTCTTAACTCAGGAAGTCCTTCGGTCGTACTGTATTGTAATGCAGCATCTCCATTATTGGCAAGTACATCTATAGTACATTGCTGAATTTCTTTAACAGGAAAGTACTTTTTATTTGGCAATCCACCGGCAAAGGAAATAATCTCAGGCGAATTGGTTACACTAAGAATATCACGAATAAAGGATCGAGGAACCTGCTGTATTCGTTCACTGATTAGGTTTTTGGTAAAATTGTTTTGTTCTGACATAATAATAGTGGTTTTATAAAATAAAAAAAGCCCTGTGAATAAAAATCCACAGGGCTTATAAATGAAAAATACGATATAGCACGCCCTATGGAGTTCCTGAAAGGACCACCACGACCGCTAGAAGAATGTTATTTTGTTGTTTAAAATCCATAAAAAAACCCTACCGAAACTCGGTAGGGTGCATTATATTTTATTACACGTAAATACCGAGCATCATTTATATAAAACGACGGCCACAAGGACTAAAGTATTTACTGCTATATATTTCATATGTATAAATTTGCTTTTAATTGCCATATGAAATTCGCCAATTTTATCATCCTCGTGTGTGAGAACTCTTTAACATGGCTCGTTTCATATTGAGTTCAAAGTTATAATTTTTATTCTCACAGACAATTCTGATACATAAAGTAATAACATTAAGAATATAATAAAACACCCATTTTTTATCTTATTTAATGATTGAAGTTTAATATTCCGCATTAAAACTCAAATATTTTTATTATACATAACTCATTGTTAGCAATTTGCAACACCCCAAGTTAACAGCATATATTTATATTCAACTTTATTGAAACCATTGTCCCACATTAGCGTAATATGGTCTCCATTAAACGCAGCGAATATTTTTTCTATAAAACATAAATACATTTAATTATTATACTATAACATTCATACACAAAACAATTCATGATGAAGAAACTTAACCGTCTTTTTTTAATTTCTCTTTGTTTATTAACTGTAACTACAGCAAAAGCAATTGATGGATACCACATGTTAGGATATGGTACCGTTAGTAAAGGTATGGGAGGTGTTGGAGCAGCGTATTACAGAGCATCTATAATAGGCAACAACCCTGCAGGTAGAGCATTTTTAGACAAACAATATTCAGCATCTTTAACCTTTTTATTTCCTACTACAAGTTATACCGTAACAGGAGCTCCAAGCGGACAAGGAATAATGCCTTTGGTTCCTGGCAAATATGATAGTGATGTTAAACTTAAACTTGTACCTAACTTAGGTGCTAACTGGAGATTAAGCGAAACTTCAGCATTTGGTCTTTCGATTTATGGAACCGGTATTGCTTCTGATTTTCCAACTCAAACGTTTTATGATCCTACTAGCGACAATACATCAGTAAGCTTCAACCAATTATACTTAGAACCTACATATGCCATTAAACTTGGAGAAAAACATGCATTTGGTATTTCGGCAATGTTAATGTGTCAAACATTTGAAGTAACTGGTATTTATTCATTTGGTTCTATGTCGCAAGATCCGGAAAACCTAAGCAACAATGGAACTGATTATAACTTTGGTGCTGGATTTAAAGTGGGTTACATGGGTGAAATACTTAAAGGCTTAAATGTTGGTGTAAGCTACCAATCGCGAACTTTTGCCGGAAAGCTTTCTAAATATGCAGGTCTTTTAGCTGAAGACGGTAAGCTAGATGCTCCGTCAATTATAACTGCCGGAATAAATTACCAGATCTGCGATAAATTCAAGTTTTTATTTGATGTACAACAAATCAATTTTAGCGAAGTAAAATCGTTAGGTAATCCAATTTCTAAACTTCTGCCAGAAGGTAATCTTATGGGTTCGGATAACGGACCTGGATTTGGATGGGAAGATATGACTGTATTTAAATTTGGTACTGAATTCAATGCATCAGAAACTCTTACGCTAAGAGCTGGCTATGCTTATGGTGATGAACCAGTTCAGGAATCAGAAGTATTATTTAATATTTTAGCTTCGGTAGTAAACAATCAGCATATTACTTTAGGAGCAACTAAAAAAGTTGGATCAAAAGGTAAAGACATTAATTTAGCATTGGTATATGCTCCTGCAAATAATGTTAAAGGTGCTAATGTGCTTGATTCAGCACAACAAATTGATCTTGAATTGAGTGTTTTTGAAATAGAGTTAGGAATTACTTTCTAAAACATTTAGAAATCAATATAATTTTTAAACCACACTTGATAACAGGTGTGGTTTTTTATTTTCTACAGCAAAGGTACAAAGAGTATTTTCTGCTATGAGTTGGTGCGAGCTTCTAGCTCGAACCCTTCTGTAACATTATATTATCAAACTCTTCTGCAGTTACTCTTGTTCTATAACATTTACTGCAAAATAGTTTTCTATTGCCTCGTTCAAATCCTCCATATTTTTGGTAGCCATTAAACCTTCTCGTAAGGCTGCTGCACCCCGCAATCCTGAAGTGTAAATCTTAAAGAATCGTTTTAAGATGTTCCATGGCTTTTCGTTGCGCCAGGTTTCATCAAATAAATTGGCATGACGCAAAAGAGTATCCAATCGAACCTGGGCATCTTCAGGAATTTCTGATTCATTAAAAAACCAGGGATTATGGAATATTCCACGACCAATCATGATTCCATCCAAATCATATTGTTTCATATAATCTAAGCCCTGTTGCAATGACAATACATCACCATTACCTATGATTTTAATATCCTTGTTAAGTTCTTTTGCCAACTGTTTGGCTTTGGCAATTTCATTCCAGTCGGCTTTACCTGTTGACAACATCTTTTGAACACGTCCATGAACAGTCAACCCCTGAATATCGGTAGTCAATAAATGCGAAATCCATTTTTCGGTAACTACTTCTTTAACACCAATACGTGTTTTTACACTTACCGGAAGTGAAGATCCTTCAATGGTAGCTTCAATAATTTCTTTGGCCAAAGCAGGTTGATCAATCAGTGCTGAACAGGCTCCTTTTTTGATAATGTTCTTCATGGGACACCCCATATTGATATCAATACCATTAAAAGAAGTATTCTCGCTAATATATATTGCTGTTTGATAAAAATTTTCAGGATTGGTTCCCCATATCTGAGCCACTAAAGCAGTATTGGTTTTGTTTAACAGCTCCTGCTCACTATTATTAATTTTTAATCGTTGAGCAACCCTCTCCCTTCCTTCCGGATGACAAAAGCCATCGGTATTCATAAACTCACAAAACAACACATGTAGATGCTCCGGATTACTAATCTCCATTACTAACTGACGAAATGTAGTATCAGTTACATCCTCCATCGGAGCCAACATAAACATAGGGCCTTGGTTATCTTTCCAAAAATTACTTGCCATTTATTATAAAGTTCTGTTTTTCAAATTCCATTAACTAACGTAATCTGAGGTAAAAAGTTTAATTTTTTAACCACAGAGTACTCAGAGGTATCTCACAGAGGTTAGACAGAGAACTTTCTTCTATTTATGTTTACGCTGGTGCGAGCTTGTAGCTCGTACCAATTGCTATCGCACGTGTCCTCACATGTGATTCCTTGAATCTCTATTATAAAAAAACACTACTCTTCTTCAATCACATTCTTCACTCGTCCTACCTCCCCTGTTTCTAATTGAACTTTAATTCCATGAGGATGAGAGGCAGACTTAGTAAGTATTCTTGAAACAAAACCTTCGGTTAATTCTCCTGTTCGCTGATGATGCTTTTGAACAATTTCCACCTCGCTGCCAATAGATATATTGCTTCGTTTTCTCCCATCTAGCACATTACGTTCCATAATAGTATCTGTATTAAAAAGTGGTGAAAATAAGATTAATAATCTATGAATGAAAATGGATTCTGATTACATTAAGATTGAGGTCGACACAGTTTATTTAATTTTCTCCATCTGATATTGCTTTGTTTTTATTGCAACAACTACTTACTGTTAAAAATAAATCCTGATTACAAATGTAATTACACATTTTTTCAGTCTGGCGGCAATAATACGTTTGTAATTGAACGTCTTTTCAAAAAGTCGACAATAATACGTTTGTAATTGGCCATCTTTTTAAAAAGTTGGCAATAGTACGTTTGTATTTAGACGTCTTTTTAAAAATTTGACAATAATACATTTGTATTTTTAACATCTTTTCAAAAAGATGGCAATAATACATTTGTATTTGGGCTTCTTTTCAATAAGTCAACAATAATTTGTTTGTATTTGGATGTCTATTCAAAATAGAAAAGGAAAATATGTTTGTATAATATTTTCTGATCGAAAAAATTCCTTTCTCCTTGCTCCATTCTCCTTGCTCCCCACAACACTCATCCATAAATCTCTAGTCCTTTTTTCTGCTGACAATATTTTAGCGAATTTACGATAAGCATTTTATGGTTCTTGCGAGTAAAAACATCTATCCAGCCTACTGTGGTCATGGTAATAAAGTAAGCTGCTTGGTTATCGAATATTTTGTATTTATCAGACAAAGGGCTATGGGTTTGATTGTAATATCTGATAAAAATAACTAAATATTAATTTAATTACTGACCGGATTACAAATCCTTAGTTCTTATCTCAAGTGATAAAATCATTCAATCCAAACCCCTATATATGATTTACAGCACGCACATTGCACGGAAAAAATTTCCGCGCTAACAGCCGTGAAGGTTAGGCATATCCGTGCCTACGGGTAGTAGTTTGAAGCCAATGCCTGTACACCGACTTCGGTGGGCCGCCTGTACGTCTACAGATTCCACCATCTTATTCGTAGTTACGTAACTTTACGTTACTCACAGCACACTCCGAGCCTACGGGAGATGTTAAAGCTAAACAGGCTTATGCCGGATAATTTGCAAAGTAATCTTTGATTTTCATTAAACTAGCATAAATTGGGGCAACATTAGCCGTTGCCTTATGAGGTTCTAAAAGGTTACTATACTCACAAAAAAAAGTTTCTTTATTGGGGTTGTTCGTAATCTGAGTCAATAATACCTTTTTTAAAATTGGAATATCAGACAAATACAATGAAAGATTATACATATCCAAGCCATTAGTTAATTTATCCAACGTAAACATATCAGGAATAGCATTAAAAAAAGGTTCAGAACATTTGTAATAGTATTCGGTTAAATATTCTAAATACTTTTCAACCGCTATGCTTCTATTGTCAATTCCTTCTAATTTAAAATAATCAGGAACAGTCAATTCTTTAAATTTACTTTCAATTATTCCCGAAGGTGTATTAACCTGACGATACATTTGAGTTGTAAAAGAGGGATAATTTTCCTCCCTCCATTTTGCTGTCACTTTAAAGTCTAACTTTTTAGTAATTGCTTCAAAGCATAAGTCCGCCCACAAACCCTGCAACACTTTGAATGAAATTGTAGTATTCGGAGTATAAAGAGTAAAGTCCTTTTTTGAAATAGGTAAAGATAACTTCAGAAAAGTATCTCCTGTTTCTTTCACTAATGAAACGTTCTTGTCTTTATCTACATTTAGTTGAAAGCCTTGATTTACAAGCTCTGTGTTTTTTAATATATCTAATATCTTATTAATGCTCATTTTTCTCTAAAATACTTTTGATGTGGAAAGATAGGTTCCTGTTTTATTCGGTGTACCAATACTCTTATATACATCTGCTTTTTGAATGCGAATTGTTGCATCTAGCTCAACTCCATCAATAGGACTCCTTAATTTGAGGTCGACATGACTTGCTCCATCTTCAAATTTCCCGCGTTCGCGCGGATTTAGTGCAACGTAATCCGTGAAATTTGCATCTTTTAAACATAACAAATTATCTCAATTTAAAACAATATAACTCTTTGGAATAGTTGCCAGGATTTGTAATCCGGTTCATAATACATATTCATGAACAACTAAATTCAAAAGAATAAATAAATATTTTCAATCCATACAGATTACAATTGATGCGATAAGCGAAGACAGAAAAAAAATTTATTTTGGTTATGTTGAGCGAAGCAATAATCTTATAAAAAACCCTTATTCCCTTACTTACGAGGTAAAATCGTACAATCTAAAACCTCTGCAAATAACATATAGCATGCACATTGCATGGAAAAAATTTCCTCACTAACATCCGTATAGTTAAATCATCAGGATTTTAATTCATCAAATTTATTTTTATATGCCTGGTCTAACCGCATCTTTTGTAGTAATTTTTAAGATTTTCTACTTTTTACCATTTATTTACTTCTACTTTTTATACATACAGGAATATTTTCATTTTACTGACTGCTAAAAACTTACAAGTTCAGCAAAGTTTTAAGTATCCACTTTATCACTACCCAGATTCGCTTATACAAGTACCATAATGTTACTTCATAAAGATTTTAAAACAGAGATATAGTAAGCATTAAAAATCTTTATCATGAAAAAAACACTACTTCTTTTTTTATTTATTATTACAACACTATTACCCAATGCCCAAACGCTAAATCAAAGTTTTTATGTTGATTTTGGCCCTACAGGTGGCACCAAAGGAGCTGTTACTTCTAGTCCTGATGAAAACAACAACTATTGGAACAATGCAACCAGCGGAACCTTAAGCTCAGTTACAGATCTGATTAACTCAACAGGAGCGACTACAACTTTAGCACTGGAAATCACAGATAATTTTGTTGTAAATACCAGTGTTAACTATGGACCTACAACTACTTCTTCAACTGATATTGGTAACCTATCTATATCAACGGCAACACAGGATTATTTTTACCTGGAAACTGGTGGAAGCGGTAATTCTGCCGGACAGCTTACGTTTAAAAATCTTGATGCAAACAAAGGATATATATTCACCATTTTTGGATCAAGACCAACAGGTTCTGTACGTATCACAAATTACATCATTGCAGGTGTAAACTCCTTTACAGAACAATTACAAACCAGCGATGGAAGTACTGGAAACCTTACTAATCTTGTCACCTCTGATATGATCATTCCAACTGAGGATGGTAATATCACATTAGATGTTAGCATTATTAGTGGTAGTTTTGGTTATATCAATGCTATTAAAATTGAGGAATATACCGATCTACCAATGGTTGATGTTACCCAAATCAACTTATCAGGCAATGCTATTACCACTACAGGGGCGCAATCACAAATTACAGCAGAAGTATTACCTTCGAATGCTACTATTAAAGATGTTTCATGGAGTGTAGATGATGAATCAATAGCTCTAATCAGTTCAACAGGACTGATCACTCCACTTAAAAATGGGACAATTACAGTCACTGCAACCAGTACTCAAAATCCTACGATAAGTAATACCATTGATATTGCTATATCAAACCAAATTACAGAACTATTTTTATCGGGGACAGCAACTGAAAATGGTGATGATGTATCGAATGCCATTCCAATGCATATGTTAACTGGCGACAATGGTGCTGTATCAAGTCAGTTTGAAGTCTATACTTCTCTGAATACAGATGGTTCTTTTATGTTTTACCAAGCTGCTGATGCATCTTCAACATCATATGGCGAAGGATCAGCAACAAATACTATTGAACAAGGAGGTTCTGCTATTGCAAGCGCTGTGTCTGGTACTGTTCGCATTACTGTTGACTTAGCTGCAAATACATACGAAATTCTGCCTATCACCTGGAGTGTAGTTGGAAGTACAATTACCAATGGTTGGTCTGGCGACGAGCCATTATCTTACCATGGAAATGGAATATGGAGTGCTCAGCTAGATATGGATGTTGTTACTTCAGATACCAGCCCAAGATTTATCTTTAAAGGGAATCAGTCCTGGAGTTATGTAATCAAGAGAATCATAGGTACAGAGAACTCAATCTGTATGGAATCATTATCATCTTCACTAAATTATACATTAGAAGATATTGGTTTAGCTTACGGAAAATTTGTGATCACGCTAAATCTTAGCAATTACACTTATTCAATAGAGTGTGTTGATATTGATTCTTACAAAGTTTCATTCATGGGTTCTTCGGTATGCAACGGACAGGGAGCTACAAACATGCAAGGTTATGCCTACCAATATGATCAACTGTTGCAAGAAAGAATTTCTGGTGGAAGCTCTCCTTTTTACAGGTCAAATATCTCTGTTAATGGGAACAACACTGTTGCAGTAATGAACCGATTTGAAAAGGATCTATTGGGTGGTTGTGGTAAATATGTAGTTTTTGGTTTGGCTTTAGGTAATGAAGGAATCCATGAGAATGGAGAAAGTGCCTTTAACCAGTTCAATGAAAATATGCAAACCATCATTTCTAAAACGAAAGAAATAGGTAAGATTCCTGTGATTATGAATAATTACACAAGAGCTGATTATACTGCTACTGATTATGATTTTGTAAAACAGATGAATCTGATTATTGCGCAATGGGATATTCCTAGCACTAACCTTCTCGGAGCTGTTGACAATGGTGCAGGACAATGGGCTACCGGATACATGGCTGACCTTTGGCACCCTAATGATGCCGGACATACTGAAATGTTTTATACTATGGTTCCTTCGTTATTTGATGCTTTGGAGGCAGAAAAACCACAACCTGTATTCACTACCGATTGTTATATAACTCCTAATGGAGCAAGTGCTGGTAATACTTTATCTTTTACGCCGGATAATACAATACACCCATTTACTGTTTCTTTTGATATTAAAACATCAGGTACAGGAAACCTTATGGTATTTTCAACCAGTTCAACTGAAGGTACTATTTCAGTAACTACTAATGGTTATCTTCAATACACTGCACCATCCGGCGAAACCGTTACTAGTACTGAGGTAATTAATGATAATAATTGGCACAAAGTTACCTTAACCCATTATTATGCATGGGGATCAACAATCCTTTATTTGGATGCAAACTCTGTGGGTTCTATTTCTGAAAAACTGGAAGCCTCTACTTTCAATCTACATGGAACAAATGCTCCTTCAAACATATCTTATCGTAACTGGTTATTCTATCGTTCAGGTATGAATGAAATGGAAATTGGAGCTCTAAATGATGGAAACCTTTTAAAATCAAGTCTTGAACTTTACGCGCCTCTTGATGGTAACGGTATTTTAAGCAACAATGTATTCGTAAACCTTGCACAAAGTACAAATGAAATCAATAGTACAGATTTTGCTTTGTCGGCATCCGATAATATGATAGAAACAAATAACATTAGCCTCTTCCCCAATCCCACAAAAGATGTTGTGAAGATTTTACATAATAACAATACCCAGGTTTCAGAGGTTAACATTTACAATTCAGTTGGATCAAGAACCTTACAATACTTAAACTCATCAACTTTTAGTTTGGCAACACTTCCCAATGGGATATATATTGTTAATGTGATCAGTAATATGGGCACATCCTCACATAAAGTTGTAAAAGAGTGACTGTACAATACATGGCTATAAAGATTATTTACACCATTATAAATTAAGATTTGAATAAGGTTACCTACAGTTTGGGTAACCTTATTTTAGAATTAAGATTCTCTTAAACATAGACTAACCACATAATCAACATCAGATTACAATTTATTTTCTTCAATACCGTTTAATTAAATATCTTTGAATTCAAATAAACGGGAAGCTCCTATTATGAAGATAATATACAAATACATCATACTTTTATTATTGATCATTGTAGCTGGTAATATTAAAGCTCAAATTATTGCAAATGGAAATTCTGATGAAACTACATCAAATTCAGATGATCCAATATTTTTATTTTCGGATTTATCAACCGGAACATTAAGCGCCACACCTCCTGCCGGAGGTACAATTATTACTTATACATGGTATACTTATTCTACATCAGGATGGAATCAGATACAATCAAGTAATAGCCCTACTTTATCGACCTCTTTACAAGAAAATGGTTACAGAGTTAATATTAATGTTGATGGTAATTCGGAGAATGATTTTTATTGTTGGGTATTTCAACCAGAAATAATTTCAGCTGAAATAGAAACTACAACTTTTGATTGTGCAACTCTTGCCCTTGCAGTAAATCCTCAAGTTAAAACGCTTACATATTACAACTTAACCAACGGATCATCTATTACATTAAGTTATTCATTCACATACCAATGGGAATCATTACCAACAGGTGATATGGATGGATCAACAGAAGAAGCTCCTTCATTAGATTCTCCATATGAAAATACCAGTTATGATGTAACAATTAGTGCTTTTAACGGAGCCTCTTCTTTAACTTCAAGCATTGACATTGAAGCTATTGCTGTATCTGCTGAATTTTCTTATTCTGCTATAGACAGAGACAACTATAACGAAACTGATGACCTTGATAACAATGAAGGATCTGCTCCTATTTCGGTTAGTTTCACAAGTGAATCTCTTGGTACGATTACCGATTACGAATGGAACTTTGTAAGAGAAGATGATGATTATAATTTTGCTCCACATTTAGAAGCAAACACCAACTTCACCTTTGAAGAGGCAGGAACATATAATGTTTCATTAATGGTTTCAAATGTAATAACAGGGTGTTCTTCAACCAAAACAATTGATGATCCATTGGTGATTACGGAAATGGAAATTGATGCTCCAAATGTATTTACACCAGATGGAGATGGAATCAATGATGAATTTGTGGTGGTTTACCATTCTGTAAAATCTTTTAAAATGGTAATTGTAAATCGCTGGGGAAGAAAAGTATTTACCACTAACAATCCTGGCGAAGGATGGGACGGTAAAATAAATGGCAAGAATGCTTCTGAAGGCGTTTATTTTTATTATATCGAAGCCAAAGGTTATAATGAGAATGAAAGGAAAGAATTGAAAGGTCCATTGCACTTAATTAGAGGAAAGTAACTATAATAAAAATCCGGTGTCAGAATTATAAATCCAACACCGGAAGTTTCATCAAAATTAAATTACGGAATATTATACCTCTGCTAATTCTTTTTGGTAATCAGCAAGAAGATGTTCTTGTACATCATGAGGCACAATATCGTATTTTGCAAATTTTATAGTGAACATTGCTCTACCTCCCGTTATCGAACTTAGAGAAGTAGAATATTTATCCATTTCTTTTAAAGGCACTTTAGCTTTAATAACTTCGAAACCTTTTTCACTATTCATTCCTTCAATTAAAGCACGACGGCCTTGTAGGTCACTCATAACGTCTCCCATCTTTTCTGACGGAACTTTTACTTCAACATCATAAACAGGTTCTAATATTTTAGGCGCAGCTTCTTTAAATGCTGTGCTAAATGCATTTCTACCCGCCAGTTTAAACGAAATTTCATTTGAATCTACAGGGTGCATTTTACCATCATACACACATACTCTGATATCACGTGCATATGAGCCAGTTAATGGACCTTCTTCCATTTTTTCCATAATACCTTTTAAAATGGCTGGTAAAAAACGGGCATCAATAGCACCACCTACAATACAGTTACAAAATACAAGCTTACCTCCCCAAGGAAGTTTAACTTCTTCTGTCCCTCTCACATTCATTTTAAATTCCTGTCCATTAAATTTGTATGAAGTAGGTGCAGGCATACCTTCTTCATAAGGTTCTATAACCATATGTACTTCACCAAACTGGCCGGAACCACCTGATTGTTTTTTATGACGGTAATCTGCTCTCGCAGGTTTAGTAATAGTTTCTCTATATGGAATTTTTGGACGATCAAACACAACATCAATTTTGTCATTGTGCTCAATACGCCATTTCATCGTATTTAAATGAAATTCGCCCTGACCATAAACAATGATTTGCTTTAACTCTTTAGAGTATTCAATTACGAGTGTGGGGTCTTCCTCGTGCATACGTTGTAAAGCTTCTCCTAATTTCTCATCGTCATGCTCATTAACAGGTCTTATGGCAGTTCTGAACTTATAATCTGGGTAATGAATAGGCTCAAATTTATAATTACATCCCTTTTCGTTAAGGGTATCATTTGTTTTTGTTTCTTTTAATTTAACTGTTGCGCCAATATCTCCTGCAACTAACTCTGAAATTTTTGTACGGTTACTTCCAGCTACACAATACAATTGAGATAATCTCTCTTTTGCACCTTTTGCCATATTAATCAGATCCATACCTTCTGCAACTTTACCGGACATCACTTTAAAGAAAGAAACTTCTCCTAAATGCGGTTCTATACTTGTTTTAAAAACAAAAATAGAAGCAGGTCCATCTGCAGAACAAGTTACTTCTTCAGCATCTTTAGTAATTGGTTTTGGCATTTCTGATACAAATGGAACTATATTCCCTAAAAATTCCATTAATCTTCTAACGCCCATATCTTTGACTGCTGATACACAAAATACAGGAAATAAATCACGTGCTATAAGTCCTTTTTTCATTCCGGATCTCATTTGATCTTCATCTAATGTTCCCTTTTCAAAGAAAAGTTCCATTAAATCCTCATCATTTTCCGCAGCAGCTTCAACTAATGCATTGTGTAATTCATCAGCTTTTTCTTTTTGGTCAGCAGGAATATCCAGAATCTCAGGTTTACCTCCTTCAGGTCCCCATTGATACATTTTCATTTTTAATACATCAACAAGAGCATTAAATCCATCTCCCACATTTACAGGATACTGAACAATAACTACTTTACTTCCAAAACTTTCAACTGCCTGTTCAATAGTTTGTTCAAAATTAGATTTCTCATGATCAAGCTGGTTGGCAATAAAAATAACCGGCTTATTATATTTTTCGGTATATCTAAATAAATTTTGAGATCCTACTTCAACTCCCTGAGTAGTATTTAGCAGCATCAGAGCTGTATCGGTCACATTTAATGAAGTAACTGCTCCCGTAATAAAGTCGTCAGAACCGGGACAATCAATAAAATTGAGTTTCTTTTCCAGCCATTCGGTATACATTACAGATGAAAACACTGAGTAACCATACTCATGTTCCACCTTGTGATAATCAGACACAGTACTATTGTTGTCGATATTGCCTCTACGGTCAATAACACCACCCTCAAATAACATAGCCTCGGCGAGGGTGGTTTTACCCGAGCCAGAACTACCAAGAAGGGCTATGTTCTTAATTTGATTTGCTTGATATACCTTCATAAAACTTAAATTTGCGGTCCTCTCTTAAATCAAATCTCTTTACTATAGCATATAGCCCACCCTTGCAGGCTTTTATCACTGTAAATGCATGAATATTTGAATTTCGGAGAAAACCATGTTAATAAATTAAGGGATGTTAGAAATTAACTTATGTTAGTCATTTGTTAATCTCTAGGGATTGTCTTCAAAATTAACAATATTTAAATAAGAATCAAGTTATTCGACCTTAAAGTTCATTCGTTATGAAAGATTTTACCCCGTATATTTATTTTATTGCATAAACAAAGATTTTTAAAAATCCATATTGATAGTATGCTTATTAAGTCGTAATTTGAGCAATGTAGCTTTAATAGCATTTGTAGTGTTATCGAATGAGTTTACAGATTATGATATCATGCGGAATTGATGATTAAAGACGGTTAAATTAAACACTACTTTTTTACAATAAACACAACATATTATGAATATAGAGGGAAAAGGGAAGAAACTAAAAATAATTATTCAGGAAACTGATAAAGTTTATCAGCGTTCACTATATGAAGCAATTGTTTTTGCAGCTAAGAAATACACCTTAGCGGGTACTACAGTAACTAAAGGAATCATGGGTTATGGAGCCGATGGCCTTTCCGACTCCTCCAAAGCTTTTGACATTTCACAAGAACAACCAATAATCATAGAAATAGTCGACAAACAGGAGCGAATTGAAGACTTTTCTAAAGTTGTAGCAGGCCTGCTAGAAAAAGCAGATGGTGCAGGCATCATTTACATTGAGGATGTAGATGTTATTTCTTATCGAAAACACGAAAAAGTAAAAGTATATTAAGCAGTAAGATATTGTTGTTTTGTTTGGAGTTCTTATTAATTGCTATTTATTTTGGCAATATGAAACTTACTTCGTAAACTCTTTTCTCATAAAGAAAAGTTAAATAGTGAAGCATGTTCCATATGACCATAAAAAACAATTGTAAGAGGAATGAAAAGGGTATACCATAAAACAACTATTATATTTTTGCTTTTATTACTAGCAACCAGAGTTTTTACTCAAAATATTAATACTACAAAAGTTCCCAAACTTGTAATTTTCATCAATATTGACGAGCTGCAAACTGAACATCTTTTAAAATTTAAAAATAAATTTTCGAAGCACGGATTTAACCAAATAATTGATCACGGTGCCTTTTTCCACAACTCAGATTATGAAACAAATACCACATATATAGGCACCAAACTAACAAACCTATATACTGGCACATATCCATCATTTCATGGTATTATTAGTGATAAATGGTATACGCTAAATAATGCATCGGTTAATAAGGCTTACTCTTTTCAATCTGACAACTACGAATATCATCCTGACTCAGGCTATTTTAAAACAGCAGAGATTCTCTCAAGTACTATTGCTGATGAACTTTCAATAATGACGCGAGGAAAATCAAAGATCGCAACAGTTGGAATCAATCCTGAAAATTTAGCTTATTTTTCTCACTCAGATAAATCCATTGAATATTGGTTTGACAGAACCACAGGTAAAATGGTGACTTCTTCTAAGGATTCAACAGCGGAATGGGTTGATAAATTTAATTCATTAAAATTTGCTGATATGTATCTGAGTCGTCAATGGGGACCAGCCTTTGATCTGCGTGATTATAATGAATTTACAACCGGAGGAGATAAACAAATGCGTCATTTCCTTTACGACCTAAGAAATAATGGAAATACACGTATTCCTTACAGTAAAATTGCAGGTAGTCCTTATGAAAATTATTTAATCAGAGACTTTGCTGCATCTTTAGTTATTAATGAAAATTTAGGTAAGGATGACTATACAGATATTCTATCACTAAATTTCACTTGTAAGCCTTTTATAAATGATGAAATTGAGCTGTTTGATGCTGAAGTTGAAGATATGCTATTAAGACTCGACGAACAAATTGAATCGTTTATTCAGGTAATTAAAGATAATGTTGGTTTGGAAAAAACTTTATTTGTATTCACTTCAACTCCAACCATTAATTGGGGACTTCAAACATTAAAAGACAATAATATCAGTACCGGATATTTTAATGGCAACAAAATATCTTCACTCCTTAATTTATATCTGATGGCTATTTACGGTCAGGGGAAATGGGTTAAAGGATATCAAAATCAACAGTTTTATTTAAATCATGAATTAATAAAAGAAAAGGAAATCGTTTTTGAAGAAATTCAGGATAAGGCAGCTCGATTTTTACTTGAAGTTTCAGGCGTACAAAATACAATTACAGGCCTTAACTTAAGAACGAATAACTATACTAATGGAGCATATAGTTTAATGCAAAAATCCTATTACTTTGGACGTTCAGGAGATCTTTTCATATCGTTAAAACCAGGATGGATTGAAGAAGTTGAAGAAAACAAAAAAGAATCCTTTAAGTCAAACAGATGTACAATCCCGTTAATCTTTTTTGGCTGGAATATAAATCCTGTTCAGGTTATTGATAAGGTAAAAATGATTGATGTAGCCCCAACAATCTCTACAATTCTGGAGATTCCTAAGCCCAATGGAGCTGTTGGAAATCCAATAAAAACAATAATTAAACAGATTGATTTTAAGAATCAATAGTATTAATAAGAGTCAACTACCTCTTTAAACTCTTTTAATAAGCTTAAGTCTTTTTCAAAAGCATTTCCAACTACAATAATATCAGCTCCTGCATCACAGGCTGCTTTTACTTTTTCTTTGGAGTTTAGTCCGCCGCCAACTATGAGTGGAATAGAAATATTCTTTTTAACAGCCTCAATCATGTTAACAGGAACTGGATTTTGAGCACCACTTCCTGCTTCGAGATAAATTAATTTTTGTCCCAATAACTCTCCTGCCATTGCTGTTGCTACTGCAATATCCGTTTTTGAGGCAGGAATTGGCTTTGTTTGGCTCATATATTCAACCGAAGTTGTTTCTCCTCCTTCAATTAACATATACCCGGTTGAAATCACCTCCATTCCAGACCCCTTTAATATAGGAGCTGAAGCAACATGATTACCAATAAGCAATTCCGGATTTCTTCCTGAGATTAATGATATAAATAAAATACCATCAGCATTAGTTGCTAACTGCAACAGACTCCCCGGAAAAAGAATTACCGGAAAGCTCAAGTGTTCTTTTAACAAGTCAACTGTACTTTCCGTTTTTTTAGTTACCAAACTCCCTCCTACCAAAATAATATCAGGAGATGCAGCTTCCATAGCGGTAATAATCTTAACAATATTTTGCTCAGGAAACTTATCCGGATCAATAAGTACACAAAAAACTTTTTGATTTGCTTTCGCTTTATTAATAATTAAATCTAAAATCATAAAGATTGACTCTTAACAATGATATACGAGGTAAAAATCGTTGCAGGTAATAAACTTATAATTTAACTCAATACTGTTACCCAATGAAAATAAAGCTTGCATCTCACCATCTTCATCCAGTTTAAATGGATAACATTTCAAGTCTCGGTTAAAGATGACACTCTTTTCATCGAAAATTTTATACATGGCTTCTTTTAAACACCAAATCAGAGTATAATATTCCATTTCTTTATCCTTAGGAATAAATTGCTTCTCCTCATTACTCACAAACCTATCGTATACTTTAACGACTCGTTCACTTGGATGCTCAATATCAATTCCGGAAAATTTAGTTTTGGACAAGGCTACAGCTGCATATCCTTTGGTATGACTTATACTTAAATTATATGTTGAATTATGTAAGACCGGTCTTCCAGATTCCAAATATGAAATTATCGGATTATCATGCAACAACTCTTTTAATAAACACCTGGTAGCTAAAAACTCTAATTTTCGTTTATCTAACCGGAATGAATTAAGTCTGTTTAATTCTGTTTCTTGCAATTTCAATTGACTTTGAAGTTCGTCAACAGATTCTGTTATTTTCCAAACAGCAACAATCCCTCCGGTACTTTCTTCTTTTTTAAAAAATAAAGGCATTACTTCTTTTTGGGTATAGACTTCCATTCAAAAGTCTCCATAATATGAATGATATCTTCTTTTACAAAATCCACCACAGGAGCTAATGAATCCTTATTAGGTATCGTATTAAAGTACAATGACCCCCTAAGAAAGTTTCGAACACTATCTGTTAAAAAGAATTGAACAGATGAAGCTGCATCGCCTTTTATATCATATAAAATTCCGTATACATTCTTTTCAGGTGCCATAAATAGCTTTTCACCAATAGCATCTGCTTTTATAGAGTGCTTATAGGCTAGCTTTCTGTTATCTTCCAACATTTGAGCAAGATTATCATGAACCTCTTTATAACTGATATGTATTTTACCTTTGTACTCAGGATAATGAATATTAATCCAATACGGTTCAGCCGTTGGAGCTTTGTCTTCTTCTATTTTAGTATACTCAGGATATTCAAAAAAATAGGGAAATGCATTCTCCAAAGAATCATATTTATGCTCAGGAAATGATATTCTGAAATAAGCTCTTGGTTTTGGTGTGGGATTATTTTTACAACTAAATGCTAAAAGAAAGATTAAACATAGTTGCATTGCTTTTATAAAATTGCCCATAAACTATATCTGTATATCTACGATTTTTGTTTCTTGTGTTCGTATTTTACTTTTTTAATTCGTCTGGAATCAACTGATATCACGGTAAATATGTGCGATAAGAAAGTGATTTTTTCATTCTTATCAGGAATCTCACCTTTCATTTCTAAAAGTAAGCCTGCCAAAGTCTCAGCTTCACCTCTCACTTTTTCAAAAACATTCTCCGCAATTTCTGTTACTTTAAAAAAGTCATTTAATAAAGTTTTTCCTTCAAAGAGAATACTGCCATCAGGTTGTAAAACAAACAAGGACTCTTCGTCATCCATCTCATCACTAATCTCACCTACTATTTCCTCAAGTATATCTTCTAGTGATACAATTCCTGACGTACCACCATATTCATCAACAACAATAGCAAGGTGAATCTTATTTAACTGGAACTCCTCTAGTAAATCATCAATCTTTTTAGTTTCAGGAATGAAATAAGGAGTACGCATTAACTTCTGCCAATTGTAATCCTCATTTTTATCTAAATAAGGCAATAAATCCTTTACATAAAGAACTCCCTTTACATTATCAGGCGTATTTTCAAAAACAGGTATTCTACTATAGCCTGAATCAACAATAACAGAAAGTACTTTATTATAGTTACTTGTTATGTCAAGGTCAATAACATCAATACGAGGAGTCATTATTTCTGCAGCATTAATATTGCCGAACTTAACAATTCCCTCTAAAATATCCTTCTCATCTGTAATTTCATCACTCGTTAACTCCAGTGCCTGTGAAATATCATCCAAAGAAATTGAACCTGATTTTTTAGCAATTCTTTTATTTACAAAATTCGATGAACTCACTAAGATTATACTTAGTGGACTAAAAACTCCCTTTATCAACATTAAAGGATACGCCATTATTCCAGCAAATTTTTTAGAAAAGCGTGAAGCATATACTTTAGGAAGTATTTCTCCAAAAAAGAGTATTATAGCTGTAATACCAACAACTTCAACTACAAATTTCAACCATGGAGGATTACCAAATATTATTAACGAATTTGTAATAAAAGCCGTTAAAATAACAATACCTACATTTACAAAGTTATTTCCTATTAATATAGTTGCCAGTAATTGTTCTGGATCTTTTAAATGCTTTAGAATCTGCTTACTAGTCTTATTATCCATTTCCTCAATGTCGATCACATCCTTTGGTGATAGTGAAAAATAAGCAACTTCAGAACCCGAAAGTAAAGCAGAAAAACACAACAATATAATCAATGCCATAATAGACATGGATGTACTCATTGTTAATGGTAAAAATTCAATAGCCATTATTGATGACAAAAGGCTTGATGATATGAGATCCGTTTCCAAGAATATAATAATTAAGTGAATATTTAGAATGGTAAATCATCCTGTTCAGAAGATTCCCCAAATATATCATCATTCTCCATATTGTTATTTGGCATATTGTTTTGAGAAATAGGAGAATTTTGTGTTGGCATCTGCTGTCCCATATTTGTAGATGGTCCTGTACTGCCAGGATTATCAGACTTTCTGCCTAATAACTGGATGTTATCAGCATATACTTCTGTAGTATATCTCTTATTACCATCCTTATCATCCCAAGATCTTGTTCTCAATTTTCCCTCTATGAAAATCTGAGTACCTTTTTTCACATAATTCTCCACAACTTTTGCTAAACCTCCCCAAACGACAACGTTATGCCATTCTGTACGTTCTGGAACTTGTTGTCCATTTGCCATTGTAAAACCACGTTCAGTGGTTGCTAATGGGAAATTAGCTACTGCTCTATCATTTTCAAAATATCTAACCTCAGGGTCTTTCCCAACGTTTCCTATTAAAATAACTTTATTTACTGACATATATTATTTTTGATTTCTTAAAAGAAAGATAAAAATACAAAACTTAAATTCGAATACAAATATACCATGAATTCATAATAGCACACGATCAAATTGGCTACATTATGAACATTATAAATTATTAATATACTTTTCTAATGGTTTTGGAAATGCAAACTCATTAATATCATAAATATTTATCACTTTAAATTCATTAAATGCAGAGAAATCTTTTTCATCTACTCCTATTTTAATAATTTGAATATGCAATCTTTGATGCGTAAGCTTATGAGTAAGCTCATTTACAGAATAAACTTCAACATTACCACAAAAACGAAACTTATCTAATACTTCCGATTCTGTTTTATGATTAGTGGATTCATAATTTGGAAACTGATACAAACCCTTCCATATATCATTACCATCTCTTCTTTGAATTAAGGTTTGTTTATTACTATTTTGTATGAATAAGAAATTAAGATACCTGTCTTTTACAACAAGTTTCTTTTCCTTAACCGGTAACTTTTCAATTAAACCTTTTGATAAAGCAATACATTCAACATTAAATATACATGTATCACACTTAGGTAATTTTGGAGTACATTGAATTGCTCCAAATTCCATCAGTGCCTGATTAAAAGTACCTTTATCTTTGTCATCATTTAATTCATGAGCAATACCTTCTATTTCTGTTTTCCCTTTTTGAGTATTGATAGGAGTATGCACTCCGAATATTCTTGTTAGTACTCGAAAAACATTACCGTCAACTACTGTGCGATATTCGTTAAAGCAAATTGAGCTAATTGCCGCTGCCGTATATGGACCGATTCCTTTTAACTTTATTATATCATTATAGTTATCCGGAAATACACCATTTAATTCTGTTTTGATAAATTTTGAAGTAAAATGCATATTTCGGGCTCTGCTATAATAACCCAGACCTTCCCATTGCTTTAGCACTTCATCCTCGGTTGCATCAGCTAAATCTATAACAGAAGGAAACCTTTCTATAAAACGAATAAAATAGTCTGTTCCTTGATTAACACGAGTTTGTTGAAGGATAATTTCAGATACCCAAATAGTGTATGGATCCTTTGTTTTACGCCAAGGAAGGTCACGTTTATACTGTTTATACCACACAATCAGGGCTCTACTGAATCTAGACATCGCATTAAATTTTGTCAAAAATAACCTTTTTGTTTTTTTTTATTTCGAAATCGTTATATCTTTGCAATCTGAATTTTCAGAAATTTAATGTAATTCGTTGATAATTAAATAATTTTAAAGAGATATGACAAAGGCTGATATCGTAAACGAGATTTCTAAAAATACTGGAATTGAAAAAGTTACAGTACAAAAAACTATTGAAGCTTTTATGGATACTATAAAAGGTTCATTAGTAAAGGGAAAGAATGTTTATTTGCGTGGATTTGGAAGTTTTATCGTTAAAGAAAGAGCAGAGAAAACAGCTCGTAACATTTCTAAAAACACAACAATCATTATTCCTAAGCACTTTATTCCAGCATTTAAGCCTTCTAAAACTTTTGTGACAAAAGTTAAGAACAACGTTAAGTAACTGGTTATTAATAAGTAAAAAAGTTGGATCATGCCAAGCGGAAAAAAAAGAAAAAGACACAAGATGGCTACGCACAAGCGTAAAAAAAGGCTTAGAAAAAATAGGCACAAGAAGAAGAAATAATCTTCGCCATTTTATTTAGAAAAGATTATAAAGAACAAACATTCGAAGTATTTTCTTCTTGTTTGTTCTTTGTTTTATGTACAAGTTTGATTCCTAATATAAATGTATATTAGGTGAAATAGAATTTTATTGTAATACCTATTAAAGTGAGTGCAGAACTATTTGTTGATGTATCTCCCGACGAGCTTTCAATAGCATTGCTCGAAGACAAAAGGTTAGTTGAGTTAAGACGTGAGCGAAGCAACGTTCAATTTACAGTGGGTGATATTTATCTCGGAAGAGTTAAGAAAATCATGCCTGGATTAAATGCTGCTTTTGTAGACGTTGGTTACGAAAAAGATGCTTTTTTGCATTACTTAGATCTTGGACCCCAGTTTCGTACGCTGAAGAAATTCCTCAACATGACCAAGACAGCTAAAAAGGGAGGAGTTGCCTTACACAAATTAAAATCTGATCCGGATATCGATAAAAACGGTACCATATCAGAAGTTCTCTCCGTAGGTCAGGAAGTATTGGTGCAAATAGCCAAGGAACCCATTTCAACTAAAGGGCCAAGGCTAACTTCCGAATTGTCAATTGCAGGGCGTAACTTAGTTTTAATGCCATTTTCCGATAAGGTTTCTGTAAGCCAAAAGATCAAATCTGCAGAAGAAAGAAACCGATTAAAGAAATTATTACAAAGCATTAAACCCAAAAATTTTGGAGTTATTGTACGCACTGTAGCCGAGGGCAAAAGGGTTGCCGAATTAGACAAAGAATTAAAAACTTTATGTCGACGTTGGGACGATTCAACAGCTAAGTTGTTTAACCTAAAACCCAGAGCATTGGTTGTTGGTGAGATTGGCCGTACCTCTGCCATTCTCAGGGACATAATGAGTCCGTCATTTAACAGTATTTATATTTCTGATAAAGAAATGTGTAAAGAGGTAAGAGAATACGTGGGTTTAATTTCACCCGATCGAGAAAAAATTGTGAAAGAATTCAAAGGAGACGTTCCTTTGTTTGATCAATTTGGTATTGAAAAACAGATTAAATCGCTTTTTGGAAAAACAGTATCCTTCAAAAGCGGTGCATATCTTATTATTGAGCATACAGAAGCACTTCATGTTATTGATGTCAATAGTGGTAACAGAGCAAAAACCGCTGCAAACCAGGAAAATAATGCCCTTGAGGTAAACCTGGCTGCCGCCGATGAAATTGCACGTCAACTAAGACTTAGAGACATGGGGGGAATTATTGTTGTCGATTTTATTGATATGCAAAAAGCAGAACACCGACAGAAGGTGTATGAACGAATGAAGGAAGCAATGAATGCTGATAGAACCAAACACAATATTCTTCCTTTAAGTAAATTCGGTCTAATGCAAATCACCCGTCAACGTGTTCGACCAGAATTAGCCATTGAAACCAATGAAATGTGCCCAACTTGTTTTGGTACTGGCAAAATTGCACCAGCCATCCTGCTGGAAGAGAAATTGGAAAACAGCATTAGAGATGCTGTTGAAGGACAAAAGAAAAAGAATTTGACACTGAAGGTTCACCCATACTTGGGAGCTTATTTGAAAAAAGGTTTTCCATCCATATTTTTTAAATGGAAAATGAAATATTCATTTGGGCTTAAGTTGGTACCTTCCGCCTCATTAAGCTTTTTGGAGTTCAAGATCTTAGATAAATAAATAAGGGCAGTTAATACTGCCCTTTCTATTTTAATTTAATGAAATATCACCTAAATCTTTTTTCTTCTCATTTTCCTGTTCCTCTTTAAATTTCCCACCTAAAAAGGCCAGGAAATTACTGAAAGATTTAATTGCTTCCTGGGTTCCTTTCGAAACCTCTTTTCCTTGTAATTTAAGCAGAAACTGGCTGTAAATTCCCGTAAGACACAATTCTATATCATTGCTTAATTTATTGCCCGTTTTTGCATCAAACTCTTTAATAAATGGCAGTGTTGCATTATATATGTGTTTATAGGCAATTTCTTCAGGTTTATTTAACAGTTCCAAATGAAGTCTGTTAAGATCATTCACAAGATTAATTAACACCTGTAAATGTCCTTTTTCAACTATCTGCTCAAGTTTCATCATCTCAATCAGGTTATCATACCACTCTATGGTTTCTTTAAGAATATCACCTGTAATTTTGTATTGAGGAATAACACTTGTTTTTATAGATTCAAGATCGAATTTGTAAGCACGAATTAGATCTTCAACCTGCCACATATACAGTATATATTCTATAATATTACTCTGACGTTTTTCTTTTGCTACAATCATTTTATTCAGCTTTCAATTTTAATTGATAGTTTTTTGAATTGAGAATTAACAATACTTTAAAAATCCCAATCATCAATTTCATCCAATTTATCAAGATCTCTTCGATCCTTTTTAGTTGGCCTACCTAAACCTTTTCTTCTTCCCATAGCATTAGCCAATCTGGAAAGTTCTAATAATTCTATTTGATCATCAGATGTAACTTCTTTCATAAAATCAGGAACTAATTTTGCCCCCATTCTTTTACCACTGATTTCAAGAACTTTAAAAGAGCGTACTATAGGAGGAAATCTTACATCTATGGTCATACCTACTTTTACAACTCGAGAGTTTTTTACAGGTAATCCATCGATCATTACTCTACCTTTTTTTATAGCTTCAGCAGCAACACTCCGGGTTTTAAAAACTCTAATTGCCCACAAGTACTTATCAATACGAACTCCTTCCTCCATAATAAATTACTTTTTATTAAGCTGGCTCATTGTCCTGGCTGCTCCAATAGTAACAAAACCCTTAATCATCTTTATAGAATGATCTATTAATAAAGGCAATTCTGCGTATTCACCATCAGACCACTTTCCTAATACAAAATCTATTTGCTTACCCTTTGAATAATTATCCCCAATACCAAATCTGATTCTGCAATAATTGTTATTGCCTAATATCTCTTGTATATTTTTTAATCCATTATGACCGGCATCACTTCCTTTTTCTCTCATCCTAATGGCTCCAAAAGGCAAAGCAATATCATCAACAATCACCAATAAATTCTCAGGTTGTATCTTCTCTTGTTGCATCCAGTATCTAATCGATTTTCCACTTAAATTCATATAAGTACTGGGCTTTAATAAAACTAAATTTTTCCCTTTAAATTTATAATTAGCCACAGCTCCATATCTTAGATTTTCAAATTTAAGCTCTTCTTGTTTTGCAAGCTCATCCAACACATTGAAACCTACATTGTGTCGCGTATCTTCATATTCACTGCCAATGTTTCCTAAACCAACAATTAAATATTTCATCTATCTAAATTTATTATCAAAGGTAATTTAAGACTAGTCAATAACGATATCTTTTTAGCTTGTTAAGTCATTATTAGTATACCTATCATTATCCAAATAACAAAACTTCACAGCTATTAATAAAATACAAAAAGCCTCCATATAAAAATATGGAGGCTTTCATATGTTGCATAAAGTATATTACTTCTTGTCTGCTTGTTGAGCTGCACGTGCTGCTCTTGTAAGTTTAACAGCTGCAACTACAGAGTTCTTAGCATTTAATACTTCTAAGTTATCGAAAGATAAAGTTCCAACCTGAACAGTTTGACCTAATTTCAAGTGACTAATTTCGATATTTAAAGTATCTGGTAAGTTTGCAGGTAATCCTTTAACACGTAATTTACGTTGTTCAAGAGATAATCTACCCCCTGCTTTAACACCCTCAGCAAAACCTTGTAGTTTAACTGGGATCTCAATTACAACAGGCTTGTCTTCAAAAATTTGTAAGAAGTCAATGTGTAAAATATTATCACTAACTGGGTGAAACTGGATATCTTGCATGATTGCATCCACTTGAGTTCCATCGATATCAAGTTTTACAATATAAACATTTGGTGTATATACCAAAGATTTTAATTGTTTTGCATCAATAGCAAAATGAACAACTTCATTTCCACCATAAAGTACTCCAGGTACTTTACCTTCTTTGCGAAGCTCTTTAGTTGGTTTCTTACCAATAACTCCTCTTTTTGAACCTTTTAATTCAATTGTTTGCATGTTCTTAATTTTATGTGCTACTCAAAATAAACCATTGGCAATGATAGATTTACTCCCCATCACACGTTTAGCCATAAGGCGCTGCAAAGATAATCAAATTAAATTAAAAACTGATTACTAATTGATTTATAATAGTAAACTTTTTCTATAGTATCTGCTAATAGCTCAGCTACAGATAAAACTTTTATCTTACTCGACTCTTGTCGTAACGGGATAGAATCTGTAACATACAGTTCCTCCAAAGAAGAATTCTCAATGTTATCATATGCTGATCCCGAAAGAACCGGGTGAGTTGCAATAGCTCGAACACTGGTAGCACCTTCTTCTTTCATCATATCGGCAGCTTTAGTTAAGGTGCCGGCTGTATCAATCATATCATCAATGATAATAACATTTTTACCCTTAACATCACCAATAATTCTCATTTCGCTAACAACATTAGCTTTAGCTCTGGATTTATGACATATAACCATTGGAGCACCAAGGAACTTTGCATATGTATTAGCTCTTTTACTACCACCTACATCAGGTGAAGCAATCACTAAGTTATCCAAATTCATACTTTTTATATGCGGTAAAAATATTGAAGATGCATATAAATGATCTACAGGTAAATTAAAAAACCCCTGAATCTGATCTGCATGAAGATCCATAGTAATTAATCGGTCAATCCCTGCAGCCGTCAACATATCTGCAGCTAATTTTGCACCAATTGATACACGAGGTTGATCCTTTCTATCCTGACGCGCTAAGCCAAAATAAGGTATTACAGCTACAATTTTATAAGCTGAAGCTCTTTTGGCAGCATCAATCATCATCAACAATTCCAACAAGTTATCTGCTGGTGGAAATGTAGATTGAATCAAAAATACGTGAGATCCCCTGATTGTTTCCTGAAATGCAACAGCAAATTCGCCGTCACTAAAATTCAACTTTTTGATATTTCCCAAATCCCTTCCGGAATAATGACTAATTTTCTCAGACAAATAACGTGTTGAAGTTCCTGTGAAAATTTTAATGGGTGCTTTTGGTGGCATCGCTAATTGTTGTTTTTCTATTAATTATTTTTAAGACGCTGCAAAGATATAAAAATCATCTTTCTAATATCCTTGTAACCCTTTATTTATAATGTTTCCTCATTATTATAATTACAGTTTTTACTATTTTTAGCCTA
Source organism: uncultured Saccharicrinis sp. (assembly GCA_963666825.2). Classification (GTDB taxonomy): domain Bacteria; phylum Bacteroidota; class Bacteroidia; order Bacteroidales; family Marinilabiliaceae; genus Saccharicrinis. Next base: position 5,294,026 of record OY763044.2, on the reverse strand, counting down.
CCAACTTTCATTTACTTTATCAATAAATGACAAAATTTCATCTTGCCCCTCTTTTTTTACTGAAGACGAAATAAAAATTTCAGGCAAATCTTCCCAATCCTTTAATAAAGCATTTTTATAATCAGTTGTATTTTTCTCTACCTCTTCCGGTTTAAGCTTATCTGCTTTTGTAAAAACAATAACAAAAGGAATTCCCCAATTTCCCATTTGATACATAAACTCAAGGTCAACTTGCTGCGGTTTATGTCTGATATCAATCAAAATAAACAAGCACATTAAGTTTGCCCTGTGTCTTAAATAACCATCAATAATTAACTTAAATTCCTTTCTTTGAGTCTTTGATACTTTTGCATAACCATAACCTGGTAAATCAACCAAATACCAATTATCATTAATTATAAAGTGATTTATAAGTTGTGTTTTCCCTGGTGTTGAAGATGTTTTTGCCAGCGAATTTCTATTGCACAACATGTTTATTAAAGAGGATTTGCCTACATTTGAACGACCAATGAATGCATATTCAGGTTTATCTGGCTTTGGACATTGAGCAGGTTTGGTACTTGATGTAAGAAATTCAGCTTGTTTAATTTCCATTACTTTTTTGCTGCAAAGTTACACTTTGTAATAATAATATCATCAATATACACAGTGAATGTAAGGTAAAAGTATATGATTTCGTAAATTTACCAATTCTAATTATTAAATCTGGAACACATGAACACAGCTTTATATCCCCTAAAGTTTAAACCAATTTTAAAAAGTAAAATCTGGGGCGGAAATAAACTAAAAAGTATATTAAACAAAAACAGCAAAGAAGAAAATATTGGTGAATCCTGGGAGTTATCTGGAGTACAGGGAGATATTTCAATTGTATCAAATGGATTTTTGGAGGGTAATTCACTTGAAGAAATAATAGAAATATATATGGGTGACATAGTTGGAGACCCCATATTTAATAAATTTGATAAAGAATTTCCACTCTTATTTAAATTTATTGATGCAAATCAGGATTTGTCAATTCAGGTTCATCCTGACGACAACTTATCATTGGAAAGACATAATGCATACGGTAAGACAGAGATGTGGTATGTTATTGACTCAGAAGATAACAGTCAATTAATCTCTGGTTTTACAAAACCAACAAATAAGGAAGAATACTTAAATGCCTTAAATAATAACAAACTTGAAGTTTTATTAAAAGCTCATAGTGTAGAAAAAGGAGATGCATTCTTTATTCCTGCAGGTAATGTTCATGCAATTGGCTCAGGTATTCTTTTAGCAGAAATTCAACAAACATCTGATGTAACTTATCGAATATACGATTACAACAGAAAGGACAAAGAAGGGAATTTAAGAGAACTACACACGGAACTGGCTCTGGATGCCATTGATTTTGAAAAAACAAATGAAAAAATCAATTACAATAAAAAGGCTTTAAACGAAACAACAAACGTAACTGCGTGTAATTATTTTGTTACTAATTTTTTAAATATAACGGAGAATATTGAACGTGATGTTTACTTACTAAATTCCTTTGTTGTATACATGTGTATTGATGGCACTGCAAAAATTTCTTGTGAAAACGGAACTGAAGAATTCATCTCTAAAGGAGAAACAGTTTTAATTCCTGCAAGTATTCAATCTATAGAAATAACAACTGATAATAATTGTAAATTATTAGAGGTTTATATAAAATCTTAAAATTGTGATGATCAATTCATCTAAATTGATGGATTGATCATACTTACTATAAATGAATTTTATTAACAGTAATATCCTCATTTAAAAAGTATCCGGCCGTCTGTTTAAATTTCTCAACACTTTCTGTAGTATAGAAAACAGTTTTACCGCCTTTACTGCATCTATCATCTATTTCAGGATGTCTTTTTAAATAGTCTTTAAGACTTAAAGCAACAATATCACCTTGAGAAATCACATTAACTGATTCTGGCATGTATTTTTTTATTTTATTAATCAATAGCGGATAATGAGTACACCCAAGAATTACAGTATCAATATTGCGATCTTGCTTCATTAATTGATTCACATTTTTTTTAATAAAATAATCTGCCCCATCGCTATCACCTTCTCCATTTTCCACTAATGGAACCCACATAGGACAAGCCTCCTGAAAGACCTCTAACTCTTCACTTTGCTTTTTTAATTCCATTGGATACGACAAAGACTGTACTGTTCCTATTGTACCTAAAACGCCAACCTTCTTTGTTTTAGTATAACCTGCAACAGCCTCTACACTTGGTCTGATAACTCCTAATACTCTTCGTTCGGCTGCAATAATTGGCAAATCCCTTTGTTGAATACTTCTTAAAGCTTTTGCAGAAGCTGTATTGCAAGCTAATATTACCAAATGACAATCCATTGAAAAGAGTTTCTTTACTGCCTGTAAAGTATATTCATAAACTATCTCAAAAGATCTAGTACCATAAGGAGTACGGGCATTATCTCCTAAATATAGAAAATCATATTCCGGAAGCAGTTTTCTTAACTTATCCAACACCGTAAGTCCTCCATATCCTGAATCAAATACAGCAATAGGACTGATTTGTTTATCCATGTAATTAAAAGGCAATTTTCAATGGTTAAAATAAATTTTATAAAATAAAAAAGGATGACTTAAATAAGTCATCCTCAAATATAATAAGATTATTACTTTCTATTAAAGAGAAGCTATTTTAGTCTTAACTAATTCTTCAACATCAACACTTTTTTCTGAATGATAAACAACTACTCTGGAGCTAACATCAAAAATGTAGATAAAACCATTCTCTGCACCAACTTCATCAATAGCTTTCTGAACTTTTTCAATGATAGGCTGTAATAGAGCTTGTTCTTTCTTTTGAAGATCTTGTTGAGCCATTACCTGAAAGTTTTGTAATCTGCTATTAATTTCCTGAATTTCCTTTTCTTTAGTAGCTCTGATTAATTCTGGTAAAGTATCTCTTTTTTCCATATAATCAGTATACTTAGCTTCAAGTTCTTCATTCATTACTTTTAAGTTAGACTCTAGCTTATCTGCCTCCTGTTGAAGTGTTTTATCTGCCTCAATTTTTGCAGGTAATTCTGCAACTAACTTTTGAATATTTACATGACCAAATTTTAAGTCCTGAGCAAATGCGCTTGACCCAACTAAAATGGTAACAACAACTAATAATAACTTTATAGATTTCATTATAATTCAATTTTTAATTATTCGTACTTTTATTGAATTCCTAACTTTGCTTTAACCAAGGGAGCTACATCAACACTTTTCACTCCTTTGTATACAGTCAATCCTCCTACTTCTTCAAAGATATATAAAAAACCATTTTCAGCACCAACTTCTTTTATAGCATTAGTTACTTTTTCAAACAAAGGAGTTTTAAGTTCTTGCTCCTTGGCTTGTAATGATTGTTGAGATTGCTGATAAAACATCTGAACTTTTTGATTCATCTCTTGAATCTGAGTTTCCAAAGAGCTACGCTCCTCAGGAGACAATGTGTTCGTTTGCATTTTTTGAACGTACTCCTGTTGTAGACCTTTTAAAGTTTCTTGCATATCTGTCAACTGAGTTTCTAATTGCTTATACTCAGTATTAAGCTGTTCTTCAATGGTTTTTAATTCGGGCATTACACTCAATATAGATTGAGTATTAACATGTCCAAATTTAAAACCGGATTGGGCAGAAACAATAGATGTTGTCATCAACACCAATCCAATAAAAAGATTTTTAAGTAATTTCATAGTTTTCTTATCAAATTTCAGTAGGATCTTAATCCCTCTTCATAATAACATTAAACTTAACAATAATAAGAAATCATTATTTATTATAGCCAAGTTTCTCTAACACTAAATCGCTCATATCATATTTAGAATCTGAAAAAAGAACCACACCTCCTGAAGCTTTATCAAAAATTGCGGCATAACCTTCTTCATCTACTAACTCTCTAATAGCATTATAAATATCATCCTGAATAGGCTTAATCAATGCCTCTCTTTTTTTACTTAGTTCTCCTTCAGGACCAAAGTACTTTGTTTGCAACTGACGTGCTTCTTTTTCTTTCTGAACAATCTCTTCTTCTCTATTAACCTTCATTTCATTTGATAAGAAAACACTTTCTGTCTGGTAATTCTGATACATTGTTTCCACTTCCGCATAAATAGCTTCAATCTCCTTTTGCCATTTTACAGAAGACTGATTTAATTGCTCATTTGCTGCTTCATAAGCAGGAATATTTTTTAAAATATATTCTGTATCGACAAATGCATACTTTTGGGCATTTAATATTAATCCAAACACAAATACTAATGATAACAATAATAACTTTTTCATCCTCAATACTTTTAACTATACATAATTCCTTGTCGAATACACAAATAGCAAAAATTAAACCATTTTAGAATTGCTGTCCGATTACAAAGTGGAACTGACTTCCATTAGCTCCAGGTTGATTATCAATTTCGTCAAAACCATAACCCCAGTCAATACCCATCAAACCAAAGATAGGCAGGAAGATTCTAACACCAACACCAGCAGATCTTTTTAATGAATATGGGTCAAACTCTTTAAACTCTGCCCATGCATTACCTGCTTCAAGGAAAGCCAATGCATATACCTGAGCCGAAGGTTGAAGTGTTAGTGGATATCTCATTTCAAAAGTTAACTTACTATACAAGTTACCATTCTGACTACCTCTTGAATATGGAGTTAACGATGAGTTTTCATAACCTCTTAATCCGATAGTTTGACTACCATACATACTATATCCAGACATTCCATCTCCACCAACAACGAATTTCTCAAATGGTGAACGAACATTTTCATTATAATAACCTAAGAAACCCATTTCATATTTACCCATTAACACAAGCTTCTCAGCTTTATCCAATGGAGAATAAACTGTTCCTGAAGTAGTCCATTTATGATATTCTATTAAAGAGTATAATTCTTCTTCTGCGGTTTCTTGCGCATCAGCGTCACTATAATCTATAGAGTTTTCATATAAGTTTTCATAGTTTTTATCAATAAACGCAGAATACGGAGGAGTAAATTCTAAACCAATTGAAAAGTTAGATCCTCTACGTGGATATAATGGATTATTAATTGAGTTACGAGAAAAGATAAACTTAAAGTTTAAGTTTTGCGAAACTCCATTCTGCATAATAAAGTAACTCCAGTCTTTCAAATGATAGTATTGGTAACTCAACTCACTATAGAATGAAAAGAAGTCATCCGGCCATGTTAATCTTTTTCCGAAACCAACTGATAAACCTGTAATCTTCATATACTGACTGGTAATTGCAGTACCATAACCATAGCCATATCCGTAACCTCCGTAACCACCATAACCATAACCTGAACTATAAGGATTATACCCATAACTACTAGAAACACCTGTCTGTATAGACCTATATGCCGAGAATGTAAATGAATTTGGCTTTTTACCCCCTAACCAAGGTTCTGTAAATGATAAACTATACGATTGATAATACTTACCATTTGTTTGAGCTCTTAACGATAATGTTTGACCATCTCCTGTTGGAAGAGGTCTCCAAGCTTCTTTATTAAAGATATTACGTACTGAGAAGTTTGAGAACTTTAAACCTAAAGATCCAACAAACATACCAGCTCCCCAACCTCCGGATAATTCGATCTGGTCATTTGCTTTTTCTGTAAGATTATATACTAAATCAACTGTACCATCTTCCGGATTTGGATTAACATCAGGAGTAATATTTTCCGGATCAAAGTGTCCTAATTGAGAAAGCTCCCTGATTGTACGAATTAACTCGGACTTGCTAAATAATTCACCTGGTTTCGTACGAATCTCACGACGAACAACATGCTCATGCGTTTTAGTATTTCCTTTAATTACAATATTGTTAATGGTTGCCTGTTTACCTTCATAAATACGCATTTCAAGATCAATTGTATCTCCATACACATTTATTTCTACAGGAGTAATATTAGAAAATAAATAACCATTATCCATATAAAGATTATGTACCGCATCATCATCCTGAAACAATCTTTCATCTAATTGCTTCTGATTAAATATATCTCCTTTCCCAACTCTAAGTACAGCACTTAAATAATCTGAAGGATAAATACTATTACCAATCCATGTGATATTACCAAAGTAATATTTTCGTCCTTCGTCAATTTTAATTTTTATATCAACTGTATTGTTATCATTCTTACTGATAGAATCATATTCTATGATCATATCGCGATAACCTTTTTCGTTATACTTATCAATTACTGCTTGTAAATCTTCCTGGTAGGTTTCGTCAATAAATTTCTTAGTTCTGAAAAAGTTTAAAACCTTTCCTTTTTCATTAGTTTTTTTCATGGTTCTATTCAACTTCATGTCAGATAAAACCTCATTACCTAGAAAATCAAGTGAGTTTACTTTTACTTTTTCTTTCTTATCTACAGTTATATCAAGATATACATGATTCGTTTTTGTTGTATCATCTTTTTGAACAACTCTAACCTCTGTATTATAAAAACCTTTTGCAACAAAATAATCAGTAATATATTTTTCTGATCGCGTAATAAGATAAGGTGTCACCTGACTACCTTTCATCATTGCAACTTTTTCAGCAACTGTTTCTATTTCAGATTTTTTTAATCCATAATAGTTGATATCTGACAACCTAGGACGTTCTAGCAGTAATATCTCCAACCAGATCTTCCCGTTCTCAATCTTTTTTGCATTAATCTTAACATCTGAGAAAAGACCGTGATCCCAATACTTGTGAATAGCTTCAGAAATTTCATCACCTGGGACGTTAATTCTTTGACCAACTCTTAATCCCGAAAGATTAATAAGAATTTTTGGATCATAATTTTGTATCCCTGACACTTCAATATCAGCAATTTCATAGCTTCTTGGAGAACCAGTATAACTAATTGTTGGAAGATTATCTTCGGATTGTGCAAAAACAATTGTAGGTAGTAGGGCAAGTAATATATAAAAAGTAAACTTTTTTAGCATGCTATATTTTAATATAAAAGTTCTATTTTTTTAACTGTTCACTGGTTTTTCCAAACCTTCTTTCTCTTCCTTGATAATCCAGAAGAGCTAAATAAAAATCTTCTTTAGTAAAATCGGGCCATAAGGTATCGCAGAAATATAATTCTGCGTAAGCTAATTGCCATAATAAGAAATTACTAATTCTTAACTCACCACTGGTTCTGATCATTAATTCGGGATCAGGAGTACCCTTAGTTGTAAGATGATCTGAAATTACCTCCGGGGTAATTTCTTCAGGTTTTATATTGTTATCTTTAACAGATTGTGCAATTTGTTTAATGGCATCAGTTATTTCCCAACGAGAGCTATAACTTAATGCAAGGTTTAATGTTAATCCTGTATTTACAGAAGTATCTTCAATACATTGCATTAACTTTCTTCTAACATCCTTTGGAAGATTCTCAACACAACCAATTACTCCAAGCCTCACATTATTTTCCATTAATGTTTTGGTTTCAGATGCAATTGTAGATACTAATAAAGACATTAAGGCATCCACTTCAAGTTTTGGTCTATTCCAGTTTTCAGTAGAAAATGCATAAAGAGTTAAATACCCGATTTGTAATTCAGCGGCTGCTTCAGTTACAGCTCGTACTGCTTTAACTCCATTCTTATGTCCAAAAATCCTTGAATTACCACGCTTTTTAGCCCATCGCCCATTCCCATCCATAATGATGGCAATATGCTTTGGTAATCTTTCTTTTATCAGTTGGTCTTTTACTGACATATAATTTATCTTTGCCTTTTTAATATCCACTATAACAATCGGTTCGTCGACTAAACATACTAAAAGTGACCATCACTCCTACAAATGAATATAAATCATTATTATGGATTTTAGTACCACCTTCAAAACCATATGGATCTTCAGAGCTTACAAAAGGGATATACCTTCTATCTCTATAATCCAAATCATCAACAAATGTCTTTCTAAAACTCCATTCAGCTCCTACCCTAATCCATTTGTTCAATTTATACTTGACGCCGATTCCGATTGGCAAAGATAATATAAAAACCGTTCTTTCAGAGTTATTTTCATTTTCTGACGAAAATCTTTTATAAACTGTTGTTCCTAAACCAAATGTAACATATGGAGTAAAAACCGTTGTTCCAATAAATGGATGATCATATGATTTAAAATTAAACTCCATTTGAAGAGATGCATCTCCTAAATTTCTTTTAAAAGAATAACCACCTCCAACATTTGGATAATTTACTTCATTTGCTGAATAATCACCACTAATATTCATAATCATTGCAGACCCTTTTACTGCAAGTCTATCTGTTAAAATATATCTGGCTATACCACCAAACGCTGGCCCCGGTTTGTACAACTGCTTATTTGGATTTAAATCTCCAATATAATATGAAACCCCACCAATCAGGCCAAGCTCTATTCTATCCTGCGCTTTAGCATTACAGAATAATATCAACATCAACAAAATAAAAAATCCGTGCTTAAACAACACAAACCCAAATATCTTATAATTCCGAAATTTCATCATTCTGTAAGCCCCTATATTTAATAAAACCGTAAACAGGCAGCCACAAAAGTAATATTTATATGCAAAATGCAATAATATATCATTTTAGCGCCGTAAATATAACCCTCAATTTTGATATTTATTGTTGTTATATAGTTAAAATGGAGTTAAAGTTAGCATATAACAAACCTTTACAAAATCATTTTTTAAATTGATTTTGCTTTTTAATTTTGAATAAACAAAATTCTATAAATATTATGTACGGAGATTTTAAAGATCATCTATCATCAGAACTCAATAACATTAAAGAGTCCGGTCTATATAAAACAGAAAGAATTATAACAACGCCTCAAGGAGCGGATATTAAAGTAAGTACAGGAGAAAACGTATTAAACTTTTGTGCCAATAACTATTTAGGCCTTTCCTCTCACCCAGAAGTTGTTAAAGCTGCACAGGAAATAATGGATACTCATGGATACGGAATGTCATCTGTTAGATTCATTTGCGGAACTCAGGACATACACAAAAACCTAGAAAAAAACATTTCTGAATTTTTAGGAACTGAGGACACTATTTTATATGCTGCTGCATTTGATGCAAATGGCGGTGTATTTGAACCTTTATTCTCTTCAGAAGACGCAATTATATCTGATGAATTAAATCATGCATCCATAATTGATGGAGTAAGATTATGCAAAGCGGTAAGATATAGATACAAGCACGCTGACATGAACAATCTGGAAGAACAACTTAAGAAATCTCAGAATCAACGATATAGAATAATTGTAACCGATGGAGTTTTTTCTATGGATGGAGATATTGCCAAGCTGGATATGATTTGCAATCTTGCTGAAAAATACAATGCCCTTGTTATGGTGGATGATAGTCACGCTTCTGGTTTTATTGGTAAAACAGGAAGAGGAACACATGAATACCACAATGTAATGGACAAAGTCGATATTATCACAAGTACACTTGGAAAAGCTTTAGGTGGTGCTTTAGGTGGATTTACTAGTGGGAAGAAAGAAATTATTGATATGCTTCGTCAAAGGTCAAGACCATATCTATTTTCAAATTCCCTTGCTCCTGCGATTGTTGGTGCGGCAACTCAAGTGTTTAAAATGCTAAGCAACTCTACCGAATATCGTGATAAAGTAATTAGCAATGCTGAGTACTTTAAGGCAAAAATCCAAGAGGCAGGATTTGACATTAAACCAACTGATTCTGCTATCGTTGCATTAATGCTTTACGACGCAAAACTATCGCAAGAATTTGCAGATAAACTTCTTAAGGAAGGAATATATGTAATTGGTTTCTATTACCCAGTTGTACCAAAGGATCAAGCTCGTATAAGAATCCAAATATCAGCAGCACACACTCAAGAACATCTTGATAAAGCAATTAATGCATTCATTAAAATTGGTAAAGAACTTAAAGTAATTGAATAAAACAACAAAGGTCGGTTTTAATAAACCGACCTTTGTTATATATTATAGAAATCTATCTATTCAAACATATTTTTCATTCTACTAAAGAAACCTTTTTCTTGAGAAGTAGGTTTTGGATCAAAGCTTGGAGATTCTGCTAGTTTCTCCATTGTCTTCTTCTCTTCTTTAGTCAGATCCTTTGGAATCCAAACATTGATTTTAACTAAAAGATCACCTCTTCCATAACTATTTACCTCAGGAAGACCCTTTCCTCTTAACCTTAACACTTTACCTGGTTGCGTTCCAGCTTCAATCTTAACCTTCACTTTACCTTCTAAAGTTGGTATTTCAACAGGTGCACCTAGAGTTGCATCAGGAATACTTACAAAAAGATTATATAACAAATCTCTACCATCGCGCACTAACTCCTCATGATCTTCTTCATGAATTAACACCAGAAGATCTCCATTAATGCCACCTCTTCTTGCAGCATTACCTTTACCGGAAACAGATAACTGCATTCCTTCTTCTACACCTGCTGGTATATTAATAGAGATAACTTCCTCATCTCTTACAACACCTTCACCTGAACAATGCTTACATTTATTGGTAATAATTTTACCCTCGCCACCACAAGTAGGACAAGCAGACGCAGTTTGCATCTGACCTAAAATAGTATTTGATATACGCGTAACCTGACCCGAACCATTACAAGTAGTACATGTACTATGTGAAGATCCATTTTCTGCACCACTACCACTACAATGAGTACATGGAACATATTTCTTCACACGAATCTTTTTCTCTACTCCATTTAAGATTTCACTTAAGGTTAAAGTTACCTTAACTCTAAGATTAGAACCTTTATTGACTCTTTGACGTGATCTTCCGCCTCCACCGAAGCCTCCAAATCCACTAAAGCCACCAAAGCCTCCGCCACCAAAAATATCTCCAAAGTGAGAAAAAATGTCATCCATTGACATACCTCCACCAAAGCCTCCGCCTGATGCAGCTCCACCTACTCCAGCATGTCCAAACTGATCATATCTGGATTTCTTATTTTGATCGCTTAAAACCTCATATGCTTCAGCAGCTTCCTTAAACTTCTCCTCGGCAGCTTTATCTCCTGGATTTTTATCCGGGTGAAATTGAATAGCTTTTTTACGATAAGCTTTCTTTATTTCCTCTGGAGTAGCATTCTTTGAAACTTCTAAAACCTCGTAATAATCTCTTTTTGACATAATGATAATTTCTGTTTCTTAACTATTCTCCAACTACAACCTTTGAGAAACGCATTACTTTATCATTAAGCATATATCCTTTCTCTATACAATCGATCACTTTACCTTTTAAATCTTCAGTTGGAGCAGGAATTTTAGTTATAGCTTCATGAAGATCCGTATCAAAATCTTTTTCTTTTGCTTCTATTTCCTTAACCCCATTTTGTTTTAAGAACTCCTGGAATTTATTGTAGATTAAATCAATTCCCTTCTTAACAGCATCAAGGTCTGATGCATCATTTAAATGAGAAACAGCTCTGTCAAAATCATCAACCACGGGTAAAAGCCCTTTAAGTAGTGATTCTCCTGCACTTTTTGTCAACTCCATACGCTCCTTAAGAGTTCTTTTACGATAGTTGTCATATTCAGCTGTTAAACGTAAATATTTATCATTTAAATCTGTAACCTTAGTTGACAACTCTTCAATTTGTTTTTCTTCAGAGCTTAATTCATCCTTTTCCTCAACTTCTGACTCTTTTGAATTTTCAGTAGTTTCTTCAGTAACATTGTGTACAGTTTCATTAGTTGTTACATTCTCATCAACTACTTCCTCCTGATTTTGTTTTTTTGAAGCTTTCTTTGTCATTATTTTAATATCTTATAATTTCAATTTAAACGGCAAACGCGTAACAATTACTTTGCCAGTCGACAAATTAAGGACAAATTGACAGCGTTTTAAATAAAACGCAATTTGACTTGCCATTACAACTAAAAAAATGGCAGAATATCAAAATAATACTCTGCCATCGAATTATCAGTTATTATAATCTCAATTTACTTTAAAAAACTTTTTAGTGCATCATCCAGAGCCTCACCCCTTAATCTTTTTGCTATAATGATTCCGTCTCCATCAATTAAAAAATTATCAGGGATTCCTCTTATTCCATAAATTTCAGCTCCAATACACTTCCAACCTTTTAAGTCGCTTACATGATTTGGCCACTCCAATTTATCTTGTTCAATAGCATTTTTCCACATCTCCTTACTTTTATCAAGAGACACACTATAAACTGTAAATCCTTTTCCTTCTTTAAATTTTTTATCCTTAAACTTATTATAAGCATCTACAACATTAGGATTTTCTCTACGACATGGTCCACACCATGAAGCCCAGAAATCAATTAATACGACCTGGCCTTTTAATGAAGACAACTCTATAACGTCACCTTCAGGAGACATTAATTTTAATTCAGGAGCCTTATCTCCAATTCCCAAACCAACTTTTTGAGATTGTGCAGAAATTGATATTCCTAAAACAGCAACAAGCACAAATACCTTTAAAATCTTATTCATCATATATAATTTACTAATCAACATTCATGTTACTTATTGATATTCTTTACAATTAGAATACCATTTTTGTTCAGATACAATAAATACACAAAAATGACAATACTATATAATATTCAGATAAAAATTAACTAAAATTTTAATGGTTTAATTTCTGTGGAGGTATTCAAGTGAGGAAGTCACTTTGTTAATATCAGTGCTTTTCGCAATTAACCTACCATCACCATCGATAAGATAATTTGTAGGCTTTGTTACATTGTAGGCTTTAGCAATGGATGATTCTGCGCCTAAATAATCGCAGATGTGCAGGGCATTTGTTAATCCATCTTCTCTAATTGCCTTTTCTAAAGGAGATTTAAATCGATCAAGGGAAATAGAAACTACTATAAAACCTTCACCATTATAAAATTTGCTGTTTGCAAATTCTTTTTGAAGTATCATCTTTTGATGATTATCTACTCTGGACTCCCCATCATAAGAGGCCCAAAAATCAATTAAAACCATTTTACCACGTAATGATTCCAAATTGAAGTCTGCCCCATTTATCAGGGTAGTTTTAAATTCAGGAACTTTATCTCCAGTTTCAAGACCTACCTTTGGTTCCGGTACGCCATTGATAAAGGAAATAAACCCTGGCCCTGCTAAAACAATTAAAAGTACTAGTTTTAGCTTTCTCATACACACACAATTTTGGTTTATAATCACATCGCAAAGTTTATCATTTTTGCGATACGGTTCGTCTTAATTTAGACAAACGCTTCCGTTTTCATGACAAATGTTAGGAAAACGTTGGGCAAAAATATGTCACAAAACAGTAAAAAACAAAACTAAAGTATTTGAAAAGTCAAAAATGATTATTATTTTAGTCGGTTTTCATTTTATGTTAAAAATTAATAAACACAACATTAGATCTTACAACCAACGAAAATAAAGGGAATAAAAAAAGACCATTGCGTATTAATTTCAACACAATGGCCTTTCTGTTAATATTTCTTAATTCTATTACTTAGAATTTACTCTTTTAATCTTTGCTCCTAAATTTTGCAGACGAATATCTATATTCTCATATCCTCTGTCTATTTGATTTATATTCTGTATAACACTCTTACCCTTAGCCGATAACGCAGCTATTAAAAGAGCAACTCCTGCACGAATATCTGGTGATGTAAGCGTAGTTCCTCTTAACATGGTTTCTTTGTTTAAACCAATAACCGTAGCCCTGTGTGGATCACAAAGTATGATTCTGGCTCCCATATCAATTAGTTTATCCACAAAGAAAAGTCTACTCTCGAACATTTTTTGATGTATCAAAACACTTCCTTTTGCCTGTGTTGCTATTACAAGAAACACACTCAACAGGTCAGGTGTTAAACCTGGCCAAGGTGCATCAGCTATAGTCATAATAGAACCATCAATAAAAGTTTCTATTTCATAACTATCCTGTTCCGGAATATAGATATCATCACCTCTTCTTTCCAGCTTAATCCCCATTCTTCTAAATGAATCAGGAATAATTCCTAACTCATCATAAGCGGTATCTTTTATTGTAATTTCAGAGCCTGTCATCGCAGCCATTCCAATAAAACTACCAATTTCAATCATATCAGGCAGTATTCTATGGCTACATCCATTAAGACTCTCTACTCCTTCAATATGAAGTAGATTAGATCCTATACCATCTATTTTCGCCCCCATACTTACCAACATTTTACACAACTGTTGTAAATATGGCTCACATGCTGCATTATATATACTGGTTTTTCCGGGTGCACAAACAGCTGCCATTAAAATGTTGGCAGTACCAGTAACTGACGCCTCATCCAATAGCATATAACATCCACGTAATTCATCAGCTTCTACACTATAAAATATTTCATTTGAATTAAAATGGAATTTTGCCCCCAGTTTTTCAAAACCAATAAAATGGGTATCTAACCTTCTTCTTCCTATCTTATCTCCTCCAGGTTTTGGGAAGTAAGCTTTGCCATATCTAGCCAAAAGAGGTCCCATAATCATGATTGACCCTCTCAATGAAGAAGCTTTTTTTCGGAACTCTTTAGTTTGGAGATAGTCAAGATCAATTTCCTCTGCTTTAAATGAGCACTGATCTTTTGATATTCTGTTAACAACAACACCTATATCACTTAATAGATTTATAAGATTATTAACATCAACAATATCAGGAATATTCGAAATAATGATTTCTTCTTTTGATAATAAAGTGGCACATATTACTTGTAGTGCCTCATTCTTTGCCCCTTGTGGAGTTATTTCGCCAGAAAGCTTATGACCCCCTTCAATTTCAAAACAATACATCTATGTTTCTGGATTATTTCAATTTGGTTTATTTTCTATCGTCGTGCCTCTTAAACGGACGTTTTTTTCTGTTTCGATTTTGGTTTTGGTTTTGATTGTAATTCTGATTTTCACGTTGCTCAGGAATTTTCATATCCGAAGGAATTTCCAATTTATTACCTGATAACTCTACCATATCAGAAAATACCCTTTCATCACCAGGAAAATCCTTATTCCATTGCAACAATGATTTTTTCATATTATTTGCAATCAACAGAATCAAGTGTTGTTTCAACTCACCCTCTTCCATCTCTGCAGCCTTATCAATCATTTTTTCAATGGTACGTCCATAATGCTTATATTTAATTCTCTCATTATTGTAGGCTAATTTTTTAGGACGCTGATATAGAGTTTCTTTTTCCGGTAATTCAAAAGGAGTCTCAATATCTAATTTAAAATCAGACATTATTGCAAGGTGATCCCAAAGCTTATGCTTAAAATCATTTACATCACGCAAATGAGGAAACATATTACCCATATTCCCTATTATAGAATGGGCACATTTTGTTCTTTCTTCTTTTTCTTCAATAGTAACACAGTAATCTACCATCTTTTGAATATGACGGCCATATTCAGGTAGAAGTAATTTCTTCCTATTTGAGTTATAATCCATATTTAATAAAACTACTATTAACTAATTGTCATCCAGAACTACAGTTTAACTATACTTGACAGTAAATATGTTCTTTCAGAAACGGGGGATAACGTTTGTCAAAAAAGCGCAGTAACCATGTGTAAGTTCTTGCAGTGCTATCGCCACAAATCTAACCCAAAATTTTAAGTTTGGCAAATTTTAATAATAATTGTTTAACTCCTGCATTATCAAAATCTACCGTGGCTTTTGCATTAGGTAATTGACCTTCTATATTCACAATTTTACCTTTGCCAAATCTAATATGTTCCACTACAACTCCGGGCTTAAGGCCCCCTATTGCTCCTCCTCCAAATGAAACTGCTTTTCCGGCAGCTTCATTATTAACTTTTTTAAAGTTATATCCGGGTTTAGACATTGAACCTGAAGCAGAAAAGGATTTTTTAGTAGTTGATGGAGCTGAAAAACGACTTTGCTGTGACGGAACTTTTATTTGATCACCAGAAAACTCAATAAACTCGCTATCAATTTCGCTAATAAATCTACTTGGTCTGCAGAAAGATGATTCTCCATATTTATATCTTGTTCTGGCAAATGAGATGGTTGCATTCTCCTCAGCTCTTGTAACAGCAACATAAAACAATCGTCTTTCTTCTTCTACGCCTTGCTCACTCTCAACTGTCATAGTAGAAGGAAAAAGACCTTCTTCTACTCCAACAACATAAACATTTTTAAACTCTAATCCCTTACTGGAATGAATGGTCATTAGAGTTACTTTGTTAATATCATCTTCAGATTCATTATCCTGATCTGTAAGTAAAGAAACCTCTTCCAGAAAATTAACCAATCCAGTTTCACCTCCCTCTTCAGTTCTGTTCAAAGTAAATTCCTGAATACCGTTTAATAATTCCTGAACGTTCTCTTGTCTTGCAACACTCTCCGGGGTTCTATCCTGATACAACTCCTTCATCATTCCACTCTGTGTAACAATCTCATTTACTAATTCAAATGCCGTTAAACGACCAACACTGGCTCTGAATCCGGAAATAAGACCTACAAATGAATTTAATTTCTTTTGAGTTCCGGCATTAAAAAGTTTACCGGTATTTTCCAAAGAAGCTACTATCTCCCACATGGTCTTTCCCGTTGAGCTTGATGCCGCTTCAATTTTATCTAATGTAGTTTTTCCAATTCCTCGGGCAGGATAATTAATGATTCTTTTCAGCGCTTCTTGATCAGATGGATTTACAGTTAATCGACAATACGCCAAAAGGTCTTTGATTTCCTTTCTTTGATAGAAACTTAATCCTCCATATATTTTGTATGGCATTGAAGCTTTTCTTAAAGCCTCCTCAAAAATACGCGATTGGGCATTTGTTCTATAAAGAATCGCAAAATCCTGATATTCGTAATTCTGCTTTAAGTGCTTATCTTTTATGTCATTGATTACTATATACCCCTCTTCTATATCAGAAATGGCATTATGAATTTTTATTTTGTTACCTGTAGATTTTTCTGAAAAAACTTCTTTCTTAATCTGTTTTGAATTCTTAGCAATGATACTATTAGCCGCATTTACAATATTTTGAGTAGATCTATAGTTCTGCTCCAGCTTAAAGAGCTGATAACCCGGATAATCATTCCTAAAATTTAGTATATTTTCAATTTTAGCACCGCGGAAGCTATAAATACTTTGAGCATCATCACCAACCACGCATATATTACTATGTTTTTCAGCTAACTTCTTAATAATAATATACTGAGAGTAGTTCGTATCCTGATACTCATCAACTAAAATATATTGAAAGATATTTTGGTATTTTTGCAACGCTTCCGGATGATCTCTGAATAGAATATTTGTATTTAATAATAAATCATCAAAATCCATTACTCCCGACCTATAACAGTATCGCATGTATCTGGCATAGATTTCATAAACCATTCCTTTCTTTGATGCCTGATCCTCCATCATTCGATGTTGATCTTTAGCATAGGAAGCTGGAGTAACCAAGTCATTTTTAGCTGAAGATATCCGTCCTAATACTGCACCCGGTTTATATTCCTTATCGTTCAATTTCATTTCTTTAATGATTGTTTTAATTAAACTCTTGGAATCGGCAGTATCATAAATGGTAAATGAGGAAGGATAACCTATTCTTTCGGCTTCATTACGTAATATTCTGGCAAAAATAGAATGAAATGTTCCCATCCATAAATTCTTTGCAATCTCACCTCCTACAATCGACGCAATACGCTCTTTCATTTCACGAGCTGCTTTATTTGTAAATGTAAGTGCTAAAATTCTATGTGGAGGAACTCCCTGTGTTAACAAGTGAGCAATTCGAAATGTTAAAACTCTTGTTTTTCCGGATCCGGCACCGGCTATAACTAATGATGGACCACTTGTGTTAACCACAGCGTCCCTTTGCGAATTATTTAATTGATCAAGATAATGTTGCACAGATACTATTTTTGGTATACAAAGATATATTAATTACTCAACTAATATAAACAGTAAAATACTCATTTATCAATATCACTGATCCTACCATTTTACTCATTATAATATTTTACTCAAACATGAGTATAGACAAAAGTATATTCTGTTCTTAACTTAGCTCTGTTGTTTTAAATAATTACATAAAAAATCTAAAATTAACTTTACCTAAATAACTATAAATTGATTTATTGAAATATAAATGTTCTTAAAACTAGAGATCAATATGGGCAAAAAGATTTCTTTTATGACTTAAGGGCCATCACATTGATGACCCTAATCTTAATTCACTTAAACACTATTAATTATGAAAAGGGTTTTAATGTTTTTCGTTATGACTGTATTCTCGTTACTCTGCGTAGCTCAAGTTTACAGGTTTGATGAGGTGACGGTAAAAGCACCTAAATATGTAGGTCCTATTTATGGCATTACAAATACCAGAGATATTGTAAATCCAATAAATAAATTTCTTCAGGCAGATTTATCAATTAAAGCTGATGGTTCTGAATACTTATTCCAAGAAGGAACTGTAGTTATTGACTTTACAGTTAATACAGATGGAAGCCTTGAAAATTTCATTGTTCAAAATTCAGTATCAGAAGTTAATGATTATGAAGTTATTGAAAGT
The DNA here is from genome assembly GCA_963666825.2 of uncultured Saccharicrinis sp. GTDB lineage: Bacteria > Bacteroidota > Bacteroidia > Bacteroidales > Marinilabiliaceae > Saccharicrinis. The sequence continues at coordinate 5,275,436 of OY763044.2, read as the reverse complement.
TTAAAATCAACTTCAGGAAATTGGATTGCTGGTCAAAAAGATGGAATTGCTGTACAAATGGAAAAAAGAGTTGTAATTGCTTTTTCAAGTGAAGATAATCCTTCATTAAACGAACAGGCTGTTTACTATTCTCAAAGAGGTATCAAAAAATTTATGAGGGGAGAACAATGTGAAAATGACGTTTTTTTAAACAGACAAGCACAAATAAAAAGATCTGAAAGGAAATATCATTCCGCACTTAACAAATTTAATACTGCTGAAAAATTACGTCCAGGTGAAGCTCAAATACTATTTTGGCAAGCCAGGACTTATGAAAAGTTAGATGATGATTTAATGAAAGACATTAAACTATTGGAATTTAATGAGGCTGTTGGTAGTACACATTATGGAGTAGTTGAAATCGTTAATATTTTTTTCTAACTAAAATATACAAAGAGAAAATATACGTTTTTGAATCCGGCAATTATGCCGGATTTTTATTTGATTAATACATATAATTTTTCAATCAAAACAATTGACATCTACATTATTCTTTATTTAACTTTAGAGTTTAAGGAATACTATGTATGATAATAACTTTACATTTAATGATCTGGTACATCTGGTAAGAAATCTTTCTGGTGTAGATAATCATAAGCCAATATTAAAAAATACGATTCCCGACATTGAAGATCTTCAAAATTTACTATGCTTAAACAATCAATATTACCACATCATACAATTTCCACAGTTTCAATTAGGTTATATCTCTGAGAATATTGAGAATATTTTAGGTTTTAAAACGAATGAATTAACATTAAAAAAACTATACTCCCTTATACACCCGGAAGATTACCCGGTTGTACTCCTTGCAACAAAGAAAATGTGTGAATTTGTTATTAATGAGATTGATAACCTTAAGCCATTTAATAGCATAACCTCAATGGATTTCAGGATAAGACATAAAGACGGTCATTACATTAGACTTCTTAATCAAAACTGCCTTTATAAGAAAAACCCGAATGACAACTCTTACCAAACACTATCTTTAAATACAGATATAACCCATATTAAAGAAAGTTTAAAAATCGAATTTAATTATACTAATATTGGTGATAGTACAGACTTTTCTTTTCCAGATACTGAATTGAAAGAATTCAGTTCTTTGTTTACAAAAAGAGAGAAAGAGATACTATCACTATTGGCATTAGGGAAAAACAGTATAGAAATTGGAGAAATTCTGAATATAAGCAAACACACGGTAGATACACACCGCCGTAAAATGCTTTCCAAATCGCATTTATGTAACACTGCAGAGCTAATCGCATATTCAATCTCTAATAACCTAATCGACGAATAATATTTTGTTAAGCTAGCCTCATCTTTGTGTTAATATTTGTTAATTTATATTTTAAGTAAACTTGTTAAACATTGACTATATGCCATTTAAAAAACAGATACTCATTTATAAGTATAGACGAGTTTCAGATCTGTTTTTACTTTTATGCTGTAATTATTTATAAACATTATTACATAGAGTACAATTCTAATCAATTTTAATAATGTAAAATACAATACCATGAGAAAAACCAGCTTACTTATCAGTTTATTGTTTCTTACAATTGGAGTATTTGCCCAACAATATCAATTAAAAGAAACTTTAGTTACACCTCCACAATTTAAGGGAATAGAAAATGTTAATTACGACGAAAACACCAGCATGTTTAATCAATTTGTGAATAACAACATTCATAACAATATGTTCCAAAATGGAGTTGTTGTTGTTCAATTTACAATAAACAACGATGGTTCAGTTTCTAATATTAATTTATTAAACTCAGTTTCTGATGCTACAAACAAAGCTGTTATTGATTGTGTAGAAAAATCCTCTGGATTATGGACGCCAGGAAAAGTAGATGGAAGGCCTGTTGCAATGGAAAAAGAAATACATGTAAATTTTACTGATCCTTCCGGTCCTTCATTAGAAGAAATGGCCAATCAAAGTTTAGAATCAGGATTAAAGAACTACCAATTAGCAATGTATTTAAAAGAGAAGTTTTCATTAACAGAAGAACAAGCTGAATCAAAATCAACCAGAAGACTTAACAGAGCTATCAAATATTTAAAAGCCGCAAACAAATATCAACCACAAGAAGCTTCAATTGTATTTTGGCAAGCTTGTATTTATAAGCAAGCTGGTGATGAAATAAAAAGCGCAGAAAAAATGAATCGTTTCAATGATTTAAGCAATGTAGATTATATGGCAAGCACTGAGATAATTGAAATCAGCATCAAATAATATGTACTATAATTAATAATTGATATAAACCGCATTTAAAACATGGATATTACATTTATTGAAGTAACCTGAGCAAAAATATTGCTCAGGTTATTAAATTACAAACCATTCATTCTTTACTCAAAACATTTGGATCATGAGAAATTTTACGAAAGAATATAGTAACCTGGGCTTTTACCTGAATCAATTAAGTAAAACAAAGGCAAAAAACTATTATAACAAATCAGACTTATTGCAAATTACTAAACATCAAAAACTACTATGTCTTAGTAACCAATTCTATTGTTTAATTAAACTCCCATATTTTAAAGAAATCTATTTTTCTCCTAATACTTCTAAAATTCTGGGAATTTGCAGTTCGGATATTTCTTTCCTCCAATTTATTGAGTTAATACAACCTAAAGATCAAAATGATGTTATAGAAACATATGTAAACATCTTTGACAAGGTCTCTAAAACAGACAAACACATAAAGTCATTAGACTGCCTTTCGACTATAAATTTCAGTTTAAAACACAGTTCAAACCAATACCTAAATATCTTACAACAAACCTGTGTTTACAGATTACAGCGGAATACAAATGAGTCACATTTATTATTTTTATTTTCTGATATCACACCATTACACATTTACGATTCAATCAGTATAGAAGATAGGGTTGCCAATCGTAAAGCATTAAACTTATTTACTAAGCGAGAACTTGAAATAATTCATCTTTTAAGTAAAGGCAAAAGCAGCTTTGAAATTGCTGCAGACCTAAATATAAGTAAAAATACAGTTGACACTCATAGACGGAATATGCTTTATAAATCAGAATTAAGCAACACGGCAGAGATCATATCTTATACCTATTCATAAGATATTGTTTAGTAAGTTAATTTAATATGTTAAAGTTTGTTAATGACATTTTAAAAGCGTACATATTTATTGTTTGATAATCAATTAACAAACTACTGCTGTTCAATACCGTATATGGACAAATTTAAAATCTAATTGTAATTTTATACTGTCTTTAATTTACTCTCCAGATATAAATATCCATTGTCATTAGTTTAAACGAGGTAATATTTTTTTGTGTAGATACATCAAAAATTGATGTTTTACTAAATAGAATACGTTATGAAAAAGATTGGATTATTATTCGGTTTATTGTTTATGGTTAGTTTAACCTTTGCTCAAGTTACACAACTAAAAGAAACAACTGTAGAGTCACCAAAATTTATAGGTCAACAAATAGACATGGATTACGAAAGTAATCTTACTGCATCTCCTATATGCCATTATCTAAAAAACAACCTTAAAAATGAGAATTATTTAGATGAAGGTATTGTTACTGTTTTGTTTACTATTAATGCTGATGGCACATTATCTGATTTTAATATTACAAATTCGGTAAGCTCAATCAACGACAATGCAGTATTAAATTGTATAAAAAGTACTTCAGGCCTTTGGCAAGCAGGAAAAGTTGATGGAAAATCAGTTGAAATGCAAAAAGAGATTTATGTACATTTTGTAAATCCATCGACAAAATCACTTGAAACCTTGGCTCAGGATAATATTTTATCTGCCATAAAAAAGATTGAGAGTGCAAAAATAACACGAAGATCAGTGAATTTGTCAACTAAAAAAGCAAATAGAAAAGCTGACAACAAACTTTATTCTGCACTATTTTATTTAAATGAAGCGAATAAATATCAACCAGAAGAACCTTCTGTTGTATTTTGGCAAGCATGTACTTACGAAGAACTAGGAGATGAAATTAATAAAACTGAGAAGTTAAATCAGTTTCTTGAATTAACCAATCTTCAATATCAAGCTCAAATAGAATCAGTCAATATTTTATTAAACTAGATAAAAACAGATTAAAAACAAAACTCCCTTGATATGAATATACCAAGGGAGTCTGTTATTATATATTCATATTATTAGTTCCTCTTTCTTAAAATACTAATTATAACTTCTGCAATACAAATTCGGGTTGTAACTCCTGATTTAAAGAAACAAGATAATCCTGTATTTTACTTGGAGTAAGATAAATCTCTCTTTTTAGCTTTTTATATTTATGGTTGGCATTTGAATCATACAATACGGTATGAGCCCAGTCATGCAACTGCCATCCTAAACCTCGATCAATAGTCATTTGATCTATTTCTTTCTCGAATCTTGCTTTACTTCTTTTAGTAGTATAACTCACTAAGCGCTTAAAAATACCCCAGATACCTTTTTCAGAGTAGTCAATAAAATGAGAGAACTCATGAGCTAACACTCCAATTTGAGCATTATATGAAACTGAAGATAATTGAATACTACTATCCTTCTTAGCACTATTTATTCGAACAACATATCGTCTGTTTTCACGCTTCCTAAAAAGTAATGAGCCAATTGTAGGACGAGCATTAAGAGTGGTGCTAATTTTCTGATATTTAAACTTAATATGAGTTTTTTGCAATTCAGGAAAATAAGCCAGAGCATGGTAAATAGTTTGCTCAAACTCAGGTAAAACATTTTTGTTTTCACCCATTTGATCTGCTACTAATTCTATTTCCTCTCTTGTTAAAGGCTTAAACTCTCTTTCTAATTTTTGCTGACCTAGAACTATCCCAGCATTTAACCCCGCTAAAATCATAATCAACCTGCACATAAAATATTAAACAATCCTGCTGTAAAGTACTTTTTTAAACTCTGAAAAACTGAATATTGTTACGTTTTTAAATTTATTTAACAACCCAATTATTATTTTAATATTTTAAAATTGTCTTGCAGACAAACGGATTAATTCCTGACAAGAATCACTTACCAACAAACAAATAGACATAACCTATAGTATTTCAACACCTTATGTCGAACAGAAAAAATTTATACACAGAAAATACTTTTTACTATCTTTACCGCGTTTATGTCCACATGTAACTTGGATAGTTAATGTAATCAATGCATGAGTTGAGAATTATGGGAAAAAAAGATAACCAACAAGCAAGAAGACAACTTCGAAATTCATACCTCACTACAGTAATAAGTATAGCATTGGTTTTATTTTTACTGGGAGCGGTTGGCTATTTGATGTTAAACGCACAAAGACTTTCAAACTACGTAAAAGAGAACATTGGATTTAATGTGGTTTTAAAAGACAATGTAAGAGAAGCAGAAGTAAGAAGATTACAAAAATATCTTGATGCATCATCTTATGTGAAATCTACTGAATATATTGACAAAGAAAGAGCTGCTGAAGAACTAAAAGAACAATTGGGTGAAGATTTTGTAGACTTCCTTGGTTATAACCCTTTATTATCATCCATTGAAGTAAAACTTTTTGCCGAGTTTGCTAATCCTGATAGCATAAAAAAGGTTGAAGAAATTTTTGTTTCCTTCCCACAGGTAAAAGAAGTTTTTTATCAAAAGAATCTCATCCATAAAGTAAATGAAAACGTAAACAAAATCAGTTTGGTTCTTCTTGCTTTCAGTGCATTGCTATTACTAATAGCTATTGCTTTAATTAACAATACAATAAGACTATCAATATACTCAAAACGCTTTCTTATAAATACAATGCAATTGGTTGGAGCTACCAAAGGTTTTATCCGGCAACCGTTTATCAGTACCAGCTTACTTCATGGATTTATTGGAGCTGTACTGGCGAATGGATTACTTGCTGGAGGAGTTTATATATTGCATAAAGAATTAGGTGGATTTATAGGATTCGACAATATCGAACTTGTTGGTATTTTATTTGTTTTGGTAATCTTGGTTGGTATGTTACTTTCGTTGATATCTACCTTTTTTGCCGTGAATAAATATTTACGATTAAAAACCGATCAATTATATTTTTAAGATTTAAGAAATGTCAAGCAATAAACAAGAAAAGAAATTTGAATTTGCCCTTTCAAAACAAAATTATATGCTTATGGCTATTGGGTTTGCAATAGTTATGTTGGGTTTTATACTTATGATTGGAGGAGGAAGTGACGACCCTAATGTTTTTAACAAGGATATTTATGGTTTTCAAAGAACCATCCTTGCCCCAATGGTAGTATTAATTGGTTTCATTTTTGAAATCTATGCAATTATGAAAAAGCCTAAGCAATAATTTCTCATTTATTTAATTTCCTCATTATTTTATGAATTGGTTAGAAGCCTTAATTCTTGGAATCATCCAGGGATTAACAGAATTTTTGCCTGTAAGCAGTAGCGGGCACCTAGAGATTGGTAAGCAATTACTTAACGTACAAGCAACAGATAACCTAACATTTACAGTAGTTGTGCATGGAGCAACAGTTCTAAGTACCATTGTAATTTTCAGAAAAGATATTGCTGCACTAATTAAAGGAATATTTAATTTCTCGTGGAATGAAGAAACCCAATATATTTTTAAAATTGGTGTAAGTATGATTCCAATCGGAATTGTAGGTGTATTTTTTAAAGACTATGTTGAAGAAGTTTTTAATACCGATAAAATATTATTGTTAGTTGGCATTATGCTACTAATTACAGCAGCTTTACTAGCTTTTACTTTTTATGCAAAAGCAAAAGATAAAGAAATATCATTTAAGGATGCATTTATTATTGGTGTTGCTCAAACCATTGCTGTGATGCCCGGCATATCAAGATCAGGCTCTACAATTGCAACAGGATTATTATTGGGAAACAAACGCGAAGCTGTAGCTCGATTTTCATTCTTAATGGTTCTAATCCCAATCCTTGGTGAAAACGTTTTAAGTGTTTTAAAGGATGATCCAACTGCTACGTCTGGTTCAATTGGAGCGATACCTTTAATTATTGGATTTATAAGTGCCTTTGTTTCAGGCCTATTAGCATGTAAAGCGATGATTAACCTGGTGAAAAAAGGAAAACTGATTTATTTTGCACTTTACTGTGCTGTAGTAGGTGCTATTGCTATTATTTTTGGATTTTAGATGGAAGAAAAAATTATTGAAGGTTATAATTTTAAGGAGGGAGAAGTTTTATTATTTGATAAACCTTATGAATGGACCTCGTTTGATTTAGTTAACAAGGTTCGAAAGCTACTTTGTAATGCATTAGGTGTAAAAAAACTAAAAGTTGGACACGCCGGTACTTTAGATCCTCTAGCAACAGGATTATTGATAGTTTGTACAGGCAAAGCAACAAAAACAATAGACAGCTATCAGGCTGAAGAAAAGGAATACATTGCCACATTAAAACTTGGTGCCACAACACCCTCATTCGATCTGGAAACAGAAATAGATGAAACCTTTTCAACTAATCATATAACCAGAGAATTGGTTGATAATACTTTAACTAACTTCATTGGTGAATTGGATCAAATCCCACCTGCATTTTCGGCTGTTAAAGTTAAAGGCAAGAGAGCTTATGAGTTTGCTCGCGATGGCAAAGATCCTGAACTCAAACCTAAAAAATTGGTTATTAAGGAAATTGAAGTTATAAAATTTGAATCCTCAGAACTTATTTTACGTATAGTTTGTAGCAAGGGTACTTACATTAGAGGATTAGCTCGTGACATTGGAAAGGCGCTGAATAGCGGGGCACACCTAACAGCCTTAAAAAGAACTCGTATAGGCAAGTACTTAAACAGTGACAGTATGGAACTAGAAGCACTTGAAAATTTATTAAAATAATTGTAACCTTTACTAAAACACTCCGTATAAGGTTGCTTTGTGTAATTTTTGCTTTATTTTTGCAAAAAATATTTATTATCAATCACTTTAGTGTTTTTGATAGAAAATGAAATTAATAAGAAACTGAATTAATTATAAACAGATTTCCATATGAAGTTATCTAAGTTTAAATACAACTTACCTGAAGACTTAATTGCCCTACATCCAACCCTGAATCGTGATGAATCAAGATTAATGGTTTTGGATAAAAAAACAGGAGATATTGAACACAAACTTTTCAAAGACATTATTGACTATTTTGACGAAAAAGATGTCATGATTTTCAATAACACAAAAGTATTTCCTGCAAGACTTTATGGAAACAAAGAAAAAACAGGAGCTGAAATTGAGGTATTTTTGTTACGCGAATTAAACCGTGAACAAAAATTATGGGACGTGCTGGTTGATCCTGCGAGAAAAATTAGAATCGGAAACAAATTATACTTTGGTGATGACGATGAGATGGTTGCTGAAGTAATTGATAATACAACCTCTAGAGGTCGTACTTTACGTTTTTTACATGATGGAGCATATGATGAGTTTAAAGATGCATTATTTGCATTAGGAGAAACACCTCTTCCAAAAACAATCAGACGTAAAGTTGAGCCAGAAGACAGCGAAAGATATCAAACTATTTATGCAAAACACGAAGGTGCTGTTGCTGCTCCTACTGCAGGTTTACACTTTAGCCGAGAGTTAATGAAGCGCCTTGAAATTATTGGTGTTGATTTTGCTGAAGTTACGCTTCATGTTGGTTTAGGAAACTTCCGTTCTGTTGATGTGGAAGATCTAACTAAACACAAAATGGATTCTGAACAAATCTTTATTACTGAGGATGCTTGCGATATTATCAATGCTGGTAAAGATGCTAAAAAAAGAATTTGTGCAGTTGGAACTACTGTGATGAGAACAATTGAGAGTTCTGTATCAACTTACGGTCATGTTAAACCATTTGAAGGATGGACAAATAAATTTATTTTCCCTCCTTATGATTTCAGTGTTGCAAACTGTATGATTTCAAATTTCCATTTACCATTATCAACTCTTATGATGATGACAGCTGCTTTTGCCGGCTATGACAACTTAATGAATGCTTATAAAGTTGCGGTAAAAGAAAAATACAGATTCGGTACATACGGAGATGCTATGTTAATTATCTAATAAACAGATGACTAGTCCTAAATAACCGTTACAGATTATTAGACTAAAATAATAACATTCTTGTTAGTCCCCAAGGGTACCCTTGGGGACTAATTTTTTGCTGTACTTCTTAATTTTAATTTTTCGTTGTTCGTGCATCTGTTCTGGCGTAAGCATTCCACATGAAAAATGGGGTCTTAATTTATTATATGTCTCAATACTTTCTGCCACAAGTGCCTTTAGCACTTTGCTATTATGAGCATATTTCTCTAGTTCAAATTCCCCTTTTATTATTCCATTAACACGCTCTGCAATGGCATTAGCATATGGGTCATAAGATTCAGTCATACTAGTTAATATATTACTCTTATTCAATCGCCTTTGGTACTCATTGCTGCAATATTGAATACCTCTGTCGGAATGATGTATTAGCGGCTCTTTCTCATATCTTCGTTTCTTTATAGCCTTCTTTAAGGCATCTAATGCACCCTCAACATTTAGATTGTTAGATAAATTATACCCTACGATTTTTTTAGAGTAAGCATCTGTTATTAATGACAAATATTGATGATTGCCTCTGTTGCCAATATAGGTTATGTCTGATACCCAAACCTGCTCGGGCCGAGATATAGTCATTTCAGACACCAGGTTCTTATGCTTACGGAACCTATGGTGCGAGTTGGTTGTTGTACGATAACTTCGTATTGGTTTAATGGACATATGGTTGGCATTTACTATGGCAAATAATTTATCTCTCCCTACATGAAGTTCCCGCAACGGTTCGTAAAGAACCTTATAAAGTTTGCGAGTACCTAACCTTGGCATTCTGACACGAACAGATTGAACAAGCTTGATGACTTCCTCAGCCCTTTGTTGACGCCTTGATGAACTTTGTTTAGCTCTATAATAAACCTGTCGGCTTACCCCGAGTAATCTACAGGTAGAAACTATTGTTTCTTTTTGTGATGTTTTAAAGTATTCGATTCCTCGGGTAAGGAGTTTTTTCGTATTGGGATATTAAACTCTTTCTCAGCCATATCAATCATCATATCAAAGAATATAGCTTTTTTGTCGGCCCGCTCGGCCTGGTGTTCCAGAAAAGCTTTTTGCTTCTCTAAAAGTTTAATCTTTTGTTCCAACTCCAGTATTTTCTGATCTTTTGATTTCGGCATATACGATGGCGTTTGATTCTCCCAATCAAAGTTACCATATTTTCTGAGCCAGTTAGTAACTGTACTATGGGCTTGAATACCATACTTTCTGGCTGCAGCTTTTATACCTAAATCACCTCGTTCAATTTCTTGAACAACATGTAATTTAAAAGACATAGAGTAGTCTTTCTGTGTGCGCTTAACATACTTTGCTTTAGTTTCTTCTTTCATAGCTTTACTGTTTGTGTAACGCTATTTCAGGACTAGACAAGATTTAGAATATACCAAGCCACATCCATAAGATGTGGCTTTTTTTATTATTGCAGAGCCTGCTTATAGACAGATATAACCCTGTTTCTGGCAAAGCTATGATCTACTATGGGTTGAACGTAACCAAAACTATCAAATTCGGGCACCCATTTTTTAATGTATTTTGATTCCTTATCAAACTTTTTATGCTGAGTGATTGGATTAAAGACTCTGAAATAAGGTGCAGCATCACATCCGGAACCGGCAACCCATTGCCAGTTACCATTATTCGACGCCAATTCATAATCCTGCAACTTTGAAGCAAAATAAGCTTCTCCCCACCTCCAATCGATTAAAAGATGTTTACATAAGAAACTTGCAGTTATCATTCTCACTCTATTATGCATATAGCCGGTTTGATTCAGTTCTCTCATCCCTGCATCAACAATAGGATATCCGGTTTGTCCCTTTTGCCAAAGCATGAATAATTCTTCATTATTATCCCATTTTATAAAATCATATTTCTTTTTAAAACTACCTTCAATAACATGCGGATAATGAAACAATATCTGAATAAAAAACTCTCTCCAGATTAGCTCACTTAAAAATACGTCATTAAGCAAACTGGCTTCTTTAACCAATTTTCGGATACTAATAGTTCCATACCTTAAGTAAATCCCAAGATAACTACCTGCATCTAAATAAGGAAAATCGCGATTTAGATGGTAATCCGGAATATGGTCTAAATTAAATTCTTTTATTGGCTGAATAGTTTCTGGTATACCAAGTTTTTCTTTCGATGGCATTCCAAATACTTCTTTGTAAAACCCATTCTGATCGATTGACTTTTCTTGAAAATAATCTGTTCTTAACTGAGATAGCCATTTGTTTTTATAAGAGGTATAAACCTGATAGGGAGAACCATCAGCTTTCAATACCTCATCAGGTCCAAATATTACATGATCTTTAAACGTATTAAATACTATCCCATGACTTTTACATAACTCTTCAATCTTTTGATCTCTGCTTATAGTATAAGGTTCATATTCCTTATTCGCATATAATGCCTTTACCTGGAACTTATTAAAAATCTCCTTAAATACGTTAAATACCTCTCCACTTTGAATCAGGACAGAACTATTATAATCCTTAAGTAAATCATTTATATTTTCAAGTTGATCAAAAACAAAGTTCAAACCCAGATCATTCATTGATTTATTATGAATCAACTCTTTATCAAAAACATAAACCAACAATACCGGTAGATCATTTTTAAAAGCTTCTTGAATTGCCGTATTATCATCCAGACGCAAATCTCGTCTTAACCATACTATATTAATACTTTTATCTTCTTTCATAATCCAATTATTCGCAAACTAAATGTAACAATTAGTTTATTATAGCTTATATTTTACTTAAATTTAAACAGTACAACTTCAGGTTTTAAGTTTGGTTCAAGCAAAATTGAAACTCTCAAAGGTTTGTTAATATTATAAATATCTAAATGAAATGCGATATGTATATTCGTTTTTTAATTCCAATAAACTTTGAACCTTATACCTTAAATGCAATAAATTACAGCTCTTTACTTGCTGAAAAATTTCAAGGTGAAATAATGTTACTACACACTATTACGCCTTATACCGAAGAAGAGTCTAATGACAACAATCAAACCTATAAACGACTATCTACAAGAGAAGAAATCCAAAATGAGCTGGATAAAATCAGAGAACAAACAATCAAAGACTTTAATAACGAGAATATACAGATCAAGACAAAAGTAATTGAAGGATATCCTGAAGATGTAATTCCTAGTTTTTGTACAGAATATAGTCCTGATCTAATTGTTATGGGAACAAAGAGTAAGGGAGAAACCATTAAAGAATTATTGGGAAGTGTGACATTAGATATAATACGTAATGTCAATTTCCCGGTATTAGCGGTTCCAAAAGATTACGATTTAAATCTAAATAAATTAAATAACATACTATTTTTAACTGATTTTTGTAAAGGGGAATATACTTCATTACATAAATTGGTTCGACTCACAATGTCGTTTGATACTATTATACATAGTGTTCAATATAATTCAGAAGGAAAAGAAAAAGCAGATGTTGAATTAGTTAATGAGTATTTAGAGTATTGTCAGACAACTTATAGAAATCAAACAATTAAAGCAGAGTATATTTACGGAGATGATATTTTAGATGCAGCCAGTAATTATATTAAGCAAACAGACATTGATTTATTGGCTTTTACCAGAAAAAAAAGAAGTGTTATATCAAAGTTATTACACCCCAGTTTAACAAAAACAATACTTTTTAACATAGATATTCCAATGTTATTCTTTCATCAGTAGGCTATTTATTTCATTAAAAATATTTTTCGATTAAATTTACGCATTCAATTAAATCACAATAATCATGACAGATAAAAAAATGAAAATAGGAATTCTATCCGCCGGAGGTGATTGTCCGGGCATAAATGCCGCAATTAGAGGCGTGGGAAAAACTGCTATTGTTCAATATGGAATGGAAGTTATTGGAATCTCCAATGGATTTAGTGGATTAATTGACCGAGAATACGAACCTCTTACAGAAGATAAATTATCTGGTATATTAACTCTAGGAGGAACAATTCTGGGTACATCCAGAATGAAACCTTTTAAACCACAGGAAGGCGATACTGTAGAGGATAAACCGCAAGTAATTAAAGAAAATTACGAATTGTTAGGTTTAGATGCGCTCGTTTGTATTGGAGGAAACGGAACACAAAAAACAGCTAGTCTTTTGGCTAAAGAGGGACTAAATGTTGTCGGCATTCCTAAAACTATAGATAATGATGTTTGGGGTACCGATATAACATTTGGTTTTGATTCTGCAGTTAACATTGCAACTGAAGCTATTGACCGCTTGCATACAACAGCCAACTCTCACAAAAGAGTTATGGTTATAGAAGTAATGGGACATAATGCCGGTTGGATTGCATTACATTCAGGCTTAGCTGCTGGTGGTGATGTTATCTTATTACCTGAAATGCAATATGATTTAGATAGTATAGCACAAACTCTCATTAATAGAGCAGAGAAAGGAAAACCATATTCTATTGTGGTTGTTGGAGAAGGAATTGAAACACCAGGTAAAAAAAGTGCAGCCAGATTTATCAGTAAAGAGATAATGGAACGAACAGGTCTGGAAACCAGAGAAACGATATTAGGTTACATACAACGTGGAGGAAGTCCTTCACCTGCAGACCGAATTTTAGCAACCCGATATGGAGCCTATGCTGCAAGCCTGATACACGAAAGAAACTTTGGCACTATGGTATCTATTAAAGGAGGTGAAATTACTTCAGTACCTCTTGAAGAAGTTGGCGGAAAAACAAAATTAATTGAGCCGGGAAACCACCTTGTTGAAAAGGCAATTAACATGGGAGTTTCTTTTGGACAATAACATATAAAATATAAAAAACTAAATGCGGCTTTATTTGTTTTTATACAAGTTCAGCCGCTTTTTAAGCATTATACTGTAATGACAAAAGAAGAGATTTTAGAACTGAATGAGAAGTTTTCTAATGCTGAACCAATTGAATTATTAACTTTTTTCCTGGATAAGTATCAGGATAAAATTGCATTAGCATCCAGTCTTGGTGCAGAAGATCAAGTGTTAACTCAAATGGTTTTATCTATTAGCAAAGATGCCAGAATTTTCACGCTTGACACCGGCCGATTATTCCCTGAAACATATGATTTAATCGATCGTACTTGCAAAAAGTATAAAACAAAGCTTGAAGTGTACTTCCCAAAATCAGAGGCTGTACAAAATATGGTTGAAGCTAAAGGAATTAATTTATTTTATGATAGCATTGAAAACAGAAAGGAATGTTGTTACAACAGAAAGCTTGAGCCATTAAAAAGAGCATTTTCGGGATTAGATGCATGGATCTGCGGATTAAGAGCAGAACAATCTGTAACAAGAACAGATATTAAAGTTGTTGAGTGGGATGAAAACAACAATATTGTTAAGATTAATCCTTTGGCCAATTGGACTGAAAAAGAGGTGTGGGATTATATTAAAGAAAAGGGAATTCCTTATAATCCACTTCACGACAAAGGTTATCCTAGTATTGGTTGCCAGCCATGTACAAGAGCTATTTTACCAGGTGAGGATATAAGAGCCGGAAGATGGTTCTGGGAAAACCCTGATACAAAAGAATGTGGATTACATAAAAAATAAGATAATGAAGATATTTAAAAAAAACAGCCGTATTAAATGGATCAGCAGCGGACTGGTTGTATTAGTAATTTCGGTTGGTCTGGTTGGTTTTGTTAACGATGAAGAAAGAAATTTTTCGATCGTTAAAAACCTTGATATCTTTTATACACTTTTCAGAGAACTCAACACTTATTATGTAGATGAAACCAACCCTGAGAAGTTAATAAAAACAGGTATCGATAACATGTTGGAATCTTTAGATCCTTACACAACATACATTCCTGAGGATGATATGGAGGATTTTAAATTTATGACAACAGGTGAGTATGGAGGTATGGGTTCTTTAATTTCTAAAAATGGAAATTACATAGTAATTGCTGAACCATACGAAGGATTTCCTGCTCAAAAAGCTGGTTTAAAAGCCGGTGACAGATTACTTGAGGTAAACGGAGTTGATGTTGTAGGAAAATCAAGTTCGGATGTCAGTGAACTACTTAAAGGATCACCTAACACTCCTTTAAAATTAAAGATTGAACGTCCTGGGACTTCAAAGCCTTTAAATATAGAACTGGTAAGAGAAAAGATTGCTATCAATCCGGTTCCTTACTATGGAATGGTAAATAAAACAACAGGAATCATTATTCTTAACAGCTTTACGCAAAACTGTTCTAAAGAGGTTGAAAAAGCTTTGGTTGACCTTAAAGAAAACCAGGGTGCAAAAAGCATCATCCTCGATTTAAGAGGAAATCCTGGTGGATTATTGGATGACGCTGTAAAAATTGTAAACCTGTTTGTAAAAAAAGGTGTTGATGTTGTTTCAACTATTGGAAAAGTAAAACAATGGGATAAAGTTTATCGTGCGACTTCAGAACCTGTTGATACAGTTATTCCTTTGGCTGTTTTAATCAGTAGAGGATCCGCTTCTGCTTCTGAGATTGTTGCAGGTAGCATACAGGATTTAGACAGAGGTGTATTAATCGGTCAACGTTCATTTGGTAAAGGTTTGGTACAAACTACACGAAACCTATCATACAGTAGTAAACTAAAGGTTACAACAGCTAAATATTACATCCCAAGTGGAAGATGTATTCAGGCTGTGGACTATTCACACAGAAATGAAGATGGAAGTGTTGGATTAGTTCCTGATTCGTTAATTAAAGAATTTAAAACCTTTGGCGGTCGTTCTGTATTTGATGGTGGTGGTGTTTCTCCTGATATTAAAATTGATGTTGATAAGTTCGGAAACATATCTTTTGCTTTAGTAGCACAAAATACATTATTCAATTTTGCCACTGAGTTCTGCATTAAACACCCTGAAATTTCAGCTCCTGAGAAATTTACAATCACAGATGAAATTTTTAATGAGTTTACTGAATTTGTATTGGCTTTAGATGATTTTAAATACGAATCAGCTACTCAGGACGCATTTAAAAAGCTAAAAGACATTGCTCAAAAAGAAGAATATTATGAGAAATCTAAATCTGAATTTGAGGAATTGGAAGAAATGCTGAAGCTTGACGTTAAAAAGGATTTGAATATATTTAGAAAAGAGATTTCTGAGTTATTGGGTTCTGAGATTGTTAAAAGGTATTATTATCAAAAGGGAGCTATTAAATTCAGTCTTAAAGATGATAAAGAATTAGCAAAAGCAATTGAAGTACTTAACGATTCAAACCAATACAATGGTTTATTAAGCGGAAGTATTTTAAGTCACGCAGGTGATAAAAGAAGTATGAAATAATACATCATATATCAATAACGAAAAAGCCCGGTAATGTTTACCGGGCTTTTTTATTTTATCCTTTGTCTAGTCCTGAAATAGCGTTACATAATACAAGGTAATGTTATGAAAGATAAGATTAAAAGCTTGTATATCAAGCGAACTCAAAAAGACTACAGTTTAAGTTTTAAATTATCGGTGGTCCAAGAAGTGGAAAGTGGATCTATAGGCATTTGCGCAGCCGCACGAAAGTATGGAATACAAAGTCATGGAACGATAACGGAATGGCGAAGAAAATATGGTACCTTTGATAGAAGTTACCAAACAAACAGCCGCATGTCAAAAACACCTCAACAGAAAATATTTGAACTAGAACAGAAGGTCAGATTACTAGAAAAAGAGAAAATATTCCTTGAACAAGAGATGATCAATGCTAGTGATAAAGCTAATATATTAGATCGATTGATACTTCTTGCAGAACAGGAATATGGAATCAAGGTAAGAAAAAACTCCTTGCCCGAACAATCGGAAGCTACGCCAAAGAATTCAAGAAAGCGATAGGAACTCTTTGTGGTTTGTTCGGGATCAGTCGCCAAAGCTATTATCGATCTGGATGGCGAGAGAAGAAGCAAAAAGATGTTGCAGCCGAAGTGGTTTCTTTGGTCACAGCTGTTAGGCTTGAGTTGCCCAGAATAGGAGCAAGAAAATTACAACATTTGCTTGAAGCCCCATTACGGGATTTAGGGGTGGGAAGAGATAAGCTTCTATTAATACTAAGAGCTAACAATATGCTCATTAAACCATTACGTAGCTACCACACTACCACTAACTCAAAACACATGTTCAAGAAACACAAAAATTTAATCGAAGATATTGTGCCTTCAAGACCAGAACAAATTTGGGTTAGTGATATAACGTATATTGGAAGCCGAAACAACCATCGATATCTAGCTCTCATAACTGATGCATATTCTAAAAAGATCGTTGGATATAACCTGTCGGACAGTTTAGAAGCCAATAGTTGTATCAAGGCGCTTAAAATGGCAGTTAAAGATAGAAAATATAAAGAAAAAGAATTGATACACCATTCTGACAGGGGGATTCAATATTGTTGTAATGCATATCAGGAACAATTAATTAAGCATAATCTGATCTGCTCTATGACAGAGTCTTACGATCCATGTGCCAACGCTGTTGCTGAAAGAGTTAATGGTATTTTAAAACAAGAATTCATGTTAGAACAATATAGTTTAAATGCTCCTATGCTAGAGCAATTAGTGAAGCAAAGCATTAGAAAATACAACGAAATGCGTCCTCATCTATCATGTAGATTATTAACGCCAAATCAAATGCATCGTCAGGATAAGATTGCGATAAGAACCTATAAAAAAGTAACAGTCCACAAGGGTACCCTTGTGGACTGTTAAGAATGTTATTAAATTAGTCCAATAATCTGTAACACTTATTTAGGACTAGTCACTTAGAAATACTACTTGTACCAGCTTGAATACATTAAATAATTATTTGCGATCTTTTCTATCATTTCTTTGGTTTGCTCTGGTTCAATATCTTTAACTTTTTTAGCAGGAACACCGGCATAAACACTATTTGGTTCAACGATAGTATTGCTTAACACTAATGAGTTTGCTGCAATAATTGAGTTGCTTCCGATAACTGCATGATCCAGAATGGTTGCACCCATACCGACAAGAACATCATTTTCAATCTTAGCACCGTGTATAGTAACATTGTGACCTATGGATACATTGTCACCAATTTCGATAGTTGACTTTTGGTAAAGTGTATGTAATACTGACCCATCCTGAATATTTACTTTATTTCCGATTTTTATTGTATTTACATCACCCCTTAAAACTGCATTAAACCAAATACTACAATCATTTCCTATTTCAACATCTCCAACAACAGTAGCATTTTCAGCTAAAAAAACATTCTCTCCTATTTTTGGAGTAAATCCCCTTACTTCTTTGATTAAAGCCATATTAATTAAATTTATTTTTATGCAAAAATAAGCTTTTTACCCCTATTTACTGCTGATTATTATATAGCTATAAAGCATTGTTTAAGGTATAATGTTCATATTTTATAATCATATGATTATTTGTACGAATTTTTAATAAGGAGTTGAAGCAATCTTATCATATTAATAATCTTTACATAACGCTTTTTGGATTGGTATTTGTAAAATACACTACCTACACTAATATTCTGATATTCAAGGCAAAACCTGACATTCATCAAGTATTTGAATATGGCTACTTTTTACCTTTACTCGTAAATTAATGAAAAGATTACTTTAACGATACACTATTGAAATACATAACAAGATCTATTACTTTTTTATTTAGGAGTAATTAATCTTGTCTTTTTATTAGTATATTCAAGTAATTGAAAAATCCAGATATTTAAATATTTAAAATTATTATGGGCAGAAGTTCAAAAGTAATTGAACGAGATGAAGTTGTCGTTCGATTTTCAGGAGACTCCGGTGATGGAATGCAGCTAACAGGTACATTATTTTCAAAAACCTCAGCTATTTTTGGAAATGATATCTCAACCTTTCCTGACTATCCAGCAGAAATCAGAGCACCACAGGGAACTATTGGAGGTGTATCAGGTTTTCAAGTACACATTGGTCATACAGAAGTTTATACTCCCGGCGATTATGCAGATGTATTAGTCGCTATGAATCCTGCAGCATTAAAAGCCAATGCGAAATGGGTTAAAGCAGGGGGAACAATAATTATGGATGTTGATAGTTTTGACGAGAGAAACCTTGTAAAGGCGGGATACAAAACTGACGATCCAATTGTTGAAGATAGACTTGGTGATTTTAATATTATCAAAGCTCCCATTACGACCCTAACAAAGGAGAGTTTAAAAGATATGGGCCTCGATAATAAAAGTATTTTACGAAGCAAAAATATGTATGCTTTGGGTTTGGTATATTGGTTATTTGACCGCCCCTTAAAGCATACAGAAGAATACATACAAAAGAAGTTTAAAAAGAAACCATTAGTTGTTGAAGCCAATTTAAAGGTTTTAAAAGAAGGTTATAACTACGGGGTAATTATTCAGGCAGTAACTCCATCTTACCATATTAATCCGGCATCTATACAAAAAGGTAAATACCGTAACTTAAATGGGAATACTGCAGTTGCATGGGGATTAATAGCAGCTGCACAAAAGGCGGGACTGGAATTATTCTTAGGTTCCTACCCTATCACTCCAGCAACTGAAATTCTACAAGAGCTTTCGGCAAGAAAAGATTTAGGTGTTAAAGTATTTCAGGCAGAAGATGAGATTGCAGGTATTTGTACAGCCATAGGTGCCAGCTTTGCAGGTGACTTAGCCGTAACATCTACTTCCGGACCAGGATTGGCTTTAAAAGGAGAAGCTATTGGTTTAGCAATTATTGCAGAACTTCCATTGGTTATTGTAAATGTACAACGTGGTGGTCCTTCAACAGGTTTACCTACTAAAACAGAACAAAGTGACTTAATGCAGGCCCTTTACGGACGTAATGGAGAAAGTCCTTGCGTGGTAATGGCAGCCTCATCTCCTATCAACTGTTTTGAATATGCTTTTTATGCAGCTAAAATTGCAGTTGAACATATGACTCCGGTTATTCTTTTAACAGACGGATTTTTAGCTAATGGTACTCAACCCTGGAAGATTCCTGATTTAAAAGATTATCCTGAAATTGTACCTAAAAGAGTTACTTCAAACCATGATGAGTGGTTACCATATAAACGAAGAACTGAAACGTTAGTAAGATGCTGGGCAAAACCAGGAACTCCAAAGTTAATGCACCAAATCGGGGGATTAGAAAAAGACGAACTTACAGGTGGAGTTTCTTATGATGGTTTAAACCACCAGAAAATGGTAAATACCAGAGCTCAAAAGATAAAAAATATAGAAGACTATATTCCGGAACAAGATATATTAGGCTGTGAAGACAGCGACTTATTAGTTGTTGGCTGGGGAGGAACTTTTGGTCATTTATTTACTGCTGTTGATGAATTAAAAAACGAGGGTATTAATGTTGCTCTGGCTCATTTTAACTATATCAATCCTCTTCCGAAAAACACTCACGAAATTCTTAAGAGATATAAAAAGATTATTGTGTGTGAATTAAACATGGGACAGTTTGCCAATTATCTGCGTATGAACTTTCCTGAAATTCCTTATCTACAATTTAACAAAGTACAAGGATTACCTTTTACAGTAGTTGAATTAAAAGAACAGTTTAAAAAATTATTGGAGGAGTAAGCTATGAGTGAAAATTGCGAATACACATATACCGATTATAAAAGTAAATTAAATGTAAGATGGTGTCCTGGTTGTGGAGACCATGCAATATTAAATTCGGTACAGAAAGCTATGGCCGAATTAAAAGTAGAACCACATAACATCGCCGTAATTTCAGGTATTGGTTGTTCTTCAAGGTTTCCTTATTACATGAATACCTATGGCTTTCATACCATTCATGGACGTGGAGCAGCGATTGCTTCAGGTGTTAAAGTTGCAAATCCGAATCTTCATGTGTGGCAAATAACAGGAGATGGAGATGCCTTAGCCATTGGAGGAAACCACTTTATTCATTTAATAAGAAGAAATATTGACATGAATGTGATCCTTTTTAATAACCAGATTTATGGTTTAACAAAAGGTCAGTATTCTCCAACATCTAAAAGAGGTTTTATTTCTAAATCATCTCCATACGGTACTGTAGAAGATCCTTTCCGTCCAGGGCAATTGGCATTGGGTGCAGGAGGACAATTCTTTGCACGAACTATTGATAAGGAATTAAAGCTATCGGTTGAAATTATGACTGAAGCTGCAAAACACAATGGAACTTCAATCATTGAGGTATTGCAAAATTGTGTGATTTATAATGACAATACACACGAAGCTATTACTGATAAAAAGTATAAAGCAGACCGCACTATCATTCTTCGTCATGGTGAAAAAATGATTTTTGGAACCAATAACGACAAAGGCCTTATATTAGGTGATGACATGAAACTTAAAGCGGTAACTATTGGAGAAGATGGTTATACAATAGATGATATTTTGGTTCATGATGCACATGCAGAATACCCTAATGTACATATGAAGCTTATCGGAATGGAATACCCTGAATTACCAGTTGCTTTAGGTATTATCAGATCTGTCGAAAGAAGATCTTATGAACAGGAAGTGGCCAATCAATTAGAGGAAGTTCAAAAAGGTACAAATATCTCAACATTTGAAGATTTAGTAAACTCAGGCGAAACCTGGGAAGTAAAATAAGCAAATAATTTTTCTTAAATACATACCATTTGTTTTAGGTGCAGACTATAGAATGCCATAGTCTACACCTTTTTTATTATCTTCTCTATTCTTTCCCTTGGAACTTCTTCAAATCTTCAATTAAAGAGCATAAAAAGCGTCTGTGATTAAAGTTTTGTAATTAATCGACTTTAATTGTAACTTCTTGACATATTCAGGCGTCACATCTTTGTGACAAGAAATTATGAGAAAATTAATTAATACAAGATCCATGAAACGAAGATTATTAACCCTAATTATTGCTGTTGTAACAGTAACATCTATCTTCTCACAAGAAAAGGAAGTTAGAGAAACAAAACCATTTACTTCTATCTCGGCCAGTTCTGGTATAGACGTTTACCTATCTCAATCAGATGAAATTAAAGTTGAAGTTGAAGCTAGTAAAAGCTCAATGCATCGGATTATTACTGAAGTAAAAGATGGAACACTTCATATTTACGTTGAAGGCAAGTTCAAATGGAGTTCTAAAGACACTAAAAAAGTATATGTTTCAGCTCCTGTTTATAAAAAAATATCAGCTTCGGGAGGTTCTGACATCAGAAGTACAGGAAACATTAATGCTGACAATTTATTTGTGAATTCTTCAGGTGGTGCAGATATTTACCTTACCTCAGAAACACAAAGCATAAAGCTAACTTGCAGTGGCGGCGCAGATATTTCTATTATTGGAAGTACAGACACACTAAATGCTAACAGCTCCGGAGGTTCGGACATTGATGCTAAAAAGCTAAAAGCTAAATACGCAAATGTAAATGCATCCGGAGGATCAGATGTTTACGTTAATGTTTCGGAGGAATTAAAAGCCAATGCAAGCGGAGCAGGCGATATTCATTACACAGGCTCACCTAAAAACAAAGTGATTAATGAAAGTGGAGCTGGTGATGTAAACAGATTCTAAGCATAGAATAATCATAAAACAAAAGAAGAGTAAGTTTGATAAGGTCTTTTTAAGATGTTTATCAAACTTATTTTTTTACTATCTCACCACTTTTTCAAAACAGCGACTGCTTTCCACTTCGGCATATTGACCATAATTAGGAATAAGCTGATAATTATTTTTTTCATAGAGTCTGATTGCTTCTGGTTGTTTTATTCCTGTCTCCAAAATACATTTAGTATAACCCAACTCAGCAGCCCATTTTTCAAGATCAGCTAAAACCATTGATGCAATACCTTTTCCTCTAAATACAGGTAATGTATACATCCGTTTAACCTCCATCGATTTTGGATCATATTCTTTTATTGCACCACATGAGACAGGTGTTTCATCGTTAAAAGCAACTACTACATTTTTAATCATGTCGATTTTATTGTATTGTGCAAAAAAGGCATGATCGTCACCATCTCTTTTGGCTAAATCAGCATCTAATAATTTAACAAGTTCAATAAATCTTTTATCCTCTGAATTAGTTCTTAATATGGTTATCATCTAAATGCATTTAAAGTATGTAATCTCTATTTATTCATTTTAAAACACAGATTAATGAAATAGGTTCTTCAATACAAGAAATTCTTTCGGTATACAATACTTAATAAAATGATTTCAGCATCAATAAATGTACTTAAGACCTATGTACTATGTTATCAAAATACAATTAAAACTTAACGTAATTTTTTATATTAAAATAAATTAAAGTATTATATTAGTCTACTCGAAATGAACTTAATGACTTTTTGTTTCTCTACATAAGGAAACTACACTACTAAATCTCATAGTTTAGTTAGGGCAAAAGGGGACTAAGTAATAGTTATATTACTAGTCCCCTTTTATTGTTTTGACCATATCTCTTTACTAATCAGTAAAGCGCATATTTCTTTTAATTTCCTCTACAGTATCTGGTCTAACAAGTTTACTCAGCAAGGCAAAAGCTACATCAATAGAAGTTGCAGGTCCAGTTGATGTGATAATATTATCATCTATCACCATACGCTTATCCTGAACAATAGCTCCGTATTCAGCTAATTCTGTTCTACGGTAGCCACCATTTAAATCCCAGGTTGTGGCTTTTCTATTTTGCAACACACCTGATTTTCCTATAGGTATAGCACCCACACACACTGATGCAATTGGTTTATTTTGCTCATCGAACTTACGAATCAGATCTAAAAACCGCTCATCAAAAGCATCTTCGTAAAATCCACCTTCTGCTCCGCCTCCTGGTATGGCTAAAGCATCGTAATCATCAATGTTAATTTCTTCGTAAGGAATTTCAGGTTGAACAATCAGATTCCAAAGGCAGTGAATTACGGGCCTTAATCCGGTTGTTTTTAACTCTACGATTTCATTTCCACACTCTTTAGTCCATCCCATTACATCGGTAAAAACACTGGCTTCATAGGCTTCAAAACCCTGACATAAGAATAATAGTACTTTTTTGGGCATATATATTTTTTTGACGATTTACAGTTATTTATTTTCATACCAAATACAGATTGGGTTCATTGATTTCAACATTTATTTACTGCTCTTTACCTTCAAGGCTTACAATTCAGCTTCAGAAACGCTATAATCACTATAATCCTTAACCTGTAATCATAATTCTCTTTTCCCTATGCACCTTTCTCTCCGCTTTTTACATTAATATTAAATCCCGGAGCCTGATAATCTTGTGGCAAATAATCTTTTGGTATGGTAGAGTTATTTCCATCCCGGGCAGCTCGATAATGAGGAGAAAGAATTTCTATTCCTCTTTCGTTACATACATCCTGAATATTTTGATGCAAGTTACTGTATATGACAGCTTGCTTACTGGCTTCACGCACGTATGCATTGATCTGATATGAAACAAAAAAATCATCCAGACTGGTTTGTAAAACAAATGGTTTTGGCTCCTGCATGACCATTGGAGTACGCAAGGCTGCATCTATCAAGGTTTGGTGCATATCTTTCCAGGGCACATCATATCCAATGGTTACCGTTGAATGAATAATCAGTCCTGTATCTTTTGCGCCAATACTATAGTTTATAGTGTTCCCGGTTAAAACGGACGAATTAGGAATTGTAATAATCTCGTTCTTGATGGTTTTGATACGGGTTACCAGCAGTGTTTTTTCAATAATATCACCTGTTGCTTCACCAATTTTAATTCTATCACCAATCTGAAATGGACGCATGTAAGTTATTACCAGTCCAGCAACCATATTGGCAATAGCTGAGGAAGATCCTAAAGAAAACAAGATACCTATAAATACAGATACACCTTTAAAAACATTTGATTTAGAATAAGGTAAGTATTGAAATATTAATACAAACATAAATGCATATAGCAAAAAACGAACTATACTATAAGTAGGCATAGCCCAATCAGCATGAAAACCAGAAATTACAAGTTTATTGTATTGTATTTCGCGGAAAATGTATCTTACAAATTTAATTACATACCTCATCACAAAATAGATAACCAATATATAAAACAGGTTTGGTAAGTAATCCCATATGGCAAAAATGATTCCCTTGAATGGAGACCAGATCAAGTGAAATAAAACATCGGCCCAATTACGGCTGAATGGAAAAATACTGAATATAATAGGTAAAGTAATGTATAAAAATAGTGCGTACACAAACCATTTAAAGACCTTAACGAGCATAAGAACAATATGCAATTCCTGGTCTGCGGTTAAGAAAGTATAGTCTTTAAAAGTTATGCCTGTAAGCCAAACCTCTTTCTTAATGTCAATATAGCGCAGTAAAATAGAATACCCTTTTGCAATAAAAAAAATGATTAAGCGAGCAATAGCTATAACAAGTAAAACTAGACCGATACGAGAAAGCAACTTTAACCAACCATTTTCTTTTTTGGCATTAATAATGGACTGAGCAATAGTTTGCTGATATTCATCGGCTAAACTTTCCATGCTTTTACCATACCATAAGGCATCATTTTCTGATATACTCATGATAATGATATCACTATAAACTATATCATAAGTATTTTCAGCTTTTAGAATTTGAATGGAATCAGTTCTCAGAAAATCATCATCATAAAGCCTTTCAATCTTTTTGCTAATATTAACAGCTCTTTCAGATGGTGTAGAAGCCCCAATCTTTGAATAAACTACAAACAAAGTATCTTGTAAAACGCCAACAACGGGGTAACCTTTGGCAGTATTTCGCAATGCATTAATCTGATTCTTTTTATCTGCAATGCGCTTTTTCTCATTTTCTTCAATGGTTTTAAGCTGAAGCAATAAGTCTTCTTTCTGCAGATTATCGGTTGTTTTCAGCTTTCGAAGCTGTATTTCAAGCTCTTCTTTTTTAAGTGAATCTAATAATCGCTGCTTCTCTACTTCCTCGAGTTTTAACTGGTACTCCTGCAAAACAACACGATTAATAGAATCGTCAACTTGTGTTAGACTATCAGTTTGCCCGTAAGAAACTGAGCTAATAAGGAATAGTAATAGTGCTACTGTTTTTATATATGTGTTCTTCATAAAGCCCTTCAATAGATTAAATGCAATATCTTTCAATTTTGAAATTAAATCAAATCTAATCCAATTTTTTATTTAAATGATAGCTTTATGAAAAACCAGAATGCAATTCCTCATTTAACAGCTTAGGAAAAAACAGCGTTATTTTGCAATAAATGATAGTGATTTACAGATTGCTTATTGCATGGAAATCATTTCCACGCTAACTCCTGCAGTGGAGTTAGTTTTTTGACAGGATGAACAGGATTTACATGTTTGTCCATTGCACGCGCGGATTTGTAATCCGTGCGCCTTACTTAATATACTTAAAACAATTTCAACAGGATTGGCAGCTTTATTAAAAACCGAAATGCAATTCCTCATCTAACAGCTTAAGAATAAACAGTGTTATTTTGTAATATATGGTAGTGATTTACAGATTGTTTATTGCACGGAAAATATTTCCACTCTAATATCTAGAAACATGTATGCCTAGCATTAAAACTTCCATTTAACTCTTGATCCAGATTTAAAGTTATTGATTAATTACAATTCAATCACTTTTAAATTAACATCTAATACTTCCTGGATTTCCCGACCTTTTTCCGCAATCAAATCAAAATCCTTTTTATAGTACCAATGAATTTCCAATTCGTTACCGATTTCTTTTAGTTTTAAAATGATTTTAATAATTGCTTTTGCTGTTGCAGTGTTATAATACAGCCAATTAAATTCAATCGTTGTTTTACTGCAAGAATTTTTTCTGTACTGCTCAATATATTCAAAAACCGGAGCATAAAAATTATTCACATTTTCGGGATAAGATTTTCCTGAAATAGAAAAGAATCCGCTATTTGCATCGAAATCTATCTGGGGAGTTTCATTACCTGGTTCAATAAATAATTTTTCCATTACTATATAGTTTTTACTTGAACTGAATATAAGATTTCGCCATCAGGCGTTTCAGTAAAATTAAAGGTAAACGAATTATTTGTCAGACGAGCAATTTCTAATAAGCCTAATCCTGCATTATCATCTTCTGACAAATAAGAATCCGTTAATGCTTGTTTATATAAACTTTCAAGTTCATCATTTGTACAGGATTTGATTTTATCCAACTGTTGTTTTAAAATCCCCAAACATTCACTATCGATATAATTAGAACACTCAATATACACTTCGTTATCCTTCTTTTTAATCGTAAAAAAACCTTCTTTAATACTATTGATTAATTTACCATGTTGCGATACATTTTGCATGATCTCAATAATGATAATTATATTCTTCAGTTTATCCGGCTCGATTTCTCCACCCTGAATAAAATTACTATTTAAAATATCGATTATCTGCGAATTTGAAGAACTTGAAAAATCGCCTTTGTATAGTAATAAGATATCATCATCTAATAATTTTCGATAATACTTTTCAATCGAATTCAGATCAATTGACGGCTCACTTACATTGTCTAAATTAGAGATCTCCAGGCCAAGCAACACTATTGAGTAGGTATCATTCAGTTTTGTAAACTGCTTTTTTAATGGTAAACCTGATTTTCTAACGATCTCTATCAATCCTAATCCTGCTCCCCCCTTTTCGGTTATGGCTCCGTGTTCTAAGACATGCTTTGAAAGTTCTTTTAACTGACAAGAATCTAATGAATTGATATGGTCAATATGATTGTTCAATGATTGAATCTGATCGTTTTCAATGATATTTACGGAAGCAATATTTATCCTATTTTCAATAATACTTATCTGATAAAAGTCTTTATTATACTTAACATATGAAGTGCAATCTTTTTCAATAACACTATGTCTGACAATATTCTGAAAGCTTTCTGCAATTAGAAATGAAGTTTTTTTTGAGAACTTTTTAAGATTATCGGACTTTGCAAGGTATGTATCACATAATTCAATTAGCATGGAGGTTATACAATCTGAAAACAAACCAAAGTACGCTAATGATATTTTTTCTTCTTTAAAGATCTCAAATAATTTATACATGATAGATAGTTGTTATTTACATTGAAAGGAAAGCATTAGCATATCATCTTGTTGTTGGGTATTCTTTTTCCAACTGTTTATTGCATGGAATGTACTATCCTGAGCGTGGTTTAAAGGCAAACTATAATTTTTCTGAATTAAATCCCTAAGGTGCCTGGTCCCGAATATACTTTCCTCACTATTTAATTGATCAAGTATCCCATCGGTTACCATAGTGATGGTCATATCTGGCACTAGATTAATATTCGTAGTATCATAGTGTCTTTCAGGTTCATTAAGACCTGTTACAGACAAACCGCCTATGGATTTATACGTTGATTTAATGGTTTTTATTGAATCTTCCCTACAGATATATATATCTTGTCTTGCACCCGAAAACTGAAGCAACTTATTCTTTTTATCTACTTTACACAGGGCTATATCACATCCGTCCTGTGAATAATCTTCTCCTTTATGTTGTTGAAAAAAGTTATAAAGATTTCGATGCAGGCTGCTCAAGATATCTCCGGTGGTTTGTGTGGGATTTTTTATCATGATTTCGTTGAGCAAGGAATGAACCACCATCGATATCATAGCACCCGGTACACTATGACCAGTGCAATCAACAGCTGCAATGTAGCTTATATCTTCCACCTGATAGAACCAATAAAAGTCACCACCTATAATGTTTTTTGGTTCAAAATACACAAAGAAATCCGTCAGGTAATTTCTGATCATATCAATATCGGGCAATATCGAATATTGAATATTGCGAGCATATTCTATACTTTCATTTAAATCCTGATTCTTTTTCTCTAATACACGATTGATATTATGTAGTTCCTCTGTGAGTTCTTCAAGTTTAATCCTTTGTTTAATGATTTTATGTTCTATTTTTTTTCTTTCTGTTATATCAATAACTGTTGTTAAAACATATTTTTCATCTTGAATTACAATTGGACTCAAACCAACCTCTGCAGGAAATTCAGAACCATCTTTTCGCAAGGCAAAAAGGTCGCGTCCTTTGCCCATTGCTCTATACTCCTTTTTGTGTATAAATTGCTGCCTTTTTATGTGATGATCATTTCGATAAGATTGTGGAACAATGCATTCTACTTCTTTACCTATAAGTTCTTCTTTAAAATATTGAAATAATTCTTCAGCCAACTTATTAATATATACAACAACTCCATTAACATCAACTAAGATCAAAGCATTTGGCAATACTTCAATCATTGATTTAAACGAGTCTTCGATATCATCAAGAGAATTCATTATTTCCTAGATCACGTAATTGATTGCAATATCCATTGCGAATAGTTATGATAACTGCGAAAATATACAATTATTGTTTAACAGTAATTAAAAATCACGATCTAAATTGCTGATTGATTAATTTTTATACGATTTTATATGAAATTGTAATAAATGGTAATGATTTAAAGCTTGATTATTGCACCATATATCGCGCGGATTTGTAATCCGTGCGCTATACTTCATCTATTCACAACACTACTGAAATGGAATAAGGATTCTTTACGACAGGATTAAAAGGTTTTTTAAAGACCGGAATACAATTCCTCATCTAACAGCTTAGGATATAAACAGTATCATTTTGTAATAAATGGTAGTGATTTACAGCTTGATTATTGCACGGAAATCATTTCCGCGCTAACTCCTACTATAGAGTTAGTTTTTTGACAGGATGAACAGGATTTACAGGTTTGTCCAAAGCTCGTCCATAGCACGCGCGGATTTGTAATCCGTGCGTTTGACTTTATACGTTCACAACATTATTGATCTGGAATAAGGATTCTTTACGACAAGAATAAAAGGTTTTTTAAAGAACGGAATACAATTTCTCATCTAACAGCTTAGGATATAAACAATGTCATTCTGTAATAAATGGTAGTGATTTACAGCTTGCTTATTGCACGGAAAATATTTCCGCGCTAGCATCTGAAGTGGAGTTAGTTTTTTTTGACAGGATGAACAGGATTTACATGTTTGTCCATAGCACATAGTACGCGCGGATTTGTAATCCGTGCGCCTTACTTCATATGTTTACAATACTATTGATCACAATAAGGATTCTTTACGATAAGAATAAAAGGCTTATTAAAGACCGAAATACAATTCCTCACCTAACAGCTTAGGATATAAACAGTATCATTTTGTAATAAATGGTAGTGATTTACAGCTTGCTTATTGCACGGAAATCATTTCCGCGCTAACTCCAGAAGTGGAGTTAGTTTTTTGACAGGATGAACAGGATTTACATGTTTCTCCATAGCTCGTCCATAGCACGCGCGGATTTGTAATCCGTGCGCCTTACTTCATATGTTTACAATACTATTGATCTGGAATAAGGATTCATGACGACAGAATTAACAGGTTTATTAAAGACCGGAATACAATTCCTCATCTAACAGCTTAGGATATAAACAGTATCATTTTGTAATAAATGGTAGTGATTTACAGCTTGATTATTGCACGGAAATCATTTCCGCGCTAATTCCAGAAGTGGAGTTAGTTTTTTGACAGGATGAACAGGATTTACATGTTTGTCCATTGCACGCGCGGATTTGTAATCCGTGCGTTTGACTTAATAACCCATAGCTGTTTAGCAATATTTAATCCGTGCGCCATTCACACTAAACTCTACGCCCTATTCACCTTGCTCTCTGCCCATCGCTAGATCAAATACGAAAACAAGTCATGTTTATTATTCACGTACTCTCCATAGAAGTTTCGGTCTTTCATGCGTTTTAGTAGTGGCTCAAAGTCGTCTTTGTCTTTTAGTTCTATACCTACCAGTGCAGGACCTTTTTCGCGATTAATTTTTTTTGCGTATTCAAACAAAACGATATTATCGTTGGGACCAAGAATATTGTTAACAAACTCTTTTAAAGCCCCAGCTCTTTGTGGGAAGCGGACAATAAAATAGTGCTTTAATCCTTCGTATAATAGCGAGCGTTCTTTAATCTCTTCGGTACGGGTGATGTCGTTGTTTCCACCACTGATGATACAAACTACCTTTTTGCCTTTAATTTGATCGGCATATTGCTCTAGTGCAGCTACTGATAATGCACCTGCAGGTTCAGCTACAATGGCATCGTTGTTATACATCTCTAATATTTTGGTACAGACTTTTCCTTCAGGTACCAAAAGCATATCGTCCATATATTTTTGACATACAGGAAAGGTAAACTCACCTACTCTTTGAACAGCAGCTCCATCCACAAACTTATCAATATCTTCAAGAGTTACCACTTTTCCTTCTTGCAGCGATTGATACATGGCTGGTGCTCCGGCTGGCTCAACACCTATTATTTTTACTTCGGGATGTATCTCTTTAATATAGGCACTTACTCCGGCTGTTAATCCACCACCGCCAACAGGAATAAAAACAAAATCAACATTAGGTAAATCTTCCAGAATTTCAATACCAACAGTTCCTTGACCTTCTATAATTTTAGGATCGTCGAAAGGAGGAATAAAAGGAAGGTTGTTTTCGTTACTATACTGAATAGCTGCTTCATTGGCATCATCAAAAGTATCTCCAAACAAAACTACCTCTACCCATTCTTTACCTAAAGTGTTTACCCTGTTTATTTTTTGAGCAGGGGTTGTACTCGGCATATAAATAGTTCCTTTTACTTTCAATATAAAGCACGATAATGCAACACCTTGCGCATGGTTTCCGGCACTGGCACAAACTACTCCATTTTGAATTTCAGTTTTCGACAATGAAGCCATCTTATTATAAGCGCCTCTGATTTTATAAGAACGTACTGTTTGCTGATCTTCTCTTTTAAAATAGATTTCGGCCTGATACTTTTCTGAGTATGTTTGATTGAAATCCAATGCTGTCTTGCGAATTACCTTAGTTAATCGCTCTGCCGCTGTTATTATATCTTTTATATGTGGAATATAGCTCATCGATTTATATTTATTGCAAACTATTATATATTAGTCCTTTATTTTAATGCTATTGTTTATTTGCTTTTCTATGATCCGAAATAATAATCTGAGAAAAACACTTTACAATTTCTATGCTATAGGTGAAAACAAGAAAAACACAAAGGTAAGTCCTAATGGATTTCATAAACTATTACAAAAATCATAATACTTAATTAACTCAGTTACCTGGTTACATTAATTGTTGATCGTCAAGCTCCTCTCACAAGCGGTTATTAACCATAATCCTATACACGCCAATCACTTTACCAAAATCTTTCATTAGTTAATGTAAGCTAATTATTCGTTCATCATTAAAAACAAATGATTCGTCACAATACATAATCCGGTTAAATTTTTTTATGTTAATTTCCCGTTAATTAAAAGCGGACCACTCCTGACCCCTAACGCATGCCAGCCAAAGTTGTCATTAGTGTGTCCGCTAATGTTCAATTTTACAAAATTAATCATTTTTATGAAGAATCTTCATCAATCCAGCATTCCGCAGGATGTGTTAACAGAAACTCTAAACAAACTTAATGAGGTAAGCAACATTCTATCTCCGTATCTTTTAACTGTATCTAAAGATGAAAGAAAAGGTTTAGCAAAAATGGGTGACAAATCATTAGCTTTTGTGACTGAAGCCAACCAATTCAGCAAACAAAATCCAATTTTAAGACCTGCATTTTCTTCGCAGGAAGACTTTGACATTGATGTAGCCGATGCAACAGGTCTTTTACCGGTGTCGGCATTATTAGAAAAACTATTGAACCAGGTTGATGACACAGCTTTAATTGCAGGAAGTGAAGCTTTAAACCATGCTTTAATGTTTTACAACAACACAAAACTTGCAGCGAAAAATGGGATTGCAGGTGCGCAGGAAATTACCAATACTTTAGGTACTCGTTTTACCCGTAGAAAAAGAAAAACTGAGGCAACTGAAGAATAAAAGAAAAGTGCAAAAGTGAATCTGAATCCGGTAAAATAGCTTACCGGATTCTTTATTTTATAACATTCAGTGTTACTACATCAAACAGAAACTTTCGTACTATAAACACCAACCTTGGGGTTTATAGTACGAAAGTTTGTCAGTTTTTATATAAACTTTGAAGCAAAACCTGACAAGCTATCTATAAATTTCACGGAGCATTCAATAAAAAATTCGGAGCATCTCACTTTTTTCATGGAAGCTCTCACTTTTTCATTGGAGCGTTTCATTTTAAGTATCAGTATACCGATAAAAATATGTGGAGCATGCCACTTTTTTAGTGGAGCACCAAAGAATTTGTTTCAGCGTTCTCTGAAATTCACTGGAGCTTGTCAGAAAAACTGACACGCTTGATACAACTTTGCATGAGCTTTGATAAAAAAAGTTGAACGCTCCGCACTTTTTTACTAGCCTTCCGTACTTTTTTAAGGAAGTTCCGTGTTTTTTTAAGGAAGTTCCGTGTTTTTTTCATCAAGCTCCGTACTCTTTTTCATAAACTTCCACACTTTTTTAGTGGAGCTCCATGTTTTTTTAATCAGTTGCCATGCTTTTTTTTTAAGCTGCGATACTTTTTATAGAAGCTATGATAGAAAATGTTTATACGTTCCTAGGCAATTACATAAAGCTCCGTAGTTTTTTCTATAATGTTGATGGTTTGAACCTAAACGTTGATGGTTTATTGTGAATTCTTTATGTAATAAATAGCAAACACGTTAAGAATAATTTGATTTTATGACTTAAATATATATTTTTGATAACGCTTAAGAACGATCTTTTACCGATATTGTCTGCTATATTGAACATTAGTTTTTTTTGTCAATACTCTTTATTTCAGTAAATCCATATCCTTACTGCAATCATATAATTGACAATTAACTATATGGACAATAATTATATCATGAGATTAACAATTATAACTATACATTTCTCAATTATTAAATCTTTTTTATTAATGTATTAATCAATATTGACAAAAAGATTTAAAAAAAGGCAGAAATCAAAAATCTACCTGATATTTTGGTTATAACAGGTGAAAATGGTTCTGGAAAGACTCAAATACTAGAGGCTCTTTCAAACAATCACATTGATCCAACACAGGGAATTATAGATCCCTAAATCGGATCATATTAAAGAAGTAATATCTAAACTTAAAAAGCCTAATAACTTGAAAACCTATTATAAATACCACGAAGAAATTTTATCTGAGGAATTAAAAACTGGTTTAGTTGGATTTGGATTATTTGCCGAAAAAATACCAAATTTTCTGACTAGTGAAGAGTTTTCTGAATATTATAATGCATTAGAATCACATCCTAGCCCAGAAAGGAAAGACTACATTAGATATTGGAACATGAGAAATATTAATATTCCAAGACCTCTTGCTATTCCGGAACCTTTTGCTTATGCTAGTCAGGTAAAGCAATTATCTGACAATTGGGTACAAATAAAGAAGTATTTCAAAGACAAAACAATAAATGACAAATTCAAAATTAGCAGAATACATATTCGAAAAATGATAAATAAACCCATCTTATTTGAGATGAATTATAAAAATTTCTCGAAAGATGGTGAACCAGAGAATGATATAGTAATTCGCAGTCGGTATATTGTAAAAGCAGATATTTCAAATTGTTTTAACAGTATATACTCTCATTCAATTGCATGGGCATTAGTTGGAAAAGAAGAGGCTAAATTAAAATCAAAACCCCAATTTAAAGGTGAATGGTATAATAAATTAGATTTTCATACCCAAAATGTAAAGCACGGCGAAACAAATGGTATATTAATAGGTCCACATGCATCAAATTTGATCTCAGAAATCATTTTGGTTAATATTGATCATGAAATGACAAATAGAGGGTATTCATTTATACGCAACATTGATGATTATACCTGTTATGTTGATTCATATGAAACTGCGGAAAAATTTTTAATTGATCTTTCTGAAGAATTGAAAAAATTTGAATTATCATTAAATACAA
This sequence comes from uncultured Saccharicrinis sp., assembly GCA_963666825.2. Classification (GTDB taxonomy): domain Bacteria; phylum Bacteroidota; class Bacteroidia; order Bacteroidales; family Marinilabiliaceae; genus Saccharicrinis. The sequence continues at coordinate 5,240,358 of OY763044.2, read as the reverse complement.
AAAAGTCTGAAATAAAACCGTTACCTCAAGCAAACGTAAAAAATTGGGTAACAAAATTAAATCATTTTATTTTTCCTTATGTCCAAAAGCAACCAGAAAGCCACTTACGATTAAAAGTGTTAAAAGGCTTTTTAGATTATGCTATAGAATTAATGTTAGACAAAGAGTCTGATGGGGCAATTTTGAATTATGCGATAAAGGTTTTAGCAAATCGAAAGTTAGACGATTATGCAGTTGAATATTATTTCAAGCAAGTTCACCATCTAGTATTACTATATCCTTACCTCGTTGTGTACCTTAAAGATTTCGTATTTGAACCACATTCAATTCAACGCAAAGAAATAAAAGCCTTAGCAATTGATATTTATAAATTAGGAATAGAAAAACGAAATTATGAAGCATGTTCATATGCAATTTATTGGGCTATGCATTATAATTTTAGACTAGGTATAAATTCGGTAAGAAATGATGCATTAAATTCAATGGATTGCATATTTATGCTAATTTCATACTTATACCATTGTAAGAGAAGTACAAGTACTAGTACAAGTCATTTAAAATCTTTTAAGGATAAAGCTATTCAATTAAAAGATGTTGAATTCGAAAGATATTGGTTATTTATTTATGAGATATTACCAGCTGAGGAATTAAATGGTTTTTATAAAAATATGAAAAAGAAAAAAGTCACGTTCATAAAGAAAGAATTCTTAAGTAAACTAAAATAATCTAATTAATTTTGCTTATGCTTATAAACGCAACTTTCAACATTTACAGTAATACCCAAATAATAACAGACAATAAGCTTATTACATTATCTTGACGCCACCCCAAACAGACACTACACTATTTTATGGATTACCAACATAATTATTATGCCTAAAATCAGACCTGCAACAATAATTTTGCTATAGTGAAATTCAACCAGGGTGAGCAAAATACGATCATACCCCCATAACCAACATAAATTTATTATTTTAGCACTCAGTTATAGAAAAGAATAAACATTATAAACAAAACTTTAATCACAAATTAACCTAAGCGATGAAGAAACATAAAGGACTAAAAATCTTTTTGATCATTGTATTGATCATTATTACACCTATAGTGGGCGTAAAAACATACTTTGAAATAGACGCTGCTATTTACGAACATAAAATTAACGAGATTAACACCTCCCCTGTTACCAGCTCAATAGAACATAAAACACTGAATCTGGATGGTTATGATGTTCACTATTTTGTATCAGGAAAAGAAAATAAAGATGCGATTGTGTTCTTGCATCCTGCCTGTTCTGATCACAGAGCCTTTGATCAACAAATCGATTACTTTTCAAAAAACCATTGTGTAATAACCATCGACTTAATTGGTCATGGCTTGTCAAAAGCCAACGAGTCAACCGATAAAATTGATGCCTCATCGGAGCACATTGAAAAGATTCTTGAAGCTGAAGGGATTGATAAGACTCATCTTGTTGGAATTTCTATGGGTTCTTTAATTGCTCAATATTTTGCGCTGAACCATCCTGATAAAGTTAAATCATTAATATCCTTAGGTGGTTATAGTATAAACGACAAAAGCAAAGTCTTTGAAAACGTTCAGGGTTCCATAAATGTAGGTTTGTTAGTCAAGGCTCTTTTTTCAATGAACGCCTATAAAAAAGAAACTGCAAACATTACCTGTAACACAGAAAAAGGACAAGCTTTATTCTATAAAACAGCCAGTCTTTACGAAAGAAAATCGTTAATGGTAATGCCGGGTATTCCAACTATCATCCAAGACCGTGATAGTATCACTCCATCCTATCCAATGCTTATATTAACCGGAGAAAATGATACCGATGCAGTAAAGAAAATGGAAGAAGATTGGCATTCGAAAATTACTAATAGTGAATTCGCCATATTAAAAAGTGCAGGTCACTGTGCTAATTTTGATTCACCATCAGAATTTAATGCATTGGTAAATGATTTTATTGAAAAGGTGGATGGCCAACCTTCTGAGTTAATAACTGCTAGTAATAATAATGAGTAAAACTAATTGAGACTTCTTTACTACCCATTTATATGAAGTATAACAATACAAAACTTAACCTTATAACTTTACTTCTCTTTTACAGTTGTATAACCTCCTATAGTCAGGACTGGTATGAGGATTTATATCACGAAACAACAGAAAAAAGCATTGATGAAAATTATCAAAACATATGGTTGAGCAGAACCTATCAAGGCATTATTGGTAGTAAGTACCAAAGAATTGAAGTTCGCTTTTTAACCATAAAAAAGAACACAGAAAATCCACACATATATGAGGTAAGCGGAAAAACAAAAGTGAACAACAACATATGTGATTTCAATGGCAAATTGATTGTTGAAAAAATAAAAACACTAAAGGATAGTAATGATTATGGAGATAGTCCTGAAATATCAACAGGAATGCTTTGGGGTAAGTATATCTTAAATGAGAATCCAAGTCAAAATCATGTTGGAATATTTGAAGGCAAGTTTTATGCTAAATATGATTTATCAGAAACAGGTATTGCAGAAGCCTTTAGTGACTTGTATTACGACAATTATAATCTGACATTCCAAGGAACATGGCAAGAGTATAATTCCACTGATTCCAAACGATGCAACTGGGGATGGAATATTCCACCAGAAAGTGAGCATCATTTATTCAATGAATACGAAAATGGCACATACATCATTAATCAACAATATTTAGATAAAGGATGGCGGTCGTATGCTATTGCAAATAGCTGGATAATTATTCCAAAAGACTACAATATAACAGAATCCCGATATAAAGACGATTTCATTGAGTATAGTTCAGAGCTTATAAAAGAAAATAAGGTTATTGAGTCTAAGATCTGGTGGAAATAAAAACTGGCTTTCCCTATCGATTATATTTTGAAACACAGATAAAAATAAATTACCTAAATAAATTGAACCATTTAAACACTTGAATAAAGTTGTACACATAGCAACAGTTGAATTTATTTGGTTCCATATTACCCAAAAACAAATAAATAGCAATGGAAAAAATCGTATTGATTTCCCTCTTACTACTGGCCTTTTTTACAGCTAAGGCTCAGGATAAAATTGTAACTACCCAAAATGATACAATTAAATGTAAGATTGTTTTAATAAACAAGGATCGCATCTTGTATGAGTTAAACAGCGGAGAAGGAACTTCACAAGGGAAGTTTTTACCGCTTTCTGAGGTTGCTGAGTATTATCGCTCTGATCAACCTTTAGTGAAAGAAAAAAAAGAAAAGCTGAAAAAAACTAAAACACGAACCAAACCTGATAACAGGTGGTGTTTTGGTTTGAATGCCGGATTATCAACTATGCCATGGATTTTAGATCATTATCTGTTTGAATCTGATGTTCCTGACACCTATAAAAATCTGGATAAAGGTTTGCATGTTAATACAAGTATATATTACATGATAAATAATAAACTGGGTATTGGTGCTGAATATTCTTTTTTCCTGACCAGATTAAATAATAATACCTATAAATCAAGCAGCTATTACTATCCTACGTATATCACGGTAAATGAAAAATTCCGTCAGTATGTAAATTATGTAGGACCATCCATTCTTTTACAACAGTATTTAGGAAAGCAGAAAAAGATCACACTGCGTGAGTCACTTTCGGCAGGAGCCATCTACTATCGCTTAGAAAATCAAACTACCTATCCATCTTATAGTGATTACACATATAACGATATCACTTATAATAGCTTAATGACTGGCAATACTAATGGTGCCAAAATAGGTATTGCAGCTGAGTATAAATTCACTAAACATATATCAGTTGGATTAAGTGGTGATTTTACATGGAGTGAATTAGAATCTGCTGATTTTGAATCAAAAGTATATGGAGCATATGGTTTCTCAGAAGATAATGTGGATCTTGACGATCCTCTGAAATTGTCACGACTGGACTATTCAATTGTTTTACACTATACCTTTTAATTTAAACCTGAAATGAATTTTCATATGAAGCCTATCATTAAAAATATTATATATCTGACACTACTTTGTATAATAACAAGTTGTGACAACAGTTTTCTGGATGACGATTTATCACCAGAACAACAATCTATGGGTTATTCCAACATCTATATTTCACCGGATTGGGAAAGTGCCGATTATCAGTTCAATCTGGGCTCTCTTGTAAATAGTGATTACGAGATTACTTCCACACCATCGTGGTTACACATTGACTCAAACACCGGAAGTTTATCTGAAGGGTTTGCTACCGTTAACTGCTCAGCCACCAATAACTCGTCCTTTGATGAAATTGGTGTTTATATAGACTTTATGACAGTAAAAGCAGAAAAAAGAAATTATAAAGTTACTGTGGCTTATATTAACGAAGGAGATCCTGAGCTGGAAGTTGAAAGCACATTAGATATAAGCTACGAAACAGCAACTTATCTTAGTTTACCCATTAAAAACACAGGCAGAGGTTTGTTATGCTGGCAATTTACCAGTTTACCGGAATGGCTGACTCTGGATACGGATCAACTATTGTCGGAAAAGCTTTTTCTTGATTATTATGATAGTTATAACATCCCTCTAAAAATTATTCCTGAGAAGATTACCTCATCAACTTCTACTGGTACTATAGTTCTTTCTACAAATGATAAAATAAATCCTGAAACATCAATAGCTGTAACCGTAAACCTGGGCTCACCTGAATTGAGTAACTATACCGACGAAGTTATATTTTATTCAAACCAAACATCACAAAGTATATGCTTCTCAAACTATGGAGAGGGCATACTTGTATGGGAATTTACTGATATACCGGAATGGCTTACCATAACACCTTCAAGTGGAGTATATAATCCATACACTTCATACGACGATATAGTTTTTACCTGCGATAGAACAAAGCTGGTTTCAGGAGAAAATACAGCAACAGTAAACCTAAAATCCAACAATGCATCAGGACAAACTCATAGTATTACTGTTACTGCAATTACACCAGGCGATAGCGAAAATAAATATGCCATTGAAGGTCTGATAACAGATGCAGTATTTAATAAAAACACAAACACACTGTATTATACAACAACATCACCAAACAAGTTAATTACACTGGATATTAATACAAAAGAGGTGTTGAATGAAATTGACTTAAGCAAAGCGCCTACCTGTTTAGCGATATCTGAGGATTGGATGACTGCAGCCGTGGGGCATAACGGTTACATAAGCGCTATTGACTTGTCAAATAATACTGTAACATCAGTTTATACTATAGATTATTCGGTTAATGATATTGCCTGGGGCGAAGACAATTGGTTTTGCTATACTCAAAAAGGTGGAAGTTTTACCAACGTTCATTATATAAATACAGCCGATGGCACTTTATATGAGGATCCGGGAAGAAAGAATCTTGATGGTAGCTCCATCCTCAAAAAAGTACCGGGAGAACCTTATCTTATAGCAACACGAAATTCAACATCGCCAAGTGGATTCTTTGCATTTGATATTGCATCAAAAAGCATTAAAAGTTATTCGCATATGAGCTTATCTAATTTTTGGTTATCAGAGGATGGTGAATATATCTTCTCACGTAATTTAAATGTTTACAGAACAACAAGCTCAACCTCATCAGATGATACTTTTGACGCAGAAATTAACTCTATAGCTAAAATCACCACGGAAAGCACTTACTATATGGAGTATGTGTATCACAGTAATAATTATTTATGGGTAATACAACCAGCATCTTATTTTGATGACGAACCAAATACCATTTATCAGGTAGAAGATAATGACTTCATCTTTGAGAAAAAGATTATTTATGATTTGTATTATCAATCCGAAGATCAAACAAGTGAATTTGAATTAAGTGCCAATTACGTTTTTGCAAATAATGAAGACTCTGAAGTTGTAGTTTTATGCAAAGGTACATCTAACGACACGTGGGTAATTCAGTATGTTAATGTACAATAATCCGGTAACTGATAATATTTAATAACATTCCCCTACTCTACTTCACAGATTTTAGTGTGGCAGGGTGGGGAAAATATCATTAATTTAAATACAACATAAACAGAGACCTGTTCCCTCTTTGTGTTATTCATAATTATATATTCCCAGGTCTCCTTTAATAGCATACAATAACGTAAAAAGCATCATTTCTACTAACCAACCCTATATATTGACCACTTAAATCTATCCATTAACGTAATATATATAATAGTACCTAAAAATATATTGCTCCCGCATCACCATATTATATATTTTTGGATGTCTTAAAATAAAAAGACATATAAAAACTGAGTCCCCCCCGGATTTCAAGTGTTATTATTAATAGCCCATTATAACACTATATATAAAACCATTTATTAAAAACCATAGGTAAGTTGACATATTGTTATACGGTCAATAGCTATATCGTAATGTAAACTGTGAAATAAAACATTTAAATATGAAATACTTTATTGCAATATTAGGCTTATTCATTGGCCTAATTGCTTTTGGACAAGAGACTATCTATTACGATAAAGATGGTAATGTTTGTACTAAAGACAATGCCGAATTTTACAGGTTATTAACCTTAGATGAAAATGGTAAACCTGTTGGAAAAGTAAAGGTCTATTACATTAGCGGTGATTTGAAATGGGAAGGTTATCTATCCTATTGTGATAAAAATGATAATTCAAAAGATATATGCGATGGACATTGTGATTGGTATTACAAAAATGGCATTAAAGCCAGAGAAAGTGATTATTCAAATAACATCCTTACAGGCAAATCAACTTCTTGGCTTGAAGATGGAAGAATTAGTATAGAAAGATATTTTATTAATGGACAGGATAAAGAATCCCTTTTATATTATTACTATGACAACGGTAATTTGCAATCAATAATTCATACAAAGGACGAAATAAAAGATGGAGATTGTTTTTACTATAACGAAAATGGAGGCTTAACTTCTCAAGCACCTTTTAAACAAGGAAAATTACATGGTTTAATGGCATCCTATGATGAACAAGAAAAATTACAGTCATTAAAAGAGTTTGCTGAAGATGAACCTGTAGATAATTTTTGGATTGAATTTAATAATGACAACGTAGAAATACAAAAGTCTTTTATTGAAGATTTTTCATCGGATAATATCAATCATTGGCAAACTGATTACTCACCTGATCATGTTACTTCAAAATATATTCAAAACGAAGGTCTTCTATTCGATAATATGGATTATGGTGAATATACAAATACGATAAAGTTGGGTATAGACCAAAATAGAAATTTTTCAATTGGAATAATGTTAGATGATGTTGAAGGTCCTGCGGATATTCCTTATGGTTTAGTATGGGGATATTTGAATTGGAATAATTATAACTACTTTTTAATAGGCTCTAATGGTTATTTTAAAGTTGGTTTTGTAGATAATGGTACTAGGTCTGAATCGGGGTGGAAAAAATCTGAACATATCAAACCTGAATCAAATATATTATCAATACATAAGATTAATGATAAAATAATATATGGTATAAATGGCACTGAAGTATATACCGATAATAGCATCAAGCTGTTTGAATCACAAATTGGAATAATAAATTATTCTTTAAAAACTATTAGGTTGAGGCAATTATTAGTATATCAGGATTTCAATAAAAATGATCTAAGCAACTTAATATTAAAATACCAGGCCTGTATGCCTGAAAATAGTGAAAAATAAAAAGCTACAATCATTGTACTACAATAAACAATAGAGTTTGATTGGCGAACCTTCGGAATTATTATTATTGTTTATATCAAAAGCTTTTAAGGTTTTGACTAAGGATAACAGGGGACGTATAGATTTGAATCGTTGCAGAATTATTATTAGCTCCAATTCCATTTTATGATTGTTAATGCTTCTGTTTTAATCTGAAATAATAATATTTAATATAAAATGAAATACATAATTACAATTTTAGGCTTGTTCATTGGCTTAATTGCTTTTGGACAAGATACAATCTATTACAATAAAGATTGGAAGAGGTGTACTAAAGAAAATGCCGAATATTTCAGGGTAATTTCTTTAGATGCAGATGGTGTCCCTATAGGTAAAGTAAAAGACTACTACATTACCGGTGAATTGCAATGGGAAGGTTATCTATCTTATTGTGATAAATATGATAATTCAAAAGATTCTTGCGATGGATATTGTGTCTGGTATTACAAAAATGGCAATAAAGTCAGAGAAAGCAATTTTTCGAATAATATACTTATTGGTACTACAACTTTTTGGCATGAAGATGGAAGAATAGTTTCAGAGCAATTTTTTAGTAATAGTGAATTAAGTAAGACTACCTTATATTATTACTATGAAAATGATAATCTGCAAGCAGTAATTAATGAGAAAGATGGTGAAAAAGATGGGGTATGTTCGTATTATAATGAATATGGTCTATTAACTAATATGGCTACTTTTAAAAAAGGAAAATTGAATGGTCTATTAGTCAGTTATGATGAACTTGAGAAAATAAAAACAATACAAGAGTATTCAGAAGATGAACCGGTAGATAATTTTTGGATTGTATTAAATAATAATGATGTAAAAATAGAAAAAAGATTTTCTGAGGATTTTTCTTCAGATAATACAAATAAATGGGGAATTGATTACCCAACAAATAATGTTTCATCCAACTACATTAAAAATCAGGGGCTTGTATTTAATGTTAGAGGCGAACTTTTATATAGAAATACTATACATCTGGGTATTGCCCCAGACAAAAATTTTTCAATAGCAATATTATTGCGACTTGTTGAAAGCACCTCAGATACTAATTACGGTTTAATATGGGGATTTAAGGATTGGAATAATTATAACTACTTTTTAATTACTCCAGATGGTTCTTTCAATGTTGGTTGTGTAAATAATGGAATCAGAAATGGATCAGAGATGATTACCTCTGAGTTTATCAAACCTGAATCAAATGTTTTAGCAATAAATAAAAATAATAATCAAATAATATATAGTATTAACGATAATGTAGTATATATAGGCTATAACTCCATATTATTTGGATCAGAGATTGGGATAATGAATTTTCCTTCAAAAACGATTCAACTGGAAAGATTAGAAGTCCAACAGGATTATAGTCCTGAAGATCTAAGAAACCTAGTCTCAAAATATGAAGATATTTTGCGTTAAGAAAACAGCACTAAATCAATTGAACCCAACTAAAAATTAATATTTATAGTTACCTATATCTGGCACTTTAAAATCTATATATAAAACCATTTATTAAAAGCCATTGGTAAGTTGACATATTGTTATATGGTCAATAGCTATATTGTAATGTAAACTGTGAAATAAAACATTTAAATATGAAATACTTAATTGCAATCTTAGGCTTATTCATTGGCTTAATTGCTTTTGGACAAGAGACAATCTATTTTAATAAAGATTGGCAGAGATGTTCTAAAGAAAATGCCACATATTACAGAATGATGTCTTTAGATGCCAATAGGATTCCAAGAGATAAAGTTAAAAACTATTACATTACAGGTGAATTACAATGGGAAGGTTTTCTTCTGCAGGCCAATACAGGGAATATTTCAGGAGATATTCACACTGGACAATGTGTATGGTATTACAAAAATGGCAATAAAGCCAGAGTTAGTGAGTATGAAAAAAATACACTCATCGGTACAACTACTTGTTGGTATGAGGATGGCAAAATAAAATCAAAAGATTTTTTTAACAATGGAATAGTATATAATACTACATTATATTATTACCATGAAAATGGTAATCTGCAAGCAATAATCAATACAAAAGATGGGAAAAAGGAAGGTGAGTGTTCTTATTTTAATGATAATGGGTTATTAACAAGCCAGGCTAATTATACAGAAGGAAAATTACATGGCTTAATTGCTATGTATGATGAATTTGAGAAGCTAAGGGCAGTTAAAGAGTATTCCGATGGAAAACCTATAGATAATTTTTGGATTGTATTAAATAATAAGAATCAAAAATTAGATAAAAACTTTTCTGAGGATTTTACATCAGATAATATAAATAAATGGGAAACTGATTACCCTACAAATAATGTTTCAGCCAGCTACATTAAAAAACAAGGTCTTATATTTAAAGTTAGAGGCGAACGTCCATATAGTAATACCATGCATCTGGATATAGATCAGGGCAAAAATTTTTCAATAGCAATATTATTACGACTTGTTGAAAGCACCTCAGATACTGATTACGGTTTAGTATGGGGTTATAAGGACTGGAATAATTATAACTACTTTTTAATTACTCCAAATGGTTATTTCAATGTTGGATGTTTTAATAATGGAATCAGAGATGGATCAGAGATGATTACATCTGAGTTTATCAAACCTGAATCAAATGTTTTATCAGTAAAAAAGGTTAATGATCAAATAATATATAGTATCAATGGTAATGTAGTATATAAAGATAATAATACCACGTTGTATGGCTCAGAGATTGGGATAATGAATTTTCCTTCAAAAACGATACAACTAGAAAATCTAGAAGTTCATCAGGAATTTAAAATGGAAGATTTAAGTGGCCTAATTTCAAAATATAAAAAGGGTACACCTAAAGATAATTGCAAAAACTCAATTGAATACAACTAAGATTAATATCTAATAATTACCTATATCTGGCACATTAAAATCTATGAAAAAGATAATTAGTAGTATTTGTGATTTTAGTCTGTTCTGCACCTTTAACTTATGGGCAGAATGATAAAAAAAGATTTATTAATCTCTAATAATAATATAGGCTGAAAGCCTATAACATCACAACTAGGGGTAACACCCCTAGTCCTTTACCGTAATTTATTATCAGACTGAAGGTCTGAAACTATCTCCAATAGTACGTTGGATTATAATCCAATTTATATTCTTTAAAAAACTCCTCTATTTCTTCTTTATAGGACAATTTTTTATGATGCTCTTTCTGATTTGCAACATATCTTTTTACTACTTCGAGCTTAGAACTACTTACCGAAAATGCACCATATCCAGTTTGCCATGAGAAGTTAGAACAAGAAGGAATATTTTGCTTTACCCATTTTGAAGATTCTTTTTTAATGTTTTCAATAACTTTTGATAATGCATAGTTCTTGGACATCCGAAAAAAGATGTGGACATGGTCTTCTATACAATTTGAAATAATACAAGAAGAGTCGTGATTTTTTAAGATACCAGTAATATATGCAAGAAGTTTCCCCTCCCAATTTAATGATATGTAAGGGTATCTTTCTTTCGTACCAAATGTTAAATGGATGTAGATCTGCGATAAGGATTGTCCCATAGTTATAGTTTACTTGTTTGGTTATACAATTGTGAATGTAACAAAAATGTTCCAGACTTACAGCCTGGATTATTAATATACATATGTACTTGGGGCGTTGCCCCAAGCTGTGATGTGTCAGGCATTCTGCCTGTAGCAGAGGAATGTGAAATCAATATTAAGCCGACACAAGAATACGAAAGAAAATAACTTTGCCATACAATAAGAAAGTTGTGCTATATTTAAAACTGATTTTAAATACAACTCTAACCCAAATTTCAAAACATTTGCATTAACCCCAAACAATAAATTATGAATATATCAACAACCCGACTATCACTAACTGAAATATCATGGAACGACCTGGAAGAAATACACAGTCTACATTCAATTTTTGAGGTGGATGAATTTAATACAGTTGGTATACCCAAGGATATTGAAGAAACCAGAGAAAAGATTGCTCCATACATAGAAGCACCCAATTCCACTCCGCAAAGTAAATACACCTGGGCAATTCGATTAAATGACTCTAATGAATTTATTGGTTTAGCTGGCCTTAGCGTATCAAACGACAGATTTAATATCGGAGAGATTTTTTATAAACTCAATCCAAAATTCTGGGGTAAAGGTTATGCAACCGAAGTATCTAAAAAAATGATAGAAGTGGGTTTTGAGACTTTTAAACTACACAGAATAGAAGCCGGTTTTGCAACAAAGAATATCAAATCGAAAAGAGTATTGGAAAAAAGCGGCATGGTTAAAGAAGGAATCTTACGCAAAATATTACCCATAAGAGGAGAATGGATCGACAGCAGTATGTATTCAATTCTGGAAGAGGAATATCAAAAAAGTTGAATCAAATCATGAGTCATTAATATTACTTTTTGAACCAATATATTATAACCTGTTTTTATAGCACATATGTTGAATACAGAATATTAATCTCTAATAATCATATGGCTGAAAGCCTATAACATCACAACTAGGGGTAACACCCCTAGTCCTTTACCGTAATTTGTTATCAGGCTGAAGGTCTGAAACTATCTCCAATAGTACGTTGGATTATAATCCAATTTATATTCTTTAAAAAACTCCTCTATTTCTTCTTTATAGGACAATTTTTTATGATGCTCTTTCTGATTTGCAACATATCTTTTTACTACTTCGAGCTTAGAACTACTTACCGAAAATGCACCATATCCAGTTTGCCATGAGAAGTTAGAACAAGAAGGAATATTTTGCTTTACCCATTTTGAAGATTCTTTTTTAATGTTTTCAATAACTTTTGATAATGCATAGTTCTTGGACATCCGAAAAAAGATGTGGACATGGTCTTCTATACAATTTGAAATAATACAAGAAGAGTCGTGATTTTTTAAGATACCAGTAATAAATGCAAGAAGTTTCCCCTCCCAATCTAATGATATGTATGGGTATCTTTCTTTTGTAGCAAATGTTAAATGGATGTAGATCTGCGATAATGATTGTCCCATAGCTATAGTTTACGTGATTGGTTATACTTTTGTGAATGTAACAAAAATGTTCCAGACTTACAGCCTGGATAATTAATATACATATGTACTTGGGGCGTTGCCCCAAGCTGTGATGTATCAGGCATTCTGCCTGTAGCAGAGGAATACGCTATTGATATAAATCTATTCCAGGGGAGTCGAACTTTAATCAGAATACCTTTATATATGTGACTCCGATGGAGTCATTTAAACTATTGTTGCACTAATCTATAAGTATGTGATGTCTCTGGCATCATTTTAACAAACAGCAATTGAATTACTTTCAGTTTGGACCGCTCACAGGCATTGCCCCAAGCTGTGATGAATAAGGCATTCTGCCTGTTGTAGAGGAATACGCTATTGCCATAAATCTATTTCAGGGGAGTCGAACATTAGTCTGAATACCTTTGTACATGTGACTCCGATGGAGTCAATTAAACTATTGTTGCACGAATCTAAAAATATGTGATCCCTCTGGCATCATTTTACAAACAGCAATTGAATTACTTTCAGTTTCGACCACTCACAGGCGTTGCCCCAAGTTGCAATGTATCAGGTAATCTGCATGTAGCTGTATAATGTAATTTCTAACACAACTTAACTATGTTACTATTGATAATGAAGATGATACTATCACCACACTTTATCTCTATTTTGTATTAAACAATTACAAAAACATCAGGCTATCACTTGAGAATTATACTGTTGATAATTTTAAAAATATTAAGAGTATCCTTAAACAGAAAGGCATTAAGCTAGATGAAAAAGAAATGATTGAATCTATTATTTTATCTTTTCACAAGCATTATGGTCTAAATTTGGAGTCTGTTGGTGATAAATAGATGAATATATAACTCATTTAAAATGTTGCCAGAATCGGAGGTTAAGCATCTATTTTTGATTCTAAATCAATATTGTATTATATTTGGCACCTCATTGATAAAACACATTTTTATTAAATGTAATTTCCCTCCGTTATTGATGTTGTGCAGTAAAGAAGAATTTAATAGGCTTTACTTAAGGCATTAAAATCACTTTATATCTTATGTTTATTGAAAAGGATTTGTATTTTTAAATCCCTTTTGCATTTAAGCACTATTGTACAGGCTTTTATACAAAAAGCATTGTATTAAAATAATAGAATGGAGGCACGAAACCATTAGAAAAACGGGGCGAAACCGAAAAGCCAGATGAGTAGGGAAATTAATTTAATTAATAATAAAAATGGACGCGCAAAAAGTTGACATGTTTATCATGACAAACGGAAAGTTCTTTGAAAGTCACCAAGTAGCTCAATTAAGAGACAGACTTCTTGAGATAGATGACTCTAAATGGGCTCTAATTCAAACACTACAATTTAAAGATCCTACAGTAAGTCTTATTGTTTCATTATTTGCAGGTGGTTTGGGTATTGATCGCTTTTTTATTGGTGATACAGGTCTTGGTGTTGGTAAACTATTAACATGTGGAGGATTTGGTATTTGGACATTAGTTGATTGGTTTATGATTATGGGTGCTACCAGAGAGAAAAACATAGCTAAACTACAGCAAGTTTTATATTAATGGCACTTAACAGTAATAAGTTATATACATTATTACTAGTTGCTTGCATGGCAGGGTATATTTGGCTTTATTATGGTATAAACTCATATCAACCAGGAGAAGAATCTTTTGATGCTTGTTTGATAAAGCATGTAACAAATATCCCTTGTCCATCTTGCGGTTCTACACGTTCTGTAATGTCTTTAATAAAAGGCGACTTTAAAAACGCTTTACTAATAAACCCACTGGGTTATGTTGTTGCATTAATAATGGTTCTGTGTCCTGTTTGGATATTAATGGATATTATTATTAAAAAGAAAACCTTGTTTACGTTTTACATAAAAACAGAACAGTATTTGAGAAAACCTCTATTTGCAATACCATTAATTACTTTGGCAATTATAAACTGGATTTGGAATATTATTAAAGGACTATGATAAATGTAACAAAGTTTATATACGAACCGGGAGAGCACGAAGCCGAAAAAGCATCCAACAGCTATCTTATGTCATTAATTGCCATAATAGCAGGTTTACCTCTGCCCATTATAAACCTTTTTGCCACCTTGTTTTTTTATATAGGAAACAGAAAAGGAACCTACTTTGTAAGATGGCATTGCACTCAGGCATTACTCTCGCAAGTCTCTATGCTCTTTATTAATAGTTATGCCTTTTGGTGGACCATATCCATAATATTCACCGATCAAACAATTACCAATACATACATCGCTTATTTAATTGTTGTT
Source organism: uncultured Saccharicrinis sp. (assembly GCA_963666825.2). Taxonomy (GTDB): domain Bacteria; phylum Bacteroidota; class Bacteroidia; order Bacteroidales; family Marinilabiliaceae; genus Saccharicrinis. Next base: position 5,225,278 of record OY763044.2, on the reverse strand, counting down.
ATCATCAGTAATATAGCAGAGTTTATTGCTACAATTTATACGGCTATTCAAACCAGAAAAGGCATTCATGTTGAATGGTGGTTTTATGGAGACTTATGTAATTCGATTTGTAAATCGGAATTATAACTAGCTCAATAATGTAAAAATAGGAGTCTTCTTTTATTACAACAAACAAGCACTTGAAACGAGCCATGAGAAATGCTTCAAACACGAGCATGACTAAATTGCGAGTTCAATATGGCTTATAAAAATAAATTACAATCACATGAAACGAGCCATGAGAAGGAATTCACACATAAGAGGATGATTAAATCTGGCGAGTTCCATGTGACCATAAAAATCAAATTATAAACACATGAAAAAGGCTTTTGCTCAGGGATTAATATTAGTAATTCTGTTTTTCTCAACCTGGTTTGCTCTGAAACAAGTTGACTGGGTTACCCTTTTTAAAGTGAAAAAAGTAACTGATAAAACCGAAGAAAAACTAGGAGAACTCTTTTGGCATTTTTATCAGAACTCAGAAAAAGAAAATACCGACCTGTATATTATTAATTCAATAGATAGTATTGTCGATAAGATTTGTGCAAATAACAAAATTGACAGACAAAAAATAAAGCTTCATTTACTTGAGAAGGATGAAGTAAATGCTTTTGCTTTACCCAATGGGCACCTGTTAATTTATAGCGGATTAATTACAGCATCTGATAATCAGGAAGAACTAAGTGGAGTTATCTGTCATGAAATTGCTCATATTGAGAATAAGCATGTGATGCAAAAATTGGTTAAAGAAGTTGGACTATCTGTATTAATCTCAATGGCAACAGGTAATGAAGGATCAACTATGATTAAGGAAACAGCAAGAATGCTATCATCAACAGCCTTTGACAGAAGATTAGAAAAAGAAGCAGACATTAAAGCCGTTGATTATCTAATAAATGCAAAAATAAATCCTGAACCATTTGCTGACTTCCTTTATAAACTATCAATAAATGAAGCTAGTAATATAGAGTACCTTTCATGGGTAAGAACTCATCCTGACACAAAGGAAAGAGCTGAATATATTATTGAATACTGTAAAGATAAATCATCAAATACAGAATTAGTACTATCCACAACAACCTGGAAAAATTTAAAGAATAGGTTAACAGAATAAAACATAAAGCATGCCCCATAAGGAATTTACGATCTCCTGTAACTACTACATTATCTGCTCCTAATCTAAAATAACAATAGTATTCTTTTGCAAATGATATTATAATCTAATTTTGATTTTATATAACCAATGCATATATTTAATAGCATTTTTAGAACCGATGATTTTGCAATGCAAACTTGGCTATTAATTGCATTAGCTCATTTCAATAAAATATTATACCCACTACAATGAGTCAACAATCAATCATTAAAGGAATTATTACAGTAACTACAACACTACTGGTCTTGATGTTTTCCTACTCAAATACTTTTTGTCAGGTAACAAAAGAATGGGAAACTGAATCTGTATTTCTTGCTCCCGAATCGGTTGTTTATGATTCGTTAAATAATTGCTTATATGTAAGTAATTTTAATGATAAGGGTGGCTTTAGAAAAAAGGATGACAATCTCTATAATGAATGTATCTCAAAGCTAAGTATGAATGGAGATATAGAGGAATTAAGATGGATAGATGGTTTACTCGGTCCAACAGGTTTAGCTATTTATAACAACAATCTGTTTATTGTTGAAAGAAACGCACTTTGTATTGCCAGTATTAATAAAGCAAAGATTGAAAAGAGAATTTTTATTGATGAAGCAGGCCTGCCTAATGATATAGCCATTGATAAAAATGGTATTGCTTATATCTCTGATTCTAATAACAACTGTATTTACAGAATAAAAAATGGAAGTTGTGAAATATGGTATTCGGACAGTTTGTTAAACACAACTAATGGTTTATACCTAGATAATGATATCTTATATGCAGGCAATAGAGGAAACGCTAATCTTATTTCCATTTCCCTAACAGATAAAACAACTAAGATAATAGCAAAAAATATCTCTGATAATATTGATGGGATTAAGAAAATCAAAGACTCATTTTTACTATCATGGCGTACTGAATTATATAGTTTTGAACCTGATAATACCCAAAATGTATTGTACCAACCTGACGTAGAAAAGGATTTTTTAGCTGATTTTGAGTACATCCCCCAAGTTCATCTTATTATAATACCGACATTATTAACAAATAAAATAATCGCATTAAAATACATTCCTTAATATTGCCTTAATATTGGATAAGAATTCTAATGAAGAGCAGATCATGGATCTGATTACACGAAATGGAGGTACAAGCTGGGTGGCTCAAATCGTAATATTCATTGTTCTTGCTTCTATAGTATTGGTAAGTTTGCATTAGGTACTGTGTTTTTTTAATCTCTGCATAACATATAAGTTTATATACAACCTTACACCTAATCCAGAAGGGAAGAAATATTATTGTTAATTCGGCTAATCCCATCATTTCACGTATTTTTGCACCTTGCATACGCATGTATCCTAATATATATCTCTTCGGGATAAATATTTAATCAATAGCCAATAAATAAATAATAATAATGAATACTACTCACTCAAATTTTACAAGGTATGAAGACAACAATAATGTGTGGTTGTCTCAAAAAAGCGATTTGGAATTTAATTACACCGATTACGGCGTTACACCTACAGTTCTTGATTCAGAAGCCGAAGTAGGCAAAGCCATGTTAAATGAGCTATACAAAACTGCAGAGGCCAAAGAAGGTGATATTAATATTGCACTGCTTGGAGGTAGAGGAGCACAGGAACTACATCGGTTACTAGGTGAGCTGGCCAAAACAACTGAACAAGATGAGTTGCTTGCCAGACTGAACGTTTTTACTCAAGATGCATTGGCTCCTATGGGCATGAGTAACGGATTAAGTTTTGTGAGAGACTTTGAACGTATTTTAGGAGATGATTTCTTCAAGAAAATAAAAAGCTTCACTCCTATGCGAACTGATACTGAAGATTTAGAGTCGGCACTTATTGAGTATTTAACTAAGCTGGAAGATTTAGGCGGACTGGATATCTTTTTTATCGGTCATGGTCCGGAAGAAAATCAAGCATCGCACCTTGCCTACATTAAACCATTCTCTGGTGCTAAAAACCATCATGTTGCAGGAATTATTCCAATATCAAGCAGCATTTTAGAGCATCACATCAACAAGTTTAAAGCAGGTGGCAGTAATATAAGCGAAAGTGACGAAAAGGAATGTCGATCTGCAGAGTATATCCTGACATTAGGACCTGCTGCCATTCTACAAGCTAAAAAGATTGTACAATCTGTAGTTGATGCAGATTCTGCTCCGGCGAAAGTTCAAACTTATGCTAAGGTTCTTAATACCACTTTAAGTTCAGATAAAGATGAAGCTGCAGAGCAGTTAAATGCAAATCCTGGTTTATGGATAAGATTGCATCCAAATACCAAATCGTTTGTATTGCCTAATTTAGGTCTGTAATATAAGATTAACAAAACCAGTAAAGCACTCACCTCATCATTTAGATTAGCAGGGAGCTTATAAAAAGATAAAAAGTATCTCAAGCCTCATCCAGAGAATTGGGATACTTTAGTTTGTTCTTATACTTTTCAGAGTTATTTAAAATGATTAAAAGTTTAAATCATCTGGATATTAGATAATCAATGATTATATTTGAACAAGAATAATATACCTACACTAATAAACAAGCTTAACAATTAAACTACTATGAAGACAAAATTCATTCAACAAAAAGGATTTCTACTTACTTTATTAGCCTCTATTTTATTAATACTTATTTCTGAAGTAAATAACTATGCAAAAGAATATTTTGTGCATGAAACTGGAAACTTCAAAATACTAGGGGGCTTAGGTTTAATACTTGCAATTGGTCTATTGCTAAAATGGAGATATTTCCGACAAATAAGTGCTGTAATATCCGGATTTCTAATGGGCATTGTAGTATTAATTGGGATCTTTGCAGAAAGTCAGTTCTATTTGCCTTACATTATTTTAGCAGCTACCCTATTACTTTTATTTGCGCTGTTGTTATCAAAACCGGTAATTCTTTATTCTAAATCAAATCAATAAGTTCACCCGGAAGATTTGAAAAAATATTAAAGGTTTACTGTGATTTCAGTAAACCTTATTTTTATACAGCTAATAGTAGCTATTTTCTTTTCAGTTCGTAATCAATAAAAGTCCCGTACTTGTCAAACTGAAATTTACAACAATCCAAAAGAACATCTTTAACTAACTTCCTCCCCCTCTGCACTCTTGACTTGGCTCCTGAAACAGATATTTCAAGTTCCTGTGCCAAATCTGTTTGAGCAATTCCATCAATCTCAACCCGCTTTAATGCTTTAGCATACTTTTCCGGTAAACTGTCAATAATACTTTCCAGACCACTGGTTACATTCTCTAATTTAGTTTCATATTCAAGATCTGTCTCTTCGTGTTCATTGAATCTTTCACCTGACTCCATGGAATCACTTTTGCTGCTTCTGTAATAATCGGTGATGCAATTTCTGGTAATCTGAAAAATCCAGCTTTGCATTTTATTTTCATCCTTTAGGCTATTGATATTGCTATGTATCTTCAGAAATACATCCTGAAATATATCATCAACATCAGACTTATTCCCAACTCTTGAAACAATAAAGTTGCGGATATACTGTCCAAACTCTTCCCAAATTGTTTTAGTCACGTCTTTCATGAAAATCTTTTATCAACTTTTACATTGTCTTTTTATCTCAGTAAAATCCTTGTATAGGATTTTATTCCTATAGACGGACTTTTTAAAAAAAGATGCAAAATAAATTTTGGTTCAATCGATGCGTCCTTTTTTTATTCCTGCGTCTTTAAAATAAACAGAATGCAAGATATAACTCTACTTATAAATAAAGAATGGCGTATTATGGAACAATTTAAAATAAACTCAGAAGATATTAAAGGTGAAATATGGCTATCGGGTCAATTCGGGTTAGAAAAAGAAAATGTACGTGTAAACGAAAATGGTAGGTTAGCGCTTACTAAACATCCTATTGCCTTTGAAGATAGAAGTACACATCCATATATTACAACTGATTTTTCAGAGAGTCAAATAGAAATGATTACTCCACCCTGCGATAGTATTCATTCTGCATTACAACACCTTGACGCCATTCAGCATGTTGTATTTAACGAATTGAAAGATGAATATCTATGGCCTCAGAGTTTACCTCCTGAATTACCAGACGAAAATCAAATTCCCATAGCTGAATTTGCAAGTGATGCAACACAAAATGATTACCGAAAATTACTTGCTGTAAAATACGGTAAAACCAAACAAATGATATCGGGCTTACATTTTAACTTCTCATTTAATGAACGTTTAGTTGGAGAGTTATACAATGCGCAACAGTCAGAGCTTTCCTTGGAAGAATTCCGAAATGCAGTTTACATGAAAACAGTGCGACAACTAATCCGAAATCGCTGGATATATGTTCTGCTTTATGGTTTTAGCCCAATTTCTGTTTCTGGTCAGCAGTTCATTTGCGAGCCAGATAGCAGTCCGGTTGACACATATAAAAATCGTTTGTCAATCAGGAACAGCTGTTACGGTTATAAAAACCATGATGAAATATTCCCGGACTACACATCATTGGAGTCCTACTGTATGAGCATAGAGACCATGATCAAAAACGGAGCATTAACCTCGCAAAAGGAATTATATGCTCCTGTAAGAATTAAGTTTGATGAAAACGAAACAAGAATCAGTCATATAGAAGTTCGTTTCCTGGATCTTAATCCATTGGTAAGTACAGGCATATCAAAGGAGCAGTTACATTTATTACATCTGATGATTATAGCAGGCCTCATCGTTAATGAAGAAACTGAAAGCAGTAAATTTAACTGGCAAGAGATAGCGGATACAAACCATAATATAGCATCGCTAAACGGTCTTAATGCTGACATTAAAATTTTTAATTCTCATAATACTGAAGTGAATGCATGGAAATCAGCAATACAAAAAATAGATGAAATTGAAGCTTTGTTAAGAAAGCTACAAGTAATAGCTCCAGAATATTTAAATAGTCTCAACTCAATAAAAAAACAACTTGGCAATCCTGACACCAGAGATGTTCACACTTTAATTTCTGCAATTAATGATGAAGGAATGACTGTATTTCATATGCGTAAGGCAAAAGAGTATTCTAGAAATCAGCAATTAAATTCATTCTCTTTAAAAGGATTTGAAGATATGGAACTATCAACCCAGCTCATATTATCAGAATCCATTAAACGTGGTATTTCGTTCAATATACTTGACCGATCAGAAAACTTTATCAGGCTCCAGAAAGGAAATATCATACACAACATACAGCAAGCAACAAAAACATCGCTCGACAATTATGCAACCATACTATCTATGGAAAACAAATTGGTTACAAAGCAAATACTAAATGAAAACAATATCTCAGTTCCTTTCGGTTATAGTTATGATTCGGAAAAAGAAGCTTATACATCATATTATTTATTCAACAAAAAACCTATTGTCATCAAACCCAAACAAACCAATTTTGGGAAAGGCATAACTATTCTCAAAGAAGATTATTCTGAGCAGGAGTTTCAAGCTTCCATTCAAAATGCCTTTTCTTATGATAATTCAATTATTATAGAGGAGTATATTTCAGGAAAGGAGTTTCGTTTTTTAATCATTGACAACGAAGTAACAGGTATTTTATTTAGAAAACCGGCTCATGTCATTGGAGATGGAAAGCACTCCATTGATGAACTGATAGAGCTAAAAAACCAAAATCCTCTGCGCGGCACAGGATACAGATCACCTCTTGAGAAAATAAAAAAGGATAATGAAACAATCCAGATTCTTAAGAATCAAGGTAGATCCTTAAAATATATACCGGAGCTCAATGAAATCGTTTATTTAAGATACAATTCAAATATCAGTACCGGAGGTGACAGCTTTGACTATACGGATCAAATTCATGATTCATACAAACAGATTGCACTAAAAGCAGCCCAAAGTATTGGCGCAAAAATCACCGGATTGGATATGATTATAAAGGATTATACTTTGCCAGCCTCAGAGAGTAATTACAGTATTATTGAATTGAATTACAATCCGGCCATTCATATACATTGTTATCCATACTACGGTGAAAACAGAATGGCCCAGGCAAAAGTATTGGATGCTTTGGGATTTTAAATGAGAGGATTACTACAAATAAAAAACTCCGATAGCGAAGTACCTATCGGAGTTTTTGTATACTATTTTAAGAAATAATCTTAGTTATTGAACATCATTTCAAGAATAAGGCTCCTTAATCAATCTGTTACCAATCGATTGGGAAATAATCCTTAAGGAATTTTCCGCACCAGTGCTCTCCCCTGTTAATACCGTCAAAAAACGGATCGCAAATGCGTGCTGCACCATCAACAATATCCAATGGCGGTTGAAAATCATGTACTTCTTCTTTATGTGCAGATATCTGTGCAGGATCTTCATCTGTTACCCATCCTGTATCTACAGCATTCATATATATACCATATTTAGCAAGGTCACTGGCAGAAGTATGTGTTAACATATTAAGCGCCGCTTTAGCCATATTGGTATGTGGATGACGATCTGCCTTTGTAAAACGGAAAAACTTACCTTCCATTGCAGTAACATTCACAATGTGCTTTTTACCAGTGTAATCGCGTTTCATCATGCTTGATAGTCTATTACATAGTACAAACGGAGCAATCGCATTTACCAATTGTACTTCAAGTAATTCAGGAGTTGGAACTTCTCCAATTCGTAGTCGCCATGAGTTGGTAGTACGCAAATCCACCTGCTGCAAATCAGCATCCAGTTTACCTGTTGGGAAAACTTCTTCATTCTGCACTTCACCATCGTAACTGTATGGAATCTGCGAAAGCTGTGCTGATGCACGAAGTCCTAATCCCGGACCTTCCTCTTTCCATGTTACAGCCAGACTTGAAGTATCTTTTGCACTTGAACTTCCCTGAGTAATTATATTTAAACAGTTATGATGACTGTTAAGCAGTTTTTGTACTTCCGGTTCATGTTCATGATGAGGCAGCAACTCTTTTTCCATCAAGTGCGAATAAAATCCAGGAGGACGACGCACTGTTTGAGCCGCATTATTAATCAGAATATCAAGTCTGCTATATGTTTTCTCAATATAAGTACAGAATAACTCAACACTTGGTGTATGACGCAGATCCAGACCATGAATATGCAAACGATCAGCCCACACGGCATAATCAGGTTCCTTTGCAAACCGAATAGCTGAATCAGCCGGGAAACGTGTTGTTGCTATAACAGTTGCTCCAGCCCTAAGCATCATCAATGTTGCCTGATATCCGATCTTTAATCTTGATCCTGTAATCAATGCAACCTGACCTGTTAGATCTGCAGTCTGGAAACGCTTCTGGTAGTTGAGATCACCACAGCTCTGACACATGCAATCGTAAAAGTGATGCAGCTTGGTAAATTCATCTTTACATACATAACAATTACGTGCCGAAAGTAATTCTTTCTCTTCTTTTGTAGCTGTTTCAGCAAGAGACAGTTGCTCCGGAGCCACAAACACATCAGCAGTTCTGGCATAACGAATACCTGTTGTTGAGCGTGCTTCACGATCAACTTCCCTGAGCGCTGCCTTCCTTGACTTTTTAAGTTCTTTACGGCGTTTTAAACGCTCCTCTTTTGTTGGTCGGGCCAGCAAACCTGCAGCTTTAAACAAATCTGCACGTTGTTCTTCATTTAACAATACCAAAGGACTGCTGTCTTTCACCAACGATTGAAGTATATCTAAACACTTCTCAACATCTTTCTTGCCTACCGCAATAAGATCTTTCTTCTCAGAAACTTCCGATTCCACTTTTTGAAAATTTAGTGCGCAAATATATCTAATTTCCATATGGTTTGTGCATGGTATAGACAATTATATTAATTAGTTAAGAGTTAAAAAATATTATTTCATCCGGCGAAACAACGAATCATAGTTTCATTTAATTTTGTGGCGTTATTATCAAACTATATGAATATAGCGCATACTATCAGGGCTGTTGAAAAACTTTTTGAATCGCTCGATAAAGACATTAGAACATTGCAAAATCATACAGGCATTCACTGTATTGAAGATTGCATTCGATGCTGCACTACTCCCAAAATAATGGCTACCTCTGTAGAGTTTCTTCCATTGGCTTATCATCTTTATAAAACTGGTCAGGTTGGATATATCTTGAATAAAATAGACCTGTTGAATAACGAATATAGTTGTCCATTATTAAACTGGTTGTCATACGATAGTAACAAAACCGGTTGTGCTCATTACAAGCACCGAGGACTTATATGCAGACTATTTTCATATAATTATCTAACTAATAAACATGGCGTACGAAAAATTAATGCTTGCAAAAACATTCATTTAAATCAACCCAAACAGATTGAAAAGGCTAATGAAATACTATTGACTAAAGCAATTGGTCCTAAAGCAAGTGATTACTATTCACGACTAAGGTTTATCAGTGATAATGAAGCACAACATTTATACCCTATAGGTAAGGCTATTAGAATTGCCATTGATTTGGTATGTGTTCATTTTCATAACAAAAGAAAGAAAGTAATGTAATATAAAACATATTTAATTTAGAATTATTCCACTAGTAAAATACCATTATTTTACGTTCATTTGAGCCCTTTATGCATAACACCCATGTCAAAAAAACATCAGCTAAAAGGTCTTGAGATAATATACGAGGATCGTGAGATTATTGTCGTAAATAAAGAAAGTGGACTTTTAACAATTGCTACTCCGAAAGAAAAATTTAATACTGCTCATTTTATCTTAAATGAATATGTAAAAAAGGGAAATCCTCGATCTAAAGAACGGGTTTACATCGTACATCGTCTTGATAAGGATACTTCGGGATTGCTGGTGTTTGCCAAAAGTGAAAAGTCAAAGCTTTATCTGCAAAGAAACTGGGCTGATTTCAATAAAAAATACGTTACCATTGTTAATGGCAGATTACCCGAGAAAACCGGGATTATTGAATCTTATCTTTTAGAAAACAGTGCATGTAAGGTATATACTACCCAAAATAATTTAAAAGGGAAGTATGCAAAAACGGGCTACACTGTTCTAAAAGAAGTATCAAAATACAGCTTATTAGAGATTCAACTTTATACAGGAAGGAAAAATCAGATACGTGTTCATCTCTCGGATTTTGGATACCCAATTCTTGGAGACAGAGTATATGGAAATAAAGGAAAAGATTTTAAACGTCTGGCTTTACATTCGTTTGAATTAACTTTAATTCATCCCTTCTCTAAAAAGGAGATTAGTTTTAAAATTCCAATGCCTCAATGTTTTAATTTAATCTTTAAGGATATTAATACGAAAACGTCCTAAGTTATTTTTATCCAGACTATTCATCTTTTTATAATCAATTTGGTATAGATCTAAAATACTTAGATATCCATAAGGTATTGGAATGATTGTAAAACATACACTGAATAAATATTATATCGTTTTTCCGTTTTTCACAGAACAATTAATGGTTTTGAGTAAACAGTTTGTGTCTCTACTGGGACTTTAAGAAAAGAGACATTCATAACTAAATTAAGCTTCTCTTCTACTTTTATATTCTCCGTACCTATTAAACCACACCATTGTAGAATAAACTTCACAACTTATATTTACAGCTTCCTACAACAATATATAAATCATTACACCACTGCTACTTACATAAACACATACAAATAATGGTATGATTTTTTCAGATTTCAATTCTGAAGTACTACAAATTCAATATAAAGAATCACTGCAGGTATCAAATACCATTACAACTTAAAATGAGCTGATTAATTTATGTTGCAATAACTAAAATAAAACTCATTTCTGTATACAATTAGAAATAACTGCAGTCTATTCATTTTCAAAAGAAGTATACAATATGCAGGATTACAAAAAAAACAGTCTTAGTTTAACACAAACCATTGCCTTAGGAACCGGAGTTATGATTGGTGCAGGAATATTTGCGTTACTTGGGCAGGTTGCCGAATTGTCGGGTAGGTGGTTTCCTTATATTTTCCTTATTGGAGCAATCATCTCCGCATTTAGTTCCTATTCTTATATTAAGGTTTCTCAATCGTATCCTTCAGCGGGAGGTATTGCCATGATACTGAAAAAAGCATATGGCAAAACTACAATAACAGCTGCCGCGTCAGTACTTATGGCATTATCTATGGTAATTAACGAAAGTTTAGTTGCCCGTACCTTTGGCACTTACACCATGCAGTTATTCGATGGAGATAAACAATCAGCGATGATACCTTTCCTTGGAGTAGGCCTGCTTATTGTAGCTTTTTTGATCAACATTTCAAACAACAAAATCATAGGGAAAACCTCCCAGTTAACCTCCTTAATTAAAATTACCGGAATATTAGTTTTTGCTGTAGGTGGTTTAATTGCTGCCAAATATTCCTTTTCAGATTTACTTCCTCCTGTTAAAAGTACTCAAGAACACAGTTCAATCAATTACCTTGGGGCTATAGCTCTTTCTATACTAGCTTACAAGGGTTTTACTACTATCACTAACAGTGGAGGTGAAATTACTCAACCTAAAAAGAATGTAGCTCTTGCCATCATCTATTCACTATTGATTTGTACAATCACCTATTTCTTGGTAGCCATAAGTGTAAACAGCAGTTTGTCAATCAGTGAAATTGTAAAAGCCAAAAATTATTCACTGGCAGAAGCATCTCGTCCCGTATTTGGTAATTATGGCGTGTATTTTACAGTAGGGATTGCCATTGTTGCTACGATCTCTGGTATTATAGCCAGTGTTTTTGCAGTATCGCGTATGACAGCCATGCTTACCGATATGAAATTGATTCCTCACCAACACTTTTGTATGCCGGGAAGTGTTCAAAAGCACATGGTGTTTTATATTGTAGTAATAGCCATTGGACTAACCCTCTTATTTGATCTTTCTCGTATCGCTTCTATTGGCGCTATATTTTACCTGGTAATGGATGCTATTGTGCATTGGGGAGTATATAAACATTTGCGTAAAGATGTTCATGCGAAAGGAAGTATTTTGATAAGCGCATTAGTACTCGATATTATTGTTCTTGCTGCATTTTTATATACCAAAGGAATATCCGACCCTGTGGTTGTAATTATTTCATTAGTTGGTATTCTGCTGGTATTTGGCGGAGAACATTGGTTTCTGAGTCGACACAAAAATGAAGAGGACCATGAGCATCATAATTCTATGAATATGTGATAGTGGAATAAAATTCTGTTTTTTCAATCATCACAATATATATGAACGAATAAATTTTTGGTTATGAATTATTTTAAAAATATAATCACTTTAATATTATTACTGCCTGCTTATTACTATGTTACGGCCCAGGTGGGTACTAATGGAGACAATCGTAAAGAAGAAGGAAGGCCGAAGAAAGAATACTCACTTATTATTGAGAAGAATAAAACTACACTTGCCGGCGTAACTGCCAATGGAATGACCATAAACGGGAGTATTCCCGGACCTGTTCTCGAATTTACAGAAGGAGATTTGGCCATCATTAATGTTACTAATAAAATGGATGTTGAAACATCGGTACACTGGCATGGACTTATTCTTCCTAATTTTTACGATGGTGTACCTTATTTATCAACTCCACCCATAAAACCCGGAAAAACACTCCAGTATCGTATTCCTATTAATCAATCGGGAACCTATTGGTATCATTCCCATACCATGCTACAAGAGCAAAAAGGAGTTTATGGAGGAATAGTTATTCATCCTAAAGAAAAGACAGAGGAATACGATAAGGAATTGATCGTTGTTTTATCAGACTGGACCAATGAAAAGCCCCTAAATATACTTCGCAATCTGAAACGTGGAAACGAGTGGTATCAATTAAAAAAAGGAACTTCAGTTCCTTTAAGTAAGGCAGTTACCGAAGGAGGTTTTGGGGCACAACTAAAAATGTGGCGCGATAGAATGGAAGGTGCCGACATTGCTGACATTTACTATCCTGCCTTTATTAGTAATGGACTGGATATAGCAGAATACCCTGGTTTTAAACCGGGCGATAAAGTGCGTTTGCGTTTTATAAATGCATCAGCTTCTACATATTTCTGGCTCGACTTCGGCGGTGGTAATCCTCAGGTGATAGCTGCCGATGGAGTTAATGTGGTCCCTGTGAATAAGAAGCGGATTTTATTTGCTATTGCCGAAACTTATGACTTTAGCGTTACGATTCCTGAAGGTAAATTAGAAATTACAGCAACTGCTCAGGATGGTTCGGGGCATACTACAATTCATTTGGGTACAGGAAAACTTTTCCCGGCTATGGTCATTCAAAAACCCGACAAAGTGAATATGATGAAACAAATGGCAAAGATGGATATGAAAATGGGAGCACCGGCTTTAATTGGCAATAAAAAGAGAAATACTCCTGAAGCACTAAAAGAAAAGTATGGCATGAAAATGCAGGATAAAATGAATATGGGTAATAGTAATATGTCCTCTTCTGATTCTTACTCTATATCAATGTCAGAAAACAAATCTATGATGGAAATGCAAAAAGGAATAAGCGATAGCATTTTTGACCACACACAGCGTATGCAGTATTTCAATTACGACTTTTTAGAATCTCAGGATACCAAAACATTCAATTCCAATATAAAAGTAAATGAGATATTGCTGAACCTGACAGGTAATATGAATCGTTACATATGGAGTTTAAATGGCCAACCCCTTACTGAGGATGATAAAATACATATTAAAAAAGGTGAGATTACCCGAATTACTATGAACAACCTGACTATGATACACCACCCCATGCACCTACATGGACATTACTTTAGGGTGATTAATAAAAATGGCGAACGCTCGCCTTTGAAACATACGGTAAGTGTTCCGCCAATGAAAAAAGTAACCATTGAATTTTATAATGAGGAATACGGTGACTGGTTTTTTCATTGTCATGTTTTATACCATATGATGGGAGGAATGGCTCGCGTATTCAGTTATGATACACAAAGGGATGTGCGTTTAAAAGACATTAAAGCCAAAAATTTAATTGATGAAACCGATCGTTGTTTTTATTGGGGCGCAGCACAAATTGGATCCGGTTTCTCAGAACTGGATATAACAGCAAGTAATACGCGCAATGAATTCAATTTACGCTCCGAAGGAGATTACAATGAAAATGCTGAAGTAGAACTAAGCTATAACAGATATTTGAATGACTGGGTACGTTTATATGCAGCAGTAAATACAGAAAATGAAATACCGGATTCATACAATGAATTTAATACGGTTGGATTAGTTGGAGTGAAATATTTTACGCCTTACATGTTTAATACCAACCTGAGCATTGACCATCAGCTTCGACCACGATTTCGTATTGATCGTGAGATACTCCTTTTACCCAGAATATTCCTTGAAGGAGAATTCGAATTTAAAGCTGATTTTGGTTGGATAAACAATTTGGAGAATGGTTCGGACTACGAAGGAGAATCGAGTTGGCTAATACGTACGTCCTACATGTTTTCCCGTAACTTTTCTCTTCAGGGATATTACCACAGTAATTTTGGATGGGGAGGCGGATTATCGGTTCGTTTTTAAACTAATATTATCATACGTATTAAATTATTATCTATAGTATCTGAACTTATCTGTACAAACAAAACGGTTAAAGTATTTGTTAATTAAAAGGGTACAACCTAAAGAAAAAAAATAAACTTAGCTTTTTTGTATTCTAAATGGTACCTTGAAAATCTCAATCATGAATAACAATAATTTTAAAATTTAGCTCCTGCAAATTGTCTTTATGACATATATAAAGATATAATTTGTCTACTGTCATTTCACTACATAGCAATTTTATAATTACTAAAATATTATCGGCATGAAAGTATTATTAACAGGAGCCACAGGCTATATTGGAAAGAGATTATTACCTGTTTTAATAGGTGCCGGTCATTTTGTTATTTGTTGCGTAAGGGACAAAAATAAATTCCATCCCGAAGAATCGATTCAGAATAGAATTGATATCATTGAGGTGGATTTAAGAGATAAACAATCACTTAACAATATTCCTACAGATATTGATTTTGCGTATTATTTAGTACACTCCATGTCCACATCTAAAGAATACGCTGTTTTAGAAAAAGAGTCAGCCATTAATTTCAGAGAAAGAATCAATGAAACCAATGTCAAACAAGTCATCTACTTAAGTGGTATTGTAAATTCTCAAACCTTATCCAAACATCTTAATTCAAGAAAAAATGTTGAAATAGAACTAAGCAAAGGAAGGTATGCACTAACAACTGTTCGGGCTGGAATCATCATTGGTTCCGGGAGTGCTTCGTTTGAAATAATAAGAGATCTGGTTGAGAAACTACCCATTATGGTTGCCCCCAGATGGTTAAAAACAAGATGTCAGCCTATTGGAATTTCTGATGTGATAAAAATCTTAATCGGAGTACTTAACAATGAAAAAACATTCAACCGTAATTTTGATATTGCCGGAGATGAAATTCTTACCTACAAAGAAATGTTACTTGAATTTGCATCTGTTCGTGGATTAAAAAGATATATCTATACCGTTCCGGTTATGACGCCAAAACTCTCCTCGTACTGGTTATATTTCATTACTTCCACATCCTACAAACTGGCAGTTTCGTTGGTGGACAGTATGAAGGTAGAAGTTATAGCACGAGATAATGAAATATTGACTTTGCTTAATCTAAAGCCTTTATCATATAAAGAATGTATCAGAAGAGCCTTTAATAAGATCCAACAAAATGAAATTATATCCAGTTGGAAAGATTCAACCGTTAGCGGCAGGCTGGATTTTAAAATATCAGAATATATTAAGGTCCCTGTTTACGGTTGTTTTAAAGATGTTAGGAGAAAACGAATAACTGATGTTTCATCTTGCCTGGAGAACATTTGGCGAATTGGCGGAGAAACAGGATGGTATCACGCAACCTGGCTGTGGAAATTAAGAGGATTTATTGATAAAGCCTTTGGAGGAGTAGGCTTAAGAAGAGGCAGAACTAATATTGATAGTATAAATGCCGGTGATACACTGGATTTTTGGCGCGTATTATATGCCGACAAAGAAGAAAAACGCTTGCTGTTATTTGCTGAGATGAAACTACCCGGAGATGCTTGGTTGGAATTTCAGATTAAAGATCATACGCTGACTCAAACAGCTACTTTTCGTCCGAAAGGATTATTGGGTCGTATGTATTGGTACTCAGTTTTACCCTTACATGGAATTATCTTTAAAGGAATGATTAATAAGCTAACAAAAACTGATATATCATAATCTTCAACCATAACCATTTAATTACAATTATATTTTAGATGGTAATGTAGAACTTAGACTACTAAATTGGTTTTACTTTTTGAATTAGATATATTTGAAATAACGAATACCAAGTGCATTAAAAATCTGAAAACGGACCGACCTTTAACTTTATTAATTATAAAGTAAACAGATGAATAAAAGCAGAAACCTTATTGGTAGAAATTCACTAATAATTTCAATACTGGGATTAGTAACTGTACAAGCACTTATTCATATAGGATACCTAAAAAATGAATATTGGCATATCTTATTGTCAGGCTTTGAAGCAGCAACTATTGGTGGTTTTGCAGATTGGTTTGCAGTGAGTGCTCTGTTTAGGGAAATACCAATTCCGATCATTAAAAACCACACAAATATTATTGTAAGAAACAGAATAAAATTAACAAATGGGGTTGTTGATTTAGTAACCAACAAATGGCTATCCCCTGAAATTATTAAAGAGAAAATATCGGATATAGAAATTGTAAAGAACGTCCTGAAAACCATTAAAGAACCTCAAAATAAAACCAAAGTAATAGGATTTATAAAGGAAATAATCAATCGTATCATATCGAACCTCGACAATCCGGACGTATCGAAACTAGTACAAACCGTATTAAAAGATCAACTAAAAGGAGCTGATATTTCTTATTCTTTGGGCCATTGGTTAAAAAGATCATTAGATAAGGGAGATCACAATGATTTATGGGAAATAATTTTAGATTCAGCCGAACGGACAATAAACAACCCGGAAACCCGAGAAATAATCCTGAATATGGTCAACAAACAAATGAATGACTACAAAGAAGAAGGATTCTTCAAGAAGTTATTCATTGGCGTTGGTGAAGGTGTGGGGGCCATTGATAATCAATCCATAGTTGATAAAATTATTAATTCATTCAACAATACTATTGATGAAGCAAAAGGAGACTCAAGCCATATTTTACGACAGAAAGTTGATGAAAACATATATGGTTTTGCAAGTAAATTAATCGATGGCGATCCGGAAGCAACCAAAATGATTCATGATATTCAAAATAAACTTGTTGAGAATGCAGATACAAATAGCATTACACAAACCATATTAACCAATTTAAAGGATTCTATAACAACTCAGTTAAGTAATAACAATACACCTTTAACTCATTTTCTGGATCAAAATATTGACAAGCTTATAGCAGAACTGGAAACAGATAAAATCACACAAACAAAAATTGATGATTGGATTAAAGATACCATTGAAAAATTGATTATTAAATATCATCACGAAATTGGTGAAATGGTGAGACTTAGTCTTTCAAAACTAAATGATTATGAATTAGTAAATCAGATTGAAGAAAAGGTTGGTAACGACCTTCAGTTTATCCGTTTAAATGGTGCAGTGGTAGGTGGATTTGTTGGTTTGGTAATATCACTAATCCGTATAATTTTCTTATAAAAATTAGTGAATTCAGTTGAATATTATTACGCATTAATAAATTGTCCTTTTGAACTTATTGGTTTCTTTTTCACTTTTTCATTAACTTTTTGTCTCGTCAAATATTTATTAAAATCTTTGAGCTCAGAATTCGTATAAATCAATAGTGATAAGTATATTTATTGAAGCTACACTAAATTTATTTGTTTAATACTAAAAGAAACGCCAGAATCGTTTTACAGATACGATCAAGACATACTTATATCTTACTCCCTGATTGTTATCAGGATATATAACAGAGAGTTTCCATCCGCTGATGGAAGAAAAATTTAATTTATGAAAACTCACTCCAGGAATATTGGTATAGCATTAATAATACTTGTTATTGGATTAATAATTACATTCCTGGCAACACGATATTCCAAGAACCTATTAGACAAACAACATCAAAAAGATTATAGAATTTCATGTAATGAAATTTCTTTTAATATTAAAAAACGACTTGATTTTCATGCTCAACTCTTAAGAGACATTTCATCATTTGTGAGTTCATCTGACACAGTAACTAAAAAGGAGTGGGAAACATACATCAACCTTAGTAAGATTAGCAAAAACCTACCCGGATATCAAGGTATTGGATACAATGTTATTATACCAAAAGATCAGCTTAAAGATCACATAAAACATTTTCAAGAAATTTATAAAGATTATACCGTTAAACCGGAATACGAAAGAGAAGAATATACTTCGATTATATATCTGGAACCTCAGGATGAACGTAATAAAAAGGCCATTGGCTATGATACCTTTCAAGAACCCACAAGAAGAGAAGCCATGCAAAAAGCCTGTGACCTTAACTTACCAATTTTAACGGGCAAACTAAAGCTTATTCAGGAAAATGACACAAATATTCAGGCTGGGATTATTATGTACACGCCAATTTATAATTGGGATTTACCATTAACAAATAAGGAGGAAAGAAGAGCTGCTCTTAAGGGTTGGGCGAGCAGTCCCTACCGAATGGATGACTTAATGGAAAATATTATTGGCAGCTGGAATTTACTTGAAAACAAAAATATATATCTTAAAATATATGATGGAAACACAATTTCCGATCAATATAAAATGTATGATAGTGAAAAAGGAAGATTAACATCTGATCTATCAGCAACAGAAAATAGTCTCATCCTAAAGATTGATTTATACGGTCGAAGCTGGTCTTTAGTATTTTCTAATTCAGCTAAAAAAACACATTTTCTAACAAATAAAGTAACCATTATATTTACCAGTGGTTTGATTATCAGTCTGCTTTTATCATTATTAGTGTTGGCTTTATTAAATACAAAGTATGCAGCCAAGCAGATTGCCTTACAGTTAACGAATGATCTCTCTGCAAAAAATAAAGAACTGGAAATTGCGAAGGATAAGGCAGAGGAAAGTGATCGGCTTAAATCAATATTCTTAATGAATATGTCTCATGAAATCCGAACTCCGATGAATGGAATATTAGGATTCCTGGATTTATTAAAAACTCCTGATTTGAATAAGGATGCAAGCAATAGCTATATTGATATAATTGCAAAAAGCGGAGAACGTTTGCTTGAAACCATCAACGACATCATTGAAATATCAAAAATTGAATCCGGTGAAATAGAAGTCCACTATCAAAGTGTGAATTTGAACGATACCATATTGTTTGTTTACAATTTCTTTAAAAACGAAACTACTGCTAAAGGGTTGGAATTTAAAATCAATCAATTAATTGAGGGTAAAAAGGCAATTGTTCAGACTGATAAAATAAAGCTAGAAAGTATCTTAACCAATTTAATTAAGAACGCCATTAAATTTACAGATAAAGGTTCTATAACTTTTAGTGTTTCTATTGATAATGATGATTTAGTATTTGTTATTAAAGATACCGGTATCGGAATACCTTCTGAAAGCATTAAAAGGATATTTGAACACTTTGTACAAGCTCATCCAAATAAAGGTAACAGACATGAAGGATCTGGCCTGGGATTGTCAATTGTTAAGGCGTATATAAATGCATTTGGAGGAACTATTGATGTAGAAAGTGAGTTAAATAAAGGTACCACATTTACGATTTCAATACCTTATTTACCTGTAGATAATATTTAAAATCTATCATGAGTAAAATTGTATCCCGATTATTATTATTCTACCTGCTTTATGCTTGTCCTTTTATCTTAAAAGCTCAGGAACCTGAATTTGTAAATACAGTTATCTCAATTTTAAATGCTTTTAATGATAAGAATGCTCATCAAATAAATAGTTTTACTCATGATGACATTGGCATAATTATTCTTTTTAAACGGGGTGTATTTAATGAGTATCTAATTACTCATGAACTTGACTTTCACAATCCCATTCCGGAGTATCTTCCATATTCTGAGATTTCAGATTATAATAACTTAAAATTTGAACCATTCCCCGAATACGATTGTGATACTGATAATTGGAGTAAAAATGGGTTGTTTTGCGATACAATAAACACAGATCATTTTCTTTCACAAACAGCTTATGATCTAAAGGTTTATAGAGAAGATAATATCATTGATTCAGAAATTATAAGATTCAAGAACATTGAGAACAATAGTAGAAAAGTGGTTTGTATTGATGATAAGGATAATGTAATTATATTTTATCTTACCTTAATTAAAAACAAATGGTTCCTTACAATTATTGACAGGGCTTCTTTTGATTGCAGTGCATAATAAGTATTTAAAACATAAATAGTGAATGATTTAAAAGAAAATATCAGTTCTTATTTTGGCTTGTCGAATGAAAAGCTGGATAAAATAGCTTCGTTGTTTGTCGAAACAGAACTAAAAAAGGGAGATTACTTTATTAAAGCCGGTCAATATTGCGACAAACTTAGTTTTATTCAGAGTGGTTTTATTCGTGTTTTTTCTCAGATAGATGATAAAGAAGTTACTCAATGGATTGGTTCAAAAAATTACTTCTTAACTGATATTTATAGTTTTTTATTTCAACAAAGAGCCCGTTGGAATATTCAGGCACTAACCGACACTATACTTTACACTCTTGATAAGAACAACTACAACCAGTTAAAAACAGTTTTACCTAATTGGGATGAGATAGAAAAGAAAATCATTGCCGGTTGCTTTATTACTTTGGAAGATCGGATTTTTGATCATCTTTCGTTAAGTGCAGAAGAACGCTACGATAAATATTTTCAGCAAAACAAGGAACTTTTTAACCAGGTTCCTTTACAATACATTGCTTCAATGTTAGGTATGTCGCCAGAAACCTTCAGCAGAATAAGGAATAAGAAAATCTCTTGATATTTGTCAAGAGCAAAGGCTCATTTCTAAACGAGCTTTGTAAAAAACATTTATTATGAAGAAGAAAATATTTACATCGATTCGGATTAATGCCAGCATAAAAGAGGTTTGGCAAACATTAACTGATTTTGAAAATTTTCCAGAGTGGAATCCTTTTATAAAATCCCTTTCCGGTGAAGTAAAAAAAGGAAATCAGATAACTGTGAAACTGCAAGGGATGACCTTCAAACCAATAGTAACAGCCTTTGATAAGCATAAAGAATTTAAATGGCTTGGTCATTTGTTGTTTAAAGGTTTATTTGATGGAGAACACCGGTTTTATCTAAAGGAAAATAGGGATGGCACCACTACCCTGGAACACAGTGAAAATTTTAATGGTGTATTAGTGAAGTTGTTTTCAAAAAGTTTAGATAGGGATACTCAAAAAGGTTTTGAAAAAATGAATCAAGCTATTAAAGAAAGAGCTGAAAGAATTGCAATTCAACAAGCACCCATTCCACTTTAGAAATCATAACAATAAAATAGGCATAAGAATATGACATTTAGAAATAAAAGAAACATCGTGTTTATTGCCAAAAGTTTAGATGGATATATTTCGGATAGAAATGGAGGATTAGATTGGCTGCAATCCATTCCAAATCCGGAAAATATTGACATGGGATATTCTGAATTTATGGAGAGTATTGATGCAATTATAATGGGTCGCGCAACTTTTGAAACAGTGTGTAATTTTGATATTGACTGGCCCTATTCAAAGCCTGTATATGTTCTTAGTAAAACATTGAAATCCGTTAAAGATGCGTATAAAGGCAAGATAGAATTGATAAATGGTGATCTGAAAAGCATTATTAGTGACTTAAATATCAAAGGCTACAAGCGTTTATATATTGATGGAGGCAGAACCATACAAAGCTTTTTAAGAGAAGACTTAATTGATGAACTGATCATTACAACCATTCCAGTTATGCTTGGAGATGGAAGTTCTTTGTTTTCAGAATTACCAATATCTTTAAGTTTTGAACATGTAGAAACCAAAATATTTTTAGATCAAATCGTTCAAAGTCATTATCTTCGAAGGAAATAACAATTCAAATATTGCAATCTACTCACACTCATTTGTTATAAATCAATCTATATGAATCGAAAGAATTTCCTTAAGAAAGCATGTTTAAGCGGGATGTGTTTTTGTGGCTTTAGTTCATTAGCCGGAAGTACAAGTAATGATAATGACGTTGCTCCCGATCCTAACTTAAAACTTCAGAAAGAATGGCTATCAAATCTGCTTTCAAACTTAAATCAAGATCTGGATAAAGAAGTATTAAAACATGTTGTAAAAAAATCAGCTGTAATACATTACAATAATCTCAATATGGATGCTGTACTATCCGATTATATTGGAGATTTGGATAAGTTTAATAACTTTTTAGAAACTGCCTGGGGTTGGAAAATTGATTACAATAAAGAATCAAAGGTTCTTCTAGCTGATGAAAATAAAAATTATTGTGTCTGTCCAATTCTTGAACACAAAAAAGATGTGAATACTGAAGCCATTTGTTATTGCTCTGAAGGGTTTGCAGAAAAAATGTTTTCAACAGTAATAGGTGTTCCGGTAAAAGCAACTGTTATTTCATCTGTAAGAAAAGGAGATCAAACATGCATATACAGAATTGAAATGCAATAAATTTAATAATAGTTACTCCCTCTAAAATTTTATTATCCATCATCATTCTTTATATTTAAAAGCCTTTAAAATTATCTACTTTATCAAATAATACTTTATAATCAGAATCAGACACATTTTCCTTCTATAAAGCATATAATAAACTAAACGTCCTATGAACTTTAAATTGATCAAAACAGGTTTTGTATTACTGTTAATTAGCGTAATGACAAATGCCCAGTCATACTTAGAAACAAAAACAGGTTTAACAACAACAGTAAATTCAGTTAAAATCGAACTTCAGTTTTATAACTCTTCAACTATTAGAGTAATAAAACATCCTGAAAACAAGAGCTTTTCCAAGCAAAGCCTTTCTGTAATACAATCCCCGGAAACAATTTCATTTAAAATCCAGGAAAAGGAAAATGAATTAATAGTATCGAGCAATAAGCTTCATGTTACATTAAACCTGATCAATGGCAAAATTGCTTATTACCATAATAACATAAAGCTTTTAACAGAAAAGGAAGAAGGAGCTTCATTTGATGATTTCAATGATGCAGGTACCCAAACATATACAGTTAACCAATCTTTTAAACTAGATCCAGACGAAGAGATTTATGGTTTAGGACAGCAACAAGATGGTAAAATGTCAAAACGTGGTGTAAAGCTTCGTATGATCCAAAGCAACACCGATGACTACATCCCATTCATGTTATCTAGTAAAGGTTATGGATTATTCTGGGATAACTACTCTCCTACTACATTTGAAGACACACCGGATAGCACTTATTTTAAATCTGATGTTGGAGATGCCATCGATTACTATTTTATGTATGGAGAAAATGCCGACAGTGTAATTGCTTGTATGCGAAACCTTACCGGACAAGCTCCCATGTATCCTTTATGGACTTATGGATTTTGGCAAAGCCGGGAAAGGTATAAAACTCAGGATGAGTTACTAGGTGTGGTTAAGAGATACCGTGAATTAGGAATTCCTCTTGATGGTATTATTCAGGATTGGCAATATTGGGGAAGTAATTATCTATGGAATGCAATGGATTTTTTAAATTCTGGTTTTCCTAAACCTCAAAAGATGGTTGATGATGTGCACAATCTAAATACACATATGATCATATCAATCTGGAATTCATTTGGCCCTAAAACAAAACAATACAAAGAACTGGATAGTATTAATGCTCTTTTCAATTTTGAAACCTGGCCACTTTCAGGGATAGAAACCTGGCCACCTCGAATGGATTATCCATCAGGAGTCAAAGTCTATGATCCATATAATCCAAAAGCTCGTGACATTTACTGGAAGTATCTTAATGAAGGTTTATTTTCATTGGGGATAGATGGTTGGTGGATTGACTCTTCAGAACCTGATCATATTAATCCTGAACCTTCAGACTTCGATACAAAAACTTATTTAGGTTCTTTTAGAAAAGTACGCAACGCTTTTCCCTTAATGACAGTTGGAGGAGTTGCCCAACATCAACTGGAACAAAGCACCGATAAAAGAGTATTTATTCTTACCCGCTCTGCTTTTGCCGGACAACAACGTTATGGGGCGAACCTATGGTCAGGCGATGTTGTAGCCTCTTGGCAAGCATTAAGAGATCAAATATCAGCAGGATTAAACATTTCTTTATGCGGATTACCATATTGGAATAGTGATATAGGTGGATTCTTTTTATGGGACTTTAAAGATCCTCTTCATAATCCAGATTATCGCGAACTACAAGTACGATGGATGCAGTTTGGGACTTTTTGTTCTATGATGCGATCTCATGGAGAAGGCTATCCTCGTGAAATTTACCAATTCGGTGAAAAAGGAAATCCTGTATATGACGCTATTGAAAAGTATATAAACCTACGCTATCGTATGCTGCCATATATTTATTCTTCATCTTGGGAAGTAACAAATAAGCAATCTAGTTTAATGCGTGCTTTGGTTATGGATTTTTCTAATGATAAAAAGGCTCTTGATATTAACGATGAATTCATGTTTGGCAAATCTTTTTTGGTGAGCCCGGTAACAAAATCAATGTATTGGAAAAATCAGATTCAAGGAAAGGATACTATTAAAGTTGAAGATTACAGTACTGTGAAAACAAAAAATGTTTATCTACCCAAAGGTTTTATATGGTTTGACTTTTGGACCGGCGAACAATATATTGGTGGACAAACCATCGAAAAAGAGGTTCCTCTGGATATAATTCCATTGTATGTTAAAGCAGGATCAATAGTTCCATGGGGACCTAAAGTACAGTATGCAGATGAAAAGAATTGGGATAATCTTGAGATACGAGTTTATGAAGGAGCAGATGGAACTTTTACCTTATACGAGGATGAATACGATAACTATAATTATCAGAAAGGATATTTTGCTGAGATAACATTCAATTGGGATGATGCAAAAAAATCATTGACCATTGAACAGCGTAATGGATCTTTCAAAGGTATGATCGCTAACCGTAAGTTCAATATTATTTTTGTTAGTCAAAATAAAGGAACGGGTATAAATATAGCTGGTAATTATGATAAAAAAATAACTTATTCAGGAAAGAAGATGGTTATTAAAAAGAATAACTAAACCTATACCAACACCTGTATATTAATGGTGATAGAGCTATTTTAATGTCAACAAAATGAAGATACCTTGAGTTAAAATTACTTAAATACGGATTAAAGTATCTTTTTACCCATTAAGGGTATTGTGTTAGACATTTTATTGACTTATATTATATCCATTATTAACTAAAACATATCACTATGGCTTACATTATTGACAACAACTGTACTGCATGTGGATCATGCTCACCTGAATGCCCTGTTGATGCAATTTCTGCAGGCAATATTTATAAAATTGATGCCGAAGCTTGCACTGACTGTGGATCATGCGAATCAGTATGCCCTGCTGATGCCATTCATGCAAATTAGTTAAGAAAAAGTGTTGGAAGTAATGTTGTTTAAGAATAACTTCTTTCCAACACTTTTTTAAGCTATACTTATTGAATACAACTATCGGAACGTTTACTTCTACTATTGTAAAACATTTAACTATTTATCCAATATTTTGCAGGCCAAAATGAACCTTAAAAAATCCCTGATTCTTTCTCTTCTGTCTCAATGTTTATCAATGTTTGCCCAATCGCAAAATAATCTCTCGGATTCAACTCAATATGTTCCGCTTATTGATTCTATTTCAAAAGTAGAATACTATTATATCGTTGATTCAATGCCTGAATATCCAGGTGGACAGAATGCAATGATTAAGTTTTTCATGAATCATTTTAATTATCCACCAGAAATGGATGTATGTTGTAAGATTTATACTGAGTTTATTATTGATACCTGTGGAAATATGACTCATATTAATATATTGCGTGGATTACAAGAGGATTTTGATCAGGAAACTATAAGAGTATTAAAATTAATGCCTAAATGGAAACCAGGGAAATTAAATGGGAAACCTGTGAATATTAAATATACCTTTCCTGTGAATATTACATTACAATAAATCATTAAATACTTTATGCATTCAACCTAAACTTTCTTTAAATATTCTATTTTAAAAGAATAAAGGCATCTTAAATATATCCTGTATATAACCTAGAAACCTTGTTAAATTCTCCCCTTTATTTTATTCATAAATTAAAATCTCAAATCATAATAAACAATAATTAATTATTATTCTGTAGGTTATAGAATTTATTTATGTACATTTGTACCGAAATTGAATTTAAGAATAGTACATTTTATCCCTTCCGTATTTAAACTGATACATATTTTTATCCTTTTCAGATAATGCAGAAAGCTTAGAAAAAGAAAATCCGTATCAGATAATTCCTCTCTAAATTTAAACTGCGAAATAATAATAGAGCTTTGTATATATCAGGCTCAAATTTTTAGTTATAATATGAATATTTATGTAGGCAACCTTGATTACAGGGTTGATGAAGATGACTTAACTGGCATCTTTGAAGAGTACGGTACCGTTAATGAAGCCAAGATTATTATGGACAAATTTAACGGCCGAAGTAAAGGTTTTGGTTTTGTTACAATGACAAATTCTCAAGATGGAAACAAAGCTATAAATGAATTAAATGGTGCCACTTTAGAAAACCGCACAATGGTTGTAAATGAAGCACGTGCAAAAAGTGAAACAAATAACAAAAGAAGATACTAGATTATGTACGAAGGTAAAGTAAAATGGTACAATGAAACTAAAGGTTTTGGTTTTATTGAAACAGATAATAATAAAGATGTTTTTGTACATCGTTCAGGTTTAGTTAATTCTTACAATGTCCTTTCTGAAGGTCAAAATGTAACTTTTGATATTAAGCAAGGCGATAAAGGTGATGTTGCATTTAATGTAAAATAACATACAAATTTGGATTTATTTCAAATTAGAAATTTAAATACCTGTTCCAGATATTATATGCGGAATGGGTTTTTATATTTCTAACACTTAACTTACATCTGCTGTAAATTCAGAAGGTCGCAAATTTTCGATTATAGCAGTAGGTGTAGGTTTGTAAAAAAACTCTTAGTATTTCAGCATAATTATAGATCTGAAGTTTCTTAGCCTAAACCAAATAAAACGTTATTTAAAAATCGTTACTACTTTAAATGAAGTTTTTTATATATCAATTAAACTTATTACTTAAAAAACAATAGTATTGAGGCAACTAAAAATTACTCAACAAATTACTCAACGAGATGAAATCTCAGTAAACAGATATTTTCTTGAGGTAAACAGATACGAATTAATTAGTGCGGAAGAAGAAGTTGAGTTGTCTGTAAGAATTCGTAGTGGAGATGATATTGCACTACAAAAACTGGTAGAAGCAAATCTACGTTTCGTTATATCTGTAGCCAAACAATACCAAAATCAAGGTTTATCATTCGCTGATTTAATAAATGAGGGAAATGTTGGATTAGTAAAAGCAGCTAAAAAGTTTGATGAAACCCGAGGATTCAAATTTATTTCCTATGCGGTTTGGTGGATACGACAGTCTATTATTCAGGCAATATCGGAACAAACAAGAGTGGTAAGATTACCGATGAATCGCTTGTCAACAATGAGCAAAGTATCAAAAGCCACATCCTATTTAGAACAAAAGTTCGAAAGAGAACCAACAAATAAAGAATTAGCCGATTATCTTGAAATTGAAGAAGATTTAGTTACTGAAAACAATAAATTAAGAATTCGTCAACAATCATTGGATAAGCCCTTTGGCTCCGATGGAGACAGTGGTTTATGTTTAAACGACATGATTGAGAATAAAGACTTTCCTTCTCCTGATTCAGAATTGGTTTACGATTCAGTGAAAATAGATTTACTACGAGCTATAAATACATTAAACAAAAGAGAAGCTCATATAATAAATTTATCGTTTGGCCTTAATAATAATAAGATACATAGTTTGGATGAAATTGCTGATTTGCTGAATATAACAAGTGAGAGAATTAGGCAGATAAAAGCTTCCGGTTTAATAAAATTAAGAACTGTAATGTCTGGTAAAGACAGCTTTTATGATAATATATAACATGATATTATCGTAAGAATCAGATGAAATATTCTTTATAATCCTTAATGCAGTATCTTTATGAGCTCAAATTATGAAATTACCAATAAAATGTTCTCCTAGTTAAACCATAATTATATAGCAGAAAGATCTTAATCTGTATTTTCAACAAAACTCTTCATTAATGTGTTAATCTAAGCAAAACACATTATATGAAGAAAGTACTATTACTATTTATTATCTCATTTTTATATTCTCAATCCGGAATATCTCAAACAAAAGATTTGCAATGGCTTGACATTGAATTATCAAATTACAAATATCCATATGAGGTAAATACTATCACTTTAAACATTCAAGGTCAATCCTTAAAAATGGCTTATATGGATTTAAAGCCGATTAATTACAATGGGAAAAACATTGTTTTATTACATGGCAAAAATTTCAACGGTGCGTACTGGCAAACTACAATTGAAGCTTTAACCAAGGAAGGCTTCAGAGTCATTGTCCCTGATCAGATTGGATTTGGTAAATCTTCAAAACCGGATCATTTCCACTATACATTTCAACAACTTGCACAAAACACTAAAGCAATATTAGATTCTCTCGGAGTAACAAAGACTGCAATATTAGGTCACTCTATGGGTGGAATGCTGGCAACTCGTTTTGCTTTAATGTATCCGGATATTACTGAAAAGTTAATTTTAGAAAACCCTATTGGTCTCGAAGATTGGAAACTTAAAGTAACTTATAAACCTGTAGACTGGTGGTATCAAAATGAATTAAAGAAAGACTATGCTAAAATAAAAAATTACCAGCTTAAAAGTTATTACGACAATAAATGGAAACCTGAGTATGAACAATGGGTTACTTTATTAGCTGGTTGGTATTTAAATTCTGATTATAAAACCATAGCATGGAATGCAGCCTTAACTTACGACATGATTTTTACTCAACCAGTAGTATACGAGTTCAAAAATATTACTTCTCCTACACTATTAATAATTGGTACGCGAGACAGAACTGCTTTAGGTAAGCCATTGGTTTCTGCTGAAGTAAGAAAAACGATGGGTTTATACAGTCAACTAGGTAAAGAAACTCAGAAAAAAATCCCTAACTCAAAATTGGTAGAACTGGATAATATTGGTCACTTACCTCACATCGAGGATTTTGATAGGTTTATTAAACCTTTGGTACAGTTTTTAAAAGAATAAACAAGCATTAAAATATCTCCATATTTTTTCCCAATATGTTATTTGCTTAACAGCAATACATATTGGGATTTTTTATATCTACATTTCATTTTTTCAATTACGGCCTTTACTCAGGATCAATTACTATTATGGTTCATTTCTATTTAGATTAGTATTTGATTACATTAGCTTCCCTAAATAATATATTGTTAAAACCATTCCTGCTTAAAATGAAAAAATACTATTTATTCTGTTTCCTTCTATTTATAATTGGATGTACAAACTCTAAGTATAAACAAATTGATTCTAATTCAATAGTCGTACCTGATTCCTTAAATACTTACATTGAAATCTCAAACTATTTAACTAAAAACTTAGATTCTGATGAAGAAAAGGCAAGAGCAATTTACATATGGATTGCAAACAATATCAGATACAATTTAAGCCTTTTAGATTCAAGTCGGGTATATAATTCAGAAAAACAGATTATTGAAGAAGTATTAAAAAACAGACAGGGTGTTTGTGCCCATTATGCAACTCTATTTTCTGCAATGAGTAATGTGGCTGGTTTAAAAAGTTATTTAATCTCGGGATATACAAGAAATTCCGACACAATTGGACATGACTGGAATGGAGTAAAAGTGGATTCGAGCTACTATTTAATTGATGTAACTTGGGCAGCAGGATATGTACAAAATGGAAAATATATACATGATTTTAATAATAAATATTTTTTAGATTCACCGGAAAAGTTTATCGAAGACCATATGCCTTTCGATCCCATATGGCAGTTTTTAGATAATCCAATCAATAACAAAGATTTTCTTTCGCATGACTATTCAAAGATTAGTACAAATGGGAATTTTTCTTTCTCTGATTCTATTTTATATTATGAAAAAATAGATGAAATAAGTCAACTTGAAAATACAAACAGACGAATAATAAAATGCGGAGTTATTAATCCTGTCGTAGAAGCGGAATTAGAACAAAATAGACTACTTATAGCTAACTCAAAATGCAAAAAAGCTATCGACACTTTAAATTATGCAATAGACAAGTTTAATTTATATATCAATTATAGACATAACCTTTTTCAAAATCCTAAAATTAATGATGATGGTATAAAAGATTTAATCCAAAAAACGGAGAATAGTCTTTATGCAGCTTATGGACAACTATATGGTCTATCATCTTCAAATGCAGATCTAAATAATTGCATATCAGAAAACCAAACTAAGATATCATCCTTAATTTCTGATATTGAAAAAGAAAAAAGGTTTATAAATAGATACCTGACTATAGATAAATCTCAAAGAATATATTTGCTTGCTGGATTGCTTAATTAATCATTAATTCGGATCGAGTTTATCTATAAGCAAGTTTGAATGTTTAAATATTAACAAGCCCCAGACTAGATATTATAATAGTTTAAACATATCTTTAAGTAAAACTTTTATCCAGCATATGACTCAATATCTAAAAACCAACTGGGATTATAATTCGGAAAAGCTTGTTGAAGTTTTTGATGAGCTACCATTGTGGGCTGCCCCATTTGGCTTAAAACTTTTGGAAGGAATTCAATATAAAAAAAATATTAAAGCAGTTGACGTTGGCTTTGGTGCCGGCTTTCCGTTAACAGAACTAGCAATGCGACTGGGTAGTGATTCTAAAATATATGGTATTGATCCATGGGATACTGCTATTGAAAGAGCTCAGAAGAAAATTGATTTTTATGGAATTAACAATGTAGAAATCATTAAAGGAGTAGCAGAAAATATTCCTTTAGAGGATCATTCGATTGATTTAATTGTGAGCAACAACGGTTTAAACAACGTAAGCGACCTCAATAAATCACTTTCTGAGTGCGCTAGAATTATAAAGTCTCAAGGACAATTTATACATAGTATGAACTTAAATGATACTATGATAGAATTCTATTCTGTGATGAAAAAGGTACTCACTGATTTAAATCTTAAATCGTGTATCAAGTCAATGAAGGAGCAGATTAATAAAAAGAGAAAGCCCCTTGATCTTTACCTTGAACTTTTACAGTCGCATAATTTCGATATCATTTGTGTAGCACATGATAAATTTGACTATAAGTTTGTTGATGGAACTACAATGCTAAATCATCATTTTATCAGACTCGCTTTTATTGATGGATGGAAAGAGATCGTTCCAGAGGAAAGACAATCAGAAGTATTTAAATTAATTGAGCAGGAACTAAATAAAAAGTCTGAGGAAGAAGGAATATTAAAATTAAGCGTGCCCTTTGTTGTTATTGATTGCAAAAGACAATAAATACCGCTTAAAATTACAGTGATTACTTTATGAATAAATCCAACCATAAATACCTTGATTTAACCATTGCTGCATCAACCTGGATAGCCATAATTTTACAATTTATGGCATCAAACAATATTGCTAATACGATAAGCTACTTTACTGTGTTAACAAATCTGTTGATTGCAATAAGTTTATCAGTTACATTATTATTTCCTTTAACAAAAGTTGGTCACTTCTTCAGCAAACCTATAGTTCAAGCATCGTTAACTTCATGCATTATTATTGTTTGCATAATATATAACTTTGCCTTGCGCAGCCTATGGATTCAGCCGGTTCCGGAATTTATATATAACAATATATTACATGTTCTAACTCCTATACTTTACTTAATACGGTGGATTATTTATGTACCCAAAGGTAAATTACTTTGGTCTGACAGTATACGAAGCTTGTTATACCCTTTTACTTACCTAATATATACATTAATACGAGGAGGACTAGTAAACTGGTATCCCTACTTCTTTATTGATCTTAGAAAATTAAACTACTTAGAAGCCGGAGAAAATATATTTTTGGTGTTAATATTATTTCTGATGACAGGAGTTATCATGACATTTATTGATAAAATCATCAATAAATCTTTACAAAATGTTTAAATGATAAGATTCAAAATCTCATATTATTTTTAACCATTGATTATATTAGATCCGGAATTTGTCTTAACAATGGAGACTGATTCTTTTCATATTGATTAAACAAAATAAACAATGCACTCATCAGATCATAAGCTTATATATTATTTTAATAAATGGATTAACCTAACTCCTGAAGAAGAAGAAATAGTTTTATCAGAATTTGAAACCCTTTTTGTAAAAAAGAAAAAGGATTTATTAGAGGCTGGTGAAGTGTGTAAATATATCTATTTTATTACCCAAGGTTGTATGCGTTCCTATTTCGTAGATGCCAAAGGCAATGAACATATCTACCAAATAAGAATGGATAATAACTGGATTAGCGACTTACAAAGCTTCTTTTCCCAACGTCCTTCTTTATACTATCTAGAAGCACTGGAAGACACTCATCTTTTACGCATCTCATTGGATAAACTCGAAGAGCTATACGAAAAAGTGCCTAAACTGGAACGCTACTTCAGAATACTATTCCAAAAAGCGTATATAAATGCATTGGAACGACTAAATGCGACCATGTGGGATACTGCGGTTGACCGATATAATGAGATGCTTAAGGAACATCCCGATATGTTTCAGCGTGTTCCTCTTGTATACATTGCATCATATTTAGGTATCACACCTGAAAGTTTAAGCCGGATCCGAAAGAAACACTAATTAATAGTTATAAGTTGAAAGTCAAAAGTTAAAAGTTGATTTTTGGCTTGTTTACTCATTAATAATTGTTGAATTGCAGAGTTGTTAATTTGTTGAGTTGACCATTTATATAGTCCTTTTAATAATCTTTTTCTGCCTTTTATCAATTTAACTGGTCTGGTTTGTCTACCAACAGATATCCAGAATTCCATTCGTAAAAGAATGTATTTCATGCCTTCCTTTATCCTTTGTCCTTTGTCCCTGCTCCTTTCTCCATAATAAATTTATCACTCCTTACTTTCTATATTTCTGACTGTTAACCTTTCTACCCTTTACCTCTCACCCAATCTACTTGATCCAGATCAATTTCATTTCTTAACATAGGTCAAGTGAGTGGGGCATGCCCTCACCATATCTTTGTATTGTAACAATAAAGCAAAAAACAATGCAAAAAATTGATCCACAAAAATTATCTCTTGCAGAACGTATCGAAAAGTTAAGCGATATGATTTCTGAAGGAAAATGGCTGGAAGCGTTTGAAAAATTTTATGCTGAAAACATTGTTCGACAGGAAACAGATCATTATCCAACAAGAGGTAAAGATGCCTGTAGATTACAAGAAGAAAAATTAGTTACAAGCATAACCGAATTTAAAGAAGCTAAGGTTTTGAATATAATAACAGATAAAAATGTATCAGTAATAAAATGGCTATTTAATTACATACATAAGGATCTGGGAGAACAAAAATACACGCAAACTTCAATGTTAATTTGGAATTGCGAAGGACAGATTATCAATGAAATTATACATATAAACAATTAAAATTAAGTCATATGAAAACGTTAGGATTAGCATTAGTATTATTAGTAGCAGGTACAGTTTATACATCTGCTCAAAAAAAAGAAGTAAATAAAGAAGCTTCTGTTGTAAAGTGGACAGGGAAAAAAATAGGTGGTTCACATAATGGAGAAATCGATTTAAAAAGTGGCTACTTCGAATTTGAAAACAACCAGATTGCAGGTGGTGAAGTAGTGATTGATATGAGTACACTATCCAATACAGATCTTGAAGACGAAGGATACAACCAAAAATTAGTTGGACACCTAAAATCTGATGACTTTTTCGGTGTAGAGAAATACCCAACTTCAAAGTTTGTTGTTACAAAAGCATCTAATTTTCAAAATGGTAAAGCAAAAGTTTCAGGTAAGCTAACCATCAAAGGTAAAACTGAAGATATCTCTTTTGATGTAGTTCAATCCGGAAATGTATATACGGCCAAAGTAGATATTGATCGTTCAAAATTTGATGTAAGATACGGTTCAGATTCATTCTTCGATAACCTTGGGGATAAAGTGATTGACGACATATTCACACTTGACATTAAACTAACACTATAATCTTATACACACAACAACAATTGTAATAATAACACACAAAACACATAAAAATGAAAACAAATTGGATTGTATCAAAGATGATGATTGTATTAATGGCTGCTGTATTATTTGTAAGCTGTGACGACGATTTAAGTGAAGAAAAAGAACAAGAGTACCAAACCGAAATTGAAGAACTAAAAGCGGAGTTAGCAAAACTTGCTTTGGCAGATGAGACTATTGCACAATATCTTGAAACTTTTGATGAGTTAGACTATGAAGTTTTTACAAATCAGGAATGGACTCGCTTACATGAAAGCCACTCAGAAGATATTTTAGTTCATTGGCCGGATGGAAGTACAACAACAGGTCTTGATACTCATATTGCTGATCTTGCTGCCATGTTTGTATATGCTCCTGATACCAGAATTAAGGAACATCCTATTGCAATAGGTTCAGGAAATATAACTGCTGTAATGGGTATCATGGAAGGCACTTTTACAGAACCAATGCCAATAGGTGATGGTCAGTATATTGATCCAACAGGGCAGGCTTTTAAAATTAATATGGTAACCATTGGCTTATGGAATGAAGATGGTGTAATGTACGAAGAATATCTATTCTGGGACAACCAGACATTTATGAGTCAATTGGGATTACTGTAATCTTTTCATAATTGAGTTTTTACCTGGCCATTATAAGATGGCTGGGTTTTTAAAACACACTTTTTATACTAAGTAATACATAAACAGAATATTAAAAACATACAAAATGAAAAAAAATACTGATTTAGGATTATTGATATTACGTATCTCAATTGGTTTATTAATGTTGCTTCATGGCATAGCTAAACTAATTCATGGCCTGGATTTTATTAAAGGAATGTTATCAGGAATGGGGATGCCCGGTTTTATTGCTTATGGGGTGATAGTAGGTGAAGTAATTGCACCATTAGCAATATTAGCAGGTTATAAAATCCGAATTGCATCCGCAATTTATGCCTTTAATTGTTTAGTTGCGATTTTTATGGTTCACAGCCAACAACTTTTTACCATTAATGAACATGGTGGCTGGAGTGTTGAATTACTTGGATTATATCTGTTTGGAGCCGTTGCTCTAATCTTTACAGGAGCTGGCAAATACGCTTTATCAAAAGAATCTAATTGGGATTAAAAAATCATAAACTACCAATTAATATCATGAAGTTCTTAACTCAGTAACAAAATACACCGAAGATGATGGAAAATACTAATAAAATGCCAATGCTATTCATAGGCCACGGCAGTCCTATGAACGCTATTGAAGAAAATGAATTCGTTCAGGGAATTAGAAATGTTTCTTCAGAATTACCAAAGCCTAAAGCTATTCTGGCTATTTCGGCTCATTGGGAAACAAGAGGTACTCACGTTACAGCCATGGAACAACCCAAAACTATTCATGATTTTGGTGGATTTCCAAAAGCTTTATACGAAGTACAATATCCAGCTCCGGGAATGCCATTACTAGCAGAGCAAATTCAACAGCAGATTAATTCTACTGATGTATATCTGGATGATAAGTGGGGTTTAGATCATGGAGCATGGACAGTTATTAAGCACATGTATCCGCTTGCAGAAATTCCGGTAATTCAACTAAGTCTGGATTATTACAAGACACCGCAGGAACATTACGAACTTGCAAAACAATTGAACGAAATGCGTAACAACGGTGTTTTAATAGTTGGAAGTGGAAACCTTGTTCACAATCTTGGTATGATCCACTGGTCAAAATTGAATGAAAACTATGGTTATGATTGGGCTATTGAGGCTAACAATAAAATGAAAGAACTTATTCTTGATGGCAATCATAAAGACTTGATGAACTATAAAAAGCTTGGTAAAGAATTTAATTTATCCATACCATCAGCTGAACACTTTTTACCATTGCTCTACATACTTGCTTTACAAAACAAAAAAGACAAAGTAAGTTTTTTTAACGATGAAACAGTAGGAGGTTCGTTATCTATGACCTCAGTTAAAATAGGATAAGAAGAAAAACAAAGACTATAATACACATCATAAAGAAAGTTCTGTTTTTATGAACTAACGATATGACGAATTATAATATTACTTAATCAACAAAAATTAATAAAATGAAGATAGCAGTAACCGGAGCAACAGGTCAATTAGGAAACCTTGTTGTTGAACAATTAAAAAAGAGAGTTTCATCAGAAAACATTGTAGCATTAGTACGTACACCTGAAAAGGCTGAATCATTAGGAGTTGAAGCAAGAGCATTTGATTATGAAAAACCGGAAGGTTTAGCAGAGGCATTAAAAGGTATTGATTCATTATTACTTATTTCAGGTAATGAATTAGGAAAACGTGCAAGTCAACATGCTAACGTAATTGAGGCAGCTAAAAGTGCCGGAGTTAGCTGGATTGTATACACTAGTTTATTAAATGCAGACAAATCTTCACTTAACCTTGCAGGTGAACATCTTGCTACAGAAAAGGCATTGAAAGAATCTGGTATTGATTACACTATTTTGCGTAATGGCTGGTATACTGAAAACTATACCGCATCAATTGAGGGAGCATTAGGTGCCGGAGCATTTATCGGAAGTGCCGGTGAGGGTAAAATATCATCAGCTACACGTGCAGATTACGCAGAAGCTGCTGCTGTTGTATTATCCGAAGAAGGACACAAAGGCAAAGTATATGAATTATCTGGTGATTCAGCCTATACATTATCTAAATTAGCTGCTGAAATCACAAAACAATCAGGTAAAGATATTCCTTATAACAACTTACCAGAAGGAGAATATGCGGCCATTCTAAAAACCTTTGGTTTACCGGATGCATTTGCTGAAGCCATAGCAAGCTGGGATACTGGAGCATCTCAAGGTGATTTATATGATGAAGGAAGTTCATTATCAGAACTAATCGGACGTCCTACAACACCACTTGCTGAAGCTGTAAAAGCTGCATTATAACACAGAAATTTTATATTAAAGTTTATTGGTTATAACATATAAAACATAGGATGATCGTTTTAATCGATTGTTCTATGTTTTTTTGTTTGCAACTTCTCATTTAACTTGTAAGTTATTTTACGCCATAACCTAAAATGATATTTAAAACAAGTATTCTTTTCGAAAGGGGCTTCAATAAATACATTGTTTATAATGAATATTTAAGGTATACTTCAATACATCCTGGTGCACAATAATCCACAATCATTTGTATATTAGATTCAATATTTTTGAAAGACTTTATAAAAATTATGATGAAAGATAAAGTTGTTGTTGTAACAGGAGGAGCTCAAGGTATTGGCAAAGCCATTTGTAATGCATTTAAAGAACAAGGAGCTAAAGTATGCACTATTGATATACTTGAGAATGATTACTTTGTGGGAGACATTGCTGATGAGAAAGTACTTAGAGTCTTTTCGGAAAAAGTTATTGGCGATTACGGAAAAATAGACTACTTAATAAACAATGCCTGCTTAAGCCGTGGCGGTATAAACTCCTGTTCGTATAATGACTTCAATTATGTATTAAGAGTTGGCGTATCTGCCCCTTTTCTTTTAACACAGCTATTCAAAGAACATTTTAATCCAAAGGCCTGTATTGTAAATATTTCCTCTACCCGTCATTTGATGAGTCAGGCTAATACCGAAAGTTATACAGCAGCCAAAGGTGGCATAACAGCGCTTACACATGCTATGGCCGTAACATTAGCCGGAATTGCCAGAGTCAATTGTATTTCTCCTGGCTGGATTGATACCTCTGATTCTACTTTTGAAGGTTCAGATGCCAGTCAGCACCCGGTTGGTCGCGTTGGAAAACCGGAAGACATTGTAAATGCAGTAATGTTTTTATGCGATCCTAAAAGTAGTTTTATCACAGGACAAAATATTACCATAGATGGTGGCATGACCAAACTAATGGTATATCATGATGATCAGGGTTGGAGTTATAATCAGGATTCTATAGATTAAAAATACATATCCATGAAAAAATTATTCTTATTCATTTTTCTGGGAATTTCCATATGCTCTTATGGTCAAAAACTTATTGATATTCACAATAGTGACTTACTAAATCATCAGGCCTGTTTTATAGGTGGTAATGATTTACTAAAAAAGTTAGTCGCTACATATATCAGATATCCAGAAAATATTAAATATGCCACTATGATTGGGATTATTGAGATTGACCAGGAAAAGGATGTAATCAATTCATTTACGGTAAACTCTCCCGGAGATAGCTATGATAAAGAGTTTAACAGAGTTGCTCAATTAACAAAGGGAAAATGGGAAAAGAATGATACTATTAATACACTTTACATCACATTAACACTTCAATTTAAATCCAGTTCCAGCAACTATTTTGTTGATTACGATAGTCAACCTTCTTTTATTTTAGGAAATATATTTATAGTGAATTATGCTGATGAAAATTTTGATTCCGATGAATCACTTATAAATAGTCTAAATGAAAATTACAAAAATCAAGACTATAAGAAGGTTTTAAAAATATCAAAGGAATTAATTTCCAGGAATCCTTTTTATCCGAACTTATATTTAATGCGAATTAAAGCATTAAAAGAACTGCAAAAAGACCCCTCAGAGGAAATATGGTTTCTAACTGAATTCCTAAATAACAAACAATATCAAAGTATTATGTAGAATTTAATGATCTTGGAGGTTACACGATGCTTTGTTTCACTCTATATAAAAATAACAAACCTCTCTTATCAGTATTTATTAGTTAAATGTAGATATTTTATATTTCCTGAACTTGACGAAATAGTGGACTAGAATAGTATTAAACATTACCTGTCTTTTTTTCATACTCCTCCATAGCCTCATCTCTTGAAGAGGTCCAGCTGCGCCTTGCTTTATTATGGCTAACCCAGTTTTCCATTTTATTGCATGCATCAATCCACAACAAAAGCTCTTCAGGATTCATGTCCTCTACCTTCTTTCCTCTTAATTTCTCTTGCTGCTTATTTAATGGATTCATCAAATCTTGAATTAAACTTCATCAACACCGCATTTAGCTTTTTAGATACTAACCGAAATAAACACGATGTTGATGAAATCAATATTTTTTAGTGTTAATTAGTCTTTCTTTTGCTGGAATAACCAATCTCTGACTGTTTTTAGTTTATAGGCATAATCAAATGAATACATATGCTCAGGTGCACCTCTCTCCGATGTACCGTCAGGAACTACTGTTCCTTTTGTAAACTGAATAAAGTTAATTTTATGTCCCTGACTTAATAATTCTTCTACTTTTTGCTCCTGTTCTGCCTGAGGAAGTTGTGCCGAAAACACATCTGAACCATAAACCACTCCATTATCACTAAGCATACTTCCAAGTTCTTTCATTCCGGCTGATGCCTTTTGGTCTCCTGCAGAAACAATATAACAGAAAGTCTGATTTACTAACGGCTTTAATACATTAACATCCCATTGGCTACCAACAAAGATAGAAGCAGCAAAGAAATCAGGATAGGTTGCATTTAAATAAAATGATATCATACCTCCCATCGATTGACCGGTTGTGTAAAGTCTTTTCTGATCAATATTGTAAGTGCTAACTACTTTATTTAGCAATCGGAACGATATGGCCACTTCTTCACTGGTTTCATGTTTGTCGTTTACAGCCCAATCCGGACCGGCAAATGCAGGAGATAAAATAAAACATGGGTTTTCAGCCTGACTTTCATCTGTTGCCCAGATAATAGCTCCGTAACCTTGCTTTAAAGGAGCCATTGCACCTTTTCCTACGGTACTGGCATCGGCAATAAATTGTATTAAAGGATAACTTTTATTCTCGTCGTAATCTTTAGGAATAAACAAGTTATAAGTCATCGTTCTTCCTGTAATACTATCTTTAAATTCTAATGTCTGAAATTTTGGGGCCATCTCTTCACGAAGTTCTAAAAGTTCCGTATCATAAGCTTTATCTACTCCCCCATAGGAGTTATCCCAAACAACAGTCTTTTCAGTTGAATCACTATCTGATGAATTTGTATTTGATTTACTTCCCGAATTACAAGAAATCAATAGTGCAAATACCACACTTAATCCTAATAATTTATGCATTACTGTGTTTTTTAGTTTTCTGTATTATGTTATACTCCTATTGACGATATATAAAATAAAATCCTTCGTTGAGTTAAAAATATAGATGTTAAATAGCTCATTAATTACAGTCCATTTACCGTTTAATATTCAGCTGTATATCCGGATAATTTTCTTCCCTCTGGGCTAGTACTGTTTTTAGTTCCTCATAAACATCTTCCTCATCAAAATACAAATCATATTTATATTTATCTGTTCTATGATTAAACCTGATGTAACTCCCTAAACCATCTGCAAACTTTCTGGCACCCATTTCCTGTGGACGATAATATTTCATGCTCTTTGATAACATCTGATCTTTATAACCTGTAAGCTTTATTTTAAGATAATTGATTTTAGAAAGAGGAAAAGATTCTTTTCTACGTTGACGTTCAATGTAAATATGATCATCCTCTACAATTAAATAGCCTAGCTTTTTATGCTTTTTCAAAGGTAATACCGGAATAATAGGTAAGGTTACAAGCAAAACAAATATCATAAATATATACTTGCCTGCTAATCCCTCTTCAGGTGTATAACCTATTTTTACTATAGCCCAGATTACAACTACATAAAGACTATAAATATATGCTTCAATAAAAGTTTTTTTTACGATTTCAATTTTTATCATTCAAAGGTTTTATTACAGTAATTAAAGCTTAAACTTATTTACTTCTTCTAAATTTCTTTCTATACTCCTTCTCCATTTTCTCAGTGGCATATTGAACAATTAATCTTCCACATTGGTCTTTCCACTTCATCAGAAAATCTTCAATCTGAGAAGGATATTTTTTCCATAAACCTCGTAACAAGGTACCAATGCCTTTTTGAACATATTCAGAACCATCTAGTATTAAAGGTTCTATCAACTCAATCGCAACTGCAGGTTTTAAGTCCTTGGTAAGTTTATCCAGTTCAACAAGAGCTACAGGAACAACTCCTCGTTGCCATTCTGATTCTTTATCTATCCATGATTTTAAATCATTAAAGTCAATCACTTTATCAACCAATAAAGCCGACACAATATACATACACAACACATCGGTAGTGGCCCAGTTATTAATACCATAGTCAAACCAATTTCCTATTCTGTTAAAGGTATCCTTTGTAAATTCTTGTCTTCGAGACTTCAGAAGAATTATGGCAAGGCTCTTCTCTTCAAATCTCCCATGCTTCATCAATTCATCACCCAAGGCCAGACAGTTATCAACAGTCATTTCATCTTTCCACTGTACAATCCACTGATCTATTTGGGCTCTAAGTAAATTATCTTCAATCCCATATCCATCATACCCATCTTTAAAATAGCGTTGATACTTTTTTATAATCCCTGGATCGGAGTTATTTATGCAAAACTCCCTGATTTCTTTAACTTTTGAATCTATCATGGTTAGTTAGTGATTTATTTGATGTTTTTTAAAACATCCTTAGTTTAACTCATATAAATCCCGAACCCTTTTTAGATCAGTAGATATATTTATTTCATAAAAATAATTGAGTTGCCATTGCTGTGTTTTCTCTGCCTGTTTACTTTTAGCTATATCCCATATTGGATAAACCCGAAATGCCCTCTTGCCTTCTTTCTTTTGTGTTGATATGATTCCTTTTTTAATTAATACTTGTTTTGGGAAAACAAACTGACCAAGATGTTCATCAGCAACCACGTTTACAATGTATAAATCAAAGGGATCATTTTCATCATAAGGTTCAATGGGACCATCTTTACTCCTCTTCCAGAAAGTAACAAATTGACCAGACTTTTTAGGTGTAATTCTAGCCGTTCTGCATATTACACTTCTTCCACACAAAGTAAATTGAGAAGCATCATATTCCTTACTTTCTTGTTCCAACATAAAGTCAGACATTACAAAATCGCACTCATCAAAAATCTTTAATTTAATAAGCTTTAAGGTATCGTCCATTGGTGTTTTTAAAGGTATCGGAATCTGAGTTCTTTATTTAAACAGAACCTGTTGTAATCATTACTTACAACAGGTAATTCTTATTTATTAGAACTTTATTTTCTAGTTCAATTTAAAGCTATTAAGTATAGCTTCTCCAACATTTTGATAAGCCTCAAACTGATTTGTTTCGCATGTTAATGTTAGGATGTAAGCTTTTTTATTAATTACCCAGTAATATTGCTCAAACTTAAGTTTGTAAATACCC
The DNA here is from genome assembly GCA_963666825.2 of uncultured Saccharicrinis sp. Lineage (GTDB taxonomy): Bacteria > Bacteroidota > Bacteroidia > Bacteroidales > Marinilabiliaceae > Saccharicrinis. The sequence goes on along the minus strand of OY763044.2, from coordinate 5,182,446 downwards.
TGATCGCCAGTATAAATTACCTTATGATAATCATTCTTACCAGTTTTAATTCTTTCGCTTGATACCAGACTACCGTTGGTAATCATAGTTTTAATTTGTCCTTCTGATATACTAACAAACTCGTTTAAGTCTATATTGTAAGCAGACATATCCTGAATTAAAAGATTTACATTTTCGCGAAATTGATCTTGCTCTGATTCAACAGGACTCAAAATTAAGAAGCTTGTACCCATTTGGCCGGTACTATTGATTTCCCAGTTGTTTGGGTAACTAATGGAGTAGTTGTCTTTTGAAAAGATCTTATTATCATTACCTGTTTGAGCAAAAGAATCAATGCATAGAATCAATGCAATAAGACCAACTAAAATTGTTTGTTTCATTGTTTAGAGTTTTGTTTAAAATTAATGGTTCAAATATATCTATTACGTTAGAGATTCAATGATAAATAAATAGAGTATTATTGACATTCAACCGATAATTAGTATTGCTGATGATTATTGAATTCTTTTCATTTTCGTTCTACCTGTATAAGCAATAAGAAGTCCAACAGCCATTGGCCCATGTAGAACGAGAAATCTGTTACCTATATTTACAATACCGGTATAAGTTGCAATAGTAAGTAAGGCTGCTGCCAGTGCCACAAGTAATCCACCATAATAGAGGTTTTTACCCATTGCTTTACTGCCTTCAAGTTCTTCAGTTCTTATTAATTGATTATCAACCTGTCTTACAATAGTATTTATTTCATCCTTTTCAAAACCATCGCTTTCCAGCTGTTTTCTCATTGCTGAGAATTCCATTTCGTTTGAACTGATTTTATTAAAAAAATAATCTATTGCTGTAGCTTTTGTATATTCCATATGTATGATGTTTAGTTTTTATGTATGATTGTCAATAAAGTATTAAAAATGAACACAAAGACACTGAGACTCTGAGTTTTTTATTTTTTTAATGAAATTCATTAAATCCGCAAGGATTTACCTCTGTGAACTCTTTGTATACTCCATAATATATACTGTTTTTATAGTTTCTCTTAGTCAAAACTATTCAATTAATATGAGTAAAAAACACTCTGAGCCTTTGTGTCCCTGTGTTTATTTTTAACTCTTGATTCACATTATTACTTAATTTATAATTCAATGTCTCAATATACTCCTTTAATGTTCAAAAACCATTTCAAAGTAAAAAGCCAGTTACTAACGATAAACCTATTATTAAATAAATCCAACCTTCCATGGCTATGGCAGATTGCATCATGTGACTTTGTATCTTAAAACAAAAACACATTTTATCACATAATTTTGTTGTAATAATGATTATCAAATGAACCCGATGTAATCGAACACTAGTAAAGTGTTATTTAAATCCAAATAACTACTTCTATACTAATTCCTAACTGGATAAATTCCTTTTTCCTAACTTCAGCTTTTAATGGAAGTAAATAAGTTCCCATTTTAGTGTCGAACCAAATAGATGTTTTCCATTCAGTATTTCCAATTTTAGCTGTTACTTTTAGTCTTCCCCAACCCTCTTCAAACTTTTTGAGATTTTCTCGAATTTCATTTGCTAAATCTTTAGGAAGAGATACAAAATACCAACCTGCCTGCCCCTCATATTTCCAAGGTTGTACTGTAAAGCTATATCTGATTCCTGCGGTTGTCATTATTACCTAATATTATAATGGGTATTTTTACACTCTAGTTATCGAACATTTATAATTCACTATCCCCAATTCTCTTATTGATTTGTATTGTCAATTCTATTCATAATGCAATTCCTTATTTAATTCATAAGTTATAATCTCCTTTTATTTATCATTTCTCTTTTTGCTCAATAGTCCATTCAATACCCCATTGTTTTGCGTAATCTTCAATTGGTCCTAGTCCAACTTCCTTTCTTCTTTGATTAACATATTCAGGTTCTCTTACATCATAAACATATTGTTTTCCCGTTGCCTCATCCCTTTTTATTTGAGAACCATAAGTTTGAGGTTTACCATTCCTTACAAGTATACGGTCTTCAAGTAATGCCAAGTGTGATCCACTTGATTCACCTTTCATTACTGATTCTTTCAGAAGAGGTAAATATTTCTGTTGTAGATCTAATGGAGCATGTTGAATAACCAACCACAATGTCATATTAGCCTCTGATCCTATCACACTTTTTCCAACCCAGCCTCTTTCTTCAATTATTTTGGTAACCTCTATAACATTAAGACTATCTTGTTCTGATACCAACTCCCAGAAATATTTCATCTCATCAGATTCAACACCAAATTGTTCTTCAGCAGTCTGGTATAATTGTCTAAGGGTTTGGTCATGTACTAATATAAGCTCCAGTTGCTCTTTCAATGGTTTGTCAAGGTCCTTTTCGTATTCATCAAGATTAGCTTGTATTTTTTCTAAAACGTCATTCCATCCATTTGTTGTATGCAGGCAAGTTAAATCACTATCGTTTTTAGTATGTTTTAAACTATTCCATCCCTTGCTCGCTGCCATGTTCAGATATTTTATTGAATTAATTGTGTCACCTGATAATGCCCAGGAACAAGCTGCATTATAATATTGCCCTACAGTCCCTTCTTTTAAATCCAAGGCCTTACTATACTCCTTAGCCGATTCAAAGTATTTTTCTTCATTGTAAAAGTTATCTCCATTCTGTATCAATTCTTCAAAGCTCTGAGCTTGAGTTGAAATTGCCAGAACACAAATTAAAATGGTTAGTATTGATCTCATATTATTATTTAATTAAATTAATTTTTCATTTAAAATCCAACTTCAACATTATCACAATATATCCTACCTCCAATTCCACTCTAACGAAGACACGCTATTGCCTTATTATTTCTTATCTTTTTTTCTTCTTCTGTACTTTTTCCAAAAGTGAATTGCAAAAAATAGTATAATCCAAAAAGGCCACACTTTAACAACAAATACCATAAAGTCAACAAAGCCTAACCAACCCTTCAGCAAAGCTGTTTTTACACGTTCAATAAAAGCTCCTCTTTTCTTTGGCGTATATTTATAATCTTTGGTTTTAGTAATGGTTAAATTAAGAGTACTGTAATCAACCAAATCACTTAAATACTTTAGCTGCCCTGTACTACTCTCAATCTCTTCTTCTATTACTCGTACCTTTTCCTCTATTTCAAGAACATCTTTAACTGATTTTGCCTGTTTTAGTAAGTCATTATACTTTTTTAAATAGTTCCTTTTATTTTTTAGTCTTGTTTCAATATCAATAAATTGATCTGTTACATCTTTGGCATCTATTTCCTTATACTTTATTTCTCCATCGCCAGCCTCAAGACTTACTATTAATCTTTCGAAATTAGAACTAGGCACTCTTATCTTTAGATTATACGATGTTTCCCAATTCGTATTATTTAATTTTTCGGAGGCATAATACCCACCGAACTTTGCTACAGAAGAATCAACTTGTGCTTTTGTTTTATTTAATTCCTGAACCTCAATTTCAATACTGCCATCTTTAATAATTTTCTTTTTAATTACTTCCTTATTTTCAACAGAAGGCATTGGTGGTGCTGGCGGCATTATTTCCTCTTGTCTGGTCATTGGACTAATCTCCTCTTCCATTTCAACCATATCTGCAAATGCAAATGACTGTTGAGGTTTTTGTTGACACGAAGAAGCAATAAAAGCAATAAGTAATATTAAAAATGTATTCTTCATATATATTGATTTAGTTGGGTTTTATATTTAGGTGAATAATGATTCTTTAGAGGATGCAATGAAAATGTTCTATTTATAATCTTCCCAGCTGTGTGTTTTAATCATGGAATTACGTTCTTTAAGTACCTCCAGATAACTTGCAACTCCCCCATCTGTTTGCTTATTAAACTCCATTGCTGCTTGTATTGCAGTCTCATTGGCCTCAAGAGCTCCATTAAAATCACCTTTACAATAAAGAAACCAACTGTAGGTACTCCAATTGTCCATATCATACTCTAAATTCCCACAAGAATTATTTACTAAATCTCTAATATTAAAGAAGTAATAAATTCTATCTGTTGTAATATTTGTCAAGATAACTGAGCATACAAATAAGCAAGTCATTGTTATAATTCCCCATAGATTTGGTGATCGGTACGTTTTTAAATTAATAAAACTTAGTAGTCCTAACCCAAAGCCTATGATTAAATATAAAGAGATGCCAAAGAAAGGAATTGTGGTCCAATAAAAAAGGCGGGTCAGTATGTACATTAAAAAAAAGGAACTCGATAATAACGCAAAACTCAATGCTTTTTTTTCTTTTATTCCTTTTATAAAAAAGATGATGCTATAGATAAAGAATAACCCTGTTCCTAAAATGACTATAGATGATAAGGGATAATGTTTCAACTTAAAAAATAGTCCAAAAAAAAACAGGACTATTGATGCAATAAGTAATTTCTTCATTAATGGTTTGTTTTTGTTGTTGAACTCGAAGGATATAACTTGGCTATCTTAATATTTTATTTGTAATTATTTCCTGTGCCAGAATGTGATGAAATCACTTACTGGCTCAGGAAACATGAAATTTTATTGTTCTATAATTTAAGATGATTCTTTTATCGAATAAGAATACTTTGACTTGTTACTATACCATTTTTATCTACAATCAACTTATACAAAGCTGCAGGAAAATCAGATGTATGAATCTGGATTTCGTTTTCGACATTATCATTTTTATAAACAATTTGACCTTGTAGATTTATTAATTTTAGGGAAAATGATCCATCTAGTTTAACATTAAGAAACTGATTGGCTGGATTTGGATAAACATTTAATTCCTTGTTGATGGCTGCATCAAATTCAGATGTTGTTAAATCAAATACAGCATTATAAGCTATAGAAAAGTCAGTAATCCCTGTAACATCATTTCCTTCACTATCCTTCCATCCTATAAAAAGACCTGATTCGTCATCTTCAAGAGTTGGTAGAGTTATTGATGAAATTAAATTACCTTCAAATGCCCCAAAACCAATATATTTAATGGTACTGGGTAATTGAACACTGTTAAGCTGAACTCCTGATTCTGTAGTACTTTTTAAATTGCTTGTACTAACATTAATATTGTAACTAAAAGCTCCATCTGCAATAGACACAATGGGTATATTTTCTCCATCAACCATAAAGAATTCCGGAACACGTACATCAGTTTCTGTTCCTAGGTAATTTAATATTGTACCTGTATTTGAATCGAATTCGACATCATCAATTGTAATAGTAGTTATAGCCGATCTTAAATAATAATTTACAACTCCAACTTCATCTCCTTCATTGTACCTGTTATTGTCTTTATCTATCCACACATAACTATTAAATCCTGGATTAGTGATTGGTAAATTAAATGTAGTTAAATACCAAGCAAAGGCATTACTTCCAATTGATGTTAAACTACTGGGTAATGTAACTGATGTTAGTTCGTTATATACAAAAGCATATGCCCCTATGGTTTTAACACCTTCAGGTATAGTCAATGACTTTAGGTTGTTCTCCATAAAGGCGTTTGCTCCTATTGATGTAACACTTTCAGGAAAAACAACAGTTGATAAATAACAATAACTAAATGCTCTCTCATCTATAATAGTAACATAATTGGGAATAAAATCAATCACATCATCAATACCTCCGTAAGAGGTTATAGTTGTATTATTCACACTTCCATCTTCATTACGAGCATATATTATTCCATTAGACTCAGTTCCATTTAATTCAACAATGCTATTATTATTAAAAACAGCTTTACCTAAAGATATTACACTATTAGGTATATTAACTGAAGTTATTGAATTATCAAAAAAAGCATAATCGCCAATAGATGTTACATTAACAGGTATGGATACAGAGGTTAGTGAATTTCCATTAAAAGCATATTCTCCAATTGTAATAACATTATTAGGAATGAAATCAACTACATCAGATACTCCACCATAGGATATTATTGTTGTATAATCTAAATTACCATTAGAATCTCGTTTATAAAAAATACCGTCAGATGCCTCTCCATTCACTTCTATTATCTTATTATTATTAAAAGCACCTTTACCTATTCTTACATTATCATCAATTACAATTGTTGTAAGCTCATTATTAGCAAATGCAAAATCGCCAATGTAGGGCATCGGTGCTTCAAAGGTAACTGATGTTAGTCCCAAATTACTAAAAGTATTGGCATCTATGCTAGTTACAGGGATAAATTCTTCTCCATCCATAAAAACTGAAGGTATAATAATATCCTTTGCATTATTATTTTTACAAAAGTAAATTGTTCCCGAGTAAGGATCAATATCTACATCATCTAAAGTCAATAAATGGGATTGTGCATTAGAGTTAAATGCAAAAAATAAAAGTACAATTGTTGTACATAAGGTTAGTTGTTTCATTTAATCGGTTTTATTTATTTTAGTTATTCTGGTATTAGTTTTTTTTGTATTTCTTAATAATTTGGTTTCTCTTTCAGACGATTTTATCGCATGTCTCTATCTTTTTTTAATATAAATAGATCAGTACTGCTAGGGTTTATTATCCTCTTATTTACAGAATGCGATATAATCGCATTCTGGTAAAGCCAAGTTAGTACCCCTAAAACTGAGGCATATATTTACTATGATCGTCGCTGCTAAACTCCTTTACTTTTTGTTCATGTATTACCGGTTGCGATTTTTTAGTGGTATGCATCGGAAACTTGGCTATTCGTTTAGTCAGGTTAGGATGTGTAGATATTTTTTCGGCAAACCATACCCAAAAACCTCTGTGGGTTTCTCCTTGCTCCACAAAATTTTTAGCATCAACTCTACTGTAAAGTTTTTTACCAGAAGAAAGAAGTACTAACCCATTAACAACGCCATCGGGACTTAGAGATGCACCAATATTATCGCAAGTATATTCACATGCTCTTGAATATGCTTGGTTTAAAAACGGAATGATAAAAGATGGAAAAAGGAATAATCGTTTTTGAACGTGTTTTCTTTTGATATGACCTAGTTCATGACCAATGATAAATTCAACCGAAGGCAGGTTTTTCTCATAAGCCTCTTCTAAAACATCCGAATAAATAACGATATAATTCTTTCCCATAAAGCGCGTAGCAAATGCATTTAATAACCCGCCGGCTTGTAAAAGATATACATCAGGAATTTTATTTAAACCCAATTTCTCCGACTGCTCAACCACAATTTTATAAATATCGGGGAATTGACTTTGAGTGATTTTAATAGAATTACCTCGCAAATAACCCACTAATAATCCCATTCTGAATAAAAGGGCAAAAGCTATTAGTGCTACATATAAAATAAATATGGTTACGCCCTCGGTGTTGGTTGGTAAAGGCGATCCTTTAACCAATAATAGTATTAAAGCCGCATAAGCCGCCAGGCTTACCAATAACTTAATAGCAAAATAAAATCCTTCTTTGGAGTTTACCTCATAGTTTAATCTGTTGTTCATTTTATGTTTGTTTTGTTTTTTTCTGGTGTTGATGATATGGGTTGTTGTGGTGAAGTAAACTCTATCATATTTAAATCAATAAATCCTATCAAGGATTTATTATTAAATTGGATCGGTTTAATAGCACATCAATAATGATTATTATTCTTCTATTCTTTCTAATCTAACTTTAAATTCATTTTCATTCTTTGTCTCCATATACCATTCGAAGTCACTTTCTTTATCTGTTTTAAAATTAATAAGTGTATACATGATCATCTGAAGATCTGCACCTACATAACAACCCTCTTCTAGGTCAAAATAGTAAGTTGAATTTCCAATCATAGAACATTTGTATTCTCCTGATAACTCTTCAGGAATTTCAAGATCAGATATGTTTATCTTTCCTTTAAGAACAGCACAATTTCGTTCTTCAATTTTTTCATAACCTTCAAACATTAATATATTATTTCCTTTAGAATAAAGTAGAGAACCATTAACATTAAAAGGAATTTGCATTGGAACTTCATAAGATTCTCCCAATTTCAAATCCTTTTTAGGTAGTGGAACAAGCATATCTATCATCATATCCGTATTTGAATCATTAAAACTACCATCGGATTTCATATTTTGAAAAACAGTATTTTGTAATTTTTGAGTTATTGTATCACCTGGAATTCCTTTATTATTAATTAATACCATTTTAACTCCTATATCTGTAAGACTTAAATCTGCGAGATTATTTTCTTTAACTCTTACATTAAAATATCCTTTCCCAATTAAATCCTTTTTATTAAAAGGGCTATCCTTAGCTGTTTTACTTTCGTCTTTGATAGATTGATAAAAGGAATAAATAATTTTTCTTGGTTTATTAAAGTTCCATTCAAAATGTGAAACAGTAAGATTATTCTTTTCTGTTTTTTGTATACTTGAGTTTCCACAACCTACAATTAGAATAAGCGATAAACCTAAAAGTGTTTTCTTCATATATAGTTTTCAATTTTATTACTTAGGACATTCAAATTATGCTGGGTATATCTGTGTTATGCCTATACCTGATATTTTTCGTTTTGAAAATTTCAATGGATAATATATACTATTATTGTTAATTCTCTAGATAATCTGCAATTTTTGGAAAACCATATTTTTTTGCAATTTCCTTTGCAATAAGTCCTTCTTTATTAGCTAAACTTTTATCTGCACCTTTTTCTATTAAAAGCTTAACTACATCGAATCGACCCTTTGCACATGCATTAGTTAATGGTGTATCACCATCTTTATCTTTAACATTTATGTCAGCTCCCTTTTCTAAAAGAAATTGCACAACCTCAATGTGACCTTTTCCACACGAAGTTGTAAGAGCTGTTGCTTTATCCTCAGCTTTTGAGTCAATCCGTGCACCATTATCAACTAATATTTTAACAATATCTATATATCCATTTTGAGCTGCATATCTAAGAGGAGTTACATGATACTTATTCTTGTCATAATTAACGTCGGCTCCATATTGAACTAAAATCTCAGCTAATTTTAGGTTCCCGTTTAGCGCTGCTGAAAATATCGGAGTTGTACCTCCTTTTGTTGGGGCGTTTGGATTTGCACCATTGCCTAATAATATTCGCATTGCTACAGTATCTTCCATTTGTGCAGCTTTCCATAGCGGAGTAATACCATCTGAATTTTGATCGTTAATTTTTGAATTCTCCTTGCTAAGGCTTTCCAGTTTTTTATAATCGGAGTTGTCTATTGCTTTAAATAAATTTTGAGCATTTGTGTTTAAACAAAAAATAGCAATAGCTATTAATACAAAAATCTTCTTCATTGTTATTTTTCTTTATTCTTTATTCAATGTTATTCTGAACTTGGGTTTAACTATCCCTTTCGGTTTAGTACTTTTTAATTTAGGGTTTACGTATTATTAGCCTTAGTTATTTTACGCCATATTTATCAGAAACATCAAAAATATGAGTCCCACAATCATCTCCTCCATATTTATACTTCAAAACTCCTTTCCACTCAAATTCACCCTTCTTATTACATGGAAATTTAATATTACAAATTCCATTTACAATTGGATATTCTTTCCCATTAATCTCAAATGTTAATGTAGAGTCTAATGCCTCAAAAGCTAACAAAGCAACTTTTGCTTTATATATCCCACCTATTGTATTTATTTCATTTTGGTCAAATACAATTGGATAAGTAATACTAAACTTATAATCATATTTTTCAACTGAGTTTTACAGAGTTAATAAATTCTCATTCCTAATATTTTTAATAATCAATTTTAGATTCAACTTATCCTTATTACTTAATTCCTGATAAACCTTATAATTACTTGTCAAATACTCGTACTGAATAGTGTGCAATTCTTCGATCTCCTTTGAATTATTATAATATGGATTAAAAATACTATCGATTTCTAAAGCTAGATTTTTATACAAAAACGTTGTATTATCCAAACTATCAAGAATCATATCTATTTTTTTTATTATTTCATTGCTCCTGCTAAATCCCGAACCAAATTTTTCAGGAAAACAACTTGCCTTTTGAGAAAATCGTTCATAAGCAAATTGGTATTCCCTATCCAGTAATTTCTCCTGTGATTCTAGAAAAGGATCTTTGACTTGACGTGTATTACATGCTATAACAAAAGGTATGAAAAAGAAATATTTTAAAATTTTCATTAGATGTATTTAATTAATTTAGGCTAACATAATCCAAACTCATCTTTAAATTCCATATGTCATAAACTCCATTTGCATAACAATATCAATTTGTCGTATAATGCGAATGAAGTTTACTGCAATGTATATTTTAAAGGGATAATATAACTATGGTAGCAATTCCAAATAGTAAAACAAACGGAGCTAACCAATTTACCCCACCTTTTCTATTAATTGCTTCATCTAGTTCCACTTCATCATAATTTTTACTAAGCACCTCATCAATGTCCTTTACACTTTGTTTAATGTAAAGCTTGTTTGCATACACACCTATAATTCCTCCCCAAATTATCGTGCTTATTCTATCAATGGTTTCATAAGCTACATTGCTAATCACATTGAAATTTAAGAGGGTTTCTTCGATAAATGATTCTAAAAGTATTAACCCTATGATTATGATGACGATTTTATACATTTTTCTATACGCCATCCAAAATATTCCGAGGAAGAAAGCAGTTACGCTAAAAGAACACTTACCGTGTAACTGATAATTTTCCAGTTGATTGACATAGTAATTTGAACTTCTTTGATAATATTTTTCAAAGATTTCTCTTTTGTCATCCGTTAGCATTGTCATGTAATGTTTTTATTAGGGTTATAGAATTAAATACGTTAAATGGTTATGTATCTTCCATTAGTCCACATTTAATTTACGTTAGTTATAATTTACAGCCTGAATATACTCCTTTAACAGTCAAATGTTTCAATATGGAAGTATAAAAGTTATTCGCAATTGATAAAAACATGTTGTTGCGGGTTAAAGGTTTCAGGGCATAGTTTCGCATAGAGCGTAGAGCTCAGTGCATAGGACCTTTTCCAAAGGGATTTATAAATGTTGATGAACTACCTTATCATTATCCGCATGATTAAATGCTTTAATTAAGGTAAAAGGGTAATGGAAAAGGCAGAATGGAACAGGGAAAAGGAAATGTGTTTAATGGGAGATATTTATTTTATAGTGGGCTTATGTTTTTGGCAAGTGAACGAGTTACGCCATCTGGTTGAGAGCCTATATCATCTGATGACCCTATTAAAACCTCTGCGGGAAGGGTTGGTGTAGCTGATGGAAAGCTTAATTTAACTGATTGATTAGTTTTTTTTGCTGCGGGAAGGGTCAGTGACCTTGATTGAAGGGGTCTGAGATGCTGATTGGAAGCATCATATGGCTGATTATCTACAAAAATGAAGTGATTGGAGGGTTACTATAGCTGAGGGGCTACCTAAAATGACTGATTGAGACACTTTTTTTGCTGATGGAGGGGGCATTAGTAGTGATGGAAGGGTAAGATGTCCCGCGGGAAGGGTCAAACATGCCGCGGGACTAGTATTTACGGGGAGTTTTCTATCGTAAGCTTCTGTATACAGAAAGGCGGTTATCATTATCCCAGAATACATATCTGCCTACCTCACAAATCTCAGATGTTCTTAAAACCAATAGTGTGTAGGTCTTGTCTCTTTTTAATTTATTTGCGTTTTGCATTTCAGAGCCATTAGCCATCGCTAATAACTCACGCATTTTATTGGATGTAGTGCGTGCCTTATCTGTTAATGAAATATCGTAACCAATTTTTGTTAGTGGTTCAGGATATTTTTCAGCCAAAACCGAAAGCTCCAGTAAATCCTGAATCATGTCGGCATGACCACTCCCCTCACGTATACGCTTAATCTTTTGTTTTATATCATCCATTCCCCTATAAGCAAAAGATAGGTGATGTAACATTACTTTCTTTAGCTGATAAGCGTCCGGCGATTCAAGCTTCCACTCTTTTTGAGCTGCATCCATAGCTTTATAGTCACTCATCCACACAGCCTGACAATAGCGCAAAGCACCACTTAACGAAGGCAAATCATCAATAAAATTAGAGTCTAAACCGGCAGCCAGAAGTTTGTCTTTGTCTTTGTTTGCTTCAATAGCAAGGGCTTCTGCGTATGCAGTTACTTCATCAATTGGTTTGTTGGGAAGTTTTACCTTTTCTTTTGGCAAATTTTCAATTCGGTCCTTCCAAATTTCGTATTCCTGCTGGAATTCCATAGTTAAAAGTTTAAAATGATTAAAAATTATACCATGTCCAAACTCCATTATACAACATAGGATTATCCGCATTTAGGGCTGGCAATGGTTTGTAATAGGCATTCGTAATTGTAGTGTAGTTGGTTGAATACCGGTAACGAATATATATATTTTCCCCGGTGTTAACCCGAAAACGTTATGAACATATATGGCGAATAGTCGATATTTATTGATGAACACTTTTATTGTAACGATAAAAGACAGATGAAGAAAGGCAAAATGGAACAAGGAACAAGGAACAAGGAACAAGGAACAAGGGGCAAGGAATTGACTCCAGCATAGTCACATGTACACAGATATTAGGATTGTGGTTCGACTCCGCTGGAGTCGATATATGTACATAATGTATTTCTATAGACATGTAACCCCTCTGGGGTTAATAGTTAAATACATCTAATCAAATGATCTTAATAATCAGCCTAAATAGGACTTCCCCACCTACTATCACTTAGAAATACATACATGAAACAATATTTTAGTCTAATATTTTAGATACACTCGTCAAATTAAAACATCCTTTTATCCTTTTACCCCTCTTTGCTATTAGAATAAATGCAGTACTGTATTGCAAAAATCCTTAACTTGAATTGCAAACCAAGATTTATCTATTGATGAAGAAACTTTTACTTACTGCGGTTTGCCTTTTTATACTAACCCTGGGTTATTCTCAAAATGCAACAAAAATATGGGAAACTGAAGCTTCCCTTAAGGTTCCTGAATCTGTACTTTTAGATAAAAACGTTTTATATGTAAGCAACATAGATGGAAATCCTGATGAAAAAAATGGTAAAGGATTTATCTCTACTTTATCTATGGATGGAAAAATTAACAAGCTTACATGGGTAAATGGATTGAATGCTCCTAAAGGCATGGGTTTATATAATGGCTTTCTTTATGTTTCTGACATTGATCGTGTGGCTGTTATAAATGTGAGTAAAGGTACTATCGATCATTTTATAGAAATTCCCAATACTAAGTTTTTAAATGACATTACTGTATGTTACAAAGGTAATGTTGCCGTTTCTGACATGAAGGATAATGCCATTTATCTTATTAAGGATAATAAGGCTCAACTTCTTATTAAAGACGAAAAGTTGGTTTCTGTCAACGGATTATTCTTTGAAGATGATGTGCTATTTATCGGAACTTCAAACATCATTTATAAATATGATTTAGCATCTGATCATCCACAATTGGAAGTATATATACAAAATACTGGAGGTATTGATGGATTGGAACGTTGCGATGCTAACAGATTTATTATTTCGGACTGGAGTGGCAAAGTTCAGATTGTTAGCCCCGATGCTTCACCTATTGAGGTATTAAATTTTACCGATAATAAATATAATGCTGCAGATATAGAATTTGATATCAGCTCTAAAACACTTTACATACCAACTTTCTTTGGTAATACTGTTGCTGCGTATCGTATAAAATAGTCCTTTTCAGGCATCAATTACATAACATTCCGCCGGTATCTCATGATACTGGCGGTTCTTTTTTATATTGAGAGAGTATTGTTTTAACTAGCAGTAACCTTCAACTTTTTATAATCATCGACTCCTTGCTTCTCTACTTCATCAATCCATGCTTGTCGATCTTCAGGAGTTGAACCTTTTACCGGTCTGAAAACAGTATAATCCACAGGCTTTATTCCACAATAATTCATCACTGCTATTGACAAGGAATTCTTTGCAGGACTTTTATACACATCCTCATAAAACCACATTGGAGCATCCATAGATTCAATAATGCGTCCTGAGCGTCCTTTTAAAAGCTTAATCCAGTGAACAGAATCATCAATACCTTTAAATGCAAAGCCCGGCATAAACACACGGTCGATAAACCCTTTTAACAATGCTGGATAAGTTCCCCACCAAACCGGATAAATAAATACCAGGTGAGAACAATCCTTAATGGCCTGTTGCGCCATTTCCAAATCAGGTTCAAAAGGTATTCTTTTTCTGAAACCATAATGTAAAATCGGATCAAACTCCAATTCGTATAAGTGAATAACCTGACAATGACCTCCTGCTTTTTCAACACCGGCTTTATATGATTCAGCCATGGCTACAGAAAGGCTTTCCGGATCGGGATTACCGTTTATTACTACTACTTTTTGCATAAATTTTCTATGTATTCTGAAGCAAAACAAGGTAAGGTGGTTATTGTTCGTTAAGACCTGAAAGGTTTTTAGAGACCTGACAGGTTTAATTTAGGTGATGTACATAAACCTGTCAGGTCTTACAATATTTTTCTATCTTTAACCATAACAACAACCTTAAACCAATATAAAATGCCAAACCATAAGCTTGAGCCAGGTAACTTTTATCATGTCTATAACCGAGGAATCAACAGTTGCCCTATATTCACTACACCAGAAAACTACCATTACTTTTTAAAGCTGTATAATAAATACATAGGTTGCATTGCATATACTTACGCATGGGTTTTGATGCCTAACCATTTTCATTTTTTGATTTATATTAAAGAAGCGCATCATTTAAACCTGACAGGTTTGGACGAAACGCATCATTTAAACCTGTCAGGTTTAGATAAAACCAAACCTCCCCATCAATACTTTTCAAACCTTTTTAATGCTTATACCAAAGCCTTTAACAGATACAACCATCGCCATGGAGCTCTTTTTGAAAGAGCTTTTAAAAGAAAAATCATTGATACCGATGAATATCTAAAACAAGCAGTAATTTATATACATAACAATCCTGTCAAACATTCTTATGTTTCTCATCCTGGTGATTATCCCTGGAGTAGTTATTTAACCTGTCTTTCGGATAAAACATCGAACCTCAAAAGAGAGGAAGTGATTAGATTGTTTGATGGTAAGAGTAGTTTTATTGAAAGCCATATGACCTGACAGGTTTTATAACCATAATGTACATAAACCTGTCAGGTCTTATGGTTTGGTTAAAAACCTGTCAGGTCTTAAAACCTTTTTACAGTTCTGCTGTTTATAAATTTAAGTAAGCTTAAATATTTAGACAAGAAAACTTAATATGACTATATCTATAGAGAATTTTATAAAAACAATTTATAAGCAGGATTTACTTTTACACGGTGATACTAAGCTAAGTACCATAGCTGCATTGTTAAGTATAACCAATGCTGCCGCTACAGATATGGCCAGGAAATTAGCTTCAAAAAAGTTGGTGAATTATACTAAATACAAACCAATTACATTAACTTCAACCGGTCGTAAACTTGCTTTAAAGGTGATACGGAAACATCGTTTATGGGAATCTTTTTTATATAAAACACTCAATTTATCTCTACATGAAATTCACAGAGAAGCTGAATACCTAGAGCATCTTACCTCTGATTTTTTAGCAGATAAAATAGACCAGTATTTAGATAATCCAACGGTTGATCCTCACGGAGATCCTATTCCAGGTAAAAATGGAAATATCGAAGAGGCCACTAACCAGATATTAATTTCTGATGCTGAAACAGGCAGAAAATACAATATCACAAGGTTAGCCAGTTCAAATAAAGATTTTTATGAATTCTGCGAATCAAACAATATAGATATAGGAGTTGAAATAACTATAGAAAAACAATTTGAATCGAACCATATGACAGCAATAAAAATAAACAACCACACACTTGTTCTTAACGATTTATTTGCCAACAATATATTTGTTAACCAAGTTTCTAAAAACTTAGTAGTATGACAAACATTTTAATAATTCAACCAGGATGGTCCTTAGTAATAGGATTGGTTGCTACTGTTTTTCTTTTTTGGTTTTTATGGCCTAAAAAAGGTGGCCTGGCACTTATAACCAGATTAATTAATAACAACAAACGAGCATTAATTGAGGATGCACTGAAACATATTTTTGATTGTGAATACAACAAATTGGTTTGTAATGTAAATACCGTTGCAGGCAATCTTAATATAAGTATCGATAATGCCAGTGATTTAATTGACAAGCTATCGGATTTAGATTTGATCACTTTGCAAAGTCAAAGAGTTACTTTAACGGATGCAGGTCGTTCGTATGCTTTACGCGTAATCAGGATTCACCGTATATGGGAACGCTATTTAGCAGATCAAACAAGTGTAAAACCAGGTGATTGGCATAATGAGGCTTGTAGAATTGAGCACCTTGTTACTCCTGAAGAAACGGAACAACTGGCTGCACAGATGGGCAACCCGGTTTTTGACCCGCATGGTGACCCTATTCCTACTCCGGAAGGGGCTTTACCAAAACGAAGAGGTGTTAGTTTAAGCTCTTTGGAGGAAGGTGATATGGGACGTATAACGCATTTAGAGGATGAGCCCAAAAGTATATACGAACAATTGATTGTTTTGGGCTTGTATCCGGGAATGGAAGTTTACGTTACTGATGTTACAGAGAAAAAGATAACTTTTGCTGCCGATGGGGATGAATGTACCCTGACTCCGCTTTTTGCCAGTTACATTACTGTTGAAAAATCAACAACTACAGTGGCTCAAACACCAAAATATGAGTTATTGTCCGCATTACAGATTGGAGAAAAGGCTGAAGTATTAGCCATCTCCCCTAATTGCAGAGGACAACAGCGACGTCGTTTGATGGATTTAGGTATTGTTCCGGGAAGTTCTGTGACTGCTGTAATGAAGAGTGCTTCCGGCGATCCCACAGGATATCGTGTAATGGGAACAACTATCGGAATTAGAAAACAACATGCCGATTATGTATTTATTAATCGCAAAAGCTAAAAAATTATGAGTGTACCAAATAATTGTGCCACTTGTCCGGCACACAACAAAAGCAACTTAGTTAAACTGGGCATCGACCTTGAAAATATAGATTATGTGATTACCATGGCAGGTAATCCTAACACAGGAAAGAGCACTGTATTTAATAACTTAACAGGCTTACGCCAGCATACAGGTAACTGGCCCGGGAAAACAGTTTCCAGAGCAGAGGGTGGATTCATCTTTAACGATAAAAGATACAAGGTAGTTGATTTACCGGGAACCTATTCATTGCTATCTACGAGTACAGATGAAGAAGTAGCTCGTGATTTTATTCTTTTCGGTCAGCCGGATGTAACTGTAATTGTTGTGGATGCAACACGTATAGAACGAAATCTTAATCTGGTATTACAGATATTAGAGCTTACTGACAGGGCTGTACTATGTGTTAACCTGATGGATGAAGCCAAAAGAAATAATCTTGAAATAGATATCAGGGCGCTTTCAAAGGAATTAGGTATTCCTGTTATTCCGGCTTCTGCTCGTCGTAAGCAAGGAATGAATGAATTACTGCAGGCCATTGAAGAGGTTGCTTCAGGTAAATATATCTGTAAGCCTCCTAAAATTAAAAGTCGTTCAAAAAAGCTGAATCATGCTATTGAAACCTTATCTAATAAGATATTGGAAACCTATCCTGGCCTGCCTAATGTAAACTGGGTTGCCATGCGTTTGCTCGAAGGTGATAATAGTATAATTGAAGCTGTAAGATCCGGTGAAATTGGAGACTTGCATGAAGAAGATTTAACCATCCAAAATTAGTGTGTATATAATGGAGAATACAAATATAAAATCAAAAGGAGAAGATATTATTTCAACTGCTAATGAGGTAAGATGGGAATTAGGTAATGATTTCCATGATTCCCTCATTGAGTCTATTTATGAAGATGCTTCACGAATTGCTAAAAAGTCTGTTAAACAAATGGGCGATAAAGAAGCATACAGTTTCGACCTTAAGGTGGATAAAATTGTTACCAGTAAACTATTGGGTTTTCCCTTGATGTTTTTGCTACTGGCCGTTGTTTTTTGGCTGACAGTAGCAGGTGCAAATTACCCTTCCAGTTTATTGGCCAGCCTGTTAATTGACACAGTGCATCCTCTTTTAAAAGATTTAGCAGCTTCTGTCAACATGCCCTGGTGGCTTGATGGAGTTCTTATTGATGGTGGTTATTTATCTATGGCTTGGGTAATTGCAGTGATGCTTCCGCCAATGGCTATTTTCTTTCCCATATTTACTTTATTGGAAGATTTAGGATATCTGCCTCGTGTTGCTTTTAATATGGATAACCTTTTTCGTAAAGCTGGTGCCCACGGTAAGCAAGCATTAACCATGAGTATGGGTTTTGGTTGTAATGCAGCAGGTGTTGTAGCAGCCAGAGTTATAGATAGTCCACGTGAACGATTGATAGCCATCATCACTAACAACTTTTCACTTTGTAACGGACGATGGCCAACACAAATATTAATTGCATCGATATTTATTGGAAGTATGGTTCCTGCAGGCGTGGCAGGATTGGTTTCCGCAGGTGCTGTTGTTGCCATTGCTTTAATTGGGATATTCTTTAGCCTGGTTGTTTCATGGGGATTGAGCAAATCTGTATTAAAAGGTGAAGCCTCATCATTTAGTCTGGAGTTACCTCCTTACCGCCCGCCAAGAGTATGGCAAACATTATATACTTCTTTAATTGACAGAACCATGATTGTTCTTTGGAGAGCGATCGTTTTTGCTATTCCTGCCGGAATTGTTATCTGGGTAGTCGCTAATGTAAAAGTAGGAGATTTAAGCCTTGCTGAGCATTTTATTCAATGGTCAAATCCCTTTGCTTTTGTATTTGGATTAAATGGAGTTATTCTGTTGGCTTATATTATTGCTATACCTGCTAATGAAATTGTTATACCAACAGTATTAATGTTAACTGTTTTAAGTACCAAACTAACTGGTATTGGTTCTGGTTCAGGTGTTATGTTTGAAATGGATAGTATTGAAGATACAGCTAAGATTCTTCATGCAGGAGGATGGACTTTATTAACCGGGATAAACCTGATGTTGTTTAGTTTATTACATAATCCGTGTTCAACAACCATCATGACTATTTATAAGGAAACCAAGAGTGCGAAATGGACATTGGTTTCTACATTTTTACCAATTGTACTTGGGTTTATAGTTACATTTTTCACTACACAAATCTGGTATTTGTTGCATTAAGTATTATTGAAAGGTTAAAAACCACCCCGTCAGATTTTCGTACCTCAAATCTGCCACCCTTCCTTTGAAAGTAGGGGAATGTTTTAGACAGAAGCCAGATTTCTTTCGAAAGAGAAAACTTAGAATGCTGTAAATAAATTCTCCTCCTTCAAAAGGAGGAGTACCCGAGGTACGAGGGGGAGGTGGTTTTAAATACTTTTATTATTTAAAACCTCTTCTATTTCTCCAAGAATAATATCTGGATGTTCAAAGACCATTTTGTTCTCAAATCTAATAATTGTAATACCATAATTTTGTAAAATTAGATCTCGTTTAAAATCATGTTCTTCATTATAGATATGATATTCTCCATCTAATTCTATTCCAAGTTTTAATTGCGGACAATAAAAATCAAGTATGTAATTGTCGATCGAATGTTGTCTACGGAATTTTAATTTACAGACTTGTCTTGATTTTAAATACTTCCAGAGTTCTATTTCTGCAGGTGTTGAGAGATTTCTTAACTGTCTTCTTTATTGTTTAAGGTTAAATTTATTACTCTCCATGGAATATATAGTTTGATTAATTATATAAAAGTAAGGAATTTGGATTAATCCACCCCGTCAGACTTTTGTACATCAAATCTGCCACCCCTCCTTTGAAAGTAGGGGAATGTTTTAGGTAGAAGCCAGGTTTCTTTCGAAAGAGAAAACTTAGCATGTTGTACATAAATTCTCCTCCTTCAAAAGGAGGAGTACCCGAGGTACGAGGGGGAGGTGGTTTTAAATACTTTTTGTTTTCCAGACCTGACAGGTTTCAAAAACCTGTCAGGTCTGGGGAAAAAAAAATCCGAAGTAAAGACATTGTAAACAATGCCTGTTACCTCGGAAAACCAACTATGTGTGACTTTGTATTAGTTTGTGCTTTACTTAATCATTACCTCATCAATAAACATCCACGAATCTGTGCCTTTAAACAGATAGCCTTCCGGAATTTTTCCGAACGTTTTAATCTCTAACCTCACAAAACGAATCGTCTCTTTACATTCTATTTCCATGGGAACCAAATAAGGCTCTCCCCTTTTGGAGATTGACTTATTGACGTAAGTATTTATTTCTTTATAGTTTTTACCATCGTTTGAAACAAGCACTCTTATTTCATTTGGTAAGAATATTCCACTATTGGCATCACTTAAAAAGTTTGGTATTACCGATGATACTTGATTCAAATCTCCAAGATCAATATTAAAAACAACATCAGGAGAAGTAAAACCTAACCAGTTACCATCACTAAAAACAGTAGATCCCATTATACCATCTGTA
This sequence comes from uncultured Saccharicrinis sp., assembly GCA_963666825.2. GTDB lineage: Bacteria > Bacteroidota > Bacteroidia > Bacteroidales > Marinilabiliaceae > Saccharicrinis. The sequence continues at coordinate 5,161,953 of OY763044.2, read as the reverse complement.
ATAGATGATTCTCCTCTTGAGTGGTAAGCTGAACTTAATTCTGTTTCAAAAGTCACTTCTCTATTCAAAGCCTTATTGATTGGAATAAATAACGAACCTTCAGCAATAACATCTTTCTTTTGATAAACTTTTGCAACTACTGTTTTAGACTCATTAACCTCAAATGGTCCCTTATATGTTTTAACTTTTGAATTTCCATCAAATCCATATTTAATAACAGAACCCGGGATTGATGTTTTAATACTTACCAGGGCATTATTTTTAATTGGATCTATTTCATAGCTCACATATGGTTCCACATTCAGGCTCACCTCATCAAACCATGCGGTTCCGTTTTCTGTAAGGTCTAATTCAACAATAGCATTTGTAGATGATGAATCAGAATGCACTAAAAATGAATACTCTTGCCACTCTGGAGTCAACCTAAACGATTGGAACTTTTTTAATGCTTTAACACCAACGGTAAATGCAGGCATGTCTTCTTGCTTTTTAGCTTTAGCCCAAACCGATAAACGATAGGTTAATCCTTTAGTCACACCCACTGGTGTAAACAACACTTTTTTACCTGCACTGTCTTTCGGAGTAACCATTCTCAAGCTAAATAATCCCTCTTTTGAAGTTCTGCTGTCGTTAAAAACAGTAGCTCCGGCATCTCCTTTTTTGTGGTGCGCATAATACATATGATGACCAGAAGAAAGAAGAGGCGTTTCTACCCTTTCGAAACCTGCATTATAAATTAAATTCCCTTTATTGTCTTCTAATACAGTAGTATCTTTTCTAATCAGATAAACACGTGTAGAAAGCGCATCAATAATATCATCAATTTTACCATCCGCTGACACAACAGAACGATATTCAAACCATAAATCAACGTTTGTTCCTTGCTTTAAACCAGCCTCAATATTAAATTGTAATGGTTTATTAGATGTATTCACAGCAACAATCAATTGATCACTTTTATATGTGAATTGTTTTGCCAAAACATCCTCTGACGAAGTTTTTAAAAGTTTAACATCAGAGTAATCCAAAACAAAAGGCGTCATCTGTTGAAACTCTGCAGCCATATTACGGCACTCTGACCATGTAGCAACACTTTGCGGATTTAAATTTAAGCCCGGATGAATATAATATTGAACGCCCTGGATTCCTTCTATCAAACCCAGGTAGGTCATTGTTCTTATTTCTTTGGGAGTTGGTTCACGAGGCCACATCTCTTGTCCGCCAAAAGCCTGTGGAACCATCCAAATAGATTTTTCGTGTCGGAAGCTTTTATTCAAATCATTTACATAACTGCGAACTTCAGTCACTGATTTAGGTATTGGATAGGGATCGGTCATGGCTATATCCATACCTTTAGCATAATGAATCGCCTTTGAAGGCATCATAAACACCATTGAAATTGGATGATAAGGATCTAGTTCGTGAATGATATTATAAGTCTCCTCCATTAATTCTGCAGGTCGCCCCTGTCCTGCCGGCTCATCATTGATATACCACGACAATAAAGCCGGATGATCTTTAAACTCTAGTACTTCTTTTTTAAGAATCTCAAATCGATCTTCCTGAGACATTGCTACTTTGGCTCCATTATGCCCACCTCCAATTAATCCATTTACCCCATACTGCACCTTAACGCCTAACTCTGCACAACGATCCATGTAGGCTTTGCGTTCAGATAAACCTTCAGGCGTATTACTCTGATAAGGACCAATTAAATTAAAAGCTCCGGCTACTTCCTGCTCGGGTAAATTACCTACCTCTCCGCAATAAAAACCAAATGGGAAAAAAGGTAAACCATCAACTATTAAACCACCTGTTTCCTGGTTTAATTTAACTTCGTTAGCTACAGGTTTAAGTTTTGTAACAACAATAGAAGTATCCTTAGATTTATCTTTTGAAAATAATTGTATCTGAAGTTTTGACTCCCCTATAGGGATTGTATTTGAAGGAAAGCTAACTTTACCTTTAGCTTCATTAATATTTTTGCTGGTAAGTTCTTTATTACTGTATAGTATCTTTAGGCTGGTATAATTTGCTACCTCATCTCCAAAATCAAAGTTTACAGTAATACTATCTTCTGAAGTATAATAGTTTAAAAGACTGTATATTTCAATCTTTTCCCCTTTTAATAACGAAACATTAAAAAACAGGGCAATACATAAAATCCAAAATATACTCGTCTTCTGCATACAAAATCATTAACAATGTTGCTAAAGCATTTATTTGCTTTTAGTACAAGACGAAATTGGAAAAAATTATAAAAGATTAGAAATCTAATTATTACGTAATAACCCGAATATATTACGTTTAACAGACCTATTTTTGCTGTTTCGCGTGTCCTCACGCGGAACTATAAGAATAATAAGTTTTGACTCTTGTTTTAGGGAGGGATTTTTGAACATAGATATATTATTTCTATAGATAACGGGCTAAAACCACCCCGACAGATATTTCGTACCTCATATCTGCCACCCCTCCTTTGAAAGTAGGGGAATGTTGTGATTGATACTATCACTCTATCGTAAGAAATAAATATGTTTGCTTGGAAAAATTTTCTCCTCATTTTCAAGGAGGAGTACCCGAGGAACGAGGGGGAGGTGGTTGATAATTTCTTCCATATCTGACAGGTTTTAAAAACCTGTCAGGTATGGAAGTATATTAATAAATCATCGATTTATTTTTAAATCCATGCTTACCAAAAACAAAGTTGATACCTAACATTAGCGAGAAAGATTCTGCTTTAGTAGGAGCTATAAACTCATCACCATCAGATTCAATCTTATCATAGTAGAAAGGAATATGATTAGCCATCAAATAAAACTGAAGAGGTCCGCCTCTTAAAGCCAATCCTAAACCTAAATCAGATGAACCTTTGATTTCGTAGTTATATCCAAAGTTTGCACTTAAAGCTTTATATAAATTAAAGTTTGTTGTTAACACAAACTCCTGTCTGAAGTTATATTGAGCAAATGTACTCTTAGATAAAAAACCTAAATCAAACACATGGTTTACATGGTAAGCAGCACCTAGCATTAATTCAGGAGACAGCCCTGTTTTAAAACTTTTCCCTTCAGTTTTTACCTCCATTACATCTTTAATCTCATCTACAATATCTTCATAAGCTTCATCCATATCCTCAACCTCAGTAATACTTACATCCGGACCTTCAAAATCATAAGTCCCTTTTGCAGAAACTGAATTCAAGTTCTTTTTCCAGTTAATATAACCCAGGTTATTTAATGCAGCCGAGAAGGTAAACGAAGGATTAAAATCATACACTGCTCCAAGATCAAAGGCAAAACCAAAATTTGAGAAATCAGGACTTACCTGATCAGAAATATCTGATCCCTCAAGATCATCCTGCATTTCAAATTCATCAGGGTATCCGTCTTCGTCATTAGTAACAGTTAAAAATGGTACTGAAGAATAGATATCACCATCCACTTTTAAGTTGTAAGATGTACCATTGTTTTTAATGGCCAGACTGTTATATTTCATCTTGGTAGCAGCGATTCCAAATAAAGGTTTGAAATGTACTCCGACAGTCAGTTTATCATCAATTTGTTGCGCATAACCAATTGAAATCTCGTGATATGCCATAATATTAGCATCCAAAGATTTCAAATCAAGAACATCACCATTCTCAAATCCTTTTTCTGCAATTCTGAAGATATCCTTAGGTAATGATACTTTTGCATTTACCTTTTCCTGCAGCGAAAAAGTAAAATATCCTTTTCCGGTTCTGAATCCAAAATAAATAGGACCATAAGCAACTCCTGCACTAATATTGGCAGATTTACCAAATGACTTATAAAATTTAGAGTAATCAAAGGCTGCATCTAAAGGTTGAACCCATATACCATCATGCTTTTGTAAAAGATCTTTAGCTGCAATATCTGATTTAAAATCAATAGCAACACTACTTAATCCCGGCAAACTAAAAAATCCATTTGCCCTCGGTAACATGGCAGGGTTGGTATAATTTGTTTGCGGTACATTTTCAAAATAATACAACAGGTTTGAATTCTGAGAAAAGACAGTAGAACATGTTGCCAGAAGGAAAACAACAACATATAATACTTTTATATAATTTAATTTATTAATCATGACATCTTAGTATTTAATATTATTCTCCTAGTTTACCTTCAGCACTTAACGACAGGTTGATACTTATATAATTATCTTCGCAAAGTTTCACATAATCCTCATCATCAGTTGCTCCCGTAACTTTTATGATGGCATGCTTAATATCATTATCACTCCATAATTCAAGTCTATCATTATCTATTTCTGCCTCGAAAGAAGAAGTTGTAGGTTCTGACAATCGATCCTGATCATCTAATACTGCAGATTCAATAAATGGTATTTCTGAGTCAGAAGAGAAAAGCTGATCAACAACATTATAATCTGCATCTGTAAAGTAAACCTGTATCTTTAGATCAAAAGGAAGTCCGTTTTCTACATTAAAGTTTACAGTTAACTTTTCCAGCTTATCAGATAATGATTCATCCTCGTCATCATCAATATCTCCGTTATAATCAAAAGCAATGGTGTCAGCTCTGGTATAAGTACTTGATTTAAACCATAAGGGAACATTCATTCTTATGGTAGTTTTAACATTACTTGTATCAGTTATAAAAAAGTTTAAATCAGCATCATCAGGATTTGCAATAATCTGAATGTGAGAACTTACTTTATTTGGGGCAAATTGATTGATGTTTAATAAATCCTCCAAATTAGAATTATCTCTGTTTATTTCTAGTAATGCAGTTGGTATTACTGATGAACCATCTACATAATTATCAAGATCAATAATATTATTACCATCTTCAATAACAATAGCTACATCTTCGTTTGTATCCGTATTGGTAAAAATGATATCTCCCGAAGTTATTTCCACCGGAACTCCAAATGTGTTTTCAGAGTGTACTTCTAATAACAGATCCTTAAGAACTACATCAGTTGTAAGATAGTTATTATCAAAGGCATCAAAATCTACCGTTCTTTCATCGTCTGAAATAACTCTGGTACCGAAATATCCAATAGCCTTATCCAGTCCAAGATTTGTCATTTCATATGACATAGATAAAATTGCACTTGAATAAGAACCTGCATCTTCAGAAAAAATAACATCTGTAATCAGGTTAATACTATTCACATCGCCCGCATACTTGGTAAAATCCATATAAGTATCCGTCAAATCAATTGAATAGGTATCATTAAGTTCAGAAGCTACAATTGTATCTGTAAATATCTCATCATTGATATACAACTGAGGAATGGTAATAATAACCGAATCAATAGCAGGAGAAGAGCTTGAGAAAGTAAAATTGAATTCGCCAGCCTTCCACATAACAGTATCCAACCTTACATCTTCTTCATTTGTTAAAACAATACTCTCATTATTTGAAACTCTTACCGGAAAACCTAATGAAGCTGCACCTAAAAATGAAGACATATCGTAATAATAGCTATTAGATATTTCATTCAAGACAAGCATGCTTTCCCAATCCTTTACAAACTCCTCATCATAATAAAAATATAATAAGCCATCTTCATCTACTTCAATAATAGAATCGATATCCAATTCCTCAAATATCTCCATGGCAGTACCATGAATAGTCCCTCCGGGAACATCTACAGCATAGGTCCTGTTTGCTTCATCAGGAACATCATCCAAATTGATTGTATCAGATACGCATCGTTGAAACAAGATTACACTTAAAAAGGTAACCAGTATAATACTAATTCTAAATATCTTCATGTTTATACTCTTTACTTTAATCACTATTACTTAACTCTGTTATTCAATTACCTTAATCTCCACTCTACGGTTTTGAGCTCTTCCTTCTGCTGTACTGTTGTTAGCAATAGGCTGATCAAAACCATATCCCTCATAAGTAAGTCGTTCTTCTTCTACTCCTTTGGTCACTAAATAATTTCGTACCGTTAATGCTCTTGCTTTTGATATCTTCTTATTAATAGCAGCCGATCCCACATTATCAGTATGACCAGATACTTCTATTTTAATATCACTATTCTCTGTTAACAGAGTAGCAAGCTTATCCAGTTCAGCAAATGAAGATGGTTTTAACGTAGCTTTGCCCGAATTAAACAGGATATTCTCTACAACGATCTTAGCACCTCTCTTCATTGGTTTTAAAATGAAGTCAACTGATTTATGTAAACTATCAGCCTCCTCGAAACGAACCGTATCGTTAAGGAAGAAATAACCTTCTGCTCTTGCTTCGATATGGAAAGGTCCTTCCTCATCAAATTTTACTTTATAGTTTCCTACTGAATCCGATTTCTCAGCATAAAAAGGAACGCTTTCATTAGGTCGATAGAAATAAAGTGAGGCCATTACCGGTTGATTGTCATCCGCATTTTTTACTGCTCCACTCAAATTGTAATAAACCTTACTGCTTACCAAATCATATGTTCTTTTTACAAAATCAGCATCTATAATTTTTGCATCAATACTGTCGGTAGTTGTAAAATAATCTTCAGCAATAACCTCGATTTTTACTTTATACTTATCAGCTAATGTTACGCTATATTTCCCGTTGTCTTTTTGAGTTACCTGACGAGAAAGTAAAGTATCGGCTTCTGCATCATAAAAATTAATCATCGCAGCCAATGGTTCATAGGTAAGTGAGTCTCTTACATAACCATTAATGGTAAATGGTGACTTAAGTTTTTCTAATGAAAAATCCATTACCAACTCTGCGTGTCTTTCTGTAGGACAAATAATAGTATCTTTTAACGATAAATATCCATCTGCATCTACAAGCACATAATAACTACCACCATCTTCAAAAGACAATAGATATTTGTTAGTTAAAGAATCAGTTACTGATGATGCTACTAATTCATTATCCTCTGATCTAAATACATTTACACTTCCACTTAATGATTCTTGCGTTTTCACATCAGAAAGACTACCTGATATTGTAAACGGAATTCTCTTATCCTTAACAATCTTATAAATATCCAATCCTCCATAACCATCAGCTCTGACAGCTGAATATAAAGCTACATCAGGATTTTCAGTTTCCTTATAAAATAGCTCATCTGCAGGAGTATTGATCGGATAACCCAGGTTTATCGGAGCACTCCAACTTCCATTATCCAATTTCTCTGATTTAAATACATCAAAGCCTCCCATACCTTCATGTCCATTCGACGAAAAGTATAAAGTATTCCCATCTGCACTAACATAAACACACTCCTCATCGAATGGAGTATTAATCAATTCTCCAATGTTTCTAACCTTTGAAAAGCGCTTCTTCCCTTTCTGCTTGCATGACCAAATATCTTTACCTCCTTCTCCACCTCTTCGGTTAGAGATAAAATAAGCGGCACCATCTTCTGCAACAGTAAGTGAGGTTTCTTTATAAGCAATGTGATTAATCTTTCCATTCAGATCTTTTTGCTTTTTAGCTTTACCTCTTTTAACTTCTGTAGAATAAATATTACCGGTTCTTTCTTTTCCCTGATAATAGTATAACTTATCTTTTTTAGTATCATAACCTGCTACAGCAGTATGTCGTGATTTGTTTAGTTTCTTAAGAAGATCAGACTCTACAGGATTCTCCAGAAGACTTCCCTCTGAATACAATATCTTTTCATTGTATTTAAACCTCGAAACTCTGTGAGATGGTTCTTTACGTGGACGTCTTGAAGTATAATAAAATGTAGAATCTTTTGGAACAAATACAGCTCCGTAATCATCGTAGTATGTATTCATTACCGGCCCTAAGTTGTAGATAAAAACGGGTACTGAATCCTGTAAAGCACTTTGACCAAATATACACTCACGTTTTAACTGATTTAACTGCTCCAGCTTTTCACTTCTGTTCCAGTTATTCTGCAAGGCATAATACTTTTCAAAGGCTTCTCTGGCCTCAGTATACTTATAATTGTACTGGTATGCCTTTCCTAACAAGAAATAATAGTCTTTGGCAATAGAAGCATCACTTTGTAATAAATAATTTAATGCGGCTTTTTTATTAGAAGAGCCCAAATAACAGGCTCCAATCTTATAGTTTAAAGCTACATCATCATTACAGTACTCGTACAATCGTAAATAATACTTCAATGCTTCATCATACGTTCCCTCTCCTTTTTTGTAGTATTTTTCAGCATTTGAAAACTCCTTTTGTGCCTTATCCTTATCATTTGCCATTTCTAGTAAACGCGACTTATCAATAGCCGGATTTTTTTGTGCAATAGATGACACACTAACTATCAGTATTAAACCAATAAAACTAAATAATCTTAACATGCTAAATGTTTATATTTAAACTTCTCTTTGATTCAAACATATTTCCTCTATTAAAAAAGAATCTAACATATGACAACACATTTCAGATTCCTTCTTTATATTAGATAAAAACAATGATCATTTAAAAAATTGAAACTATTTCCCCAATAATGCTTATATTTTCAATTAAATAATTCGCAATACCTTTTAATTTATCGCATCAAAGGTATATTTTTTTTAATCTCTGCAATTGTAATTTTAAGACGTTTGGACGAATTAATAATTACTTTACATTAACTAATCATATCATAATCTCTAACAGAAAAATTTAAGTAAAGGTTTCAGATATCTCCTTTTTAATATAAAAAAGATGGGGACTTTCTATTTTTCGACTATTTTAAATGATTAGACGTGATTAAAGTATTGACTATAACTCTGTCCAATAGTTTCTTTAAAGTTGCGTTCAAATGTACGTATTGAACCAAATCCGGCTTTAACAGCAACATCTTCTTTAATACAGCCGTTTTTATTTTCTGAGATATACTTTTTAGCAAAATCGATACGAAAATCATTCACAAATTTATTGAAGTTCTTGCCCGCATTTATATTAATAGCATTTGACAAATGAGTTCTATTTGTTCCTAACTCACTCACCAAATCATCAATTTTGAGTTCTGGATTTAAGTAGGGCTTTTCTTTTTCGAAATATGCAATCAGCTTACCATACAATTCCTTATTAGGAGCTTCGGGTTGATTTGAAACTGGTTGAGTCTCGGGAGTTAAATTATCTGGCAACATTTTCTGTCTTAAACCAATAATACCCAATAGCCATATTGTAATTGAGATAACGGATAATGGAATTAATAAAACTATATAATTACCAAAGACCTTAACCGGGTTAATAGAATAAAAGCCAATACTAGCTAAAGAACCTATAAACAAAGAAAAGTTGAGAATCTTAATACTATTTAGACTTATTCCCTCAGTATTTGAGAAATAGTTTAATATCGTAGCGTGATACTTTTTTAATATATAAGTGATTTTAATCCCGTAATAGAAAATTTGAAAAAACAGGATTGCAATATTAAATATCCTACAGAAAAATATAAAGACTAATCCCGGATTATTCCATTCAGGATTAAATCTGTATACTTTAACAAACATTTCTCGTTCATAATCATTAAGCATGGTAAAATATGCGATAGTCTGAACCACCATAAAAAAAGCAGGTATTAGATGTATAGCAATTTTCTTTAGGGCATAATCCTGCTGAATTAATTGTCGGATATAAATATATATGCTTGGGTAAACAAGAAGTAATGACAATACGTTAAGTGTAAGTATTCTTGAATAAAATTCATATTTGCCGGTTAAAAAAAAGTATAACCCAAAAAATAAAACAGAGATATTAAATAATGCAATGGCTAAAGTTTTTTTTGCGTAGTTTTTTCTTTCCGCATTAAAAAATATGGCAAGTGAAATTACCAAAGGAATATATACCGGACTAAAAAGTAGAAATAGGACCCAAGTTTCCATTATTAACATTTATTCAAGTCGCTAAAATAAATACTTTTAATTTAACCGAACAATATCGATATATGTTCAATTTGAACTCGATATAATTCACATCTAAATAAAAAATGTTAAAGTCCACATAATCTTTTGCTTAAGCAAAACACATTTTATTAATTTACCATCTGCCGTATACTATTTACGATTTGTCCATATATAACTATATCGGTTTTTAATATTTGTTCATTATAATTCTTAACTAAGTAAGGGTTATTAATTTACTATGCTAATGGTTCATTAAAAACACTAATTAAATGAAACTTAAATACCGAGAACATAAACCAAGTGGAATATTAAGCCATTTTATTGAGTGCTTTTGGGAATATAAAAATACAGGCGATGCAAAAAAGCACACAATTTTACCTGATGGATATTTCGAGGTAGTTGCAGAATATGAATCAGAAATACATACGAATCTATTTCTTACAGGAATTTGGACAGAACCAATTGATGTGGTTATTCCCCAAAATGGTAAAGCTTTAGGAATTAGGTTCAAGCTTTTGGCTGCTGAATTCCTATTTCCTTATAAAATTAAAGAACTACTTAATAAGTCACTTTCCATCATAGAACCCCGTTGCAATATTGCTGCATACACTAATAATGATTTTGAGTTCTTTATTTCTAATGTAACTTCGTGTATTAAAAAGGATGTTGACAATATTGATCTTAAAAATATTGACAAAAGAAAATTAAGACTCTTTGAACTCATCTATAACAATAAATACTATTCGGTTGAAGAACTTTCACATAAAGTAGGCTGGAGTAGCAGACAGATTAACAGATACTTTAACAATCAATTCGGGTTTAGTTTAAAAGAATATTTAAATATACTTCGTTGCAAAAACACCTATAAAGAAATATCCAATGGAATATTGTCTCCAAGAAAGCACTATTACGATCAGTCTCATTTTATTAAAGAAATAAAAAAATACACTGGTACTACCCCAAAAAACCTGTTTCAAAACGAAAACGACCGATTTTTACAATTATCCACTGCAAATTAAGCATAGTTTTACCAAATAAATCATTTTTCAACCAAACCTACTCAATTTCAGGATTATTCTATCAATCCATTTATGAGTCATAACACACAGCATTATATTTTAAGTGGGGAAAAGTTAAATATCATAGTGATTTTAAATTATAAACTATAAATATCAAATTATGAAACAGACTTTTACTCTTTTGGGATTTTTATTTTTGTCCGTAACGTTTTGCGCAGGACAATCAACTCTAAAGGTTAGTAATACAAAGAAAAGTTTCCACGAACTACTACAATCTTCAAACAGTCACTTTAAAGCTTTAAACACTGTAGCGATTAGTAAAACATCTTCTAATTTAAAAACCGCATCATCCTATACCTACAGCTTAGATGGTTATACTGATTATTATTGGGATGGTAGCAGTTGGAATGAAGATCTAACTTACGAATTTTCATACAATAGTAATGATTTGCTAAGCCAGGCAATCCTTTATGAGGGTTGGTCTGATGATAAGTATCTATCAACTTATACTTATGATGATAATGGAAACATCTCTGCATATTTAGAGTTTTCATGGAATGAAACAGCAGGCACTTGGTATACAGATGCTTTTTATAGAGAACTATACACTTACGATGACGATGGAAATTTAACTCAATCAATAGCATCTGAAGGCGTAAGTGGAATCTGGTCTCCTCAATATAAAATTGAAACTACATATAATGATTATGGTTATGATACGAGTAGTGAGTATGAATACAATACCAATACTTCTAGTTGGGATAAATTAATAATATATGCAAGAAGCTATGACTCTAATGGATATCTTACTATGCTAACGGTTAGCGAGCGTGATGATGTAAACTCAGATTGGTCAATTATGTATGGGCCTATGGTAGTAGATAGCAACAACCATGTTCTTTCATACTCTGCATACGATGGTGATCCTAACGACAGCAATTCAAGTATTGTGGAAAAGGGCGTTTTTACATATGTTAATGGAAATGTATCAACCAACATATATCAAACTCAGGATGATTCAGGGAATTGGTATGATTATGAAAAACAAGAATACATTTACGATACCAACTATTCTATCTCTGAAATATTAATGCCTGCAATTTCAAATAAATGTTTTAAACAGGAAAGAGAAACTAATTCTGAGTTTATTAATAAAATGACGGAATACAAAAGTTACGATTACGATGAAGAATCAGGCGAATTAATTGCAACAGATAAACGTATATTTAATTACACTGACCTTACAACTCCGACTAGTATTGAAGAGGCAGAAGAGGTTAGCATTAAATTATACCCTAATCCTGCTTACGACAATGTTACGATTAGCTTTAGTTCAACAAATAACACAGCTAATATTCAGTTATTTGATATGGTAGGAAAAGTAGTACTTGATAAGGAAATTAGTAGTGAGGAACCAATTAACATTGAGAACCTAAAAAGTGGGATTTATCTATATAATATAGTTGTGGATGGTAAAAGCCAATCTGGCAAACTATTTAAGAAATAAGACCAACTAACCAAATAGCAAGAGTTATTTAACACAAATTAAGCCTGCTCAGGTTGTAGACATTTATTTAATATGAGGATATTTTATAAATTCCTGAGCAGGCCTATGACAAGCAAAACAGACCTTTGTCTGTATATTTTAATAACCTATTATCTATATTACTTTTTAAATAGCCAACCCTGTTTTAAGATTTAACTTTTTTAGGTAACGCTCACATTGTTGCATTCTGTCGTACCCTAACATTGTTCCTAAAATAAAATCTTCTTCATCCGAAAAGTCATTCAATGTTTTATGACCAAACGACTCTATAATCTTAACACATTTACTATCACCGAAAAACACATTAATTTTACCCGAATCTAAATGTTGCATGTAAAAAGCAATTCCTTTTCGGGTCAGCATATCCTCTGTGATACCTTTTTCCCTCCTATTCATAGTATGCAGCACTAAATTTCTCAACCCTTTTTTGTATTCATATACATGATGCATTAAGATTTGCATTTCTGCACTTTTATAATCTTCAATTTTAATTCTCATTCTATCAGAATTATCACTGTGCACCCTCTTAACTTTTAAAGAACTGTTTTCTACTCTCATAACATTGAAATTTTAGAATTACTACATACTTGCCTGTCACTACAATTATTATGACAATACAAATGAAGTGATTATCATTCACTGACTCAATCCCTAATAATTATGAAAATAAAAAGCACAAAAGCTGTTGTAGAGCAAGTTTTTGGGTATTTATCCACCAATAATTCTGATTATCCCCCTTACTTCATATAAAATGAGTAACAACTTATTGTGATTAAGAATTCATATAACACTGTATTACTGACATTTAAGTAAACACACAATGAATTCATTCAGAAAAACATCTCTTTTAGCACTGATAAATAACCACATATAAGGATTGCTGACAAAAGTGTACTGATCTAATTTTGACATATCATTTAAAACCAATAAACATTTAAAAATTAACACTCAAAAAAATGGACAAAACAATAGACCTACAAGCAAACCAACAAGGAATTAGATTATTAATGGTTGGAACCTTCCCTCTATTACAGGAAAGCTGGATGCAATCAAAAAAAGAAGCTGCTAACTCGTCGAAGAAATATACCACTGATAAAGTGAAGTAGCTATGAAAAAAATTGCCCTTTTATATGGTTCCAATGGAGGAACTACTCAACAGATTGCGCGCAAAATTGCTGTAGCACTGGGTCAGAATGTAGATTTATTTGATGTAGCCAATACCAAGGTTTCTATTGTAGAAAATTACGACAATATTATTTTAGGCACATCAACCTGGGGTATTGGAGATTTACAAGATGACTGGGAAGACTTTTTACCTGAGCTTGTGAAAACTGATCTAAATGATAAAACCATTGCGTTATTTGGCGTAGGTGATTCCGAATCATATTCAGATTCATTTGTTGATGCAATGGGAACTATTTATGAAGGAATAAAGGAAAATGGATGCAATATCATAGGCTTTGTTGAGACAACAAATTATGCCTTTGATGAATCCAAGGCTGTAGTAAATGAGCATTTTGTTGGTTTACCTCTTGACGAGGACAATGAAAGCGAACTTACAGAAGAAAGAATTGAAGCTTGGCTTAAAAAAATAACTCCTCAATTTAATTAAGAATACGTTACAATATTAATTTTGTCGATCATAAAAAAGGCTTGATGGAAAACTCCCCTTTCCAACAAGCCTTTTTTATTTCTATACAATAATATTACCATTCTATATTATCATCAATAAACTGAATCAAACTTGCTGCCATCTTCTTATTATCATCAACTCTTGGGTGACCTCCTTTTTCTATAAAAGGAAAAAAATGAGTATAAATAGTTGAGTCTCCCAATAACGAAACAGCTTCTTCAACATAACCAGGCCATGCCGAGCCTTTTTCTGTTGCATCCATACTTCCAAGAGCACAGATAATTGGTGTAGATGGATACTGTTCCCTGATTCCTTTAATAAAATGAGCATAGGCATTTATTATTTCGTTCTCAGTAGGCTTTGTATCTCCAAAGCGATATTTAAACTCTGCATTATCTGGCAATTCAACAAGCCATTTGTCATTTTGCATCAAATTCACAACTACTAAATCTGGGGTTACTTTTGAAAAATCCCATTTACTTGTTGAGTCAACCGGATTTAAACGATCCCATATTTCAGGCATAATTGGGCGCTCCCAACTTACATTAATTCCAATGCCAGATCGAACAATACAGTGTATATCAGCATTAAAATGTCGAGCAGTTAAAGCTGCATAAGTCTTATAATTATTTGTATAAGTGCTATCTGGTGAATCCCCACCCGTGTTATTTTCTAAAGCATATCCGGCTGTGATACTGTTTCCATAAAACTCAATTAATCGCCCACTTTTCTCAGGTAAATCTTTTAATGTTCCGGCAATAGTAAAACCCATGAAACCTGTTTGTCCGGTTCTCCATTCATTTCGTTTTACTAAAGAAACTGTATGAGACTCATTAAGAGATAATCCTTTTGCCAGATTATATTTTTGAACGCCTTGTTTTAGTTTCAAGGGGTAAACAGAATCTTGGTCTATGACAACATTATAATAGTTTAAACCATCTTCATCATTTAGTGTGGCAGAAATATCTGACCCTGAGAATTTAACTGTTATGGAAGAACCACTCCAGTATAAAACCGGCTCCTGTGGATTTTCAAAATTAATTCGTCCTACATAATCTATTTTTTCATTATCAGGACTGACTTCAATTATTTTTGGAGCACAGCTTAATAATACCATGCACAAAATAATGAGAGAATACTTGGTAAATTTCATTCGATTAAATTTAGATTTTTAATATTTAAGGAATACATAAAAATAAACTCTCTACCGAAAAAGAAGAGAGTTTAATAGTTCATTATATTCCTGTATTTAAGGGATTAAATTTCGTAATCTACACAAGCCCTTTTCTCCAATACTGCTCTTATAATTCCGCCAACAGCTACATGATCAGGATGCTTTGCATATATGTCTAACTCTTCTAGGTTATTAAAAGTAGTTTCCAAAGCAATATCATACTGTTCTGCAGGATTTGCGTTAATACCAACAGTTAAACTTTTAATTTCCTTAATTTTAGGAGGTAGAGCTTCAAGTGCTAATTTAATCTCAGTTAATTTATCAGCTTTAGCTTCTGCTGATTCAAATTCTTTAAACTGAAATAATACAACGTGCTTAATCATTATGTTATTTTTAAAGGTTATACTCTTAATAGATTAGTAGATATAAGATAAAAGACATAAGACCGAGTAACAAGACAGTCAAAAAAATGCATTAATCAAATTCTACAACAGTTTATATATATAATACATCATTATCTAAACAAACAATGACAACAATTCATATTATAAAAACATAAGATTTAATTAATTTGTCAACAAGTTCTTATGTTCAAATAATCAATTCTTATCTTTACAAAGATAAAAATAAAAGGGTCACATGTTAATAATTGGTATTGCAGGAGGAACAGGCTCCGGAAAAACAACTGTTGTTAGAAAAATAATCGAACAACTTCCTGAAGGTGAAGTAACTGTATTACCTCAGGATTCTTACTACAAAGACAGCAGTAATATTCCTATGGAAGAAAGAAAAAATTTAAATTTCGACCATCCTGACAGCATTGAATGGAAGTTATTGATAGATCATCTTAAAAAACTAAAAAATAACGAAAGTATTGAGATGCCTTCCTATTCATACCTAACATGTACCAGAAGTGAGGAAACTACTAATATTAAGCCTCGAGATGTGGTTATTGTTGAAGGGATATTAATATTAGGACACAAACCACTTAGAGATTTAATGAATTTGAAAGTATTTGTAGATGCAGAAGCTGACGATCGTTTATCTCGAGTAATTTTACGCGACATTGTTGAACGAGGAAGAGATGTAAAACAAGTTCTGGATCGTTACGAACAAACAGTAAAACCAAGTCATCTTCAATTTATAGAACCAACCAAAAGATATGCAGACTTGATTGTTCCTCAGGGGGGAAACAACAAAGTAGCAATCAATCTTTTGAAACAACATATTGAACAAAACCTGAATTTAACAAACTAATTATGCTTGACAACTTAGCTCCGGAAAACATACTCTTTATTGATATTGAAACAGTTCCTCAATACGAAAATTATAGCGAACAAAGTGAAGCTATGCAGGAACTGTGGAATAAAAAAGCGGCATATTTTTTAAAAGATGAAGAGACGCCTGAAGATATCTATCAGAGAGCTGGTATATATGCCGAGTTTGGTAAAATAGTATGCATCTCTGCAGGAATAATCCATCATGTAAAAGGTGAAATGCACTTTAAAGTAAAAAGTTTTGCTGGTGATGATGAAAAAAGCCTACTGATGGAATTCTCGGATATGCTAAATGTGTTTATGAGTAAAGGTCCTGACAGAAATTTATGCGGACATAATGCAAAAGAGTTTGACTTCCCGTTTATTGCCCGACGTATGCTTATTAACGGATTAAGATTGCCCCAATGCCTTGACATTGCTGGTAAAAAACCTTGGGAGGTTAAGTTTTTAGATACTCTGGATTTATGGAAGTTTGGTGACTATAAACATTATACTTCATTAAACCTGTTGACCACAATTTTTAATATTCCTTCGCCCAAAGATGATATTGACGGAAGCCAGGTTGCAGAAGTATATTATAAAGAAAAAGATATTGAAAGAATTGCAATTTACTGCGAAAAGGATGTTTTAGCCACGGCTCAGTTATTATTGAGATTTATGGGTAAACCACTTATTGAACAAGATTATTTTGAACGAGTAATTTGAAATCAATAAATTTATTTAGATAGCATTCCTGACAAATCATCGATAAAAAGATCTTGTCTGTCGAATATGATTGAGAATCACATTTTATCAGGTTAACATTACATTGAAAATAATAAACTTGATAATAATGAAGAAATGGATTTTTAGTTCATTAGTGTTACTTATTCTTGTTTCATGTTCGCATAAGGTTTATCAGTCAATATTATGGCAATCCAACAAAATTGAAATTGATGGAGCTGAAAACGACTGGAATATTCCATTAAAGTATTACGACAAGAATCTGAAACTCAATTACGAATTTACCAACGATCGTAATAATCTGTATTTTGCTGCACGAACTGTTGATGAAAACACCATTCAACAAATAGTTAGCGGTGGAATAAAATTACAACTTGACACCTTGGCTGAGAGCAGCAATTATCCTTATTCACTAACCTATCCGGTAATGCAAGGCCCTCCTGCAATGCAAGGAAACATGCAGGATAATTCATCCTCAAATCAAAAAGGTAACAAACCTGAAATGAGAAATAATTCTGGTCAACAGGATTTTAATCAACAACCTGGAATGACAGAATCGTTTAATCAGCAAGGACCCCAATTTGCCACCAAAGAGATATCATTATCAGGTTTTAGCAACATACAATCTGATCAAAATACTGTTCCTTTTTCAAAAGCAATCGGAATTAATGCACTTTATTACAAAAATGATGAAGGCATACTTTTTTATGAGATGGTAATTCCATTTAAAACATTTTATAAAAAATCAATATGTGCATCTGATACATTATGCGCATTTAGTTGCTGCATTTCGTTAAATGGATCAATGAGTGGAAACATGCCATCACCTCCGGATGGAGATAATATGGGAACGCCACCAAGTGGAATGAGTGGTCCACCTCCAGGTGGTATGCAGGGTCCACCTCCGGGAGGTATGCAAGGGGGTCCAATGCAAAGCAATAGTGACATGACAAGCTCTAATACTGCAAATTGCAAGATTAAAAGGAGCTTTTGCCTGTCATATCAATAAATATAAATAGATCAAAGTCACTTCAAATGGAGTGACTTTTTTATTTCTACGACTCAAGAAAATAACGTGTAGTCTTCACAAATATTTCAGGCTGTTCTGCATGTAACCAGTGACCTGCATCAGGTATAGTAGTCAACTGAGCTGAAGGAAATAATTTACGAACGGATTGGATATCTTCTTCCTGAACATATGGAGAATTCGCTCCTCTTATTAAATAAACTTCTTTTTTTTCTGGAAAGCCTCCATTGTCCTCCAAGTCATTAAATCCGGACATGATATTGTGAAGATTATCTGAAATAGCCTGAATATTAAGTTTCCAGAATAAGGTCTTATCCTCAGCTCTTCCCACGTTCTTAAGCAGGAATGAACGAACCATATTATTAGGAATCTTATCCTTTAAAAATTTATCGATTCCACTGCGCGAAGAAAATTCTTTTGGATTTACTGACAACAAAGCATCAACAATACTTCTATGATCATTTGTAATTTGAGCATAATTACTAAATCCATCATATGATTTTGGAGCAATATCTAAGATCAGTAGTTTTTCAACTTTTTGTGGGTATTTTAAAGCAAAACGCATGGCTGTCTTTCCACCCATTGAATGGCCCATTATGATGGCAGACTCTAAACTCTCCTGAATCATAAATTCATTTAAGTCATCAGCCATCACCTCATAATTCATTTCTGAAGAATGAGGTGAAAGTCCATGATTTCTTTGATCTATTAGGTAGATATTACAAATATCCTCAAGATTTCTTGCAATTGTTAACCAGTTATCTGATGATCCATAAAGACCATGGATTACAATCAAATTTCTGTCTCCTGTTCCGATATGTTTACTAAACAACTTCATAGTCATTTACAAACAACAGCTTATTTCTTAAGTTGTTCTTTATATAACTGAATTGTTTTCTCCAGTCCCATATACAATGCATCGCAAATCAATGCATGACCAATAGATACTTCAGCAAGAAAAGGAATTCTTTCATAAAAGAATCTCAGATTCTCCAAACTTAAATCATGACCTGCATTAATTTTTAGACCTGCTTTTTTAGCCATTTCAGCAGCTGCAACAAAAGGAGCAATCGCTTTTTCACGATCCTTTGCATACATAGCTGCATAAGGCTCAGTATATAACTCAATTCTGTCAGTATTGGTTGCTGCAGCATTTACAATATTATCTAAATCCGTATCAATAAAAATTGATGTACGAATTCCTGCTTCGCTAAACTCAGCAATCACTTCCTGAAGAAATGATTTATTTTTAATAGTATCCCATCCTGCATTTGAAGTAATTGCTTCCGGTGGATCCGGTACAAGAGTTACCTGATGAGGCTTTGCTTTTTTTACTAAATCAATAAAATTTCTTGATGGATAACCTTCAATATTAAATTCAGTTTTAATAACAGGTTTGATATCCATTACATCTTTATAAGTGATATGTCTTTCATCTGGACGAGGATGAACCGTTACTCCCTCTGCTCCAAATAATTGTACATCAACTGCAGCCTTAACTACATTGGGCATATTTCCACCCCTAGAATTTCTAAGCGTGGCAACTTTATTAATATTTACACTCAGTTTTGTCATTAAAACCTAATTTTAGTCAATATACATTGCACTTTAATCACTTTTATAAAAATAAACTTATCAATTACTTGATTGTTTACTTATATGCAACTAAATTTAAGCAATGTCGTAATAAAAAAATGGGGAGCACATTTAAGTTTCTCCCACGACAAAGTTAAGAGTATTTCTTGAAACACATTGTATGTTAGCACAAGATTTGATATCAGATATAGTTCCTGCACTGAAAACCTCTGATTCTGGGTTAGATGCACTAAACTGGATGGAAGTTTTTCGTGTTTCTCATTTGCCTATTGTTAACAATAAGGAATTTTTGGGTCTAATTACCGACACCGATATTTTTGATTTAAATAAACCGGAAGAACCACTTGGTAATCACCAACTTTCACTTACATCACCTTATGTTTATTACAACCAACATATTTATAGTGTAATTGAAATTGCATCACGATTGCGTCTTACTGTGATTCCGGTACTAGCTGAAAACAAAGAATATCTTGGAATGATTACTCAGCCGGATTTATTGAAAAATTTTGCTGAACTAATTGCCGCACATACTCCCGGAGGTATTATTGAACTTGAAATGCCGGCGTATGAATACTCAATTTCTGAAATTTCTCAGATTATTGAAGATGCAGATACCAAGGTTCTTAGTTTTTATGTAAATCAGATAGATCCTAATGCTCCTTTAACAATTACAATTAAATTGAACAGGGAAGATATTAGTCCGGTTTTAAGGGCTTTTGACAGGTACGACTATACTGTAACAGCATCATATACAGAAAAAAACACCATTGACGAAGTGGTTAAGAAAAACTATGATGCACTAATTAGATATTTAGATGTATAAAATGTCTTTGTAAACCTTAATTATTAATGTTTTTCGTTTTTGAAGAACTCCATTCTTCATGATAGACACTTTTATGGTTCACTAAAGACTGTAATGGTGTAATTTTGCGAAAATGATTAAGGTTTGAAGGGGCATGGAAAACATATTGATTACTGTGTATTTGTTTTAATCATTTGCTTATTTACAAGCCTCAAATCCTATTCTTCAAATTATACCAACTCTGATCTGACAGAGATTAAGGATACCATTCTGGTTAATACCATTAAAGTAAGTGGAGATAAAAAAACCAGATCCCGTATCATACGAAATGAACTATTATTTAAAAAAGGAGACAAAATTGCCAAGAGTGATTTTTACGAGCTGATAGGTAAAAGTCGCCAGAACCTTTTAAATACTTCCCTTTTCAACTTTGTTTACATAGAATACAAATTTACCAACAATGAAATAGTAGATTTTGAGGTAAAAGTTGACGAACGATGGTATACCTGGTTTTTACCTCTTTTTGAACATGCGGATAGAAACTTTAGTGCCTTTTTAAAAAATGGAGACTGGAGCCGTATGAATTACGGTATTTATCTGAAGCAGGAAAACTTCAGAGGTATGAATGAGATTTTAAAGCTAAAATTAAGGATAGGATATCTAAATGAAGCAGAAGTTCTTTTCACCTCAGCTCCTAAAAACTATAAATTAGGATGGGGAACATCGTTTAATTATGCAGCTCAAAATCAGGTTTCGTATGCTATTACAAACAATGAAGCTATTTATTTTAAAACAAGTAATTCATTTATTGAGCAACAGGTAGCTTCTGAAATGTTTTTACATTATCGGCATGGCTTTTTTAACAGACATAAACTCACTCTTAGTTATAAGTCGTTTAATATTAAAGACACCTTAGCCAATTTAAATCCTGACTACCTTGCCAATGGAAGCAATTTTTTAAATTATATTTCTCTTGAGTACAAGTACAATCACGACATAAGAGATTCCAAGACTTATCCATTGAAAGGACATATGTTTGAAGGCAGTATCTCCAGAAATGGTTTAGGAATACTAAATAATGACGTTCAAAACTTTGCCTTAAAACTTATGTTTCAGCAATTTGGACAAATAACAAAAAGACTCAATTATGGAGTTAATTTTGGAGGAGTTGCTAATTCAAATAAAGACAATCCATTTGTAATTAGTAATGGACTTGGTTACAGAGAATTCTTAAATGGATATGAATACAATGTGATTGAAAGTGATAATTATGCCTATCTTAAAAACAAAGTTCTGTTTGAGTTAATTCCTACTAAAACGGCAAACATTAATTTTATCAATCTTAATCAGTTTTCAAAGCTTCACTATGCAATATACCTGAAAACCTTTTTTGATACGGGATATGTTCACAAGCAAAATCCCAATATAAGTAACTCTCTGAGCAACTCTATGCTTTACAGCTATGGCATTGGACTGGATTTAGTCACGTACTATGATAAAGTGCTGTCGGTAAATTATGCCATTAACAAATCCGGATTCAGTGGACTATACATTCATTTAAATCTAACAATGTAGATTTTAAATATTTTATTTTGATACAGTAATATACCTCATTACTTTTGAAAGCGAATAGTATATTTAATTTTACTTTATTTTATTTAAATAAATAATACCTCTTTTATGCGCATTGCAATATTTGGCAAACAATTTTCTGATTTATTTAAAGATAGTTGTATCAACCTGTTTAAAAAATTAAGGAATCATCAGGCAGATATTATTATATATAAGCCTTTTTATGATTTTCTATTTCAGAAGTTTGATATTGCTGCTTTTGAATTTAAAGTTTTTGAAACAAGTGAAGAACTTAAAGGGGTTGATTTATTTTTAAGTATTGGTGGAGATGGTACCATTCTTCAAGCCATTACTCTGGTTAAGGATTTAAACATACCTATTGTTGGAATAAATAGCGGTCGCTTAGGCTTTTTAGCTGACATTTCGGAAGATGATATTAACAATGCCATAAACCACATTTTTACAGGTAATTATAAAATCAATGAGGTTGAGCTTTTACAACTTAATACTGAAAACAATTTATTCGGAGACTTAAACATTGGGTTGAACGAACTGGCAGTACAAAAAAGAGATTCTGCTTCAATGATTACCATCCATACCTATTTAGATGGTAAGTTTTTAAATTCGTATTGGGCTGATGGATTAATTGTTGCAACAGCTGTGGGTTCTACTGCTTATTCTCTTAGTGTTGGAGGACCTATTATTCATCCTAAATCACAATGTCATGTGATTACTCCTATTGCTCCACATAACCTAACTGTGCGCCCAATGGTAGTTCCAAACGATCTTAAAATCACTCTCAAAGTTGAAGGACGTGCCGATACATATTTAGCAACTCTTGACTCCAGAAGTGAGATTTTTGATGAGTCACTGGAACTGAATATCCAAAAAGCACCATATTCAATTAAACTAATTGACTTACCTGGTATTAATTACTATGCCACATTACGAAACAAACTAATGTGGGGTGCTGATAAACGTAATTATTAATTATCTTTAATCTATAAAAAAACCACGAACCAATAATGATTCGTGGTTAAAATAATAACTTGTAGAAACCTAATAATTAAGTCTATATTAAATAAATAGATTCAAGTTTGCTTGCTCTGCTTCTTCAAGATAGTTAGCTACACCACCAATGTTTACGCCATCGATTAGTTCATCCTTATGAACGCCCATGATATCCATACTCATCTGACATGCAATCATGTTAATACCACTATCTTTAGCTTGCTGAATCATAGTTTCCAGAGCATCCACATTCTTATCTTTCATACGAAGCTTCATCATTCTGCGTCCCATACCTCCCATATTCATATTAGAGAGTCTTAATTTTCCGGCATGACCAGGCATCATTTTATCAAACATGCTGCCCATCATATCCTTTTTAACCTTAGGACGATTCGCATCTTTAATTACATTTAATCCCCAGAATGTAAAGAACATAGTTACCTTTTTACCCATACTAGCAGCACCATTTGCAATTACAAACGAGGCTAAGGCTCTATCCATGTCATCGCTAAAAACAACTAATGTTTTATGATCTGAGTCTGATTTTGGAACAGTACTGTTCTCTGCATCTTTTTTAAACTTCTCAATAATTGCAGTAATCTCTCCGGCATTATTCTCTCTCTTAACTAAACGATTACCGGTAACTTTACACCACGATGCCACATCATTATAAAATCCTGGATCGGTTGCGGTTACTTCTAATCTATCTCCATATTCAATAGCATCAATACTCTCTTTAAGTTTTAGTATTGGACCGGGACACTGTAATCCACAGGCATCAACTGCCATTGATTTTACATTTATAGTTGGCATTTCCATAGTTTCCTTTTGCTCTTCTTTCTCTTCATTTGAAAAGAAAATAATATTTGATTGCTCTGACATGGCCTGCTTATAAACCTTTAATCCTCCAGATAAATTATAAACATCGTCAAAACCGTTTTGCTTTAAAATACGTGCAGCTACATAACCTCTTAAACCCACTCCACAATAGATCATAATCTTTTTATCTTTTGGAATTCGATCTAAGTTTTCTCTCAGCTTATCTAATTCAATATTTACTGAATCCTCAATTGCATCAATAGAAACTTCTTCAGGAGTGCGAATATCTAATACGAAACACTCTTTCTTAATTCGTTTATGAAATTTAAACGGCGATAATGGTTTAAATAATCCTTTTATAATATTTTCAGCATTGTATCCAGCTTGATTTACAGGATCTTTTGCAGAACTAAATGGAGGTGCATATGCATGCTCTATTTCTTGCAAATCGTAGATTGTACCTTCATTTTTAATAACAGTAGCCAAAAGATCTAATCGCTTATCTACGCCCTTATATCCAACAACCTGACCACCATATAATCTACCTGATTTTGGATCAAAACTTATCTTTAGCATCATTTGCATAGATCCCGGGTAGTAACCTGCATGCGAACCCGCATGTACAATTGTGCAATCATGTTTAATACCAGCGGCTTTCAGACCTCTGTGTGTCATACCAGTAATACCGGCAGTCATATCAAAAACCTTTGCAATAGCAGTTCCAATTGAACCTTTATATTTTCGATTATGACCATAAACCATATTATCAGCCAAAATTCTTCCCTGACGGTTAGCTGGTCCGGCTAAAAACGCAATTGTTGGCTTTTTAGTGATTGGATGTGGGAACTCAATACTATCACCAACTGCATAAACATCTTTTTCTGAAGTTTGCAGATAATCGTCAACCCAAACACCACCTGTTTCACCGATTTTTATTCCTGCATCTTTAGCTAAAGTGGTATCAGGTCGAACTCCAATTGAAAGAATAATAAAATCAGACTGAATGATTCTTCCACTGGATAAAGATACTTCTATCATATCCCCTACCTGCTTAAACTCTTTTACTGCATCTTCAAGAAATAAACCAACCTCTTTTTCTTTAAAATGGTGGTGTAATGGAGCGGCAACTTCACTATCCATCATATTCATTACCTGTCCTGCAGCTTCAACAACAGAAACCTTAACTCCCCTGTGATGAAGATTTTCTGCCATTTCTAAACCAATAAAACCAGCTCCAACCACAACTGCAGAACGTGGTGTTTTATCATCTACAAAAGCTTTTATTTTATCGGTATCCTCAACATTTCTTAATGTATAGATGTTTGGTAAATCAATTCCTGGTATTGGAGGTTTTACCGGACTAGCTCCCGGAGATAATACCAACTTATCATAGGACTCAGTATAAACATCTCCAGTTTTTAAAGACTTAACCGTGATCTCCTTTTTCTTTGGATCGATTGATGTAACCATTGAATACACTCTAATGTCAATATTAAAGCGCGCTCCAAATGATTCAGGTGTTTGAACTAATAGCTTCTCTCTCTCTTTAATAACTCCTCCAATGTAATAAGGTAATCCACAGTTAGCATATGAAATATGTGGACCTTTCTCAAACATAATAATTTCAGCCTTCTCATCAATTCTTCTCAACCTGGCAGCAGTGGTAGCACCTCCTGCAACTCCTCCAACGATTAAATACTTCATTTTATATATTTTTTATTGTTTTCCGGACTTAAAAATTTAAAGCTGCAAATATAGCTATATATCGATATGTATTTATATTTATATTTATGTTTTTAAACACCTAGATATTTAGATTGTAAATATTTATAGAACTTCTGGAATTATTTAACTGATCAATAAAACGAAATTGGTAATCAACATTATATTCGCTTAATTTGCAGCTATGGAGTTAATAAATATCAAAGGTATTGGACCTATTCTTTTTCAGGTAAGCAAAAAGGCTAAACGCTTATCTATTAAGCTTAAACCCTTTGAATCTGTAAAGGTTGTTGTTCCTGCAACAATGCACCCGAAAGAAGCTCTTTCGTTTGTTAACTCTAACAAAAACTGGATAATCGAAAATATGGCAAAAGTCAAGGAAAAAGAGAATGACTTAACCATATTTGATGAAGCAACTCAATTCAAAACACGTTCTTTTGCGTTAAAAATTAAAAAAGCGCCGATACCAAATGTCAGAATTCAACTAAGACAAGGAATTTTATCGGTAGAATACCCACACAACCACGATGTTAAATCCTCAATAATTCAAGAACATATACGATATGGAATTGAGGAAGCATTAAGAGTATCAGCAAAGAATTATTTACCACAGCGTTTACATCAGTTGGCAACAACTCATGGTTTCCACTACAACCGTGTTTTTATTAAGAATTTAAAAACACGTTGGGGAAGTTGCTCATATGTTAATAATATAAATCTGAATCTGCACTTAATGCGACTTCCTGATCATTTAATTGACAGCGTATTACTTCATGAACTGTGTCACACCGTTGAGAAAAACCACGGCCCGGGTTTTTGGGGATTGATGAATAAAGTAACAAATGGTAAGGCAAAATTGCTTGATAAGGAAATGAAAAACTATCGTACTGTAATATACTAATAATGAACTGGAATCAACTATTATCAGCCAAAAGAACCGGCCAGGAAGATAGAGTAAATGACACAATACACCATCGTACTCAATTTCAACGAGATTACGATCGATTAATATTTTCTTCACCTTTTAGAAGACTACAAGATAAGACACAGGTATTTCCTTTACCCGGAAGTATTTTTGTACATAACAGATTAACGCACAGCCTTGAAGTTGCCAGTGTAGGTCGCTCACTAGGTCACAATATTAGTGAGTTTTTAATCAAAGAAAAGAAACTTGATAATGAATTGATTCATGAAATTGGATCAATTGTAGCTACTGCATGTCTGGCACATGACATGGGTAATCCACCCTTTGGACATTCAGGTGAAACAGCTCTTTCACATTACTTTAAAAACGGAGAAGGAAAAAACTTAAAAGAAAAATATCCTTTTACAGAGGAAGAATGGAATGATTTAACTGAATTTGAAGGAAATGCAAACGCCTTCCGACTTTTAACACATCAGTTTAACGGAAGAAGAAAAGGTGGATTTTCGTTAACCTACTCTGCTGTTGCATCCATTTTAAAATATCCTTATGCTTCCGGACAAAAGTCTAAAAAGAAATATGGATACTTTCAATCAGAGAAAGAGATTTTTTCAAGAGTGGTTACAGAACTAGGAATGATTGAAAAAGAACCCGGCGTTTTTTGTCGACATCCACTGGTATATTTAGTTGAAGCTGCGGATGATATCTGCTACCAAATCATGGATATTGAGGATGCTCATAAACTAAAGATACTAGACACTGTACAAACTAAAGATATTTTACTTGCTTTTTTAAATGATCCGGAAGATCAGAATACACGTGACCGAATATTAAATGTAAGTATTGAAGTAACAGACATTAACGAGCAGATTGCTTTTATCAGAGCATCAGTAATTGGTAAACTTGTTGGTCAGTGTACTCAAGTATTTATTGACAACTATGATAAAATTATGTCAGGCGATTTTACTGGCAGTCTAACAAAATATTTACACGGAACAACCAGTGCAGCAATGGAAAATTGTGCAACACTGTCATTCAAAAAAATATACAGACATCCTTCAGTTGTAGAAATTGAAATATCCGGATTTAAAATTCTTGGATCTTTATTACATGAATTTTCAAAAGCAATTCTTAATCCTGACGACAAATATTCAGAAATGCTTTTACCATTTATACCAGAGCAGTATAAAGTTTCAGCACAGGCAAGTGCTTACGAAAAATTGCAATCTGTTTTAGATTATATTAGCGGAATGACAGACATTTACGCACTTGATCTTTATAGAAAAATCAATGGAATCGGATTAGCAGACAAGAGATTTTAAGAAAGTGATGGATATAGCTATTGAGGAAACTATATCCATCTACCTTTCCCCATTATCTAATTCAAAAAAATCAACTCCAATTCTTCTTTTTCTTCATCCTTTTGCTGGATTTTATACTTTCCTGAATTTATAAACTGAAAGCCCTTATCCAAAGCTGCTTCCATTAGAACAAATTCAAGGTGTCCTGCGACAGCATTATCTAAATCCTTATTGAAATAAAGATAAAGCTCTCTTTCGCTTTCATCATTAAATTTTACTATTAATGAATTGTTTTCTACAAACACTAAATCATCATAACTATATGAAACCGGTAACCCAACTGATTCCAATATCTCCATTACGTATCCAAGTGGTCTAAAAGTTATACTCATAATTATATCAATTAAATGTTTATACTCTGTTAATTTAATAATACTAGTTTAATTAAGTTCACTGCATTCTCAAGTCGATCATGTTCTTCTGAAAATTGACATTTAAAAAGCATTAAATTATATGCCTCTTCAAATTCAAATTCATCAAAGGTTAAATCTTTACTTTGCATAAACTGATTGAATTCATCAAATCCATTAATCTTATACATCTCTTTTCTGAAATCAGAATCAGTTTGAACTTTCTCAATAAAATTTTTTGCATTTTGAATAGACATGGCACCTCCTTCTTTAAATCCTACATTTATGTAATTTTTTTATGCTCATATTACTTTTTTGTATCAACTCTGTTTCATCAAAACCCCAGTTTCTATAAGCAATTCATGTATGATGTATTACTTGCTATAATAAAAGCAACTTCTATACCTAAATAATATTTTCAGTTCATAATCTTCAATTTGAAGTATATAATCATTTAGTCGATTCGTTCTTTTTTATCATATTTTCTTCGTTATCCATTAGTGTTTTTTTTTCTGTTTGTAAATCAAATATTTACAGAAATAAAAAAAATAATTAAAATTTGAATTTTTTTTCATTTTTCTATTTGATATACAACTTTTAATGATACATTTGTTGTACAGTATTTATTTAATTATTATTATGAAAGAAGGAAAAGTAAAGTTCTTCAACGAATCAAAAGGTTTTGGATTCATTAAGGACAACGAATCAAACAATGAGTATTTTGTACACGTAACTGGTCTTATCGACGAGATCAAAGAAGACGACGCCGTTACCTTTGAATTAAAAGAAGGTAGAAAGGGATTAAATGCGATTAATGTAAAATTGGTATAAGGATATTTCAAAATATAATTAGTACGCAAGAGTCCAAACCCCGCTATTAAGCGGGGTTTTTTGGTTTATATAGGAATATAAAAGGGAGATTTCTACTTTTTTTTTATATTTGCACCCACAATAAAGGATGGCCCCATAGTTCAAGGGATAGAATAGTTGTTTCCTAAACAATAGATACTGGTTCGAGTCCAGTTGGGGCTACTTAAAATGCTGCATTTCATTTGAAATACAGCATTTTTATTATACCACCCCTCCTTTTATATCTCTGTAAATGTAATTAAGTCTATTATTTAGGCATTGTCATAAATTAAACGTTCCTTTGTTTTATATGGAAGCTTTATTAAATCCTTTACATACAGACTGGACTACTTGGTGGTTAACAATTCTTTGTGCCCTTGTTGCAGGATTAAGCAAAAGTGGTTTAAAAGGTTTTGCGATGATTAATATTCCAATACTAGCTTATCTGTATGGAGGAATGGCTTCTGTTGGAATTCTCTTACCATTTTTAATATTCGGAGATACATTCGCTGTTATATATTACCGTAGAGCTGCAGAATGGAAATACATAAAGAAGCTTCTACCCTATGCAATTATTGGAATAATAGGTGCTGTATTTGTTGGCAAATATGTTAATGATGATCAATTCAGAACTACCATTGCAATAGCAATTTTAATTTGTTTGGCCATACTTGTGTACAGAGACCTAATGGGCGGATCAATTGATATCATGGATAAAAGATGGTTCTCTTCCTCTTTAGGACTATCAGGAGGATTTGCTACAATGATTGGAAATGCAGCTGGTCCTATATTTAATTTATACCTGATGAGTATGCGCCTTCCTAAAGAAACATTTATAGGCACCGGTGCATATTTTTATTTGCTACTTAATGTACTTAAAATTCCTATCCATGTTTTCTATTGGAAATCCATTACATTAGAGACCTTTCAATTAAATTTAGTTTGCTTACCTGTATTAATAATAGGTGCCTTTATAGGCAAATGGATAGTAAAATTAATTCCTGAAAAAGCTTACCGAATATTTGTTATGGGAGTTATTACCATATCTGCAATCATGTTATTCTTTAAGTAAGGTATTATTAATCAACATACTGCATATTGAAATAAGCCAACAATCCCTTATGCCTTAAAAACTTTGTCTACATTAACTTTAATTAACGAACAATTTCTTTAATTGAAGGTTTATTAGTTATTCTAATAAAACGCAGACAACAACTTAAGGGAATGGAAAACAGTTTTAACTTACCTAAAAACGGTAAAAAAAGAATAATAATAATCGGGGCCGGATTTGCAGGTCTTAAGCTAGCCAGAAGGCTGGCAAAATCACCATATCAGGTGGTAATGATAGATAAAAGAAACTTCCATCAGTTTCAACCTCTTTTTTATCAGGTAGCTACTTCAGGACTTGAACCAAGTAATATTTCGTTTCCTGTAAGAAAGGTATTTCATCAACATCCAAACCTGCATTTTAGAAATACTGAATTACTGGAAGTTTTTCCGAAAGAAAAGAAAATCCTGACTAAAGCCGGTGAATTAACATACGACAAATTGGTTATTGCTACAGGTGTAGACACTAATTACTTTGGTAACGAAAACATTGAGAAATATAGTATCTCGATGAAGTCAACTGCACAAGCAATTAATCTCCGTAATCGTATTTTGGAAAGTTTTGAAGCAGCTATTTTAACTGATGACAGGAAAGAGCATTCGAAATTATTATCGATGGTAATTGTTGGTGGTGGTCCAACTGGTGTGGAGTTATCAGGAGCTATTGCAGAATTAAAGAATTACGTTTTACCAAAAGATTACCCAGAGTTGGATTTCAGTAGAATGAAAATTCGATTGTATGAGGCTGCTCCTCGTCTGCTCAATGGAATGAGTGATAAAGCCGGAAAAGACGCATATAAATTTTTAGAGAAACTAGGAGTCGAAGTTCATCTTAATACAATGATTAAGGATTATGATGGAGAAAATATGACTCTACAGGATGGTACGCAATATAAGGTCCAGAATTTTGTATGGACTGCAGGTGTTGGAGGTAAACGAATTAAAGGTATACCTGATGAACACTATGTACGAGGTAACCGGTTAGCCGTTGACAGATCAAATATGATTAAAGGCTTACCCGATGTTTACGCCTTAGGAGATACCGCTTATATGGAAACAGAGAATTATCCAAACGGACATCCACAGGTAGCACAAGTAGCTATTCAGCAAGCAGTACTTTTATCTAAAAGCCTTGTGCAAAATAAGGAATTAGCATTTGAATATAAAAACAAAGGTGCTATGGCAACAATTGGGCGAAACATGGCCGTTGTGGATTTACCTGGTTTTAGTTTCTCAGGTGTAATAGCCTGGTTTTTATGGTTAGTAGTTCACCTGATGGCTATTGTTGGTGTTAAAAACAGACTTTTTATATTTATTAACTGGGCTCAGAGCTATTTCTCAAGAGATCAATCTCTGAGAGTATTAATTAGACCTTTTAAAAAGAAATAGATAATATTATATAACCACGTTTAAAAACAAACGTGGTTATTACTTCATTTTAATCCTTTTAATGAGGAGATAACATTCCAGGTAAATAGTTAAAATGCAGAACCTTCCACTTGATATGGTTTTAAAATTTCATACGGAATATAAGACCAGGGTTCTTCATCACAAACTTTTCTGTTTGTAGCTTTATATTTTAAATACAGACCCTTATTTGTAAAATACCAATCCGAAAGTTGCCACAGCTTAACATCATTATAATTACACAATCCAGATTCTGAGGCATTCATTTTGGTAGGATATATCTCAGATAATATTTCAATTATCTTAGGTCCAAAAACTTTATATCTATATTGAAACCATTCATAAGAACCTTTTTTTAATTGTGGCTGAGATATTTCACCAAACCAAAAAATATCTTCTAACATAGGTATTTCACCATTATTCAGGCTAAGAGTCACATTTTCTGTTGCAGTTTTAACATTATCACTAAAACAAGCTTGGTGAGTTGTTTTACTATAGCTGATATAATATGGACTTAAATAGTAAACCTTGTATTCAGAAAAGTAATTTCCTTTACTTTTAGCATATACACATGTATATTTTGCATTTATCATATTTAAATGTTCAGCAATTAATTTATCATTAATGATCTCTGCATGTATTTTATTTTTTTTATTATCAAGCACCCTAAAAAAAGATAAATTAGTAGCCGGATCAACAGCTTCCTGAACATAAGATCCCTTGGATATTTTCTGTTTCTTTCCAAACTTAAATTTCACATCCTTTGTTCTGTAGGCATCATACGGACTAATTTTATACTTTTTTATTGCATTAATATATTTATGATTTAAAGAATCTACTTGAATGGGCTTTAAATTAAAGTTTATTTCTTCTCCATTTTTATATTTCCATACACCAGTCCATTGATCTGTTTCTTTTTCAACAAAGTATATCTGATCATCAACTACCTTTTGATTTTTCTCGCTATCCCAATGTTGCGATATCATTGAAAACTGACTGCTTTTAAGAATTCTTCCTTCTAAAATGTGATCATATTTATCATCAAGAGTCATATATTTAGCCATACAATCATCTCCATACTCGTCAATTTGTATAGCTACTTCCCTATCATTTATGTTTCCATATAAATAATATGTTCTTTCGCGATGCGCATATAAGTGAATGAAATTCAGCCCTAAAAACAATCCTAATAAAAATGTAATCTTCATTTTAATATATTATTGCATTGAAATAAACAAAATTACAGTTCTCTTTTTATCAAAATGAGTACTTTGCAGCGCAACTTATTAAAATATTTTGAAACAGATGGAGCAATTTGTGTTTTATTTAAAACAGGGCATAAATCACATTACTGATTTACAAGGGTTGGATCACATGATATTTATAATTACACTATGTGCTGTATATCAGGTAAAACAATGGAAACAGATATTGATCTTAATAACCGCATTTACCATAGGTCATACGGTAACTCTAGCGCTATCCGGTCTAAATATTATTTCAGTTAATCAATCATTGGTTGAGACTTTAATACCTATAACCATATTACTTACTGCCATCTACAACATTGGCAAAAAGCAGACTCAAAATACACGAATTCAGGTCAACTACTTTTTAGCATTGTTTTTTGGTTTGATTCACGGAATGGGATTTTCTAATTTTTTCCGTTCAATGATGATGGGTATTACAGACGAATCCATCGTTCTTCCTTTGTTCTCTTTCAATGTTGGTATTGAGATTGGACAATTATTAATTGTTGGAGTATTCCTATTAATCAATAAATTGCTAACCAGTACATTTTCCATTCAACATCGCGATTGGAACTTAGTGATTTCAGGAGCTGGAGGTGGAATTGCAGCAACAATGATTATTAAAGCACTAATATAATTTAAGACAGTTTTGAAAACATTAAAATATATATCAGTAGTAATTCTACTCTTAACCAGTATTTGTCAAGCCTGGGCACATCCCATTAAAATGACTACTGGGAAACTTGAGATTAATACTCAAATTAACAACTGTACACTAACACTCAATTTTTTTATTGATGATTTTGAGAGTGAATTACTAAAATTATATCCTCAACCTCCATTTAATTATGAAAATCCAAGTGATGAAATGAAAGATGCAATTCAATCATATATTTTGGAGAATATTGAAATAAGCTTTAGTGAAAACTCTATTGATTTA
Source organism: uncultured Saccharicrinis sp. (assembly GCA_963666825.2). Classification (GTDB taxonomy): domain Bacteria; phylum Bacteroidota; class Bacteroidia; order Bacteroidales; family Marinilabiliaceae; genus Saccharicrinis. The sequence goes on along the minus strand of OY763044.2, from coordinate 5,128,020 downwards.
ATTAATAATAGTATTAAACAAATTGAAGATAATGTTTGTCAGGTGACTTTATCGGGACAAATTGAAAATACAGTATCTACAGATGTTATAACAATTAAGAATACACTACTATTTTCATCATTTAATAAACAATCGAATATTATTCATTTATATCAGAATGGGCAGAAGAAACATATACTACAGTTTTTTCAAACAGCTCCAATACGGACCGAGAGATTAGAATAAATTATTGTTTATAAAACCTCATAAAAGATTACAACCTACAAAAAATATTTACCACTTATTATAATGTACAATATCATCCATATTTTTTCTTGGTCGAGGATTAGGCTGTTCATCAGGGTAACCCACAGTAATAATCCCTACTACAAATTTATCATTTGGTATTCCTAAAAGTGGTCTTAATTCGGCTTGTTTAAACCATGCTACCCAACAAGTTCCTAAACCATTATCTTCAGCTTCTAAAACCATATGCTGGACAGAAATGGTAGTATCTCTTATAATTTGCTTTACTTCAAATATTGAAGATTCCTCATCAATATAAAGATCTTCTTCTTCCTTAATTCGAGATCGAATATCTGCAACACAAACAATAAAAAGAGGAGCACTTAGCATCCACTTTTGGTTATGAGAAACTTTGGATATTTCTTCTTTTAATTCAACATCATTTACAATAATAAAATGCCAAGGTTGTGTATTATGTCCTGATGGAGCCAGGTATGCACTTCTAAGTAATTTTTGTATCAGGTCATCACTTACAGGGGTATCCTTATATTTTCTAATGCTTCGTCTTTTTTCAATTATTTCCATATTGTGATATTCTTTATAAAATATAGAAAATAAAAATACAATAATTATAGGAGGATCATAGCTATAATTAACGCTTTATCCTTTTGATCACGATAAATTAAATTGGTAAATTCCATACTTAATTATCATTAATTTCTTTCTCAAACAGATTTATTCACTTTCTAATTCAATTATTTTATTACTTTTGCAGCGATTTGGTGGATTTCTTCTTTCAGAAGAAACCTTAAAATGGGAATCCGGTGCTTCATACCAATGAAAATTCCGGAGCTGTACCCGCAGCTGTAAGTCCTTAATATTGTTTTAAGATCACTAATGCCACTGTCCAGAAATTGGATGGGAAGGCCTTAAAACAGGACGAGCCAGAAGACCTGCCAGGTTATTTTAATCAGTAACGATTAAACTTCCGGGATAGAAGTTGATTCATAAAAACTAAACGCGCGTAGTTTCAAGTTTCGCATTTCTACCTTGTTGATTTTTTATAGTATTGGACGATTGTCTGATGCATTTTATTAATTATTAAAGAAATAGACATGCAAAAGATAGGCGCTGCCTTGACTTTTGTGATGCTTTGCTTTACGTGTATTGCGAGCGCACAAACAACTATTATTAAAGGAAAAATTACGCAAGAAAATACCAAAGGTGTACTACCCGGAGTAAATGTTTATTTTGCAGGAACAACAATTGGCTCTGCAACAAACAATAACGGAGACTACCAGTTTAAAATTAACAAACCCGGTACCTATGATTTAATTGTTTCTTATTCTGGTTTTAAACGCATCAGAGAAACGGTAACCATTAATGCCGGAGATAATGTATTTGATTTTGAAATGACTGAATCCGATAACAAGTTGGGCGAAGTTGTGGTTACCGGAACAGGAACACCACATCATTTAAAATCAGCTCCTGTGCCAACAGAAATTATTTCAAAGAAAACCATTGAAAGCGTTGGTGCACCGGACTTCGAACATTTAATGATGACTTTAAGCCCTTCATTTGATTTTAATCCTGGTTCTATGGGATCTTTGATGAAATTGAATGGTTTAGGTAACGATTTTATTCTGGTACTAATCAATGGAAAACGCATCTATGGCGATGTTGGCGGAAACTCTGACCTAAACCGTATTAACCCGGATAATATTGAACGTATTGAAATTGTAAAAGGTGCTTCGTCGTTACTTTACGGAACTGATGCTATTGCCGGAGTAATCAATATCATTACTAAAAAATCAAATCAAAAAGTACATGTTAGCAATGCTTCAAGAATAAGAAGCTTTAATACCTGGCAACAAAACAATGCCTTAGATTTAAACATTGGTAAACTATCATCCCGCACTTCATTTACAAAAAAACACTCTGACGGATGGCAGTTAAGCAAATATGAATTAGATGATGATGAATTGGTAGAAACTGAGGCTCAGGCACAAATTGAATACGATGATTATACCATTAGTCAGCATTTAGACTATGATATTACTAAAAAACTATCGGTTTACGCCGAAGGAAGTTACTACGAAAAAGACCGATTCCGTCCGCAATCTGTAGGTAAATATGGGTACTATTTTGAAGATGTAACTTTGGGTGCCGGAGCAAAATATTTAATCAATAAACAAGATTTTATCACGTTAGATTACCATAACGATCGTAACAAATACTACTACAGATATAATCAGGAATATAGGGATTACGATAAAGGTGACTTATCAATCAACAATGACCAACAGTTATCCAATGCGCAATTAAAATATATCAAGTCGATTTCTAAAAACAATAAGCTTTCGTTAGGAGCAGATTACCTGAATGAAAAAATGGTTTCAGACAGAGTAATTGCAGGAAAAGCTGATGTAAACACTTATGCATTTTTAGCTCAGGATGAATTGAAATTTTTCGAAAACCTGAATATTGTTGCAGGCGCCCGATTGGTAAAACATGAAGAGTTTGGTACTGCATTTATACCTAAAATTTCTGCGCTTTATCGTTGGAATAAAATAAACCTGAGAGGTACATATGGCTTGGGTTACAAAGCTCCAACACTTAAAGAACTTTATTACGAATACCATAAAGGTTCTACTGTATACATGGGAAATACAGATCTTGATCCTCAAAAATCCCAGTACAGTTCTTTGGGATTTGAATACAATACTCAAAAAACATCGTTTAGTGTATCTGCATATCGTAATGATGTAGATGATTTGATTGATTATAAATCTGAGGATTTACAGCCTGGCGATGCTGAGGATGGTATTAAAACAAGAAAAAAACATTATAATATCGATGAAACCCGTTCTCAAGGTATTGATGTATTGTTTAATACTGTACTAGGTGCCGGTTTTTCAATAGGCGGTGGATATAGCTTTGTAGATGCTAAAGACCTGACCAATGATGTGAAACTTGAAGGTGTTGCTGAAAATTACGGTAATATTCACCTGGATTATAACTATACTGCTGATGATTACACTTTTGGAGCGTCAATTACCGGGCGTTTTCAGGATGAGAAGTTCTATGATGATGGTAATGCAAAAGGATATCAATTGCTTAACTTTTCAACACGTCAAAAATTCACCGCAATAAAAAATATGAATATAGAATTAACTGCCGGAATCGATAACATACTTGATTTCGTTGATGATAGTCCCTATGGTTCACACTATGGAACATTGTCACCAGGCAGAACATTTTTTATGGGAGTAACTATAAATTTTTCAAAATAATAACTGTTTGTTTTTTCAATTAAAACCACAGAGTATCAACTCATATGCACATTGTTTTCCTGCTACGGATACTCTGTGGTTTAATTAAAATAAATAATAATACTGGCCTGGCCAGGGTAAATGACAAAACACATGAGAAAAATATTTTTTCAGGTACATAAAATCACAGGAGCCATTATGAGTTTAATGTGCTTGATTTGGTTTTTAACCGGTATCGTTCTCATCTTTACGGGTTACCCTCATGCCTCTCGCGAAAAACGTTTTCTTCATCTCGAAACATTCTCACCCCAGGAAATTCAAAACATACAAGCTCCGGATTCATCTTTTAAAGGATCTGTTGAATTGGAAAAATATTTAGGACAATCAGTATACAGAGTTTCTTCTGGCAGAAAAACTCAAAAAGTTTACAATGCCCAAACCTTAGAACCCATCAAAACATTTACTATTGAGCAGGCAGATCAATTGTCCATGTCCTATACCCAATCTACTTCACACAAAATTTTAATCAGTAACCAACTTGATCAATGGGTACCCTGGAGCTATTACAAATCCCTCCTACCCTTTTATAAATGCTATATGAATGATGATGCTCACTCGGTGGTCTATGTTTCACAAAAGACAGGTAGCATCATTCAAAAAACAACCCGAAAAGAAAGATGGATTGCCTATTTCAGCGCCATTCCTCATTGGGTATATTTTGTGAGTCTGCGCAATCAAATGGGCTTATGGAAAACTATCATGATCATACTATCCGTTTTAGGATTATTAGCCAGTATTTCAGGGATTGCAGTAGGCATCTATCGTAAAAAGAAAAAGAGTATTACGCCATATAAAAAGTTCAACTACAAATGGCATCATATCTTCGGATACTTTTTCGGAGTTTTTGTTTTCACTTTTATTTTAAGTGGTTTGATATCTATAACCAACATTCCGGATTGGATGGTTGGCGTTTCTAAGAAGGAGAAAATTACCTGGGATCAAAAACTGGATTTGACAAAAAGCAAAAGCATTGCACCTTCTGCTATATATAAAGCAATAAAAAACAAGGAAGGAATACGAAAAATAGAATGGAAAACTATTTTCAATACACCCTATTATTTAGTGTATTATAATGATTATCAGGTTCCGGAAGCTTATTTCCTAAAGAATGGATCTGTTCAACCGGCCAATGAATATGAGCTTTCTGCTATTAAAAAACAGGCTCAGGAAAAGTTTGGGAAATACAATCCTGAAGTAAGCATTCAAAAGGGGTACGATAATTATTACAGTTCGAATGCTATGCTTTATATTCCACAGACAGCCTATAAAGTAGTTTTAAACGATGATGCAAAAACCTGGCTATATATCAACCCTCAAACAGGAGAAGAAATATTACGATATAATAAAAATAAGCGCGTAAGAAGATGGTTATACCGGGCTTTACATACTTTCAATTTTCAGTTTTTAAAAGAAATGGACTGGCTCAGAAAAACCCTGCTAATTATCGTTTCTATTGCAGGAATTATCATCTGTTACACAGGTTTGATACTTTCTAAAAAGTTTTTTAAACAAATTCTTAATATAAAGTCTTAGTCTAATGACAAAAAGAATCGTTTTTTTATCGATGTTTACATTGCTATTTGCAATGACTCATCAAAATATAAAGGCTCAAAAGATGAAAACAAAAGGCATATTATTAGTTTCTTTCGGTAGTAGTTATCCGGAAGCCCAGGCTGCTTTTCAAAATATTGAGGAAGAAACTTTAAAAAGTTTCCCTGACACAAAAATATATTGGGCATATACTTCCAAATTTATTAGACGTAAACTGGCCCGAAATGGAAAATATATTGACTCTCCGGCTCAGGCTTTAGCCAGAATGTCTGAAGATGGCATTACACATATTGCCGTTCAGTCGCTGCATGTTATTCCCGGAAGTGAATATCACGATTTGCAGACTACTGTGGATGCTTTTGCTGTGATTCCTAAAGGTCCGCAAAAAATTATTTTGGGTGATCCATTGCTCTACAACAATGAGGATAATAAAGAACTTGCTGAGGCTTTAAAGTATATTTTTTCAGCTCAACTTCATAAACATGAAGCCTTGTTATTCATGGGCCATGGAACAAGTCATTTCAGTAACATTTATTACCCAGGCTTTGAATATTACCTTCAAAAACAAATTCCACAAGCCTATATGGGTACCGTTGAAGGCTATCCTGAATTAGGGGATGTAATTGAATCATTACATAAAGAAAAAATCAAAAATGTAATTCTTGCTCCATTTATGACCGTTTGTGGCGATCATGTTCAAAATGATATGGTTGGAGAGGAAAAAGAAAGTTGGAAATCAATGTTAGAGGCAGAAGGTTTTACCATAACGCCAAGTTTAAAAGGCTTGGCTGAGTACGACAACATTGTTTCTATTTACATCAAACACTTAAAAAAGAGCTGGGATGAATTGGATCAATAAGACTAGCTTCTTAATGATAGTTATTTTCTGTAGTTGTAACTCAGGAAATAAAACAATGAAACAAAGTGCAGCTTCCCTTGAAAAGAATTCGCTGGATTATGCCAAGGAATTTTCAATAGAGCAAAATGATGAAGTAAAGCAACTGACCATTTATACCAGTGCGGACGATCGGGATCATATAGAAACCTACAATCTGGTTAATGATGCTGCTTTAAAATCGAAATATGCCAACAGCATCAAAGTACCTTGCAAAAAGATTATTTGTCTTTCATCAACTCAATTATCGTATTTTTTTGAGCTGGATGATATTGACAACATTGCAGCCATTAATAGCAGCAGATATTTGAAGCACAAAGGTATGCGTCAGAAAGTAAAAGAAGGTGCTGTTAAAAAAATTGGTAAAGAAGGTAGCTTTAACCTTGAAGTGATTGCTGCTATTAATCCGGATGTGATCTTTGTTTCTCCATTTAAAGCAGGAGGCTTTGATGCTTTACGAAACATGGGAATCCCTTTGGTGCCGGTTGCGGCCTACAACGAAAAAACACCTCTTGGAAGAGCTGAATGGATTAAGATGATCTCTTTATTTATAGATAAAGAGCAAAAAGCAGATTCTATCTTTAACAAAATAGAAAGTAATTATGCGCATCTAAAATCATTGACCGATACCGTGAAATACCGACCAACCGTTTTTTCGGGTAAAATGAGATCAGGTAGCTGGTATGTTCCGGGAGGAGAAAGCTTTTACGCACATTATTTTAAAGATGCAGGCGCTGATTACATCATTAAAGATAATCATCAGGGAGCTTACCCTTTGGATTTTGAAACAATGTATAAAAATGCTTTTGATTGTGACTATTGGCGCATTATTAATCCTGAAAAAGATGGATTTTCTTTAACTGATCTGGCAGAGCAAGATAGCAGATATCAAGATTTTAAAGCGTTTCAGAATGGCAATGTACTGTTTTGTAATATTCGTCAGAAACCCTATTACGAGCAAGCTGCTGTTAAACCGGATGTTTTATTGGCTGATTACATTCATTTTTTTCATCCTGATTTATTACCTGAGTATTCACCTGAATTTTATGAGAAACTGAATGACAAGTAATAAACAAACATCTCTGATTATAATTCTCTGCATTGTATTGCTTTTGGTTTTGATGGTTCTCAATTTAACATTGGGTTCTATTAATATTCCATTGCATGAGTTTAAAGCCATCTTTTTAGGCTCAGATACTGCCAATAAGGTGTATTCGAATATTGTATTTAAAACCCGGTTACCGCAAACAATTGTAAGTATAGGTGCCGGAATGGCATTGGGTATATCAGGCTTATTAATGCAAACCTTATTTCGTAATCCGCTGGCAGGTCCATCTATCCTTGGAATTTCGTCAGGTTCGAGCTTGGGAGTGGCATTTGCCATGTTATTTACCGGTAATATACTTGGATTATCTTTTACAAACATGGGTACTTGGGGCGATTTTGGAGCTATTGTTTCTTCCTTATTGGGTGCCGCTGCCGTCATGTTTCTGATTATGTTTATCAGTAATCATATTGGAGGAACTTTAAGTGTTTTGATTATAGGAGTTATGATAGGATACTTATCCAGCTCATTAGTAAGCTTGTTGAAATATTATAGTCCCGAAGAAGATGTTCACAATTATGTAATCTGGGGCTTGGGAAGTTTTAGCAGAATGGCTCCTGCCCGTGCATGGATATTTTTTATGGTGACAGTAGTGCTTTCTTTTTCCTCTATATTTTTAAACAAGCCCTTAAATCTATTGGCTTTAGGCGACAGATATGCTGCCAACCTGGGATTAAAAATAAAGAGTGCCCGAATAGCCATTATTGCATGGTCGGGTATATTGGTTGCCATTGTAACCTCATTTTGTGGCCCCATCATTTTTATTGGTGTTGCTGTTCCTCATCTGGCCAAATTATTATCAAAAACATCAAATCATCTTTTGTTGGTCATCAATACCTGCCTTATTGGCGGAGCCACTACCCTACTCTGTAATTTAATGGCGCGTTTGCCGGGAGTAGAAAACGAATTACCCATAAATTCAGTCACCGCATTTATTGGTGCTCCGGTGGTTATCTGGGTGATTTGGAACAGAAGAAAAGCGAACAGATAGGATAAGGTACAAGGAAAAAGGAAGTTGAAAGAATGGTATAGAGAAAATGACGACTGAAAAGTAGTATTTATTATACTACCCCGCCTTCAGCACTCTCCTCCTTCCAAAGGAGGAGTACCCGAGGAACGAGGGGGAGGTGGTTGTATTTTTAAAATATAATGATCAGTAAAATAGTGAGATATAACAAGAAACCGTGAAGCAAAGTATTTTACATATTAACGAACTAAGCATTGGCTATAAAAGAAAGAACGGACATCTACATGTGTGCGATCATTTAAATGCTGAAATTGGTTGTGGTGAGCTGATTTGTTTGCTTGGGGAAAATGGTTCCGGAAAAAGTACGTTGATTCGAACCTTATCAGGTTTTCAGCCTGCTATTTCAGGTAAAGGTACCATATTAGGTAAAAACCTGTTCTCCATTAAAGAGAAAGAAATGGCTTTGCTCACAGCGGTGGTTTTAACGGATCGTATTGATGTTCCAAACGCCACAGTTGAGGAGTTGGTCAGTTTAGGCCGTAGTCCGTTTACCAATTTGATGGGGCGTCTTTCTAAAAATGATAAAAAAGTAGTTGCTGAGTCTATTGAAAAATGTGGCATTAAACACAAAGCTAATGAGCAACTCAGTAACCTAAGTGATGGTGAGAAACAAAAGGTTTTTATTGCAAAAGCTTTGGCTCAGGATACGCCTTTGATTATTCTGGATGAACCCACAGCCTTTTTAGATCTTCCGGCTCGTGTTGAAATCATTCAACTTTTACGTGAAATTGCCATGACCTCATCAAAGTCTATTTTAATGTCCACTCATGATTTGGATTTGGCCATTCAAATGGCTGATAAACTTTGGTTGCTGCCTAAAGGAGGCCCTCTGATCACTGGAACTCCTGAAGATTTGTTGCTTCAAAATGCTTTTGAAAAGTTATTTGTGGAACGAGGCGTTGAGTTTGATAATAAAACTGGTCTTTTTAAAGTAAAACATAAGCACGATAGAGAATTAGCGGTAAAAGGACATGGTTTTGAGTATGTTCTCCTTCGCAGAGCTTTTGCCCGAAGAGGAATAAAATTAACTCAGGCTAATGATCAAAAAGATATCTGGTTGGAGATTCCTCAAAAAGGAAATGCCCATTTCAACCTGCATAAAGAAGGTAAAATGGTAGCATCAGAAACTACGGTTGAAAAAATTGTGGAACACACTTTAACCTATCTAAACTAAATATCATGAAGGGATTTATTATAGCAGGTACAAACAGCGGATGCGGAAAAACCACAGCCACCATAGGATTGATGGCTTTACTAAAGTCGTTAAATTACAATATTACACCCTTTAAAACTGGTCCCGATTATATCGATCCTTTATTTCACAGTAAAGTATTGGGTGTGCCATCATACAACCTCGATAGCTTTATGCTTTCAGAATCTGCCATAAAGCATTTGTATAGAAAACATGCTGCCAAGGCTGATTTATCTATTATAGAAGGCGTAATGGGCATGTACGATGGAATGGGACAAGAATCCAGGGGAAGCACTTACGAACTAAGCCGTATTTTAGATATTCCGGTTATTCTGGTGGTGAATTGTAAAGGACTATACCAATCTATTGCTGCTATTATTAAAGGTTTTGCCAATTATAAAGAGGATACAAAAGTACGTGGAGTTATTTTGAACCACGTTTCAAGTAAAGATCATTTTAAATTCCTACAATCAATTATTGAAAAAGAATGTGGCATAAAGTGTATCGGATACATACCCACCAATAAAGATTTTGCGCTTGAAAGTCGCCATCTGGGATTAATACAGGCGGAAGAGGTAGACGAGTTGGATCACAAAATTGAGTTAATAAAAGAGACTTTTAACCAGACCATCGATTTTAGAAGATTGATGAGTATTGCCGACAATAAAGAGATCAGTGAAGATTCATTTGAATTGCCAAAACTTGATTTATCGGCTTTACATATTGGTGTGGCATACGATAAGGCTTTCCGTTTTTATTATAAAGATAACCTGGAGTTGCTTAATGAGTTGGGTTCAAACTTACATTACTTCAGTCCTATTGAGGATAATCAGTTACCTGAGGAATGCAATTGCCTGTATTTGGGTGGTGGTTATCCTGAAGTATTTGCCAACGAATTGTCGCAAAACAAAAGTCTGCTTAAAGAGATTAAAGACAAGATTGATAATGGAATGCCTGCCTATGCAGAATGTGGTGGTTTAATGTACCTGACTGAAAAGATTATTACTCAGGATCAGGATGAATATGAAATGACGGGCGTATTTGAAGCTTCGGTTCAAATGACCAAACGACTGCAACGATTTGGTTATGCCATTGCACAATATGAAGGTGAATCAACACCTTGCCATGAGTTTCACAGATCTCAGATTATTCCTAATCAAACAGATGTTAATTACGAATTAAAATATCAGCTAAAAAAACCGGAGAAGGAACTGGAATGGCAATGTGGTTTGCAATATAAAAACTGCCTGGGAGCCTATGCCCACGTGCATTTTTACGCTGACTTAAAGTTTTTTGAAAAGATTACAGAATTATGGAAAAGAGCAATTATATAAACCTTAATCCAATGGGAATTGAAAACGACAGTATGAAAATTATTTCAGCAGAGCTGTCGCATTTAAATATTCCTGCAGAGTTGGATAGCATTATAAAAAGGGTGATTCATACAACAGCTGACTTTGAGTACGGCCATTTATTTGAAGCACATCCAGATGCCGTTGAAAATGCTAAAAAGGCATTGTCACAATCGTGCAATATTTATGCAGATACCACAATGATTACAGCTGGTGTGAGCAAACCTTCATTATCAAAACTGAGTTGTGAAATCAATTGCTTTGTGCATCATCCAGATGTGATTGAAACAGCAAAAGAAAAGGGTATTACACGTTCAATCTGTGGCATTGATAAGGCTTCAGAAGACGAATCCTATAAAATATTTGTGATTGGAAACGCTCCTACCGCTTTGGTTCGCATCTGCGAATTAGCTAAAGAAGGTAAAATAAAGCCTGATTTGGTAATTGGTGTTCCTGTAGGTTTTGTTGGTGCTGCTGAATCCAAACAAATGCTTAAAGAATCCGGTCTGCCTTACATGATTATTCGTGGCCGTAAAGGTGGCAGTACAGTTGGTGTGGCCATATTGAATGCATTATTGTACGATGTAACTAATCGTAAGATTTAGGAACAATAAATTATAATATACCACCCCTTCTTTGGCACCCCTCCTAAAATGCAGGAGGTAAATGTGCTACGACACTCTCCTCCTTCCAAAGGAGGAGTACCCGAGGAACGAAGGGGAGGTGGTTTTTTAATTATAATTGATACTGTGACTAACGACAAAAGGTAACTTATTGTATTAATTGTTTCAGGCCTACAGCCTGAGATTTTCATGGTGCCTAATTACAAGGGGCGATGCCCCTTGCTTTGATGTTAAAGGCTTTCAGCCTTTTGATTCAAGAGAATTAACATTGAAAAAGAAGTTTATTAAATGATTTCTAAAGAAAAAGAAAATAAAGAACTCAAAAACGGATTAACAACAGGAACCTGTGCTTCTGCTGTTGCCAAGGCTGCGGTGTACATGTTGGTGAATCAGCAAATGATTAAACATGTTGCCGTTACACTCCCATCTGGTTCTGAGGTTTTTTTAGAAATCAACGACAGCTCTATCAATAAAAACCAGACACAATGCGCCACCATTAAAGATGCCGGTGATGATCCGGATATTACGCATGGTGCAACTATTTGTGCTTCTGCAAAGTTTATTGATGGAAATGATATTAAAATCATTGGAGGAAAAGGAATTGGCAGAGTAACAAAACCAGGCTTGGCGGTTGAAGTGGGTCAACCAGCCATTAATCCGGTTCCCTTAAAAATGATTCAGCAGTCCATTGCAGAAGTACTCCCCAAAGGAAAAGGTGTAGCAGTTGAAATAAGCATTCCTGAAGGAGAAAAGCTGGCTAAAAAAACATTCAATCCACAACTGGGAATTGTTGGTGGTTTATCGGTTTTAGGTACTACCGGAATTGTTAAACCAATGTCGGAAGAGGCGTTAAAAGATTCATTGGTAGTCAAGCTAAATCAAATTGAAGCCTACGGATTTAAGGAGACCATTTTCTCTCCTGGCAATTACAGTACTTCTTTTTCAAAAGAGAATCTAAATATCAACGAAGAATGGGTGGTGCTCACTTCCAATTACATTGGATTTATGCTGGAACAGGCCATCATCCGAAACTTTAAAAAAGTGGTTATTGTAGGTCACTTGGGTAAACTCATAAAAATTGCAGGAGGCATCTTTCATACCCACAGCAGAATTGCTGATGCACGTAATGAAATTATGGCTTCGCACTATTTTAAATTTAGTAAAGATGCAGAAGGCTTTGATCTGATCATGCAATCCAACACCACTGAAGAAGCCATTTCTTTTGTGAAAGATGCAGCATTCTGGAATTACCTGGCTGATACCATGAAAAAACGAACTGAATTATACTGTCATGGAGATCTGGAAGTAGAGATCATATTACTATCGCAAAAAGCAGGTTTATTGGCCAAAACCAGCGAGGCTTTATCCATCATTAACCATATTCATCATGAAAAATAATCATAACCATATATATATCTGCGGTATTGGTCCGGGACATCCGGATTATATTGCACCAATCGTTTATAAAAAGGTGGAAAATGCAGATATCCTGATTGGAGGAAGCCGCCATCTGGAAATTTTTAGTGACTATAAAAAGGATTGTTTTGTATTTACAGGAAGCTTATCTGCATTAAAAGATAAGATGGAATCTCTGCAAAATAAAACTATTGTGGTGCTGGTTTCCGGCGATACAGGATTTTATTCCTTACGTCGATATATTCAAAGTGCATTACCTGATGCTGCCATTGATTTAATCCCGGGATTAAGCTCCTATCAGTATTTATATGCAAAGGTAGGTTTGGGCTACGAAAATGCCTTAAAAGCCTCCTTACACGGCAAAGAATTAGATTTCTTACAGGCGGTTGAAACCTATGAATCCGTTTTTCTTCTTACCGATAAAAAGCAAAACTGGAAATGGATTGCAGAACAATTAGTAAACGCAGGTTATGGAGATTTTAACTATTACATAGGAATACATCTCTCCTACCCTGATGAAAAGATCATTTACACCACAGCTAAAGAAGCGTTGGAAATAGATGAAGATTATGATTTAAGTTGTGTAATTATAGAGAGGAACAAGTAGAAAGGAAAAAGCAGAAAGGAAAAAGGAAAAAGGAAAAAAGGTTAAGGGTTAAAGGGTTAAAGGGTAAATAGATCATTAGGTTATTAGGTTGGTAGATCATAATTAAATATAGGCATGAAGGGCCTGCATCAAACAGCCCTGGGTGTTAGCCCTGGGAAATAGAATTTGATTTATTGAAATTATAAAAAAACACAAAACATGTAAGAAGAAGATTTTGAGTAAAGGGTATTTTGGTTTACCAATTAAATGGATTAATAGAGAGTAATAAACAATCTGTAAATCAACTTTTGACTTTTAACTTTCTACTTGGTACTAATAAAAATGAAAGATTCAGCATTTATACGTGGGAATGTTCCCATGACAAAGGAAGAAATAAGAACATTGGTTATAAGTAAACTGGAGCTTCAGTCTACCGATCATATGATGGATATTGGTGCTGGAACAGGTTCTGTTTCTATTGAAGCTGCTCTGGCTCTTACGCAAGGAAAAGTCATAGGTATTGAACACAAAGACGAAGCTGTAGATTTAATACATCAGAATATAGCAAAGTTTCAGATTAATAATCTGACTGTCGTACATAGCAAGGCTCCTCAAGGAATGGATGAAGTAAGCTCTTGTAATAAATTTTTCATTGGTGGAAGTGGTGGGAACCTGACTGATATTTTGAACCTTATAAAAACAAAGGGACAAAAAAACTGCATTGTGGTGGTAACAGCCATTGTTCTGGATACAATGATTAAAGCCTATGAATATTTTAAAAACAATGAAGTTGATTTTGATCTGATTCAGGTTGGTGTAAATAAAATTGATACTTCGCGTAAGGTAGCCATGCTAACCGCTCAAAACCCAATATTTATTTTAACTGCAAAGTTTTAAACAGAATGAACAAACAAAACAAAGGTAAATTATATGGCGTTGGTATTGGTCCGGGCGATCCGGATTTATTAACCCTCAAAGCAGTAAAAGCTATTGGCAAAGCTGATATTATTTGTGTACCCAAATCAAAAGAACAAACCAGTACAGCCTTAGCTATCGTTTCGGAGTTTATCGATGATAATGCATGTATCGAATACATGACCTTCCCCATGTCGAAGGATGTTCATGTACGCATTGAAGCCCGAAAACAAAATGCACAACTCATTGAAAAGCATCTAAACGAAGGTAAAAATATTGCCTTTTTAACCTTGGGCGATCCAATGCTATACAGTACCTACAGCTATATTCTGGAGTACTTGAATACAGATTTTGAAGTTGAAACCATTCCTGGTATTTATTCCTTTGCAGCCATTAGTAGTCTGTTAAATCTGCCATTATGTAAGGATAATGATCAACTGAGCGTGATTGGCTCTTTTGATAAAAATGCTTCCGGTATGCTCGAATTATCTGATACCACGGTATGCATGAAAATCTCCAGATATAAAGCTCAATTGTACGATTTCCTTGCCAGTCATCCTCAATACAAGTTTGTGATGATTACTGAAGCCGGAAAAGAAAAGCAACAGGTTTATAACAACATTGAGGTTTTAAAAGAGGAAGTACCTTATTTTTCAACAGCCATTATTCAAAAAAACAAAAACTAAAAATATGATAACATTTATTGGAGCCGGTCCCGGTGATCCGGAATTAATCACAGTTAAAGGATTAAAAGCAATTCAACAGGCAGATGTCATTATCTATGCCGGATCTCTTGTTCCAAAAGCTGTGATTGAAGATCACAAACCGGAAGCTCAAATTCATAATAGTGCCACTATGGATCTGGAGTCGATCATTGATACCATGAAGACTGCTCACGAGCAAGGAAAATCTGTAGCCCGTGTTCATACTGGTGATCCTTCTATTTACGGTTCCATCCGTGAACAAATTGAAGAGTTGGATAAGCTAAATATTCCACATACAGTTATTCCGGGTGTTAGTTCATTTGTGGCTACTGCAGCAGCATTACAAAGAGAATTTACAGTACCTGGAATCTCTCAAACGGTAATCTGTACGCGTATGGAGGGCAGAACTCCCGTTCCGGAATTGGAGAAAATTGAATTACTGGCTTCGCATAAAACTTCAATGGCTATTTTCCTTACTGTAGGTATGATTGATAAGCTGGTTGAAAAACTAACGATTCATTATGCAGAAACGACTCCAATAGCTGTAGTACAAAGAGCAAGCTGGCCCGATCAAATCATTGTAAAAGGAACATTAAATACCATTGCTGCTAAAGTTAAAGAAGCAGGTATTACCAAAACTGCTATGATTTTAGTGGGTGATTTCTTAGGCGATCAATTTGAGAACTCATTGCTATATGCTTCTCATTTTACACATGAGTATCGAAAGGGGAAATAAGGTTAAAGATTACAGGGAAAAAGGAACAAGGAACAAGGAGAAAGGGACAGGGATCACGAAAGATATAAATAGCTAAATGATCAGACTATCAGTAATCATTAATCCCAGCGGGATTACATGTTTATAGAATAATGATACATACACACAACGACTCCAGCGGAGTCGAACATTATTTAATCGATTATCGTCATTTGTTATAAACATCTGATGGCTCCTGCATCATTTTAACTGATTACTATTGGCTTATCTTCTTTTCCAAAAACTAAGCTCTTAGCACTATGCTCTAGGCCATTAAAAACTAGCAACATGAACACAGCCATTATATCAATAAGCAAACAGGGGAATCAATTGGCTTCCAGACTAGGAAATCAATTGGAACAAACCTCATGCTATACCCTGACCAAATGGGAACAGGAAGGTTTTCTACCCATTGAAGGAAAACTGGGTTATTTTTGCGAAACCTTGTTTAAAAAATATGAGGCATTGGTTTTTATCATGGCTTCAGGTATTGTGGTTAGAAGTATTGCTCCATGGATCAAAAGCAAAACAAGCGATCCTGCTGTTGTGGTAATCGATGATAGAGGTCAACATGTAATCAGCCTGTTGAGTGGTCATTTAGGTGGTGCCAATGCACTGACTCTAAAAATTGCAGCAGCTATCAATGCACATCCGGTGATAACAACAGCTTCTGATGTAAACCATCTACCCTCTGTGGATATGTTGGCCAAACAACATGGGTTAATCATTGACTCCATGAAAAATGCTACCACCATAACAGCCATGATTGTTAATGGCGAAAATGTTGTTTTAGACGATCCTTATCATATCCTCCCCAAAGATATTTTGCCTATAAAACAAGGCGAAAAAAGTGGATCTGTTATCGTTTCAAACCATCTGTTGATTAATACCAACAAACCGTTTGTAAAGCTGATTCCTCAAAATATCGTATTGGGCATTGGTTGTAAAAAAGATACCGGAAGTATTTCGTTATGGGAATTCATCATAGAAAACCTGAAAGAACTAAACATCGACTTACAAAGCATAAAAGCCATAGCATCCATTGATGTAAAATCTGATGAAAAAGCCATTTTAGATGCTGCTTTAAGGTTGGAATGTAACACCACCTTTTATTCGGCAGAACAGCTTCAGGAAGTAGATCATTTGTTTGAAGGCTCAGACTTTGTAAAATCAACCGTAGGTGTTGGTTCTGTAAGCACAACAGCTGCCTATACCGCAGGAAACAAAAATGGAAGATTTTTATTGAAAAAAAAGAAAAAAGATGGAATGACACTTTCTGTTTTTGAGCAATCCTTTAAAAAAAGCTAATATGCAAGTGATGATTTGTATAGTTTGCTGGTGCAAGCTTATAACGTTTGCTGGTGCGAGTTTGTAACTCGTACCTCCTCTATTACATCATAACAGTCATCCACTGGTGCAAGTTTGCAACTTGTACCTTATAAGTTTTATAGTAAAAAAAGAAAATAATAAATAATGAACGGAAAAATATATGTAGTTGGAATGGGCCCTGGAGGGCAAGATCATATCACACCTAAAGCAATGGCTGCTATGCAAGGTAGCGATGTTATTGCCGGGTATAAAACATACATCGATTTAGTAAAACCATTTTTAGCTGACAAAGAGTTTGCTTCTTCAGGGATGAAAAAAGAAGTAGCGCGTTGTGAGGAAGTGTTGGAACTGGCTAAAACCGGAAAAACGGTAAGCTTAATTAGTAGTGGTGATGCCGGAATATATGGAATGGCTGGTATTATGATTGAAATTGTAGAGGCCCAAAACTCTGATATTGAGGTGGAAGTTATTCCCGGTATCAGTGCATCTATAGCTTCAGCTTCATTATTGGGAGCTCCACTTATGAACGACTTTGCCACCATCAGCTTAAGCGACTTACTTACTCCATGGGAAGTAATCATTAAAAGACTTCATGCAGCAGGGAGTGGTGACTTTGTGGTTAGTTTGTACAACCCAAGAAGTAAAACGCGTGTAAAACACCTGGATACAGCTATTGATATTTTACTGGAATACCAAAAACCTGAAACTCCGGTTGGAATTGTAAAACATGCCATGCGCGAACTTCAGGAAACCCAGATTACAACTTTGGGCAACATAAAAAACTGCGATATTGATATGTTTACCACTGTAATCATTGGTAACTCTCAAACCAACGTAGTGAACAATAAAATGGTTACAACAAGAGGATATCATATATGATTTGGGTTATTGGAGGTACAAGCGATGCCAACAAAATAGTGGAAAAGTTACTAATATCAGATTGTAAAATATTGGTAAGTACCACTACAACGTATGGATCGCAATTGGCACAAAAAAAGGGTGTGACTGTTATTCAGAAACAATTGAATAAAGATGAAATGCAGCATCTGATTATGGATTATGCTATTTCAAAAATCATTGATGCCAGTCATCCCTTTGCACAGGTTGTATCTGAAAATGCCATTCAGGTATGCCAAAATAACAATATACCTTACGTTCGTTTTGAGCGTAAGGTAAATCAATATAAATGCGCCCATTATTACCAAAGTTACGAGGAGATAATAAAGGCTTTAAAACAAACAGAAGGTAATATCTTACTTACAATAGGCTCAAAAAATGTCAATTTATTTAGCGCAATAAAAGATAGAATCATTGCCAGAGTATTGCCTGTTCAGGAGAGCATCTTATTATGTGAAAACGCAGGTTTGAAAGCCCACCAAATACTCGCTATGAAAGGAAAAGTATCTACTCCAACAAATATTGCTTTAATGAAAGAGTACGACATTCAACATTTGGTAACAAAGGACTCTGGTGAAACAGGTGGTATGAATGAGAAGATAAACGCAGCTAAAGAATGTTCTATAAATATTCATATTTTAAACCGTCCTATTATCAATTATCCTGATACTATAGACAACTATCAGGATATTCTAGATTATTTTAAATAATTGAATAATAACTTCTTTATTACGGTAGAATAAATAGATTTCCCGTTCTTCATACAATATTTTTTGATATGTTTTATAGTATTTTTTGATATTCATTTCTATACCTTACTATTTAGGAGCAGACTCAGAATTCTAGAAAAATTTATAAAACCTCTTGGTAAAAAAAAGGTTTATAATATATTTGCATCCATATTTATTCTGGACTATTTGTACCTCCACACCTATTTAAATCTATATTTTGATTTATTTACTTCTTAGTGTTTTTTAACGTAATATATTTTTTATATACATTTTTTAAGCAACAACAATTTACAATATACGTAAATATGAAATGAGTTATTAAGTAATTAAGAGGTGATTTTCTTTTATAGTTTTAATGACCCAAAAATTATCCTTAAGGCAAAGTAAAATTTAAACTCATGAAATATAAAGGCTTTTTAAAGTTTAGAGGTAAGCTGATACTAATCATTGTAATACCTCTATTAATTTCTACAATTACAGCAGTAACTGTATCATCAAAGAAATTAAGAGAACAAGGTCTACAAACTTTGGAACGAAAAACCAAAGCTATTTTAACAAGAATGGAGGCGATAAGAACCTATGTTGCCACTCAGTTTGACCTTGATAAAGAAATTAACGAGATAAAAAATGAACATCCTGATGGCAATCTCACTGATAAAGAGAAAAAAAATGTTCTGAAAATGGTGCCTATTTTTGCTTCTATGGAAGTAGGCGCAATGAATTCTGAAAAAGATAGTTATTCCTTTAGAGTAGCTTCTCACAGGGCGAGAAACCCTCGTAATTTAGCAACTGCAGAGGAAGAAAATTTCATTAATCAATTTGAAGAAAATACTTCTCTTGAAGATATATCCTATGTCAATAAGGAAACCAATGAATTATGGGTAATTCGTCCAGTTCGGTTATCAGAAAAGGACGGCTGTTTAACATGTCATGGTAAACCATCAACCAGTCCATGGGGAAATGGGAAAGATATAATGGGCTACGAAATGGAAGATTATAAGGATGGAGATGTTGAAGGTATCTTCATTTTAAAATCAAGTCTTGATGCTAACAATAATGATGTTCAGGCTAATATAAAACATGCCATCATAAATATAATCGTGATCATGTCAATAATATTCGTTATTACAATAATTGTCAGTTCCTTGTTTATAAAAAGAACCAATGGCAAACTACAAACTATTGTAAAAGCTAATAATCGTATTACACAAGGTTATCTTAATGAAAAAGTTGAGATCAAGGGTAATGATGAGTTTTCAGAATTAGGCATTCATACTAATAATATGATTGACTCTCTGACTAAGGTGATTAATGCTCTTAACCAAACATCACGCATGTTAATTGAAGAAAGTAACCTTACAACAGAATTATCTCAAAAGCTGGCAAATCATTCATCAGAACAGGCTGCAGCAGTTGAGGAGATATCGGTTTCTATGGAAGAGATGACAGCGTCAATACAGCAAAACCACAGTAACGCAAAAAGTACAGAACAGATCTCCAAATCTTCAGTTGAAGAAATAAAGAATGGTAATTCAACTTCAGAGAATGCTGTTTCATCAATGCTAAATGTTGGAAAAGAATTAAAGGTAATTGAAGATATAGCCAATCAAACTAATATTTTGGCACTGAATGCTTCTGTTGAGGCAGCCAGAGCAGGAAAAGCTGGTAGTGGATTTGCAGTTGTTGCCGGCGAAGTAAGAAAACTGGCTGAATTAAGCAGAGTTTCCGCAGATAAAATTAAAAACTCATTTACCGACGGAATAAATACAGTTTCTGTAACTAAGGATAAACTAGCTGAGTTGGTTCCAGATATTGAAAAAACAGCAGTTTTATTAAGCGAGATCGCATCCTCTAGTCAGGAGCAAAGCTTAAGTGGAAATGAAATTAATAATGCTATTCAAAATCTGAATGAGGCTACGCAGGAAAATGCAAATATTGCAGAAGGAATGTCTGCCAGAGCGAAGTTACTATCAAAAACAGCTAATGACCTAAAAGAGAATATTTCATTCTTCAAATTAGGTTAAACCATTACAATTTGAATTAAAAGTTTCTGAATAAATTGTTTTCAAAGAACAAAAAACAACTCCTGAAAATGGAGTGTTTTTTGTTCGATGTTTTTGTTGATGGGGTAAAAATATTATTGAACTATCAATTTCTGAATTAACTGCTTTCCTGATTCTAATTCTACCTTAACGATATACAATCCGGATTTTAAATCATTTATATCAACTTCAGTATTGCTATCCATACTTTCATAGTATTGAATTAAACTACCTGATTGATTAAATATTTGCAACGATACTTCTTGACTATTAGTTAGTCCTGAAATTCTAAACTTATCACTGGTTGGATTTGGAAAAAGAACCACCTCCTGATCTAGTTTATTTTCTTCAACAGCTGTTGACTTTAGGCCTTTAACTAAAATATCATCAACATTCCAGGTATTACTTCCTTGATCTGTACACGCAAACTTAAATGCAATGTAAATAGTTTCATTCTCCCAAGTAGTTAGATCAATGCTTCCTGAGTTTACTGCACTATAGGAACCTGTAGATAATGAAGCTTGAGAAGTAACATCTGTCCATGTAAATAAGTTAGGGTCAGAAGAACCGTCATAATCTGAGGATATCAATACATTAAAATCAGTATATCCCTGATATACCTTCATCATTGTTAAAAATGAAAGAGATAATTCTGTATATCCTGTTAAATCAATTGCCTGATTATTAATTAACCAATCTTCGTTTTGATTATATGATCCATCATAGCCGGACATCTTAGCATAATAATTTCCTGAAGTACTTGATGTATACCAGTATTGATTATCTCCGGCTACAGAATATTGAGTCATATTATTTAATGTGGTACTTTCAAAGTCTTCACTAAAAATAGTTGTATAGTCTTCTGTA
Source organism: uncultured Saccharicrinis sp. (assembly GCA_963666825.2). Taxonomy (GTDB): domain Bacteria; phylum Bacteroidota; class Bacteroidia; order Bacteroidales; family Marinilabiliaceae; genus Saccharicrinis. The sequence goes on along the minus strand of OY763044.2, from coordinate 5,106,477 downwards.
TCATCGCTTCCGTCACTATCAGAATTCCAAATTAAAGCAACATATTCAGGATGATCAATAAATGGATTTCTATTATTCTGAATACCATATATTTTTTCATTTCTGTCAAGTTCCCATTGATCAACAGGATCTTCTGTATGCCACTTTAACAAAGTAGATAATTTACCATGTAAACCTGTAGCAGATGAATATTCAGCCAACTCTAAATCATAACCATCTTCTGATTCATATCTGGTTGCCATGTAAAATAACATCCTGGCAATATCACCTTTTACTTCATCTCTTGGTTCCCAACTATCAGCATCCTTATAACAACCAGTAGATCCAGTACCATCGTCATAACGCGAACCATCAACATACTCAGTTCCTCCTTCATCAAAATATAAATTACCTCTTGCGCTATTAACAGTTACATCTGTTGGTCTTAAATGATGAATATCTGTACCAGGACCATTGCTTGTTCCAAAATCTCCCATTGACTTTGCCCAGGTATGCTCTCTGTTCCAGTCTGCAGCATCTCCTCCATTTATACTTTTAGGATAAGACCACCCAGTGTATAATAAGATAACATTATCACTATTATCAGGATCTTCATCTGTAGTTTTTAAGGCTTCCCAAACTTCGCTATAACTTAGTACAACCTGCCCGGTACTTATAATATTATGTAATTCAGACTTCAGTTCCTCTCCACTTAAACCAGAGGCGCTGGCATAATATTCATCAACACTTACTGCTCTTACTTGTGTAGCAAAAATCAACAAAACAAGCAGTGAAAAAATCTTATTCATATCAGAGTATTCAATTTTTGCATAAAAGTACAACAAATTAGTATTATAGACCAACTGGTCGAATTTATTTTTTTATGTACACCTCTCTTTTTGTGACGATTCTCTAAAAAAATATATCTTAAATTCATCAATAGATATTCTTTTCTTAAAGAATTAACTTATAAATTCATCATATTTGTACTTTAGTTATAAGTTCATATTTAATAAAAGATGACAATACAAGAAGCTCAGGAAAAAGTAGATCATTGGATAAAAACTGTTGGAGTCAGATATTTTAGTGAATTGACCAATATGGCGATTTTAACAGAAGAAGTTGGAGAACTGGCAAGAGTAATTGCTCGTAAATATGGAGAACAATCTTTCAAGGACGGAGAAAAAGATAACCTTGCTGATGAAATGGCAGATGTTTTATGGGTACTAATCTGTCTTGCAAACCAAACCGGTGTAGATTTAACTGAGGCACTCCATAAAAACATTGAAAAGAAAACAAAAAGAGATAAGGATAGACATATTAATAACGAAAAACTACAATAATGATTGAAGCAGAAAACATTTTAGATGAATATAAGGTTCCGTTTAACTACAATGAAATAACATCAAAAGTAGAAGAAATTATCAATGCTAATAAAGACCTGGCAACAGATCCCGAAGTTTTAAAAAAAATATTTAACTGCATTGATTTAACAACCTTAAAAGAAACTGATTCTGCTGATTCTGTTACTGCATTCATTCAAAAAGTAAATAATTTTGCAAAAGAATATCCAAATATTCCACCTGTTGGCGGAATTTGTGTATTCCCTGTTTTCGCACCTATTTTAAAACAATACTTAAAAGTGGAAAGCGTTAACAAAGCTGTTGTTTCGGCAGGCTTCCCAGCCTCACAAACGTTTTTGGATTTAAAAGTTCTTGAAACAAAAAAAGCAGTTGACTTTGGCGCCAATGAAATTGATGTAGTTATTTCTGTAGGTGAATTTTTAGAAGGAAATTACGAATTTGTATATGAAGAAATTCGTCAACTCAAAGAGGCTTGTGGAAATGCTCATTTAAAAGTTATTCTTGAAACAGGTGCTATCAAAGATCCCGAATTAATCTGGAATGCATCTATCATTGCTATGGACGCAGGCGCAGATTTCATTAAAACAAGTACTGGGAAAATTCCGGTAGCTGCAACATTAGAAGCTGCTTATGTAATGTGCCAGGCTATTAAAGCTTTTAACACAAAAAATAAACGTAAAGTAGGTTTTAAACCTGCAGGCGGTATTTCCGAAACCATTGAATCCGTTAATTATTATTCAATTGTAAAAGAGGTACTTGGAGAAGATTGGTTAAACAAAGATTTGTTTAGAATTGGAGCCAGTCGTTTGGCTAATAATTTATTAACTGACATATTAAAGTTAGAAGGAACTACAAGTGATAGTATTTCATTTTTCTAACATAGCCTTATAAAACCAATTTATGAGTGATATTTTCAGCCGGTTTAAATCCACTGTAATACAATCCTTTTTTTACAGCTTAGGTAATTTTGCAGGTAAATTTTCAGGAGTACTTTTACTTCCAATATATTCACTGTATCTACCGGTTGAATTATTTGGCTTATACGCCTTATTTGAAGTCATTTTTCAACTGTTCCAGGTTTTCTCTGGGCTTGGTATCAAACTGGGATTAACAAGATGGTATTGGGATGAAGAATCAACAAAAGATAAAAAAAGTCTATTTTTTACGACTTATTCTTTTAATCTTTTAGTCTGCTTTGTTTTCAGTTATCTATTGTTTATTTCATTTGATTTCCTAGCCGAATATTATTTTAAAACCCCAATTGATGATAAATTAGTTGGATTGTTTATAGCTGGAAATCTAGTTAAACTTCTTGCTGAAGTTCCTCTTTTGCTTCTTAGAGTACAGCACAAGGCTAAACGTCATTCAGTAATACAAATATCTCAACTTTTAAGTTTCGTATTATTTGTTTTTATCTTTTTAGCTTTCTTCAATAAAGGAATTGAAGGAATTTTCTGGGCTAATATATTATCAGGAGCTATTCAATTTGTGATGGTTATTCCCGTAATTACTAAAAACATTAGCTTCAAATTTGATTTTAAGATACTGAAAGAGATGCTGTCCTATGGTTTCCCGGTTGCCTTAGGAAACATGGTTAACATCACATTTAACTTTACCGACAAGTATTTTCTAAATTGGTTTTCCACACTTAAAGTCGTTGGTACCTTTACACTGGCTCATAAATTAGCAAATATTGTTAATTTACTAATTGTTAATTCATTTATGAATGCTTATATGCATAATTACTTTAAAGGAATTAACGACAAAAACAACGATCGTTTTTATAGCAGGTCCTTCACCTATTTTCTTCTGGCAATAACATTATTCAGCTTGTTATTAATCGTTTTTATCGATGAAGCAATCTATATTTTCTCTGCAAATAATAAGGATTATTCTCAGGCTTCAGTTATTGTACCAGTATTAACAATAGGCTTAATTTTTGGAGGAGTACGGCAGATTCTTACTCTTCCTATTAACAAAGTAAAAAAGACTCGCATTATTGGAGTATTATCAATTTTTTCAGGAATTTTGAATGTTGCTTTAAATTATATCTTAATTCCGAAATACAATGCGCTAGGAGCTGCATATGCAACCGGAGTTGTTCAAATATTATCGTCTATAGTATTACTTCTTTTTGTACTAAAACATATTGACATTCCTTTTGAATGGAAGAGGATTGCTACAATTGTTTTAATATCTACTTTAACCATAATAATTTATGATTTGGTTGATATAAAAATATGGATCATTCACCTTATCTTTAAAATTGGATTAGTTATTAGCTGGTTACTCGCTTTATACTTTACTAACTTTTTATATCCGGAAGAGAAATTGCGCATTATTCAGTTTTTACAGAAATGGGCAAGTTTAGATAAAATAAAAAGCAACTTAAAATCACTAAAACAAAAAAATTAGTATTTAAACTAGTTAACATCTGATTTTAAAGATGATACATATTTGTTAATCTTTAAATAATTAATGAATTTTCGATAAAGTGAGGTATTATAAAATTTCCTGAAGTTATTTTCAATTTCAGTATTATAGTTATTTACCGGACAAAATTGATCTTTTTCAAGGTATTGTTCTCCTGCAATTGTTTGGTATTTCTTACTACTCTTCATATTTGTTCCTGAACCATCCACACCAAGGTTTCTTACTAATGAAGTTGCTGGGTAAACAGTAGGTGAATTTTCTTTATAAGCAGCATAATTAAATCTAATTGACCAGGAATGAATAACTTCCAACTGTAGTTTTAATAACATTACAGACAGATCATTACCTCCCCTGTTAAACTTTCGCCTTTCGCTCTTTTTGATAAAGAACAAATTAAAATCTTTAACCTCCCAATCAGTTTTTAGCCAATTTTGTTTCCAGGTTCCCCATCCCCAACTGCAGTTTCGGTGTATAAGAAAAGTTGAATATGGATATCCATTTGGCAAAGAAATATTTGGAGTATAACCAGCTACAGACCAAATATCATCAGGTGAATAAAAGTCTAATGCTTCATTCATAAACTGCAGAAAATAAGGAGAAGTTTGTAAATCATCCTCTAAAACAATAACCTTATCATGTGTTTCAAACACTTTCGAAACTCCTTCTATGATTGAAGTGGCTAATCCCTTATTTTCTTTACTAAATTCAAGATGAACACTACCAAAACCTTTGATAACTTCAAGATACGATCTAACCTCTGCAACTTTTTGTACATCTTGCTCTCTACTAGCCCCATCTGAAAAAACATACAAAATACTTTCTTTAGCTAAATCATTTTTCAACAATGCTTCTACTGTTTGCTTTGTGTGATCTAATCTGTTAAAAGTAAAAAGAATGATAGGAGCTAGTGATTTCATATAATCGATTCAAAAATATCGGTTGCCTTTATTTCTTTTAATTTTGATGAAATATGTTTAGAAATTTCATCTTTTTCTTTAATCATTTTAGCTAATGACTCAAGTAAAGTATTCATATCAATATTAACTATATCAAACTGATATTGTTCTAATTGAAATGATTTCATAACATACTTATACTTATTCGCCCAACCAATAACAAATGTTGGCTTACTTAATTTTAAAGCATGTATTAAACCATGATATCTTGCAGTAATTACAGCCTTAGAACTATCAAATATTTGTTGGATTTCGTAAGGAGATAAATCCTTATTAATTAATTGCAGTTCAGGTTTACCAACATTTCTATAAATCAGATCACATAATTCCTTATCATCGTTTGAATGACGAACAACAGCAACTGACTCTCCGTCTTGAATCAGCTTGTTAATTATTTCAGAAAACAAATGAAAAACCTCGTCTATCGGCCTTAACTTTGTCAATTGTTTGTTTGGTACAACAATAACTGAATTATTTCTTATACTATGACTAATCTTTAATTCAATATCTTGCTTATATATATTTGATAAATTGATCTTAGATGATTGTAATACCAAGTCAAATGAATCGATTACACCTTCTGTTCTAACTTTATCTGTATATTTTCTGCACTGAGGTTCACGAATAAAAATAGCCTTAGGATATTTAAGATATTTCTTAACTAAAGGCCATATAACCAACTTTTTCCACCTCTTAAAATCAAAAGGACCAATAGATTGTGGAAGAAATACAAAAGGCACCTTGTTCTTTTTAGCCAACATTACAGGAAATAATGTTGCATAGGTCCACAAAGGACTTTGATTATGCGAGCTTACTCCATAGCCACTAATATCCAAAATTAAATCGGCTGAAGAAAAATGACTAAGGATTTCCTTTTCATCATTACTTATGAGCTTGGGTTTTACCAAAAGCTTAATCACCGGAAAGGCCAAACGAAGTACAGTTCGTATATGCATATTCACAACTTTAAAAGTATAAACTTCCTTTTGCTCATCTTTTAAAGTTGGAAACAAATCAATCATGACAATTTCCGCTTCCGGATATTTAGTCTTTAAACTATCTACCAGGCAAAAAAGCATTGACTGAGCACCTTTATTTATAAAGTTTCCTCCTGTAATGAGAATTTTATGCATAAACTAGTTGTATTTTCTTAATTGATCTATAGATTTTCTAACGGAACATGCCACTTTCTCATGATTATCAGCATATCCATAAGCAATCATCATAATAGGTCTTTCATAACTCTTTAAACACAATAGCCTGGACACTTGATCATCTTTCTTTTTATCCTCCGGCCAGTTTAATGGACAAGAACCAATTCCCATACTTTCCAGTGCCAACATTAAACTCATTGAAGCTAAACTTCCGTCAACATACATTAAATGACGATCCGCAAGAGTTGGAGATACATTCATTTGTCCAACTACCACAATCATAGCAACAATCTCCTCTGCAAATCCTTTAGTTCCTCCAGGCATATTGGCTACTTTCTTAACCAAGTCAGGATCATCAATAATTCTAAACTGGAAAGGTTGACGATTACAGCTACTTGGAGCTAATCCGGCTAAAACAACTGCTTCATCAACTTTTGTCCTCTCCGGAATTCTATTCTTATCAAAAAAACGAATAGACTTTCTTTGGTGTGCTAAAGCTTTAAATGATTCATAGTAATCTCTTGAATTACTGCCCTTTTGATAAGGAACAAATCTACCCGGAAGAATTTCAGGTTGGCTAATTGTTATAAAAGTTTGTTTTGCTCTTTTTATTACAGGCACCTCATCTGTTACATTAAAATATTCATTCAAAACATCATATACCCATTGTAATTGAATATTTTCTTGGGAACTATTCTGTACAGACTTATACATTTCAACAGTTTCCTGAATATAATCTAAAGCAAATACACGCCTTCTATTCTTCATTAAAAGACCTTTCTCTATACGATGAATATTTCTTCTTAATAAGAAAAGATTTTGCTCTTTTCTATACTTTGTTTTAAGATAATACCTCCGTGCCTGCAAAAACATCTTCTTTTCATGAGCAAATGACTTTGAAAATAAAAAATATAGATTTTGCATGAAGGGAATCCTGATCACAAGAGGATAAATACATGAATATTGAAATTGCTCTTTACTTCTTATCCATAGCAGAAAAAGCTGATCTGCTTTTTGCTCAGCCCCTACCAAACCAAATATATTTCTTACAATGCCCATTAAAACTCTGAAATTTTGCCCTGTAAAAGTATAAAATTAACATGAATAAGTACAGAAATTACATTATACACTGATAATTAATGAAAAAGAACAAATCAAGGATCATTCATTCCTGTAAAAATCAATAAAAAAATCCTACTTTATTATGAATAATTAATTCTTTTTTAAGAACTTGTATAGTAAGAATAATAAATAACCCCCTAAATCATCTATTATGAGACTTGCAATCAACACTGATAATTTTCACATTAGACTCATAGATGAAATAGCCTATTTAAAAGTAATAGGATATCAAAACAAAGAATCTTCACTTTTCTTTAGTAGTACGATTGACCAGATGCTTGAGGATTATCCTCATCAGGATTTTGTTTCTTTATGCGACCTTCAGGACCTTATTTTAGATGATCCCCAGAATGCTAAAATTATAAACGAAGCAATCAAAAGAATTGCTGACAAATTAAATTTTAAATTTAATGCTATTGTAATTAAGCCTAGGTTTTTTGACATTGTTAAAGCATACATTTTCTCTTACTATCTAAAAAACACCAATATAAAATCAAGGATTTTTTTTAATGTTAATAAAGCAATGGAATGGCTTGAAAACAAAAACTATAAAATGGATCAAATTAAAGCATCAATTGATCAAACAATTGAGTCAACTCAAAAATAATCATATCAATATGCCTCCATTTAAGATATGCCCAAATAAAAACAGGAGACATTAATTATGCCTCCTGTTTCTGTTATATTTTCTTTAATAATTGATTTGCTTTAATCAGCTCCTCATCAGATAATGAAAAGTTTAATCGCAGATACTTTGATCTGGTCTTCTGATGATAATAATAACTCAATGGAACTCCGGCAATACCATATTCCCGCATCAGAAATTGCGCAAAATCAACATCTGTCTCATCTGATTTATCATTTCTTGAAATCAATTGGTAATATGAAGATTTAGAGGGCACAAATGAAACACCTGATTCGTCCAATCCATCCAACAAAATATCTCTTTTGGATTGATAAAAGTCAGACAGATTTTTAAAATCATTTTTCATTTCCAGAAAGTCTACCAAAGCCATCTGGTATGGTAAACCAACTCCTTCAGCTAAAAGAGAAACAACCCTCCTTATGGATTTCATAATTTTAGCTGAAGCCATACAATATGCAATATGCCAATTATTTACGCTATACACTTCATTAAAAGATGAAACAATGATGCTACGTTCTCTTAATTTTGGATATAGAGTTACACTTTGATGCATCTCTTTATCATAAACAATGTGCTCAAATGATTCATCACTTAAAATCAGAATATTTGTACCATTGATGATTTTTTGTAATCGTAACACATCTAATTCAGATAAAGTTGATCCTGTTGGAAAATGAGGATTATTAATAATCATCATTCTGGTTTTAGGATTAACAACTTTCTGTACATCTTCCCAGTCAAACTTAAATTCGGGTCCTTTTAACTCTACATATACAACTCTTGCACCCGTAATATTAATAGCTGCATCATAGCTTTTATGAGCCGGTTCAAAAATAATAACTTCATCACCTTCCTTAAGCATTGCTAACATAATAGCAAAAATGCAGGGCTTAATTCCATGAGTAATAGTTATTTCCTCTTTGGCATCATAACCATAATCATAAAACTTTTTAGTTTTTTTAGAGATGGCCTCTCTCAACTCTAACAATCCAAACTTTGAAGATGATTGGTTTGCATAAGGCTGAACATATTTATGTAACAGATCCGTTAAATCCGGATGACAACTTTGCATTGAATAATTTTCAGCCATATTTAACATGTCTGACTCTCTTGCAAACTCAGCAATTTCTCTTGGAGAGGAAAATTTCTCTATATTTTTTATAATCATAATCTTTTAGTTCTGGCATAATAAGTTTGGCATAAAATATTCAACAAACTCATTACAGCTTTGGCACAACAATAACATTCTATTTTCAAAATGATATGCATAACCAATTTACAAAGTTTTTTTTATTGTTGAATATTAAAATGATCGAATTAGATTTTTTTAAACTTTTTACTTCTTCAGTCTTTAGTCTTTTACATTTGATATTTTACTTAAATAATTCTTTTAAAACCCTGAATGACTTGATGTTTGAAAATCCGGACAAATGTAAATGATAATAATCCAACAATTTTTCCATAAACTCAGCCCTTTGTGTTCCTGTAAGATGAATATTGGCCAAATATTCTACATCTACTTCTTTTAACTGATATAACAAATCAGCCTGCCAAACGTTCATAAAATCAGGATGAGAAGGTTCCATTACCTGAAACAATCCGGTTCTTAAATCAAAAAAGTGCTTTTCTAACTTTTCCTGAAAATGAGGATAAAAGCCCAGTAACTTAGTAAGTTTAAATAAAAGAAATAAATGATAATTCTGTATCCCCTCTATTGAATCATCCATTACACTAATACTATGATGCAGAAAATCAAACATGCCATAAGCTAACCTGTCTTCATGTTTTAATGCCTTATTTAATACTTCAGCAATAAAAAAAGCCAGACTTTGTCTTACTGGTTCAAATGGTATTTGTGTAAATGGCACATTGACACGAAAATCTTTGATCCGGTGAATTGTTTTCTTATCTGTATGATATACTTCAAGATCAAGAAGAGTTAATGGCTGTAAGAATACAGTTTTTCCCTTATTTTTTTTTGATCTTACCTGATTGATCATATATGACTGAAGACCAAACTTTTCAGTGTATATATGAGATATTATACTACTCTCAGCATATTTTGTATGGGTAAGAACAATTCCTCTTGTTGACTCAATCATGTAAATGAATAAATATTAATTACAAAAATAAAATAAGGACCTAATGAATCAAGTCAAAATTCATCAAAAATCAATTAAAGCCAAATAAAGAACCAAAATCACAATCACACAATGAAAATAGCGTTAGAGGTACTACTAATACATTAAAGATTAATAATCATCGGATAACAAATTCTCTATTTTATGACATTTGTCTTTTTGTAGCTTAGAATCTATTATTAACTATGCGCTGGATTTATGGATTTTATTTAGTTTTTGTATGGTGGGAAGACTTAAAACTTTTTCAGCGGCATTTTGGACAGCAAACTTTGCCGAATTATTAGAAAGAGCTGCTTATTATGGTGTCTTTATTGTAATAACGCTTTATTTATCAAGAATCTTAGCATTTTCAGATATTGAAGCTGCATCTATTGCAGGTGTATTCTCAGGTTTATTATATTTTCTACCAACTTTTGCCGGAGCTTATGCAGATAAAATTGGATTTAAAAAATCTTTACTTATAGCATTTTCATTTCTATCACTTGGATATTTAGGTTTAGGATTACTTCCTACTTTCATCCAGAATGCGGGCTTAGCTGAATATGGATTTGAAACAAAATTCAGCGGACTTAGAGAAAGTAATTTTAAATATGCCATTTTACCGGTAATGTCACTGATAATTATTGGAGGAAGCTTTATAAAATCTGTAATAACAGGTACTGTTTCATTAGAAACAAGTCCGGAAAACAGAGCTACGGGATTCTCTGTATTTTACACAATTGTGAATATTGGGGCATTCTCAGGAAAAACAGTAGTAAAACCACTACGTGATGCAATGGGTAATGTTGGACTTATCAATATTAGTTTCTTCTCTGCAGCAATGACAGTTTTAGCTTTAGTTGCAGTATTTTTCTTTTTTAAACCATCAGTTCAACAAAGAGAAGGAAAATCTTTTAAAGAAATTTGGTTTGCATTTACAAAGGTCTTAACAAATGTAAGACTGGTTGTTCTAATTGTAATTATTACAGGTTTCTGGATGGTTCAGCACCAACTTTATGCAACTATGCCAAAATATGTATTACGTATGGCAGGGGAAAGCGCTTCACCTAGTTGGTATGCCAATGTAAATCCTTTGATAGTATTTACAACAGTTGGATTAGTAACTTCATTAATGAAAAGACGATCTGCCCTATATTCAATGACTGTAGGTATGTTTATAATGCCTGTATCTGCATTTTGTATGGCTGCAGGTAATATGTTTCATGGTGAAATGAATATAATAGGTTTACATCCTATTGCATTTATGATGATTGTAGGTATTGCATTTCAAGGTTTAGCAGAATCGTTCATCTCACCACGATTTTTGGAGTATTTTTCATTTCAGGCACCCAAAGGTGAAGAAGGTTTATATTTAGGATTCAGTCACCTACATTCATTTTTATCTAGTATATTTGGATTCCTTATGTCAGGAGTATTGTTAGATAAATATTGTCCAGACCCTATAAAATTTGGGGGTAGAACTGCAGAATGGCAAGCAGCAAGTGCTCACGCTCATTATATTTGGTACTATTTTGGAGCTATAGCATTAATATCTGCCATATCCTTAGTTATTTACGGAAAAGTAGCAAAAACAAAAGAATAATGTTATATTAAAGAGTTTAATCACTCACACAACCTAAAAAAGCCGGAAAACATCCCACCGTTTTCCGGCTTTTACTTTTATTATTATATTGACTAGTCCTAAATAAGTGTTACAGATTATTGGACTAATTTAATAACATTCTTAACAGTCCACAAGGGTACCCTTGTGGACTGTTACTTTTTTATAGGTTCTTATCGCAATCTTATCCTGACGATGCATTTGATTTGGCGTTAATAATCTACATGATAGATGAGGACGCATTTCGTTGTATTTTCTAATGCTTTGCTTCACTAATTGCTCTAGCATAGGAGCATTTAAACTATATTGTTCTAACATGAATTCTTGTTTTAAAATACCATTAACTCTTTCAGCAACAGCGTTGGCACATGGATCGTAAGACTCTGTCATAGAGCAGATCAGATTATGCTTAATTAATTGTTCCTGATATGCATTACAACAATATTGAATCCCCCTGTCAGAATGGTGTATCAATTCTTTTTCTTTATATTTTCTATCTTTAACTGCCATTTTAAGCGCCTTGATACAACTATTGGCTTCTAAACTGTCCGACAGGTTATATCCAACGATCTTTTTAGAATATGCATCAGTTATGAGAGCTAGATATCGATGGTTGTTTCGGCTTCCAATATACGTTATATCACTAACCCAAATTTGTTCTGGTCTTGAAGGCACAATATCTTCGATTAAATTTTTGTGTTTCTTGAACATGTGTTTTGAGTTAGTGGTAGTGTGGTAGCTACGTAATGGTTTAATGAGCATATTGTTAGCTCTTAGTATTAATAGAAGCTTATCTCTTCCCACCCCTAAATCCCGTAATGGGGCTTCAAGCAAATGTTGTAATTTTCTTGCTCCTATTCTGGGCAACTCAAGCCTAACAGCTGTGACCAAAGAAACCACTTCGGCTGCAACATCTTTTTGCTTCTTCTCTCGCCATCCAGATCGATAATAGCTTTGGCGACTGATCCCGAACAAACCACAAAGAGTTCCTATCGCTTTCTTGAATTCTTTGGCGTAGCTTCCGATTGTTCGGGCAAGGAGTTTTTTCTTACCTTGATTCCATATTCCTGTTCTGCAAGAAGTATCAATCGATCTAATATATTAGCTTTATCACTAGCATTGATCATCTCTTGTTCAAGGAATATTTTCTCTTTTTCTAGTAATCTGACCTTCTGTTCTAGTTCAAATATTTTCTGTTGAGGTGTTTTTGACATGCGGCTGTTTGTTTGGTAACTTCTATCAAAGGTACCATATTTTCTTCGCCATTCCGTTATCGTTCCATGACTTTGTATTCCATACTTTCGTGCGGCTGCGCAAATGCCTATAGATCCACTTTCCACTTCTTGGACCACCGATAATTTAAAACTTAAACTGTAGTCTTTTTGAGTTCGCTTGATATACAAGCTTTTAATCTTATCTTTCATAACATTACCTTGTATTATGTAACGCTATTTCAGGACTAGACATATCAATAAAAACAACTATTGATTATCCTCAGCATACCATTCTGCAAAAGAATTCGCTGTTTCATTTAATCTTAAACTATGTAATTTTACTTCATTGGGTAATCGGGAAGAAATACGTTGAGCCATTTCAACAATCATGTTTTCACATGTAGGTTGATAATCAGTCAGAACTACTCGCTCACCCATTTGTGGTATACTTGTAAATTCCTGATGATCGGCATCCTTGTATATTACAACACAGTGATCTAATCGATCAACAACTTCTTCGTTTACAATAGCTTTTAACTGGCCAAAGTCCATCACCATACCATACTTTGGACTTTGAGAATCATCATTAGGAGTCCCTATTACTGTAACCCTTAAAACATACGAATGTCCATGAAAATGCTTACACAAACCATCATAATTCCATAAGGCATGAGCCATCTCAAACCGGAACTCTTTTGTTAATCTAATTTTATGCATAATAAAATGAGCAAAGAAAATTAAGCATGCAACAATATATCACAGCTTATAAAAAACAAAACCTCAAACAATTACTATTGAGTAAAAGTTTAAGGTTTAATAAATATCTTCTGAACAATTTACAATTTAACTGTACATTTACTTACACAATCAACAATATTCTGTAAGCTATTATGCTTTAAAGAATAATAAGTATTTTTTCCTTCGCGCTGTGAGTTTAAAACCCCTTTATCCTTTAAAATACCTAAATGATGTGATGTAGTAGACTGTTCAATATCTAATAACTGATGAATTTCAGTAACAGTTAGTCTCTTACCCTCTTCCAGATGACTAAGAATAGCAATCCTCATCGGGTGTGCGATAGCCTTAAGCATACTGGCAGCACGTTCCAGTTGCTCTGCGTCTAAATCTTTAATTTTCATTTTCGTAACAAATTCTTTCATAGTAAAACATCCTGGGGGGTAATTGTTTTATTATCACAAATGCAAATATATAAATATGTTGTGAGAAAGTAAAAACATATTAACATTATTTATATATTTAGATGTAATCAATATGTAATAAAAGGCAATCGCATTAAAAAAAATAACAGATAATAGGTCTTAATTACTAAATTTGGGCATTAATAATATTATATCATTTTAATACCTCGCATGTCCGTAACAAATACAATAAAAAAACCCATAAAAGAAGAAATGTCTCAATTTGAACCTTTTTTTAAGGATCAATTAAAGTCAAAGATTCCTTTATTGGGGATAATTACGAATTATATTTTACGCAGAAAAGGTAAACAAATGAGACCAATGCTGGTCTTTTTAAGTGCAAAACTTACTGGTGAAATAAGTAATTCTTCATTTGTTGCGGCAACATTAATAGAACTTCTACATACGGCAACATTAATTCATGATGACGTTGTTGACGAAACCTATCAAAGAAGAGGATTTTTCTCAGTTAATGCCTTATGGAAATCAAAAATCGCAGTATTAGTGGGAGATTATTTTCTATCCAGAGGCTTATCTTTAGCTCTTGAACATGATCAGATTGGAGTATTAAAGACTGTATCAGAAGCTGTTACATCAATGTCTGAAGGCGAGTTACTTCAAATTGAAAAAAGTCGTAAACTTGATATAACTGAAGAAGTTTACTACGAGGTAATCACAAAAAAAACTGCCACACTAATAGCTGCATGTACTTCAGCGGGAGCTCTTTCTGTAAAGGCTGATCAGGAAAAAATAGACCTGTTAAAGCAATTTGGAATATACTTAGGTATCGCTTTTCAGATAAAGGATGATCTATTTGATTATGAAAAAACGGATTTAATAGGAAAGCCAACAGGAAATGACATCAGAGAAAAGAAAATGACTCTTCCATTGATTTATGTTTTAAACACCTGCAATCCAAAAGATAAGAAACGTATCATATCAACTATTAGAAAACATCACAAGAACGACAAAAAAGTTGCTGAAGTCATTGAATTTGTTCGTAACAACGGTGGTATTGAATATACCTTTGATCAAATGATTCAATATCGTGATAAAGCTCTTGAGGTTCTGGAAAATTTTGACGACTCAGAAACAAAAACTGCATTAATTGAGTTAGTTCATTATACCACAGAAAGAAAAAAATAATTAATAAAATCTATTATCAAATTAGGTAAGAATATTAGAATCCAATAAATTAGGATCATCTCTTTTTGAAATCTAAAAATCAGATAAACATGTCCGAAAAAAAAACACTTTTTCTATTAGACGCCTACGCCTTAATATATCGTGCTTACTATGCATTTATCAGAGCACCAAGAATAAATTCTAAAAAGCTAAATACTTCAGCTATATATGGTTTTACCAACTCATTATTAGAAGTATTGCAAAAGGAAAATCCAACTCATCTTGCTGTTGCATTTGATCCTGCAGGTCCTACATTTCGTCATGAGATGTATGAACCTTACAAGGCACAACGTGAGGCAACTCCAGAAGACATCAAATTAGCAGTTCCATATATAAAACAACTATTAGAGGCGCTTAATATTCCTATACTAGAAGTGATGGGATTTGAAGCGGACGACGTTGTTGGAACTATTTCATTAAAAGCAGAGGAAGCCGGCTTTAAAGTGTTTATGATGACTCCGGATAAAGATTATGCACAGTTGGTTTCAGAGAATGTAAAAATGTACAAGCCCCGTACAAAAGGTGGTGGTAATGATATAATGGGTATACCTGAGGTTCAGGAAAAATTCGGAATTGAAGAACCTAAACAGGTTATTGATATTCTGGCATTAATGGGTGATGCATCTGATAATATTCCTGGTTGTCCCGGAATTGGTGAAAAAGGAGCTAAAGACATTATCAGTGAATACAAAAGTGTAAACGGTATTTATGATAGGATTGAAGAGTTTAAAGGGAAACGAAAAGAAAATCTGATCAACTTTAAAGAACAAGTCGAATTATCATATACACTCGCAACAATAAGTAGAGAGGTTCCAATAGAATTCAATGAGGAAGACCTTAAAGTTTGCGAACCAAACAAAGACAAATTATTTCCCTTATTGGAAGAGCTGGAGTTTAAAAGCATGATGCCACGTTTTGGAGCACCTGTTCAGCCTCTAGCCGCTGCGACTCAGGGAGATTTATTTGGTCAGCCTCAAGTGGAAGAAACTCCTGAGTTTACTACTAATTTTAAAACCATTAATGATATTGAACACTCGTATTATTTAGTTGATAATGAGCAAGCCTACGCCTCTTTAGCTGCTGAATTAAGTGTTCAGAAAGAATATTGTTTTGATACAGAAACTACTGGTCTGGATGCTATTTCTGCCGAATTAGTTGGAATTTCATTTTCGTGGAAGGAGCATGAATCGTATTACGTGCCCGTTCCGGAAGAAAAAGATAAAGCACAAGAAATCATTAATAAGTTTAAATTGGTTTTAGAGGATGAAAAAATCCTTAAAATTGGTCAAAACCTAAAATACGATATCCTTGTACTAAAGAAATATGGAATTGAGGTAAAAGGAAATATTTTTGATACTATGGTAGCTCACCATCTGGCGCTGCCGGGCCTAAAAAGTAGTATGGATTTTATGGCTGAGACATATCTGGGCTACTCTCCTGTTAAAATTGAAGAACTAATTGGAAAGAAAGGAAAAAACCAACTGTCATTCAGACAGGTTGAAATAGAAAAAGCTAAAGAATATGCTGCTGAGGATGCTGATATTACACTTCAGTTGAAATACTTTCTTGAACCAAAATTAAAAGAATCAGGTTTAGAAGAACTATTCTATCAAACAGAAATGCCTCTACTTTTGGTTTTAGCAGAAATGGAAAACACAGGTGTAAAACTGGATGTAGAGGAATTAAATGCTTTTGCAGTTAAACTAAAAGAACGTATTGCCATTCTTGAAAAAGAAATTATTGAAGTTGCCGGAATGGATTTTAATATTGGTAGTCCAAAGCAAGTTGGTGAGGTTCTATTTGAACATTTAAAAATTGATTCCAAGGCGAAAAAAACCAAATCGGGTCAATACAGTACAAACGAGGAAACACTGAATAAACTTAAAGGCAAACACGAAATCGTTGACAAGATTTTAGAATATCGAGGATTAAAGAAATTATTAAGTACATATGTTGAAGCCCTTCCTGCTTTAGTAAATGAAAAAACAGGAAAAATACATACCACTTATAACCAGGCTATGGTTGTAACCGGACGTTTAAGCAGTACTAATCCTAACCTTCAAAATATTCCGATCAGGGATGAAGACGGACGAGAGATCAGGAAAGCCTTTATAACTAGTGATGAGAACCACGTATTTCTATCTGCCGACTACTCTCAGGTTGAATTGCGCTTAATGGCTCATTTAAGTCAGGATGAACATTTATTGCATGCTTTTAATAATGGTGAAGATATTCATGCTGCCACAGCTGCTAAGATTTACAAAATTCCATTGGAAGATGTTACCTCAGACATGAGACGCAAAGCAAAAACCGCAAATTTTGGTATTATTTACGGTATTTCAGCCTTTGGTTTAGCTGAAAGGTTAACTATATCCAGAAGTGAGGCAAAAGAGCTAATTGATGGTTATTTTGAAAACTTTCCGCAAGTAAAAGCTTATATGGATAAAAGTATTGAGGTTGCTCGCGATAAAGGATATGTTCAAACTGTATTTGGAAGAAAAAGAAATCTGCCGGATATTAATTCCAGAAACGGTGTAGTCAGAGGAATGGCAGAAAGAAATGCCATCAATGCACCTATTCAGGGAACTGCAGCTGACATCATTAAAATGGCTATGGTTAATATTCAGAAAGAGCTGGATAAGAAACAATTAAAATCAAAAATGATTCTTCAGGTACATGATGAATTGAACTTTGATGTTGAGAAAAGTGAATTGGATCAAGTAAAAAATATTGTGAAACAAGGAATGGAAAATGCCTGCAAGTTATCAGTTCCTTTATCTGTAGATATGGGTGTTGGTACAAACTGGCATGAAGCCCATTAAAACATATCTCCTTCAAAGAAATAAAGAGCCACACTTATTATTTATTGATAAGTTGTGGCTTTTTTAATAAAATCTTCTCCGTTTATCCTAATAAACCATTACTTTTCCCCATTAACAAATCATTAACAGCTTTTCAATGTAATTCTTGTAAACTTTACTTGGTCGATTATAGTTTATAAATAAAATTGATTTCAACATTTTTTTCGAAGGAATAAAAATTTGTTATCGTCTGATTAAGTAGAAAAGAACTAAAAATAATGAAGCTAAAAATTACATTTATTCTAATGGGAGTATTTATGGCTCTCTCATTCTTACATGCTGCTGACCCAGAAAATCCAGGGGAAGAAAAAATAGTCAAGGGTAAGGTTTCCGATAAAAAAACAAAAAAGCCAGTTGAATATGCTACTGTTGCTGTGTATAAAAAAGAAGATAATTCTGTTGTAACAGGCACAATAAGCGATGAAAATGGCGAATTTAAAATCAAAGGTCTTGATCCGGGTGAATTTTATATTGTTATTTCCTTTTTAGGTTATGATGATAAAAAATATGATAATGTTATTATCGACAAGACCCGAGCCACTTTGGATTTAGGAGAGATCATAATGGGTTCGAGCTCTCAAAACCTTGACGAAGTTGAAGTAGTGGCTGAAAGACAATCTGTTGAATATAAAATCGACAAAAAAGTTGTTAGTGTAGGTAAACAGATGACATCTGCATCGTTATCTGCTGTTGAAGTTTTGGAAAATGTTCCTTCCATACGAGTTGATATTGAGGGTAATGTTTCACTAAGGGGATCCACTGGTTTTACTGTACTTATTGATGGAAAACCAACCGTTTTAGATCCATCAGATGCATTACGTCAGATACCGGCATCAACTATTGAAAACATTGAAATTATTACAAACCCTTCTGCAAAATATCAACCTGATGGAACCGGGGGTATAATCAATATTATTAGTAAAAAGAATCGATTACAAGGAGTTCAGGGATTAATTAATCTTAAAGCCGGAACTTTTAGCCAATACGGAGGTGATTTCCTTTTAAACTGGCGTAAGAAAAGTGTCAATTTTTACGTAGGTGGAGATTATAATAACCGTCCCTTTCCAGGAGAATCTTACGCTGAACGCAGAACATCATCAAACGGAATTACTACTATTAAAGAATCATGGGGTGATAATGATAGAAATTTTGCCGGAGGTTCTTTGCGTACAGGATTAGATTGGGATATTACAGACAATGATTTTTTCAGTATTGGATTAAGAACCGGAAAGTTTGATATGACTGGTGAATCAACTCAGAAGTATGTTACAACCACTGATCCTGCATCTTCAGTTACAGAGGAAATAAATGAGAGTGAATCAGCAAGAGGTGGTGGATATTATTCTATTACCGGAAATTATCAAAAGAAATTTGCTCAAAAAGGCCATGAATTATCTGCTCAATTAAATTATCGTTACCGAGATGGTGATGAAAGCAATAAAAACTGGCTATATGAAGATAATAGTTCTGATGTATCCTCAGGTACTTACACAACAGAGGACGGGCCTTCTAAAAGATGGGAACTTAGAATTGATTACACCAAGCCTATTGGAGAAAACAATAGATTTGAAGCTGGTTTTCAGGGACGAAACAATAACAGTGATGATATAACAACCCTGTCGTACTGGAATACGGATATTACAGGCTTTGAATTACAACCTGATTACAATAATACTACTAATTACGATCGTAATATCTATGCCTTATATACAACTTATAACGGGGAATACGGTAAACTAGGTTATCAATTAGGGTTAAGAGGTGAGTATACCAACAGGGTTATTACAAACAAAAGTAATGACAAGTATACTATTGATCGTTTTGATTATTTCCCAACAATACACCTTTCCTACCAATTACCAAATGAAAATCAGGTAATGGGAAGTTATTCGAGAAGAATTGACCGTCCTAGAGGATTCTTTTTAGAGCCATTTATAACATGGGAAGATATGTATAATGTTCGAAGAGGAGATCCAAATATTAAGCCTGAATATATAGATGCATTAGAACTTGGTTACCTCAAAAAATGGGATAAGTCACAGTTATCGTTGGAAGCTTATTACAGAATTACTCATAATAAAGTAGAGCGAATCCAAAGTGTTTATGAAGAAGGTATTTTAATGACTTCTTTTGCCAACGTGGGAACAGATTATTCTTTAGGTATGGATGCCAATTATAACGTTCCTCTTTTTAAATGGTGGGAATTAAATTTAATGGGAAACCTTTACAATTACAGAGTAGAAGGAACTTATAACGATGAATCTTTTGATAATCATTCTTTCAACTGGAGCTCACGATTTAATAACACATTTAAAGTAATTAAAAAGATACAGCTACAATTAAATGGAGATTATAACAGTCCTACCGTAACCTCACAAGGTGAAACAGAAGGATATTATTCTTTTAACGGTGCAGTCAGAATGGATTTTCTGGATCGTAAAATGTCTGCAGTTGTTCAGGTACGAGATATTTTTGGAACAGCTAAAAGAGTTTCAATAACAGAGGATACAGATTTTTATAACTACCAAAAGTGGCAAAGAAAGTCACCTTTTGTTTCCTTTACTTTAAGTTATCGCTTAAATAACTTTGTACAAAAACGCAAAGGTAGTAACGGAGAAGGTGGCGGAATGGACGATGAAAGTTTTTAGTAATTAATCGCAATATACAAAAGCCGTTAAAGAACCTCTCTTTAACGGCTTTTCTTATTTTATATGATCAATAAAACTAGTTCTTAACTAAAGTACCAATCTTCTCTCCTTTTATTACCCTTATTAAATTACCAGGAGTATCCATATCGAAAACAACTATTGGTAAATCATTTTCTTTACACATGGTTGTTGCTGTTAAATCCATCACTTTTAATCCTCTATTGTAAATCTCGTCATAAGTAATTTCATCAAATTTAGTAGCTGTAGGATCTTTTTCCGGATCTGCAGTATAAATACCATCCACTCTTGTTCCTTTAAGCATTACATCAGCTTTAATTTCAATACCTCTTAAAGATGAACCTGTATCGGTTGTAAAATATGGATTCCCGGTTCCGGCAGATAAAATAACTACTTCACCATTTTCAAGACATTCAATTGCTCTTGGTTGTGAATAAAACTCACCTACTGGTTCCATTCTGATAGCTGTTAAAACACGGGCTTTAACTCCATTATTATTTAACGACGATTTAAGAGCTAAACTATTGATTACTGTTGCAAGCATTCCCATTTGATCTCCCTGATAACGATCAAAACCTTTTGCAGCTCCACTTAATCCACGAAAAATATTACCTCCGCCAATTACAATTCCAACCTGAATCCCAAGTTCAACGATTTCTTTAATCTGCTTTGCATATTCTTCCAGTCGATCATTATCAATACCATAATTTTGATCTCCCATTAAGGATTCACCGCTAAGTTTAAGAAGTACTCTTTTATACATGATGTTTATTTTAGTCAAATTGATTTAATATGTACAAATCTAAGGAAAAAGGAAATAAACAGAAACATAAATAAAGTTTGATTATTTTTATATGCTTGATACCTCTTTTGATAAGCTGTAATAATCGTTAATAAAGTGAGAACTCATAAGATTAAAATAGAAATAGTTTCATTTGATAAAACATGCATTATATGCAACGTTTCAAACAATTCTGAATTAAATCAACTTGAATTCTATTTTAATAATAAGTCTATTACTCTAAAACAACAAAATAACTTATCTGACATTATTAAAAAACATGAATTTCAGTTAGCTAAAGTAATCACTTCCGCTTTGAAAGGAGATTTAAAAATTGGTCAAACTATTTACTGTGTATTTATTGACAATTTTCCTTTTTTAAACGACAATTCCTATAATAACTATATTCAGGTAGATAGAATAAACAATTTAAAAATCAGAACGAAAGGAACAGAATCACAAGGTTTTTATAAGCTCTATATTGACGGATCTTATCACAGTCCTACAGATAATTCAGGAATTGGGGGAATTATAGAGGATTTAAAAGGAAACCAAAAAATATTTAGTTATTCCTTTAAAAAAGGAAGTAGTAATTTAACAGAGTTATTGGCTATTAATAAAGGTTTGAATCGCCTTAAAAACGTTGATAAAATACAAGTTTTTACTGATAGCCGATATGTTATCAGGGGATTGGTTCAGTGGATTCATTTTTGGAAGCTTAATGATTGGCAAACTGCTCATGGTAAAAAAGTAAAGTTTGCTAAGCTCTGGCAGGAAACAGACCAATTATGCGAAGGAAAAATAATAGAATTCAAATGGATTAAAGGTCATATAGGCCATAAAGAACAAAGCTTTTGTCATAACCTGGCTAAAGAGTCTGCTTTGGCGATAAAATAAAAACCGGACAGGTTTATTTACAATATTGCAAATAAACCTGTCTGGTTTCGTTATAAAACTGACAGGTTTTAAACGTTAATCTAATAACTCAGCGATCTTAGCTCTTAACTCCTCGCCTCTTAGATTTTTTGCAATTATTTTACCTTCTTTATCCAGTAAAATAGTATGAGGAATACTTGAAACTCCGTATAGTTTTGCCACTTCATTGCCCCAACCTTTAAGATCTGAAACATGGTTCCAGCTTAGTTTATCATCTTCAATAGCTTTTAACCATGGCGCTTTTTGTTGGTCTAATGAAACTCCTAAAATATCAAATCCTTTATCTTTATAATCAGCATATAGTTTTACCACATTAGGATTTTCAGCACGACAAGGGCCACACCAGCTTGCCCAGAAATCTACCAATAAATATTTTCCTTTAAATGATGATAATGAAACAGGATTTCCGGTAGAATCATTTTGCATAAAATCCGGTGCTTGCTTACCTACAGCCACACTTTCCAATACAGTAACTCTATCTGTTAAAGCCTTATAATAAGTATTTGAAACTAAAGATGAATCTAACTTAGATAAACCTTCTTTCATCTCCTCAAGCGTATTGTGGCGATATAAATTATAAACTAAGAAAGCTGACACCGGAGAAGCTGGGTTAGCCTTAACAACTTCTGATTTTAAATCATCAACTTTTTTTGCTTCTGCCATGTATTCTTCATAAATAGCATTAGCTTTTGCTGTATCACCAGCATTATTGGCCTCTGCAAATTTAGGACGTAACGCCATACTTACTTCTGCAATGTGTTTTTCAGAATCAGCTATACCTTTATATAAATAATATGATGTACCTCCTGTTATCGTAGCTACACTTAAACTATCTGCAGAACCATTAATAGTGTATGCAGTATTTTCAGCAAAAAAGCTTATTGAATTTCTTGATTTATCTTCACCAATAACCATTAACAATGGTGATTCTAATGATGTTGTGTAATTGATAATGCCATCAGTAATAACTAATGTATCAATTGCGTCAAAACTTTTTCCATCAAGTACATTAACAACAAGTACTTTCTCTCCTGCATTTTTTAGTGTTCCGGTTAGGGTAAAACTCGGTTTTTGTTCCTGACATGAGGCCAGAATTAAAATTGCCATGATGGCACTTAAAATTATCTTCTTCATTTGAGTGTTTTTGATTTAGGAGAATAATCTCCAATTGGGTTTAAACATTCAATAAAGATAAATAATAAAATCAAACCTAATATTTAAAGGATCATAATGAATAAAAAATAGACTTAAGATAACAAAAGCCCAAATAAGACAAATTGATAAACAAAAAAAGCTGTTACATCGTTGCAACAGCTTTAAGGATTAATGCTTAATATTTTTACTTAGATCTGACTATAATCACCTGTCGATAAATCGATCAAGAAACTGTTATTCTTTGTAACAAGTGTTGCAGTTCCATCCCCATTAAATGTAAGAGAACAGCTAACAGTAAATGATCCCACAGAAGATAAAGTACCAGATATTTCAACAGTTGCAGTACCACTTTGAATGGTATACTCTGTTTTATTTACATACATGTTTTCTATAGTAAACTGCAGCTTATTGCTACCTGTATTTTTATTACGGACTTTAGATGCAAATGATCCGTTTTGAGAAAATGAACCTTCAATTTCATAATTAGTTTCGGATAATTCTAATCCTGATAAATACATGTAACCACTCCCATTATTTGCCGATTCCATTCTTGGAGCATCACATTGTCCATTATATGAAAACTCTATCTGCATTTGTTCAGGAATATTGTACTGATTACAACTTAAACTGTATGCATATTCATAACTATAGTCAAATGCGATTGTGCTATATTCTGAGTTAGAAGCACTAAAACTAACTGCATTTGAATAGCCACATACCGATGAGCTTTTTAAACTTTCTGCAGTTGTACTTTCTGCTGCATTAATTACCTCATCAGTTGATTCGACCGTTTCGTAAACAACAGTACTTAAACCAGAACCACTTTCATCAGCAAGAGCAACTGCTACCATATCAGCTACATCCTCATCTGTCACAGAACCTTCGGCAGTTGAATCATCTTTATTACAAGAGATCATAAATGTTACAAAAACAATTGGTAGAAAAAATAAAATCCTTTTCATGTGTATAAGTTTTAAAATTTTAATTCGTTTTAATTAATTATTTCTCTCTTTGATAGAGACTACACAAAAAGGTTTAATTATTTATTGAATATTTTTTAATTATTCTTCAATGCAAACACATAAAACACTGATTATATTTTATTTACAAATACATAAAAAAGGCTATTCAATTTCTTGAATAGCCTAAAAAAATACACAAAATTAATTTTACTATTTATTAATTCTTAGAAATTATACAATGTTCAATAATGAATATATTATATGCATAACCAACATAAGGGTGCGTATCCGGAGCTGTAATCTGTAATAGATATCCATCCGGAAATACAATTTCTTGTTTTTCTAAATCAAATACTCCATATACAGAAGGGAATCGACGTACTCCATCAGTTCCATCATCTTTTACATACCATTCCCAACCAAAGAAAGTCAGATCACTATAATAACTGTATGCATATACATCAGTAAAAGTTTGATCTGGTAATATCTCAACTATTCCGGTTTCTACATCAAATTCTAATATTACTTGCTGATCAATACCCATCATACCTTTAACATAAAGTTGGTTTTCTTTACCCGAAACAGGACTTAGCTCAACATCGTATTCATAAGGATCAATTTTATTTCCATCTTCATCTTCAGCAATAGATTGTTCGTAAACACCAAAATCATATCCAATTAATTTAGCCAAAGGATGCTCGTCATCACTTATGGTTACCAAATGTTCTGATCGAACACCATTTGCTAAACCAATATCAGCCTTAATATTGTTATCTGTTAGAACAATTTTAAACATCTTGTCCCCATCACGTACATCATTGTCTATCAATTTAATTTCGATATTCTCAATTAAATCGCCATTAAATTCCAATGTATTATTACTAGTTTTAATAATAAAATCGACACCTTCAATTGCAGGATATTCAAGACCTTCAGTATCAACACTAAAACTTACATCTCCCATAGCAATACTCCTTGCTAAAGAAACTGGAATTTTAACAGGTCGAATATCATTCTCTACAACTGAGGTTTCGGTTGTTTCAAAAGAGAAAAAGGCATTATTATCATCAAACAACTCTTCGTCAGCTTCTCCACAAGAATATATGGATAGTGCCAATACAAAAAGCATTAATATTGTATAAATTTTCATGTGTTTATAATTTGATTTTTATGGTCACATGGAACTCGCCAGATTTAATCATCCTCTTGTGTGAGAATTCCTTCTCATGGCTCGTTTCATATGATTATAATTTATTTTTAGTACGTCAGTACAATAGCTTAATAATTAATTGCCATAACCTGTATTCTGTACCATATTAGTATTGGCAAAAATTTCATCCTGAGGAATTGGAAAAACAAAATGATAATCTTCAGAAGCCAGTGTGGTAGATCTTCCATTTGGTGCATCCTCCTCACTTCTGTCGATGCCTAATTTCCATCTGCGTAAATCATAAAAGCGATGACCTTCATAGGCTAATTCTCTTCTGCGTTCTTCCTGTAAAGCTTTAAGTGCTAATGACTGTGTTGACATATCTAAATCCAAAGGATCCACAATTCGTCGTGTGCGTATTTTATTAAGTTCAGCCTTTGCTTCTGTCAACATATGCTTTTCAACATATGCTTCAGCTTTAATTAACACTAGCTCAGACACTCTAAAATATTTAATGTCAACCACGTTAGTTTCTCCCTCTTCTCTCCCATCATGTTTGGTAACAATGTCCTTGTTGTTATCATCTTTACCAAAGTATATTGATTTTCTAACATCATCATCTTCATATTGACTCATTAAATCATAAGATGGATGGAAGTAAATATCACCATTTGTACTTGATGTATAATATTCTCCTAATTTAGAACTAACGATGTCTTTGCGGAAAATTACTTCTACTTTATCTAATAACTCATCATCCCAAACACCTTGGAATTCATCTATCTCAGCCAGTCTGAAATCTCCGGTACTAATGGCTAAATCTGCAGCTTGGATTGCCATATCCCAATCTCCCATATATTGTGCAACACGAGCTTTTAAAGCATAAGCAGCAGATTGAGTTATCCAATAATTATTATCCTCATCAAATTGTAACAAATCAGGAATAGCAGCATCAATATCTTCTAATATATACTGATAAACAAACTGTTGGCTTAATCTTGAAGGTGCAATAATTTCTGATTTAAATAGATAAGGTGTACCTAATGCTTCCGGTGCATAATTAGGACAATACAGACGTACCGTTTCAAAAACAGCAAAAGCTCTAGTAAATCTACATTCTGCAATGGCTTGTTTTACTATATCATTTTCCTGATCAAAACGTGATGCTTCTTCTAAAACCCTGTTTGCTGCATCAACTAAATGAGCATTTGAATTCCATGCTGAAGCCAAATCAGAGGTTGATGCCGTAAAAGTCCAATCATGAACAGAGACTCCCTGGCCCCTGTTAGAAGCTGCATAGCGTAAATCATCACTTGCTCTGTCTCCCTGGCCAATAACAGCAAAACCATTCATTTGGGCCATAACACCAATTCTACCTTTATCTAAATCGTCAATTGTGATAAAGGCCTTATCATCGGTTATTTCGTCTACTGGTTCCAGATCAAGGTCACATGCTGAAGTCAACAAAAGAACCATTAATAAACCAGACCATATTTTAAATGTTATTTTCATATGATATATATTTTTCAATTCGCCATATAAAACTCTCTAATAATCAAAGTCATATGTAATTAATGTTTACTTACGGCTCGTTTCATATGTTTATATATTATTTTAAACCTATTTTCCTTAAAAAGAAACATCAATACCTACAGATAAAATTCTAGGTGTTGGATATTCAAAACTTGCTATGTTGTTACTGTCTTCCGGATCAAAACCAGTCCACTTTGTCCATGTGAATAAATTTTGAGCCTGAGCATAAAGACGAAAATGATTTACAACACCAACTTTATTAAGAATTGCTTTAGGAAGATTATAAGCTAATGTCAAGTTTCTGAATCGCAAGTAAGAAGCATCTTCAATATCTTTTGAAGAGAACTGACGTGTGGATGTTACACTTTGAATTTCTGTGATATCTCCTGGAGATTGCCATACATTAAGCATGTCTCTTGACATATTATACTGTGCAAAATCGGGGTTTTCCATAAAGTAAGATTGGTTATTAAACCTTGAAAAACCTTGTGCAAAACTAAACTGAGCACTTAATTCAATGCCTTTATAACTTACACTTGTATTGAAACCTCCTGTAAAAGGTGCGTTTGATGTTCCAAATTTAGCCACACTATCATCTGAGCTATAATTCTCAGTTAAATCACCATCTTTGGTATAATACAAGGCGTTTCCGTTTGCCGGATTTACTCCACCCCATTTAACCATATAATGTGAACCTAACGGAAGTCCTTCCTTTACAATTGAAGTTCCATATTCAAAATCTGTTACCTGACCTAAATCCAGAATCTCGTTGTCATTATAAGAGAAGTTAGCACCTACAGACCATTTTAAGCTATTTCTACGAACGATATCATAATTAATAAGAAGTTCGATTCCTCGATTACGAACTTTACCAGCATTTGTCTTTTTAGAGTTACCTGGTATACCAGCCCATGATGAAAAATTCTGATCAATAAATAGATCATCTGTAATATCATTATAGACATCAAAAGATCCGTTTAATCTGTTAGCAAACAAGTTATAATCGAACCCAACATTGAATTTTTTAGCAATTTCCCATTTTAAAGTTGGGTCTCCGGAACGAAGAAGTGCATATCCATCTTGATTGTTATATTGATAAGTTTGCCACGTGGTTAAAGTTTCAAAATCATCCAAACCATCCTGATTACCTGTTAATCCATAACTAATTCTAAACTTCAGATTATTAATCCATTCTTTACTTGCAATAAAATCCTCTCGAGTCACATCCCATGTTAATCCAGCTGAGTATAATGTAGCATATTTATGATCAGCACCAAAAGCAGAAGAACCATCTCTACGCAAACTTCCACTAAAGGTATACTTATCTTTAAAGGTGTAGTTAAATAATGAGAACATAGAGAATAGTGCTCTTTCAGTTTCAGAACCTCCTACAGATGGGATAAAATCATTATCATCTGTACCTGAAGTAATCCCAGCTAAAGACCCTGGACGTTTAACATCCAAGCCATACCCCGTAAAACCAAAAGTGGAAATTTTACGATTAATATATTCAGTACCTACAACAACAGTAACAAGATGATCTTCACCAAGCATACGTTTATAATCCAGCGTATTTGTAAAGTTGGTTTCATCTCGTCTCCCATAACTTTTTGACATGGAACCTTGACGAGGTTCATCATAATCTCCGGATTCAAGAGAGGTTAAAGCTTCAGGTCGAACCTCACGTTCGGTTATTGTTTGGCGGTAATCAAGACCATACTGCGTTTTAGCTGATAAATACTCGTTGATATTCCAAACAAAGTTAAAGGCTCCAACAAATTTTGTTTCTTCAACCATATAGGTTGAGTTTTGCATTTGATCCAGAACATTAGCACCTGTATTACGGTAAGAGTTATATCTTAATCCGTTTTGTGTTTCATCTAATTCAGGGTTTGTGTACAAATATGAACCACTATTTGGGCTTCCATCCTGAAGATATGGATTTTCCCATGGGTTGGCTAAATAAACAGCAGCAAAAGGATTCATCAAGGCAATCCCACCTTCACTTTCAATCAAATTTGAATTTGAATTACCTAAACTGGATCTTATACCAATTTTAAATTTATCTGAGATATTGTGTTCAAGGTTTAAACGGCCAGCATATCTACTTAGATCAGAACGTTCAGATAAACCTTCCTGATAAAATTTCTGAATTGAAGCATAAAACTTAGTCTTTTTGTTTCCTCCTGAAAAGTTAGCTTCGGTACTATGAGTTTGTCCCATACGGAAGAAAATATCCTCCCAATTAGTATTGATTGTTCTCAATCTTGACAATTCTGAATCCTGAGCTTCTCTTGCCTCGGTAGATAAACTACTATACATCGGGTTATTTTGACTGAATTCCCAACCCGGACCTTTTTGTGCTATTTCTTCAAACCAAAGTTTTTCATTGGTGTTCATCATTTCAAATTTTTCACTTGACTTAATAGAAACACCGGATTGATGACGAACATTAACTGTTGTCTTTCCCTCTACTCCATTTTTAGTAGTAATTAAGATAACTCCATTCGATGCACGAGAACCATAAATTGCAGTAGAAGAAGCATCCTTTAAAACAGTAACTGTTTCGAAATCATTAGCGTTTAAACTTGCAAAAGCACCAGCTTCAATAGGTACACCATCTACAACGTAAAGCGGTTCATTTCCTCCCATGATAGATCCTGTACCACGAATACGTACCTTGGTACTACTTGATCCTGGTTGGCCAGATCCACTTGCAATCTGTAAACCTGTTGTTTTTCCTTGTAACATTTGATCGAAAGAAGCAACCGGAACCTGTTCTAAGTCTTTTGCTGTTACTACAGACATGGCTCCCTTTAATCCTACCTTACCTTTTGTTCCATAAGCAGAAACAACCACCTCTTCAACTCCAATGGATTCAACCTGTAATACAACATTAATTACGGATTGACCAGTAAACGTAATTTCTTGTGATTTCATTCCAATGAAAGAAAATATTAGCGTTGTTGCATCAGCAGGTACCTCTAAACTATAATTACCATCAAAAGAGGTTATGGTACCAGTTGTTGTACCTTTCACTAATATCGAAGCACCCGGAATGGGAGATCCATCAGTAGCATCCGTTACTAATCCCGTTACTCTGGTTGATTGAGCGTTGATTGCTCCTGTACCAATAATAAACAGAAATAGTAATACATGTAATACTCGATTCATAAATTATTTTTTAATTGTATGTGAATGTTTTTTGACTTTCTTTAATTTTTGGAAGTCTTATCTTTTTTAGTATTATCCTTTTCTAATTCCTTGAGAATCTTTCGAAGTGCATCATTTTGGACCTTTTGTTTCTCAATCATTTGCTTTATCTCCTCATCAGAAATTTCTTTTTCTTTTTTGGTCATATGCTTTACAATCTCTATATGTTAATACCCAATCTAAACCTTAGAAAACGAATGTAAAATGCATTTCAAGCAGTTCATTATTCATCAATACTGTAATATTGCTGCATAACAAACTTTTGCCTTAGAATTAAACTAGCAATGAGTAAACACTCCTTATTAATTCTACTACTGCAACTTTTTAGTCTTTGACTACAAGGATTTTATAGTTCGACCTATTGATTATTCTATAACTATGTCGAATTTGTATTCTGAAAAATTATTTGCCTGATCAATTACCTTAAATGACAAAATATATTCACCATAATATATATCTACAGGAATTACAGGTAGTACCTGTCGCATTTCTACAAAATCTTCTTTACCTGACAGTTCGATCTTATCTTCATCATAATCCCAATCGACATCAAATCCTTTTAAATTCCTATTACTATTTATTGTAATTTCACATGCTTTTAAGGCTTCATTGTCAGAAAAGGACCCATTAATAACGATGGAAGACCCAGCTAAAAATCTGCCATTTGAATTAACCAACTCTATTTGTGCTGTAGGTTTTATTAAATCCTTAATATCATCGTAATCCTTGGCACAAGACATTAATAAAACAACAACCATTACATTAGTTAATATCCATCTGATATTGCCAGGTATCAAATACTTTAATGAGTTCATATTACTTCTTTTAATATCATTATTCAAATTCTGCTTCACTTTTAAAATTACCGGGCAACGGATAATATATTATTATCAAATTGTTGCCCGATAAAAAACCCCATACTAATACTTAACTACTTTCTGTATATAAGAATGGTCGCCCATGACAACTTCCACCACATATACTCCAGCAATTAAATCTTTCGTATTGATTACATACTCTTCTATTCCCAATTGATCAATAATATCTGAATACATTAAGGTGCCATTTGTATTTAACACCCTGACGTTAACTTCCTGATATGTATCCTTAGTTGTAATTCTTAAGATATCTGTAACAGGATTTGGATATATTTCTAAACCTATATCTTCTTTTGAATCTAACCCAACTCTATTTCTAACAGTAATGGTATATGAACCTTCTACTTTAGCCCCGTGAGAATCAGTTCCGGATATAAAAACTTCTGTATTTCCGATGGTAAATGGTTTTAATATTGCAGATTGTTCATTTGACAATAATTCGATCACAGATTCATCTGAAATACTGAATTCATATTCCATGTCATCTTTATCAACATCAGTTATTACATCAGCAAATTGAATTTCAAAGTCACCATGCTCTAACATTACTATGGTATCAGCAGGCTCCATTATAAACTCAGGTGCCCGATTAACATTTACTACCTGCACCTGAAACTCATAAGTTCCTTCAACACCATGTTCATCTTTTAACACAATATCAAAATCATGAATACCTTGATCATCATAGCCTGGAGTAAATGTTGCATATACAACAGTGCTTCCATCAACGGCATTTGTAGTAAATGAAGCCCAATCAACTGTAGAAATATAATCGGTTGTAAAACTATCCCCTTCTTTATCTACTACTGTAAAGCTTATTGTTAAAGATTCGGTTTCCTTAACAATTGGAGTTCCTTCTGTTAAGGTAACATATGGTGCCTCATTCAGGAATAAGTTCATATCCACAGCTAATTGTTCATGAAGTGGATCATTTGTATTAATAATTAAAGTGGCATTATTCTTTATTTCCTGAACATTCGCAGCATTAAAGTTTAATGTCATTGTGGTCTCCTCACCAACAGCAGTTACACCACTCTGATATTCGGGATCTATAGACAACCATGTACGTACATCATACTCTTTTTCAAGTGCTTTTACCAGAAATACACTTTTAGTAAATCCACTCTGCGTTGTTAAATCAATCCAATCACCCATATAATTGAAGAAACATTGATTATTAAGTGATTCTTCGGTATCAAGGTATACAACTCCTTGAGGCAGACTTATTCCAAGAGGGTAATTAATAATCACAAAGAATTCCTCATTCGGAAATAAATAAACAGGTTTATCCAATTCGATAGTTGCCCATGAACCCACATTGTCATCAACTTCATCGTAACTAAAGGTCATCTGACCGTTTGCAACCGAAATAGCAGTTGATATATTATCAGAACCAGCTCTGATTTCAACACTGATTACTCCATTCAACTGTTTTTCATGGATAAAATAAGTTTCAATATGAGATAATAAAAATCCATCTGAAGGAGCCTGAAACTTAGATCCTGAAATAAATGCCAAACCTGCTCCAAAACCAATATTATTCTCACGAGTATCTTTATCCGTAAAAACTAACTGTCGGTTATATGTATCTTCTTCCGTTGCCTTCAATGTACCCGTAGGTAGAATACTATATTCACCCTGTTGTAGTTGAGGTGTTACCTTGGTAGATTTTAAAGAAGCTGTTCCGGTATTTGAAACAGTTGCATTAAGATAAGCACCTCTATTAAATATTATATCAGCATCCCAAATTAAATCACCAACACCTAATATATTTCCAATATTAATTTCTCTACTTTCTGTATATTCATCAGTATCTGCATAAACGGTCATTGACTCTTCATTAACAGTAGCAGCAGCAGGCATTTTACTTTCAATTTGAATATCGCAGTTAAATACAACCTGATCAGCAGCATCAAAAAACTGAAGTTTTGTGGATGCTAATTCTGCAATAGAAGGAGTATATGTTACAACCATTTCCCAAACCTGCTCAGGCTCAATAAATGATCCATCAGCTACCTGATAAGGAACATATCCAAGCTTGCTTAAAATTTTAATAATTAAAGGACTACCAACAAAATCAACCACATCAGCTGTTCCCTCTGGTGCAAGATCTCCATAAAATCCACCACTTACAGCTGGATAATAATATTCAACTTTAATATCATTATTTCCTGTCAGTTTTGCATGATCAAGTTCTAAGGTCTTTGTTCCAGTATTGGTAATAGTAAATCTCTTTTCATAAGATTGACCTTCAACATACCAAACTACTCCCAAATCATTACCTTCAGCAACAACATTAGCTGTACCATTTACTTTAAGTAATATTGGAATAGATTTTTCTTCCTCTCCAATTGTGTTATTTTTCACTTGTATTTCAGAAGAATAAGTTCCATCAATTAGTTGAGTAGCATCCAATCTTAAATCAATAATTTCAGATGAATTAGCAGCTAGGGTTTTCTTCTTAACAGGGTAAATAGAATAAGAATATTGAAGTCCTTCTCCAGTAGTTACATCTCCACTTGAAAAATATCCTGAATAGATAAATAATCCATCCTCTTCATTAGGATTTTCAATTCCAATGATTCCTGAAATTCTAGGATCATACATGTTTTTATAATTGAAATCTATACTTCCATTATCATATAAAACAGCCTGAAATGAATACTCTTCTCTACCACCTGCAACCGGGAAATATTCTTCCCATGAAACAATGATCTTGTCATCATCCTGTTGATAATAAATACCTTGTTTTTGAGAGTCTGAATAATAATAAGGTACATGAAAGGCGGATAATGGACATATTACTCCTGCCATATTATCCTGATCAGGAATACGATAAGGTCTATAATCAAATTGATCAACTTCTGGTTCAATAAAACTCATCCATCCACACATTGAAATATACATGGTTTCATAGCTTTGTCCATAATAAGTAAAAGGCTTATTTAACTTAACCGCGACATAAGGTTCATAGTCATCTAAAAATTTGGATTCTAAATTTGTTTCAGCTGCAGATTCTGTAATATCAATCCAACCTTTCCCATCACCTTTCTCATATATATAATCAATATCATTGAAATTCATGGTTGCAGATGCATCAACATTTTCTTTAGGATAATACCATTTGTTAGGAACAATGGCATATTCTAATTCTCCGTCACCTGCATTTACAATTTCAAATTGGGTATCATATATTTCCTCGGCTTTCATTTCATGGGAAATACCACTTACAGGATTAATTGATAATACAGGATATTCAATAACATTACCCCATAATGAAACGTCATAGGTATTATTATTATCAGTAGTAACTACTATTGTATCATTGATATTACCTTTTGCAATATAGGCATCTAAACCTGTCTCAATTTTTACAGGAATAAATACTGACTGACGAGGTTTTACTAATACTGGTAATAAACCAGCTGACGTAGTTGAGAATAAACCTCCTATTTTAAATTGGATATCATTTATATAAGCATTTGCCGTACCCTGATTTTCGATCTGAACATTTAAAATAAGTTCATCTGTTTTATATACATCACCATATTGAATTGAATCCACATCTACTCTTAATTCAGGAGTTCCGCCGCCTACGATATTAGTATTCACAATGTAAGTTGAAGACATTGCCGTTGGATCGTTGCTATAAATAGCCAAACGTTCATAAATATTACCTTCAAGAACATCATCTGTATTAAATGTAACATCTATATCTACAGATTCATTAGGTTCAATGGTTCCTGAAGGATTCGTAACACTATTAATTAGTGGTTCGCCCGGATGATAAATATGAATCCAATCATTATATGTATTGGAAGAACTTTGACCTTTACCTAATTCACTTGGATAGTCGCTATTATGAACCAAACAAATATCCTGATTTGCCTTATCTACGATGGCAATTAAATAACTCTCAACGTAAGTAGATTTAGCAAATAATACATCAACATCACCATTGGCATACAGCACAATTTCCATATCCACACTCACTGTGCTTAAGTAGGTAATATTATGGTATTGTACTCTGAATGCACCCTCTTCTTTTTGATAAGTTATTTTAGCTCCAGATGCAGTATATTTAGCATTTACCATGGTAGCTGTAATCATATCAAAATCTCTTAGGTAGGCTGCATTCAGACTTGAACCACTTACATAGTCAAGATTTACATTACCGTTATCAGTACCAAAAATCAGAGCACCTTGCTCATTGATCCAAACCTTATTATATAATGTATCTCTAAAAGGGAATGAAAATCCGATATCTGTTAAAACGGCGTAATCGGGACCTTCTAATTGATCAGTAACATCAACACCAGAAGAAGTGATATCAATCCAACCGTTTTCTTCTCTACTAGCAGTACCTGCATTAAAAGCTGTAGAATATGTATATCCAAAATTATTTAAAGGCTTTTCAATTCCTTCAATTTCATAATCAGTTGAAAATTTTGGAATTCTGTATTGTAAAGGATATTTACCGTCATTAGTAATTGTAAAACTTTGTGTTGGTAATGCATCTCCTACGTTAAAATCACCAGGTATTGTAATCTCATTGGTTAAAGTTGTTTTATCTTCAACCCTTATTTTTGCTGGGACTGCGCCAACACCATAAACAGTAAGTGAGTGTGTAATTCCATCCTCATTCTCAATATTAATTTTAGATGTAAAAACACCTTCTTCAGTTGGATTAAAGGTTACTCTCACCCATCCTTCTTCCAAAGCAGGAATATCATCACCACTAACCACATTTTCTGCTACAAAAACCGTAGGATTTGATGACGTGTAGGCATCCTTACTTAAACGTAGACCTCTTAAACCTTCATTTACAATCTGAATATCGAAGGTTTTTTCAGAGCCCAGAAATACCAAGCCAAAATCAACTGTTTTAGTAGAACTTAATTTAGGTTGATGACCATCAACATCAAGTTGTATCTTTCCCCTGGCTACTTTTTTTGATGGATCATTTGATATAATTACAATATTTTCGTCATAAACTCCATCCACCAATTCAGTAGCATCAATATTAATGGAAACATCCTGTGTTTGACCACTGTTTAATATACCATTATCAGGACTTATTGTAATATGGTCGGTAAGTATACTTTGAGTACTTTGCATGGACCATGATAAAACGTACTTTTCACTATTAATTACGCTGGACATAGATTCCCACGAAACCCCACCATTAAAACTCATAAAACATCTTTCAGAGTAATCTTCTTCTTGTTCCTCTTGAATACCTATCGGATATAAGTTTCCTGAAGGCACATGAACAACGGTCCAGAAAACTTCTCCATAATCAAAAAATATTTGTTCTTCAAGTGTAATATAATGGGTAGTCCAAGAATCACCATCATAGTTGTAATTCTGTGCCGATATCAGTTCTGCTTCCTTCAGATTTGATCCTTTCCATATTTCCACTACGATTGGTCCGGTTTGTCCATCCCAGTTTAAATTTATCCACATCGATGTAAGGTTAAAACCGTCTTCATTTTCAACCTTATACCATGTAGCAACAGAATTTGTAATAGAAGTGTCATTCTCA
The DNA here is from genome assembly GCA_963666825.2 of uncultured Saccharicrinis sp. GTDB lineage: Bacteria > Bacteroidota > Bacteroidia > Bacteroidales > Marinilabiliaceae > Saccharicrinis. The sequence continues at coordinate 5,069,804 of OY763044.2, read as the reverse complement.
CCAATTGCTTTAGTTGCATAATTTGCATATTCAACATAACGCATACGGTCATCAATATCCAAAAGGGCGGGAGCATTAACCACCATATCAACAGATGAGTTAACCTCTCCAACCCCAAGGGTATTTGGTATTCTATTAAAGTTTGGATATATAATATTTGATTGGTCAAAAATATCAGCCTCAAAAGCTGATAATCCAACATGAGCATCCCAATTTAATACTCCCTCTCCTATGTTTGAGAATGTATATGTTGTATTTGAATTTGGATCTGCACTTACATCGATAGATAAACTCAAATCCTCACCCATCTCAATTACAGGTCCATTATTTGTTGCAGTTTTAATAACCTCTGAAAGATCAGATTCATTTCCCCATCTATCCAAAGCTTTGATGGCAAAATAATATTCTGTTGTGGCTTCTAAATCTTCAATAACAGCATTGACCTCATCTCCTACATTAGCAAAAAAAGCATTCACTACTTTTGATCCAGCACTCTGCAAAGTGGCTTCTGTAAATGGAGCATCATTCCAGAATAACAAATAACTCGATGCTTTTTCATCATCACCATCAGCAGGTACATTCCAGGTTAATGAAGCAAAATCCTGTGAAGGTGCAACTTGTAATGATTTGACAGCATCTGGAGTAATATTAGGGTCACCGGATTGCAATGCCATTGCGGCATCAATATATCCACCACCCATCTTACCAATCTCATTTTCTTCAAGATAAGGTTCAAGATTTTTAACTGAAGAAAGTATATGATATTTTAAATCATGAGCTGTAAAATCATCTGCTTTAAATTTTGAAACCACTAAAGCAGCAATTCCAGATACATGAGGACATGCCATTGAAGTTCCCTGTAGATAACCATAAGTACTTCCCTTATAAGTACTCAGTACACCAGCTTCTGTACCATAATTTGTATTACCTCCAGGTGCGGCAATATCCACCCAGTTAGAGTAGACTGAATAAGGAGCTCTTTTAAAGTCGGGACCAATAGCACTAACCGCAATACAGTTCTCATAGGCTGCAGGATAAATATCAAGATCATATCCCTTGTTACCTGCAGCAAAAATAGATACTCCACCTTTCATTGGGCTGCCATCGTAAGAACCTGCTGTTTCATTAAAATAATCAATGGCATCTAAAACAGACTGTTCATAAACACCATCATCTCCCCATCCCCATGAGTTCTGACTAATTACAGCTCCCATATCCGCTGCATATATAATTGCTTCTGCATATCCACCAGCATCACCATCTTCGGTAAATATCTGACATGACATTAATCTAACACCCGGAGTATCTCCATTACCTCCGGCAATACCTGATACACCAATTTGGTTGTTATTAATTGCACCTACCGTTCCTGCCACATGAGTACCATGATAATGAGGTACTAATTCTCCTTGCTTCAGTACAAAATTATAACCATATATATCATCTACATATCCGTTTCCATCATCATCAATACCTTCGGATCCGTTTAACTCAGCATCGTTTGTCCAAAGTGCATCATGTAAATCTGGGTGATCTGTCTGAATACCTCCATCAACAACGGCTACAATAACATCAGAAGAACCTGTTTCCATCTTCCAGGCTTCTTCCAAATTAATGTCAGCACCTTCTTCTGCCCAATCCTTTGAACCGGTATTATTATAGTGCCATTGTCCGCCAAGATTTGGATCATTAAAATCTCCTGAACCTACACTTTGAGCTTCAGCAACCATTGATTGTGAAGGTTCAACTAATTCTACTTTACCGATAACATCAGCACTTTCAACTTCGTCTAATTGACTGTACTGTTTAGCTACCTCATATGGATTGATACTTTCATCAAATTCGACACGATACCATAAATGCAATCCGTAAGCTCTGTGTCTTTCTTCAAATTTTGGAGAATAGGGAAATAAGCGCTCCATTTTCTGAGCTGATATTTGTTGAGAAACTGCATCAAAGGCAACAATACCAGTCTCAATTCCTTTTCGTGTTGATTTTATACTCTTTAAATTACTGGATTGCAGAGGGCTTATTTTCACTTGAATGGCACCTTGTAAAATACCATTCTGGTAGGTTTGTGCATATATTCCTGTGGATAGAAATATACTGGAAAGAATAGCTATAAATATTATTATTTGATTCTGTTTTGTCATTGAGAGTGTTTTAAATCTGCAAACAGCAGTTCTTTTTTTGCAAACAGCTGTTTTTTTTGCAAGAATTGTAGGTATGTACTGGATAATAGCAGAAGAACCTGAATATTAGCAAATACGAATCATGACATTCATAGTACTAAGTATCGTTGCGATGATTTTATTTTTAAAAGAGGTTATCTCAAAAGTTAAAATGTCCAATCATTAAGTTACTAAGAAAAAGCAAACATAATTCAATCTTCTCCTTAGCATTACAGCTAAGGAGAAGTCCATTTATAATGGAAAAGGGGGGATTTGAACAATATGATTAAAGCTTATCACTAAAATCTTAACAATTAAACATCTAATTATGAGACAACCTCTATGAGCATATAATAATAACTGATAATACTATACCTTACTTAACAATAATTTTAGTGACATAAACATTGCTATCGCTAGAAATTTTTAGCATATAAACACCTGCAGCTACTTTATAATCAATTTGATTGTTTACAATAGCACCAGACTCAATAACTTTACCTGTTAAGCTATAGATTTCGTAAATTGAAACGCTTTCAATTCCTTGTACATTTACAAATCCATTTGAAGGATTAGGATAAACTGAAATATTATCTAAACGACCATCTTCAATACCTGTTGACACTTGATATTTAGCATATACTGTAATATCTCCATAAGATCCTGTAGGTATTCCGGTAATCTCGGTACCTTCCTGAAAATCTATAGTAGTATACCAACCTACAAAATCATAACCGTCTTTTACAGGAGAGTTAAAGATAATGTCTGTATCTGTAATTTTGTAAGAAGTTTTGTAATACAAACCGTCTTTATCACCATCATTTAATTCATAAGTAATGTAATAGGTTTGTGTTAAATATTTGGCATAAAGATTTAAATCACCAGTTGTTCCAACAGGAAGAGAAGTAGTAAAATAATCTCCACTAAAAGTACTTGGTTCAGTATATTCGGTATACCATCTATAGAATTTATACCCAGCTGGAGGAGTTGGAGCTTCCAGAGTAACTTCATCATCTACTGTATAAGTGCTAACAGTATTATTATCGGTTCCTTCTAAAGCGTCGAAACTAAGAGTATAAGTTAATATACCTGAATATTTTGCATAAACAGTAATATCAGCAGTGGCAGTTGAAGGATCGATTTCTGTAATTTCTGTTCCTGTCTGAAAATCTTCAGTGGTATACCATCCTTCAAATGTTGTATAACCTTCTTTAACCGCATCAGTTAAAACAATGGTTTCTGACAAACTATTAAAATAATCTAAATTGCTATGTGTTCCACCAGCAGTTTCATAAGTTATATAATAGGTAGTAGGTGGAGTATAACTAAATACTTCATTATAAGTAGTTGCAGGAGTTGATCCATCAGCTTCAAAAGCACCATCTTCATCCTCACCACAGAAATAAATTTTACCATCGAATGGCGTAAATTCCATAGTAACATTATAATCATCACAAACTGATTGTACAGTTGCTCCATCATAAACAAGCATACGAGTTCCGCTCAATGATGAATCATAGTTACCATTTGTATCGTAAACCCTTTCATTAGCAACAAAGTACATCATACCATCTAAAGTTTCAATCTTTTCGACATCTCTTAGATCTTTATCTGATAAAATGGTTAAATCTTCTGTTGCAGGATCATATGAATATATTCTTCTTTGCTCATTACCTGAAGGACAAGCCACAAAAATTAATTTACTATTATATTCTCCTAATAATTTAAGACTAGTATTTTCCTCAATTGCATCACTAATTGTGGTAACAACTACTGGTTCTGAAACATTTAGATCAAATTTCCAAACATAATTATCTCTGTCATTAAAATATACGACACCTCCAGCTTGAGTAAAACCTTCAATATAATCATCAAACCCATCAACCAGGTTATAATAGGTAGCTTTACCTCCTCCAAACCATGAATACTGATATACACAAAACTGATATCCATTAACAGTATTTGAAGGATCCTGTGCATATAAGAAAGTAAGAGATGTTGCTCCTCCATAATAATATACCTGATTTGTAGTATTAACATTTATAACAGGGGATGCTATTCTAATAACAGGGGATTCAGTAGTGCCATCCCATTCAAGCAAATAGTTATTAGTATCTGTATCATCATCAGGATTTGTACCTGCAAAAATTATTTTCTCAGTATTTCCAAAATCATTAATAACAACTGGTTTATTGTTAGGAGTCCATGTAGCAGCAACTTCATATGCACCTGTTAGATCGTTAAATTTAAAAAGCTTTTCACCATCTGCATCAGACGCAGCACAGTATATTACATCGTTTAATACAAAATAATATGCTGGACCTGATGGATTTTCTGTTCCTGCATAAAGATCACAGTTTGTAAAATTATCTGCTGTACCGTCTGTAACAAATGGTTCGTAAAAAGCATTATAGTCACCCCAAAAAGAAACATATGTTGCAGATTCAGCACCTGAGAAAACAAGCATTGTTGAGTTACTGGTAAAATCCTTAGGTCTTAATCCCCATTCATTTTCGTAAGAATAATAATCCTTAACAATACTTGTTGTTTGTGCAAAAGTAATACTACTTATAAAGCACAAAAAAGCAATTAGGTAATTTTTTGTCATGCTAAAAGTTTTAAGTTAATAATAATGGCATGTATTTAAATACATGCTTTAGAATTCATTGATTGAGTAATGAATCACTCATAGCACGCAATTTATTTTTATCCGGCACTGAAAAAGAAATACTTTACACAGCAATAGTATACCTATTTTATATTTAACCTTAGTGATAGTATTGCCATAATTTTATTTACCTTATATTTAACACTCACAACAACCTCTAATAATTGATATTCTGACATATAACAAAATACATTATTAAGAAATGGAAACCATACAATACCCCTAAAAACAAAGTCTTTTTCACCCCCAACCCCCTATTCAACTACACCAATATGATATATTTTAAAACTATACTTATTGATACCCTAACAATATCGACACCTACAACCTCATTTAATACTTTCTACAATTCAATCTTCAAGATTAACGAGTGAATATTGCTGATAAAACTTCATAAATTAGTAAGCGAACTAATAAAACCTGGTAGTTATAACTAACTAAACCATAGAATTACCATATAATTAAATGTAGTAAAGCACGCATCTATCTCACCTGAAATATAGTATGCTTCATTTCAGTAAAGAATCGTTTTCTTGTATATTCAATTTTTATTATGTTGTATTTTCAAATTAAACAGAACTCAATTAGTAAACATACACTTTATATAAAGCATGTATAATATTGATTAAATAACTATTATCAATAAAAAAAGGACCATATAGGTCCTTTTTAAAATCTCAAAGAATATATTATTTATTGAATAGTAATATCAAATTTATAGTAAGTATAATTGTCAGACTGATCAATTACTTTAAAGGTTAATTCATAGTCGCCATAATAAATATCAACCGGAATAACTGGCAATATTTGTCTTTTTTCAACTAAAAATTCTTTTCCTGACAATTTAATCTCATCCTCGTCGTAATTCCAATCCACATCAAAACCTTTCAGGTTTCTTTTGCTATCAACTGTTATTTCACATGCTTTTAATGCAATATCATCCATAAATTTGCCATTAATAACAATAGATGATCCCGCCAGAAACACGCCTGATTCATTTAGCAATTCTATTTGAGCTGTTGGTTTTGTCAGATCAGTAGTTCCTTCATCGTCTTTACTGCAAGCAACAAGAAAAACTGCTAAAAACACAACAAGAATATTTATAATATTTGGTTTATTCATCTGTATATTTTTTATTTTTTAAAGTCAGATGGAACTCGCTAGATTTCAACACTTCTCTGTGGGAGAAAGACTTTTTCATGGCTCGTTTCATTACTTCTGATTTTTTAAAAGATCAAGTAAGTCATGTATTAAACAAGACTACCTGATCCATATTAAGAATTTATTTTATCACTACTTTTTGAACATAAGAAACATCTCCTGAAATTACTTCAACAAAGTAAATTCCGACATTTAAATGATCTATTTCAAAAGTATACTGATGTACAGAATGGGTATCTATAACCTTATACTCAGCAATGGAACCATTAGAATGAATAAATCGAACAATAGCTTCATCACTCATACCTTCTTTAAATAAAATTGTAAGATATTTATCAGCCGGATTAGGATAAATTTCAATATTGGTAGATTCATTATCATCAATACCTACTCTGTTTTTAACTGTTATATTATAAACAGCCTGTAATTTAGCCCCGTTTTCATCTGTTGCAACAAGCGTCACTTCTGTACTACCAACACCAATTGGCGTGATAACAACTCCGGTTTCGCTCTTATACAAGTCAATGATATCATCCTTATTAACAGAAATAGTATAAGTTATTTCATCATTATCCGGATCAATAATCAAGTCATTATAAGCCTGTTCATATGATCCATGCTCAAAGTATATAGTAGTATCATTTACTGCACCATAAGTATATACCGGATCTCTATTAACATTTATTACTTCAACATCATAATCGTATAAAGTTACTTCATCATGTTCTTCAGTACCCTTTAGTTGAATGGTATAATTACCTTGTGAAAAATAATCAGGTGTTAAAGTCAACTCTACAATTCCATCTTCAACTTTAGTTAATTCAACCCAATTCTGGTCAGAATTTATCTCAACACTATAACTATCATTCTCTAAATCCTCTACACTAAAAGTTACCGTTGAAGTAGTATTTTCTTCAACCATTGATAAACCTTCTAGTTTTTTGAATTGAGGACCCTTATTCATGATTAAATACATATCTGCATTCAATTCAGAATGTAAAGGATCATTTGTTTTAATAACTAACTCAGAATAGTTGATATCCTCTTGTGCATTTTCTGCAATAAATGTAAGATCCAGATTAAAACTCTCACCGGCATTAACTGTTCCATCTGCAGATGCAAGTTTTATCCATGTTTTTTCTTCATATTGTTCTTCGTGAGCTTTTACCATAAAGGCATTATCATAGAATGAATCATCTGAATACAGATCATACCATTCACCATCATACAAATAATAATAACGACCTTCCTGTGCATTTAAAGCATCATTAATTATCCCCTGAGTATTACCGATTCCTAAAGGATAATAAATGGCAACAAAGAAATCCTCTTCAGGGAATAGATAAACCGATTCTTCCAATGGAATGGTATAATATTTACCCTGATCATCATAATCAGTTTCACTAAAATCCAAAGCCCCTTTAGCAATTACTTTTGCATCTTCTATTGAAGAACCTCCTGCTAAGATCTCAACATATAACGTTCCTTCTTTTTTATTCTCTCTTCGGAACCATGTTTCAATATGAGAAAGTGTAAAGCCATTTTCAGGAGTTGTAAACTTAGTTCCTGAAGTAAATGCATATTCATTACCAAATCCAAGCCAGTTATCAGGATAATCCTCTTCGATATGCTTAAGTGTTCTGTTATAAGAAGTTGTTGATTTTAAAGATGCTGCATTTGCTGAAACTTCATTACTAAAGATAGTTAATGAACTTAATGCATTTGTCGTTGTATTACTGCTTGTAGATTCATATACCCAATCCGGAGCAGTTTTCCCCCTTGTGAATTTCAATTCAGCAGTCCACTCCAATGTACTTTGTCCATCTACATTACCAATTGTAAACTGACGTGAATCAACAAGATCTTTTGTATCAGCATGAACCACCACATTATCACCTATAGTTGCAATAGGAGGCATTTTCCCTGCAATTTGAGCATTCCAGTTTACTACCTCATTTCCATCAATATCGTTAATCACCACATTGGCAGTAGAGGTTCCAAGACCCGCAGGCGAATAAGTTAAATAACATTGCCATTTATCTCCTGGTTCTATAGTTTGTCCATCAGCAATCACAATCAGATCTCCAAAGAATGGTTTCATTGTTACCTGACTACCCACAAAGTCATCCAATACAACATAACCTTCTTCATATGTATTTATACTGGTCCCACCTGCTGGATAGTAAAACTCTACTTTTACATCACTACTTGCTGTGGTAACAGATGAAGACAATTGTATAGCTTTAGATCCTATATTTTTAATGGTAAAAGCCTTAGTATATATTGAATCCGATACGTACCATACGACTTCATTCATGTCCTCAACTTCAATAATTGGTTCTCCAACAACATTAAGCTCAACAGGAATTTCAACCACCGGAATATCTACGTCATTTGTATTTACAGGCAACAAGTAACTGTAAGTACCATCATATAAATCACTTGCATCCAATTTAATGATTACATCTTTTTGACTTTGAGGATCAACATTATCTTTTTTAATTGGGAATAATGAATATGAAAATGGCTCAAAGGAACCCTGCATTAAACTATTTTTAATATTAACACCTTGAGTTTCATCAGGACTTTCAATACCAATAATAGAGTATACCTTTACAAAATCAAAATCAGTGTAATTGAAATCGATTCGACCATTTTGATTTATTACAACCTGAAAATCATAAGGACTACTCATTGATCCGGTCATATCCACAAATTTATGGAAAGTCACAACAAATTTATCTTCAAAAGAATGATAATAAATTCCAGCGTCAGCTTGTAACGTACGGGATGTATTGGTATGTGGACCAACCATTGGAGCAATAACACCTTTAAAGTTATCCACTTCAGGGAAATTTGTTGGCCTTTCAAAAATATTAGCAATATCAGTAGGTTCTTCAAAGGTCATCCATCCTAGCGCTCCTATATAAACAGCATCATACATTTTACCGTAAAACATGACTGAATTAGGCAGTTCAACCTTTTTATAATTATTAGATTCACTCCAGAAATAAGTATATAAGTTTGTTTCCTTAGCTATATCAAGAATATCAACCCATCCGGCACCATTTCCTTTGGCATAAGTATAACTAAATTCGTTATTCAAGTCAGCTTCCGTTTGATCTGAAACTGGATAGCACCATGAATTTGGTGTTACTGTATATTCCATATCGCCAAGTCCACTATTAAAATGGTAAGATTTATTTCTTTTGACTCTCCTGCATTTATTGTCTCAGTAAAACCTATTTCAGGAGTAACATTTACAATAGGATTTTCAATAACATCAGCAGATAAATTCACATCAAACACAAGTCCACTAGCTAACGTAATTGTTACCTTCTCATTTACAATTGTTGCAATATCAGTATTTACATAAATTGGGATGTATACAGATCTTTTTGTTCCAATCTCATATGGTAAAGTTATATCAGTACTAAATGTACTACCAGAAAAAATCATATCTACAATTACATCAGGGGCTGTTCCTGTATTAGTAATTTGTAAAGGCAAACTTTGAGCTGAAGTTTTTAGTACCTCACCAAAATCAATCAAACTTTCAGTAATTGATATTTTCGCCTCTCCTCCGGCAATAAAATTACCGGTAACTTCAAATACTGCCATTGGCGTTTCAACATCATTGCTAATAATAGGAACACGCTGAAATACATCTCCTTGCATTGCAGTTTTTGTATCAAGATTTAATGTTATCGTTGAAGTTTCATTTGGCAATAAAGTACCATAGGCATTTCCAGCAGCTATGACCATATCCTGGCCCGGATGTTTAAAATGGAAAAATGAATTATACGCAGTAGTAACACCAAAAATTTTGGGAGCATCTGAGTTAGACGCAATGGTATGCATCCCATTATCTTTATCGATTAAACCAACCAATAACTCTGGAGACTCTCCTCCGTTTTTGTCAATACTATAAAATAAAACATCAGCATCACCAGTTGCATAAAGAACAATTTGAACATCAACGGAACGATCATCATATGTGATATTTTTATAATTTACTCTGAATTCTCCATTACTTTGTTCGTAATAAACAGCTCCTTGGGCACTTTCAAATGTGGGCGCAAGCATACACGCAGATACCATATCAAAAGATCTGATTCTGCTGGCATTTGTATAAAAACTATTATTTATGTTTATGTTACCATCTTCACCAAAGAACAGAACCCCTTGTTCATTGATCCATACCTTATCGTAAAAACGATCATAAAAAGGAAAAGAAAAACCTAAGTCCACTTGTACTGCATAGTCTGTACCTTTTAATTTATCATAGATATTAGTACTTGTAGAAATATCTCTCCATCCATGAGAAATTGGAATAGCCTTTGTATAATCCGGACCTAAATCTAAGGCCTCAGAATATGTATACCCAAACTCATTTACTTCGCCTTCAATATTTTCGATTTCAAAATTTTTAGCAAAAGCCGGAATTTTATAGGTTAATGGATATCCTCCCTCATTTTTAATTTCAAATGATATTGGATCAACTACGTCTCCAACGGTAAGTCCGGTACCAATAGAAGCAGTAGAAGGTGTTAATACAATTTTTGAAGGTACTAATCCAACTCCATTTACCTTAAAACTGTAGTTATAAAGACCATTGTTTAGTTCAATATTGGCATAATCAGCTCCTTCTTCTGAAGGCTCATATACTAATCTTATAGTAGCCTCTCCACGAGCAGGAATATAATAGCTGCTAACACTCTCTATATAGAAATCAGGATTTGAAGACGAAACTTCATATCTGCTTAGATAATATCCTGCATACCCTTCATTTACAATTTGAACATCTATTTTTTTCGTCTTACCTATAAATACATCACTATAATCCACAATAGATTGAGAGTTTAATATAGGTTCATGACCTGAAACGTCTATTGAAAATGGCAGTTTAATAATCTTATTTGCTGCATCATTAGATGTGAAAATCAAATTTTCATTATATGTACCATCAACCAGTTTTGTAGCATCAATATTTAAGTCTAGTTCATTTGAAGAAAGTCCTACCAACTCACCATTTGAAGGAGTTAACGTAACACAATCACCTAAATGAGCACTTAAACTACGAAGTGTTATTTTCCAGATATAATCATCACTATCACCATAAACATCATTTACAAACTGCCAACTCTGACCACCATTTGAGCTAAACAAACAATTTTCCGATTGATCCTCTTCTGTTTCCTTTGTTAATCCTAAAGGATATTGATTTCCTATTGGGGCATGGACTACAACCCAATAATAATGACCTGCTTGTAAATAAACTTGTTCCTCGAGATCCACATAATAAGATATCGGATAAGACGCTACAGATTCTATTTCCTGAGATGTAATTAAATGCGCATCCTGAATCTGATCTCCTTCATAAAACTCAAGAGTTGCAGGACCATATTGCGGATCGATATCAAGATCGACCCATAGGTTAGTTACATTGAATGCTTCTTCAACATAAAATCTTGTGGCCGATGAATTTGGAAGACTAGTATCTTCCTCTCCAATAAACACATAGGATGATCCTGAATTATAAGTTAACCGGTCGTCCATAGACATAGTTACCGGTGCTTGCGCCAATTGAACTGATGGAACTTCAGAAGACACAATATTACCTGAATAAACAGATTGTGCTTTTACATTTGAAACTGACTGTGATGAAAATTCATCCAGTTCTGTATTTACTAAACCGATGTAAGAATACCAATTCAGCAATCCTTCATCATTATTATTCAATTGAATTGTGGATGCGTACTCACTATTAGCTTTTACGTCAATACTAATCTCCGGATTATCAAAAATTACTTCAATAGAAGGACCATTATTTGTACTAGCAGCAATAACATCAGAAAGAGGAGATTCATTACCCCATCTGTCAAATGCTTTAATTGCAAAATAATAAGTTGTGTTTGGATCCAGATCTTCCAATGTATATTCCATAGCATCACCTACATTGGCAAAATAATGATCCACAATCGTAGAACCAGCAGAACTTAGTGTTGAAGAATCAAATTCTGTTTTACTCCAATATAAGGTATAGCTACACCCTATTTCATCATCTGCATCACTTACTATTGTCCATTCCATTTTTGCTTCATCTTGTGAAGGGTAAACCACTAGATCTTCAACTTTGGCAGGTGGATTAGATGCACTACCAGATGCAAGAGCTAATGAAGCATCAATATAACCACGCCCCATCTTACCAATCTCACTATCGGTTAAATATGGATCAATATCATGAACGGAAGAAATTAAATGACGTTTCAGTTTATCTGCAGTAAAATCACTTCCTCCATACTCTGCAACAACTAAAGCAGCAATACCAGACACATGAGGACAAGCCATAGAAGTTCCCTGAAGCGTAGAATACTGACCTCCCGGGTAAGTACTCAAAACACCTCCTTTAGTATCTAATCCCATATAACCTCCAGGAGCAGAAATATCAACCGTTGAGCCATAAGTTGAATAGGTTGCTCTTCCGTTAGTATAATCAATAGCTGCAACAGAAATTACTGGTTCATAAGCCCCGGGGTATAATTTTTCATCAAGTCCTTCATTACCTGCAGCAAAAATTACTACACCTCCTTTCATCAAACTCCCTGAATACGAACCAGCCTCGGCAATAAAATAATCAATTGCCTCAAGCACAGCCTCTTCCTTATAATCAGCTGTTGTCCAACCCCAGGAACACTGGGCAATTAAAGCTCCATTATCTGCAGCATAAACTAATGCCTCAGAAATTCCACCAGCAACATCATTGTCTGCCATCATTTGACATGACATTAGTGAAGTTCCAGAAGTAGTTCCATCTCCTCCTGCAACCCCACTAACACCAATACCATTGTTATTAATAGCTCCAACCGTTCCTGCTACGTGGGTTCCATGAAAATGTGCGGTAATTTCAGATTGATCATTAACAAAATTATAACCGTAAATATCATCAACATAACCATTTCCATCATCATCAATTCCCTCTGTTCCATTTAACTCTGCATCGTTTACCCACATAGCATCAGTTAAGTCAGGATGTGATGTATCAATTCCACCGTCAATAATTGCAACAACCACATCCGAAGAACCAGTTTGTTTTTTCCATGCTTCGAACAGATTAATATCAGCTTTAGCAACAGCACCCTCTAAAATTGAACCATCATTTGAATAGTGCCATTGACTTTGTAATTGGGGATCATCAAAAGGCATTTCTGCAACCTCTGCAGAACTATAAACTTTTGCCGGAGAAGTTTCCCCTAAAGATATCGTTCTAATTACTTCGGCCTTTTCCACTGATTCTAATTTACTGTATTCACCAGCTACCACTTTAGCCTCATAAGCCTCATCATAGGAGAGTTCATACCATAAATCCAATCCATACTTTTTATGTTTCTCTTCGAATTTTGGTGAGTACGGAAATACTCTTTTCATGTTTTGTGCTGCAACCTGGTTGGATACAACATCGAAGGCAACAATCCCAGTTTCAATACCTTCTTTTGTAGATTTAAGGCTTGTAAATGCAGATTGCAAATACGATTTCACCTTAATTCGCACTTTACCTTGTACAATGTTATCTGAACTCGACTGTGCATTTAAGATACCTGAGGTGGATATCAAAAATATCATGGCCAGAAACATTCCTGTCAAACTTTTCCTGTTCATTCTAATAAATGATTTAATTTGTATGTTATTTTGTTGAATTCAATAAGAAATCTATTGAAATAGTGTACATTACAGAACTAAACTGTAATTGTAATTTTTAGAAATAACATCTCAAATATTAGAGACACAGCAATATTACTCGCCTATTTATGCCAGCCTTAACAATATCGCTCATCAGATTAAAAAGGCCGTAACTTTAACACTACACAATACACATATAAGTTTAGTATTCTGAGTGTTAGAATGTAGATAATCTGCTTATAAGCAGTATAATAAGGAATTAAGAAATTTATTAAGTCAAAATTTAGAACTATTTGTAGAAAATATTTCAATAAAACTTTAAGTAAATACCACAACTATAGATCTGTCAAATACTTAACAAGATTAGCTTCTGTATTAGTGATACCAAGCTTTTTACGTATGCGTGAACGCTTTACTTCAATACTTTTTGTACTCTGATGGATTAATGCAGAGATTTCTTTACTATTCATATTTAATCTTAAGAAAGCACAAAGTTTTAGTTCTGAAGGTGTCAAATCAGGTGCTACTTTATGCAACTTTTCATAAAAATCAGAATGTACATTTTGAAAACGCAATTCAAATTCTTCCCAAACCTCAGGTTCTGCACCAGCCTGAAGATCAAATATTATTTTCTGAATTACATTTTTATTATCAATACTCAGTTTAGATTTTAGATTCATCAAACGCGTTGATATACTATTTATTAACTCATGCTTCTTCAACAAATACATTACATTTGTAGTAAGCTCACGGTTCTTTAATTCAAGATCTTTAGTAAGATTTTCTTTTTCTATTCTTGTTTGTTTAGCCCTGGTTTTCCATAATAAAAACATTAATACAAATACAATCAATAAAAATACTACCAACGCTAAAACTGAATACATTGTAACACGGTATTTATATTGCTCTTCAATTCTATTTTGCTCAATTTCCTTGAAATTATATTCTAATTGCAAACGCGTTGTTTTCTCTATTACGGATTCATTAATTAAACTATCTTTAATACTATAATAATCTTTATATGCAGATACCGCTTTATCGTAACTTCCTTCATTTTCTAATATCTGAGATCTGTATAATAAGGCTTTTTCTAATTTACCTAAAGCATCTAAATCATGACAATATTTAATCGCCATATTGTTAACGATATGTGCACTGTCGAGAATATTATTTTCAAAATAATATTGAGTTAAAAGATTATAAGAACTTATGATACCAAAAACATCATTATGTGTTTTTCTAATATTTATACTTTCCTGAACATATTGCTTTGCCTGACGATAATCCTTAAGTCGCAAGTAAATTTCCCCCAAATTACAAACAGTAATCGCTTCATTTTGCCAATCATTAGCATTTTGTGAGGCCTCTCTTGCTTTCTCCATATATGTAATAGCAGCTTTGTAATTTTTCTTTTCCAGGTATATACTGCCTATATTTATATAAAAAATCTGGATCTGGCTCATGTATATCTCATTACCCTCAGACAGTAGTTTTTCATTCAATTCCAAAGCCTTGTTGAAATAACTCAATGCACCATCATAATCTTCAAGATGAAACTTTACTGCACCCAAATTTAGTTCTATACCTATTAGCCTTACATAATCATGGTTTGCCTCAATTAATGCTCTGGATTCCAGGAGTAACTCTACAGCTTTTGAATATGAACCCGATTGCATAAACACTACTGCCAAATTACTTTTAGCATGGGCTTTAGGTAAATAATTATCACTTTTTGCTGATTCTGAATCTGCCTTTTCTGCAAAAACTAGACTTTTGTTTATATCTGTTTGTAAATAAATTTGCGACAAGTCAATTAAATAATTAACTCTTTCTTTAACAACCTTAGTAGAGTTATACTTAGCTTGTATACTATCTATTTTAAACTGATTCTGAGCCAATATTGAAGAGGTAAACTGTAAAATCAGTATAACTAGAAAACTTATTATTTGAATGTGTTTGAATTTAACTCTACTCTTAAAAAACATATTGATTTATTTTCTGATAGATATTTAATACACAAATATGCGGTAAAAGTTACTTTTTAATTATAAGATTTGTCATGTGATTGAAAACGTATTGGTTAGGATGACATTTATATAACTAAAAACGGGTAATAGCAGTTAAAAATCTAACACTATTACCCGATAATAAATATATTTTATTTTTTTATTACTTTTCAGGAACCATTACAACCTCAACGCTATCATATCCTTTAAAAAACTTTTTAGCGTATTTTTGAACACTTTTAGCACTTAAATCATTAACGATTTTATTAAAGCCTTCAGTATTTGTAATTGGTTCATCATTAATTAAAGATCCTTGAATTACGCTTAACCAGAAACTATTTTCATTTTCTGACTCTTCTCTGCTCTTAAGGTAACTTTTCTTAATTTCTTCAAGATCATCAACCTTCACTCCATTCTTCACCAAATTATCAATCTCTGCTTTCATGATTCCTATTAATTTATCCATCTTCTCTGGATCACAATCAAAATACATTGTAATTGAAGCATGCTCATAAGTACGCTTACTAATTGATGGTTGAACAGACACCCCATAACTTCCACCTTCTTCCTCTCTGATAGTCTCTAAATACCTCTTATTAAGTAATTCTGCAATCACTCTAACATAAGTTCTGGTTTTAAGGCTATAATCAACATCATTAATCAATGAATAATATACCGTGGCTTTCGGGAATTCCATTTCTCTCTCAACAGTTCTCTTTGTATAACCTTTTGCCGGTCTTATATTATGATTTACCCAGCTTTCCTTTCTATCAGTAGATTTAATGTTTCCAATGTATTTAGCAATTAATGGAAGGTCTTTTTCCACATCAATGTTACCCACAAAAATGAAAGTGAAATCATCTGCATCCTGAAAACGATCCAGATAAATTGCTTTCGCTTTTTCAAAGTCTACATGATCTACAAAATCTTTATTGAAAAGTAAATTTCGTGGACTATAATTACTTTCAACCATTCCAATAGTATCTTTAAAGGCCTTACTATTATCAGCAGCAATAAACGACAACTGATTTGTCAAAGAGCCTTTAATAGTTTGGAAGGTTTCTTTTTCGAAACGAGGATGTGTAAACTTTAAATACAATAATTGTAACATAGTTTCAAAATCCTGAGGAGAAGCAGAACCACTAAAACCTTCAGTTAATGAACCTATCGAAGGTGAAACACTAGCTAATTTGCCAGTTAATTTTTTCTTCAATTGAGTTGCATTAAAATCACCTAAACCAGACATACCAGCAATAGTTGTAGCTAGATTTCCAGACTCCAACTGATCTTGCTTTAATAGAGATGTTCCACCAAAACTATAAGCACTGAATAAGATTTCATCTTTACTTAGTTCAGTTGGATAAACAACTACTTTTGCACCATTTTCAAGAGTATACATTTTAGCATCAGTTCCTGAAACTACAGATTCTGAAACAATCTTTTTATCTTCTAACTCATCAGTAACCAGTGGACTATCACTTGCCTCATCTTCGTATGCAGTAAGCTCAGATTCTTTTACTGTTTTAATTTCAGCAAGTAATTCTTCTTTTGTTGGATATTGAACATCCTCTTTATCAGGACCAGTTATTGTTATTACACTGTTGTCTACATTACTAAATTCGTCTAACAATGCATACACTTCTTCTAAAGTAATAGAAGGAATTGTTTTTTTAGCAAAATTCATTTCCCACTCAAGAGAAGGAAACGGACTAGCCTCTAGAAAATTATCAGCTAATTGTTCTGCCCAAGTTTCATTATCAACTTTTTCATACTCTTTTTCATACGATTCATATCTGCGAAGTAATGAAGTTTTTACACGCTCCAATTCCGATTCATTAAATCCGAATCTTTTGGCTCTTTCCACCTCTGTAATTAATAAGGCAAAAGCTTCTTTTTCTTTATTTTCTTTTGGACTAACAGCCATATAAGAAGCACCTTTAGTACGTGCCAGTGAGAAGAAACCAATACCCATACCTAAGGCCGGACATTCAGGTTTGCGGGTTAATTCACTACATCTGTTATTTAACATAGAGCTTAACATATCACCAGCCATATCCTTACGCATATATGCCTCATCTTTTACTTTTACTGCATCATGTCTGAAAATCCAGTTAATACCAACTCCCTGAGCTTCCTTATCCTTTGCCACAACATAACCTAACTCCTTAGAATCTTCTATTGGATAATAAACACGTTCTGCAGGATTTTCTTTAGCAGGTATAGATGAGAAAAGATCCTTAACTTTTTGTTCTACTTTTTCAGCATCAATATCACCAACAACAACTACAGCCTGTAATCCCGGACGATACCATTTTTGATAATAATCTCTTAATTCCTGATATTTGAAATTATTAATCACATCCAATGATCCGATAACATCTCTTTCTGCATATTTAGAAAAATTAAACATGTATGGACGTGTTTGTGACATCAAACGAAAACGTGAATTTCTTCTCGTTCTCCATTCTTCACGAATTACACCTCTCTCTGCATCAATTTCTTCTGGCTCTAATAGTAAACCACCAGACCAATCATGTAGTACTAATAATGCTGAATCCAATAAAGCTTCTCTGGTAGAAGGAATATTACTTAAATTATATACCGTTTGATCCTGAGCAGTATATGCATTAATATCCTGACCAAATTTAATTCCGTTAGCTTCTAAATAGTTAAGCATTGATTTACCCGGATAATGCTCTAACCCATTAAATGCCATATGCTCTAAAAAGTGAGCCAATCCATTTTGAGAATCTTCTTCAAGAATAGCCCCAACATTCTGTACAAAATACAAACTGGCTCTTTCCTTAGGTTCTTCATTATGCATGATATAATATGTCATACCATTAGAAAGTTTGCCATATCTAACTCTTGAATCCAATGGAATAGTAGTTTTATTTTGTGCATTGATTCCAATAACCTGGAACAGTAAAACACATACAAACAACAGTTTTATTGCTTTCTTCATTTTTAAAATTTTAATCTAATTTCGGTTTACAAAAAACCTGTCTCTGAAATCTCTTTTTTAAGTTTATGGAGGTCAGTAGCTAAGCACCTATCAAATCTTTCTGATTAATTTTGTCAGCTTCCACCATGCGGTACATTAAGTTGTTAAAGATGTTATCTTTCATTTGTGATCGGTTGATTCTGTAGCAAAACTCATTAAAATATTTATCTATATGCCATTCGCTAACCCAAGAATAGGTTGTTCTAATCCACGACTTCACTTGGTGTATCATTGTATGTAAGGCTTTAAAATTCATGCCTCCCATGCTTTCAATCTGTTCTATGTTGTAATCCTTCATCAAAGGGCGATAACCTCTCCAACAATCAGTGGTCACACTGGCATTTTGGGATATATGAGCATCAAAAAGCCTTTTAAGTTCTTTCGATGAGTAATTGTTGATTTTCATCGAGTACATACGTTTTACTTTCCCATCATCGGTAAGCTCAACAGCACATACCGCCTTCTTTTTCTTGCAGTTGTAACTGCGACCAACCTTACCTTCTTCTTTGCCTCCTACCACAAATTCGTCGATGTGTACATTTCCATCCATCGGGTTGTTGCCGCTTGATTGCATCGCTTCCCTAACCTTATGCATGAATAGTCGTGCTGTTTTTTCAGTCACTCCTATACGTTCTGACATATAGCTTGCTGACAAACTCTTGGTTGAGGTTGACATCTCAAAGCAAATGTAAAAGGCTTTGCGTACTCCAAATTTCACTTTGTGAAAGAGTGTGTTGGCGGTAGCTGACTCAATATGCGCACACTTGTTGCAGATTCTTCCGTGATGCTTGCGTTGCTGGTAGCCTTGATGCCCACATTTAACGCACTTAAAACCTTGGTACCACTTAATGTTGGCCAAATATTCCAAGCAATCATCATCCGTACGGAAACGATCAGCAAACTTTAGAGCATTTTGTCCTTTGAATAATTCCATGTATCCCTAATTTTTACTAGTGGCAAATATAAGTAATTATCTACTTACCTCTATAAGTTTAATTTGATTTTCAAAAAGACCAGTATCGTAAACTATTATGGAGTTTTTATAATTCTTTGTAGAAAAAGAAGAGCAGAATCTTTTACGATTCTGCCCTTACATATATTTATTTATTTTGGAAGTTCTTTTTGCCTTCTTCAAGAAAATCAACAAATGCATTTACATCTAAATCATAGGCTTTAGGTGTAACTAAATCTTTACCTTCTGTATCAAGTAAACAATAATAAGGTTGAGCATTTACCTGGTAACGAGAAATTTGAAAATCAGCATTTTTCTTACCTAATGATTTCTTAACCTTACCATCCACGGTTGAAGTAATCCACTCGTTCTCAGGTAATGATGTTTTATCATCCACATATAATGCAATAATTACATAATCTTCTTTTAAACGCTTTAATACAGCAGGATCAGACCAAACATTGGCTTCCATTTGTCTACAATTAACACAACCATGCCCAGTAAAATCAATAAAAACAGGCTTATTTAATTTTTTAGCTGCAGCCAATCCTTCTTCATAATCAAAGTATCCGTTTAAGCCATGTGGTAAATGAAGAAAATCTGAATACTTGGCTGTATGTTTTTCAATTGCCGAAGAACCTGAGATTACAGCATTATCACGTACAATTTTATTAATATCGAAGTCCTGAGTTGCCTGAGGTGGTATATAGCCAGAAAGAGCTTTTAATGGTGCTCCAAACAAACCTGGAATCATATATACCACAAAAGAAAAAGTTACAATCGCCAGTCCCAATCGAGGAACACTGATATGGCTAACTTCACTATCGTGTGAGAATTTTAATTTTCCAAGTAAGTAGAATCCTAATAATGCAAAAGTAACTATCCAGATAGCCAGATAAACCTCACGATCCAAAATTCCCCAGTGGTAAGTTTGATCTGCAATACTTAAGAACTTTAACCCCAAAGCAACCTCAATAAATCCAAGTACAACTTTTACTGAGTTCAACCATCCTCCTGATTTAGGTAAGTTATTTAACCATGAAGGGAAAATTGCAAATAAGGTAAATGGTAATGCAAATGCAATTGAGAAACCAAGCATACCAACAATGGGCATTAACACTTCACCACCTGCTGACGCTACCAAAATTGCTCCAACAATAGGTCCTGTACATGAAAATGATACTAAAACTAAAGTAAAAGCCATAAAAAAGGAACCTAAAATACCTCCTTTATCTTCATTAGATACACTCTTATTTACTAACCAGTTAGGCATAGTAATTTCGAACATTCCAAAGAATGAAGCTGCAAATACCATAAAGATTAAAAAGAAAAAGATATTAGGTATCCAGTGAGTGCTTAAAAAGTTAGCAAAGTTAGCTCCTAAGGTAACTGCAACTACAGTACCGATTACTGTATAAATGGCAATTATTGAGAATCCATAAAAAAAAGCCTTGAACCTTGCTTTTGCTTTATTTTCATCACTATGCATAAAAAAACTTACAGTCATTGGAATCATAGGAAACACACAGGGAGTAAAAATAGCAGCTAAACCACTTAAAAAGCTTATTACAAAAAGCATTAATAATGAATCTGATTGAGCAGATTGCGCAGGTGTTGTTACAGGCTTTTCATTTACTTTAGCTTGATCACTATTTGTATCTTCTTTTGTTTCACTGTATTCTTTAACAGCAACAGGAGTTTCTTCTGCAGTTTTTTCAACAGCTTCTGTCTTTTCCTCTTTAACAGCTACTGTTTCTTTTTTAGATTGAACTGGTGATCCGGCAATTGATAAGTCAAACTCATCATCACCTAACACACACATTCCTGTTTTATCAGAGCAAGACTGGAATTCAAAAGTACCGGAAACTTTTAATGGTAACTCTTTAACTATGATGGTTTGACGAAGTTCAGCAGTATTTTCAAAGTAACTAACCTCACCTTCCCAAACATTATCATACACTTTGTGAGGATTGATTGGTTTAACATCCCCTACTTTTTCATATGATGAATTTTCTTCAAATTGAAATGAAATTAAGATGGGACCTAAATCCGGATCAAAATCATTTGAATACAAGTGCCAGGTAGGTTCAATTGTTGCTTTAAAAACTACATCTATTTGATCACCCACCGAAGCTTTCTTATTGGATAACTGTACAATCCATTTGGCTGGTTCTTGTATTTGAGCCCATAAGGAACCTTGAATAATCATCAAAAAGCTCAGGACTGATAATACTAATCTCTTCTTCATTGTTAATTGGTTTATCCTATTTTTATTTTTACTATTTCGAAATACATTAAAATCAGATAGTCTCCTTTATTTATAACAATAAAATTTAAATAAAGGGTGACTTGAAGGTATTAATAATTTGTTAATGTTTGTTAACACCTCCGTGGATTTCATTATATATCAATCAATTCATGATATATCTCATATATTCATAAAGCCACAAATTGAAAATCTTCAATTTTATCTTTAGTAGTTTGAATTCACCTAAAATAATTTTTGGAACCTTTTCATCACAGTACCGCTTATATTCTATCTTTTTGAATCCAACTCCAAATTTTCTACGAAGTAATAAAACCCTTTTGAAAAACTTAGTTAATGTTTTGTTAATACCAATGTAGTTTTATGAGCATAAAAAAACCGCCTAACCATTATAACATGATCAAGCGGCTTAGTATAGGTGGAATTAATATTTTATAGCATCTCTACTGTTTGTACAAATACAACAGAACCTTTAACAAAAACCTCAATTTTTAATTTTATTGTACTTTCGGCTGGTGTAGGTGCACCATAAAGAGTAAGGTCAACATCATCTGTTAAAACACCATCAACAACAATACTGTTTAATCTAGCTTTTAGAACCGCTACACCATTCTTGTCCAGATCATCAGGTAAATAATAAGTTGTTTCTTTTGAAGGAATCTCAATTACATAGTTTTTTAACAATGATTTAGTTACTGATTCACCAGCAGCAATATCAACATTAAGTGTTGCTTTCTCAGCTGTATTACCAGCTAAAGGCGTAACAACTACCCAAACACCTTCTATTGCTACAGATTCAATTTCACCATCTTCCTCTAGTTCAAGATCATTAACTGCATCATTAATTTCACTTGCATAAATGGTTGTATATTCTTCAAAGTCACCTGTACTATCCACATTTACAACCGCACTCTCTTCAAAAGAAGGATATAATCTGATATCTTTCTCATCACATGCAGCAAACAGTACTGCAAAAAATAACACTATGCTTAATTTTCTCATAATTTTCGTTTAATATTTATTTTTGATTAATTCCGATTCCTAATCCAACAGCAAAAGTATTTTGCTTCGCTAAATTGTAATCTCCATGTAATTTAACTGGTCCCAGATTAAAGCAAAGACCTAAGGTTGCTCTTACACTTCCTTCTGATTCCAGATTGAAAGCAATTTTATCGCCATTATTATCCCCTGATCCTTCGTAGGTATATTCCACATCCATTTTACCTTTTTCAAAACCTAAACCACCGTAAAATGTAATAACCGGAATATTATAACTAGCCTGAACATTAAATACATTAGTTTTGGCATCAACATAATCCCCTACCTTAAATGATTGATGATAATATCCAACAGCTACGCTTAGAGGTAGAACTTTAAGATATTGATCAATACTATGCCTGATACCCCAGCCTGATAATTCAATTTTTCCCAGATCACTTACATCAACGGAAATATAACGGGCACTAAGGTCTGTTCCCCAAAGAGAACCTATCGTTATTTGTGGCATAGCAAGTGGTAAATAATCCTGATCTAAACCTGCAGGCAAATACTGACCAAGTCCATTATCCGGATTTTCAACATAAGGACCTTCATTAATACCAAATACTGTTGGGGCATTTTTTACATAAATTGGATCGTTGCTAAAAGAAGGATCATCAATAGTAGCGGTAAAGGTTTTAGCTTTGCCAGGTATTACAGCAACCTGAGAAACTAATCCTATGTATAGTTGAAATCCTTTCTTTTTGATTTTTGCATTGTGATATAATCCACTGTTTAAATCAGCAGAAAAAGCGTTTGCAAATGGTTGTAAATACAATTGTCCATTTTCAGAAGTGTACTTAGATAAATAATCTTCTAAATCTTGCCCTTTAACCAATAAGGGACATAACAATAGTATTAAAAAATAAATTTTTCTCATTTAGAATTGAATTTTAATTTGATTAATATTATTTAATGCAAGTTAAGGACGAATCAAGATAAACTCAATAGTAACTTGATTATCGCACTAATTTTCCAGATGAAACAAGGCTGATTTATGATGTACTGAATCAGAAAAGAAAAAATATCAAATTAAAAATGCTCAAAACTAGCAAATAACAATACTTTTGTTAATCAACAAACTTTTCCAGGGTAGCCAACACTTCATTTTTATAACTTCGACTAATTGGAATCATTTTTTCACCTAATTCAAGATATTCATTTGTAAACGAGGAAATTTTATCCAAAGCAACAATAAACGAACGATGAGTACGAATAAACTTGTTTACAGGTATTTTTGATTCTATATTAGATATAGTTTCTCTGGTTACAATAGATTGATTTAAAAGATGAATCTTAACATAATCACCAATGCATTCGATATAAATGATATCATTAAAATTTACTCTCACCATCTTTCGATCTGATCTTACAAAAATAAAATCATTGATTTCCTGATCGTATTCAAAAGATTCCTGATGGTTAACTATAATATTCTCATCAAAGTACTTATTCAAAGCCTGAAGAAGTCTGTCAAAAGCAATTGGTTTTAATAAATAATCGACGGCTTTTAAATCAAAACCTTCTACTGCATAATCACGATAAGCTGTAGTAAAAATAACCTTTACATCGTGATTAATTGTTTTAGCAAAGTCAAGTCCGGAGATTTCAGGCATATTAATATCCAGAAAAATTAAATCAATTTTCTGAACGCTTATCTGCTTAAAGGCTTCAATGGCATTTTTGCAATAAGCTAAAACATTGACACTTTCTATTTTCGATAGATGTTCCTTTAATACATCGCGTGCTTCAGGTTCATCATCAATCACCAAACAAGAAATGACTCTACTCATTTTTATAATTATTCAGATTAAAAATAACCAGTTTCACCTGATACCAATTATCTTCAAAATTAACATCCAGACTATAGTTTTTACTGTAATAAATCTCAAGTCTCTTTTTTATGTTTTCTAGTCCTAATCCATGATTCCCATTATTAGAGTTAATCTCTTTTACAGAATTACCAATTGAAAATCTCAATTCCTTATCATCAACTTGAACATCCATTTTTATGGTTAAAAATCCTTTTACCAACTGTCCGTGTTTAAAAGCATTTTCAACAAATGGTATTAATAACATTGGAGGAATTTTATGATGACTGCTAATTGTTGTTACATCCGGCAAATCTACTTTTAAGGTATCTCTAAAACGCATCCGCTCCAGTCCTACATATTCTTTGATATGCAATAACTCTTCCTTTAAACTGACTTCCGGTTTATTGATTTGGTAAAGAATATAATCCAATAGATTAGATAACTTCAGAATAATATCAGGAGTGTATTTTGATTGTTTAAGAGCCAGACTATAAATTGTATTTAAAGTATTAAACAGAAAGTGAGGATGAATTTGTCTTTTCAGATAATGCAATTCCTGTTCTTTTAACTGAAGCTGAGTTGCTAAAATTTTATTCTGAAGCTCTTTATTTTGAGTATCTGTTTTAAAATTATGGTTTAAAATGCTAATAAAACTAATTACTCCAACAACCAAATAAACTAATACAAGAATAAACAGAAAGTTCTTACTCATTGGAGGCATCACTGATACATTAAATCTCAATAAAAAAATCAAACAGGCATATATGCTAAGAACAATTAAATAGGAAGAAACTACTAATGTATAAAAGCTGTTGAAAGCAAAACCCTTATAGTCTTTTTTTAATAAATACCGGGGAATTAGAACCCTTTCCATAAAATAGGTAATGCCAATGGTTATTGGTAACAAAATGCTTGAAAACCAAAGATTATATGTATTGTTGTTAGAGTTATAACTGAAGAAATAATAATAAAAAAACCACACTGCTATCCAAAATAGCAAATGCAATAAAATCATTTTAGTTTTATTAAATACAGAAGTAACCATTTATACAATATTACTATTTTTCTTGTTGAATAAATAGAATAATAGATGAATAACCAGTTTATTAAGGTATTTTACATCTGCCATATTTTATAGAATAATTATTCGATTAAAAAAAACTATTCAAATTCTTGGTATCTCTTAAATTGCTCAAGCCGCAAGGGCTCCTACTTTTTTCTACAGTCAAAAAAGTAGGCAAAAAGTCCGCCGACTGCAGCACTCGCTTACCCACTAGGTTTTGTTGATTAGACAGAAAGAACTCCCAGCGGTCAAACAGCTTTCTGTCTTTTCACCAACTTCAACCAGTGGGTCCCAAGCTACGTTACTGAGGTCGGTTGCTAACCTGAAACTTCTTATTTATTATACTGTACTTAAAAGAATATTCCTGTAAAAGACATAAATTAGTAATTTACCGATGTAAATCTTGTACTCGTCGCATTAAAATAAATGATAGTAAATCCTGAATTAACTTTGATTTATTAATCATTAAAAACAGTAAAACTATGTCTGCATTACTCGACAAATTCAACGATGGTGGCCCTATCTTTTCTTATCCGATTCTTATTCTATTATTTGTAATAGTTTTTTTAATCGTAAAGGGCTTTATACAAAAAGGAAATCAGGGAAAAACAATTGCTCTTTTAAAATCTTTAAGCTGGTTTACATTAGCCTGGGGATTTTTAGGACGAACTTTTGGCTTAATCATGGCTTTTGACAACGTGGCATCCAGAGGTGAGCTTACTCCTTCTTTATTAGCAGAAGGATTAAAAATGGCCATACTGGGACCTCTTTTTGCAATCTTAGTATTTATAATTGCCCGAATTGGAATTCTTATTTTTATATGGACAATTAAAAAAGAAGATTTTAATAGGGATGGATCCTTAAAATAGATTCAGAAATATCTAGGCTTAACTTTATGAAAACACCCATAAAGTTAAGCCTTATCTTTAATAACTAGCCTTTTATCAAGTTTTAAGGTTGTTTTATCCCATTTCACCTTTTCGACTCTTGAATTTGAATTTGTTATGCCTTAATTTTAATAGAAATTACTACACACAGAACAAAGTAAGACAAACATGAAACAAGCCATAAATAAGTTTATATCTTATATAACGACGGTTATACTGGTGAGTGACATGTGGCATTTCAAAAACAAATTTTAAACACATGAAAAAATACCTGATCGCCACCCTAAGTGCTGTAATCATTTTTTCCTGCACTTTAACCAACCAAAAATCCGAAACTTCAGAGACAAGTAAAGAAACTAAATCTGAAATATCTAATCCTAACATCAACTCGCTGGGAATTAAAATCACCTCTGCTTTAAATATCCTAAAACCTTCAGAAAATAAAGATGTTGATAGCATTAACTTTAATGGCTTATGGATTGTTATTGAAAATCAGAAAGACATAGCACAAAGCCTTGATTTAGATATTCATGTTCAGGATGAAGACAATAACATTCATATTAAAGATGAACGACTAACTGTTTTTATTCCTTCAGGATCTAAAACACTTTTTTTACCAGAAATGAATGAGGAAGGATATACCGACTATGACCATTCCTCATTTGTTATTGATGGCAATGCACCAATTGATAGTGTAAAAGAATATGCTATACAACTGGATATTAAAATAAAGAACCTGATAGTACAGGAGCAAAATATTACTGTAAAGTAAGAATGGAATGATACCACTTTTGTAAACATTGAACCAGAAACAAGTCCTTTTCATACCCCTGACTGGCAACACGAAAACACTTATTTGTTAATGCCCTGAAATTAGAAGCATCACGAATTAGAAGACCATGCTCTCTCAATAAAAAGTCTTTTAAGTCTGATGCTTTTTCATTTTCCATCTCCACTAAAAAATAATTGCAAGATGACTTTGTTACTTTAAAGCCATCCAATTGATCAATATTATGCTGAAATTTCCTTGAGTTTTCAAGTAATTCTTCAACATTTTGCTGAGTATGGTACAAATGATCAAGAATATATTCCCCTGCTTTTTGAGCCATTACATTTACTGCCCAGGGCATATGCAGTTTTTTTAATTCCTGAATCCTATTTGCATGAGTCACGATAAATCCTAGTCGAACACCTGGTATAGCATATAATTTTGTAAACGACTTAATCACAATCAGGTTTTCAAATTCATTTACTAAATCAGCTATTGTTTCTCCTTCTGCACATAAATCAATATAGGCCTCATCAATAACAAAAACAGTTGATGAATGAAGACCTATAAACTCTTTCAGAAATAATCTGGTATAGTATTTTGAGTCCGGATTATTAGGATTGCCAAGCCAAACAATTTTATTATCAATTGATGCATCCTTAATATCATTCTTATTGGAAATGAACTCTATATTATGATCGTATAGTTGACATGCATCCTCATACTCAGAAAATGAGGGTGTATAAATAACAGAGTTTTGTTGCTTAAATAAATGAGCTACCAAATAGAATGATTCTGTAGATCCATTGCATACCAAAACATTCTCATCTGAAACATTATAATGCTTTGCAAATTTGTTTCTTAAAGCAGTGCAATTGCAATCCGGATAATTGCGAACAGCTTCAACATTTTCCTTTAAAAATTCAATAATCTTCTCAGTCTCCGGATTATTAAAAACATTGGTGCTAAAATCAGCATTTATCCTATTTTCGAACTGGTGAATATCGTTTCCGTGACCATCTATCATGCTTCCAATGCTTTATATATCTGATCCATATCCAGATTTTCTCTTACAAAATTAGCCAGCTTATCGTATTCCTGATTTTTAAATTCCTTGTAGTTCCCTATCTCCAATTCTTTATTTAAAAATGGTTCAAGAACATTCTTTAAAACAACTGCATTATCAAATATGCCATGAATATAGGTACCCCAGGCTTTTGAGCTTTTATAAAAACCATCTTTAACTCCATTTTTTAAATGCGCTACAGGATTTTGCTGTGATAAAAACGAAGTTTCTCCCATATGAATTTCATAACCCTCACAATCCTCATCACAATCTAAATATTTGAAAGAAGTCTGAGTACTGTTTTTTTCATTTGACATTACCGTAATAACAGGCAGAATTCCTAAACCTTTTACACTATCTGCTTTACTTTCAATGTGCATTGGATCAAAGATCTCCTCTCCCATTATCTGGTAACCACCACAAATACCATAAATAGATTTCCCTTGCATGTGCCAATCTTTCAGATACTTTGCCAATCCTGTTTCTTCAAGATAATTCATATCTGAGATGGTGTTTTTTGATCCGGGAATAATCAAGATATCTGCTTTATTCAACTCCTGAACAGAATCTGTAAAATACAGATTCACATCTTCAAGCTCAGCAAAGCGATTAAAGTCAGTGAAGTTCGACATATGGCGCAATGGCACCACTGCAACATTAACTTTTCCTGCAGATGCTGTTTTATTCATCTTTAACAGGCTAACTGAATCTTCCTCTTCAATGGTAATTCCTCTAAAGTAAGGAATCACCCCAACTACAGGAACGCCGGTAATATCTTCAAGTATTTTACGACCTTCTGTAAATAAATCTATATCGCCTCTGAATTTATTGATTAAAACGCCCTTAATCAGTTTTCGCTCATCCTCAGGCAATAGCTTTATTGAACCATAAACCGATGCAAAAACACCCCCACGATCAATATCGGCAATTAAATATGTGCATGCATCAACCGCTTTAGCCATGGGCATATTTACTATATCCCTGGTACGAAGGTTTAATTCAGATATACTTCCTGCACCCTCTAAAACAATAGGGTTATATTTTTTCTCCAACCTTTTATAAGCCTCTAGTGCTTCTTTAAATAAATTGGATTTATTATCATTTAAAAAATACTCCTTTGCCGATTGATTACCAATAGGTTTTCCATGCAGTACTACCTGAGAATTTTTATCTCCTGTAGGTTTTAAAAGAACAGGATTCATCTCAACCTCACATTCCAAACCACATGCCTCTGCCTGAACTGCCTGTGCTCGACCAATCTCTAATCCATCTGGAGTAGCATAACTATTCAGCGACATATTTTGTGCTTTAAAAGGTGCAGGCTGATAACCATCTTGCAGAAATATACGGCACAATGCTGTGTTAATGATACTTTTACCTACATCGGAACCTGTACCGACAAACATTATTGGTTTTAACTTTTTCATTAATCGAAGTATAATTATTCTTCTTATTCAGAAATATGTTCTACGTTTTTCTCTTCTCTATTTTTCAATTCCGGTTCTGGCGGCA
Organism: uncultured Saccharicrinis sp.; assembly: GCA_963666825.2. Taxonomy (GTDB): domain Bacteria; phylum Bacteroidota; class Bacteroidia; order Bacteroidales; family Marinilabiliaceae; genus Saccharicrinis. The sequence goes on along the minus strand of OY763044.2, from coordinate 5,039,747 downwards.
ATCTTTTGTTGAAATGGGTGCTTATGCATCTTCATTTCTGTAACCAGATCAGCTCTTTCTATTAACCAATCAGGAGCATTTCTTCCCGTAAAAACCACTTCAGTGTTTTTAGCCTGATCCAGAACTCCCAGCACCTCATCTTTTAAGATATATTCTCTGTTCAAAACGTGATTTGCCTCATCCAAAATGATTAAATCATAAGTTTTGCTTTTGATTAATTGTACAAAAACTTCCCAGCCCTCTTTAGTATCTTCTATTAACTGTTTTTCTTCCTCATCATTCATTGTCCAGCTAGGTTTATCCTGATGATTATGAATAGAAACCTCAGCTCCCAAAGTTTCAAGAGGCTTAACTTCGCCTGATAATTCTGATTTAAAGAACTGTAAAAACCGGACGTTAAAATTATTTCCCAAAGCTCTTACTGCCAGACCAACAGCTGCTGTTGTTTTACCTTTACCGTCACCGGTATAAACCTGTACTAAAGCATTTTCCATTATTAGTAAATTTTAATAATGAGATATCATGATGAAATGAGTTTCCCTAAACTCTAATTCGCCTTTATCCCGAAAGCATTTATTAACCTGAATAATTAAATTGAATTCAGATTATTAATTTGGCAGGTCTTCTGGCTTGTCTTAGTTTTGATGCCTTCCCATTTTATCCGCCGTAGCCTTGGTGTAGGCGGATTGTCATCTATTCAAAATAGAATCAGACACCTACCTTCGCTAATGCTATGGCAGGTAATAGTGGCGTTTAGTATTTCAAAACATATACAGACTTACAGCTGCGGGTACAGCCTCGGAATTTTCTGATTGCTCAGAAGCACCGAATTCCCATATTAAGGTTTCCCCTGAAAGGAGAAATCCACCAAACGAGCTGCAAAAGTAATAAATAAATCAATTTGAGTCTGTTGTTTATTTAAATTGGAATATGGAATAAATATATTTTAAACCACCCGGTCAGATTCTTATGCCTCAAACTGTGATGTTTTAGGCTTTGACTTCGTCGATTTTCAATTCAGCCTTTTGATAATTTTTTCTATTTTGGATTTCCTTATTTTAAAAAAATTATGGACGTATAAAATATTTCGGATAGTTGTTATATTTCTGTAACGACCTTCCCAAAATACAGGATTGTTACTTACTGATTTGTAATTACCCTTCCCAAGGTGGGGAAATCCTGTTACATAATTGCAGCAGCAAATCCCACTGTTGGGAAACCTTCTCGCAAAATTGCAACAGCTAATCCCATTGTTGGGAAACCTTGTTGCAGAACTGCAGGAGCAATTCCCGGGCTCGGAAAGCTTGTTTCAAAACTGCAGGGCGTTTTCCCCAAGTTGGGAAAGTTATTTACAAAACTGCCTGGCATTTTCCAGAAATTGGGAAAGGGCCATGATTGAAATTTTGGAATGTACCCATGGCGTTGCAATGTACTGAATAAACCTGGGCCTATAGCCCGAAGCTTAATCTCTTATTATGAAAACCTTCTACCTTTCAACCTTTACACCCTTCAACCTATTCCCTTTATCCTAAATAAAACATCACCACCAATCCCACAATTAAAAACAGAAAGCTGGCTTTTAAATTAATGCCACATGAATAATTGATATGTTTTGTGTTTAATTCCAGAGGGTTCTCCCCTATATAAGGCTTATCAACCACCTTTCCAAAATACTCTGATGATCCACCAAACCTACAATCTAAAGCTCCGGCTAAAGCTGCTTCAGGGTATCCTGCATTAGGACTGCTATGTTGATTTCCGTATTTAGAAATAAACGCAAAAGACTTTGATTTTAGACTTACTAAAGCAATTAATAATGCGGTAATACGGGCAGGAATAAAATTAAATACATCATCCACTTTAGCGGCAATACATCCAAAATCTTTATAACGATCGTTTTTATAGCCTATCATCGAATCCAAAGTGTTCACCATTTTGTAGGCAAACATTAAAGGAATTCCTCCTATAAAAAGATAAAACAGTGGAGCAATCACACCATCGCTCAAATTCTCGGATAAAGTTTCCAAAGCAGCTTTTCTAATGGACTGAGTATCCAATTTATCTGTTTGTCGGCCTACAATAAAACTCAATTGCTTTCTTCCGGCTTCCAATCCACTTATACTTAATTCCTTTTCAACCTTTAATACTTCGTTAATCAGAGTGCGATTGGCAAGGCCGTAAAAAACAAACACCGATCCAACAATTACTGAAGAATAAGAATTTACGGCAGCCAAAACTACAATACCCTTAAAACATAAATACGAAAGAATAATCAATACTACAGCCATTATTCCTCCTTTAAATTTGCGGTTTTTGTTTTTATTCAAAAGCTTTTCACCAAAAGCAATGGTATGACCATAAACCTTTATGGGATGCGGCATTGAGTAAGGATCGCCTATGATTAAATCCAAAATAAATCCGATAATAATTGAAAGAAATAAATCCGAGACCATAAAAATTTTTACTTTTTTTTAATTCCTCTGTAACTTTAGCATTACTTAGGCGTCACAAACTTAGAAATAACAACTAAAAGTATGATATCAATCGTCCTTTTTTAAAACATTTAATGTAAATCCTTACTGAGCCGGATGACAGTTAAAGAGTATAATAAAAGTGTAGAATCATATTCTGATAATATTTATCGGTTTGTATTAAAGAATATTAAAGATACAGACCGGGCTAAAGATATTGTTCAGGATACATTTGAAAAAGTATGGAAAAACCATGCGGATATTTCTTATGTAAAAGCCAAGAGTTATCTGTTTTCGACGGCATACCATACATTAATTGATTCTATCAGAAGAGATAAGTACAAAGCAAGTTGGGAAGACGCTGATGCCAATAAGTATTTTACCAATGAAACATACAGTGATGTAAATGAAGTTTTGAATGAGGCATTAGAAAAACTTCCTCCGGATCAGAAAAACGTGATTTTATTACGAGACTATGAGGGATATAATTATAAGGAGATTTCAGAGATTACAAATCTTAGTGAATCGCAGGTTAAAGTTTATATTTTCAGAGGCCGCCAGTTTTTGAAAAATTATATTGGTAAAATTGAAGTTTTAGTTTGAATTATGATGATAACTATAAATAATTACGAAGAATATATCATTGACTACCTTGATGGTATGTTATCTGAAACTGATCAAAAACAGTTTGAGCAGTTTTTAGATCAACACCCTCATATCAAAAAAGAAATGGAGGGAATTAATGATATGGTTTTAGAACCTGAAGATATTTCGTTTTTGGATAAATCATCATTATTAAAAACAGATGCTGATGATTTAAATATTCCTTTTGAAGATTATATTGCTATTAAAGAAATAGAAACAGGTTTAGATAAGAATGAGGAAGAATGGAAAAAGGAATTCATAGCGGAATCAAGTAAAAATGAAAAAGTATTTTTAGCCTATCAAAAAACAAAATTACAAAGAAATGATGCTGTCAGATTTCCTAATAAGGCATCATTAAAAAGAGCTACAATAATTCCTATTTTTACAATTACAACTCTTAGAAAAGTTAGTGCCGCTGCTGTTATTGCAATTTTATTAAGCATAGGAACTTTCCCTTATCTAAAAGAATCTGGAGATCAGATAAAAACTGTAGCGGTAGTTGATCCTCCATCGTTAATTGTTCTTCCTAAAAAAACGAATTCTCAAAATACAGAGAAAAAACCAGTCAAGGAGGAACAAAATAAATCAATTGTATCTCCTGAAGTTTCTACAACTGAAAATAAAACAGAACAGAAAGAAAGTGTAGAGATTATTAAAGAAACACAACACGTTAGAGAAGAAGAATTTATTGAACCTTTAGTTAACAGACAAATTGATATTAAAATTTCAAATAAACCTCTTAATGCATACGAAATAGGGTTAAATGAAATGATGCCAATTATAATTGCAAATAATCTGGAAGAAGCCAAAGAAAATGAATTGGCTATGGAAAACCATGTGCAAAGTGAGAGTCAGAAACTATCACGTTCAGTTAAAGCTTTAGGTACAGGTATCAGATTTATCAATTACATTTCTGGTAGTCCTACATCGGTAAAAAAATATATCAATGAAGATGGTGAAATGGTTGCCTATCAATTGGAATCAGATAATATTTCATTTTCGCGAAAAATTAAAAGTATGCCTGTAACAAATTAGTTGTTCAGGCGTCCTAATCTTAGAAGCGCATTCTAAATACGAATCAACTTTAAAATTAAATGTCATGCAAAAAATATATTTAATAGTCATTCTATGTGCCATTTTTAGTCCTGCTTTATTAAAAGCACAGGAAAATAGTACAACAAAAGACAAAAAGGAAAACAAAGCTGTTGATGTTATTGTCATTGATGAAAACAAAGAAAAAGCCATTGTAGGCTTTCCTAGAGCAAGGGTTGAGGTTCAGGAACACAATGATACACTAACAACAATTACTCTTGGTCACAAACGCTGGGAAATTATTGAAGAAGATGATAAAACCAATGTAAGAATGGTTCATATCCCACGAGAAAAATTTAAAGGACATTACTCTGGGGTTTTATTAGGTTTCTGCAATTATTCAGGTAAAGACTTTGATACTTCGATACCAGCTGATGGTAACTTTATGGAATTAAATTCAGGCAAATCAATGGCTTTTAGTATTAACTTTCTTCAATACGATATTGGTTTACAAAAACGTAAAAAGAATTTAGGATTAGTTACAGGTTTGGGGTGGACTGTTTATAATTACCGTCAGGATAACCAATTTATGATTCAAAAAAACAGTCAGGGAATTACTTACGGAGAGCCAATTACTGATGTAGTTGATAAGAGTAAAATTGTGGCTTCTTATTTAAATATTCCATTACTATTTGAAGCTCAAATTCCATCAGATCAAAATCGCTGTAATGCATTTATTTCTGCAGGTGTTTTCGGAGGATTTAAGATAGGTTCGCATACTAAGGTTGTTTATGCTGATGGTGATAAAAATAAATCAAGAGATGATATTAATATCAACCCTTTCCAGTATGGAGCTATGGTTCAGGTAGGTTATAAGATTATTAAACTATATGCTACCTACAATTTTTCAACTTTATATGAAAAAGATAAAGGTCCTGAATTGTATCCTTATAGTGTTGGTATTACTTTAGCAAACTTTTAAATGTTCTTTGCAAGAAAGCACTAAATACTTCGTTTTTATGCGAATTAGATGTTATTAAAATTTATAATTACAAATCTGTTATGAAACGAATTATCATCATATTATTGTCTTTATACATTATTTCTCCGGGATATGCTCAGGATAACAAGTCTTTCCTTAGTTCTTATCAAAAAGTATGGGAAATTGAAGATGGATATTACCGGGTGATGCAGGATGGAAAGATGGGACTTGTTGATAATGAGGGTAACGTTATTGTTCCTTGTGAAAATGAACAGGTCTGGAATCTTCAGGATAATGGTAATATCAAAGTGATTAAAAACGGAAAAATTGGTATTTACAATATCAATGGAGATTTGATCATTCCTCCATCATATGATATGGTGTGGGAGTTTGAAGATGGTAAAGCCAAAGTTCTGAAGAATGGGAAAATTGGATATGTTGATGACAAGGGCTACGAATTTATCCCTTGTAAATATGATCAGATTTGGGATTTTGAAGATGGTAGAGCCCGTGTGTTCAGAAATGGATCTATAGGTTATATCAACGAGGCCGGTTATGAATTTATTCCTGCTCAATACCAAAAAATATGGGAGTTTGAGGATGGCAGAGCTCAGGTTCTGAAAAACGGTAAGATGGGTATGATCAACGAAGCTGGTGTTGAATTCATTCCTACTCAATACCAAAAGATATGGGAGTTTGAAGATGGTATGGCTAAGGTTTTGAAGAATGGAAAAATGGGCTATATCAATGAAGCTGGTGCAGAAGTTATTCCTTGCCAGTATCAATTTATTAGCGACTTTGATAATGGTGTTGCTAAAGTGATTCAAGATAGTAAGGTTTCTTATATCAACCGAAATGGAGATCCGGTATTGAATCCTGAAGAATATGATATTGACGAGGATGATTTTGAAGTTCCTGAGAATCCAGTTGTGATGAATGACAATACATCTTCTGAAAACTCAAAGAATTCAGACACCACAACGATTAAGCTTTTTGGTTCGGATATGGATATTATCGCTGATGATAATTCAACCAAATTAAGTATTAAGAAAAGATCTGACGATGAAGACAAACGAATCTTTAAGACTACAAAAAAAGATAAACGAAGATTTGACAGTCACTTTTGGGGATTGGACTTAGGATTTAACAATTACCTGAATGCAGATGGAGATTTATCTCTTGCACAGGAAGATGATTACCTTTCTTTAAACACAGGAAAAAGTATTGAAGTTTCGTTAAATCTATGGGAACAAAACATTCCATTAAGCAGAAGAGGAAATGTTGGTTTTGTAACCGGTTTAGGCTTAACATTCAATAATTATCGATTTGACAATCCGATTACCTTAGCCAAAGATGATCTGGGAAATCTGACTTATAGAACTATTGACGGCAATGTGGATAAAACCAAGTTAACTTCTTTGTACTTGACAGCTCCTATCCTATTTGAACTTCAGTTTAGTAGTAAAAACAGGGATGGTTTCTATGTTTCGGCTGGTGGAATTATGGGTTATAAATTAAAATCACATACAAAGGTGGTTACAAAAGAGAATGGTGACAAAGAAAAAGATAAAGAAAAAGGAAGCTTTAATTTAAATGACTTTAGGTATGGTGCACAGGTAAGAGTTGGATACAGAGCTATTAATCTTTATGGAACTTATTACCTATCACCAATGTTTGATAAAAATAAAGCACCTGAATTATATCCTGTATCTGTTGGCTTAAGTTTTTATCCTGAATGGTAAGCAATAAAGATAATTGATAAGCACTAAAATATTTCAAGTTAAAACCTAATGGATTAATTCTTCCATTAGGTTTTTTTATGCTTTAATAATAAATTCGAGAATTTTGGGGATAAAAATAATACATCCTACTATAAGTGCAGTTAAGGCTCCAACCAGAACGGCTGCAGCAGCTAAATCTTTAATCTTCTTTATATCTGAGTGTTTCTCAAGCGTAATAAAGTCAGCGATATTTTCAATAGAAGAATTAATGATTTCAAGCGTAAATACCAGTCCAATTACAATGACAACTGCTATCCATTCAAGTGGAGATATTTTAAATATAAAACCAGCAATAATAGCAAATAAAGTGGCTAATAAATGAACTCTTGAATTATGCTCTTCCGTGAGTAAAATAATTATTCCATTAAAAGCATATTTAAAACTTAATAATCTCTTTTTAATAGAAAATTTTTGAGGCTTCATATAACTCGATATTATGTATACATATTCCTTGCTCCATGCTCCCTATAACTTACTAATTTATACTATCCTGAGGATTATCTGCTTTAAATGATCCAATTGTAATCAATGCCAAGCCTACCAATCCGGCTAAAGCTATATAAGAATATGAGCCCAAATAATTAAATGACATGCTAAACATAAATGGCCCTAAAGCGCTTGAAAATACAATCATCTGCATACTTACACCCGAAATAGCTCCTAAGTTCTTTCTCCCAAAAAAACGAGGCCAGACTACTGAAGATAACACTGCAAACAAACCGCCCATGATACCTACTCCACCAATTAACAAATAGAAACCTACAGTGTACTTTAAAATGGCTAGCCCTACAGAACAAGTGGCCGATCCAAAAATCATCAAATACAATAAGTATTTCAATTTAATTTTATCGCTTATAGCATTACATAATACAGATACAGTTAAAGAAACTATGGACATGGGTAAGAAAAAAGATAAAGCTTCCTGTTTAGAATAACCCACATCACCAAAAATAGATACAATATGAAATGTAAGTCCTGTAATAAAATAACCATTAAAAGCCAGCATCAAACCATACATCCAAAAAGCACGCGTTTTAAGTGCCTGTCCTCTTGAAAAATCCTGAACAGGTTTAGCTGTCTTCTTTTGAGCTTTCTTAGATCCTATATTACCATCCGGAACCAATCCATATTTTTCAGGAGAATCACGAAACGTTGCATATATAATAATCCCAATTATTACCAGTCCATCAGCCATCCAAAACCAAGCTTCCTGCCAACCAAATCCTTCAATTAAAAAGTTGATCCATAAAGGCGAAATTGAGAATCCAAGAGATACTGCAATTGAACTAACTGCATTTACTCTTCCTCTGTACTGATCAAACCATATCATAATCATATTTCTGGACGAAAGTGTAAGAACACCCTGACCTGTAAATCGAATCATAAAGAAACAAAACATGATTACAATAAAAGAAAGCACCCAGCTTTGTACTCCCAAAGCAGATTTAAGTAATCCTGAAATAACAGCACTTTGTGAACTGATCAATAATGCAACTGCTAGACCAATAGCTGCTCCAAATGCCACTATACGAGCTCCATATTTATCGAACCACTTTCCTGCAATACCTAATAAAAAGGAACTACCGATTGTACCTAAAGCATAAGCTAAACTAATTTGTGGTCGATCTAATCCCAAGGCATCCTTTACCGGATCAGTAAAGGTACTCACTCCAACAGTTTGACCCGGAACACTGGCAAAAACACCTAATGTACCAACAACTGCAATTACAAATCCATAAAAAAACGGCCACTTATTTATTGAGGAAGAAAATTTCATGCTAATAACTTTTATTAGCGCGTAAAGTTAACTAAACGTAGTACACAGAAATCTTAAATATATATAATAAGAACAATTGAGTGAAATCATATATACTGAAAAGGCACAATAACATAGTTGTCATTGTGCCCCAGAGCATTAAAATTAAATTATGAAAGATCTTAAATTATATTTCAGATAGTATAGTTTTAAACATTTCTGATACTTCATTTATTATTTCCTTTGCTTTAGGATTCTTTATTGCTTTCATCGCAATTTTGGGATTCACCACTACAACCTCTGTTTTGTTCTCATCTATATATTTTAGAATAACTTTACATGGTAAGAAAATGGCTACATTTTCTTCTACACTAATTATTTTATGCGCAATTTTTGCATTACAAGCACCGATTACTTTATAAGGCTTCATATCAACTACATCACCAAGTTTTTCCTTAAGGGATTGATCCATATTTGATTCTGAAACAACTCCAAAACCATGTTTTTTTAATACCTCTTTTACTTTAGGAGTAATCTCTTCAATAGATACATCAACACTTTTACTTAAATAGTAATTTCCCTTTTGAGCATTTACACTTATTGAAATAATCATCAATAAGAGTATGGATATTTTAACTTTCATGACTATAAATATTTGGTTCTGAATTATAACGATTTGAATGTACTTTTTGTTGATAATTTTTAATACGCTCAGATCATATACTTAACATAACTCTGGTTAAAAACAGGTTAAAGTGCCATAACACCGAACCACTTTTTTTCATCTTGTTATAATTTTGGGGGACTTAAAAGGGATATACATATATCCTTCCGATTTATAAATGAGCGAGGTAAACACTGTAACTTTCTCTACTCTCCCGTTTATATATCGACTTTGAATCAAAAGTTATCGTTTTAAAAAAATAAAAGATGGACATTAACGTAAAAGGAATTACCAAGTTGTATGGTCCGCAGAAAGCTTTAGATAATTTATCATTTGAAGTGAAAACTGGCGAAATATTGGGTTTTCTAGGACCTAATGGAGCAGGTAAAACGACTACTATGAAAGCCATTACCTGTTTTATTTCTCCAAATAGCGGAGACATCACTGTAGGTGGAATTTCAGTTCTGGAACAACCGGATAAGGTGAAGCAAAACATTGGGTATTTACCCGAGAACAATCCACTATATCTGGACATGCCTATTATGGATTACCTGAAGTTTATTGGAGAACTGCAGGGAGTTAAAAAATCTGATCTTGAAAACAGAGTCAGAGAGATGGTTCTGAAATGTGGTTTAAACAATGAAAAACACAAGAAAATTGGCGAATTATCTAAAGGGTATCGTCAGCGTGTAGGTTTAGCTCAGGCTCTGATTCACGATCCGGAAGTATTGATACTTGATGAACCGACAACAGGTTTAGATCCTAACCAGATTATTGAAATCCGTGAACTGATTAAAGAAATTGGAAGAGAAAAGACGGTGATTTTGAGTTCTCACATTCTGGCTGAGGTCGAAGCAACCTGCGATCGCGTACTAATCATTAATGAAGGAAAAATTGTTGCTGATGGTACTCCTGCTGATTTGAGACATAAAGCTCAAGGCAACGAAATATTAAAAGTGGCTATTAAGGGTGGTGAGAAAAACGAAATGTACGAAGCCCTCAAAAATCTGAATGAAATCGCAGTGGTATCTTTTGCTAGCGATGAAATGAACTCTTTTGAAGTTGAAAGCAAGCCGCAAACTTCATCTTGCGAGGCTATTTTTAAGATGTGTGCTTCTAAAGGTTGGTATTTAACTCAATTAACTCCTATTGAGAAAAACCTTGAAGATATCTTCCGTGAATTAACAGGTGGTGTAAGTGCAAACTAAAACATACTTTAATAAATAATAACACTAAACAATGGTATTGACTCAAATGATTACAATGTTATTCTATAACTAAAATCTTTTGTCTTTATACTCTTGTCTTTATACTAGTAACATGAAACAAATCTGGATAATAACGAAAAAAGAGCTCAAAGGATATTTCGATTCTTTGATGGCTTATATTATGATTGTTGTGTTTCTGGGCTTAAGTGGATTTTTCACATGGTTATATGGAAACAACGATGTATTCTTTATTAACCGAGCTACCATGCAGCCATTTTTTGGAATTGCATACTGGACACTCTTCATATTTATTCCGGCCTTAACGATGAAACAAATGGCAGAGGAATACAAAACCGGAACGATAGAATTAATGTTAACCAAACCCATATCTGATTGGCAGGTAGTAACAGGTAAATTCCTTTCTACCTTTTTGCTTATTGTAATTTCATTAGCATTAACAATTCCATATTATATTTCCATTGCATCAATAGGTCCAATTGACCATGGTTCGGTTTTAACAGGCTATCTGGGGTTATTACTTATGAGTGCGGCATATATTTCATTGGGAATATTTGCAAGCAGCATTACATCAAACCAAATAGTTGCCTTCTTGTTGGCTCTAATCATTGGTATTTTCTTTCAAATATTATTTGGAATAACTTCAGCAGCATTCTCAGGAGTTGCAGGAGATGTTCTTTCATATTTGGATATGCAATACCACTACAACAGCATTACAAGGGGCGTTATCGATAGTAAAAACCTGGTGTATTTTGGTTCCATTATTTTAGTTGGACTTATGGCATCAGAACTATCATTGGTAAAACGTAACATCAACTAATTAATCTGTATCATGTTTAAAAAGAGTCAGTTAAAATACTATATCATACTATCGTTGGGAATCATCGTTCTCATCAATATTTTAGCCAACAGATTCTTTTTTCGCCTAGACTTTACCGAAGATCAACGATATACACTAAGCGAAACCACAAAAGATATTCTGGAAGGCATCACGGAACCTATTACGGTCACAGCTTATTTCTCAGAAGGCCTACAACCTCAGTTTGACAAAGCACGTCAGGATTTTAGAGATATGCTTGCCGACTACAGTTCTTTAACAGGTCGTCAATTGGTTTATGAGTTTATTAATCCTAATGAGGATCCTGCAACAGAACAAAAAGCCGTAGAGGCAGGAATTCAGACCTTAATGATAAAAGCTCGCGAAAAAGACCAGGAAACCACTAAAAAAGCATTTATGGGTGCAGTGGTTCAGATTGGAGAGGAAACTGAAACTATTCCTTTTATTCAGCCAAGCGGACAAATGGAATACGCATTAACTACTGCCATTAAAAAATTAACTATTCCGGAAAAGGCTGCTATTGGATTTATTACCGGGCATGGAGAGGCCGGTTTAGATCAGTTGGCTCAGGTATCACAAGGTTTAGATGTGTTATATGTTCCTGAAGAGATAACACTTTCTGATAGTGTAAACCTAAGCAAGTATAAAACCATTGCCTGGATTAATCCTCAGGATACAATTCCTGAATCGGATCTTGCTATTATTGATCAATACTTGAATCAGGGAGGTAACTTGTTTATTTCTTTCAATAAAGTTGATGCACAGTTACAACAAGGAATGGGGGTTTCGAAATATACAGGTTTGGGAAAATGGCTGGAAAGTAAAGGTCTGAAAGTTGAAGATAACTTTGTATTAGATGCGACTTGTGGTACTATCAGCTATCAGGAACAAAGAGGAATTTTTACCGTTAATCGCCCTATTCAATTTCCTTACTTACCAGTATTATCAAATTTTGCAGAAAACCCAATTACAGAGGGGCTAGGTACAATGATTATGCAGTTTGGTAGTACACTGACATATACTGGCGACAGTACTAAAACATTTACTCCTCTGGTATTTACTTCAGAAAAATCAGCAACTCAGCCAACTCCTGTCTATTTCAATGTTGAAAAACAATGGACAGAAAATGATTTCCCTAATTCGAAAATTCCAGTTGCAGGATTACTTGAAGATGGCAATCATAAAATCGTAGTGATTACTGATGGGGATTTAGCAATAAATGGATTAGGAGAACAAGCACACCAGGTACAACCTGATAATGCAAACTTTGTAGTAAACGCCATTGATTACATGAGTGATGATACTGGTTTGATTCAATTACGAGCCAAACAAGTTAAAATGCGTCCATTGGATCAAATTGATGATGCCAATAAGCAATTCTTAAAAATATTCAACTTCGCCTTACCTATCTTTATTATTATAGGAATAGGAATTTATCGTAATCAAAGAAGAAAATTGATTCGTCTAAAAAGAAAGGGGGAAACCTATGTTTAGAAAATTTAGTCTAAAAACATTAAGTATCATATTTGCTGCCTTATTGGTACTTGTGGTTACAACTCGCATTGTTGATAAATCAACAGGTTCAAACACATTAAAAAGTGTTGTTTTTGATATAAATACTGATGAGATTAGTTCGGTAGTAATCTATCCTAAAATGCTTAAGGGAGATAAAATTGAACTTAAAAAGGATGGTGAGGATTGGAAAATAATTCAGGCCGGAAAAACATATAATGGAGATGCTGCTGCAATCGATAGATTAATAAACCAGGTGAATCAGTTAAAACCACTTCGCCTGGCTGCCAGAAAAACTGATCAATGGGAAAAATATGAGTTAACAGATTCTCTTTGTTCAAAAGTGCAATTGATGAAAGGTAGTGAAGAATTAGCATCATTATACATTGGTAAATTTTCATATCGACAAGCAAAGCAGAATCCGGCAATGATGCAACAGAATCCATATAATCAACAACCAAGAGGTACAATGACAACCTATGTACGTTCAGGTGATGATAATGAAGTTTATGCTGTTGAAGGATTTTTGGGAAGTATGATTAATCGTGATGCCAATGCTTTTAGAAACAAAAAGCTGGTTAAGGTAAATAAAACCAATATCAATAAGATTACTTTTACTTACCCTGCTGATAGTTCATTTACTATGGTTTTAAACGAAGATAAATGGATGAGTGATGGAATTGCATTAGATTCTACCGCTGTTGCAAATTACCTAAGTAAAATTCAAAATTTAAGTTCTTCAGGATTTACTGATAAAAACAAAGGAGCATATTCACATACCATTCAGATTCAGGATAAGCAAATGAATATTGCTGAAGTGAAAGCTTATATTGATGGTGAGAATGCTATTATGGTTTCAAACCAAAATGAAGGCACAAACTTTAAAGAGAAAAAAGATTTGAATTTTAATAAGTTATTTGTTTCCCAAAACACCTTCATCAAATAAAATGATTACATAGTTTCTTTCATAATAGTTTCATACAATAAGTTATGGGTCATCAGTTTTAGTGACCCTTTTTTGATTTACCGCGGAGAATAAGGACGTATTTCACAGATTTACATGGAGTTTTTATTTTTCTCCATATTCTAAATCAGAAGCATAACAATACCTTTTAGATTAATTTACTTGTTCCATGCTTCTTTTTACCTGTTCCAAATATTATGATTCATGCAATCTATGGTGAAGCGCAGCAACACCATTTCTCTATGGTTAAAAAATCTTATTTGAACAAAATCTAAATAACGTGGTTTCTTACTCAATAATTAGAAAGAAAGTGAAGAATGGATTTATTAGATAAATTAAAATGGCGCTATGCTACTAAAGCAATGAATGGTAAGAAAGTGCCTCAGGAAAAGATAGATAATATAATTGAAGCCATATCTCTATCACCAACTTCAAGTGGTTTACAGCCATTTGAAGTAATGGTGATTAAAAACCAGGATTTAAAAGAAAAAATTAAGGACATTTCATTCAATCAGTCTGTCGTTGCTGATTGTTCACATCTGTTAGTTTTTGCAGCATGGGACAACTATACAGTGGAGAGAATCAACAAAATGTTTGACTATACCAATGAAATTCGCGGATTTAAAAGCGAAGGTTGGGAAAATTATCGTCAGTTTTTGTTAGGTATATATCCGCAACGCGATCCTGAAGAAAATTTTAATCATGCAGCAAAACAGGCATATATAGCTTTTTCTAACGCAATTACAGCTGCCGCTTTTGAGGGAGTTGATTGTACTCCTATTGAAGGTTTTGAACCTGAAAAACTAGATAAAATTTTAGGCTTAGAACAAAAAGGCCTTCGTAGTTGTTTATTATTACCAGTCGGGTACAGGGACGAGTCGAACGATTGGTTGGTAAATCTTCAAAAAGTTAGAAAGGACAAAAACGATTTGATTACCATTTTTGATTAACATTTATTTATTGATTTAGTTTGTAAGAAAACGGGCCTACATAGCAGGCCCGTTTTTTTGTGCCTTTTTATTGTGAATTTAAATCGAATATTAATCAAAATGATTCTATCTTTGATTGATAATTAATATTCCTTAATCTTTCACTATGAAAATAGCTGTAGCCCAGACAGAACCGATAAAAGGTAACATTGAAAAAAATATTGAATCGCACATTTTCTGGATACAAAAGGCAATAGCTCAAAAGGCCAATTTGATCTTTTTTCCTGAATTATCCTTAACCGGATACGAACCAGAAATTGCCAATCACCTGGCATCTAATCAAGATGATACCAGATTGGATTGCTTTCAAAAATTATGCGATAACCACAATATTATCATTGGAGTTGGACTACCTACCAAAAGCAATAATAACTTAAACATCAGTACCATAATATTTCAACCAAATATAGATAGAATTACATATTCTAAGCAATATTTATATCACACCGAAAAAGGAATATTTAAACCTGCAATTAATCCCTTAGTTATAAATTATGGTTCAGAAACGATTGCGCCTGCCATATGTTTTGAGCTATCCAATAAAAAACATCATGAATATGCTTATCAAAACAACGCAAGTGTATATATAGCAAGCGTTCTAAACTCGGTTAATGGTGTTGATGAAGATCATAGAAAGTTGAGCGATATTGCAAAAAACTACGGAATGGTAACATTTATGGCCAATTATATTGGTGAGTCTGGTGGCTATAAATGCGCAGGTAAATCCTCCGTATGGAATAAAAATGGCGAACTTATTCAACAACTTGATGATAAAAAGGAAGGTATCATCATTTACGATACAGAGAAAAATACTGCTTTAACAATAAATAAGCAAGAAGCTATAGTTTAAATTCAATAATTATAGTGACATAGTTTATAGAGCTTTAATTTACATAACTTCTCTCCTTTCCAGAAATTAAAACATTAATTATCAGAGTATATGAAAATTGAATCCATTTTTGGCAATATGCCAGTTATTGAAACAGAAAGATTAATTCTAAGAAAAATTGAAGAAAAAGACATTGATGATATGTTTGAATATTCTTCAAATCCAGAAGTAACAAAATATCTTTCCTATCTGCATACCGACAGACAAGAGGCTGCTGATTATGTGATGAATAAAATAAATCAATATAAAACTGGTACTTGCATGATTTGGGGCATTGAATATAAAGAAAACGGGAAATATATTGGAGCTTGTGGATTTATGCATTGGGACACAAATCATCACCTGGCTGAACTTGCCTACACTCTAAATCAAAAATATTGGGGCAAAGGAATAGCCAGTGAGATCATGAAAGTTTTAATAGATTTTGGATTCTCTGAAATGAAATTAAACCGCATCGAAGCTCAGTGTTGGGCTGATAATGTAAAGTCTTTTAAACTCATGGAAAAGTTTAATATGCAGTACGAAGGAATAATCAGAAATCGCTATTTCCTAAAAGGTAATTTTCAGGATATGAGACTATATTCACTATTGAAGAAAGAGTATTGCTCTAAATAATAAATATCTAAAACATCAATATATTTATATACTATTTGGTTAAATTAAATAGTAATAGTATGAATATTCTCTTTCTTAACTAATATTCAATTATTATACGTTTAAATAGATTCATCATAAAATTATAATGTATTTACATAATATTTGACCTAACTGATCAAATCGTCTGATAAATTGATTGTACATAACACGTCTATATTTAATTTTGTTGCCTATAATATTCTCTTTTGATTAAGGAAAATATTAACAGTATTAGTCTATAATCCCCGTCTACAGACATAATACCATAATTAATTATTCAAATACATTACAATTTATTAAAAACGTATGAAACACTCATTTACTTTAATCTTAATGGCATTTTTATGTCTTAACGTGATCTCAGCTCAAGAAACACTTGAAGTGCCAGTAACATTTAATGGTAGCACTGATACTGAATGGTCAAATTCACAAAATTGGGCAGTAGATTATTATTCTTCTGATTACAATTTGCAATTCTCATCTTGGTCAAACCCCAAAGTCCCATATTGGACAGAGACAAGTGGATCAACAGTTGTTAATTGTTATGTTAGTCCAACAATTTCACAGAGTGTTACTTGCAACCTTGTAGATGATGATAATACTTACGTGTTTTATAATTACGATGCTTCTTATCATATTGTATCAAACTTAACAATTGAAGAAAGTTCCACATTAAATTTCACGTACGGAACTGACATTTCTGGTGAAGAACCTACATTTTTTTATATTCGAAATTATTTAACTGTAAATGGAACATTAAATTTAAACCGAGGTAAAATTGATTGTCGGTCTTATAGTTTTATAACAAATGGAACAATTACCGTTAATGAAGGAGCTGTTTTTAGTGAGAAATCTATGATTTATTTAGGTATGGCCTATGAAGCAGCAACCGCATCAACTGAAGAAGTTAACACTGTTGGACGTATTATCGTTAATGGAGGAACAGTATATACGGGCGATTATGGGTTAGCATTTCGCAACCATTATAGTGGAAATACAGAACCAACTTTAGAAATAAATGCTGGTTTAGTAAAAGGACCTATTAGAGATATAGTTACAGATGGTAGTAATTACAGTCTGTCCAGATCAGGTGAAATAGAAATTAATAGTAGTGGAGAATTACAATTGACAAATATCACTGAACCATATGACCTATACTTTGCTTTTTACGAAGGTTATATAACTAGTAATAATGGCACAAAGGTTAATGTTACTAATAAAGATGAGGCTACAATTCAAGAACTTGCATTAATGAATGGATTAACTATTACTGACGTTGATGAAGACGAAGATGATGTAACAGATTACATAAGTATTAAAGCAAATGATCCTGTACCAACTGCAATAGAAACAATTAGCCGCGAGAAAAAAGAATTGAAAATCTATCCTAATCCATCAAGTAATGGTAAATTTTACCTGGATACACAAAATTTAACTTCATCTGTTAATGCAACTGTATATTCAACAGGTGGCAATATTGTTTTTAACCAAAAATACGAAACTAACTCTGTAATAACTATTAATACCGAACTACCTAAAGGTATATACATTATGGAAATAAAAACTAATGATCAAATTTATACTCAAAAAGTATTAATTAAGTAAATGTTAATACAAAAGAAAACCTGATTAAAATTTTAATCAGGTTTTCTTATAAAGATTAGTTATTTATATCACAAAAAATACCTGCAAGTAATTAGAAATTCTCGACTAACAAAACATATTTACTCTTCTGAATTTTATTGACATAGACATTGTATCATCGTATCTTTAATTTGTTTTCTTAAGCATTATACAACAAATTATTTAAGGAGGTTTGATATGAAAAAAGATGAAATTATCAAGTTCGCTAATGACAACCCAATCTGTTTTATGGCAACTATTGAAGATGAAAAGCCTCATGTAAGAATTATGAAGCTTTGGTTTGCTGATCATTCAGGATTCTATTTTGAAGCTCTTTCTCCCAAAGATCTAAGCAGACAAATACACAAAAATCCTAAAGTGGAAGTATGCTTTTACAACAACCCTACTGACCTTACAAGAGGACGTGAAATGAGGATTTCAGGTGATATTGAATTTGTTCATGATGCAGCAATGATTCACAAAGCAAGAAAAGAACGTCAATTTTTAGAAGACTTAGGTGATCAATCAACAGAACCTTATGTAGAAGTTTTCAAATTAGCACACGGCGATGCAAAATTCTGGGATCTAAAAACAAATATTTTATATGAGAATGTAGGAAATCATATGTTTTTCTAATTCTCTTTATTCTGGTTTAAGTGACTTATCTTTAATGGCTATCTCATTAACACAGAGATAGCCTATTTTTCAGATAGATTTTAAACCGTTCTTATCCTTAAGTAAAGCTTTAACTCCAAGTATAAATACTCCTGTAAGCAATAGATTTAAAGCCAAAGATAACATTGACACTGTAATAATAATTCCACCAATTCCATATGACATAGATATAATCAGTACTCCAGCTCCCACCTCACCTCTGGGGAACATTGCCAATGCTACTGCCAGTCTTTCTTTCCATGATGCTTTTTTTCGATAAACAAAAGCAGGTACTACCTTACCAATATTACTTAATAAAGTGATAACTAGTACGTGAAATAAAACCGTTGACAAATCAAACATCTCAGTAATATCTTCGTGAAAAACAGCAATTTCATTTCCAGAAGAATATGATTTAATGATATCACTACCAACCTGCAAGGTTTTAAAATAATTACCAACGCCTTCTAAGAGTGGCATTGATAATCCGACTAAAACCATAAAAATAGCAGATATATAAAATGATACTTTCTTCTCCTTTTTAAGTTCAAGAACATCTTCTGTTGCACCATCCCTTAATTTAACTGCATTATGTTTTTTTGAAATAATAGTACCCAAAACAAAAGCAGGGAGCAAAACTTCAATATGAACCCCCACTGTTTCATCTATAATCTTACTAGTGTGATAAAAAACCTCAGCTACTCCAGTTATTAATATGGCATATAACAAAACATATTTCCATTGAATTGACCAATTGAAAATTCGCATAAATTTCCATGCTATGGCAATTAAAATCAACATTATTACTAAAACAATCACCAATTGAAGTTTAAAACCAATAATGATCATCTGCAATGGAACCATAAGTATAACAGTATCCAAGTCATCAAAAATGGCCAATATTCGGGTTTTCTTAAACATCCAGGTACTGGCTAAGCCAGCTGCTGCCAACATTGAAAATAAAACACCTGCTGATGTGGGTGCAGCAAATCGTGCCGCGAGTAAAGATTCAACCCACGTTTGACCAGATCTTACATCTGGAGGAGTAAGTATAAAGACAAAATATAGTGCAACAAATATCCAAGGTAAAGTAGCTGATGTAAAAGCGATTAAGTAATCATATCCATATTCTTTTAACTTATCTTTTTTTATCTCAAACTCATAACCTACGTGAATCATGATAAACGAAAGACATATCATTGTACCAAGTTTAATGATATGACTCAAATGAATGTAATTCTCTGTTAATAAGGGTAAGGCTTGTGATAAAAGTAATCCGACAAGTAATAAAAATGACAATATGTATACTTTCTTCATATAGAAACACTTTTGATATCAAACATTTTATTTAAGTCTTTTTCTAATCTCTTGCTCAACATCTTTATCCCATAGTCGGTTCACAATTTCATCCATTTTTTGACTATAAATTTCAGCCTGTTCTGTATTGCCAGTTTTTTTATACAGTTTAGCTAATGCATTAATTGTAGGAAAATGCAGATCATTGATTTTTAAGCAGTTTTTCAATTTTTCAATAGCTTCATCATACAAGCCTTCAGCTTCAAGTTTTAAAGCATCAGAATAGTTCTTCTCAATTCCCGAAATATCAGAGTCTATATTAAAATTAATGATACTTTCCGACTTTGTGACTACAACAGAACAAGGTAGTTTTCGCACCATCATTTCGGTTACACTGCCCAACAACATCCTTTGGAAAAATTTTTTACCTGTTGCTCCAATGAACAATAATCGTATGTTATTAATCAATATAAATTCACTTAACTGTTTATATATTTTACCTTTTAAAATAAGAGTTTCATATTCTATATCGGCAAAATTAAATCGAACTAAAAATTCATTGAATCTATCTTTATTTTCCTTTTCTAACCGCTTATTCTCTTCTTCATAATTTACTTCAAAACGAGGAGAATAAAACTCTTCTAAAGGTTCCAGAACATTAACTATATATAATTTGGATTTAAAATGACGAGCCATTCTGATAGCATTATGTAAGGCCCTTTCCGATGCATCAGAATAATCAACAGAGCAAAGAATATCACCAGGAAATGGCTTTCCTTTAGTATCTACAACCCAAATAGGTTTTTGACACTTTCGTACTAATTTTTCAACAATAACATCAACTTTATGCTCGTCATCAGTTGTATTAAACATTTCAGGAATAAGGATAAGATTAACATCCTCTCTTTCCGAAATTGTAATTATTTGTTCAAGAACTCCACCATAAACCAATTTCTTTTCAACAGATAATCCTGAATTAGTTAAATCAGATTCGATCTCATCCATTTCTTTTTGAACATAATTTGTAATAATACTATTTATGGATGTTTTTTGAGCATCAGAAGGTAAAACGCCCATTAATATTAATTTAGAACTAAATTTATTAGCCAACTCTTTAGCTACTTTTATTAAAGCAGGATCGATTTCGTTTACATTTATAGCAACTAATATTTTCTCTAATAATTTCATATCCCCAATAATTTAAATCATTATACACCACTACTTTATTTCTAACAATTTACAAGAATAATTTGTTTTAGAAAAGCTTGCTGGTAGTGAATACTGAAAATTTCAATGGAGATTATTTGAAGCAAAAATTAAAATAATTAAAAATAAAATGTAACTATTTGATATTTTCCAGTCTAATTATCAAAAACGTTATTGAAACAGTTCAATGAAAGAAGAAAAATTCAACCAGATAGTAAAAGATAATTCAGAACGTATCAGGCGTATATGCCAATATTATAACTCTAACAAGCAAGATCAAGATGATATGTTTCAAGAGATTCTCATAAACATTTGGAAAAGCCTGGATAATTTTCGTGGAGATGCATCTATCAGTACCTGGATATATCGTATTGCTGTAAATACAGCTCTAACATATACAGGTAAAGCGTACAAAAATATGAAGCTTAATATCAATGACGTAAGTCAATTAAACATCATAGATTTTGATAATGATTTTGAATTAAAAAGGAAAGAAGAATCTCAATTTGAAGCGCTTCAAAATGAATTAAACACACTTTCTGTAATTGATAAATCTTTAATTTCTCTTATGCTTGAAGGCCTAAGTATGAAAGAAATCTCAGAAATTATCGGAATTACAGAACCTAATGTAAAGGTTAAAATTCATCGTATCAAACAACAATTAAAAGAAAAGTTAACAGCACATAACTATGAAAACAAATAATAACAATATTACCATTAATAATCTTGGAGCATTTACATCTAAACTACAGGAAAAAGATAAGAACTATGCTAACATTAGTAAACGAATGCAATACCTGTATTGGATATTAATTCCCATATATCTCATTATTGGTATTTTTGAAATAATCTTTGAAAATCCGTCTACCAATGAAATGCTATCACTTTTCTTTTTTGCATCGGCTATGTTAATCTTTGCATTAACATTCAGAACGCTACATAAAGAATATAATTTTGTTGATTATTCTGAGCCCACATTAATTATGCTTAAAAAAGTGGTAAAACGCTACACTCCATATCAACCAAAAACAAGATGGGTTTTTCTTGCAATTATATTTATCGATGCTGGTTTATGCTTAAAAGAAGAGTTTGGTGAAGAACTTTTATATACACAATTGATGTTTTTTGGTGCTTTATTAATTGGTATTTGTATTGGTTTAATAATATGGTTTAGAAGATATAAACCTTTACGTGATACTGCAAAACAATTGATAGATGAAATAGAAGAAACAGTATAATTCCTTCTATAGTTAAATTAGCTATTAACATTTTATAGAATAGGTTTAATTATTGTAACTTATCACGAGAAATAATTAAACCTCTTTATATGAAATATAATCTCCTTTTAATCTTCTTATCGATATTATTTTTAAGTGCTTGTCACAAAAAACATCAAACATCAACATTAAATGAAGGTATTAAAAAGTTGGATACTATTCCCTTAACATACCTTTTACCAACACCAGATACACTTGGAAAGCTAACTCTTGAGGAAACATTAAACCAAAGACGATCACGAAGAAACTTCCAGAATAAAGCCTTAACAGACAAAGAAATATCTCAAATATTATGGGCTGCTTATGGAATTTCGATGCCACGCAACGATTACAAATTTTTAAGAGGCGGTTTACGAACAACGCCTTCTGCAGGAGCCTTATATCCTCTTGAAATTTATATTCTTATTGGCAATGTTAATTCTATCGAAGTAGGTGTTTACAAATATATTTCAGATGGACACAAAATTGAAAAAATTGATGATCAGGATAAACGTGAAGCATTATGTTCTGCGGCTTTAAATCAGGAAATGATAAAAACAGCCCCTGCTGTTCTATTCTACTCTGCAATTTATGAAAGAACTACAGCAAAATATGGGATTAGAGGAAAGGAACGATACGTTTGCATGGATTTGGGTCATTCCGCTCAAAACGTTTACCTTCAAGCGGAAGCACTGCACCTTGGAACATGTGCCATTGGTGCATTTAACGATGAAGAAGTGAAGAAAGTGATGGATTTACCTCAAGCTGAAGAACCTCTTTATATCATGCCAATAGGACATTATTACAACTAAAACATCTTATTTAAATAAACATTACTCTATAAAAAATCCACTACTAGTTAATCAAATTAGTGATTGTTTTGTTTAATTACAAAAAGTAAATAAAATGCAAAAATCATTATTTAAGATATCGCAAATGGATTGTCCTTCTGAGGAAAATCTGATAAGAATGAAACTTAGTGATATCAAAAGCATAAAAAAACTTGAATTTGATATCGCCAATCGATATTTAATGGTATACCATAATGATCAGATTGAGCTAATTAGTGATGCTATTAAATCATTGAATTTAGGAAGTGAAAAAGTATCCACTGAAGAAACTAATTTTGTAAATATTGAGGAAAACATTAATCAAAGAAGAGTTCTTTGGTATGTATTAAGTATTAATTTTTTGTTTTTCCTAATAGAGCTTTCATCAGGTATTGTTTCTAAATCTATGGGACTGGTAGCAGATAGTTTAGATATGCTGGCAGATTCTTTCGTTTATGCTTTGAGCCTTATTGCAGTAGGTGGTTCTTTAATAAAGAAAAAAAGAGTAGCATCATTAGCAGGATATTTTCAAATTACATTGGCCTTATTAGGATTTATAGAAGTAGTAAGAAGGTTTTTGGGCACAGAGAAATTTCCTGATTTTAACACTATGATTTTGGTTTCAATATTTGCGTTGATAGCTAATGGAATATGTTTATACCTACTTCAGAAATCAAAAAGTAAACACGAAGCTCATATGAAGGCAAGTATGATTTTTACCTCGAATGATGTTATCATTAATCTTGGAGTAATCTTAGCCGGAATATTAGTTAAAGTGCTTAACTCAAATATTCCTGATTTAGCAATTGGTACAATTGTATTTTTGATAGTAATTCAAGGAGCTGTAAGAATACTCAAACTAGGAAAATGAGGACATAAAAAAGGAGAAATTAGCACTAATTTCTCCTTTTTTTATTTTATAAATTTATGTTTTTGTAATATTTACTCTTCATATTCTCCAATAAATACTCCAGAAATATTCCACGCACTAAACATATTTCCCTCAGGATCACCAATAGGAATATATACTTGAATAGTATGCTTCCCTTCTACTAGATTATTAACTTTAGTAACATATGGATGACATACTGTTCCGGGACACCAGCCTGAACGACTTCCATCTGAGGAGGAAATACCATTCCAAAAATTACCGGAAGCCGGATTATACTTTCTATGTGTACCACAATCATAGCGCCATGGAGTAAATGTAAAAAACGACTTATTATCAATGAATAATTCATTTTCTTTTCTTAAATATTCATCTCCATTTCCCCATCCTCCATGTCCGGTGGTGATATAGTAAAACTCAATATTTTTAATTCCTTTTGGTACATTAAATGAAACTGATAAAGTATCATCTTTAAACATTGTTCCGTACTCCTGCCCAGCCATTTCCATTACATTGGTAGTGTTAAAAACAGGTTGAACCCAATATTTTTTAGCGGGCTGTTTTGGCTTTTCCTGATCATTCAGGTAATACTTTAAATCCAAACTAACTTTGTGTCCTCCTCCATCATAATTACCAATAAAAACACCAATCCAGCACTCATCAGACAGAACAGGTAAAAGATGACTAACTTCCATTTTATAAGTTACAGAATCAGCCCATTCAATACCAACATCGCGTTTTTCATTGAAATAATTTACTCCGAATGGAGTGAAAAAGCGCATGATTTCAATTAGAGGATTATAATTTTTTGTAGCAACAACACCTTGATATTCTTTACCATTACTCAAATACTTTGGTAATGAATCCTTACCAAACTTAAGTCCATCAAGGAAACTCCTTTCTTTATCTTGAGGAATTATGAATACTGATCCGGTCCTATCATATGCGTCACCGTTTGATTTTTCAACTATTTCGGCATATATACTTGTCCCATCAGGTACTTTAGGAAGTTTTATTTTTTTCGCAATAATTGTTCCTCCTGCAAATCTATATAATGAATCCGTATATTCACCTTCAGGATTACAAATTTCATCACCCCAGTTTATCTGCTGATTTGAAAACACTTGAATATCTTTAATAAAAGCATTTGTTAAACGTTTTGTATATTCTACATTATCTACAAAAACACCTAATTTTTCAACTTTCAATAATTGATCTTCAACTTTTTTGGGGATTATAATACTAGTAGCTTCCCAACCTGAATTTCCATTACGTACATATTTCAAAACCAAACCTTTGGGATAAGGGAAATAAAATAT
This sequence comes from uncultured Saccharicrinis sp., assembly GCA_963666825.2. Classification (GTDB taxonomy): domain Bacteria; phylum Bacteroidota; class Bacteroidia; order Bacteroidales; family Marinilabiliaceae; genus Saccharicrinis. Next base: position 5,014,289 of record OY763044.2, on the reverse strand, counting down.
AGGTGAACCTTTGATACCAATACTTTCAGATACCCATAATTCAATTTTATTAGAAAAAGATGAACCTACATACTTTTGACAATTATATCCCAAAATCATTTCAGGCTCTCCTTCTGGTTTAAAATCGCTGATATCACGAAAATCATACATTGTATAGCAACTATCTCCAGTCATAAAAGAAGCTTCCTTATAAACCTTCTTTTGATTGTAATCCAAATAAGTATGCTGATTTGGAACTTCGTCAATTAAATCCTTGTTACTTGTATCAGTGGAGCTTTTTGCAATTCCATTTGCATATTGCATAATAATTTTTGGGCCCTCCTTATCAATGCTTCCATTTTTCCATGAAGTATACTCAACAACGCCCTTTTTACTTATCTCCTTTGCCAATACATTATTTGTAATCAGCAACACTGCAGCAACCACAATGGCAAAACACTTAAATAATTTCATTTTAGATCCTGTTTATCAATATCATATTAAATAGGTAATGTAGAAATAAACAAGCTGAAAAAAAATGACATTTATTTAATGGAGCATTTAATAACGGAAAATGAGTATTTATTACTTAGAAAACAGAAAATTTTGAGCTAAAATCCTCATATTTAAAGTTTATAAAGCAAACTTCACCCTCTCACATAATGTGGTTCATTTAATTATCATTTAATACAAATTATAAACCTCATTTAAACAGCAATAAACAAAATCTATATGAATAAAAAGTTTAATATTCTATTGGTATTTATGATGCTTGCTATTTTAGCAAATGGAAGTAATTTAAAAAAACAAGCTGAATCAACCTTAACAAAAGGCATTACCTTTTTTCATAAACTGAACACTCATGGAGGCTATGTGTATTACGTAACTCCAGATCTTTCATTAAGATGGGGTGAAGGTCCGAAAGACAGTGAAACAATTGAAGTACAACCTCCGGGCACTCCTGCTGTCGGAATGTCTTTTCTGAAAGCCTATGAAGTAACAGGAAATGAAGATTTCGTGCAAGATGCAAAAGAGGCAGCCTATGCCCTGATTCAAGGGCAAAATAAATATGGAGGTTGGGATCACACAATTGATTTTAATCATTTAGAGTCTGATCATGTCAGTTTTGATGACAACCAAACTCAAGCAGCAGTTAGTTTTTTAATAGCTATTGATCAGGTAACAAATGACAGTATAATTTCAAAAGCTACACAACGTGCCATCGAAATGATGATCACAACACAATTACCTAATGGAGGATGGCCACATTATTATCCTGCACAAGGTAATTATCATGATTATGCTACATTTAACGATGGTGGAATAAACGATTGCATCAGAGTAATGATTGAAGCTTTTAAGGCATACAAAGACAATCCTGAAATTGAAAAAAGCCTACGCAGAGTAGCGCGCTTTTTAAATATTTCGCAATTACCTCCTCCTCAGCCAGGATGGGCTCAACAGTACAATGAATATTTGCAACCAGCCTGGGCCCGCACATTTGAACCACCTGCAATTTGCCCTGCAGTTTCTGTTAAAAACATCTTTTCTATAATTGACTTATACCTTGTTTTACATGATGCAAGAATATTAGAACCAATTCCTGACGCAATAAGATACCTGCGCGAAATAAAAATGGAAAATGGGAAATGGGCACGCTTTGTAGAACTGGGTACCAATAAACCATTATACTATGACAGACAAAGAATACGTGTAGATAAGCTTGACGACTTACATCCGGAAAGACGAAAAGGATACGCCTATGAAATTGACATTGAAAACGCACTTGAATACGCTTCTCAGCGTTATCATAAAGCTATGGATATTGGTTATGAGGGATTATGGAAAGAGGAACATCCTACATTAACAAAAGCACAAATTAAAGAACGTATAGATAAGTTAACTCCAGAGGTTAATGAGATTATTAATTCTCAGGATAAATCCGGAGCCTGGATTACAAAAGATGATAAGTTTAAAAAGACTATGCCGGCTGAAGAAAGATGGAATAATCAGTATGAAGTTATGGATCGTATAAGCAGTAGAGTATTTAATCGAAACATATCTATCCTATGCGAATACATTGAATTATCTAATAAATTAGATCAATAATTTTAAAGTTATTCATTCTTTAAGCTACGCAAAATGACTATTTTCTCATTTTATTGCATTACCTATTGAAAATTAAGTACTTTTATATTTGAAGCGACAATGGATTTGATGTTTCTTTTATCCATTGTCATTTTTATATTAAAATAAATAAACCTAATTCTAATGAGTAAAAAACTAAACCTCCTTTCCTTTGGAAAAATAAAAGATGAGTATTTTAATTTTGAATTAATTGAGAAATACTTTCGTAATAAGAATCATTCAGAAGCATTTCATGTAATCTCAGACAAAACCAGTAATGACCTGGATCTACAAGAAGTATTTATGTTTCTTGATCGTACAAACTCTAAAGTTGGACAACAATTCCTTTATAACCAATTAAGAACTATCCCGAGGCATTCTAATAATAATAACTTATTTGAGAATATTATTGAGCAATTTTCTAAAGATGAAAATCTACGATTAAGAACTCAAAAACTACTTTCAAAATTAAATAATAATGAAGCATTATATATTTCCTCTCTATTTCAGGAAAATCATATACAACCGCCTAAGTGGTATTTTATTATTCCGTTATTATCCTTTACAAGTCTAATATCTCTGTTCCTACTCCTTTTTAATACCAAACTCATATTCATTGTTATACCTGTTTTCGTTTCGAATCTTGCCGTACATTTCTGGAACAAAAAAAATCTGAATAAATACATAACCTCAATTCCCCAGTTATTGAGACTAAAAAATACTGCCGATATTCTATTTAAAGAGCAGTTATTTAAAACTTTAAATCCAAAATTACCAGATTCAATATCGATTATCAATCAAATTAGAAATCGAATGTTGTTTTTTAAGATGGAAGCCAAAATTACAGGGGAAATACAAACATTACTATGGTACGGAGTGGAAATATGCAAGATCTTTTTTCTTCTTGAACCTATTTTATTATTTGAAGTACTAAAACGACTTGATTCAAAAAGAAAGACCATAGAAAACGTTTTTTCATTCGTTGGACAAATCGATTCCTTGTATTCTATTGCTTCTTTAAGAGAGGGTTCAGATTGTTATTGTATTCCTAGAATCGGAGATAATAAAATAGAAGTAAAAAACATTTATCACCCACTAGTAAATAACTGTATTACAAACTCTATAAATACATCAAATAAATCTATACTTCTAACTGGATCCAACATGTCAGGTAAAACAACTTTTATAAGAAGTATTGGTATAAATCTAATAACCGGTCAAACTATAAATACTTGTTTTGCAGAATCTATCTCCTTCCCAAAATGTAAAATTTACTCAGCAATCAGAATCAGTGATGATTTACTCAATGATAAAAGTTATTATTTTGAAGAAGTATTAACAATCAAAGAAATGATTAACAAAGTTTTAGATAAAGAATCATGTGTATTTCTACTGGATGAAATATTTAAAGGGACAAACACTGTAGAACGTATTTCTGCAGGGAAAGCGATTTTATCCTCACTATCCCAAAATAACAATATTGTTTTTGTTTCTACTCACGACATTGAACTTACAGAATTACTTAATGATGAATACAATCTTTATCATTTTAGTGAAATTGTTACCGATAACAACGTTGATTTTGATTATCTGCTGAAAAAAGGAAGCTTAAAAACAAGAAATGCCATTAGAATATTACAATTAAATAATTATCCGGATCAAATTATAAATGAAGCCATTGCTATTGCTAAGGATTTAGATTATAAAAAAGAATCTATGATGCAATCTTTAAATTAATTTAACCGAGTCACTTTATTATATACCTTAGAATAGACATAATTAACATCAGGACTTAATGAAACAATTTCTTATAATTACTTTCTCATTTTTATTATCATTATCTGCTAAAAGCCAGAATATAACAGGTCAGTGGAATGGAATATTAAAAGTACAAGCTATTCAATTAAGAATTGTATTTCACATCAGTCATTCTGATGCACAATATACAGCTACTATGGATAGTCCTGATCAAGGTGCTAAAGGGATCCCGGTCGACAAGGTTGAGTTTAGTGATAACAGATTAAAAATAGAATTAAATAACATAAATATTCAATATGAAGGTATTCTAAAAACTGAAACAAATATTATTGAAGGAACATTTAAACAAAATGGGATGTCCTTTCCATTAAATTTATCAAAAGAAATAATAGAAAAAAAAGCAAACATAAGACCTCAGGAACCCAAAGAACCCTATCCTTATTTTTCCGAGAATATAATATTTGAAAATTCTAAAGATCAAATCAAATTAGCAGGTACACTTACTCTTCCAAACAAAGAAGGAAACTTTTCTGCAGCAATTCTTATTAGTGGTAGCGGGCCTCAAGATCGAAACTCAACAATATATGGACATAAGCCTTTTCTCGTATTAGCAGATTTTTTGACAAGAAATGGCATTGCTGTTTTACGATTTGATGACAGAGGAATAGGTGAATCAACAGGTAATTTTAAGGCAGCTACTACTCATGATTTTGCGACAGATGTTGAATCTGCATTAACTTATTTAAAATCCAGAAAAGAAATTAATTCAGAAAAAATTGGTTTAATTGGCCATAGCGAAGGTGGGTTAATAGCACCATTGGTTGCATCTCAATCGGAGAATGTAGATTTTATTGTTTTATTAGCAGGATTAGGAATTCCTGCTGATGATTTACTTATACTACAAGGCGAAATGATTGGCAAAACCTATGGTGTTAATGATTCCGTTATAAAAATATCTAAAACAATATCTTACGAAACATATAATATTGTAAAACAGAATACTAAACCTGAAATAATCAAGCAACAACTTTCTGAATATTTAAATACAGTATTGAATGAAAATCCAGACTTTCCTATACCCGGAGGCATGGACAAACAAGCTTATATAAACTTGCAAATTGAAACATTATCATCACCATGGATGAGTTATTTTTTAAAGATCAATCCAGATCGTATATTGAAAAAAGTTAAATGTCCTGTTTTAGCATTAAATGGAGAAAAAGACCTTCAGGTTCCTCCTAAAGAAAACCTTAACGGAATAAAGGTTAGTTTAGAAAAAGGTGGAAACAGAAATGTTACGATTAAAGAACTGCCTAATTTAAATCACTTATTTCAGGAATGTAAAACAGGACTTCCGCTTGAATACAGCACATTGGAACAAACTTTTTCACCTGAAGCAATGAAGATAATTACAGAATGGATTTTGAAAAACACCAAAAATTAAGCTCAATAAAACATAAATAAATCATTTATCAATTCGAAGATTAAAACGCTAATATTACACATAGAAAGTTAGTTTCTGTAGATAAGTTTTTGTACAGGTATTAAAATGCTATATATTTACCGCATGAGCCTATTAGCAACATTTTTCTTCTATATTTTATTACTCATAATCACATTGTTACCATTTAGGGTGCTTTATGTATTTTCTGATTTCATGCGTTTTATAATGCGCAATATTGTCGGATACAGACAAAAACTGATTCGTCAAAATTTAGAACGTGCTTTTCCAGATAAATCTATATCTGAAATTAAGGAAATAGAGAAAAAAGCTTATATCCATTTAGTGGATTATATAGTTGAAGGAATAAAGGCTTTTACACTGCCTAAAAAAGTAATCATTAAACGTCATAAACTTTTAAATCCTGAAATTATTGAACCTTTCATTAAGGAAAACAAAAGTATTATTGTTGTTACTGCTCATTACAATAACTGGGAATGGGGTAGCTTATCAGCCAGTTTGCAAACAGACTATAATGCCATTGCCTTTTACAAACCACTTCGTAATAAATACATTGACAAATATCTACGTAAAAGCAGGGAGCGCTGTGGAACTAAATTGGTTTCAATTTATGAGACTACTAAAACATTTGAAAAATATAAAGAAGAACCATTTATATACTTGATGGCTGCTGATCAAAGTCCTTCAAAAAGATTACTACCAAAAGCTTTATGGATTGATTTTTTAGGAATGAAAACTCCTTTTTTACAAGGACCTGAAAAGCATGCAAGAATCAATAATTACCCGGTAGTTTATGTTGATATAGAACAAAAAAAGAGAGGTTATTACGAACTTTATATTAACATATTAACTGAAAATCCGAAGAGTTTGAAAGAAGGAGAATTAACTAAACTTTACGCACAAAAACTAGAACAAAATATTATTAAAAAACCGGAATGCTGGCTTTGGTCACACAATCGTTGGAAGCACGTTTCAAAATAACTTCCAATCTAATTGAGTAGAATTTATTTTTATGAAAGAATCCCATTTAGCAAAAATTATACGTAATCGTATTCAACAATATCAAAACAGAACAGCTGTAAAATATAAAGAAGATGGAATTTACAAATCTCTGTCATGGATAGATTTAGGAAGCCGAATTGATAGCATTTCTTTATTTCTTATATCTCAAGGTTTACATATTACATCGAATATCGGTATTTATAGCCAAAACTGCCCTGAATGGAGCATAACAGACTTTGCCATTTTAAGCACGAGAAGCGTTGTTGTTCCAGTATTTCCAACATCAACATATGAGCAATTAGAATATATTGTTAAAGAAACCGATATGGAAGTTCTGTTTGTTGGTGATGAAGCGCAATTATCTTATGCTTTAGAAGTACTAAAAAATTGTAAATCCCTTAAAAAGATTATCACTTTTTTCACACCAAAGAATGAACATGAAAAGGTTATTTCATTTAATAGTATTTTAAACAATAAATACGATGATAACATCACAGAAATACTAAACCAAAGACTATTAGAAGCCAGCATTAACGACTTAGCAACAATCATTTATACTTCAGGAACAACAGGTGAACCAAAGGGTGTAATGTTACATCACAGTAATTTTATTAAGTTGTTCGAGATTCATGATATCCGCCTAGAATTGGATGAAAACGATGTTTCCTTGGCTTTTCTTCCTTTAAGTCATGTTTTTGAAAGAGGCTGGACATACTTTGTATTTTATAAAGGCGCTACTAATATTTATAATTACAATCCAAAAGACATTATAAATGAGTTGCCGATAGTAAAACCTACTGTAATGTGTGCAGTTCCACGATTCTTTGAGAAATCTTACGACATTATTTTAAAAACAACGCAGAAGTGGAACAAACCTAAAAGAAGTATATTTAATTGGGCATTAAATACAGGTTTACAATACATTGAATACGAAAAAGATGCTATAAAACCACCAGCTATTTTAGAACTAAAACATAAAATAGCTAATATACTAGTTATGAAAGCCTTTAGAAAGGTTTTTGGTGGCCAAATTAAATATATGCCTTGTGCCGGTGCTGCATTAAATCTGGAAATATTAAAATTCTTTCATGCTCTTGGTATAAAAATTAACTATGGATATGGAGCCACTGAAACTTCTGCTACCGTATCGTGCATGAAAAAAGACAAGTACGACTTTATCAATACAGGTAGCATAATGCCTAATGTAGAAGTAAAAATTATTGAAGAAGACGGACAAATATTAGTTAAAGGCGAAACTGTTTTTAAAGGCTACTATAAAAAACCGGAAGCAACGGCGGAAGCCTTAAAGGATGGATGGTATTATACAGGGGATCAAGGAGAAATAACATCTGATGGTATGCTTTGTATGAAAGAGCGTATTAAAGACATCATGAAAACCTCAACTGGGAAATATATATCACCACAAAAAGTTGAATTACTCCTTTCTCAAGACCAACACATAGAGCAACTCTGTGTTATTGGTGATAACAGACGATATTTAACTGCATTAATTGTTCCTTGTTACCATTACTTAAAAACTCTTAGTCCTAAAGTTGAAGATCATTTAAACAACTACAAATTAGTTACAAACCCTATTGCAATTGATGAATTTCAAAAAAAATTACATAATCTCCAGAGTGAATTAGCATCATTTGAAAAAGTGGTAAAATTTAAATTATTACCGGAACCATTTACCATTGAAAATAACCTAATGACCAACTCACTAAAAGTTCGACGTAAACAAGTTAATATAGAATACAAGGAATTAATAGAAGAAATGTATCATTAAATACATATTATACAAAAACCTAACTTTATACAATTTGCACACTTTACCTAAATAATATATCAAAATACATATAAATAAATCTTTTCACACTCTGAACACAATTAAAAAATTGGCGTTTATTTTGTTAGCCGAATCAAATTCAAATAAAATTTCAATAGCACAAATAAGTACTTGAAAAGATTATATACATACAAAAAACATCTTTCATTAATTATGATGATTGCTTTTTTCAGTCCCATACTGATTAAAGCATTTCACTATTTGTATGTACACCATGATCATGATATTCATGTAGAATCTCATCAAAAACAAATTACTCAGCTCCATAAGACTTGTCCTATTTGTTCATTTGAGTTCGTTGAATTTATCAATGATAACAAAGTTCATAAAATTGTTGTACCTGAATATATTTCAGACCTATATACATTTATTCATCAGAGTGTTTACATCTCTAATGACCTGTATTCTTTTAATTTAAGAGCTCCGCCTTTCATTTAGTTTTAAAATAAAAACTTAACTTATATCAATTAACATCATCAATTAAATATTTAATTGTAAGTGTATTGTTATGCACTATAATGAACTAAAAGAATGAAAGATTTAAAAACATTAATTCTTATTGCAGCTATTTTCATTGCAATGAGTAACATATCTATAGCACAAAATTTAATTAAAGGAATCGTTTCAGACAAAAACACCCATGAGTTTTTACCGAGTGCCACTGTGTTTTTACCTGAACAAAATATAGGAACTCTTACCAACGAAAATGGAGAATACAAAATAGAAAACCTTCCCAATGGAAAAGTAAAAATTCAATTTTCTTTTATGGGATATAAAACTATTATCAAAACCATTGAACTCTTGAATAATGAAATATCCTTAAATATTGAAATGGAACCTGCAATGTTGCAACCTGAGGAAGTTGTTATATCAGGAGGAACCTATTCCACACAACATGAAAATGCAATTAAAATTGAACTACTGAAAGCAAAAGATATCAATTCATTAGGAACTCCTACTTTTATGGAATCATTAGCTAAAATTCCGGGAGTTGATATGATTGCAAATGGACCAGGTGTGGCAAAACCTGTAATTCGTGGCTTATCTATGACCAATATTTTAATGCTTAACAATGGGGTAAAACTAGAAAACTTCCAATTTTCTGAACACCATCCCTTTGTTGTTGATGAATTTGGTATAGATCGAATCGAGGTTATCAAAGGACCAGCTTCGTTATTATTTGGATCTGAAGCCGTTGGTGGGGTATTAAATATCATTAAAGAAAAACCTGCTCCACATAATAAAATCGTTGGTGATTATAACATGCAGTATCATACAAATACTCAAGGGATAGTATCTGACTTAGGAATAAAAGGCGCTTCAAATGATTTTAACTGGGGAATTAGAGGTAGTATCAAAAGTCATACTGACTATAAAGATGGAGATGGAAACTATGTTCCCAATACTCGATTTAACGAACAAAGCTTTAAAGCCAGTTTAGGTTTAAACAAAACATTTGGAATTTTTAGGTTATACTATGATTTCAATCGTCCTAAATTAGGAATGAGCTCAGATGAATCCATTCCTTTAATCACAAATAATGGACGAAAAAACAAGTATTGGTACCAAGACTTAACCAATCATATTATATCTTCTAAAAACACTCTGTTTTTAAATAATTATAAGGTTGACGTTAACTTATCATACCAGATGAACAACCGACGATTACAAACTGAAGACAGCAATCCTGCCTTTGAGATGGTAAATATGGATTTAAATACACTTTCATATGAAGTAAAAACCTATTTACCTTCTTCAAGTAAATCAGATTATATCATTGGAATACAAGGCGCTTATAAAACAAACAGAAACAATGAAGCACCCAATCATGTCATACCTGATGCAAACGTTAACGACTACTCTGTTTTTGGATTGGCACAACATCATTTTATTCATAAATTAGAAACTCAAATAGGTTTGAGATATGATTTTAGATCAATAGACACTTATGAAGAAACTGATAAACCAGCTGTAAATAAAGACTACTCAAACATTAGTATCTCTGCTGGAGCGACCTATGATGCTAATGATCATATTTTATTAAGAGCTAATTTTGCCTCAGCTTACAGAACCCCAAATATTGCTGAATTAACACAAAATGGAGTGCATGAAACAAGATATGAGCAAGGAAATGCAGATTTAAAATCTCAAAGAAATTACGAAACGGATTTAAGTGCTCATTTTCATTCAAAATATTTAATGATTGATATTGCCGGATTTTACAACAGCATTAATCATTATATTTATTTGGCTCCAACAAATGAAATATCTACTGATGGCTATCAAATTTTCAGATATTCTCAGTCTGATTCACATCTGTATGGAGGTGAATTTTCATTAAATTCATTAATCACCAAGTGGCTGAATTTTAATTCAAGCTATTCTTATTTAGTCGGAAAACAAGAAAATGGTGAATACTTACCCTTTATTCCACAAAACAAGATAAGAGGTGATTTCAAAATTCAAAAAGAAAAAATTGGAGTATTAAAGGATAATTATTTTCAAATTGGAGCTTTATGGGCTTCTAAACAAAATCATCCAGCTATGTTTGAAGATAAAACCAATGGATATTTTCTACTAAATACTTCAATCGGCACTCAATTAAAATGTCAAAAGCAAAACATTGAATTCTCCATCAATGTAAACAACTTACTTAATGAAACTTACATTGATCATTTATCTACTTTAAAAGAAGTAGATTTAAATAATATGGGAAGAAATATTTGTTTTCAAATAAAGGTACCTTTTGGTATTAAATAACAAAGCAAATACAAACAAAAAGAGGGGAAATACAGATATTTTCCCTTTTTTTTTATCTGAGCAACTTATATATTGTAAGTAGAAATATGCACAAAATATAAAGCAGGTATACCACTGTATATATGACACTTAACAGGTATAAAACAAGAATCTATCTACTTTATTAATATGATTTAAGTTGAAATTAATTGAATAAATTAAAGATTAATTCTGAAATAAAAGTACTTTTGCAGGCTGTTAATAAAAATTACAAAAATGGACGAAGACCCGTATCATAGTAAATTAATTGTTGTAGAACTTCTGTAGGGGCTTCTGTTTCCTTACAGAATAATTGTGAGGAGACGTATCATGATCAAAATTTTTAAAACCTTCGGTGGTTATGTCGAAATTGACAGACCGCAAAAAGGATGCTGGATTAATGTGACTAATCCAACTGACACCCAAATATATAAACTAAGCGACGAATTTGGATTACCTACTGATCTAATTAATGATATCTTAGACCAGGATGAGAGACCACGTATTGAGTTTGATGATCACTGGACTTTAATTATCTTAAGGATTCCTGTAGTAGTAAAAGATAATGGAGTTCCTTTTAATACCATACCATTAGGCATATTCATTACTAGTGAATTTACATTAACTCTATGTGCCAAAGACAACGAGATTTTACCTATAGATAAGCCCTCTCCTTTCAGAGATCATTATCACGAAATAACAGATAGTATCAATTTTATTTTGCGTTTGTTTTTACGCACTGGTAGCTTGTATCTAAAATATCTAAAACACATCAACAGAATGACTTCTATGATTGAACAAGATATTGAAAAGTCAATCAAAAATAAGGAGTTAAATAAATTGCTAAAAATGGAAAAGTGTTTGGTATTCTTCATCACTTCTATTAAAGCAAATGAGATTGTTTTAGCAAAACTTAGGAATTCTAAAAAGATCACAACTGAAATTAATGAGGATTTGCTGGAGGATGCTTTTATTGAAAATAAACAGGCACTTGAAATGGCACAAATTTATTCAAATATTCAAAGTGGCATGATGGATACTTTTGCTTCAGTAATTTCGAACAATCTGAACGTAGTTATGAAACAATTAACCCTTATTTCCATCATACTTATGATTCCTACTTTAATTGCAAGTATGTTTGGAATGAATGTGCCTAATTTCATGGAGCATTCAATGTGGGCAATGCCATCTATTTTATTAGGTTCATTGGTTCTTTCTGTATTAGGTGTTCTGATATTCAGAAAAAGGCAGTGGTTTTAATATCGAATATAAATTTATAAACTAAAGTTTTCATCTCAACAATAACATTTCAATTAATTTTCTTGTAACGGGATCTCTATTTGTAAGAATTAGAAACCTCCGATTCCCTTTACATTCTGCTTCAAGATAAAAATAACTGATTTTAAGATAATTAATATCAGTTTTTATGTTTTATGTAATTGCTATTATTGCAGTATTGTTTATTCTGGAATAAATAAAATCATATAAAAATAATTAGCAATGAAAAAGTTATTGATAATAGCTGGATTATCCTTGCCCTTTTTAGGAATGTCGCAAACCGTAAATCAAAAGGATTTAAATAAAATAAGAGAAAGCTTTGTAAAAGATAATTATACAAAAGCGATGGAAAATGCGCTTTCTTCCAATCCAATCAAAGAGATTGCCTGGAACCGTGAAAACGAAGGAACGAATGATCATTACTTTACTTATCGAGTTGATGTTTCCGGAATTACCAATCAAAATAGTTCAGGTCGATGTTGGTTATTTACCTCTTTAAATGTTTTTCGTCCAATAGCAATGCAGCACTTCAACGTAGGTACTTTTGAATTCTCTCAAAACTACTTGTATTTCTGGGACTTATTTGAAAAATCTAATTTATTCCTAAATAATATATTAAAAACTGCAGACCATAGTTTTGATGATGAAAAAGTAAGTTGGTACTTTAAATTACCCGTAGATGATGGCGGACAATGGATTAATTTTGTAAATCTTGCCAATAAATACGGTATGATACCCAAAGAGGCAATGGAGGAAACTTATTCAAGTAACCATACAAGCTGGTTAACACGCTTACTAAATCGTAAATTAAGAGAGCAAGCTTTAGAACTGCGTGATATGAAAAATGAAGGTAAAAGTGACAAGCAAATACACGAACGTAAAGTTGAAATGCTTGGTGTTGTATATCGTATGTTAGTTTTAAATTTGGGAGAACCACCAGTAAACTTCGATTATCGATATAAAGATAAAGATGGTAAGGTTACTGAAAACAAAAGTTATACTCCTCAAACATTTATGAAAGAGGTTTTAGGTGATATAAACCTAAATGATTATGTAATGCTAATGAATGATCCTTCACGTGATTACTATAAACACTACGAAATAGAAAACTACCGTAATGTTGAAGAGGGTGAAAACTGGCATTATGTAAACCTTCCTAATGAAGTAATTAAACAATTTTGTATTGAATCAATAAAAAATAATGAAGCCATGTATGCTTCATGTGATGTAGGTAAGCAATTACGTAAAGATTTTGGTGTATTAGATGTGGATAATTACAACTTTGAAGCTGTTTACAATATCCCTTTCGAAATGAATAAAAAACAGCGTATTCAAACTCACGATAGTGGTTCTTCTCATGGTATGGCATTAGTTGCAGTAGAAGTTGATAAAGATGAAAATCCTGTAAAATGGCAGTTTGAAAATAGCTGGGGTGCAGACTCCGGAGAAAATGGATATCTAACCTTTACAGATCAATGGTTTAATGAATACATGTTTCGCATTGTAGTAAACAAGAAGTTTATTAGTCAAAAGGTATTGGATATTTACAATCAAAAGTCTGAAATGTTACCTCCATGGGATCCAATGTTTTAAAAGGATGATAAAGTAAAGAGGCTGTTCAATAAGTATATTGAACAGCCTCTTAAAGTCAGATGTTAATTAGCATTAATCCTTGTCAAATATGAAAAGGTTCTTTTATTTTGAACTACCTTATGGAAGCTAAAATTTCAATTTATAACATACTTCAATGATATTTCTGTTAAAATATTCATTTAAGTAATAGTCTAGCGAATAACCTAGGTTAATGTAATTTCTTTTATTAATCTTATAGTCCAGGTTAAAACCGTATCTAACTTTATACCAATCAGATGAAGGAATTTGATAAAAATATTCCACTTCTATTTCCGGAGTAATCTTACTTTTAGGTATGTTATATCCTAAAGACACTTTTGGTCGCAAAAATTCTGAATCCTCTTCTTCATCATCAGAATAATCTGCGTATGATAATTTAAAACCAGGTTTCCATCTTTCTATCTTGGCTTTATAAGCTGCAAAAAACTTATATCGGTGAAGATATTCTGTATCTCCACTATTTTTTTTATTTGCTAAAAGTCTATATCCTACACCTGCTGATAAATTCTTTAATAAATCGTATTCTAAACCACCATCTAATAAATATTTATCAAGTTTAAACTCATTATCAAAACGTAGTTCTGGTGAAATTTCAAGCGTTAAATTATCTATGATATCAAACGATGCTTTTGCCCCAATTCTGGTTTGCCATTCCTTTTCTACTGTTTGTGCATTTAGCGAAAATTCACAGCTAAAGATTAGTAAAACAGCCCCACTAATATATAAGGTCTTTATCCAAAATTTATTCATAATCCTCATATTAATCCTGATCCTCAATACTACCATTTACATTGAAATACAAAGTTATTTCAGCAACATCCCTTAAAAAATCAATCTTATTAACTTCATATCTTTTAATCTCTATTCCAGTACGATCTCTAAGATCTTCAAGTAATTCAGTAGAATTTGCTTTATGGATATTCTCTATTTTCTCATAAATTAAAGTAACACTTTGCTCCTGCTTTAATCTTAAACGCTTTTCAAGAAACCAAAGGCCGATTATGATAATTGCATTGGTAAATATTAGTTCTGAATAACTAAGTTTTGTATGTGCCAAAGCATTCATTACAGAAATACCTATAACAATAAATAAATAGGTCATTTCCTTAATTGGAATTGCATCGGTTCTATACCTAATGATACCAAAAATGGCAAATAATCCCATGGCAAAACCAAGCTCAAGTTTTACACTGTTCAGTAAGAAACACAAAAGAAAAACTACAACTCCAATGGATAAATAGGAAAAGTAAAAATCTTTTCTACGACTATTTTTAGCATAAATAAAGTGTACCACTAACAATAACAGCGCTGTATTAAATAAAAAACGAACAGCCAGTTCTGTAAAACCACTTATATCGATAATTTGAATGCCAAACAGGCATAAACTTTTGTCCCAGCTATCTACAGCCGATAAAAGATTTGTATTCTGTTCTGATATTTGAAATAAAGAATTCAGCATGATTTAAATAACTTCTTGAAGTTGATAAGTAAAATGATATTTATTTTCGATTGCCCTTAATTTTGGTTTAAAAGCATTTTTCTTAATTGAATCTTCAATAAATGAAAGTCCAATACAATATTTGCTAAAACCACCAGCCAATATTTTTCTTTTTCTTAAGGCATTTATTAAACTTGAATTTTCGCTACGTTTTTCTGTTTTAATCTCAACAATTACAAGATCATCTAATTTTACTAAACGATCATCATTAAAAAATCTTAGATTAAAATCTATGGTACAACGCTCCTTTAACTCCTTATTTACCAGCGTAAGTCTTGTGAAATTATTATTTAATACAGGATATAATTGATGTGTTTTATAGGGAGTATTTTCTGCTATAAATGTCTGTTCATCTTGAGTTAAAAACTGGAACTTTTGAGGAATTTCTATCCTGTTTTTAATAGTTCTTCCCTTATTAGACTTAAACTTAATTTCTAAAAAACTTAAATCAGAAATAAGATAGGTCCTTTTTCGAATTTTATACCTGTTTAACTTACCACGATGATGATTTCCATACATATGTCGGGAATATGTATCGTAATAAGTTGTTGCATATTTTAATTGATTCTTATTCTCAATTGATAATGCATAATAATCAGAACTAATTTCATTTAAAATATCTTGTAGCTGATTCAATTCTACGCAATACTTTGTATCTGTCCGATCCATTAATTTCACATTATTCATTTGATCAATATGAATCGGGTCAAAAAATCTTGTTTCAATCCTATCCATAGTTCCTGTGTAAATTTTATAAGTTTAATGCCATTTTTGAGTAAATACAGTTAAACTGAATTTATATTGACACCCTAACTCTATTCCTGTTTCAAATACTTAATAAATTATTAAAATGAATCTTAACTAAAAGACTAATAAATAATTTGTAAGTGCGATAATACTGCATTATTTATTGGTAAAATTGACAAAATAAGGTTAAGCGGAATTTTTTCAGGGTGAAGTAGGATTTTTATAAAAATCACAATATCCTTAAAAAAAACACTATATAATCTTATTTTAAAGGCATTTACGCTAAAAGTAAATAATAAATTATGGTATCGAAAAATTTCCCACTTCACCCTGTATTAATGCCATTTCCCTGATAAGATTTAAATCTATTATCTAATGTCAATTTAATTTTACCTAATAATTCAAACTATATTAGCAATGTTAAACTCAGTAAAATTTAATTTATTGGCTCTTATTATTATATTATTTTTAGGAGCCTGTGAACGAGATATTGATTCAGATTCAGAATCCGGAAGCAGCAGTAGTTCAAGTAGCAGTAGTAGCGATGATGATGATGACAATTACTCTGAATATTATGAAGAAGATACAGATTATGAATGGGATTCCTCTGATGTAACAACGGTCGTGTTTAGTGACAACACTGCGGAAATTACAGGTGAAGGAGCTACTTTCGAAGATGGAATATTAACAGTAAGTTCTGAAGGTAACTATTTATTTCAAGGAAATCTTAGCGATGGAGAAATACTAGTTTCTACAGATAATGAATCGGTAGTAAAACTTATACTTGACAACGTTAGTGTTACCTGTTCAGATAACCCTGCTATATATATTGAAAAATCATTAAGATCTATCATCATTTTAAATGATAATACGAGTAATACAGTAACTGATGGAAGTTCTTACACAGATGAAGATGCAAACGCTGTAATTTTTTCAAAATCTGATTTAATATTGGCAGGAACAGGTTCTATTACCGTAAATGCAAATTATAAAGATGGTATAACAAGTAAAGATGGATTAGTAATTAATTCAGGTATTTATGCTGTTAATGCAACTGATGATGGAATCAGAGGAAAAGATTATCTGGTTATAAACAATGGAACCTTTACAATTGATTCGGAAGGTGATGCCATTAAATCTGATAATGAAAACAGTGCTTGTGGATATGTGAAGATAAACGATGCTGATTTTGAAATAGTATCGTATGCTGACGGTATTTATGCTTACAATGATCTAACTATTGTAGACGGTACTTATTCAATTACTTGTAAAGGAAGCGTAAATTCTAGTAAAGCACTAAAAGCTGGTAGTACAGTCACTGTTGAAAATGGAGATTTTACAATAAGCAGTACTGATGATGCAATTCATTCAGATAAAAATGTTCTAATTAGTGATGGTAGCTTTATTATTTCATCAAGTGATGATGGTTTACATGCTGATAAAGAACTTCAAATAGATAATGGAACTATTGAGATTACCAAATCATACGAAGGTCTGGAGGGAGCAACAATTACAATTAATGGTGGAGAAATAACATTAACTTCATCAGACGATGGTGTTAATGCAGCAGGATCAAGCAGCAATTATTTATACATAAACGGAGGAACTATTATTGTTTATGCAAGTGGTGACGGACTTGACATGAACGGTTCAGGTGTTATGACAGATGGAACAGTTCTGGTACATGGACCTACAAGTAGCGGTAATGGAGCACTTGATTACGATGGATCTTTCAAAGTAAATGGTGGATTACTTTTAGCTGCAGGTAGTTCTGGTATGGCAGAAGCTCCAAGCACAAGCTCTTCACAATATGGTGCATTAATTAACTTTACATCAAGTTTATCATCTACAACAATATTTCATATACAGGATAGTAGCGGTAATAATATTGCTACTTTTAGTCCGGCAAAACAATATTCATCAATGGTAATTTCTTCTCCTGATTTAAGTTCGGGTTCAACTTATACAATTTATACAGGAGGTAGTTCAACAGGAACAGAATTAGGTGGTTTATATTCAAATGGAGTATATTCTCCAGGAACGTTATACCAATCATTTACTATCTCAAGTAAAATAACAACTATTGGAAGTTCAAGCGGAGGTAGAAGATCAATATCTTCAACGGAACTATGAAGAGTAAAACAAAGAATTAAGGAAGAAAATTTTACACAAAATTATCATCTTTGCATTATCTATATTTTAGGATTATTTTTAATAGTAATGAGTTTAAAGTATTTATATAAAACGCAAATAATAAACATCCTTGTCGCTTTATTAATTGGTGTATTTATAATCTTTCCGGATGTATTACGGTTATTAGATGAATCATCACCAGATAATCCTAATATGCATTCAAGAGAACACTGGTTTAACAACGATATGTCTGATAGACCAGCTCCTCCTAATAATGCAGAGTTTAATAAAATGCCTCCTCCTCCTATGAATGGAGAAAAACCTGATAATATAAAAGACGGAAAATTTGATAATAATAATCCATTTAAAAATGATCAGATTTACCTGCCTTCAATGGTGGGTAAACGTGATAACATTAAAGGGATTATATTTGATTTCATATTCTTTTTTATTTTAACATGGTTGTTACTAATTATAAATAACCCCAACCGTCAAAAAAGAAATCCTATTTACCATAGTATACCATTTAAAATAAGGCCATATGTAATTGTATTTTCAACCTTATTTATTTGTTATATTGGAATTTATATTAATTCATTAATTTCTCTTCAGAACCATTTTCAATTTAAACCAATTCCTTGGTATTTAAATGGAATTGTATTGTTTAAAGGCATATTTATTTTTGTTTCTGTTACATTGTTTGGTCAGTTATATCAACTACTCTACAAACAACAAAACATGCTTATTGAAAATGAAAAATTAAAAACTGAGAGTTTACAGAATCGTTTTGAAGCATTATCTGCACAAATAAGCCCTCATTTTTTCTTTAATTCATTAAACTCCTTATCTGGTTTAGTGCGCGAAAAACAAAATAAAAAAGCACTTAAATTCATTAATGAAATATCAAATCTATTCAGATATATTTTAAAAGGTAACTGGCAGGAATTAGTAACTTTAAAAGAGGAAATTTTCTTTTTAAAAGCGTATCAATACTTATTGGATATTAAATATGAAGATAAATTAAATTTTGAAATCTCGATTGATGAAGAATTAGAATCAAAAGTAAAATTACCAGCGTTATCATTACAACCCTTAATCGAAAATATTATTAAGCATAATGTAATTAGTGATGATTATCCTATGACCATTAAAGTATACATTAATATTGAAAATAAATTAACCGTTGAAAATCATTATCAGCCAAAATCAGGAAATCAGGTTTCAACAGGAATTGGATTAAGTAATTTAACTAAACGTTATAGATATCTTGTAGGAGAAGAAATTAGTAAATACGTTTACGATAACAAATTTGTCGTAGAACTTCCTTTAACTAACGTAGAAAATGAGAGCAGTAATAATTGAAGACGAAGTTGTTGCAGTAAAAAACCTTAAAGCAATACTTCAGGAATTAGAACCAAATCTTGAAGTTGTCGCTGTATTAGATAGTATTCAATCTTCAGTCAAATATTTTCAGAATAATGAATTACCTGATTTAGTTTTTATGGATATTCAACTTGCAGATGGTGAATCCTTTGCCATTTTTAAATCGGTTGAAATATCATGTCCGGTAATATTTACAACAGCATATGATAGTTATGCATTGGAAGCTTTTAAGGTAAACAGTATAGATTATTTACTAAAGCCTATTGAACCTGAAAACGTACAGCGTGCTTTAAACAAGCTTAAAAACTTTTCAAATACCGATCTGGAGAGTTATGCAAAAAGGATGAATAACTTTATTTCTGATACAAATGAATATACTAAAACACTGTTAATCAAATATCGTGATAAATTAATTCCTATTCCTACAGCTCAAATAGCCTACTTTTATACAGAAAATGAAAATGTAACTCTTCACACACTTGAAGCCGAAGAATGGCCGGTAGAATCATCTTTGGATACAGTAATGTCAAAACTGGATCCTTCGGAATTTTTCAGAGCGAACAGACAATTTATCATTTCACATAAAGCTGTTAAAGAAGTAGTTGTGTGGTTCGGAAATCGACTTTCAATCAATTTAAAAGTACCTACTAAAGAGCGGATAATTGTAAGTAAGGCAAGAGTTTCTTTATTAAAAAAATGGCTTGTTAATAATTAATATGTATTCATTCATTCAATTTTACATCATAATTCTAATTTCAAAGGGTTGTAATTTTCAATAATTACAGCCCTTTTTGCATTCTGTTTTAAGTAATTTTTAGTTACCTAATAATACAATATTGTAGATCTTAATTTAAAAATCCTACATATTTGTAAGATTCGACTTTCCACGCATTTAATTTTATAAATTTTTTATATGATTGATTTACTTTAATTAATCAACCGTTTTACCTATAATAAGAATATTCTCTTTTCGCTATGGCACGTTATCTGTTTTGAGATAACGAAAGAATATTTATAAAACTTAAAAAAACAGTAGTATGAAAAAGTATTTTTTACCATTAATCTTATTAATAACATTGAATACATCATGCGAGGATGATGAATCTAAAAAAACAATTGTTCAAGGAGACTATCCTGTTAAAGAGTATTACCTGGAACGATCACCAAGTATTAATGTTTGGGGTGCAGGGATGGATTTTGTTCATAGTGAATGTAAGTCTACAGAAACAGATCTTGACTATGAATATATGGAAGAAGTAGACGACTTTCCATATGATATCGATTTTTATGTTGTTAAGTCATACTATTACGACGACAAAGGTGATTTGCAAAATGAAGGATGTCCTGCAATGCTCCTATCCTCTTCTACACAAGGATGTAAAATTGGCGAAGGTTTAGAATTTTTCACAAATCTAACAACAATCACTTCTGACATGATTGATCAATTAGCTTATGATCCTGTAATTGATTATTCTAACTACAAAGATGAAGAAACAGGTTTTTACGAAAGAGAGGGCTTGTTTGCAGCTATAGATGAGTGTGTAATTGGACGTGATTTTAGAAGTGGAGTATTAGAAATTCCAGATGGAATGACTGAGGAAGAAGTACAACCTGTCTATTTAATCAGAACTTCAGAAGGTGCCTATGTAAAATTCATGGTTAGAACCTATAAACCTGCTAAACCAAACGAAAAACAAACTATTGTTCATTGGCAAGTTATAAGCGAATAAATAATTAAAATAATGCTAAGATTCCTGATTTTCACAAATTGCCTTCTATTGATTATTAATATAATAAATGCTCAAACAGCATTTCATGGTACTGTTTTAAGTACAAATGGAAATGCTATTTCGTATGCTACAGTATCAACCTTTGATGGCTTAGGAACTACATGTGATTCATTGGGATACTTTGAATTAAAGCTTAAAGATTTTAACAGAAATAAAAAATTACTTATCAGATCATTAGGATATATAACTGATACATTTTTACTAAATAAACATACAACTAATCCGAAGTTTATTTTAAATCCTGATCAATTTCAACTTAACGAAGTTGCAATTGTATCCCAACAATCAATTGAAAACAAAAGCGCTGTTTCTGCTTTTTCTACAAATAAAAAGGAAATGACGCAATTAAATCCTCAAAGTGTAAATCAGATACTTCAAACTAAAGCTGGTTTTACTAATAAATCAGGTTACCAGGCACCACTGACATTACGAGGCATGTCTGGTAACCGGATTTTAGTATTGAGGAATGGAAACAGACGGTTTAGTTCATACCCGGCAGGTGTTATGTCGCATACTATTAACGTTTATGACCTGGAACGTATTGAAATCGAAAAAGGAGCTGCTTCTGTAATTTATGGTGTCAGTGCAATGGGGGGTATCATAAATTTAATTGATAAATCACCTTTTAAACAAAATAAATTTAATGCAAAAATTACTACCGGTTATGGCTCTGTAAACAAAGAACAAAATCTTTTAGGCTGTGGAGGCTGGAGTAACGGAAAATTTGCAATTAAAGCAGGCTTTAGATACAGAGACGCTGATAATTTTAAATATCCTGATGGTTCAATTGCTGAAAACAGTTTTTATACAGATAAAGACTTCTTTATTACAACGGGATATAAACTTTCTGATCTTGAAAAAATTGTACTTAGCGTTGATATTCATGAAGGAGGACCATGGGGCAAGCCCGTTGGTTTCAATGGTACCCAATATATGCGGATTCAAACTAAAAAGGAAAATTCCAACAACTATTCTTTAAAGTATTCGAAAGGTAAATTAGGAATATTCAGCAACGCTGAAATTAATGGATTTTATTCTGATGAAAACAGGATTTTAGTAAAAAAGTACTTTGCTGCAGCAGGCTACAAAATATCATATGTTGAAACCACAAACTTTTCAGATTATTATTATGGTTCGCTTATTAAAGGAAATATTGATGTAAACGAATTTTATAAAATTACAACTGGTGCAGAATGGTATAGTTTTCATATTTCGACTCCAACAGATTTTATCGATTATATCGAAGATATTTCTTACGAGAACAGAGTAAGTCATAACGCGCATTCTATCTCATCTGGAATCTTTGTCAATAATGAATACAAATTTTCAAACAGAACGAAAGGAATTCTTGGGATACGTTACAACTACGCTTCTGTTTACGAGGGAGAAGTACATAGTACTGAACTAAGTGAAGGAAGAAATGATAAGAAAAATGCTATTAGCGGTAACTTATCGCTTCTATTTAATATTCAATCAAAATCAAAAGTAAAACTTAACCTGGCCAGATCCTTTAGAATGCCTGAAACGACAGAAATGTATACAGATAACTATACCTCTAATGGTATCCTGTTTGGAAATCCAGATTTAGAACCTGAATACTGTTACAGCTTTGATTTGAGCTATCAATACAAATCAAAATATACTGATTTTGAACTAAGTCCATTTATTTGGTTCATGAATGATATGATAACTAAGGAAGAAAAAAGAGGATTACCTGGAACCAATTATACATATGTCAATATTGGTGAAACAAGAATGTTTGGTGGAGAAGCTAATCTAAATTTAAAATACAATGGTATATTATCCAGTAACGACAAAATTGTAGTGCGTATAGGCATGGCTTATTTAAATGGCACTGATATAACGGAAACCAAAGGATTATTTAATGAAGGAGACCCTCTTGATTATGTACCTCCTATTAACATTAAAAGTGATTTAAATTACAATTTCTCTTTTAACAATGATATACAAATACATACAACTATAAGGTCGGTGTATTATTCAGAACAAACACGTTTGGGAGAGTATCAATACGCCACGCCGCAATACTTCCTTCTAGGATGTAATCTAGGTATGAATTTACCAAACGTAAAAACTAAACCCTCATTGAATATAGCCATTAATAATCTTCTAAATAAGGAGTATTACAGCTATCAGTCATATATCCGCAGTGAAGGACGTGATATTAGAGTTTTCTTAACCTTTAATTTTTAAAATATGCATTTACAACAAAATACAAACATTAAAGAGCTTTTAAAAAATGTTCCTGAATGCGCCGAACAGCTTTATTCTTTTAACAAATACATAAAAGATGATACAACCCTTCAGTTATTAGCTATTAATGCAAATATACCTCTAAATGCACTAAAATTTGGTTTAGAAAGAACTATTAAAAGAGCATCTCAATATCCTTGTTGTTATACTAAGATGCGTAATAAATTAATAAAACCCGATGCTGTAAATATTGCTGGTTATGTAAATTTTTTATGGCAAAATGATTTTATTACTGAATTGGAAAAGAAAGCTAAAAAAGAAGGTATAAAACTTAATATCAATATTTTCCCTAAACATACAAAAAAGGAATTTCAGAATTATTTAGCCGTTTGTCAATCGGCTGATGATTTACCTGACATCTTTATTGGTAAAGGTTTTAGTTCATTAATGACTCAGCAATTTGTTGAAAAATTTGTTACATCAGGTTATTATCAAAATTCAGCTTTTAATATTAAAAAAGGAAAAGTATTTAGTGAAACTAACATCATTGATAAAGATCATTACTATCATCCGTTTGCTGTTGAGGAGATGGTAATGATACATGATAAAACCAAAGATATCAATATTGATTTACCTGAAAAATGGAGTGATTTATTATCTCCAGAATTTGCAGGAACTATCATGCAAATGGGAAAAAATCACCGTGATCATTTTGGATTCAACATAATGCTCCATTGGTATGCTAAATTCGGAGAAGAAGCTATAGCTAAATATGCTGAAAATGTTGAAGATAAGCAGCACTTTTCTTATATCATTAAAAACATGGCCACTAGTAATGATAATACACTCCCCATTAGTATTGTACATCAATTTGCCAGTTTATTTATCAGAAGTGATGTTCGTAATAAGATTGACATCATAAAAACTCAGGATGGAAATCCGATAACATGCCATTTCCTTTTAGCAAAGAAAAATGCAAGATTACAAGCCATTATTATGGCCAACCATCTATTTAGCAAAGAAATAAAAACAATTATTCAAAGATGCGGTACAACTCATATTTCCTCCGATACTTTGTTCTCTGGAAATAATAAATTTCAATGGGTTGGATGGGACAAATTACGATCATTATCTCTACCCTATTTAAAAGAACATTTAAGCGAAATTGCATATCAAAATTTTAAAACGGTATAAATACATTACATACAAATTATTTATAATGAAAACTTTAATCATAATTATATTCACATTAGTAACATTTTCATTATCAGCCATAAATATTAAAGATATGGCAGGAAGAAATATTACTATTCCTGACAATATTGAACGTATATTACCATACGATTCAAAAACTTCTATCCTTTTGTTCCCTGTAGTACAAAATATTATGGCTGCTAAAGCAATAATACCCGGAAGCAAAAAATTTAAATACATCTCAGATGAGTATAATAAGCTGCCTGAGGTAGATATCAAAAACATTGAAAGTGTTTTAATCAATAATCCACAGGTAATAATTGCGGGTACTATTATCAATTCTGATAATTTTGATCGTTTTAATAAGTTACAGACTCGAACTAAAATCCCTGTTGTTATTATTGATTTATCCATTTCAAAATTGTCTGATACATATAAATTTTTAAGTAGTATTCTTCCACAAAATGAATCATGTGAAGCATGTATTACTTTCCTAAATTCTATTTACAGGCAGAGTGAAAAATTAATGCAAGAAAACAGGTCTCCCGAAATTGGAATATACTATACAATAGGAGGTTCCGGGATGATGACTGATCCATCAGGTTCAAAACACACCGAAGTATTAGACTACCTTAATTTAAATAATGTAGCCAAAATTAGTATACCAAACGGTGGCCATGCCAACGTAAATATGGAACAAATCATTGAATGGAATCCTGATTATATATTTACAGCAGGTTTTAAGGCTGATAAAAATGCATACAGTAACATAAAAACCGATGAAATTTGGCAAAACATTACTGCCGTAAAAAACAAAAAGATTTATAAGGTTCCGTCAAAGCCATTCGGATGGTTTGATCATCCACCTACAGTAAACAGGATTCTGGGAGTAATATGGTTGAGTCATATTTTTTATAACCTATCAAAAGAACAAATGAAAACACAGGTAAAAACCTTTTATCAGCTTTTTTATAAGTACAACTTAACTGACCTTGAATTCAACTCTTTATTTTAATATTAATGCATAAAAAGTCAAACATATCGATATTTATTATCCTCTCATTATTGAGTATAACGATAATACTAATTTCCTTATTAATAGGAAGATTTAGTATTTCAATAAGTGATATTTGGACTTTAATAATATCATGTTTTTCATCAAAGGCAGAAGTATCAACTCAAGTAAAAATAGTATTAATAGATATTCGTTTTCCCAGGATAATTGCTGCTTTTCTTGTAGGTGGAACGCTTTCTTTGACCGGAGCAACTTATCAGGGAATGTTCAGAAACCCAATGGTCTCACCTTCTATACTTGGTGTATCTGCCGGGGCAGGATTTGGTGCTGCATTAGCTATAATTTTGGGTATGAGCCTCTTTATGTTACAAGTATCATCTTTTGTATTTGGTATTGGTGCTGTATTAGCTGTATACTTTATTAGCTTAAGTACTGGAAAAAAGCATGAAAAATGTCTTACTCTAATACTTTCAGGTATGATTGTAGCCACTGTTTTTACAGCTTTAATTTCTATGCTTAAATATATTGCTGATCCTGATGATACTTTGCCCTCAATAGTATATTGGCTTATGGGTGGTTTATCTGACATAGAAATGAATGACTTATATTTTATTGGAATTATAGCACTAATCGGTTTAGTTATTCTTACAGTTTCAGGTTGGAAACTGGATATGCTTTCTTTTGGTGATGAAGAAGCTAAAACAATGGGAATAAATGTTGACAGACTAAGATTCATAGTAATTGGAATAGCCACAATAATGACGGCTTCTGCAGTAAGTATAAGTGGTATTATTGGATGGGTTGGATTAGTAATACCACACATTGCTCGTATGTTAACAGGCTCAAAAAACATAGTATTATTACCTGCATCGTTTTTTATAGGAGGAATATTTCTTCTAACAGTTGATGACTTTAGTCGTTCGATAACCAGCATGGAAATACCATTAGGTATCACAACCTCTTTAATAGGTGCACCTTTCTTTATTTTTATTTTAATGAAATCATCGAAAAAAAACTGATATGATAAAGCTAAAAGATTTAAGCTGCGGATATGGAAGCAAAGTAGTGCTTTCAGATGTTAATTTGATGATTTACAAAGGTGAATTAACATGTATATTAGGTAAAAATGGTACAGGTAAAACTACTTTATTTAAAACTATATTAGGTTTATTACCTTCAATTAACGGAAGTATATTTTACCATGATAAACCAATTAAACATCATACACATAAACAAATTGCAAGTTATATCAGCTATGTTCCACAGGCACATAGCACACCTTTTCCATATTCAGTTATAGATGTTGTTCTAATGGGACAATACATTCATACTAATGGTTTTATTGGTAAACCAAACAAAAGAAATAAAGAAATAGCATATCATTGTTTAAAAGTACTTGGAGCAGAAAAGTTGACTTATAAAAATTTCTCAAAAATTAGTGGTGGAGAAAAGCAATTAGTCCTTATAGCAAGGGCAATGGCACAGCAACCAAAATTTATTGCCATGGACGAACCAACTGCTAATTTAGACATGGGTAACAGTCTCCATGTCATGAAAGTGGCACACAAATTGAAAAAGCAGGGCTACGGAGTTATTATGAACACGCATTCGCCTGAACAGGCATTTCATTTTGCAGATAAAGTAATCATGCTTAAAAATGGTACTGTTTCATCAATTGGTAATACTGAAGAAGTTTTAAAAGCTGATGCCTTATCTGATTTGTATAATACTCCAATTGAATTGGTTGAAGCTTTGACCTCTTCAGGAGAAATTAAAAAATTATTAGTCGCTTTATAACCTTAACTTTATTTAATCATGATTACAGGTAACGAAAATCTATTACAAATAGCAGAATTAAACAGTGATTTTATTTCAGTTTTTGAACAACACGGTTTAGGAAATTATTTTAAATCCGAAAACTTAATTAAAACTGGTCGCTTTGTTCGACTTTCTACTTTATTGAAATCAAATAATATTAATTCAGAGCACTTTATCAACATTCTTAATCAATCGTTATCAGAAAAACAAAATATTTCAGATAAAGAGAATGAAACACTGCATTTTTCAGCAATGTTACCTTGTGGATTACGCAATCCTTTTAAAGAATATACTGAATCCTATTTTGAAGAAAACAAAGATCTTTTTAAAGATTTAAACTACATTTTAGAAGGAAATGTAAATCATGAGTTATCCTATTACCCTATGTTGGATAATATTTCTGACGAAAATGAATTACCTGATGTTATTATGGCTTCAGATATTAATAATTTCTTTCACAGACCTTTTATAAATAAGTTTATTGAAAAAGATATCTTCGAAGCTGTAGAGCCTTATATTCCAAACAAATACCTACAAAAAGAAGGCTTTGCTGATCCCAATAAAAATTATACAATGTACACTGCAAATATGCTTGTAATTGTGGTGGATAAGAAGAAATTAGGTGATAGAAAAATGCCTGAAAAATGGAGTGATCTTTTACAACCAATTTTTGAAAACAGTATTATTATGAGAGGAGAAGATGACTTTTTTTGTAATGCTGTTATGCTCCCTTTTTATAAAGATCATGGCTTTGAAGCTATAAAAATATTAGCCAACAACATTAAAGGGGGAATGCACCCTGCTGAAATGGTTAAATTAGCAGAAAATAATGATGAAAAAGGTGCTCCAATCTATATAATGCCTTATTTCTTTGCAAAACGAATCAAAGATAAAAATGTTGAAATAGTTTGGCCTGAAGATGGAGCTATTGCCAGTCCAGTCTTTTTATTGGTTAAAAAGAAGAAAAAAGAACAGCATAAAGAATTGCTGAACTTCCTATTTAGCAAAGAAGTAGCTGAACTTCTTAAGAAAAGACATTTTCCAGCCATTCATCCGGATATCGACCATAAAGAATTTCCAAAACCAGTTAAATGGTTAGGATGGGATTTTTTAAATAATCATTACATCGGTAAATTAAAAGAAGATATCCAGGATACATTTATGGAAATTTGGAATAAAAAATAAAACCCTATTTGCATGATAAACTTAATCACTATAGCAGGACCACCATCATCCGGAAAGACATCAGTTATTATTAAAATGATTGATAGTATACAGGGATTTAAAGATAAATGCGGAGTTATTAAATTTGATTGTTTAAGCTCTTTAGACGAAGAACAATATAGTAAGTACGGCATAACAGCCAAAACAGGATTAGCTGGAAATTTATGTCCGGATCACTATTTTGTATCCAATATTGAAGAATGTATTCAATGGGCAGAGACTAATAACTTTTCAACTTTAATTACTGAAAGTGCAGGATTATGTAATCGCTGTGCACCACATTTAAAAAACATTCCTGCAGTATGTGTTCTGGATAACTTAAGCGGAATTAATACTCCATTAAAAACCGGCCCTATGGTAAAAATGGCTGATGTTGTTGTGGTAACCAAAAGTGATTTAGTTTCTCAGGCAGAAAAGGAAGTATTTCGTTTCAAAATACAACAAGTTAATCCCAAATGCAAAGTATTATTTATTAATGGAATAACTGGTCAGGGTGCTGATAAATTGGCTCAACTGGTAGTAAATCCAGAACAAAAGAAGGATAAAGAACAAATGAAGCTCAGGTTTTCAATGCCAACAGCACTTTGTTCATATTGTCTGGGAGAAACTAGAGTTGGTGAAGATTTTCAAATAGGATTAAACCGAAAAATTAAACTTTAACTATGGATACTTTCGCTTACCTTAATACACCATTGAAAGAAATTGTTAAAGAAAATCCTTTATTCAACGATTTCTTTTCTTCATTTCAAATAGAGGCAGAAACAGAGCTTAAATCATTTTCGGAATATATAGACAGGCAACCTGATGCATTTTGGCAAGAAAACACCATTTCTAAAGAGGAAATAACTATTTTATACAAAGACTACATTAGTGGAATTAAAGATTGCGAACAAAGAACCACTATTGAATCCTTAGACATATTAAAAGGATTTGATAAAAGTAATCATGCAGAAAACTGTGATTTACATCTTAAACCAGGTGAAATCACCTGTATTGTTGGTCCTACAGGTTCTGGTAAAAGCAGATTACTGGCTGATATTGAATGGTTAGCCAATGGGGATACTCCTACTAAACGCAAGGTTCTAATTAATGGCGAGATAGCCAACGAAGATACAGCTGCCCTTTATGGCGGTAAATTGATAGCTCAAATAACTCAAAACATGAATTTTGTGCTGGATATGGATGTGGAAAGTTTTCTTTTATTACATGCTCAAAGCCGCTTTTTAGCCAACGCTGAAGATACAGTTCTTGAAGTTATTAAACTTGCCAATGAGCTTTCAGGTGAGCCATTCGATTCTACTACTCCTGTAACCTTTTTAAGTGGCGGACAATCCAGAGCTTTGATGATTGCTGATGTAGCATGTATTGGTCAGGCTCCTATAGTATTAATTGACGAGATTGAAAATGCCGGAGTAAATAAGAAAAAGGCACTGGATTTACTGGTAAGTAAAGATAAAATAGTACTTATGGCAACACATGATCCACTATTAATATTGCTTGCAGATAAACGTGTGGTAATTAAAAATGGTGGCATGCATAAAATAATTTCAACCAATATTCATGAAAAAAATTATTACAGCAAACTGGAAAAAATAGATCAGGCTTTACAAGAAGCCAAAGACTTTTTTAGAAATGGTAATCAATTAGAAAGCTAATTAGTGCCAATATATTCGTATTTTTGTCATATAATTTCAAAAATATGAATTAAACATGAATCAAAAAGTTGGACTTGTACTAGAAGGAGGTGGTTTTAGAGGTATTTATAGTGCAGGAGTTATTGATTGCTTAATGGAAAAAAACATTGAATTACCTTATGTAATTGGTGTTAGTATGGGTGCATGCAATGGTGTAAACTACATTTCTAAACAAATTGGTCGTAATTTAAATGTCCCTTATTCATATATTGAGGACAAGCGTTATATGAGTTATAAGCGTTTGTTTACTAAAGGAGAATTATTCGGGATGGATTTTATTTTTAATGAAATCCCCAAAAAACTAATTCCATTTGATTATAATACATATTCTAATTCTAGCCAGAAATTTATTATTGGAACAACAGATTGTATTACAGGTAAACCATTTTATATTAAAACATTAGATTACGATACTTTACTAACTTCTTTAAAGGCTTCGGCCAGTTTACCATTTGCATCAAAAATGGTAGATTTTGATAATAAAAAATTGTTAGACGGAGGCATCAGTGATCCAATCCCTTATAAAAAAGCTTTTGAAGATGGTTGTGATAAATTAATTATTGTATTAACGCAAACGAGTGACTTTGTAAAAAAACCTACCAAATTTTCAACTTTAGGAAAATTATTTTATTCTAAGTATCCACAACTACTTAAAACACTGAATGACAGATATATTAATTACAACAACCAACTTAAAGAAATTCAAAAATTAGAAGAAGAAGGTAAAGTATTTGTTATTAGACCAAAACAAAATATTCCGGTAAGCAGAACTGAACGAGACAAACAAAAACTTAAGGAGGCTTTTGATATGGGTTACCAGCATTGTAATCAGATTTATAAAGAATTATACAGTTGGATAAACCTATAAATTACAATCTTTTATACCTACATAACTTATCTCCATCGTTTAAAATAAGGGTATCCTTTGATATTCTATCAATGGTCCATAAAAAGGGATTAAAAACCAGTGTTAAACCAGCAGGAATAAATTCAATAAAATTATAAACGGCCACTACCGTATTTACAATTCCAACGAATATTGTACTTACAGATGCCCCATAAATTGTTGGCTGAGCATATACAATTTCAGCTTGATCCTTCATTTTAAAATTTGCCGACAAAAAGGTAACCTGGTTTCCCAATCTTGCATACTCACCTGTAATATAAATCGTATCAACTTGTGAACCAATAGGATTTTCAATCTGACCAGGGAATGTGGCAATTTCATAAGTCATATCATCAGTAAATGAAATAATTTCTTTTGCCGCATTATCTGATGATTCTAACATCCATGAACCTGTTATTTTAGGAACTTCAAGAATAGTTTCTGTACATGATGTACTGGATAGAATAATTAAAATAAGTGATGCTAAAATACCTCTCATAAAACAATACTTTATAATTAGTCCTTTATTATACAGACAATTAAGAATTATATAACACATATATTTAATAACTCTGAATATTTCTATTTGGGTGATTTATTACATTTGTACATGCTTAGAAACATAACATATATAGGGATATTGGTTTTATTAATGGCTTGTAAAACACAAAAAGAAGTCATTAATCAACCTGTAATTGAGGATTTAAAAGAAGTGTTTCCTGAAAAAGAAATATCAGTAAATATTCAAAATCAAATATCTTTTATAAATGATTCTTCACTAACATCTGTATATTCAAAAAACTCATATTTACCAATTTGGAAATCTGATTCTATAATAAAAAAAGGAATCAATTGGATTAATAACTCTAAATATGACGGTTTAAATCCTGAAAAATTTAATTTAATTAAGCTTAATGAATTATATAACTATACATTTACTGATTCAGGTATAAATACCAATTATTACGCTAAGCTCGATCTTTTGCTAACAAAAAGCATTAAAGATTGTGGATATAGAATTCGTTATTCCATTTTAAATCCCCAAGAGTATCACAGTGGTTGGAATTATGAAATTCCAAAAAAACTACCTCATGATTCTATATGGATAAATTATATTAAGAATGGTAATATTAATCAATTAAATGCCTTTTTTGAACCTAAAAATCCTCAATATTCAAAATTAAAGAAAGAACTAAAAGATATATATCCTCAAGCTAACCAAAATATTCATTTAGAAGTGTTAGATCCAGGCTTTTTATTACAAAAAGGGGATTCTAACCAATATGTTATTCCATTAAAAAGAAAACTATTAAATATAACCAATGATTCAGTAGTTTCGATGAAATTTGACGAACAGCTTTCCTCAATTGTAAAAAAATTTCAGATAAAGCATGGATTATATCCTGATGGAATTGTAGGAAAACAAACCTATCATTATTTAAACTGGAATAATGAACTTTATATTAACACTTTAAAAATCAACCTGGAACGGTTAAGATGGTTTGATGATAAGCAGTTTATAAATGGAATAACAATTAATATTGCTTCTCAAAAGCTAAATTTCAAGGCAAACAACGAAAGTATTTACAATTCAAAAGTTGTTGTTGGAAAATATAAAAATCAAACTCCGGTATTTCAATCCTCAATCAATTACCTTGTTTTTAATCCTTGTTGGACCGTTCCTAAATCCATTGCCAATACACAAATTTTAAACGGCGCAAAACGAGATTCCTTATATTTACAAAAGCGAAGTATGTTTGTTTGCAAAAACGGAATAGAAATACCTACGGATAGTATCGATTTTTCGCAATATACAGCCTCCTATTTTCCTTTTACGGTATTTCAACGTACTTCGAGTTCAAATGCGCTAGGAAGAGTAAAATTCATGTTTAAAAATCACTATTCCATTTATCTACATGATACGCCAGAACAAAAATTATTTAATAAACCAATCAGAACATACAGTCACGGATGTATAAGACTAGAAAACGCTCTGTATTTTGCAGATTTCTTACTTAATAAAATTGATCAACAAAACACTGTAAAAGAAAAATATTTAGAGAAAGGTTATCCGGTTAAAGTATACCTTAAAAAAGATATCCCTATAAATATAATATACTTAACGTGCTGGTTTGATGATATATCAGATGAAGTTATTTATGGAAAAGATGTTTATCTTAAAGATCATATACTTTCTAATCATTTAAATAACATCAAATAATTACTCTCTATTCCTGGAATCAATAATAATTGTAACCGGACCATCATTTACTAAAGAAACTTCCATATGAGCCCCAAATTGACCTGTTTTAATTTCTTTTCCTATTATAGTTTCCAAACACTCTACAAATTGTTCATATAGAGGTACAGAAATCTCAGGTTTGGCAGCATCAATATAAGAGGGTCTGTTTCCTTTTTTTGTCTTAGCATGTAAGGTAAATTGACTTACAACGATAATCTCTCCATTTATATCTAATAATGATTTATTCATTACACCATTTTCATCATCAAATATTCTAAGATTAGCAATTTTTTTACATAACCATTCCACATCAGTATAATCATCCTCATTTACAATTCCAACTAAAACAAGTAAACCTTTATTAATGGAAGATTTAATATTTTGTTCAATAGTAACTGATGCCTTAGACACTCTTTGAATAACAACTCTCATTTAAATATTTTTGAATAAAAAAAACCTTAGACTACTTTTTTTGTTGAATTGAGTAAAAATATCATAATTTCAACAAAATTAATGTAGAATTTCAATATTAATAAATTAAATGTCATAAATATAAATTACTATTATAATTCTTTATATCAATATTTTATACATTTTATCTATATCTTTACTTTAATTTTTAACAAGCTGAGATTTTAATAAAAAATTACTAACGATAGATTATACAGAAATATGCTGATCATTTTAAGTCAAACAAACAATCCATTTCATAATATAGCCACCGAGGAATATTTACTTAAGAATTTTAAAGAAGACATATTTTTTCTTTACATCAATTCAAAAAGTATTATTGTCGGAAAACATCAAAATACACTTGCTGAAATTAATTATTCTTTTGTTAATGAAAATAATATTCCAGTTATAAGAAGATTATCCGGAGGCGGAACTGTATTTCATGATCCTGGAAATATTAATTTTTGTTTTATTACTTCTGGTAACAAGGGTGAATTAGTAAACTTTAAGAAACATACAACTCCTATTGTAAATTTTTTAAATTCTTTAAATGTGAATGCAGCCCATGGAGGAAGAAATGATATTTTGATTGATGGTTCTAAAATTAGCGGAAATGCATGTCATGTATATAAAAGTAGGGTTATGCATCACGGTACTTTACTATTTAATAGTAAACTGAAGTCATTAACCAATGCATTGAAAAATGATCCTTTAAAATTCACTGATAAAGCAGTTAAATCAGTTCGAAGTAAAGTGACTAATATATATGATCATCTTACCGATAAAATAGAAGTAGACGTATTTGTAAACCAATTAAATCAATATATAATCAATAACTATGATTGTACTTCATACACACTGTCAAATGAAGACAATAAAACGATTGATAATTTAGTAAATGAAAAATTCACTACCTGGGAGTGGAACTATGGATACAGCCCAAAATATGAACTTAAAAAAAGAATAAAATCAACATCTGGAAAAAGATTTGAAATCATCTTTAACGTACAAAAAGGGAAAATAAGTGAAGTTAAAATAAAAAGTAATTCTACAGAGAAAGAAAATATAAATGAACTTCAAGAAATATTAAATACATGTATGCACCAGTATGAAGATATTAAAAATAGAACTGCTAATGTATTTAGTCAACTAATAGATCTTAATCAGAATGAATTATTAGATGCTTTATTTTAATTAAAATATTCCCATACAACTTTACCTTTAGCCAAACCAATTACCCCCTGAATTTCTTCCAGTTTTAATTTTTTAATTTGTTCTACAGATTTAAATTCTGACAATAATTTTTGAGCAGTCTTCTCTCCTATCCCTAAAATATTATCCAATTCTGATGTAGCAAAATTTTTAGAACGTTGGTTTCTATGAAAAGTAATACCAAAACGATGCGCTTCATTTCGTGCATGCTGAATCACTTTTAAGGTTTCTGAGTTTTTATCCAGATATAAAGGCACAGGATCACCCGGGAAAAATATTTCTTCTAAACGTTTAGCAATACCTATGACGGTTATTTTATTATCTATATTGAGTCGACGAAAAATCTTCATAGCAGCCCCTAATTGACCTTTTCCTCCATCGATAATAACAAGATTAGGTAAAGAGTCATTTTCATTAATCAAACGTGTATATCTACGCTCAATAATTTCTTCCATACTAGCAAAATCATCAGGACCAACTACAGTTTTGACATTAAAATGCCTGTAATCTTTTTTACTAGGTTTCGCATTTTTAAAAACAACACAAGCTGCAACTGGAAAATTTCCTTGAATATTCGAGTTGTCGAAACATTCAATATGCTTAGGTAATTCTTTTAATCTTAAATCCTTTTTCATCGTATTTAAAATACGATCTTCTCTGGTTTCTTTTTTATGCAATGATTGCTGTTTCAATTTTTCTAAACGATAATATTTTACATTACGCTCAGATAACTCTAACAACTGCTTTTTCTCTCCTTTTTTAGGAACAATAAAATGGATATTGTCAAATACTGTATCTGGTTTAAATGGAACTATAACTTCTCTTGACGTACTATGTAAACGCTCTTTAATTTCTAATATAGCCATTGAAAGCAACTCAGGCAAAGTTTCATCCAACTTCTTTTTCATCTCAATAGTATGAGCTTGAATTATGGCTCCATTTATAACCTTTAAAAAATTAACATAAGCTGAATTTTCATCTTCAATAATTGAATAAACATCCACATTATTTATACTGGCACTTACAATAGTTGATTTACTCTGATAAGAATTTAACTGATTAATTTTTTGCTTTACATCCTCCGCTTCTTCAAACTTATATTCAGAAGCATAATTCATCATTAAATCCTTTAAATATTTGATTACAGAATTAATATTTCCTTTTAAAATATTCTTAATTGCATCTATATTTTCACGATAATTTACTTCTTCATATTCTCCAATACAAGGTCCTTTACAGTTACCTAAATGATACTCTAAACAAACTTTATATTTTCCGAGTGCAATATTTTCTGGAGATAGATTTAATTTACAACTACGAAGTGGATATGTAGATTTAAAAAGATCTAATAAAGTACGAACCATTACAACTGAGGTATAGGGTCCAAAATACAAACTACCATCCTTAATAACATTTCTTGTAGAAAAAACTCTTGGATAAGATTCATTTTTTATAACAATCCAAGGGAAAGATTTATCATCTTTTAAAAGTACATTATAACGAGGTTGATATTTCTTTATTAGATTATTTTCGAGCAATAAAGCATCCTCTTCTGAGTTAACTACAATATGCTCAATATTGGCAATATTTCTAACTAAAAGAGCTGTTTTACCATTATCTGGCTTTCCAACAAAATAAGAAGAAACACGCTTTTTTAGGTTCTTCGCCTTTCCTACATAAATAATTTTTCCATCCTTATTGAAGTATTGATAGACGCCTGGATCAGATGGAAGGACTGCAATTTTTTCTTTTAAATAATTAATATTAGAATTTAAAACAGAACTCATTCAACAAACAAATTTGTAAAAGAAAAGGTACTTACATCAAATAAACCTTTATCTCCTATTTTTAATTTTGGAATAACAAGCAAAGACATAAAAGATAAAGTCATGAAAGGAGCCTTTAATTTCGACCCCATTTCCTTTACTTTAGTATTTAAAAATTGATATTTTTCAGCAACTTCTTCCCCATTTTTATCTGTCATAAGACCGGCTATTTCTAAAGGTAAGATATAAATACGACCATTATCTACACAAGAAATTCCTCCCTTATACTTAATAATTTCATTTAAGGCTAAAATAATTTCTTCATCAGAAGTTCCAACAGCGATCAAATTATGACTATCATGAGCCACACTACATGCTATAGCACCTTTCTTTAAACCAATATTTTTAATAAATCCAACAATTGGATTTGATTTTTCATAACGATTTACAACTACTATCTTAAGTATATCTTCATCTATATTAGATTCAATAAAACCATTAGAATTTTTAGGATTCCAAATAAATTCATCAGTAATTAAATCACCATCTACAGCTTCAATTACTCTTAATTTACAATTGTCTTGATATGGAATTTTAATTTCTTCTGAAGTAACAGAGCTAATATTAAAGTTATTTACTATATCAGATCTATCAGTATCGAAGTAAATTTTATTTTCTCCGAACACTTTTTCTCCATCAATATAAGTTTCGAGAATATTAAAATCTTCTAAATTATCTACTACGATAAAATCAGCAGCATCACCTTCTCTTAATAATCCTACAGGTAAATTATAATGTTCTACAGGTTTAATAGTAGCAGATCTTAGCAATTTAAAAATATCAATTCCTTTAGACAAACCTAATCTTATAATTTTGTCTATATGTCCTTTTTGAAGAATTTCATCTGGATGTGAATCGTCTGTACATAACATTACATCATCAGGATACTGTTCAAATAAAGGATATAAAGTATCGAAATTTTTAGCTGCACTACCCTCCCTAATCTGTACAACAATACCTTTATTAATTTTACCTATTGCTTCTGCTACAGTTGTACACTCATGATCAGTTGATATTCCTGCGTTAGCATATTTCGCCAAATCCTCCCCTGTTAAACCAGGAGCATGACCATCTATTTTCTTTCCATATTTATGTGCCAAAGAAATCTTCTTTACAACTTCTTCGTTATTATATATCACACCTGGAAAGTTCATCATTTCAGACAATACATATATATCTTCTCTTTGTAAAAGTTTATCTATATCATCAGAAGAAATAACAGCACCACTAGTTTCAAAAGAAGTAGCAGGAACACAAGATGGTGCACCAAAGAAACATTTTAAAGGAATAGATTTAGCATTATCTATCATGTAATCCACACCTTCCACACCTAATACATTAGCTATTTCATGAGGATCAGTCACAACAGCAACTGTTCCACGTGGAACAAGTAATTTAGAAAATTGTCTTGGAGTTAACATAGAACTCTCTATATGAACATGACTATCTATTAATCCAGGTAAAATATAATTATTGTAAACTTGATCCACTTTTTTAATTGAGACAATTTTACCTTTCTCAACTACAATTTGACCATTAAAAATATTCTCACTAAAAATATCAATAATTTTACCTGAAATAATCATAATCTATAATATAAAGTTCCACGTGGAACAAGTAAATACTTTATCTACCCATTAATACCAACAAAACATTAATATCACTAGGACTAACACCACTAATTCTAGTAGCCTGCCCTATAGTATCTGGGTTTATTTTAATTAATTTTTGACGTGCTTCTGTAGAAAGAGATTTTAATTCCTCATAATTAAATCGTCCTTTTATTTCTAGATTTTCCAGACGTTTTAACTTATCAGCCATTACTTTTTCTCTATTGATATAACCTTGATATTTAATAAATATTTCAGCTGTATCAATTATCTCTTCTCTCCTATCTTCAGGTAAAGCTTGTATAAAATTTCTTAATGGATCAACAACGTTAATAACATCAGATAATTTAACCTGAGGACGTAATATGACATCTTTAAGTTTAATTGTTTGCTTTAAAGGAGATGTTCCAATACTAACTAAATAATCATTAATAAATTTAGGTTTAATACTAAAATTGGAAACAAAGTCTAAAATTGAATCTCTAAATTTTAATTTATCCTTTAATAAAGTATATCTATATTCCGATGCTAAACCTATATTATAAGATTTTTCAGTTAAACGAACATCTGCATCATCCTGCCTTAATAAAATTCTATATTCAGCACGTGAAGTGAACATTCTATATGGCTCATCAACCCCTTTTGTTACTAAATCATCAATTAAAACTCCAATATAAGCTTCATCTCGACTCAAAATAAAGGGATCCTTATCATTTAATTTTAAATGTGCATTTATACCAGCAATTAAACCTTGAGCTCCAGCTTCCTCATAACCTGTTGTACCATTTATTTGACCAGCAAAATATAAATTAGAGATTTTCTTAGTCTGTAAGGTATGATCTAACTGAGTAGGATCAAAATAATCGTATTCTATGGCATATCCCGGTCTAAATATACTTGCATTTTCTAAACCTGGTATTTGTTTTAAAGCTTCTAGTTGAACATCCAGAGGTAAAGAACTACTAAAACCATTTAAGTAATACTCGATAGTAGTCTCTCCTTCAGGTTCGAGATGTAATTGGTGCTTATCTTTATCAGCAAAAGTTACAATTTTGGTTTCTATACTAGGACAATACCTTGGACCAATACTTTGAATAGTACCATTATATAATGGTGAGTCTTTAAGACCATCTCTTAAAGAAGTATGAACTTCTTCGTTAGTATATGTAAGCCAACAACTTTTTTGTTCTAAATTTGACTTAACATTAGGTAAATATGAAAATTTATAGAATGTATCATCCCCTTTTTGTTCTTGACATTTTGTAAAATCAATTGTTCTACCATCTATACGAACAGGAGTACCTGTTTTCATACGATCAGTAGTAAAACCAATGTGTTTTAATTTCTCCGTAATTCCATATGAGGATGGTTCACTGATTCTTCCACCAACCATTTGAACTTTTCCTATATGCAGTAAACCATTTAAAAAAGTTCCATTTGTTAATATTAGAGATTTACATGTAAACTCTACTCCTTGATCAGTTATAACTGATTTTACTTTATTTTCTTCAAAAGTTATATCAACAACCTTATCTTGCCAAAAATATAAATTATCAGTATTTTCTAATACTTTTCTCCATTCACTTGAAAATACCATGCGATCACATTGAGACCTAGGACTCCACATAGCAGGTCCTTTAGACTGATTTAGTAATCGAAACTGTATTGATGACTTATCAGTAACAATACCACAAAATCCCCCTAAAGCATCAATTTCACGCACAATTTGCCCTTTTGCAATTCCACCAATAGCAGGATTACAACTCATTTGAGCAATTTTATTCATATCCATTGTTACCAATAAAGTTTTAGAACCTAAATTGGCAGCAGCAGCAGCAGCTTCACAACCAGCATGGCCAGCTCCTACTACGATTACGTCATAATTAAAATCCATAACAAATAATTAAGGATACAAATGTAGTTGTATCCAATTATTTAACCATCAAAAAAATAACAGAAATATTAAGAAATTGTTTTCAATAAATCTAATGCTAATTCTTCTTGATTACGCATTTCTGCAACCTCCTCTTCAGATTTATCTTTGAAACCTAACAAATGCAGTATTCCGTGTATTA
This sequence comes from uncultured Saccharicrinis sp., assembly GCA_963666825.2. Lineage (GTDB taxonomy): Bacteria > Bacteroidota > Bacteroidia > Bacteroidales > Marinilabiliaceae > Saccharicrinis. The sequence continues at coordinate 4,973,410 of OY763044.2, read as the reverse complement.
TAACACGATACAATTCTTGGGTATATGTAGTAGAAAATTTTTCAGAATTAGATAAAACTGTATCTAAACTTATAAAAAGATCACCTGATATTATTTTATTATCACAATAATCAAAAGTTATAATATCTGTATAATAATCATGATTTAGATATTGCTTATTAATATCTAATATATAATCATCATTACAAAATATGTAATTTATAGAACCTAAAAAAGAGTTGTTACCAGTAATAATTTTACTAATCCAACTCTTAATTATATTTTCATTCACCTGATTATCAGGAACTTGCTCGTAGTAAAATTCAATCACTTATAAATCAAAAATTAATTTAACTGTGCTACCATTATTCTCAAACTCAATATCATCAGCTAAATGATTCATTAAAAATATTCCACGACCATGCGTTTTTTCAATATTTTCAGGTAAAGTAGGATCAGGTATTTTAGTAAAATCAAAACCCGGACCTTCATCCTTTATAGTAAATTCTATATTTTTATCAGTAATAGCATATTCTAATTGAACTTTTTTATTGATATCCAATTTATTACCATGCACAATGGCATTATTTACTCCTTCTACTATAGCTAATAATAATTTTCCATAAATATCAGAGTGCAACTTATACTGACTTGAAATATCATCAATTAACTTCTCAACAAGAGTAATATTTTTAATTTCTGAATCAATTACAACTTTTTCCACAATTAGATCCATTTAGCTTCCGAATTATTTACATTTTTTCTCGTATACTAAATTTAAAATAAATAGTTACTAAAATTGCGAATAATTTTTTAAACATTTAATTAAATTTAGTCAACCAATCAGCAGGATTTATCTTTTTATTCTCTTCCCAAATTTCAAAATGCAGAATACCATTCTTTTCGTTCGTTTCAGTATAGATTTTACCTATATTCTGATTACTTCTAATAGTATCTCCATTTTTAACAAAAACATCAATTAAATTAGCATAAACAGTAAGAAATTTACCATGTCTAATAATAACAGCTTTATTATACCCGGGAATAGCAATAACGCGACTTACAGTACCCTCATAAACACTTTTAACCTGATTATCTTTCAAAGCTGATATATCAATACCATTGTTCTTAATTTTTACGCCCTTTAAAACAGCGTGATTATGTTCACCAAAGTTATTAATTATTACACCACCATCAATAGGCCAATTTAATTTACCCTTTGAACTTGAAAAATTACTAAATAAATTACTACTGTTAACATTACCCAATTCACTTATTAATTTTTCAATAGAACTCTCTAAATCAGATGAAGCTTTTTTCTTTTTAGAAATTTCTTTCTTAAGCCATCTTTCATCATTTTTTAATTTTACTATATAATTTTCTTTAGAATCAATCGCTAATTTAATATCCTCTAATTCCTTATTTAATGAATTATAAACTGATTGCTTCTGCTTTAAAATTTCAATGTTGTGTGATTTAATACTATCATGTTTTGCCTTAGTATCCAGCAAAATTATACCTTGGGTTTTACGATAAGAACTATATTGTTTTAAAACATTAAATCTTCTATAGGCTTCAGAAAAACTTTTTGCACTGAATATATACATCAACTCATTCTGATTATTAATATACTGCTTATTAGCTTCAATTATTAATAATTCATATACTTTTTTTATGTCTTTTATCTCGTTACTAAGTTTAGTAATTAATTGATTATTTGAATCTATTTCTTTTGTAATTAAATTAATCTCAGCTTTATAAATTTCTATGACACTTTCTTGAGAGTTAATTTTTGCACTTAAAATTTTAAGATCATTAAGATAACTACTTTTGGTTTTAGATTTTTTATCTAATAAGTTTTTTGCATTCAAGATATCATTCTCATATTTTGTTCTGAGTTTTTTTAAATCATCTATTTCTTTATTCTGTGAAAAACAAATAAATGAAAACGAAAAAAACAAAACTATGAAAAAACTAGATGTCTTTATTTTGATATGAAGTAGGTATTTTAAAATGCAAGCTTCCACCATCATTTATATCTAAATAATTAATTTTTAAACTTAAATTAATTTCTTTAACGCCTTGAGTTGCAGATATTATAATATCTTCTGGAAATAAGATGTTATCAAAATTTTTAAAGTTATCATATTTAACTTTTAACGATTGACCAGTTCCAAAATCTTTTAAGAAAACATTAAAAATTTTAAATAACTCAGGATAAATATCTATTTCATGATAAATAATATTAGAATTATCTCTTTTAGCTATTCTGTTAACTCGCTTTCCTTTTATAGATTTAAAAGCATAAAAGTCTTTAGTTATATCATGCTTATATTTTTTTAATCCGTCATAAAAATCACCTTCATCAGGATAAATAAATAGTTGATTTGAAACTATAGACTGAATAATATCAAATGTAATATCGACTCCAAATTTATTTTCGAAATAACTATAATCTGTATTATACACGAATTTATTATGCTTATCGACAATAATAACACTATCTTTCGTCAATTGTGCCCTTATGAGTTCAATACCCATTAAAGCATAAATAGAAACGATAATAACACTGTCTTTTTTAATAACAAAACTTCCTTTAAATGATCTCTTTTGATCACCATCATCTAAGGTAAATCCAACCTTTTTTAAATATAACTGATTATAATTAATCTCATTATCTTTTAATAATTTTCTTAACTTAACATCAGGAATATTACTCACTTTTCCAATTACAACTTTTTCACTAGTCTTACAGGCATTAAACAAAAATAAAACTAGAATAAGCCATATAATACTATTCTTCAACGTATCTCTCCTCTTCAATTTTTTTCATTAATAATTGTGACTTACTTCCTAAATTAATGGCTTTATTCCATTGAATTAAAGCTCCATTAACATCCCCATTTTTAAATAATATATCTCCGTAATGTTCAACAATTACATCACTAGAATCACCTCCATTTTCAATAGCTCTTTCAATTATATATTTAGCCTCAAAATATCTTTCTCTTTTAAATAAAACCCAAGCATAAGTATCTAAATAAGTATAATTTAAAGGTTCTAATTCTACACATTTAGATATCATAGTTTCAGCTTTATCAAGATCCTTGTTTAATAACGATAGATAGTAACTATAATTATTTAAAACAACCACATTATTTTCATTCAATTTAAGAGCATTTTCATAATTTAAAAAAGATTCATCATAACGATTTAAATTATATAAAACATCACCTAAATATGCATAATACTGGGATTTTAATTGAAGATTACTACCAATAAAATCAAATCCTTTTATTAGAGAATGATAAGCACTTTCATTTTGTTGTTTTTGCATACATGCAATACTATGAAACAAATAAAATAAAGGTTCTTCGGGCAGAACAATTAAAGCTTCCTCTGTATCTTTATATAATAATTCAAAATTATTTGTATTTATTTCTAATAAAAATAAATCTTGCCAAACAGATGAGTTATTATTATCATACTTTAATCCAAGTTTATAGTTAGTAATAGCTTCATCAAATCTTTTATGGTTTTGAAGATAATTAGCATAAAAAATATAACCTTTAGAATTATCAGCATGAGTCAAAATCAAGGTATTAAATAAGTTCTCTATACTTGATGTATCTTCATAATTATTAAAATCATCACTTACAACAAAAGGTAATAATCTTTGAATTTTAACTTCGATATCTAATTCTTTGTCTTGTAAACCTGAATTATAATAATTTAAAAAAGCGACAGTATCCTTTTGATTAATAAAAATATTTCCCAAAGAAAAATACCCTAATCCATTATCAGAATCTAACGTAAAAATTTGTTTATAAGCAGCTATGGCCTTATCAAATTCTTTGTTATAAAAATAAACATCACCAAGAAATCCATAATATTTAGGTTCATAAGGATTATCCTTTATAAGTTCTTGTATTTCTTTATAAGCACTAGTAGTTTTTCCTAAATGCAAATACAACTTTTCTTTTTCTAGAGAAATAATCTCATTTAAACCAATATTCTTTTGTAATAAATTATAAGTATCAATTGATTCCTGGTATTGTTTATTTTGTGTATACAATTGAGCTAGAACGTATAAATATTCTTCGTTTGTAGGAAACTGCTCCACTAAAGATTCATATATTTTAATTGAATTAATAACATCCTTATTTTGTTGATATAAATCTCCTAATAACATTTTATACCACTTATTACCTGGAGCCAAACGTACTGCGTTACTTAATAAATCCTGTGCACCTTCATAGTTCTTATAGGCTATTTCTATATTTGATAATTCATAATAACAAGTACTACTTAAAGAATCGATCTTTAAACATTCAACCAGATACATTTTGGCCTTATCCAGTTGTCCTTGCATCTTTAATCTCTCTGCTTCGAAGAAAAAATAGTCGAATTTTCTTTTATCACTAGAAGATAAATTACTTGATTTAACAGACATTAAATCATTACTTTTGACAGGAGTGTTTTTTATAGTTTTACAACCGTATAACAGTATAAATAATAATCCAAATAGGAATAAATATCTCATTTAAAAAAATTTACTGAAAATTAATTAATGCTTGCCAGTATGACCAAAACCTCCAGTCCCTCTTTCTGTATCCTCGAGTGAATCAACTTTTAAAAAGACTGCATTTTCATGTTTTGCTATAACCATCTGACAAATTCTTTCACCAGATTTAATGGTAAAGTCATCGTTACTTAGATTAACTAATATTATTTTTATTTCACCGCGATAATCAGCATCAATCGTGCCAGGAGTATTTAAAACAGTTATTCCATGTTTATAAGCTAACCCACTACGTGGTCTAATTTGAGCTTCATATCCTTCTGGAAGTTCTATATATAAACCTGTTGGAATCAAAACACGTTGTAAAGGTTTTAATATAATTTCATCACTCAAAAAAGCGCGCAAATCAAGTCCAGCGCTTAAATTCGTACTATATTCAGGAAGAGGGTTATTACTTTTATTAATTATTTTAATTATTAACGACATTTTGAGCTTTTATTAATTTTCTAAATTCTAAAACATAAATAATCCATAAAAATACAACTATTAAGCAAACCCTTAATATAATTACAATAATATTACTTAAAAGTCCAGTATTAACAATAAATAAATGAATTATGTTAGGAACTAAATAAATACCAGTAAAATATAAAGTAATACAGAATATAGCATACTTAAATATTTTTGTCCAATTATAATAGATTTTAAAATGTTTATTTCCCCAATAAACACTAAATAAAACCATACTTATAAAACATAACATTCCACTAATAGCACAGCCATAATATCCCATTATAGGTATTAAAACAAAATTACCAACTAGTGTTACTAATGTTCCTATAATACCCATATAGGCGCCATAAATAGTTTTATCTGACACCTTGTACCAAACAGATAATGTAAAATAAATACCACTAAATAATTGTGCAATTAAAACCAAAGGAATTACATTATTAGCTGTATTATACTCAGGAAGTAACAATAAATTTATGATGTCCATAAAATAAGTAACACCTAAAAATATTAACATTCCAAAGAGAATAAAATAAACTAGTATTTGACTGTAAATTGTTCTATCATTTGATTTACTATGATGCTTAAAAAAGAAAGGTTCAAAGGCTAATCTAAACGATTGGGTAAACATTGCCATTAAAACACCAATTTTAAAATTAGCGCCATATAAAGCAACTAAACGATATCCCTCTTCTCCACCGATTAATCTAGGTAACAAAGCTTTATCAATGCTTTGATTTATCATTCCCGTAATTCCGACAATCAAAATAGGAAAGGAATAAATGTACATCCTTTTTAATAAGGTGAAATCAAATCCACTAAAACTTCCTTTTAAATCTTTAAGTAAAACAAAAAATACAAATATAGAAGCTATTAAATTTGACAACAATACATAGTAGGCTTGATATTCAGCCACATAAAACCAATTAATGAAATAGGAATATTGACTATCGATAATAAGAGGACAGACTTTTAAAAATAAGATATTGAAAAAAATCAAAATAAGCACATTTAAAAGCTTTATAAGAGCAAACCTTATACTTTTACTATCATACCTAATTTTAGTAAAAATAAGGGCACTAATAGCATCAAAAGCGACTATTAAACCAGCAAGTAAAATAAGTTTGTTGTAAGAATGATATGTATTCGATAAATTTACATTTTGCAGAAAAATGTACAGAAATAATATAAAAATGGAACTGGTTGTTAAAATACTTAAGAATCCAGTGGTAAAAACACTTTTATAATTATCGTTTTTTGAAAATCTAAAAAAAGTCGTTTCAAATCCGTATGTAAGAATTACTAAAAATATAGCTATATAGCCGTATATTTCAGTAATATAACCAAATTGAATTTGATCCATAGTACGAATATAATATGGCATTAAAAGCCAATTTAACAAACGTACTAAAATCGTACCTCCTCCGTAAATAACTGTTTCTCCAGCTAAAGATTTAATATTTCCCAAAATAATAAGAAATTAAAATAAAGAAAATTGCTCCTGAATATTGTTATCACGTCCAAGATGACTATATGCCATAGGAGTAACCATACGACCACGAGGAGTTCTTTTTACAAAACCCTCTTTGATTAAAAATGGTTCATAAACTTCTTCAATCGTACCAGCATCTTCACCAATAGCAGTTGCAATAGTTGAAATACCAACCGGACCACCTTGAAATTTATCTATCAACGTATATAAAATTTTATGATCCATTTCATCTAAACCATGTTGATCAATATTTAAAGCTTCCAACGAAAATTTAGAAATCTTAATATCAATATTACCATTGCCTTTAACTTGTGCAAAGTCTCTAACCCTTCTTAATAAAGCATTTGCAATACGAGGAGTACCTCTACTTCTTCCTGCAATTTCATAACTAGCATCTTCTGTAATAGGGGTATTTAGAATGTATGAAGATCTTTTGACAATACCTGATAAGATATCTGTATCATAATATTCCAAATGACAATTTATTCCAAATCGAGCCCTTAAAGGACTGGTAAGTAAACCACTTCTGGTAGTAGCTCCAATTAAAGTAAAGGGATTTAAATCAATTTGAATACTTCGGGCCCCGGGTCCTTTATCAATTACAATATCTATCCTGTAATCTTCCATTGCAGAATACAGATATTCTTCTACAACAGGACTTAAACGATGAATTTCGTCAATAAAAAGAACATCATTAGTTTCCAGACTAGTCAAAATACCAGCTAAATCACCAGGCTTGTCAAGAACAGGACCACTTGTTAATTTAAATCCTACGTTCAATTCATTAGCGATAATATTCGAGAGAGTAGTTTTTCCAAGTCCAGGAGGACCATGCAATAAAACATGATCAAGCGCTTCTTCTCTCATAGAAGCTGCTTGAACGAATATCTTTAGATTTTCTACAATTTTAGCTTGCCCTTGAAAATCAGTAAAAGATAAAGGACGTAGTTTATTTTGAACATCATTATCAACCGATTGATAACCCTCCTCACGAATATCGAAACTATCTTGCATTATAAAATTAGTCCTTTAGTAAATTTAATTTTACAAGTATATCATTAAAAATTTCTAAATCGAAAGGTTTGGTCATATATTCATCCATACCATGACTTAAACATTTTTCTCTGTCAGCATCAAAAGTATTAGCTGTTAAACCGATTATTTTAGTTTGAATACCTTTATAAGTCTCATATTCACGAATACAAGTTGTAGCTTCTAAACCATCCATAACAGGCATCATTAGGTCCATAATTATTAAATCGTATGTACCTGTTTTGACTTTATCCACTGCCTCTTTACCATTATTAGCAATATCAATCTTATGATTGAACTTTGCTAAGTTAAGATAAATGAGTTTTTGATTTAATATGTTATCTTCTACTAATAAGATGTTTAAAGGATTTATATTTGGCATATTTGCGAATATTTATACTACAGACCTAATTTATTAGATATATCTAACATTTTTTCAATTGGTAATACAGCTTTTTCTCTAATATCTTCAGAAACTTCAATTGTAGGCCAGTTAAACTTAAGTGCATTATACAATTTATTCATGGTATTTAATCGCATAAAATTACAATCATTGCAAGCACAAGTTGAATCATTAGGTGGAGCAGGAATAAATATTTTATCAGGACTTTTCAATTTCATTTGATGAATAATACCTGACTCAGTAGCTACAATATATTTATTTGAATTATCAGTAGCTGAAAAATTTAACAAGGCAGCGGTAGAACCAATATGATCGGCAACCATTAGTAAAGGTTTCTTACATTCTGGGTGAGCCAACAATTTAGCCTCAGGATTTTCTTTCTTTAGTTCTAAAATTTTCTCTAATGAAAATTTTTCATGTACATGACAGGCACCATCCCATAATGTCATATTTCTACCTGTAACACTATTAATGTAATTACCTAAATTTCTATCAGGACCAAAGATTAACTTTTCATCTTTATCAAAACTATCTACAATAGCTTTAGCATTAGTACTAGTTACTACGATATCAGATAATGCTTTTATCTCTGCAGAAGTATTTACATAAGTAATTACTTTATATCCCGGATGATTTTTAACAAATTCTGAAAACAGGTCTGGCGGACAACTATCAGCTAAACTACAACCAGCATTTAAATCAGGAACCAGAACAGTCTTTTCTGGAGATAGGATTTTTGCAGTTTCACCCATAAAATGAACTCCTGCAACGATAATGATATCAGCACTGGTTTTACTTGCGAATTGAGCCAAAGCTAAACTATCTCCAACAAAATCTGCTATATCTTGAATCTCATCTTCCTGATAGTAATGAGCCATCAATACAGCGTTCTTTTCCTTCTTTAATTTTAAAAACTCTTCTTTAATATCTTCAACTCCTTCGATTGGTTCGTCTACAAAACCTTTTTTTAACCAGCTTTCTTTTAAATTCATTATTATAATATATAAATAGAGAAAATTTAAAAAACTATAGTAATTATAATATCCTGTTAGTAACGTTTATAAAATTTTCGAAATTTAATTGTTTTGTATTAGCATAAACATTTAAGAAACAGAAATTAATATTTAATAAACAATTAATAAATAACTCTATTGTTTTGAAATCAGTAAATTAACATACTTTATTAACATGTTGTTAATAGTTGGCAAATTTAATAAGATTATCTGTTTATTGAAGATTTAGCTTGTTAAAATACTGTTTGGAATTGTTTTTAAAATCCTTCTAATTTTGTTTGAATTGTAAATAATTTAATGTGATTGATTATTTATTTTAATTTTCCAAATTAAGATATTCAAACATTTTAATTTTAGATTCACATTTTATTAACAGTAATTAAACAGTTATTCACAGCTTATTAAATAGACTGTTTTATTTTCATAATTTATTATTATACTGATAGTTAATGTAAATTGTTACGTAATTATCTTTAGCTTCTTATAAAGATATTACTGTATATATTTTCTTTCTATCTTTGAAAACAAAAAAAATGAAGTTTTCAAAGGTAGGTTTAGCAGCGGATCATGCAGGTTTCGAATTAAAGGAAGTATTAAAAGATTTCCTTAAAGAATTAAATTTAAATGTTATTGATTTTGGTACACACTCGTCTGAGAGTACTGATTATGCAGATTGGGCACACCCTATGGCAGAAGCTGTTGAAAAATCAGATGTTGATTTTGGTATATCTGTATGTGGTAGTGGAAATGGAATTAATATGACAGTTAATAAACATCAGGGAATAAGAGCTGCCCTTTGTTGGAATACGGAAATTTCAGAATTAGCTCGATCTCATAATAATGCGAATATTTGTTCTCTACCAGCTAGATTTATTTCTGTTGAATTAGCTAAGGAAATTGTATCTGCTTTTATTAATACGCCATTTGAAGGTGGAAGGCATATTAAGAGAATAGAAAAAATTCCTTTGTCTTAATATTTTATTAAAGTATTGATATTTAATATTTTGTTTTATATTCTCTATTGATATTAAATAATTATGTATTTTAGCATTTAAAACTCTTTTTATATGTTATCGAATACTTGTAAATATGCCGTTAGATCTGTTATTTATCTTGCTTTAAATCAGGATGAAGACAAAAAAATTGGAATTAAAAAAATTTCAGAAGATTTAAATATTCCAACACCTTTTCTTGGAAAAATTTTACAACAGTTAGTAAAGCAAAAAATGCTTTTATCAACCAAAGGTCCGCATGGTGGATTTTCAATAGGTAAAGATCCTGCTGATATTACTTTACTTGATATTGTAAAAATTATAGATGGTATGGATATGTTTGAAATGTGTTTAATTGGTATGAATTCATGTAAAACAGCACACGAGAATCAATTACCGTGTCCTGTTCATGAAAAATTTTGTAAAGTGAGATCTGATATGTTTCAACTATTTAAAGATGAAACAATTGAGAATATTATAAATAGAGTTGATAAAAAGACAGAATACTATCTTTTATAAGCCTTTTTAAATAATAATAATTTGTATGTGAATTTGAAATCTTTTAATGCCAGAAATAAAAGACTTCCAAATAAAACTCCAATACAATTAAATATGGCATCATAAATATTACCTGTTCTATAATTTGTAAAAAGGAATTGAAGGAATTCAATAATTATACCTAGTAATATAGTATCAATAATCACCCAATATTTTCTTAGTGCGTTTTTATTCGAATAATTTTCAATAAAGAAGATAAAGCTCAAGCTAAAATACATTGTAAAATGAGCGAACTTATCAAAGTGCTTAAAAAATCTTTCTGGGTGCGGTACAACTTTATTTACGTTCATAAGACTTAAAAATAAAATCATACAAATAATTATTATAGTTCTCCAATATGTTTTTAAAGTATGCATAATCAATTAATTATGAATTTTAGTTGGTTATTTATTAAAATGTTATCAACAATTTGTTGCAATATAGTATAAAACAAATGTTTCACGTGAAACGTTCATGTTAAAATTTTTAAAACAAATCATTGATTAATGGCCGGAGTATATGTACATATTCCTTTTTGCGTGCAAAAATGTGGATATTGTGATTTTTATAGTATAACAAGTTTATCTTTAAAAGATAATTTTATAAAAACTATAGTAAAGGAAATAGAGTATAGATATAATGAATTTCAATCCGAAGAAATCTCTACAATATATATGGGAGGTGGTACTCCTAGCTTGATGAATAAGGAAGATCTTTTAAAAATTTTGGGATCCATAAAAACTAATATTAATCCAGAATATATAAAAGAGTGCACTATTGAAGTTAATCCGGATGATATTACGGAGAGTTATTTAAAGGATTTAATGGAAATTGGTTTTAATAGATTAAGTATAGGAATTCAAAGTTTTAATAATAGGATTCTTAAATTTATGAATCGAAGACATGATTCAAATCAGGCTATTAAAGCTGTTGAATTGGCTCAAAAAGTTGGTTTTTCAAATATTAGTATTGATTTGATTTATGGTATTCCAGGAATGAATACTCAAGAATGGCAAGAATCACTTGATACTGCTATAAAACTTAATGTTCAACATATATCAGCATATCATTTAACTTTTGAAAAAGGTACACCTTTTTATTTGAAGTTAAAAAATGGTGAATTGAATGAAATTTCTGATTCAGAAAGTTTACTTCAATATAAATTATTGGTTAATACTTTTAAGGAAAATGGTTTTATAGATTATGAAATTTCTAATTTTTCAAAAAAAGGATTCGAATCAAAACATAATTCATCTTATTGGACCGGACAAAATTATTTTGGTTTTGGTCCGGGAGCGCATTCTTTGGTAGATAGTATTCGAAAATGGAATATTTCTAATTTAGCTCAATACCTTAATAAGGTTAACAATAATTCTGAGTATTATACAATTGAAAATTTAACGGAAATTGATAAATATAATGAGATAATCATGTTAGGTTTACGTACCAGAAAAGGTGTAGATTTGGATGATTTGTATAGTAGTATTAATAAGGATATAGAATTCTTTTTTTCTAAAGAATTAGAAAATCAAAAAGCAAAAAATAATATAATAGTAGAGGGTAATTTTATCAAAATTTCAGAAGATAATAAATTCATCACAGATAAAATTATCTCTGATTTTTTTATGATTTAAAACAGTATGTATAAATTAAAAATTAGTTTATTTTTTTTATTAACTTCTATCTGTTTTGCAGTTAATGGGCAGGAGAAAGGCAATTGTATATTAAAATCGGAAGATTTTTTTAAGCAAGTATATGAAATAGGAAAATGCGAGTTATTTGATTTACGTTCTATCGAAGAATATAATAAAAATCGTTTAGTTGATGCAAAATCTGCTGAAACAAAAGAAATGTTAACCATTTTATTAAAAGGTGTTGACAAGGAAAGTAAAATATTTTTATACTGTCAAATCGGAAAGAGAAGTCAGGAATGTGCAATATGGTTGAATAGTTTAGGTTATAACAATGTTTTTCAGTTAGAGGGTGGATTTAAACAATGGAAAAAAAGTGGTTTTCCAGTTGACTCAGAAGTAATAAAAAAGTAACAAATTAATGAAAAATTATAAGACTGGAATTATAGTTTCCTGGAGTTCAATTATACTAAATATAGCCTTATTTATAATAAAGTTTTGGGCAGGAATTTTATTTCATTCTGTGGCATTAGTTGCTGATGCATGGCATACACTTACCGATTCAATATCATCTATTGCTGTATTAATAGGAATTAAAATTTCTTCAAAACCCGCAGATGAAGAACATCCATTCGGACATGGAAGAGCTGAGTTAATGTCAACTATTTTTGTAGGTATTTTACTTGCTTTAGTTGGGGCTAACTTTACTTATGAATCCGTTCTTAAATTGCGAATGCATGAAGAAGTTACATATGGTAATTTTGCAATTGTAGTCACTGTTATCTCAATTATTGTTAAGGAGATTATGGCTCAATATTCTGTTTATTATGGAAAAAAAATAAAGGCCAAATCTTTAATTGCCGATGGTTGGCATCATAGAAGTGATGCATTTTCCAGTGTAATCATTTTAGGAGGTATATTTATTGGAAAATATTTTTGGTGGGTAGATGGTGTTTTAGGTCTATTAGTTTCTTTCCTTATATTTTATACTACTTACAAAATACTAAAAGAATCATTATCTATATTTCTAGGTGAAAAAATTGATGAAGATCTTCAAATAAGTATACAAAAAATAGGAATTGATCATTTTAGTAAAGATTTAGATCCGCATCATTTTTTAATTCATCAATATGGAAATCATTCAGAATTAACCTTTCATATTACTCTTCCGGGAACAATGAGTTTAACTGAAGCTCATGAAATTGCAACAACCTATGAAGATGCTATAAAAAAAATACATGAAATTGGTGTTACTATTCATATAGATTCAATAGATGAATATAATAATGTAAGAATTAGATAATAATATCAACTTATTTTACCCGCTTATGTAAAAAGTAGTTATTGCATTTAATTTGGCTTTATATTGGCTAAAACGTCATAAATGCATCGTTATTTTGTCTATATTATTATTGCTTTAATTAGTATTAGTTGTTATCAGAATAATAACAAATTGTCTTTTATTTCTATTAACTTAGATAATATAAAGGATTCAAATTCTAATGTAGATATTGATTCTTTAACCTTATCCTTATTAAATAAAAATGCTGATTTGATTGAATTAAGAAAGGATAATATCAATCATCAATTTTACCGCAAAATTAGCAATAAAAACTATTTTACATTATTACAAGATTCAAGTTCAGAAGAGATAGGTAATTCTATTTTATTTGTGAATAAGAACTTATTAGATCTTTTAGTTACTTCTCAACATGTAATTAAAAGTAATATGCTAAATCAAAATCAAAATGTAATTTCTTGGTATAAATTTAAGTATATTAAATCAGGTTATATTTTTTATGTTTTTACCCTTAATACTCAGTCTTACACTGATGATAATCAAACTAAACTAATTGCTTTTAATTTATTAAATAAAATTAATGAAGTTTCATCAGGAGCACCTGTTATTATTTTGAATAATGAGTATTCTAATAAAGAAGAAATGAATCAATATATTACAAACAAATGGATTGATAATTATAATTTTAATGCAATAAATAATAAAGGAAAATGTTGCGTTAAGTTTTTTATAAATGATTTTTTTAAAATTAAGACCTTAGAAAAAGATTCATTGGATCCTGCATCATATTGCAATATTCATGTAAGATTTTCTTTAAACATGAAAGCTGTTAAGAAAAATTTGACAGGGAATGAATTAAGTGAATTGATTATTAAGTAGTTACTTTTACTAGATAGCCCCGGTGTTTTCTTATATTTAAAACATTTAAATTATCTAGTATTAAGTATTGTCCTTTAATACCGGTTAAAATACCTTCAATAGACTCCGTTTTATCAAAGCTTTCACTTTTAATTTTTTCAGGATATTTAGAAACTGGAAATTCAATTTTAGTTAATTCACTATTTTCCTTGTAGTAATTTAAAAGCTCAGCAGGAAGAAGTTCTTTTACTTTATTTTTTTCACCTGCTAAATCATAGCTTTTAGATAAACCTTTTAGCATAGATTGCCAGCTGGTTTTATCTGAATAATATTGCATTAAATATTTTTCAATTATCCCTGCAATATGTCTGTTTGGAGTTTCTGCTATAATTATTGCTTCTGTTGCCCCCTGATCGATCCATCTTGTTGGAATTTGACTTTTACGTGTAATTCCAACTTTAATATTTGATGAATTAGCCAGATATACAATATGGGGAGTTAAGCAATGATTAACAGACCATTGCATATCTCTACTTATACCTAAATGCGCCTGACACTTATCCGGGTGAAGTATACATTCACTAGCTTCCGGAGCACTTGTGAAGCAATTATAACAAAATCCCTGACCAAATGATTTGTTAGTTTTCTTTCCACAGGCAACACAGTTTATTTGATTTTGAAATTGTAGTGAAATTTTTTTTCCAATATATTGGTTTAGTTCAATACACTCCTCTCCTATTGGTAATGAATAATGAACTTGTCCATCTAAACTGGTTTTCATTTTTTCTATGTTGCCTATGTATTCCATTTTCTATGATTTATTTTATTTGTGGTTTTTATTGATCTAAAGAAGGATGAGATTGAACTATCTTATACAATTTATCTGACCTTCTGATTTTTTCTGATACGGGCATTGAAAACCTCTCCCCTTTTACAGTCTGTTCAACTTCTTTTAAATCAACTCTTATTTCAGGAACAATCATTTTTACAACTCCTGTTGTTGGACCTGTAATTAGAATTTCGTCACCAACATTTAATTCTTTTGTTTCCATTAAAAATTCGGCGACTCCAATTTTAGGGAAATAATTTGTTCCTTTTCCAATATATATTTTTCGTTTAGTAGCTCTGTTACCATAATTATGGCTCCATTCCCCTAATTTTTGTCCCAGGTAATAACCATCCCAAAAACCACGATTAAAAATAGTGCTTAACTCATCATTCCAGTTGTCAATTTTTTCCTGATCAAATGAACCATCCAATATAGAGTTTAATGCTTCATTATAAGCTTTAACTACTGTATAAACATATTCCGGACCGCGAGCTCTTCCCTCAATTTTAAATACACGTACACCAGCATCAACCATCTTATTTAAAAAGTGAATGGTTTTTAAATCTTTTGGCGACATAATGTATTCATTATCAATTTCAAGTTCCTGACCAGTATCTTTATCTTTTACAATATAGCTTCTTCGACAAGTTTGTAAACATGCACCTCTATTTGCTGAATGATCTGTATTATGAAGACTTAAATAACATTTACCTGAAACAGCCATACATAAAGCACCATGGCTAAACATTTCAATTTGAATCAATTTTCCATTTGGTCCTTTAATTTGTTGTAATTCAATTTCACGATAAATTTGAGCCACCTGATCCATATTTAACTCTCGAGCCAATACTACTACATCAGCAAATTTTGCATAAAACTTGAGAGACTCTATGTTTGATATATTAAGTTGTGTACTAAGATGAACCTCTACATTGATTTCTCTTGCAAATGAAATAGCAGCTACATCAGAAGCAATAATTGCTGTTAATTCAGCTTCCTTAGCAGCCATGATTACTTTTTTCATCAAGTTTAAATCCTGATCATAAAGTACAGTATTGACAGTTAAATATGTTCTAACATTATTTTCTTTGGCAATCTTAACAATTTCATGTAAGTCTTCAACTGTAAAGTTATTTGATGACCTTGAACGCATATTTAATCCCTCAATGCCAAAGTATACTGAATTTGCTCCACCTTTAATAGCTGCACGTAATGATTCATAAGAACCAACGGGAGCCATAATTTCAAAATCTTCTCTTTTCATTTATAATGTTTTAACTGCCGCAAAAATATATAATTAAAAATAAATAAGTAATGATAGTCTTAAATATAAAAATTGTGTAGTGTAAGTATTTTAATTATTTGACTGTTGGCTTTCCAAATAATTTATACATTTTCCTTCTTCTTAAGAAAGGTAATTTACGTTGTGCAGGTACACCAAATTCCTTAATATAATCTTCTGCGGCAGAAATCATTCTTGCAGCTGAAAGTCCATCATTATATGGATGGTAGTTTTCATAGAACCATTTTCGATCTTCTTTGTAAGGATCTTCGTTAAGGTTTTTAGCAACTGAAATTTCCAATTCTTCACCATCACTTATATCATCCCATTTAATGTTTTTAGATGTTGAATTAAATGTAACTACAGGTTTATCTAACAATAAAAATTCATATACTACGGATGACGTATCACTAATCATTAAATCACACAGCTGAAGTAATGGTTTAATATTTGTTTCTTGATATACAACTACATTCTCATTGGAATCGGCAAAATTCTGGTATTCTTTAGCTACAAATTTGTCCATTTTGTCATGGAATTTAATGTAAATAAAGTAATCTTTGTTTTTAGCCAACTCAAATATTGATTCCTTATATTTTGTTGCAGATGTAAGGCTAGGTGAAAAAGTAGGAGAATAAAGTAAAACTTGTTTATATCCCTTTGGTTTTAGGTTTTCAATTGATTTATCAAAAGAAAATAAACTATCAAGTTTACACCATCCGGTTTCTTTTACTTCAAAATCTTTATACTTCTTTTTAAGTTGCAAAAATCGGTCAGTAAAATACGGTCCTTGTGTTAAATATAAATCAAAGTAGTGTCTTATATGAAAATGACCTGATTTTTCTCCTGCTAGACCATGGAATATTTGAATTTTTACACCTGGAATATAGTGAGGTATTACATTTCCGGGTGCAAAATTTACATCAGCTTTAAATGCAATAAGATCATCAATGGCTGTTGTATACCGAACTTTTGTTTTATCGAAAGGAAAGAATTGTTCCACTTTTTTATTGAAGTACCATAGTGTTTCATATCCTTGTTTTTCTAGTTGTTGATATAGAGAATGCATTATATCAAAGGCATATGGTTGTCCACAAAAAAGTACAGCTTTCATTATTTTATTTTATATGATACAAAAGGATTCAAAATTAATTAATTTGTAGGGATTTTAAACGATTTGATAATAGTGATTGACTGTATTAAAATAATATTGCTTTTATAATTACAAGAATTTCTATAATATCATTTTTGTGATTACTGCATATTAATGTACTTTTACACGATTTTTGTATAAAAAGAAATAAATAATGGGGAAAAAGAAAAAACAATTAATTGTTTACACTTCAGGTACTTTTGATATGTTTCATAGTAATCATTTAAAAATGATTAATTATGCAAAAGGATTGGGAAACGTATTAATAGTTGGTGTAAGTACAGATGAATTAGTAAGTTCATATAAAGCCCCTCCTATTGTTCCTTTTGAAGAAAGATTAGCGATTGTTGAAGGATTAAAAGCACCTGATATTGTTATACCTCAAAGATCTTTAGATCATAAAGAAATTGTAAAAAAATTACACATTGATATTTTCGTTGTAGGCGATGATTGGACAGGTAAGTATGATTATCTCGAAGAATTTGGCGTTAAAGTTTTTTATTTTCCTTATGGTGAAGGAACAAGTTCTACAGCTTTGAAGAAAAAGATCTATGAGAGTTATGCTAAAATAAAAAAACGTATTGATAATCATGGAAACCCAGATGTAGTTTCTAAAGAGGAATCAAAATAAAACTTTAATATATTAATAGTGTTCACTTTATTTAAAGTGAACATTTTTTTTACTGTATTCTAAACCAATCTATATGAAATACGCCTTTGTTACAGGTTCTACTAAAGGAATAGGAAAAGCTATAGGAATTAAACTTTTACAAGAAGATTATCATGTAATATTTAATTATTGTAATTCAGAAAAGTCAGCACAAGATTTAAATACTATTTTACAAGAAAACTATGATGGTAAATATGATATTTTAAAAGCCGACTTGTCAAATTTAGAATCTATTCAAAGTATTTCAGAAGAGATTTTTAAACTAGTACCTTATTTAAATACCGTAGTTTTTAATGCAGGTATAACAGATAGATCTGTATTTGGAGAAATTGAACAGAGTAATTGGCTTAAAGTTTTCAATGCTAATTTAAATGTACCTTTCTTTTTAATGCAAGCTTTAGCTCCAAATATACAAAATGGAGGAAGTATTGTTTTTATTGGTTCAATGTTAGGAAATATACCTCATTCTGTATCAACTTCATATGGAGTAAGTAAAAGTGCAGTTCATGCCTTGGTAAAAAATATGGTGAAATTTTTATCAAAGGATAATATTACAATTAATGCAATTGCTCCCGGATTTGTGGATACTGATTGGCAAAAAGAAAAGCCCGAATGGTTAAGAGAAAAGATTAAAGGAAAAGTGGCATTAAAGCGATTTGCTCAGGAAGATGAAGTTGCTCAGTTGTGTCTGAATATTACTCAAACACCATATTTAACGGGTCAAATTATACAATTGGATGGTGGATATAATTATGAATAAAAAAAGAGGAAATATCCTCTTTTTATTTATTTAATTCTTTTTCTAATAGATCAACCATTCTTACCGATACTTTGCCGTCTACAGGACCAATAATTTCCTTTGTATATTCCATACGTTTAGCATGATTATTTTCAGGTGATTTAAGTTCTGATTCAACAGTAGATTTAAGGTTTTTATATTTCCATACATTTTCTCCTATGTCTCTGAATCGATTCATGGCACTTTCCATTCGTTTGTTGAACTTATATCTTCCAAATAATCTGTAGGACAATCTTAAATAAATAAACCTATTACAAATTACAGGTTTATCTAATGCTGCAAATTCAAATACAACGGAAGATTCATCAGAAATTAAAAGATCAGCTATAGCATAAAAAGGAGCTATATTGTAATCTTCAAAACCTGCGAAATAAACATTATTATACTTTTGCCATTTTTTAAATTTTCTTCGTTGTGCTTTGTATTTCTTTCTTAAATAGCTATAGTAGTGTGGTTTAATTATTAAGTTATAATCCTTAAATTCCGCGGGGAATTTGTTAGACATATTTTCAATGGAACTTGGATAAAATGTAGGAGCATAAAGAAGTGTAGGTTTATTCTTGTCCAAACCCATTTTTTCGAGAAGTTCATTCTTCATTTCTTGAGTATACCGAAATACATCATCCAGTTTAGAAAATCCAACATTTTCCCAAACAGTTTTTGCATTTGGATATAACTCTTGTAATCTTTTTAATCTGAATTCCCCCTCAATAAATCTGATATCGAATTTATTTTTATCTTCAGTAAATGCACTAACTTTAGTTCCAATACCATGAACTATAAGTACTTTTTTATCATGAGGTAAGGATGTTTCCGGGTAATTATCTCCTCCACATATTAAATAATTGCAAGTACAGTTTTCAAAACCAGATTCACCTACTTTAAAAGGTATATTTTCTTTTTCACAAACTCTTGCAATGGATTCATTTTGGTTAAAAATATCTCTTTTACTACTTTCTAATATTACAAATATATAATTGAGATTTCTTTTATCTAACTCTCTTGCAACTGGTAAAAATTGTGGTATATAATAAAGATGTTCTGTATAAAATATTGCAAAATAATGTGTTGCTGTCATAGGTACAATTTCTTTTCTACGTATCTATTGGTAGAAATATTAACTTACAGCAAATATACGTATACTATAAGTTATTCAATAACTTTTTAAACTATCCTTAAAATGTTATTAAATTATTATTTATACAGCTAGTTTTAGTGCTCTATTTAAAAAGTAACCAGATGATATTTTTTCTTTAAGAATTAAAATGTTTGTTTTCATCTTGTTATAATCCTCAGGAGTAATATTATTGATTTTTTCAGATAACTCTTCCAGCGAAGAAATAGTTATTCCTATTTCGTTTTCTTCAACAAATGTTGCCATACCAGCTTTACTCCAAATGATTATTGGCATCTCACATTGAATATATAATGATACTTTGTGAGGGTTATTGTATTTTAAATATTGTCCTGTTTGTCCATCACATGATTTTAAAGAGTTTCCATACCATACTAATCCAAACTCACCATTTATATGATCAATAACTTCATTTGATGGAAATACACCTTTATAATTTAATATTGTGTTATTGGTATCTTTAATTTGTTCCTTATTAAAACCAATACCATATAAATCAATTGAAAAATTACCTTTTTTTATTGCATCAAGTTGATAAATAAAGCTTTTTTTACCACCCATATTTCCAGCAAATACAATTCTGTAATTTAAATTATTAAAGGGCTGTTTTTCAATGTTATTTGTTGGTGAATGTAAATAGTCAAAAATATCCAACTCAATTAAGTTAGTCTTGATGTTTTGTTCTACAAACCATTCTTTCATCGTGGAATTATGAACTATAAGTGTTTCCGATTTAGAAAGATTCATTAATTCCTTTTTCTGTCTTTTAACCTTACCTTTTAGTGTATATACATCATGTACTATTGTTATTATTCTACATTGTTTTAACAACGCTATAGTTAAAATATAATTATAGAATTTATTAAGTGGATATTGCAAACATAAAATACTTTTAGGCTTTAATCTAATAAGCGACCATGTAATTCCTATTGCACTTATTATTGTTCCTGTAATAGCATTACTAATCCATGTTTGTCTAAAACCTATATTTTTCCAGCCATTTTTTTCCAAAATGGTTTCACAATCCATCTTTGCTTTTCCTGCAGCATCAAATTTTGACCTGTAGTTTCTGGCTATATAATATTTGTTCATTAAATTCTGAGTTAGATAATTTTAATGCAGCTTCTATAGTATCATCCATGTCGTAATATTTATAATCAGCTAATCTTCCCCCAAATATGAATTTATGGGATAACGAGTCTGCTAAATATTTATAGCTGTTATAGAGTGAATTATTTTCATCGTTGTTTAGAGGATAGTAAGGTTCATTATCCTTACTATATTCATGTGGATATTCTTTTGTAATAACTGTTTTACCCTGATTACCAAATTCAAAATGCTTGTGTTCAATTATTCTTGTAAAAGGAGTTTCTTTATCTGTATAATTAACTACTGCATTTCCCTGAAAGTTAGGTTTATTAAGGATTTCTGTTTCAAAATGTAGACTTCTATAATCTAACTTTCCTAGTTTGTAATTGAAAAATGTATCAATTTTACCTGTATATAGCACTTTTTTAGCAAGATCATCAAATAGCAGTTTATTTTCTAAGTAATCAACATTGCTTATAACCTCTGCCCCTTTCAATAAGTTATCAAAAATTCTGTTGTATCCTCCAATAGGTATTCCTTGGTATAAATCAGAAAAGTAATTATTATCAAAAGTAAATCTAAAAGGTAATCTGTTAATAATAAATGCAGGAATTTGGTTTGCAGGTCTACCCCACTGTTTTTCAGTATATTCCTTAATGAGAGTTTCGTAAATATCTTTTCCTGCAAGATGAAGAGCTTGCTCTTCAAGGTTTTTAGGTTTTATATTAAGGTAAGGTTTTCGCTGTTCCTCAATTTTCTTTTGAGCTTCCTCAGGAGTTTTAACACCCCAAAGTTGGTAAAAGGTATTCATATTAAAAGGAAGATTATATAATTTCCCTTTATAGTTAGCTATTGGAGAATTTGTATATCTGTTAAACTCTGCAAATTGATTTATGTAGTTCCAGGTTTCTTTATTACTTGTATGAAAAATATGAGCACCATATTTATGAACATTTATACCTTCAATATTTTCGCAATATAGGTTTCCACCAACGTGGTTCCTTTTATCAATTATTAAAACTTTTTTATTTCTTTTTGTAGCTTCTTTTGCAAATACCGCTCCGAATAATCCAGCTCCAACAATTAGATAGTCATAAGAATATTCCATAACAATCAAATTCTTTTTAATAGACAATATTTAGCTTCTTTGTGTGCTAATCAATTGTTTAGAAAAGAAAATTAGTTGTTATAGATGTATTAGTAATTAAGTGGAAATTAAGATAATGATATTTTGATTGATAAAAGTAAATGTATTTAAAGTGTAGTTAATTACAATTTTACATTAAAGAAAAGCACATATTCAATTATTAATGGAAGATTAATTTTTCTCTTCTCCTCGTATTTTTCTTTTAAGTTCTGCTTTCCTGTTAATTTTATATTTATGGTCTTTATCAAATTGAATTAAAAGTTTAACAGCCTCTTCTTCATTTTTACCGTTTAATTTGGCATATTCTCTCGCTACTACTTCTAACTCTTCTTCACTTGCCCATATTTGACGGAAGTTCTTCAATCCTTTTAAATAAGGCATTTTTTCAAATTTCATTCTGTTTATATCAACAACACTGAAATTATATAGTCCTTTATCCTGACGAGAAATTAATATATTTCCTCTGGAATAATCAAGGTGATGAATTCTGTTTTTGTGTAATTTCTGAAAAGTATATCGCGCAAATTGACGAAGTATATTTTCTTTATCTTCAAATTCAAAACCAATTAAATCCCTGATTGTAAAATCATATTCGTGGTGAATACTAACGTAATAACTTCTATTGAAAAGTCCATCTTTTAATATTTCAACATAACCTATAGGTTCAGGAGTGTCTGCTCCTACCCTACGCATTTTTAAAGCATATTGATATGAGTGTTTTGCTTTTGATCCTCGCAACCAGGCATATGCAACTTTATTGATGAAATGAGGTATTTTAAAAGACTTTACATTGATTTTATATCCTTTATAATCAAATATTTTAATCTCATTACGACCTGCATAAATTGATTCACCTGTGATGTCAAAATTTTTTGGTAAATCTTTAATAAAATCCTCTAGTTCTTGAAACTTTGGGTTTACTTGAAATCTCATCAATTGTTAATTAGTTTAATTCAGACAACAAATATATATCAAATATTTTTCCTTATTAAGTTAACTCGTTAACAATAACAAAATCCTATTTTACTATTCTAATTATATTTCAGATACTTAAATCAAAGTATTTTTTAAGAACCAATAATGAGATTAATTTTTCCTGTGATTTATTTTTAAATTGATTTATGTATAGATTGGCGTTTCTTATTATTTTTAATGTTTCGATTGGATTATTTATATAATATTCTAGTTTTTCATTTAAATTAGAATAGTCATCTTTAATACAAATGAAATGATAATCTGGAATTAGAGTTCCTTCCATAAACCAGGTTTCATATTTTGGTTTAGTCATTACGGCAACAGAATTTGAAGACATTATCCATTTTAGATTTGTAGCAACATCATTTCCTTCAATTGACAAAATAAATTTGTATTGTAGTTGTTCTTCAATAGTGAGTCTTGATTTGATCCAATTTTTATTTTTAACATAATTATTGACAGCTCCTATGTCACAAATTGTGTTGTCATGATGAATCCTAAAGAAATCCTCTCTATGAGGCATTAATTTTGTGATTTTACCTCTCCAAACTAATTTATTTATTTTGTTATTGTATGAATTTGAGTCTTTTACAAAAATAAAATGTCTGATTTTATTCAAATTTAGAAGTACAGCATTTTTATTAGATATAGAGATTGGACGACTCTTAACAATGGTAGGAAGTTGAGGAGTGAGAATTACGTCTCCAAATTCATAACAGAATTTTGCGTTGGGGAAAAAATATCTCTTGAACTTAAAAAAATCTAAATAGTAGGTTTTGAATTCACCAGTATATTTAAAATTCTTTAAATGAATGAAATTTGATAGATTAAAATTATCTGAAAGTTTATTATAATAATTTACTCTCTGAAAAATATAGTTTGAGTTGTATTGATTTGTTTTTTTTAGGAAATTTTTCAGATATATAGTTTTATATCTTGAATAAAACCACATAATAAAATATCCATGTATATAATATATGAATTTATTGTTTTTATGTTTTCCATTAATCCTCTTAGAGAAAATTGTGCCCATCATATTAAATTAGGTTCAAAAATCTCAAAAAAGGATTATTTATATATTACCAGAATATTTTATTACGGTAAAAAACATGATTCATTAGCTTTTATCTCCTTAACAATTTGTTCTGGTGTGATATCTACTAAACATTTTTTTATTTCTTTCAATTTACATTTAGTATCGCCATGCTTACTACACGGTTGACAAGGTAAATTACGTTCAAATATTTTCATTTTTTCACCTGTAGGATAACCAAATGCAGTTGGACCTATTATTGCGCAACCAGGAATATTAAAAAGATCAGCTGCATGCAGAAATCCTGTATCCCCACTTACTACATATTTAGATTGAGCAGTAACACAAAAACTTTCTAATAATGAAGTTTTTCCAGCTAAATTTAATACACGTGATGGATCGGCTTCTACAATTTCTTCACAAAAAGTATCTGTAGGACCAGCTAATATATTAAAATGAAAATCAGGTAATAACGTGACAAGTTTCTTCCAGTATTCCACAGGCCATCGTTTTAATTCCCAGGCAGCTGAAGGAACTAAAGTGATTGTTTTAATAGGTTGTTCTTTAATTAATTCAGTACACTTATCTTGTGTTTCTTTTGGAAACACCCAGTTATCATGAAGTGTATAGAAATTTAGAATACCCCATTTTTTCAATGGTAATCTAAAAGATTCAAATGCTCTAAAAGGTTTAGGTAAAAGATTAATTCTGAACTTAAAAAGTAAGAATCGTTTAAATCTACTTTTTCTTCTGGTAATTAGTTTAGGTCCAATTCCTAAAGGACGAAGTATTATTTTTAAAATATTAGATCTTATATTACTATGTGCATCATAAATATGAGTATAACCTTCTTTTTTAAGTTTAAAAGCCAGTTTTATTAATCCTGACATACCTAATTCCCTGTCAAATTCAATAAGTCGGTCAATTCTTGGATCAATTTTTAATAACGAGGCTAAATCTTTACGTATAATCCAATGTAACTCACAGTCAGGATAATGATTTTTAAAACCTCCTGTAACAGACATACATTGAATGATATCTCCTATTGAGCTGAGACGTATTATAAGAACTTTTTTCAAAACACACTTTATTAATGCAAAAAACCGATATCATTTATGATAACGGTTTTTCTTTTATTTAAATATATTAAATTACTCTTTTATAGATCCAATAAGTACTGTAGCCTTATTGTTTTTGCATTCAAAAATACCTCCGTTGCATTCAAAAATACTTTCCTTTCCTGTTTTTCCTATCACTCTGATTTTACCATTACTCAATTGAGAAATGATAGAGGCGTGATTTTTAAGAACTGTAAATCGTCCATTTACTCCGGGAAGGGAAACAAGTCCTATATCCGCAGAATAAAGTTTCTTTTCAGGAGTAATAATTTCTAAATATAGATCCATAATTATTTAGCTTCAGAAAGTAATTTTTCACCTTTTTCAATAGCTTCTTCTATTGTTCCAACCAGGTTAAATGCTGCTTCTGGATATTTATCTACCTCTCCATCAATAATCATATTAAAGCCTTTTATAGTATCTTCAATGCTAACAAAAGTTCCTTTTAAACCTGTAAATTGTTCTGCAACGTGGAACGGTTGAGATAAAAATCTTTGTACTCTTCTTGCTCTGTGTACAACTTGTTTATCTTCTTCTGATAATTCTTCCATTCCAAGAATTGCAATAATATCTTGAAGTTCTTTATATCTCTGTAATATTTCTTTTACCCTTTGAGCAGTGTTATAGTGCTTATCTCCAACAATTTCAGGTGTAAGAATACGTGAAGTTGAATCTAATGGATCAACTGCAGGATATATACCTAACTCAGCAATTTTACGGCTTAATACTGTTGTAGCATCAAGGTGAGTAAATGTTGTTGCCGGAGCCGGGTCTGTTAAGTCATCTGCAGGTACATACACTGCTTGTACAGATGTAATAGAACCATTTTTTGTTGAAGTAATTCTTTCTTGTAACTCACCCATTTCTGAAGATAAAGTTGGTTGATAACCTACTGCAGAAGGCATACGTCCAAGAAGTGCAGAAACCTCAGAACCAGCTTGTGTAAAACGGAATATATTATCAACAAACAAAAGAATATCTTTACCAGCTCCTGAGCCATCTCCATCTCTAAAACTTTCTGCAATACTTAATCCGGATAAAGCAACTCTGGCACGTGCACCTGGTGGTTCATTCATCTGACCAAAAACCATTGTAACCTGCGAGTCAGCAAGTGCTTTTTTATCAACTTTTGATAAATCCCAACTGCCTTCCTCCATACTTTTCTTGAATTCTTCACCGTAGTTTACAATTCCGGCTTCGATCATTTCTCGAAGAAGGTCATTTCCTTCACGAGTACGCTCTCCTACTCCAGCAAAAACTGATAAACCGTCATAACCTTTAGCAATGTTATTGATTAGTTCCTGGATTAATACAGTTTTTCCTACTCCTGCTCCACCAAATAAACCAATTTTACCCCCCTTGGCATAAGGTTCAATTAAGTCAACAACTTTAATTCCGGTAAATAGTATTTCACTTTCTGTTGAAAGATCTTCAAATTTAGGTGGTTCGCGGTGAATAGGTACACCGTTTGTTTTATCTACATCACCAATACCATCAATAGCTGCTCCTGTAACACTTAAAAGTCGACCCCTTACCGAATTACCTGGGGGCATTAATATAGGTTGACCTGTAGCAACAACTTTCATTCCTCGAACCAAACCATCAGTTGCATCCATAGAAATACATCTGATTGTATTTTCACCAATATGTTGTTGACATTCAATTGTTATGACTTCTCCATTTTCTCGAGTAATTTCAAGAGCATCTAATATATTAGGAAGTTCTTGATCTTTTAATTCAAAATGTACGTCGATTACAGGGCCTACTACCTGTATTACTTTCCCTTCTAATTGTTCCATGAGATATTGAAAATATTATGAATTGGGCAAAAAAGTTACAAATTATTTTATTAGAACTAATTAATTCTTTGCATTAAATTAGATGCATATTCGATTAGTTCAGCTTTAATTTTATCATTTCCATTAATATGGGAGATATTTTCCATAGCAAGATTATAATACTCAAGCATTAGTTTTTTAGAAGATTCGTCAACTAAATTCTTTGAATAAATGGACTTTACAGCATTAATTTTTTCTTGCTCGTTAAAATCTTTTGCATTAATCCAACTTTTTAACGTTTGTTTATCCTCAAAGGTTGCATTATTTAATGCTGTAATCAGTAAAAATGTTTTTTTGTTGGCAACAATGTCTCCACCAATTTTTTTACCAAAGCTTTTTTGATCACCAAAAGAATCTAAATAATCATCCTGAAGTTGAAAGGCTATTCCTATATTAATACCAAAGTTATATATTAATTCAGCGTCATTGAGTGCTGCATTAGCTACTATTGCTCCTGCTTTTAAACTACCAGCCAATAAAACTGCTGTTTTTAGTTTAATCATCTCCAGATATTCATCAACTGAAACATCTATTCTCTCTTCAAAATCCATATCATATTGTTGTCCTTCACAAACGCCAATAGCTACTTCATTAAATAATTTTAAAAGTTCAGGTAGAATATCTTTATCACATTGAGATATATATTGGTATGCATTAATAAGCATTGCATCTCCAGATAAAATTCCAACATTTTCATTCCATTTTTTATGAACGGTTGGTCTGTTGCGTCTTACATCTGCATTATCCATAATATCATCATGTAACAATGTGAAATTATGAAAAATTTCAAGTCCAAGTGCAGGTTTTATTGCTTTATAAACATCTCCATTAAAGAGCTGAGTTGCCATTAAACACAGAAAAGGTCTGATTCTCTTACCTCCCATCTCCATTGTGTATTCAATGGGCTCATATAAGTTTATTGGCTTTTTAATAAAATTAGATTTCTCTATTTCATTTTTAATAAGATCCTGAACCTGATTTATAGATAACATTTATATTATTCTTTTATTTTCTTTTCAATTTTTAGTTCTTCCAACTCAATATCTTCATCCTCATTATATATATGTAATAATGGTTCCTTAAATGATTTGTTGGTTATAAGTTTTTCAAGTGTTAGTAAAATCGAAGGTAATAAAATTAAGTTTGAGAATAGCGCTATTAATAAAGTAACAGCTACTAATACACCTAAAGCTACAGTTCCTCCAAACTCAGAAAAACCAAAAATACCAAATCCAAAAAACAGAATTATAGAAGTATACATCATACTAACTCCTGTTTCTTTTAGTGCCAGAACGACAGCAGCTTTAATACTCCAGTTTGTTTCACTTAATTCTTGTCTATATTTAGCTAAATAATGAATTGTATCATCTACGGATATACCAAAAGCAATACTAAAAACTAATATTGTAGATGGCTTAATAGGAATAGAAAAATATCCCATTAATGCAGCTGTCATTATTAAAGGTACCAGGTTAGGAATTAATGATACTAACACCATTCTTTTCGAAGAAAACATCCATGCCATAAATGAAGCAATTAGTATAATTGCTAAAAACAAGCTTACAAATAAATTTTGTATAAGATATTTTGTTCCTTTAAAGAAAAGAATACTTGCACCAGTAACAGAAGTAATATACTTGTCACCAGGAAATTCTTCGTCTAAACTCTTTAATATTAAATCGTTTAATTCAGACATTTTTGTAGTACCAATATCTTTTAATCTAAAGCTTAATCTGGTTTTTGTTCGAGCAGTATCAATAAAATTGGTTATTAATTTTTGTTGATCACCTTTTGAGTTTGAAACATAGGATAGCAAGAAATTTCTTTCCTGATTGCTTGGAATACCATAGTATTTTTTATTACCGTTATAAAAACCCTGTCTTGCAAACTTAACAACCTCCGATAAAGAAATAGCCTTGGAAATATCTGAATGCGCAGATATTTCTTGATGAAATTTATCCATTTTTTTAAGGTTACTTGCTTTTAAAATACCATTAGGTTTTTGGGTATCTATCATAATTTCAAGTGGCATTAATCCATCAAAATTATCTTCAAAATATTTTAAATCAAGATATAAAGGATCATCATGAGGTATGTCATCTAGCATATAGCCAGTTGTTTTGATCATTGATATTCCAATAAATCCAAAAATTAAAATAACTCCTGCTGTTGTATATACGGTTGTTCTATGATTTAAAGAAATGTGTATAAGTTTGTCGACTATTTTATTAACAGCTTTATTTTCAAGGTGATTTAAGTGACGCTCTTTAGGTTCAGATACAAAACTGAATATTATAGGTATTAATAACAGAGATAAAATAAAGACTCCAATTATATTAATAGCTGCAATAACACCAAATTCAACAAGAATTTTACTACTGGTAAAAATGAAAGTTGCAAATCCTGATGCAGTGGTTAAATTTGTTAAGAATGTTGCGTTACCTATTTTGCAGATCACTCTCTGAAGAGCTTTTATTTTATTTCCATGTTTTCTGTACTCCTGATGATATTTGTTTAATAGAAAAACAGAATTAGGTATTCCAATAACAATAATTAAAGGCGGAATCATTCCTGTAAGAATTGTAATTTTATATCCAAACAATGCTTGAGTTCCAAGAGCCCAAATTACTGCAACTCCTACAACAAGCATTGAAAACATTACTACCTTAAAAGATCTAAAGAATAAGAACATGATGATAGCAGTAACTCCAAGAGCCATAAAAACAAACATGTTCAGCTCTTTTTTTATCATTTCTGCTGTTGTAACTCTAATGTATGGTAATCCTGAATAATGAATTTCATTATTTGATTTTTCAGAGTACTCAGTACCAGCTTTAACTATATTATTAATTAATTCAACTCTTTCGGGACTTTGAAGAATTTCCGGTTCCAGAGTTATGGCTAATAAATAAGTATTTGTTTTTTTATTGTATAGATTACCTTCATAAAAAGGTAAATTGAAAAATTCTGAACTAATTGAATCTAATTCGTATTGTGAATTTATATTATCATTGAATACTGGAATTATATTGAATTGTTTTTCTTTAGTATTCTTTACTAAATTGTATGACTCAGTTGCCGATAAAACAGAACTAACACCTTTTATTTGTGATAATGATTTGGTAAAATTTGTCCAGATTTTAAAGTGATTAAGTTTAAAAAAGTCTTTATCTGTAACACCAATAACCATGAGGTTTCCTTCATTACCAAATTGCTTTTCAAAATTTTGGTACTCAATATAAGCTGGATCATCTTCTGGCAATAATGGAGCATATTGATATGACATTTGAACATCGCCTGCTTTATATGCCATAAATGATGTAATAACCAATAAAATACTTAAGAGTAATATTCTATTTTTTAAAATTGTTCGTGCGATTAAAATCCACATTACAAAATTGAATTAAATAATAAAAATGAGTTGCGAAGTTATTATAAATTGAAAAACATACTTAAAAAATATATAATATTAACTTCTTTTATAAGTTATAGAGATGTAAATGATTCTAATTCAATAAGTTTTTCCTTGTTGTAGAATTCTGTATTGATTATGATACAGTTTGTATCAGGTAAAACTGAATTGATAATTTTTTTTACCTCCTGATTATGAGATTCAAATTTTACGTATGCTTTAATTAGTTTGAAACCAGCTTTAAAATTATTTTTCTGGTCAGTTTTGATATTTGAAGATTCCAGATTTTTACAATCAATCAGTTTAAATGTTTCATCTAGTGCTTTCAATGTTTGCTTCTCGATATCTTTAGTAGGTTTAAAGTTTAAGCAAGACCCGGAAATCCATATTTCATCGTTTTCCAAGTTCAAAAATTTTGCTATTTCTGAAAATGGTAAGTAGTATTCTGATTCTATATCTAAAGTGCTTGACTGAGAATAATTACTTAATGCCATGAAGTCAATAGTCATCCCTCCTAAATTAATGCCTATATCAGATACAGAAGGATAGCCGTTCTTATATATTGATTCATCTGTGAAAATAGATTTTAATTCATTAATTATTTCAAAATTTGATTTAGATGAATTATTAAAATCAGAGATTTCATTTATTGATGGAATATAATTCCATTGACGGTATAAATTACCAAAATTCATATCTTCTGCCATTAATAATTGTTCAGCAAAATCAAAAGCTCTCTGGAAACTTAAAAGCTGAGAACTCTCATTAAAATGTATACCTCCAGATATTAATTCTATACCATCTTTATGTTCTATAGTTGTATAATGATGGTTTAATAATTTTTTAAAATTGATTTTTATAGAATTGTCATTATTTGATTGACAAGAAAATAATACGT
This sequence comes from uncultured Saccharicrinis sp., assembly GCA_963666825.2. Lineage (GTDB taxonomy): Bacteria > Bacteroidota > Bacteroidia > Bacteroidales > Marinilabiliaceae > Saccharicrinis. Next base: position 4,941,760 of record OY763044.2, on the reverse strand, counting down.
CATCATTAAAGGCGGGATCGTTTGATATATATGTTGTAGCCGGAATCTCACCTTTAAAAATTTCTTTTATGTAAGTATTAATTATATCACATTCATTCAAGTACTCTTCTGAATTATTAGAATGTAAAAACACATCTATCTTAAATATCTTATGTCCTTCAAGTTGTTTTTTAATATCTAACAAAGTTGATTTAACTCTTATCTCGAAATATTCTCCCTCTCCTAAATTGAAAACATTAAAATTTCTCATTTATATACCAAGTATTTGTAAAGTGCTGACAAAGTTATGCGAATATTATTTTAATACCATTTTAAAACTATTAAATATTTTAAGTGTTCGTACTTTTCAACATTTTATAAACAAAAAAGGTAACCTAATATTTTATTCGTCGTACTATGTGGGAAGGAAAACAATAATTACATATTCAGAAAGTGTTATGAGGAAACAAATTTTATTATTATTCTTTTTAGTGCTTATACCATTAACTGGTTTTAGTCAAGTTGAGAAATATAAGTCTGTATTTACTTTAAATTTCATACGATATATTGGTTGGGCAGAAGAGGCAAAACAAGGTGATTTTGTAATTGGGGTATTAAAAAGCCCGAAAATTGCAGAATGGCTAAACTCCCAATCAGCTGGTAAAAAATTTGGTTATCAGACTGTAGTAATTAAGGAGTTTAATAACGTGGATGAAGTAACCGATTGTCAGGTTTTATATGTATCATCTTATGTTAATTTTTCTCGTCATGCTGAAACACTAAAAAGCAAACTAGGAAAAAATTCATTAATAATTACTGAAAGTGAAGGTGCTACTGATTATGGTGCAGTAATTAATTTTGTAGTCAGAGATAATAACCTTAAGTTTGAGGTTCATGAAGCCAATGCGCAATCTTTGGGCTTAAGTATTAGTTCTAAATTAGCAAATATGGCTGCAGCCATAAAAAAGTAAAAATTTTAGTATGAAGATTAAATTGAATATTGCTCAAAAGCTATTTGCAGGTTTTGGGTTAATTTTAATAGCAATTATCTTTAATGGAGTTTCTACATTTGTTACTTTACATAATAGTAGAGATTTAAGTGAAGAAATTACAGGCGTTTATAGTCCGTCTGCTCAAAAAATACAGCAGTTTAAGGATATGGTAAACAATTCAAAGTCGCTTATTAAAAGTTGGGTATTTGTTGACAGACAACCGGGAACTTCGGATAAACAAAGATTAGAAACCTTGATTAAAGATGATTATCCAAAACTTAAAACAGAGTTAGAGTTAATTAATCAACATTGGAATAAAGAGGATCAGGAGTTTTATAAAGTTATAGTACATAAGACTGATTCATTATTCGAAAAACAAAAATATGTAATGTCCAGTCTTAATACTTTTGAGTCTTATGACGACGTGATGGTTATTTTTGAAGTAGAGCCAATGGTTCAGGAGGATGGAGAAATTATTAATTTAGGTACTGAAATTAATAAAGATCTGGATGTACTTGAAACTAAATTTAAAGCATTAAATGATGATTCTTTAAATGAAATGGAAAGTTCCTTTGCTGGTTTCGGACTTTTCGTGATTATTATGATATTTGTTCTGGCCGCTGTTGCAGTATTTAGTGCATACATACTATATACAAGCATTGTAAAACCATTGAATAAAGGATTAACTTTTGCCCAAGCTATTGGTCAGGGAGATTTAACTGCTGAATTGGAAATCAGTCAGCAAGATGAAATTGGTTTATTAGCAGATGCACTTAATAAAATGGCAATAAATCTTAAAGGTATTGTTGTAACTATTAAGGAAAACGCAAATGATCTTGTTTCTAGTGGTCAAAACGTAAAAGATAGTTCTTTACAATTATCAAAAGGATCTGCTGATCAAGCTGCATCCGCTGAAGAGGTTTCCACTTCAATTGAAGAAATGGTTGCTAATATTGATCAAAACACCGAAAATGCTGTAGAAACTGAGAAGATTACTGTAGAAACAGCTAAGGATGTAAATATTGCAGATAAACTATCATCAGAAGCTGCCACTTCTATGAAAACTGTGGCAGAAAAAATTACTATTATCGGTGATATAGCCTTTCAAACTAATATTTTAGCACTTAATGCTGCTGTTGAAGCTGCACGTGCCGGTGAGCATGGACGTGGTTTTTCAGTTGTTGCTGCAGAAGTTAGAAAACTTGCAGAAAGAAGTAAAGTTGCAGCAGATGAAATACATACACTTGTAAATAGTGGTTTGAAAGTTTCTCAGGAAGCAGGAGAGAAATCAAGATTATTAGTGCCTGATATTGAAAAAACTACCCAGTTAATTAAAGAAATATCAGCAGCCAGTATTGAACAAAAAACAGGTGCAGAGCAAATTAATATGGCAATGCAAAATCTGAATCTAATTACACAGGAAAATGCATCATCATCTGATGAATTGACTCAAAGCGCTGAGCAACTTTCTGTGCTAGCAGATAGATTAAAAGAAGCAGTTAGCTTCTTTAATATTGGTGATAATGATTATGTAGCTAAAGAAGCAGAAGAAAATATAGATTCAGAAATAATCGATAAAGAAGAAGTAATTACATCAAATTTTACAAAGACAAAAACTGATGTATCATCTAAAGGTGATATTATAAATTTAGACAAAGATTTTGATTTGGATAATTACGAGAAATTTTAATTTTATAACAAAGAATTATTATGGATGCAGCGTTCTCTGTTGATGTAAAACATGAAAAAGATCAGAGTAAAATGATAATCTCTGGTGAACTTATAATTAATCATATAAGCAAAATTAGAGATAGTGTTTTGGAAGCTGTTGATTTTTCAAATAATTTAGATATTCATATAACCAATCCTTCAGCATTAGATGTAACTTTTATTCAATTAATGAGTTCTTTAAAGAAATCAATTGAAAATAAAGGAAAAGAGTGTGTTATTGAAGGAATATTTGGTGAAGATATTGATGGACTAATATCAAATGCAGGATTTAACGATCTATTTAAACTATAGAAATTAATTTTAACTAATTATGGCTAAGACAGTTCTTATTGTTGATGACTCAGAAAGTATAAGAGAAGTTGTTAACTTTACTCTTCAAAATGAAGGTTATGATGTATTAGTTGGTGTTGATGGTGAAGATGCTTTACAATTTTTAGATGGGCGTACCATTGATATCATTATTACTGACTTACATATGCCAAATCTTGATGGTTTAGGCTTGATTCGTAAAGTTAGAGAAATTGATGCTTACAAGCATATTCCAATTTTATTTTTAACTACAGAATCTCAAGCTGCGAAAAAGATGGAAGCTAAGCAGGCTGGTGCTACAGGTTGGATTATTAAACCATTTGTTCCTGCAAAATTACTTAGTGCGATATCAAGAGTATTACGATGATTGAGAAAATAAAGGAGACTTTTATTAAGGATTCTATAAAAGATTTAGAAATTATAGAAAACCTTGTTAGGGAAAAGAAAGGTGAATTAGAAGATTGTATCATTGAAAAAGTTTTTGCAATCACTCACAATATTAAAGGCACTGCTCCTATGTTAGGTATCGAAAGTGTTGATCATATTGTTAAACCCATTGAAATTGTTTACAGTGGGTTAAGAGATGGAAGTATTGCTAGTTCCAATGAAATAGTATCTAATACTCAAAAATTAATTCCTGTAATTAAATCAGGACTCCTGCAATCTCAACAACATCAAATTGATTTAAATGACGTAAACGAATCGTTACGTTTTTTTGATTCTTTAATTACAAAAAATGCATAGGCATGATTGATAAGTTCAGAGCAAAATTTGTTGAAGAATCACTGGATAATGTTCATGATCTTGAAGAAGCATTATTGTTACTTGAGAATGATAAAGGTGATAAAGAAATAATAGAGCGAATTTTTAGAGCTATGCACTCCCTTAAAGGAGGTGGTGCAATGTTTGGCTTTAATGATTTAAGTGAGTTTACTCATCATTTAGAAACTGTATTTGATTGGGTAAGAAACGGTAAATTATCTGTAACAGATGATTTAATTTCATTAACATTTAATGCTATAGATCAAATTAAACATTTTCTTGATGTTGGTGATCTTACAGACTCTGAAGAAAAAAAGGATCTTGAGAAATTAACAACTAGAGTTAAGCAATTTGTTAATACCTCTGAAGATAAACCTGTTGAAGATACTACTGTAGAGGAAGAGTTATTAGATGAAGAAGATGATACCAAAACTTTCTTAATCAAGATAAAGCCTCATAGTAATATTTTACAAAATGGAACTAATCCATTGTTTTTACTTGATGATTTACATGCGTTAGGTGAAGCAATAGTTATTTCTTATGATGAAAAAGTTCCAGAGATTGAGGATATAAATCCGGAAGATTGTTTTGTTACTTGGGATGTATTATTAAATACATCTGAACCTGAAAATGAAATTCAGGATGTGTTTATCTTTGTTGAAGATGAATGTGATCTTGAAATAACAGAACTGGCACATGGTAATATTCTTAAAAGATCAGAATTAGAAGAGTTTATTAATAATGCTAAAACAGGTGGGGAGCAATTATCTGGTAAACAATTAAAAGAAATATCCTGGAGTAAGGAAAAAGTAGTTGAAGAAGATCAAAATGAGAAAAAGAAAGTTCAGTTAAAAGAACATAAAATCTCAAGTATACGTGTATCTTCTACAAAAATAGATGAGCTTGTAAATTTAGTTAGTGAATTAGTTACAATTCAAGCTCAATTAGACCTTCATGCTGAAAATAGTGGAGACGCTCATTTAATGGGCCTTTCAGAAAATATTCAAAAATTAACTCGTCAATTAAGAGATAATGCTTTTGAAATAAGTTTAATTCCTATACAAAATGATTTGATGCGATTCCAGAGATTGGTTCGTGATTTATCTAAGGAATTAAATAAAGAAATTGATTTTATAATTGAAGGTGGCGATATTGAGTTAGATAAAAATATTATTGAGCATTTAACTGATCCATTGCTTCACATGATAAGAAATTGTGTGGATCATGGAATTGAAATGCCTGATGAACGTATCAAAAAAGGTAAGTCACCTAAAGGAACCATCATTTTTAAGGCATACTATGAAGGTGCTAGTGTAATAATAAAAGTGATTGATGATGGACGTGGTATAGATCCTGATTATATACTTAAAAAGGCAATATCAAAGGGTCTTGTAGATGAAGGTATAGAACTGTCAAAGAAAGAAATCTTTGATCTTGTTTTTATGAGTGGATTTTCTACTAAAGATGTTGTATCTGATCTTTCTGGTCGTGGTGTTGGAATGGACGTTGTTAAGCGTAAAATTGGTGAGATTAGAGGTGAAGTTTCTATTGATTCAGAGCCAGATGTAGGTACAACCGTTACTTTAGAATTGCCACTTACATTATCTATTATTGATGGATTATTAGTTACTGTTGCTGAAACACAATATGTTATTCCAATATCATTAATTGAAAAAATATTTCCACTTGAGGTTGAGGAACAAAAAAATATTTTTAATAATGTTATTACTCTTAATGGTGAACAGTTTCCAACTATTGATTTAAGGAAAATATTTAATGAACCAAAGAGAGAGGGTAAAAAACATATTATCCAGGTAAAATTTGAAAATAAGAAGATTGGTTTAGTAGTTGATGAAGTAGTGGGTGAATTTCAAACTGTAGTTAAACCTTTTGGAAGATTACTAAAAGATCAGGAAGTAATATCAGGTGCTTCAATTATGGGGGATGGTACTATTTCAATGGTAGTTGATACAAATAGGTTAATACATTATCATTGGGTTCAAAAACTGCATAAATAATTAGTTATGGAGAGCGATTTTAAAACATTAATATCATTTAATCTGGGAAACCAAATTTTTGCTTTCGATAGCCTTAAGGTTAGAAATATTCTACCTTTTGAAGAAGGTAATGTAACAAAGGTACCTAATACAAAAGATTTTATACTGGGTGTTATTAATCTTCATGGAAATATTGTTCCTGTAACAGATTTAAGAGTTATAATGCAAATTGAGAATTATGAAAATAGCAGAGATACCTCAATTATAGTTGTATCTCCTGAAGATAAATTAGAGTCTCAGTTTGGAATTGTAGTGGATTTAGTTAAAGAAGTTTTTGAAGTGAGTAATGATAGAATTAAACCCGCAGCTTTTCAAAATGGGATGGGTTTAATTGAATCTTTTGAAGGAACTGTACAGGAAAAAGATGAATTTATTCACATGATTGATTTAATGCACGTTATTAATCAAATTGAAAGTAAAAACGTATAATAATGGAAGAGATTAACAATTCATATCTTTCGTTTAAGTTAGGCAATGAATCTTTTGCAATTCATGTAAGTAAGGTAAATGAGATTCGTGAATACGAAGTGCCTCGTAAAATGCCTGAAACTGTTTCTTTCATGAAAGGAGTTATAGATTTTAGAGATGAAATAGTTCCAGTAATAGATACAGGTATTAAGTTTGGAATGCAATCCGTAGAAATTACTCCTCAAACATGTATTGTTATTATAGATGTTATAAGAGACGATAATAACAGTTCATTTAGAGTTGGTATTATGGCTGATGCTGTTACTGATGTTTTTGAGGTGGATGAAGCTGAATTTCGTAAAGTTGACACAGATTATAGTCCGGCATATATAAAAGCAACATGTTCTGTTAATGATAATTTTTATTTGATATTAAATTCAGACAAAGTATTTAGTATAAATGAAATTATTGGAATGGGAGATTTGATTAATCAAATAAATAAGTAGTGGATAACCAGAAGTCATACTCAAAAGATTTGGATTGTTTTAAAGCTGAATTATCAACAAAGGATTTTGAAGCTTTTAGCCAATTTATTTATACTGAGTTTGGTATAAAAATGCCTCCTGTAAAACGAATTATGTTACAAGGGAGGTTGTTAAAAAGAATTCGTGAATTAAATATGAATTCTTATACAGAGTATAAAGACTACTTATTCAGTAAGGATGGACAACGTGAGGAAATTTTTAATTTTTTAAACGTTGTTACAACAAATAAAACTGATTTTTTTAGAGAACCAATTCATTTTGACTTTTTAAAAACAACTGTTTTACCTGAATTTATTAATCAAAATAACAGACAACCAATTAAAATATGGAGTGCAGGTTGTTCAAGTGGTGAAGAATTATATACTTTGGCTATAACATTAAATGAATTTAAAAGTATTAATGCCGGATTTGATTATTCATTGCTTGGTACAGATATTTCACAAAATGTATTAAGTAAGGCTGCTAAAGGAATTTATCCCCTTAATAAAGTCGATATTATTCCTATAGATTTAAAAAAGAAGTATTTATTAAAAAGTAAAGATAAAGCGAATCCAACTGTTAAAGTCAGACCCGAATTGCAAAGAAACTTATCATTAAAATATTTGAATTTAATGGATTCAACATATTCAAATATTAATGAAAAATTTGATGTTGTTTTTTGCAGGAACGTACTGATTTACTTTGATAGACCTACACAAGAAAGTGTAATAAATAAATTGAGTTCCCATGTTAAACAAGGAGGATATTTTTTTATTGGTCATTCAGAATCTTTAACAGGAATGAATGTTCCGTTAGAACATATTAAACCAACGATTTTTAGAAAGAAATAAAGCACAAAAAGAGAACCATGAATAATTTATCAGACAGACAATTACTTAAAGAGCTTAAACAACGGCTAGATGCTGGTAAAAGTAGTGAGAAAGAAATTAAAGACTTAACTCTGGAATTACAAAGCGTATCGAAAAAGCTTAAGGATTCTGAAGCTCTTAAAAGCCACTTTATATCAAATATTTCAAATGAGATTGTAAACCCTTTTACTTCAATTCTTGGGTTATCTAAGGCAATCTTATCTGTTGAGAAGCACGATTGGAAGAAAGTAGTTTCAATGGTCGCTTTAATTCACTCAGAAGCTTTCAATTTAGATTTCCAGTTAAAAAATATTTTTGTGGCTGCAAAAATTGAAGCTGGAGAGATTGCTCCAAATATTGCTAAGGTTAACATTAGAAGCTTACTGCAAACTGTAGTAGATTCTTTCAATATTATTTCTCGTAAAATGGGTATTAGCTTTGATATTCAATTTAATATTGAACATGGATTTGGAAAGAATTTTTATTTTAAAACAGATTCAGAAAAGTTAAAGTTAATATTGAGTAATCTTATAAATAATGCTTTAAAGTATAGTTATAAGGATAGTAAAGTAGTTATTTCTGTTTGGTTGGATGAAGATGATGTTTTAAAAATTTCAGTACAGGATTTTGGAACAGGTATTTCAGAAAAAAATCAACAAACTATTTTCGAAAGATTTAAAAGGCTAGATACAGGAATTAATTCTATAAATAGAGGTCATGGATTGGGATTATCAATCACTAAAGCATTATTGGATGTATTGAGTGGTGATATTGAAATTTCCAGCCAAAAAGGTGAAGGATCAACATTTACAATAAGTGTTCCTGAAGCTAAAAATATAGTTGATGGATTTAGTGGAGAAGGAAATGATATTTTCTTTGATGAAGAGGATGAGATTTTTTAAGGATGAATAAATGAGTCAATATTTACAACATTTTTTATATCCATCCTCACTATTTGTAAGCAAAGAACCTTTTCTGGTTAAAACTATTTTAGGTTCCTGTGTTGCAATTTGTTTGTGGGACTCTCGGTTAAAAATAGGAGGAATAAATCACTACATGTTACCACATTGGAATGGTAATGATTTAGCTTCACCTAAATATGGAAATATTGCCATCGATAAATTAATTGATAAACTGCTTTTTCATGGTTCCAGAATTGAAGATTTGCAGGCTAAAATTTTTGGTGGTGGAGAGTTGATGCAAACAGGAAGTTCTAAGATACAGATAGGAGAGCGTAATATACGTGTTGCACGTATTATGCTTGAAGAAAGAAAGATTCCAATTGTTGCTTCAAGTACAGGAGGAAAAAGAGGTAGAAAAATTATCTTTTTTACGGATACTGGTGAAGTCAGGCATAAATTGCTTGATAAAAAAAATCTTTAAAGGAATATTTACATCTTTTATTTATTTGTACTGAATATTTTTATATTTAATGTAGAAATAAAAGATATATAGATAACCTTGTGCTATGCGAAATAATAAGTTACGGGTATTAGTTGTTGATGATTCAGCGGTTGTAAGACAAAGTCTTTCTACAATTTTAGGTTCTGATCCTGAGATTGAAGTGATGGGTACGGCTGCGGACCCAATAATTGCAGTAAAAAAAATAATGAAAGAAGTTCCGGATGTAATTACTCTGGACATTGAAATGCCAAGAATGGATGGTCTTACGTTTTTACGCAAGATAATGTCACAACATCCAATTCCCGTAGTGATTATTTCATCGCTTACAACAGAAGGAACAGAAACTGCGATGAAAGCTCTTGAGTATGGAGCGTCAGAAATCATAGGTAAGCCTGCCATGAATGCTGCAAAATTTATTAACGAATCAAAAATTGTGATTTGTGATGCAGTTAAAGCAGCAGCACAGGCTAAACTTTCCAGAAAAAAAATAATTACAAAAGCACCTGCACCACCATTAGAAGTAAAGCCAAAATATAGTGCCGATGTAATTTTACAAAGAGCTTCTGCATCTGATCGAATAACTTTAACCGAAAAAGTTATTGTTTTAGGTGCTTCTACAGGTGGAACAGAAGCAATAAGAACTTTCTTAAAGAATTTACCTCCAAAAATGCCTGGAATAGCAATTGTACAGCATATGCCTGAGGGCTTTACTAAATCATTTGCTAATAGTTTAAATAATATCTGCGATTTAGAAGTTAAAGAGGCAGAAAATGGTGATAAACTATATCAAGGTAGGGTTTTAATAGCTGCAGGTAATCATCATATGCTTTTGAAAAGAGTTGGTAAGGAGTATTTTGTAGAAGTTAAAGAAGGTCCTCTTGTAAATAGACATAGGCCATCTGTTGATGTGTTGTTTAGAAGTGCATCTCGTTACGCAGGTAAAAATGCTATGGGTATTTTGTTAACAGGTATGGGTAATGATGGTGCTAAAGGATTATTAGAACTTAAAGAAAGTGGAGCTGATACTATTGCCCAGGACGAACATAGCTCTGTTGTATATGGTATGCCAAAAGAAGCAGCAAAATTAGGTGCTGCAAATCATATATTAAGTTTAGATCAGATTGCGCCTTTTATAGTAAAATCATTGTAAATACTATGATTTAGTTATTATGGTGATTTAAAAGTTATATCTTCACCTATTGTTTAACGAGGGCTTTTTCATATAATTAAAACTCATTGTTGTGAAAAATATAGAATTATCTAATATATTAAGAAAGTTTACTTTCCGTGGTTTTTTATTAGGATTTTTAGTGGCTTTATTTGTATTCCTGCTAAATCTTAATTCAAATATTTTTATGCAGACTAACAGAACATTTGCGGATATGGTATACCTGTTTCCGGGAATGTGGATCATTATTGTTCTTCCATTTATTACTACGGCTTTAGGTTATTATTTTGCTTTAAGATTTATAAAAATTATTAGAAAACAGCGTAGGTCATTAAAATCTGAAGCCAGAAGATCTGAAAGAGTTTTAAAGTTTGTAAATAATTTACGAGAAGGTAATTTAAACAATACAGATCTTGTAAATGATAAAAGAGATCAACTTAGTAAATCACTATTAAAACTTCATGATTATTTAGTAAAAAGTAAAAAAGAACAAGAACAGAATAGAATTGAGGAAGAGCAACGTACATGGGTTACGCAGGGATTAGCTCAGTTTGGTGAAATACTTCGTCGTAATAATGATAATCTGGAAGAATTAGCTTATAATATCATAAGTTATCAAGTGAATTATTTAAATATTAATCAAGGAGGTTTTTATCTGTTAAATAAAAATGCCAAGGGTGATAAATATTTTGAATTAACAGCTTGTATTGCTTTTGACAGAAAGAAATTTACAGATAAAGTTATTCAATGGGAAGAAGGGCTGATAGGGCGTTGTGCTTTAGAAAAAGACACCATTTATTTAACTGATGTACCTAATGAATATATAACAATTACATCTGGTTTAGGTCAATCTAATCCTTCTGCAATTTTAATAGTTCCTTTAAAAGCTAATGATGAAGTATATGGTGTTATAGAATTAGCATCTTTCAGAGAATTTCAACCATTTGAAATAGAGTTTATTGAAAAGACAGCAGAAAGCATAGCCTCGACTATTTCTGCAGTTCAAATTAATATACAAACAACAAAATTATTGCATGAAACTCAAATACAGGCAGAAAGGATGTCTCAACAGGAAGAAGAACTGAGACAAAATCTTGAAGAAATGCAAGCTACTCAAGAGGAATCAGAACGTAGAGAAGTGGAAATGCAAGGTATTCTTGAAGCGATTGACAATTCTGCAATAAGTTGTGAATTTGGTGTGGATGGATCATTAATTTCTGTTAATCAATTATTTTTGGAAACATTCAAATATCTACCTGAAGAAATCGAAGGTCAAAATTTAAAGATTTTTACATTTCAGGAAGATGTAGAAGAACTAAATAAGATACTTTCTGATTTACAAAATCGTAAAAATTTCAAAGGTAGAGTTCGAAGAAGAACCAAATTAGGCGAAGAAATTTTTCTTTTAACTACCTATACTCCGGTTATTGATAATAATGGAGATATTGTTAAAATCCTAAGTCTTGAGAATGATGTTACAGATCAGGTTCGCATGGAGGAACAAATGAAACGTTCTAAAGATGAACTGGGCATTATGTTAGAGCAAGCCAGGGATGAAATGAAAGAACAGTTTAAAGAGATTGAAGCTGTTAAAGTTCGAAATGAAAAAACTCTTGAAGGAGCTTTAGATGCAATTATCACAACAAATAAAGAAGGTATTCTTGAATTCTTTAATGCTGCAGCTGAAAAGCTTTGGGGATATGAAAGAGCTGAGGTATTAGGACAACATATTTCAATGTTGTTTTCTTCTGAAACAGCTAAAAATGATCCTTTTGTTAAAGCCTATATTAATACAGATGAGCAAAAGGTTGTTGGAGAAAGAAAAGAGGTTCCAATTAAAAATAAGTTTGGTGATGAAATTGCTGTCTTATTTTTATTATCTGAAGCTCAAATAGGTGATGATCATTCATTTACAGCGTTTATTCAAAACGTTGAGGTTGAGTTGTTCTAAAATATTTTAAATCTGTGGGGAATTTAAATTTTAAAACGTATTTAGAAGAGCTAAAAAAGCATACACCGTATAATTTTTGTGAGTATTCTGATAATTCTATTCAAAGAAGGATAGAAAAAGTACTTAATGATCACAAGATTAGTTTGGAGGAATTATTATATCTGACAAAAACTGATGATGTATTCGTTGAAAATTTGGTTGATGAAATTACGGTTAATACTACTGAGTTATTTAGAAATCCTGAAACTTGGGAGTATTTGTATACCCAGATATTACCTTTATTAAAAAGTAAGAAAAATATTAATATTTGGCATGCCGGGTGTTCTACGGGACAGGAAGTATATTCTAACCTTATTCTATTAAATGAATTAGGACTAATTGATAAAGCTAAAATAGTTGCATCAGATATTAATCAGAAGGTTTTAAGAAATTCTAAAGTTGCACAATATAGTTTAAGTAATAATGCAAAGTATATTGATGCATATAAAGAGTTAATGAGTAAGGTTAATCCTACGGCAAATAACTTTGAGTTTTATTGCGACATAGATAAAACATCTGACTCTTTTACATTCAAGGATTTTCTTAGAAATAAAGTTGATTTTAGGAGACATGACTTGGTGACTGAGGATATTCCTTTTTACCAGAAATTTGATGTTATCTTTTGTAGAAATGTACTCATCTACTTTAATCCTGATTTACAAATGAAAATTGTAAAAAAGTTTTTTGATAAACTTTATGATGGAGGAGTATTGGTATTAGGTAATCATGAGGCTTTACATGGATTTTTCAAGACCAGGTTTATTAAACATGGTATGGTATATACAAAGAGTTCTACTTTTCAATTTAAATATAAATAGGAAATGGCTGTTGTACCTACATTAAATGATATTAAATTAATTACCCCAGTTTTAGAGGAAGAATTAAAGCTGGATATTTATAATTATGCATTATCATTTTTACGACGCCGATTTGCATATGTATTCAATCAATTAAATGTAAAATCAATATCAGGTTTTATAGATGATATAAAACAGGGAAAATTAATTGATGAATTTTTATATCACTTCCAGGTTGGTGACACAGAGATGTTTAGAGATCCATCTTTTTGGAGAACATTAAAGAATAAGCTTTTGCCTAAATATGAAAATCAGAACATTAATATTTGGTTACCGGATTTAGTTTCTTCACACGAATTATTTTCATTATTAGTGGTTTTACAAGAGGACAAATTAATTAGTTCTACTAATATTATTTGTAATTCATCATCATCCAAAATTATAAATGAAGTTTTAGAAGGTGTTATACCAGTTAAATCATTAGAAGTAAGTAAACAGAATTTTAAAAGGCTTGAATTAAACACTTCTTTTGAGGATTATTTTATCTGTGTAGATGGTAAAACAACAATAGATGATTCTTTACTAAAAAACGTACAATTTATTCATAATAGCTTTTTTATTGAAGGACCATCAAATTTTATTGATATTGTTCTTTATCGAAATAGAATGATATATTATAATTCAAAACTGCAATGTAAAGCAGAAGAAGAAATATTTAAATATATTAAAAATAGCGGTGGATTTATAGCCTTAGGAATTAAAGAGCAAATAGGTAATAATCATATTGATATGTGTGAATCCTTTGACAATAATGAGCAAATATATAAAGTTTGAGTTTTTAAATGAATCGTGTTAGAGCAACATATTATAAAAGTATTGTAATAGGCGGATCAGCTGGAAGCTTTTCAATTGTATCTAAAATTCTTGCTAATATAAAAGCAGATTTTAAGTATCCTATTATTGTTTGTTTACATAGGCTTAAGCATGTTAGATCCGGTTTGTTAGAAGGATTAAAGTTGAAATCAAATCTTGAGGTTATCGAACCTTTTGATAAAGATAGTATAAAGGGGGGGAAAGTATATTTAGCACCTTCGAATTATCATTTATTTGTTGAATTTGATTCAACAATTTCATTATCTACTGAAGATGTTAATAATCATAGCAGACCGTCAATAGATTATACATTTTCTTCTGCTGCAACATCCTTTAGAGAGAAAATGATAGGTATTATTTTAACTGGTGCAAATAAAGATGGAGCAGCAGGAATGTTTGATGTTCATAAAAAGAAAGGTTATACTATAGTTCAGGATCCTGGTACATGTGATGTTGATACTATGCCAAAATCGGCATTACAGTTATTTACTCCTGATGAAATACTGTCACCTGAAGGAATAATTGATTTTTTGAATAAACTTTAATACGTCTGTGATGAAAATTAAACCAATACTGATTTTATATATTATTTCAACGATTGCATTTTTATTTGCATTATTAAAGTATATAGTTCTTGAAATGTATATTCCTGTTAACTTTCTTATTTTAGAAGTTATCTCTTTCTTGGGTTTTATAGGTGTAGTTTTTTTGTCAGATAAAATATTAAGACAAAGTCGTAATGGAATTATATTAAAAGAAGAAGAGTTTCAAAGAAAAGAAAGTGAATATATTCAAAAAATAGAACAGTATAAGATTACTTTAGATAACTTAAAAAATGAAAATATTAATGATAAAAGCGAGGATGAAATAGCTATTATTACAGAGGAACTATTAAGTCTAATCAAGAAAAACAATAATATCAAGAATTTAGCCACTGAACTTTTGCTTAAATTAGCTAAACATTATGAAATTGGACTTGGAGTATGTTATTTTAAGACACAACCTTCAGGAAAATTTAACGTACAAGGGGTTTATGGTTTAAATGAAGAAGAGGTACTTAGTGAAATTAGTGAATTAAGTGGTGTTAATGGAGAATGTATTTTAAGCCAAAATCCATTAATAGTTAATGAAATTGATCAGGATTATTTTGAAATAGAATCGTGTTCTGGTTCATCGAAGCCTAAACACTTATATTTATTACCTATTGTCGTTAAAAATGAAACTATTGGTTTAATTGAATTAGCAACTTTTAAATTAATTAATATTGAACTTCACTGGGATAAATTAAGTAGTGGTTTAAGTGAAATAAAAGTTTTATAATTTTTGAAATGCATATAAAGAAGCTTATTAACAATATTAAAAAGTATATGTCTTTTTCTATTATTAGAGAAGGGGATAAATACTTTATTGCATTATTTATAATATTAATTTATTTATTGGTTTGGTTAGGATTTATTGATTTCAGTGGTTATAATTTTTCATTGAATAGTATTTTTAGAATTCATAAATCGTTCCTTGTATGGTTTGTTGATGTATTGATTATTGCAACACCAATAACAATCGTTTATTTTTTCAATTATACTCGTATTAATAATCAAAAATTAAGTAAAGAAATTCAATATTTAAAAAATAATCTTGATTCAAATATTCAAATTGCCAACTTAATAAGAAAAGGTGATTTTTCTTCAGTCTTTAAGTATAATAATGATGATTCCTCTTCACTTGTTAGTTTAGCTAAAAATCTAGTAGAAACAAACCAAAAGGAAGAAGAGTTAAAATGGATAACAAAAGGTAAAGAATTAATTAATGATATTTTAAGAACATATAGAAACATAGATCAACTTACATTAGAATTACTTAAGAGTATAATTAATTATACCAATGGAGTTCAAGGGGCGTTTTATATTTTAGATAATAATAAATTAGTTAATAGAGCTACATATGCTTTTAACAGACAAAGATTTATTAATCATGAATATGAAGTAGGTCGAGGATTAGTTGGACAGGTTGCGTATGAGAAGGAAATGATTTATCGTACAGAAATTCCTGACGATTATTTTACTGTAACTTCAGGTATACTTGGTGATAAAAAGCCTAAAAGTTTAATAATTATTCCTTTAATGCAAGATGAAGAACTACAAGGTGTTGTTGAATTAGGATTCTTGCATGACCATATTCCTACTTTTAAGTTGAGTTTTGCTGAAGAACTTAGCTCAATGATTGGTCGCACAATATATGCTCAAAAAATTAATGCTAAAACAGAATATCTTTTAAAAGAATCTCAGGAAATGACATTAACTCTTCGACAAAATGAAGAGAAGTTGAAAGATAATGCAAGAGAAATGATGGTTGCTCAGGAAGATCTGGAAAGATCTAATGAGTTATTAGAGTCAAAAGTACAAGAAGTTGAAAATGCTCAAAAAAGATTGGTAGCATTATTGACTAATGCTTCTGAGTTTATTTCTATTTATGACGAAAATCAACGTTTGGTTTTTGAAAGTCCATCAGTAAAAAGAATTTTAGGCTATAGTGATAAAGATAACGTTATAGGAATGGATCCGGAGATGATGACTCCGAGGGGCTATAAAACAATAAATAACTTATTTGAGTATTTAAAACAAACACCTGGAGGCGAGAGTATTGCTCAATATGCTTATTTGAAAAAGAATGGTGAAAAGTTGTTTCTGGAAACTAAAGGAAAAAACTTACTCCATGATCCAGCTATAAAAGGTATTATATTTAATACTCAGGATATTACAGAAAGAATTAGAGCTGAGAAGGAAGAAAGGATGAAAAGTAGAATGCAATCTCTTTCTGAAAATTCTCCGGATATGATCCTGCGTATTAATACATCTGGAAAAATAGTTTACGCCAATCCTGCTGTTGCTAAGTTTATTGGTCTTTCGACTAGTGAAATCACTAAGAAAAGGATATCTGAATTATATATTGATGAAAGATTTATTGACTTTGTAAACGATGTTTTATTAAGAGTTAAGAAAGAAAGTGGACATATTAATGAGGAAATAGAACTTAGTTCTAATGATATCACTCAAATAATGCAGATTAAAGCCATTCCTGAATTTAATGAAGAAAAGACTTTAGAATCTATATTATTTGTTGCTCATGACATGACTGAGATTAAAAAGATTGAGCAAGAAATTAAAGAAAAGAATAAAAAGATATCAGATAGTATCAATTACGCTCAGAGAATTCAGACCTCTATCCTACCTGATACAAATTTTATACAGCGTCATTTTCCAAGATCTTTTATCTTTTATAGACCAAAAGATGTTGTTAGTGGAGATTTTCCTTGGTTTGTTAAAAAAGATGAAACCTTTTATGTGGCAGCCGTAGATTGTACAGGACATGGAGTACCCGGAGCTTTATTATCATTTATTGGTTATTTCTTATTGAATAACATTGTAAATATTGATAATGGATTTGATGCTGCAAATATTCTTGAGCACCTACATCAAGGAGTACGAACAACATTGAAACAGAATGATGAAGGTAACAATGGAAGAGATGGGATGGATTTAGCTTTATGCAAAATTGATAAAGAAAATAAGATAATACAATTTGCAGGTGCACATAATCCATTATATTTGCTACGAAAAGGTGAATTGATCGAGTATAAGGGGTCAAGAAAAGGTATTGGTGGAAAACCATTACTTAAAAAGAAAGAAAAGGAATTTGAAAATCATGTTATTCCTTATGAGGATGGTGATAAAATATTTATCTTTTCAGATGGTCTTCCAGATCAGTTGGGTGGTGGTATTAGGAAAAAATATCAGACTAAAAGAATTAGAGAAGCATTAACCGAGAGTCCGGAACATACAATGGCTCATTTTGCCCGTCATTTTTCATCAGATTTTTATGAATGGATGGGTGAAGAAAAGCAGGTTGATGACGTATTATTAATAGGAATAGAATTGTGAGGTTTACAAACTAAATAATTATTTACAATGGGAAATTCTCAAGATAGTCATAGTTTTTTAGATTTTGCTTATCAGCTTTATCGAACTATGAAAACCAATGAAATCAGTTTGGTTTACGAAGGAGAAGTAACACAGGAAATCACAAAAACTTTTACTTCGCTAACTGAAAAAAGTTTAGCCAAAAGTGAAGAATCTAATGCTGTTCAGCGTAAGGTTTTTAATGTAATGGTTGAATGTTTACAGAACATAAGCAAGCATGCAGATTCTCTTAGTGAAGAAGATGAAAAAGAACGTAGAGGAATTGTTATGGTTAGCAAAGGTGAAGATTCATATAATATCATAACAGGCAATGTTATAAAAAATGAAAAAGTTCCAGGATTAAGAGAAAACTTGGAACAAGTAAATTCACTTGATAAAAAAGGCTTATCAGATTTGTATAAAACACAAATGCGTGATGGTAAGATTTCTGATAAAGGTGGTGCAGGTCTAGGGCTTATTGATATAGCCAAGAAGACCGGAAGTGAATTGACCTATCAATTTAAGAAAATTAGTGATGAGGTATCATTTTTTATTTTGACTTCAACAATTAAAAGGAATAATTAAAAACAATTAAAATATTAAATCATGGAAGTTATCAATATTCAGGGAACCGATGATACTCCTAATGTTATTTTAGATAAAGAAAATAATAAGTTTGAAATTTCGGGGCGATCATTACCGGAAGATGTAAACATGTTTTATGAGCCTATTATGAATTGGATAGATGAATATGCAGAGGCTCCAAATGAAAAAACAGAATTTAATTTTAAATTAGAATATTTTAATACTGCATCTTCAAAAATAATCTTAGATATTTTATTAAAATACGAAGAGATTGTTGAAAATGGCCATGATGTAGTTATTAAATGGCATTATCACGAAGAGGAAGAAGATATGTTAGAGGCAGGTGAAGAATATGCTGATATTGTTGAAATTCCTTTTGAATACGAAGCTTATACTGACTAACTAGTATAATTTTTATTGCAAATAAAATCTTATGAGTGAAGAAATATTAAAAGCACTGATGCAGTTGTTTGGCTTAATTGCTAAACAAGATGAAGGTGTGCAGAAAAGCGAAATAGAATTTGTTAAAAACTTTTTAACACAGCAGCTTACTTCAGAGGCTGTTGATGAGTATTTTGCTTTATTTCAGAAACATTCAATAGATAAAAGGAGCAATAATAATACAGAGGGAAAAGTTCAGCTTACCTCAATGAAGGATTCCGTTAGAATTATTGGAATCTGTAAAAAAATTAATAAGCAACTTAATAAAGAACAGAAAGTTGTTGTCTTGGTTCGTATGTACGAATTGGTAAATGCTGATCGTAAATTTACAGACCAAAGAATGGCTATTATTAATACTGCTGCCGATGTATTCAAATTTTCAGAAGATGAAAAGAAGAGTATTGAAGCATTTGTTGTTAATGAAGACATATCTAAGCTTGATCTAGAAAATATTTTGGTCATTAATTCTGATGATAGTAATGCACAAAATAGAGAGCATATTCAAGCTTCAAAATTACATGGTAACATCATTATACTAAGAATAAAAAGTGCAGATCTGTATTTCTTGAGGTATTCAGGTGATCAGGATGTATTTTTAAATGGATTGTTGTTATCAAACCGTAGGATTTATCTTTTCCCAAAAGGTAGTTTCTTAAAGCTACCTTCAAGAGCACCTATTTATTATACAGATGTTGTAAGTAAATTTATGACAGATGCTTCAACGCCTAAAATTTCATATGTAGTAGAAAATTTGGGTTTTCAATTTAAAAATGGAGGCATTGGTTTAAGGGATGTAAATTTAGCTGAAGAACACGGACGTTTAATTGGGATTATGGGTGCCAGTGGTGCTGGTAAAACAACACTGTTGAATGTTCTTTCTGGTACCGAAAGCCCTAGTAGCGGACAGGTTCGTATTAATGGTTTAGATTTACATAAGGAAAAGGAAAAATTAGAAGGTGTTATCGGACTTATTCCTCAAGATGATTTATTAATTGAGGAACTGACCGTATTTGAAAACCTTTATTATAATGCTAAGCTTTGTTTTAAAGATAAAAAGGAAGACGAGTTAACAGAATTAGTTAATGATACCTTGCAAAGCTTAGGGTTATTCGAAAGAAGAAATTTAAAAGTAGGGTCACCTTTAAATAAAATGATTAGTGGGGGACAGCGAAAAAGGTTAAATATTGCCTTGGAGTTGATACGTGAACCTTCTATCTTATTTGTTGATGAACCTACTTCTGGATTATCGTCAAGAGATTCAGAAAATGTTATGAATCTTTTAAGAGAATTAACATTAAAAGGAAAATTAATCTTTGTAGTAATCCATCAACCTTCATCAGACATTTATAAAATGTTTGATAAAATGTTTATTTTAGATACCGGAGGATATCCTGTTTATTATGGTAATCCTAGTGAATCTTTAATTTACTTTAAGCGATTAGATGCACAAATCAATAGCGATCAGGGAGAATGTCCACAGTGTGGTAATCTAAATCCTGAAATGGTATTTAATATTATTGATGCCAATGTTATTGATGAGTATGGTAACTATACAAACAAAAGGAAAACAACACCTACCGAGTGGAATAAGCTGTATGTTGAAAACATAGATATACCAAAAGTAGAAGATGTTAAGACAGCGCCTCCTCGATCTTTAAATATTCCTGCTTGGGTTAATCAGTTTAAGATATATACATTAAGAGATTTCTTTTCAAAAATATCTAATACACAATACATATTATTAAATATACTAGAGGCTCCAATATTAGGATTTATTCTAGCGTTTTTAATAAGATATATTGTAGATCCAGATTCTAATGTATATGTTTTTAGAGACAATGAGAATATTCCTCCGTACATATTTATGGGTATTGTTGTTGCCTTATTCTTTGGATTAATCGTGAGTGCAGAGGAAATATTTAAGGATGCTAAAATTTTAAAAAGAGAAGCTTTTCTTAATCTTTCCAGGTCAAGTTATTTAGTATCAAAAATTCTAATTCTTTTTACTATTTCTGCTATACAAATGGGAT
The DNA here is from genome assembly GCA_963666825.2 of uncultured Saccharicrinis sp. Classification (GTDB taxonomy): domain Bacteria; phylum Bacteroidota; class Bacteroidia; order Bacteroidales; family Marinilabiliaceae; genus Saccharicrinis. The sequence goes on along the minus strand of OY763044.2, from coordinate 4,920,885 downwards.
TATTTGTGGGAGTAGCTAATACTGTTTTAGGTATTAAAGATATGTATTTAGAATTTTGGTTTGCGCTTTTCTCTGTATCAGCATTTGCTAATATATTGGGATTAATTCTTTCTGCCTCATTTAATTCGATTGTTACTATCTATATTTTAATACCATTGGTAATGATACCACAAATGGTATTAGGAGGTGCAATGTTTACTTTTGACAAATTAAACAGAGATATTTCCAGTGCGGATAAAGTTCCTTTTATTGCTGAGTTTATGCCTTCAAGATGGATATATGAAGGTTTAATGGTTGATCAGTATAAAAATAATAAATTTAAAAAAGTATTTTTTGAAGTTGAGCAAGAGGAGAGTTATACTGATTTTAAAGTAGTGTATTATATTCAGGAGTTAAGGGATATATTAGATAATTGTGAAAAGTTCATTAATAAAGCAAATCCAACAGAAGAAGAAAAAGAAGATTATGTTAAAGATTTAGCTTTACTAAAGAATGAAGTTTCAAATGAAAACTCAAGAACAACTGAATTAAATTTTGATAAATTAGAAGATTTAGATCCTGATAATTTTAATACGGCTACATACGATCTATTATCTAAACATTTAGAACTTATAAAAGAAACATATTCCAACAGATTTGTAGAAGCATCTAATAAAAAAGAGAAGATGATAAACTACGCTATGTCTAAGTACGGAAGGGATCAGTATAATAATTTACAGGACACTTATTTGAATGAAAGTATTTCAGATATTGTCCGTAAAGTATTTGAAAAGAATAAGATTCTAAGAGATGGAGATAAGTTAATTCAAAATGTAGATCCAATTTATTTATTGCCAGAACCTTCTTATGCATTGGATTTTAGAACACATTTCTTTGCACCTAAGAAATTCTTTGCTGGTAGTTTTTTTGAAACTTTATGGTTTAATATTTCTATAGTATGGGTATTTACCATATTATTATATATTGTATTGTATTATGATTTATTACGTAAATCATTTAATGCCTTTGAAGAATTAAAATACCTTAAAAAGTAACCTTTTTAAAGGTTTCTAGTATAACCTAATTATTTTGAAAATTTAAAATAAACCTATCATGTTAAAGAAATTATTGTACACTACGGCTATATTAAGCGGAATTGTTATGTTTTCTGCATGTTCTGGTAATTCAGGACAAAAGCAAACAGATTCTGATGAATTCGCTATTTCGGATTCAGCGTTAACTACAGATGCGCCTCTAGAATTATCAGAAGAGATTATTGGTGATGTAATTCAAAATATTTCTTCTCCAGTTGAAATGGCTGCTTTAATTAAAAAATCAGGAGTAGATTTTTCTCAAAAGATTTTGAATAAACCTGAAAAAATAAAGGATTATAATACAAGCTTTAAAAGGGCTCTTAATTTAGGTGTATTGAGTGCTGATTTAGGTTATATCAATACATTTGATAAAAATACAATTGTTGTTTCTTATCTTTTAGCTATTAAGGAGCTTTCAGAAGGAATTAAGGTTGGTCAATTTTTTGACTTTAACTCATTAAAGCAATTAGCAACAAATAGTAACAATCTTGATTCGTTAATGGAAATTTCTGTTAACAGCTTTAATAAAATGGATTCTTACTTAAGAGAGCAAAAAAGAAGTAATGTTAGTACTTTAATTGTTACTGGTGCCTGGATTGAAGGTTTGTATATAGCAGGTAATGTTATACAAGCAACAAAAAATAAAGACTTAATTGATAGAATTGGAGAGCAAAAAGATATTATTGATATTCTTTTAATAATACTTAATAACTATAGTAAAGATCCAAATTTTGCAGAAATGGTTACCCGAATGGAGCAAATTAAGCAGGCTTATGAAGGTGTTAAAATTACAACTGAATTTGGAGAACCGAAGAAAATTGAAAAGAATGGTACTTTGATTATTGTTCAAGATGAAATCAGCCATGTTGAAATTACAGATGAGCAAATTAATTCTATTGTTACTGAAATCAAAAGTCTTAGAGATTTTATAGTATCATAGATAATATCAATTAAAAATTTATCTTTGCTTACAATTTTATTAAGAAAAAATTATACGGTATGAAAAAGGTCTTAATATTATCAATATTGTTCATTTCATTATTTGCTGTTAAAAGTAATGCTCAATGTGGAGATGATTTGCTTAAACAAGCATTAAAAGAAATGGGTGATACACAATATATGAAAGATTTCACTATTGATCTTAAACAAGAAAAGAAGGATACAAAAACTGGATATGTAAAATTCAGTGTTATTTTAAATAGTAGAAGTCAATATAAATTTAATGCTGTAAACGGATTAGGAAATCCTGAGAAGGTGATTATGCAGCTTTATGATGGTGATAAATTACTGGTAAGTAATTTTGAAAGTGGTAAGATGTATAGTGCTTTTGAGTTTTTATGTTTAAAAACAAAAGTTTATAGTATTGTATTTTCGTTTAAAGGTGGAGCTGAAGGTTGTGCAAAAGGTGTTATGTCACTTGTAAAACAATATTCTGCTGCAGAAATTAGTTCAATGTAAGAAAATTATTAAATACATTATATAAAGAAGCGGTGGTTACACCGCTTTTTTTATATCCCTATCCAGCTATTATTTTGGCTTGAGCTAAATAAAGCATCAATAACTGTCATATTATTTATAGCATCCTGGAAATTATCAATTCTAAATTTATTTTCCAGTATATTATTACAAAAGTCTTTAAACATCAACCCATATTGATCACAAATATTGAATTCTATATCTCTTGAACCTTGTGGTGTGGATACCGTAATTTTAGCTTTAGTATCTACATAGGTATTAAAAGGTATTTGAATTTTAATTGTTCCTGCTGTGGCTACAATTTCTACTGATTGATTGGCTTCTGTTAATGTAGATACGGTAAATACCGAATGAATTCCATCAAAATCCAATATTCCTGTCGTTAAATAATCAGTTTTAAAACTGTAGTGATGTTGCATTAATGATAATACCCTTAATGGTTCTTTTTGTAGTATAAACCTTGATAGTGACACAGCGTAACATCCAATATCCATTAATGCTCCACCTCCATATTCTTTAATATTTCTAATGTTTTCAGGATTTGGATTATTATATGCAAAAGTCGTGTGAATATACTTTACCTGACCTAACTGATTTGTTTTTATTAAGTTTAATGCATGAATCCATTGAGGATGGTATTTATACATAAAGGCTTCTTGAATGTATATATTGTTATCTTTTGCACATTTTAGCGCTTCTAATGCCTCCTTTTTATTTAGTGTAATAGGTTTTTCACATATAATGTGTTTTCCTTTATTTGCTACTTCTTTTATCCATTTTAGATGTAAATGATTAGGTAATGGAATGTATACAGCATCAATATCTTTATCATCTATAAGCGCTTCGTATGAACCGTAAAACTTTTCTATTTCAAATTCTTTAGCAATTTGTTCTGCTTTATTTATATCTCTGGATGCAACAGCCTCAATGCAACCATTGCTAAGCTGTTTTAGGGGTAAAATAATTCTTTTAATAAAGTGATTTGAAACACCTAATACTCCTATTTTAATTTTTTTCATAATTACAAAATTTGTTATTCAATTTGATAATTATAAAGGTAATTATTATCTCCACCAACAATAAGGTTAAATTGGTTGCTCGAAGAGCTTAAAAAACCAATACTAAATCTTGATTTTCCTTTTAAAGGGAAGTTTTTATAAATACTTCCGTTGTTATTAATTAGGTAAATCTTTTGATTCTTCTCATCATAGACACCAATTTTGATATTAGAAGATGAGAAGTGATATAGATCTGCGTTTAATGCAATACTACCTTCAATATCCTTTGAAAATATCTTTTCTCCATTACTTGAATATAGATTTAAACTATTATGCGTAAGCAATAAGATTTCCTCTCCTTTATTATTGGATATATTATCAAAGGTGAAGTAATGGTCCTCTTTGGAGTTATTTAGTTTTAAGGTTGCTACATTACCGTTTGATAAATCAATTATTTTTGCATTACCTGTATTGTCTGTAGTAATTATTGAAGAATTATCATATAAGTAAAATAGACTGTTTTTATTTCTAACGAAATCATTTTTTATACTTACTCGATTTTCACCTCTTCTGTTTAAAATATAGTTTCTTTTATCATCAGAAAATATGATATAATCCTTATTGTTAATTCTAAAAAATTGTATTGGATTATTTACTATACCTTCAGTTGCTTTTGCTTTCCAACCTTTAATTACTTTTCCAGCTTTATCATAAACATATGTTTCCTTGTTATTACAGGCAACAAATATTCTATAGTTTCTATTGTTATCATAATCAAAAAGAGCTATACCATTTGTTGCTTCATGTCTAAAATTAATTGGATATTTTTCAACTGGATTTCCATTTCTGTCAACAAGGTAAAGTTTGTCCTTTGTGTTAAATAAGTATTGTAGTTTATTATTTCTATAGTAATCAATTTGATATATTTCACTTAGAATAGGATTATCAAGTTTTTTCTGCCACAAAATTTTACCATTATTCGCTATTAAGTATAAGATATTAGATTTGTCTTGTACTAAAATTTCTTTTTCGTTATTGTTATGATTGATAACCAAACTCGGTTTTGAAAAAATAGTGGAATCTAATCCGCTCTGCCATACAGTTCTGGGTTCCTTTTCTCTAACCGGTAAATATTTAATACATGAGTTTGTATATAATAAATTATTTGCGTTTGAAAATTGAAATCCAATACCGTAAAATTTTGAAAGGACTTCTTTTTGTTCTTTGTTAGGATTTAAAATACTTAAATTTGATTCATTGGGAATAATTGAAGATATTTTAGAAAAGTCAATATAAATAAAAATGTTTTCCTTGTAAGAAAAGTTCTCGCTAAACTGTTGGTAATATTTACTATTGTTTAAAGTCTTTTTTAATTCGAAAGAGTATATTATAGATTTTAGAGAGTTAATTGTATTAGCAAAAACCAAATAGTTATCAATAAATGCAAAGAATTCACTGGGTGGATTTTGGAAATATTGCGAATATATGTACTTGATTGCTTCTAAACCATCAGATTTGTAAATTGGGTAAGATGTTTCATTATCAAGTTTATAATTATTAATAGGATTTATAGTTTTATTAGCTATTTCAGATAAAACTGAAAGTGTTTTTGATTTGCTGCTTGTTTCTATAAGTAAATACTTTCCTTCTTCTTTATTTGATGATGTATTCGAAGTGTATGCCAAACAGAATTCATCTTCAAGGATGCTAAATAGTTTATTTTTATACTCTTCAGGAGTTAGATTTGAAGATGATTCATGAATTTTGTTATCAAAGGATGTTATATTTCCGGATTGTTCAAGGTATTTATTTAAGTTACTTAATAATAAATCGATGTCGTCAATGTTATAGTTGTAATAAAATGCTGTATTTGAAGGTAAGAATTTGCTAATTCTTGAAATTGAAGGGTCAATACCATCTATTAATAAGTTTAATTTTTCCTTTTCTTTTGAAGGGTAAATAAATCCATTTATACTAACTATTTCTTTGTTTAGATTGATATCTAATTCGCCCCAGTTTCCTACTGATTTAAAAAAAGAGCTTGTGTTACTGAATTCTTTTGATAGTATATTACTTAAGAAATCATATGTGTTTCTGAAGTTAATAAATAGGTTTAGATCACAGCTATTTCCAATGGTTTTATACAACTTGTTGAAGTTATTATCTTTTTCAAGTGAAAATTCAGTATCTAATTGACGAATTGATTTTTCTATAATTAATGATGATGAACTTATCATTAAAAGACCTGTATCTAAAGTTATAAATAATTCATAACCATCTTTTTGATCCTTTATTTTATAGATTATTGTTGAATTGTATTTTCTTTTATTGATAGTCCAATTTTGATTTCCATTATTTAATATAAAGGTATTTAAATCTTTATACTGAGCTTTATTGACAATTTCATATATAAATAATGGAGTAAGAGAGTTTTTTCCTTCTTTATGAAAGGATATCGTTAAAGGTTTTCTTTTTAAGGTATTAAATATACTCTTATTGAAAAATGCAGAGCTATCAATCTTATTTGTTATATCACAGAAATTTCTGAACCATTCAAATGCACATAAATCTTCACGATATTCAATTTTTTCATTGATGATTTCAATTAAATTACCAGGATTATCTATTTTTAAAATTAAGGATACATCAGTAGGGATCCCTTTTAGTGCATTGTTATTAGTATAGTTCTTATAATTATTTAAAAATAGATATGAGTATATTAATACACCAGCTAATATAACACATATAGAAATCGTAATAATCTTTTTACGCATGAGGTATGTAAAATTTTGTTTCCACAAAAGTAATTTGCTCTAGTGGAAAATAAAAATATGATGTTTTATCTGACAATCATAATTTTAGTTGCTAGAAATTTTTCCCCATCTTCATTTGTTGCAAAAACTAAATATATTCCACTAGAAACTTTCTGGTTATTTATATTTCTTCCATTCCAAACAACTTCTCCTCCATTTGAAATAGTCTGGTAAACAAGTTTGCCACTTATATCGGTTATTGTTGTGGTAGAATTTTCAATTAATCCTCTAATTGTAATTACTCCCTCAAATCCAGGTTTAACAGGATTTGGAAATACTGTAATTGAATTATATGATTCTTTACCTTCTGTTGCTGTTCCTAAATAAGAAACAATTCCCTTATCTGTAGCGAAAAAGACTTCTCCACTCTCTGGATTAATACTTATGCTATTAATGATATTAGATAATAAAGGACTATTTTCTGTTGTAAAGTGACTTATTGTTTCTGTTCCATCATCAGATATTAGATATGCACCATTTTGCGTTCCAAACCATTTTCTGTTTGCTCCATCTATTGCTATAGTTGATATATCCTCACTTTCTAACAAATAATCAGCTAGTTCTGAACCATCATTTCTCGGGATAAGAATTTTTGAAGCCTGAGGGTATTCATCGTCAAATATATTTTGAGGTCGATAGTATACAATTGGTCCTTCATCTGTTCCTACCCAGATATATCCATTTTTATCTTCAGCCAAGCATTGTAAGCTTGATGTAATACTAGCTCCATCTTCATCCCATATAGCTATATTTGAATATCTTGAATCATTAAAGGTTACATTTCTGGTATTTTTGGGTCCTCTGTATGTATCATCACTTGTATCGTAAGGTGTTCCATTAATATCTGCCACAAATAGACCATTAGCATCAATTGCAGCGATGGCCCATATGTCACCCCAACTAGTGTATATCATATTTCGTAACCAGGTTTGTTCATTTGGATCTTCATATGGTAAATAATTGTATTGAATCCATTCCGATTTCTCATCTGTTACATTGAAAGGTTTAACAACGACAGGAAAAGCTACTTCTTGATTTGCTGAAAATAAATTTCCATCATTATCAATAGTTAAACCATTTATTAGTACCCATGTGCTTGTTGAACTATTAAATACTGGTTGTAGTCCACTATTGTTTATATAATAATGATATATAATGTTATCATCTAATAGTTCAAAAATGCCATGTCTTGCGCTCGAAATATAGACTCTATTATTATTAGAAGGATCAATGGCTATATCACTCAAATTAATTGTACTTAGACTATAGTTAGTTGTACCATTATTGTAATTAAATGTAAAATAGGGCTCTGTATTTTTATTTATGATTTTCCAACCATTAGTACTGTGAATTGAGCAAATGGCTGGAGTAGATAATGGTGAAATTTGATGAGGTTTACCATTTATAGCATAAAGTTTATCAGAAGTAGTTACTAGTTTTGTACAAACATTTGTTCCAGGACCATCAGGTAATATTTGTAAATCATAACTGTTTTGTATTTTTATTAAACCATTCTGGCTATCTCCTATCCAATAGTTTTCATCATTATCTATGTATATAGTGTTACTTTGAAAACTTAAACTATTATCCTCAACTTGATATTGGTTAATTGTTTTGGCTAAAATAAGATTGTTATAAAATATGTCAATTTTGCTTGTCTGCACAATAGCAAAGTTATTAGAGAAATTTTCAAGTTTTATAAAATCAGTAGCGTTATGAATTTTAGTCCAAGTACCATCTGAATAATAATATGTTCCATAGCTACTATTAGACTGTTTGGTTGTGATAATTTTATCGTCTACAGAAATAACACCCATGAAATTACTCTTGTCATCTGAAGTATATTCCCATGTCTCATAAAAAGAAAGAGAGCTACTATTTATAGCAGCTTTTCTTAAACCATTTTCAGTAGCAACAAAAATAGAGTCTGAAGTATGTGCTATTTGATTTATAACTACAGCTGCTGCATCATCTCCTATGTAATAGGAATTAGAGATTTCAAATTTATTATAATCTACTACTAAAATTCCAAAGTCGGTTGAACAAAATGCCATATTATTAATAAAATCAATAGCATTAATCTTTTTACTCTCGGTTAAAGTTTTGATCTTCAGATCAGGAATGTTAACAACTTCACCATTCTCAAATATATCAATATTACCATTTTCGTATCCAATAAATATTTTATCTGAGTTTGGAATTTCTTTAATAATAGAGATATCTACATCACTTAAGCAATTTAATTTTGTATATTTTTCGATATTATATTCATCTGTATCATAGCTGAATATACCAATTTTTGAAGCAGCAAAAACTGTATTGTTAATCTTTGCAATATTTTTTACATTGGAAAAAGATAAATATTCTTGCCATTCACCAATGGCAACTTGCGAAAAGGTATTTATTGTTACCAAAAGTGATATGGAAATAAATAATAAATGCTTCATACTACAATACGATAATTATTTAAAATAATTTATTTGATTAATTAATTATTTATTATCTAAATAATTTGTGTTAAGGAACTCAACAAGTTTCTTAACTGCATTTCCACGATGGCTGATTTTATTTTTTTCATTAATATCTAGTTCTGCAAATGTTTGAGAATAACCCTCAGGAGTAAATATTGGATCATATCCAAATCCTTCATTGCCTGATTCTGATTCTTCTATTTTTCCATTTACAATACCTTCAAATTGAAATTCTTCTCCATCTATTATTAATGAGATTACAGTTCTAAATCTGGCGTTTCTATTTTTAATATCTTTCATTTTGTTAAGAACCAATGCCATGTTTTTTTTAGCATCTTTATCTTCCCCAGCATATCTGGCACTGTATACTCCTGGTTCACCATTTAATGCTTCAATTTCAAGTCCAGTATCATCAGAAAAACAGTTGATTTTATATTTATCAAAAATATAAGATGATTTTTGATTTGCGTTTATTTCCAAAGTATCGCCGGTTTCCGGAATTTCTTCATTACAACCTATATCTGTTAAACTTTTAAGGTTAATTGAATGATTAAGCAATTTTTGTATTTCTGTTAGTTTATTTTGATTATTTGTAGCAAATACTAATTCCATATTTTGATTTTATCTTAAATTATAAACGAATTATTAGTTATTTAATTATTTGTATCTAAAAAAAAACAACGACTATAGGGTCGTTGTTTAAATATAATGAGGTAAATATTTTTATCAACCGAAACCTCCGTAACCATATTTCATTAAGTCTGTACGAGGGTTAATAACTAAAACTGGAATTTTAGAGTCATTAGCAATTATTTGTTGTTCATTTGCTCCTAAAACATAATCATGAAATGCAATATCTCTAGTGGTCATTATAATGATACCATTCGCCTCTATTTTCTTTGCAAAGTTTATTGTTTCTTGTGAGAAAGAACTAGTTCCTTCAGAAAGGCTTAGTTCGTATTCAATTCCTTTTTCTGTTAAAAAGTTTTTGCAGAAGACCAAATTAGCCTTAGTTCGTGGTTCAAGAGCTCCGTCTTTACCAGAGGTGCTGAAAAGGTAAATCTTGGTATTTAAAAATTTAGAAATAAACTCAGCCCAATGCAATTTTTCCTTGTTTTCAGTTTTAAAATCAACAGGGAACACCATTTTTCTAACTGGTGTATTTGATGGTGAATCTTGTACAACAAAATAAGGAATTTTTGAGCCAACGATAACTTTTAGCGCCCAACTACCTGTAAGTTTTTGTAATCCTTTAATTCCATGTGTCCCCATAACAACAAGCATGGCTTCTGTTTCTTCTGCAACCTGATTTATTGTTTTAAAGATTGTTCCTTCCCTAACAATAATATTAGGTTTAACACCTAAGGAATCACTAATTTTTTTTGCTTCTTCAGAAAGTTTATCAGTAAGATCTTTAATTTCACTTTCTTTTTTTGCGATATTTAACAATGTAATAGCAATATTTTTACCTTTTGAAAAATCAATGGCATGTTCTACTGCATGCATTGCTATGTCAGTAAAATCATATGGTACAAGTATTGTTCTTTCTGAATTTTCCATATAAACTAATTAAAAAACATAGGTTCGTTTTGCGAAATAAATATACTACTTTTGATATAAAATCAATAATATAAAACAAAAAACAAAATTGGGTGATTTGTAAAGTTAAAGATAAAAGCATTTATACGATTGGTTCATTAGTATTTATCTGTTTTAATGTTTTTTTTAGCTGCTCTGTCTTTGCTGTTGAAAATAATGTGAAATCAGAAAGTATAATTGAGAATATTATTGTTTCGGGTGATACTGTATATCAAAAGTCCTTATCAGATAAGTCTGAGTTAATAATTATGGATGATGAGTATATTCAGATTGATTTTTTTAACAGTAGTAATTTTAAAGAAAAATATAAGTTTTATTTGGAAGGATTTGAAACACTGCCGAATAAATGGACTTATAAAAATAGCTGTACTTATTATCAACTTGATAAAGGAGTATATATTTTTAGAATAGAAACGATTCATAATAAGCAAGATTTTACAATTCGAGTAAAGAGTAGCATTAATAGATATTTAATATCAAGTATTATACTTGTAGTTTTTGTAATCGTCTTTTTTATTGTGATTAAAATTGGTGTAGTCAATGTTGTAAATAAAAAAGTAAGTGATTGGCATCAAGATTCAGTGGCTCCCTTATTTAAAAAATATCTAAAACCTAAAAATGACGTTGGTGAGGAAGAAAATAGGAAATTAACGCATAAAGCCACTGTAAAATATGAAAAAGCAACTGTTCTGTTTGCAGATATACAGGGTTTTACAAAAATTGTGGAGCATTTAAATCCGGAAACTTTAATTGATGAGTTAGATAGGTTTTTTATATTTTTTGATGAAGTTGCAGATAAGCATGGTATCGAAAAAATTAAAACAATTGGAGATGCTTATATGTGTGCTGGAGGTTTACCAGAAAAGAACAGTACAAATCCTATTGAGGTTATATTGGCTGCACTTGAAATGCAATACTATATGCAGAAATCCAGACATAGTTCACAAAGTAATTCAGATGAATTTTGGAAGCTGCGAATAGGTATTCACACAGGGCCGGTTATATCCGGAGTAATTGGAAGAAAAAAACTTTCTTTTGATATTTGGGGAGATACTGTTAATATTGCAAGCCGGATGGAATCTTCTGGGGTTGCTGGTAAGATAAATGTATCAGGGATTACTTATCAATTAGTAAAAGATTTTTTTACATGTGAGTATAGAGGTAAAATGCCTATTAAATATAAGGGGGAGACAGATATGTATTTTGTAACAGGTATTGAGCCAAACTTAAGTATTGATGGAAATGGATTAATTCCCAATGAGGAATTTAAAACCAAACTTCAGTGGATTAGATATAATGATTTAGAGGAGTTAGTCTTAAATCAGTTGAGGGAGGAATTACCTTCTTATTTAAAATACCATAATGTAAAACACACAATAGATGTATGTACCCAAGTTGAAGTAATTGGGCGTGCCGAAGGATTAAATAGCAAGGAGCTTTTATTGGTTAAAACGGCTGCTTTATTTCATGACACTGGCTATATGATTAATCCTATTAATCATGAAATACAAAGTGCTCGTATCGCTAGGGAAATTTTGCCAAAGTTTAATTTTACAAGTAGTGAAGTTGAGGCCATAAATCAATTAATAATGGCTACAGAAATGAATTTTGAACCCAAACTATTGATGGAAAAGATTATAAAAGATGCAGATTTGGATTATCTAGGCAGAGCTGATTTTATACCTCTTTCAGAAAAGTTATGGGAGGAAGTAATTCATTTTAAAGGAAAGTTGTCACAAAGAGATTGGAATAAAAAGCAATATGATTTTATTTCGAAACATGTTTATTATACTAACACAGCAAGAAGTTTAAGACAAGTAAATAAAGAAATACAGTTAAAAAAAATAAAGGAGTTCCTGGTATGAGTGTAACTAAAACTTTGTTTTTATAAATGAATTAATCTAAATTAGATTTGATTATTTTTTTGTTTTCTTTGAAACTTCAAAACAGATTAAACGTAACAGCATAAATATTTAAAAAATGGCTAAATCATACGAACCAGAAAATAAGTTACCAAATATGATTGGTTCTGGGACTAAAATCTCGGGTAATATCGAAACAAATGGCGATATTAGAATTGATGGTGAAATTGAGGGTAACATTCTTTCTAAAGGAAAAGTTGTTGTAGGACCAAATGGAAAAGTTAAGGGAGAAATTAATTGTGCTAACTCTGAGGTATCCGGAAATATTGAAGGAAAGATTTTAGTTAGTGAATTGTTGTCACTTAAAGCTTCATCTAAATTATTAGGTGATATAATAACTTCTAAATTGACAATTGAACCTGGTGCTATATTTACTGGTAAGTGTGAAATGGGTGGAAAGACTGGAAATGCTCAGACAACAGAAAACTCAAAAAAACAGTAAGTGTTTGATAAAGATATATTTATAGAGATTAGAAAATTCATTGTATTTGCATTAATAGTTTACTTGATAAATTACTTTATTACTAGTTATTTTCATGAGAATTTAATTAATGAACTTCATGTAATACAAGTATTTTGTGTGCTTTTATTTGGTGGTTTAATATTTATATCTAAAGTACTTGCAAAATTAATTCCTAGTTTTATTATTTTTATTATAATGGGATTTATTGGAATTAAATTAATTGCCGCTGCGTTATTTATTTTTGTGTTGGTTGAGTTTTCGGAGGATAATGAGAACCATATTGTTCTTGTATTTATGACTAACTATTTTTTACATCTTATTTATTCTACAAAAAAGATAGTTGGTTACATTCAAAACAGAAGTTGATATTGTATTTATGAAACAAGTTTTAGGAATATTGGTATTGGTTTTTAGCTTTTACTTTACGCTAGGTGCTTCTGAAAAGGTAGAACCAATTTCTGGAGAACAGGTGGAAGAGGAGTCCTTTGATCCAACAGAAGTAATTGAACATCATATAGCAAATTCCCATCAATGGCATGTTTTATCATATGGAGAAGGAGAACATCAAACAGATGTTGAAATTCCCTTACCTGTTATATTAATTAATGAAGGTAAATTTCATTTCTTTTTATTTTCTCGCTTTAATCATGAAACAAAATTAGCGGAGGATAAAGGTTGTTATTTTATATATCATCACGGAACTATTTATAATTCAGATGCAGAGGGTAATATAGCTATTGATGAAAATGGCCATGTTCTTAATTCAAAACCATGGGATTTTTCTTTAACAAAGAATGTCTGGTCTATGTGGTTGTCTATAGCCTTATTATTGTGGTTGTTTATTTCAATTGCAAGAAAATATAAAGGAGAGCCTAAAAGACCTAAAGGAGTTCAATCTCTTTTTGAACCAATTATATTGTTTATTAAAGATGATATAATAATCGATCAAATAGGTAAAGAAAAAGCTAATAAATATGTACCATATCTATTAACGTTATTTTTCTTTATTTGGATTAATAACTTAATCGGGCTTGTACCTTTTTTCCCTGGAGGAAGTAATTTTACAGGTAATATTTCAGTAACTATGGTTCTGGCAATGATTACCTTTTTTATAACCAATATTAATGGAAGTAAAAGCTATTGGAAACATACTTTATTGGCACCAGGTGTTCCTTCTGTTGTTAAAGTAATCTTAATTCCTGTTGAAATCTTAGGTTTGTTTACAAAACCTTTTGCATTAATGATTCGTTTAATGGCAAATATTACAGCAGGACATATTATTATAATTAGTTTGATTTCATTAATCTTCATAATGAAATCCGTATTTATAGCACCAGCATCAATTGCTTTAGCAGTAGTAATGTCTATTCTGGAATTGTTTGTGGCTATTTTACAAGCTTATATTTTTACCTTGTTGTCTGCACTTTTTATTGGTATGGCAATTAAGGCTGAAGAACATTGATTTTTTACAAATAACATAATAGTTTAATTAAAAAAATATAAAATTATGACAACTTCTTTAGGTTTAGGACTTATTGTAATTGGAGCTGGATTAGGTATTGGACTTTTAGGAAAAGGTGCAATGGAAGCTATGTCACGTCAGCCAGAAATTTTGTCTAAACTACAAACTGCTATGCTTATTGCAGCTGCTTTAATTGAAGGGGTAGCTCTTTTTGCAATTGTAATTTCTATGATCAAAGGTTAATTTTTAACCTTTTTAAAAGTTTTAAGAATGGATTTTATTTTACAACCAGATCCAGGATTAGTCTTTTGGTCTACACTCTCGTTTGGGATATTAGTTTTTTTACTTAAAAAATATGCATGGAAACCAATATTACATGCATTGAAAGTTAGAGAAGAAACTATTGAAGCATCTTTAAAAGCTGCTGAAAAAGCTAAATCGGAGGTGGAAGATCTTGTTAAGTTGCGTCAGGATATGATGAATGCTGCAAAAGATGAGCGTGATCAAATCATTAAAGAAACACGTGAGTTAAAGGACAAAATCATTAATGAGGCAAAAGCTACCGCTCAGAATGAAGCCAACAGGCTTATTGAATCCGCTAGAAAATTAATTGAGGCAGAAAAAAATGCAGCAATAAAAGATCTTAAGATTCAGGTTGCTGAAATATCAGTTGATATTGCTGGACTTATTCTTGAGTCAGAATTGAAGTCTGATACTAAGCAAAAAGAGATCATTGATAAATATTTAGATAACGTAAATTTTAATTAATCACGTAGTTAGGATGGATCAAAGTTTAATCTCCGTTAGGTATGCAAAAGCTTTATTCGAACTTAGTCAGGAGAAGAATATTGTTGAAGATGTGAATAGTGATATGTTATTACTAATTGATCAATGTTCTAATACGCCATCTTTTAATGAGTTATTAAAAAGTCCGGTTATTACTCCTGGTGAAAAAAAGAAAATTTTTCAATCCATCTTTGAAAAATATATCAATGAAATTTCAATGAATTTTCTTCGATTACTTATTGATAATAATCGAGAAGAATTGTTGTCGGATATTGCTCGTAATTTTGTGGATTTTTATAAAAAACAAACAGGATTAAAAACAGCTACTCTTTATACAGCCTATACTTTATCAGAAGATTATATTTCAAAAGTTAAAGATATTCTTGAAAAGGAATTAAAGGCTAAAATCGAATTGAATGTAAGTGTTCGTGAACATCTCATTGGAGGATTTATTTTAATGGTTGATGGTAAAATGATCGATACAAGTATTTTCAATAAACTTAAGCAATTAAAGAATAGGTTGTTAAGTTAATTACTACTGGTTAAAATTGTACCAATGGAAAATATAAAACCTGCCGAAGTTTCGGAATTATTAAAAAAACAAATAGAAGGTTTCACCAGCAATACTAATCTTGAAGAAGTAGGTACTGTTCTTCAGGTTGGCGATGGTATTGCCAGGGTTTATGGGTTAAACAAGGTTAGAGCAAATGAGCTTGTTGAGTTTGAATCGTGTAAGGGTGTTGTGCTTAATCTTGAACAGGATAATGTTGGTGTTGTTTTATTAGGAGCTTCACATGATATTAAAGAAGGAGATGTAGTTAAGAGAACTGGCCGTATTGCCTCTGTTAAAGTAGGAGAGGGTATGCTTGGACGAGTAATCAATACTAATGGTGAACCTATTGATGGTAAAGGTAGTATTGAAGGAGAATTATTTGAGTTTCCTTTAGAAAGAAAAGCTCCAGGTGTTATTTATCGACAACCAGTTAAGGAACCAATGCAAACAGGTTTGAAAGCTGTTGACTCAATGATTCCAATTGGTAGAGGACAAAGAGAATTAATTATCGGTGACCGTCAAACTGGTAAAACTGCTATTGCTATTGATACAATCATAAATCAAAAGGAGAATTTTGAAAAAGGTACTCCTGTGTATTGTATTTATGTAGCAATTGGTCAGAAAGGTTCAACGGTCGCTCAAATAGTAAATACTTTAGAGAAACATGGTGCTATGAAATATACCACTGTTGTTTCATCAACTGCTGCTGATCCTGCTGCGATGCAGTTTTATGCTCCATTTACAGGTACAGCATTAGGTGAATTTTTTCGTGATACAGGAAGAGCGGCGTTAATTGTTTATGATGATTTATCAAAACAGGCAGTTTCTTATCGTGAAGTTTCATTGTTATTGCGTCGTCCTCCAGGTCGTGAAGCATATCCCGGAGATGTATTTTATTTACACTCACGTTTATTAGAACGTGCCGCCAAAGTTATCGAATCAGATGAAATAGCAGCACAAATGAATGATTTACCTGAATCTATTAAAGGAATGGTTAAAGGAGGAGGTTCATTAACTGCTTTACCGATTATTGAAACTCAGGCAGGTGATGTTTCAGCATATATTCCAACCAATGTTATTTCAATTACTGATGGTCAGATTTTCTTAGAAAGTAATTTATTTAACGCGGGTATACGTCCTGCCATTAATGTAGGTATATCTGTATCTCGTGTAGGAGGTAGTGCTCAGATTAAATCAATGAAAAAAGTATCTGGTACCTTAAAGTTAGATCAGGCTCAATACAGAGAATTAGAGGCCTTTTCTAAATTTGGATCAGATCTTGATCCCGCAACAAAGGCTGTTTTGGATAAGGGACGTAAGAATGTTGAATTACTAAAACAACCTCAATATTCGCCAGTGAATGTTGCGCATCAAATTGCATTGATTTATTGTGGTACACAAGGTTTATTAGGTGATGTTCCTGTTGATAAGGTTAAAGAATTTGAAGCAAGTTTTATTGAGGATTTACAAATTCGTTATAATGATGTCTTTGAAACTTTGAGTAAAGGGAATATTTCTGATAAAGAAACTGCAATTTTAAAAGAAGTAGCCGGAGATGTGGCTCGTAGATTTATTGTAGAAGAAGAAAATTAAGAATGTAATGCCTAGTTTAAAAGACATAAAAACCCGCATTGATTCGGTTAAAACTACCCGTCAGGTTACAAGTGCAATGAAAATGGTATCTGCTGCAAAACTTAAAAAAGCACAGGATGATATCGTTCAAATAAGACCTTATGCCGATAAATTAAGCGAAATAATGTTTGATTTGGTGAATGCAATGGATAGTGGTAAAAGTATTCCATTGGCAGAACAACGTGAGGTTGATAGGGTTTTAATAGTCATGATAACGTCAAATCGAGGTTTATGTGGAGCATTTAATTCTAGTATAGTTAAAGAAGTTAATAGAATTATTAAAGGTGATTATTCTTCTCATTATAAAAATGGTTTTCTGGATGTTATTGCCATAGGTAAACAAGGAGAAAAGTTATTGAAATCTTTAGAAATTACGTGTACAAAAGAGTATAATGATATTTACAATAATTTAAAGTTTAATAATGTTGAGATAATCTCTAATCAAATAATATCAGACTTTTTATCACATAAATATGATAAAGTAATTTTGGTACATAATGAGTTTATTAATGCTGCTGTACAAAATATATGTGTGTCTCAATTTTTGCCATTAGAATTACCGAAATTACCTTATGGCTTTTCAACGCAATATATATATGAACCAGGACAGGATGCAATTATAAATGAAATAGTTCCCTTAACACTTAAAACATTGTTCTTTAAAACTTTACTTGACTCTGTTGCGTCTGAACATGGTGCGAGAATGACATCCATGCATAAGGCAACAGACAATGCCACTGAATTAATTGGTGATTTGGAGTTAAGTTATAATAAAGCCCGTCAGACTGCGATTACAAATGAAATTCTTGAAATTGTAGGTGGGGCAGAAGCTTTAGCAAAATAGAATAAATTTTAATATTATATACAAGGATGTTTCAATTTTGGAACATCCTTTTTTATCTTCTTTTTCTCTGAATAGCTTTATATGGATTACCCATTGTACAAGGAATAGCACCGTGAGATTTATTAAAATTATTGGATTCATTTTTCTGACTACATCCGGTAAGTAAACTAATCCCAAATCGTAAATTTATATTACGCGCGGAGCTGAGATTAAAGAAAGCAGGAATATTATCACTTAAAGCATGAAGATATATTGGACCTAGTTTAATTCCCATTCCCATTCCAATATTATTAAATTGTTTATTCTGTATTGTATAAGAGATTCCTGTAGATAGTATTTTAGCAAAGTTTTTGTTTGCAGATAGGCTTAAAGAAGAATGCCATTTTTTTTTGAAAAACTCATTATGAAAGACAGTTCCAAGCTCAAAATTGTTTGTCATTTTTCTCTCAATCCCAAAGTATATTGATGGTGTAAGAGGTGATGAATATGGCATATAGTTTATGTCCTGTTGGAAAGTATCAGAAAGAGAGTCTCCAAGAGCTTCAAATACGCTTGATCCATCTTCGAAGAATTGACCTGATATATCTAATTGACCTGAATACTCTATGTTTTGAATTTCAGATTTCCATTTAATAAATCCAATGTCTAGAATGCTAGCAGATAATGTGGTGAATTGGTCAATTTTGTATATAATACCCAAATCAACCCCCATTCCTAAATTATTTTTATTAAGCAGATATTCCGATATGTTAATATCTTTTATTTCAATGTCATTTATCTCTTCAATATCACCATCTTCATTTGTAGTTAAATCTAAAGGGAATGAGCTGTTCAATTCCCCACTTGCACTGAGATTTAGTGCATAGGTTATTGGATCTGTATATAGACTTATATTTGTGTTTTTTGTATAAATATTTGCCTTACCAAATAATAACTTAGCTCTTATTCCAAAATCAAATTTTTCATTAACGTTTTTTGCCCAACCTAAAGCATATTCTCTATAGTGGACAGCGTTTATTCTTGTTCCTCCCAAATTTGTGTTTCTACCTACAAATTGTGAGTTGCCTTCGTTAGCAAGCAAAAGTGCATTCTTTGAAAGAATACTATATGAGTTTACCTTTTCATTCACTGAGAAAGTGAAATAGTTGTTTCTATATTTATATCCAAAGGAAAGCAGGGATAAGTGTACTTCACTGCTAATTATTTCATATTTATTAAACTGATGCAGCGTTTTATCTGGATTAAATCGTAACGAGTCACCATTGTATTTTTCAAAAACATCGTTAAATGCAAATCCTGTTGAATAAGCATTTATGTGGGTAGAACCTATTAAGGGGATTCCAATATGTAATTTGCATTTAATTTGTACTGCAGGATTTACAATGTTTGCCTGTGGTAGATCATGCATTAAAAATAGTGTATTGTTCTGTTGAGCTTTTATTAAAGAATAAGCCATTAATAATATTATTAGAACAATTGTTTTATGCATGGTTTAAATTACTTAACTGGTACTTTTAAGGCTGCTTTCATCCCTATGGAACAATTAGAATAATAATTATTGAGATTAGCTATTATATCTTCTGTGATTTCTCTGTTAATTAGTCTTATTTCCAATCTTACAAATTCTGTTTCTTGTATTAGTGTTTCATCACTTATATCAATTGGAATTAGTTGCGAAAATGATTGATTTTTAGTAACCTCTCCATTACTGTTAACTATTGCTGCAGGTATTATGATATCATCATCAAGTTCGAGACTTTTTATATAGACACTTGGGTATTTCATAAAATCAAGATAAACCTGAATTTCTGATGGGGTAAAGTTGTCAATTCCCAGATTTAAATATAAACTTTGGATATATTCAACATCTTCAAAGATATCATTGAAATTAAGATCAAAGTCTTTTGTGATAGGAATATATTCAACTGCTGAATTAGCATATAGTGAGGATATAGAACCTGTAAGTCTGGTGTCAGTTAAATAGTAGATATCTTCAAAAACAGGGATTGAAACATCAGGTTCCCATATATACTCATCAGATATCTTATTTAAATCTTCATTGAAACATGAAGTCATAAAAAATGTGACAATTATAATTACACAATATTTTATTCTGCAATACCTCATGTATTTAAAATTTAATATTAATTGTCACATTACAAAACTGTAATCTAGTAGATTATATATAACGATATAATTACAATATTGTTATTTAAAATATTCTAATTCAATATAGTGAATTAGAGAGTGTATAATCTGGATATGAATCTCCTGAATTCTATCTGAATATCCATTGTGAGGAATTCTTAATTCAACATCACTTATATCTTTTAATTTACCTCCAGTTTTACCGGTTAAGGAAACTATTTTAATACCTTTTTCTTTTGCAGCTTCAGCAGCTTTTAAAATATTAGCAGAGTTACCACTTGTGCTAATTGCTAACAGAACATCACCTGAGTTACCCACTGATTCAATATATCTCGAAAAGATATGATCAAATCCATAATCGTTGCCAACACAAGTAATATGCGATGGATCAGATATCGATATTGCAGCTAATCCTTTTCTTTCATCTCTAAATCGGCCTGTAAGCTCTTCTGCAAAATGCATTGCATCACTCATAGAACCTCCATTGCCACATGAAATAAGTTTTCCTCCATCTTTAAGCGAGGATACCATTATGTCTCCTGCTTGTTTTATTAAGTTAAAGTTATTATCGTTATTTATAAAATCATTTAGAACCTTTTGAAGGTCAAGGAAATTATTTTTAATAGTATTAATACTCATATTTGTTTATAATTTTGAGTAAATATACGATGGGTTTTATAAACTCAAAACAGTTTAAATGAATTATAATACAATTTATGAAAAAGCAGTCTCACATTCAAAAGAAACTTTATGATATAATTTTTGAAGCTGATACAAAGGCTGGTAAAATATTTGATATAGCATTAATATTTCTGATTGTTTTTAGCATTACTATTGTTATGCTAGAGAGCCTTCCTGGTCGTTCTAAATCATTTTATACTACTTTATATTTTTTAGAATGGGGAGTAACTTATGCTTTTCTCATTGAATATTTAATTAGGTTGTGGGTAGTTCGACATTCATTAAAATATGCGCTTAGTTTTTTTGGAATTATTGATTTATTAGCCATAATACCTTCCTTTTTGGGCTTAATATTTACCGGAACTCATATGTTGGTTGTATTTAGATCTTTGAGGTTATTAAGGATATTCAGGGTTTTAAAATTGACACGATATATTAATGAGGCTTCTACATTATGGAAAGCCTTAATTGCAAGCAGAAATAAAATAAGTGTGTTTTTGTTTACAGTACTAATTTTAGTTACAATATTAGGCACCTTAATGTATATTGTTGAGTCAAATCAAGAAAGTGGATTTACAAGTATTCCCATTAGTATTTATTGGGCTGTTGTAACACTTACAACTGTGGGGTATGGAGATATTGCTCCGGTAACACCAATGGGACAATTTTTGGCAGGTGTGGTAATGATTTTAGGCTACGCAATAATTGCTGTGCCAACAGGAATTGTGACTTCGGAATTAACCCGAGTTACAAAAGATACAACTACTCAGGTTTGCCCATCATGTTTACAAGAGGGACATGACCGAGACGCTGAGTATTGTAAGTTTTGTGGTGAAAAACTAAATGTTTAACCTTGTTTCTTTCTTTTTAAATCAAGGAAAGTATAGTTGAAGTCATTCTGCTCATCATCATTAATTTCTTCTCTATATGTTTCTTCCCACTCTTCATAATTAATTTCTGGGAAAAAAGTATCTGCATTATTGAAGAACTGATTAATTAGAGTAAGATAAAGTTTATTTGTTTTTGGAAGAAAAGCCTCATAAATTGTAGCACCACCAATAATAAAGACTTCTCCATCATTTTTACATAGCTCTATTGCTTCTTCTGGTGAATTAACAACTTCTGCACCTTCAAATTTTAATTCTGTATTGCGAGTTATTACAATATTTCTTCGATTAGGTAGAGCTCCATTGGGCAGTGATTCAAAGGTTTTTCTGCCCATTATAATAGTGTGTCTGCTGGTTAAAGCTTTAAAACGTTTTAAATCCTTTGAAATATATGCAAGTAAATTGTTATTCTGGCCAATAGCATTCATTTTAGCTATGGCTACTATAATTGAAAATTCTGTCATTTTTGTTTTTAATTGTTGGTGGGTAAATATTGAACCATATCCTAAACAGAAATAGCTCCTTTAATATGTGGATGTGATTCATAACCACTTAAAGTAAAATCTTCATACTTAAAATCGTCAATGTTTTTTACTTCTGGATTAATTTCCATCTTTGGTAAAGAATATGGTGTACGTGTCAACTGTAATTTTACCTGATCAATATGATTCTTATATATATGAACATCACCTAAAGTGTGTACAAAATCACCTAATTCTAATCCTGTGGCTTGGGCCACCATCATTGTTAATAATGCATATGATGCAATGTTAAAAGGAACACCAAGAAATAAATCAGCACTTCTTTGGTACAGTTGGCATGAAAGTTTTCCATCAGCAACATAAAACTGGAATAAGATATGACAAGGAGGAAGTTGCATTTCATCAAGCTGACCTACATTCCATGCGCTAACAATATGTCTGCGGGAGTCAGGATTGTTTTTAATAGAATCTATAACTTGTTTTATTTGATCAATGTATTCACCATTTGCAGCAGGCCATGATCGCCATTGATATCCATAAATTGGGCCTAATTCGCCATCTTCCTTTGCCCATTCATTCCATATTCTTACACCGTTATCCTGAAGATATTTTACATTAGTACTTCCCTTTAAAAACCAGATAAGTTCATGAATAATTGATTTTAAGTGAAGTTTTTTTGTTGTAATTAATGGAAATCCTTCTTGCAAATTAAAGCGCATTTGGTGTCCAAATACACTTATTGTTCCTGTTCCTGTTCTATCTTCCTTTAATACGCCTTCATCCAACACGCGTTGGCACAATTCAAGATATTGATGCATAGGTTTTTATTCAAATAATTAATGATTCACAAAAATAGAAAAATATAGCACTAAAAGTCTATTAAAATGATAAGCTTCTATTTTATTTTGTTTAAGGTAGTTTTAATATTGTTTTGATTGGATAGTGATCGCTAAAGTTCACTTTTAACCTTTCGTGATTATACGATTCAAATGTTTTATCATGAAAGATAAAGTCTATTCTAAATGAAGGTAAATTCCCATTGTATGTACCACTAAATCCACTACCTGATTCAATAAAAGAATCCTTTAAATCTCCTTTTACCGTTCTGTAAACATATGAAACAGGTGTGTCATTAAAGTCTCCGCAAACTATGGCAGGATAGGGTGAGTTTTGTATATGTCTTCCAATGGTTTGGGCTTGATATGAACGATTTGAAAAAGCAGTATTTAACTTACTAAAAATGTCATAAATGCCTTTCTTGCGTTCTTTATCGTTTTTAAATTCTAAACTATCAATGAAATTATAATTTTCTTTCTGTAAACGAATAGATTCAAGGTGGTTGTTGAATATTCTAATACTTTTTCCATGAACATTTATATCTGTTTGAGTACTAAAGTTTGTCGTATTCTCAAAAAACAAGGGTTTGGTATTTGTAATAGGAAATTTTGAAAATGTGGCTAATCCGTATTTCTTACCTGATTTAGTTTGAATATTATATTCTAAATATTTGTATTTGTATTGTTTGAATTTAGATAAGATATTGTTTTCAGAATACTGATTCTTCTTATTGTTTATATAGAACTCCTGAATACATAAAATATCTGGGTTTTGGTCTTTGATAAATTGATAGATTTTTTCTGGTGTATTTTTATCCTTTGTCCATATATATTTATCAAACATTCTTACATTATATGACATTACTGTAATATAGTCGTCCTGTTTTTCATTCTCTGAAATCTTCCTTCCACTTAATTGGAAAACTGCATTCCACTGATTCCATGTTAGAATAACGAGGATTAATGAGATAATTAATCTTTTTCGTTTCTTAATTAACCAGAATATACTAAACACTACATTTGATAACCATAAAAAAGGAAAGGCAAAACCCAGAAATGACAAAAAGTTAATGTGGCTGGGACTAATATATGCACCTAATGCAGCAAGTGCTAATAAAAATGCTACAAATAAATTGATAAAGAGAATTACAGATCTGGCTACTTTATTCAAAACAATATAATTTTAATTGTTACTTGCATTAAAAAGATCTTCTTTTTCCTGTTTAGTCAAGCTATCATATCCACTAGCTTTAATCTTCTCTAAGATATGGTCAATATTGCTCTGTTTTTTTCTTTTTTGAGCGTTATATTCCATGTCAGTCATTGGTCTTTTATTGCTGTTGTAGCTAACCTTCATTTTTGGTTTCCTTGAAAACAGACTAAATAATTTGTCCATAAATCTATTAAAGCTCATAGTAATGTCTTTTCCTTTAATAATTCTTGAAGCAAAGAATAAACCGAATAATGCTCCTCCGATATGGGCTAAATGCCCACCTGTATTATTCATAGATCCAACACCAATAACATCCATGATTAATAGAACAATTGCCATATGCATTAATTTAACAGGACCAATTAAAAGAAGGTGAACCTTAAAATTTGGAGAATATTTTGCTGAAGCAAATATAATGGCCATCACAGAAGCTGAAGCTCCCATCATTATTGCACTTGGTGTATAATTTTGTAGGGCTGGAAATAAATTGTAAGATAATATGTATAGTAATGCACCTGATATACCTCCCATAAAATAAACACCTAAAAGTTGGCGAGGATTAAAATACTGAAGAAAAATTCGTCCAAACCAAAATAGAGTTAACATATTAAACAGTATATGTATAAAATCAAAGTGAAGAAACATATATGTTATTAAACTCCATGGTTGAAATAATAAATTTTCAACACTTGCCGGAACAGACAACCATGTTGTTAATGGAAAGTAAGGTGAATTAAAAGTAAGCGTATATATAGCATATAATATGCGAACTATTAAAAACACTCCTATGTTTATATAAATAAGACGAGTAACAACTCCTCCCATTTTAAATGATTGCTTTATTTCGTCAGTAAATGGCATGACTGATTAATTTTTATACTAAATAGATAAATTTATTTAAAAATGCTTTTTCTTCCAAAAGCGAATTATAATAAATCCAACTAACATACCCCCTAAGTGAGCAAGGTGAGCTACATTATCACCAGGATTATTTGCTAAAGTTGAAAATAATTCAATAGCTCCATAGCCAATTACAAACCATTTTGCTTTAACAGGAAGCAGCATATATAAATAAATTCTTTCTTCAGGGAATAGCATGCCAAAGGCTAGTAATAGGCCAAAAATTGCTCCTGATGCACCAACCATTGGTACATTAATTAATCTATTTAAAGAACCAGCTGTTGAATCAACATAGTTTTTATGTTCTAATAGTACAGAAAATCCATTTGTATATATTTCTTGAATGGCTTCAGCAGGTAGTCCGGATGCTAACATCTTTGATCTGATAAATGCAACCAGAACATAAAGCAAAGCAGCTCCAATTCCTGTAGCTAAGTAGTAAAATAAGAATTTTTGAGGTCCCCAGACTTGTTCTAAAATTCTTCCAAACATAAATAGTGCAAACATATTCAGGAAGATATGTTCAATACTTCCATGCATAAACATATATGTTATGTATTGGAAAAAATGAAATTGATGACTTCCAGGGGTATATAATCCTAAAAGATTATCAAGTTCAATTCTTGTGTAGCCAATACCTGGAATTGTAATGCCCTTTGCAAGTAAATAAGTTGCAAAAAACATTAATCCATTAATTATTAACAGATTTTTTACAATGGGAGGTATGTTACTAAAAAAGGATTGTCTTTGATACATAAATAAAATTTTTGTTGTTGTTCTACAAACTTTATAGTCAACAAGATTCAGACCAAATAAGTTTAAGACAGATTGTCACTTAAATCTGGTTTCTATTTCGTCATTTGATAAAATGGATATTATAGGTTTTCCATCAGGAGAATAATTAGGTACCTGACAAGTAAACAGTTGGCCAATTAACTCATCCATTTCTTCAGTTGACAAATATTGGCCATGTTTTATCGATGATTGTTTAGACATAGATCTTGCAATTCTCTCCTTTAAATCAGCCTCTAAATTAACCTCTCCACTTTTGTATGCTTCAATTACTTCATCAATCAGTTCTTTAGGTTTCATTTTTTCCATATTTACTGGCATTCCCTTAACTTCAAATATGTTATCACCTATCAGATCTAAATCTAAACCAAATATCTTAAAATCAGCTGTCAACTCTTTTAAGATAAAAGTGTCTTCTGTATTGAACTCTAATTGCTCAGGAAATAAATTTTGCTGAGTCATGCTTTGTTGGGTAGTAATCGACCTCATTAAACGTTCAAATAGAATTCGTTCATGAGCTCTTTTTTGATCAACCATCATTAAACCAGATTTTCCGGAAGTTAGGATATATCTGTTTTTAAACTGAAAACATGATGCACCTGAAGAAGTTTCTTCACTCATACCTTTTGACATAAAAGTTTGTTGTACAGGTTCTTCCTCAGAGTATGATTCTTCGAAATTACTGTTTGATATCGGTTCTGTATCAAAAGGCATACTTCCCTTTTCTGATTCAAAATCATTGTAAAGTTGGTCCCAGTTTTTCGGAGTGGATTTTGGAGTGTAAGATGATCCACCTCCAGAATTTCCATATGAGCTATTTGAACCGGAGTAATTAGAGTTTTGAGTCTCAAATGGATTAAAGAATGGATTAACTTCAATTTCCGGTTCATCCTGATCACTTTCAGAATTACTTACAGGTATATCAACCATGTCGGCAGTGTCGAAATCAATAGTTGGAACCATGTTGTGCTTCCCTAAACTTTCACGAATACAGGCATTTGTAATGTGCCAAATGGTTCTTTCATCCTCAAACTTTATTTCTGTTTTAGTTGGATGAATATTAATATCTATGATTTTTGGATCAACTTCGAAGAATAAAAAATATGCAGGAACTGTATTTGGCTGTATTAAATTGGAATAAGCTTCTGTTATTGCTTTGTGTAAATATGGGTGACGCATGTATCTTTGATTTACAAAGAAAAACTGGTCGCCAGATGATTTTCTAGCAGATTCAGGTTTACCAATAAAACCGGTTATTTTTACTAGTTGTGTTTCTGTTTCAACAGGTACTAATTGTTGATTCATACCTTTGCCTAGCATATTTACGATACGTTGACGTAAATTTGAAGCAGGTAACTGAAATAATGGCATATTGTTATGATCCAGACTAAAACTAATATCCGGATTGGCAATAGCAATTCTTTCAAATTCATTTATGATGTGGCGTAATTCCGTAGAATCCTTCTTTAAAAATTTTCTTCGTGCAGGTACGTTATAAAAAAGGTTTTTAATCATGAAGTTACATCCTGAAGGACAAGAAATTGGTTCTTGTTTTTCAACTGTAGATCCTGCAATTTCTATTTGTGTACCTAATTCGTCGCCTGTCTTTTTTGTTTTTAATTCGACTTGAGCAACAGCCGCAATGGAGGCTAAAGCTTCGCCTCTAAATCCCATAGTACGAATAGCGAACAGATCGTTGACATTTTTAATTTTTGAAGTGGCGTGTCGTTCAAATGCCATACGTGCATCTGTGGCTGACATTCCACAACCATTATCGATTACCTGAACTAATGTTCTTCCTGCATCTTTTACAATTACTTTTATATCAGTACTTCCAGCATCTATTGCATTCTCAACTAATTCTTTAATCATGGATGCTGGTCGTTGTATAACTTCTCCTGCAGCAATTTGATTTGCAACAGAATCTGGTAATAATTGTATAATATCCGACATATACTAAATTGATATAAATAACAAAACACCTGAAATTCAGATGTTTTGCTGTGGTATGTTTTAATGTTTTGTAATTAAATAAGTTAGGATTACATATAATGCATAATCCATTCTTTACTTGATGAAAACAAGTAATAAAATGCAATTGTTAAACCAACAAGTATTGCAACAAGTCTCAGATTTGATTTACGCTTTTCTTTTCTTACAACGTCAAAATGAGTTGTAATTTTACGTTTCATTTTGCCTTTAATCCTTTCTTCAATTGACCTGTTATCTTCCTCAACTTCAAGACCTAATTCATCTTTAACTCTTCTGTTACGCTCTTCACGTTCCTCCCTTGCTTCATCATAATATATTGGTGTATGATGAAACGTTCTGTGCCTGGCAACTTTAATAAATGTAAATCTCATGTGTTTTTGTGATTTTAATAACCATATTATATCAAACAAATATTATTCCCAAATGGTATTTATAATCATTATGTCTGAATAATAATTGTATTAATTTACGTTTTAACAAGTACAAAGATACAAGTATATCTTATAAAAAAAATTGCAATTTTTTGTTGAATCAAATTAAGATTGTTCAGCGAATAAAATTATTTTATTCATGAGTTTTTGATGAATTTATAACTAAACGTTGTATTTCTTTCATTTCACTAACAGTTAAGTCTCTCCATTTTCCAACAGGAACATCCAGTTTGATATTCATAATACGGATGCGCTTCAGTTTGATCACCTTATAACCAAGATATTCCGACATTCGCCTAATTTGTCGATTCAAACCTTGAGTTAATGTGATGTTGAATTCGTACTTACTTAACTTTACTACTTTACACTTATTTGTAATTGTATCCAGAATAGGAACACCATTACTCATTCTTTTAATAAAGTCATTTGTTATAGGTTTATTTACTCTAACAATGTATTCTTTTTCGTGGTTGTTACCTGCTCTTAAAATTTTGTTTACAATATCTCCATCATTTGTCAGAAAAATCAGGCCTTCACTGGCTTTATCTAATCTACCTATGGGAAAAATACGTTTGGGATGTTTAATGAAATCAATAATATTATTTTTCTCAGCTCGCGTATCCGTAGTACATACAATACCAGTTGGTTTATTAAACGCAATGTAAACGAACTTGTCTTTAGGTCTTGAAATAAGGATATTATTAACCATTATTTTGTCATCTGGGTTCACTTTTGTTCCCATATCAACAATAACACCGTTAACCTTTACTTGTCCAGATTGTATAAGCTTATCTGCTTCTCTTCTTGAACAATAACCTACTTCACTTAAGAATTTGTTAATCCTAACTGGTTCTTTCTCTGCCATATAATATTTGTGTACCGGGCGAAGATAAAAAATATGAGTTAACTTTTTATATTTTAAATGGTTTCATACCCTATATAACACCTTTAAACTTCGTTTGATTTAGTTTTTGACAACAGATTCTTTTAATTCTACAATACGATTTACTTCCTTAATCAATAGAGGAAAAGCTGGTTCTGTCATTCCATGTCCATAACCATCAAGTTCATATAGCTTTGTATCTTTATGTCCAACTATTTTCATCATTCTCATCATGTAGGCATTTTCCTCATATCGTCCCAACATTTCTAATTCTCTATCGCCTGTGATTAATAACATAGGAGGAGCGTCAGCTCTTACATAATAAAGAGGAGCCAAATCATCAACTATTGGTTGAGTACCTTCAATACCTCTTTCTTCTCTAACTGTAAAATGTGTAATGGTGTGGCCGCTAAAAGGAATTAAACCTGCAATGTTATTAGCATCAATATTATATTTCGCCAAATATTTTTTATCTAATCCAACCATGCTTGTTAAATATCCACCTGCGGAATGACCGGAAATGAATATTAATGATGAATCTCCTCCATATTCCTCAATATGTTCAAAAGCCCATGCAACCGCAGCTGCAGCATCCTCAATATATTTTGGTGCACCTACTTTGGGGTATAAACGATAATTTACACCAATAATAGCTATGTTTTTATTTTTAAGTGCTTCAGGAATTTCTTTAGAGCCCGCTCGTAAACCGCCTCCGTGAAACCAAATAATTGTAGCAAAACCTTTTGTGTTTTTAGGATAATATATATCAAGTACACATCTTTCGTTAATGTAATTATCTGTTTGGTTCACTGAATCATTGTAATAATGAATTTCAGATTGAGTAATATACTCTGTTGATTGAGCATTAATTGAAGTAATAAAAACTGTAAGTAAAATTAATAATAGAAAATTTTTCATTTGTTTATGGATTTTCAATATGATTATTTGTGCAAGATAATATTTGTGTCTTAAAAATGGAGATAATATATAAACCTGGTCATTTTGTTGAAAATGTTATTCTCGATATTGATTATCGTTATAGTCAGAATATCAGTATTAAATGTTATGAAATGTAAAAGAGATGAATATGTTGTAGAATACGTTTTTCTACTCTTGATTTTAATCAAAATATTATAGTTTTGCACATCAAATTATGATTAAAGAAAAATATCTCTAAATAAGAAAACATGCAGTATAAAAGTGTAAGTGCAGAAGAAGCAGTTAAAGTAATTAAGTCTGGAGACAGAGTACATTTAAGTAGTGTTGCTGTTACTCCTCATATCTTAATTAAAGCTATGGTTGAACGCGGTCGCAGAAAAGAATTTAGCGATGTAAAAGTTCAACACATCCACATTGAGAATAAAGTAGATTTTGCAGATCCTGAATTTGAAGGAGTATTTGTTTCTGAGCAATTTTTCGTTGGTGCTAACCTACGTAAACAAACTCAAGCAGGTTATGCTGATTACATTCCTGTTTTCTTGAGCGAAACTCAAAAATTAATTCGCGAAGGGTATTTAAAAGTTAATGTTGCAATGGTAATGGTTTCAACTCCTGATAAACATGGATTTGTTTCTTTAGGAACTTCTGTTGATGCTACACTTGCTGCTATTGAAAGTGCCGATGTTGTAATTGCTGCTGTTAACCCTAACGTACCACGTGCATGGGGTGATGCAATGATTCCAATGACTGACATTGATTATTTTGTTGAGGATGATAGTCCATTATATGCTCATGAAATGGGTGAATTAACTGAGACTGATATTCAAATTGGTAAAAATGTTGCTGAGTTAATTGAAGATGGAGCTTGTCTTCAAATGGGTATTGGAGGTATTCCTAATGCTGTGTTAGCTCAACTAGGTAACCACAAAGATTTAGGTGTTCACACTGAAATGTTTGCTGATGGAATTCTTCCTTTGGTTGAAAAAGGAGTAGTAAACGGAAAACGTAAGCAAATCGATAAAGGTAAGATGGTAGCATCTTTCTTAATGGGTTCTAAAAAATTATATGAATTCGTTGATGATAACCCAATGGTTGCTATGATGGATGTGAAACATACTAATAGTGTTGAGGTTATCCGTAAAAACCATAAAGTAACAGCTATTAACTCTGCATTATCTATTGATATTACAGGTCAGGTTTGTGCTGATTCTATCGGAACTAAGTTTTATTCAGGAGTAGGTGGTCAAATTGACTTTATTCGTGGAGCAGGTTACTCAGAAGGTGGTAAGCCTATTATTGCAATGCCATCAGTAACAGCTAAAGGATTATCAAAAATTTCTCCAATCTTATTACCAGGATCAGGAGTTGTTACAACTCGTTCAAATATGCACTGGTTTGTAACTGAATTTGGAGCTGTTAATTTATATGGTAAAACATTACAAGAGAGAGCTAAATTAATTATCTCTATTGCTCACCCAGATCATCAGGAAACTCTTGATAAGGCTGCTTTTGAACGTTATGGTTCTCATTTTCACTTTGTAAAATAATAAAACATTACGTTTTATATCCCAATAATATTTGAGAGGCTATCTTTTATAAGGTAGCCTCTTTTTTTATGGTGCCAATCGCTCTTTTACCCACTGTTGGTCAAGTAGTCTGAATCTTATTCTGTCATGAAGTCTTCCTGCGCGACCTTGCCAAAATTCAATTTCGTCAGGTTTAAGTGAATAGCCACCCCAATTGTCAGGTCTTATTATTTTAGTGTTTGAATTTTTAAGTTTGTTATACCTGTCAATCAGATCTTGTCTTTTAGATATGACTTTACTTTGTGGTGAAATAACAGCACTTATCTGACTGTCAACTGGACGTGAATAGAAATACTGGTCATTTTCTTCTGTACTTAATTTTGAAATGTAACCTTCAATTCTAACTTGACGTTCCATCCCTGGCCAAAAGAAATTTAATGCAGCAAAGGAATTCTTGTTTATGTGTAAACCTTTTTTGCTTAGGTAGTTAGTGTAGAAATAAAAACCCTTGTTATCATCTAAATGCTTTAACAATACAATTCTGCTTGATGGTCTGCCATCAGGGGATACTGTAGAGAGAGTCATTGCAGTAGGTTCAAGTTCATTTTCATCGATAGCCTCTCCCAGCCATTCTTTGAAATGAATAATAGGATTTTTAGGTAAGTCACTTTCTGACAATGATTTTTTTATAAAATCCTTCCTTATTTTTGAGAGATCTCTATTCATGTATTAGTTTTCAAAAAAAACAGAATATTAAGAAAATTGTTTAAAATGGGAATCCAGCTGTAAAATACCATCGGTTTTTGTTATGCATGGTGTTTTTTCCATATCCAACCTCAATAGGACCGATAATGGATTGATAGGAAATTGTAATTCCGCCACCTAAAACAACATCGTCAGCTCCTAAAGTATTAAGAGCTCCAAAGCTTAAATCATCATAATTTGTTTTGTAGTCAATGATATTCCCACTTAATTTAACGTATAGATTGTTTAATGCTTCATATCTAAAATTCAAACTTCCCATAATAAATTGTTGAGCTGAAATTTCCCGGGTAGTAAGTCCTACAAAAGGGGTGTCCTGATATCGTTTTATAGATTCTAATCCACCAAAAGTAAAATATTGAGTGCTACTCATGTCTTTTGTTGCTCCTCCAATTGATGCATAATAGGAGAAATTTAGTTTTGAAGAAATTGGTAAATGGTGTTTAAACGAAACAAACAGTTTTAGGTAGCTTTCATTTGGAGACTCTATATAATCTGCTAATAATTCTTTTGATTCAGCTGAGCCTTTATAAATTGAGCTAAAGCCAAATGGGTATTCAATATCAACATTAAATGTATTTCCTGTAGTTGCAAAAAACTGACTGTTTAAAGAGTTCTTAAAGTATTTAAGGTTTAATCCCCAATATTGATTTCCTACTTTATCAACATCATCGATTAAAATATCAATGATTCCACCTGATGAATTACTTGTTAACCTTTTATAGAATGCTCCGAATTTTATCATTCTTTTTACGTTTGGAGAAACTAATATTCCTCCCTCCAAGAGAGTGGTATGTTGATTAAATTCTCCTACTTCCTCACCATTATCTTTGATATATGGTACGGGGCTTAGTTCCCAATGAGCGCTGGCATACCCGCCTGTTTTCTGTTTGTGACCGAAGTAATCAATGTATTCAGTATTAATTTGTGGGTATTCAGATACTTCACCGGAAAACTTAAAACTTGAACCTCTGATAATGTAGTTTCGCATGGCAATATTAAATATGGCGCTTGCCTTATAAACATTATCATAATGGATTGAAAAATTGTATTTGCTTGGAAAAGCTTCAACCGGTTTAAGTGTAATAATGTATCCGTGTTGTCCTAATGCTAATTCGTAGTTTACGTTATCGATGTACCTTGTACCCATTAATAAATGTAAGCCTTCATTGATGTCTTTTTTAGTATAGGTATGATTCTTTTCTAATCCGAATTTACCCAATACAAACTGCTTATTTAAACGTTTTAAACCAACAACCTTGATGTCTTCGATATATAGTTGTTGGATGTTAGTTTCTAGGTCAACCTCTTTCTCTTTAGGAAATTGATTTATAAAATCAGCAAGTTCGCTAAGCTCTACATATTTTTCTCTTGCAGCAATTTCTCCTAACTCAATAATCTCATTTCCATTGAAAAAACTT
This sequence comes from uncultured Saccharicrinis sp., assembly GCA_963666825.2. Classification (GTDB taxonomy): domain Bacteria; phylum Bacteroidota; class Bacteroidia; order Bacteroidales; family Marinilabiliaceae; genus Saccharicrinis. Next base: position 4,886,900 of record OY763044.2, on the reverse strand, counting down.
GCACTGGTATAGTCATCCAGAGCTGGTTCAATCATTATGTCCACAAAATCTGCAGACTGTTTTGTTTCATAATTGCTTCGTATCATGGCCGAACCCATGAGTATATCACCAATTGTTTTAAAGTCTTCAATTTTTGGATGTTCTTTTACACCTACATTAACAGCAATAATTATATCAGCACCTAAATCTCTACATGCTTTTATGGGCATATTATTTAATACACCACCATCAACTAAGAGCATGCTATCTAATAATATTGGAGAAAATGCAGATGGTATTGCCATACTGGCTCTCATTGCCGTAGCAAGGTTCCCTGAATCAAATATATATGGTTCACCAGAAATTAAATCAGATGCAACACATCGGAATGGAGTAGGGAAGTCATCAAATTTGTTAACACCTGCAACATGCCATGTTAGATAGTTCATTTCTTCAGAAATTCCCTGTCCAATAACTACTCCTGATGGCAGAACAGGTCCTTTTTTTGTTAAATCGAACTCAAATAAATATCTGCGATAGTAGTATTTTTCTTCAGGAACTACATTCGACAATGGAATCTGATCGCTCAGCATCTTACTCCAGTCGATAGTTCTGATAATCGAATCTAGTTCATTGGCTTTATATCCTATTGAATATAACCCTCCCATTATACTACCCATACTTGTTCCTGTAATATAATCGGGTTTAATACCAAGTTCTTCTAATACTTTTAAAGCTCCGATATGTGCCATTCCTTTAGCTCCTCCGCCACTCAAAACTAATCCAATCTTAGGACGATAGGAATCTTTGGGTATTGAATCCTGACTTTTTAATGAAGAATGGAGTAAAAGAAAAATAAATAGAATAGGTACTAAAGGTTTAATCATTATTATGTTTTTAGGTAATCTTATTTTTAATTAGAAGTACGGACCCATACATGTCCATTAAATGAGCAAATTGCTCAGGAATAGTTTGCTCAAATTCATCTACCGCCTTTTTTACGCCATCCCAATTATGGTTGTAATCATGAATTAAAATTGAACCCCCTGGTTGTAATAAAGGATAAAAGAACTTTAAACCATCTAATGTTGATTGATACAAATCAGCGTCTAAATGAACAAAGGCAAATGTGTTTTTATCTAAATTTGTTGCTGTTTCCGGAAATATACCTTCTCTTATTTCAATATTATTATTTCCTTTTATGTATTTTACAACCTCACCTTTACTTGTAGATCCAAAATTAACTGTTTGTGGTCGAACTGTTCCATCACAATCCTCACGGATAACTTGTTTTGGTAAACCTGTAAAACTATCAAAAAGATATAGTTTCCTATTGGGTAATAGATGATGGATTATTTTAGCTGTTTCTCCTTTGTAAACACCAACTTCTGCAAGATCTCCTTTTATTTCTGATGATATTATTCGTTGAAGTTCAAACCATATGGTGTAAAATCGATTTCTATCTTTAAATGATCTTTCAAGTTTGATTATATCTTTCGGAATTTCTTTCTTCTTTTTAGCCTCTAACCAATTGTATGGTTTAAATAATTTAAAATTCCACTGGTTCCAAAAATAACTTAAGGCAAGCCAGGTAACTATGTTTATGATAATAAGATTTAAATAGAATATTATCGACATTAATATAGAGTGTTTTCGATTTGCAAATACTATAATTCAAATATAATATTAAATAATTTGTTTTTGTTAAAGCTTAAGTAGTACTTTCGTTATTAAAATTATTAATATGCTTAATGTACTTATTGTTTACGCAGTTGAAGAGGAAAGAGTAGAAGTGAAAATGCCTAACTGTAATTTTCATTATTGTAGAACAGGTGTTGGAAAAGTTTCTGCTTCAGTTGCTGTAAGTAGATCTATAGATATATATCATCCTGATCTGGTATTAAATATTGGTACTGCAGGTTCTGTTAATTACGAAATAGGTTCTGTACATCTCTGTTGTAAATTTGTGGATAGAGATATGGAGAAACTTCAAAATTTTGGTGTTCCATTCTTTGTTGACTTTACTGATGAGGTAAGTAAGCTTGCTTTTTTAAAAGATTGGAATTTTGATAGTGTTTGTAATACTGGAGATACTTTTTTAACAACAGCAGATGGAACTGGTGATGTTTTTGAAATGGAATCTTTTGCTGTTGCCAGAATCTGTGAAGCGCATCAAATACCCTTTATTGCTGTTAAATGTGTTACTGATATTATTGGACAAAATTCAATACAGCATTGGGAAGAAAAATTGGCTGAAGCACAATCAATCCTTCAAAATTTTATTAATGAAAACAGACTAAATGTTTCTGATGATTATATAGGGCGAATTCCATCCTATCTTATTGATAAACTAAAATTAAAATCGCATCCAGAAGGTGGTTGGTATCATGAAGTATATAGGTCTGATTTGAATGTGAATTCTCAAGTTTCAGATGAGCCAAGAAGTGCTTTAACATCAATATATTACTTATTGTGTGATAACCATGTTTCTAAGTTTCATAGAATAAAATCACCTGAAGTATGGTATTTTCAAAAAGGCATGCCATTGATTATTCACATGATAGATAACAAAGGGGAGTATAGTAAAGTAGAGTTGTCTGATTCTATTAATGGCCTTTTACAATATACAGTTGAACCAAATATTTGGTTTGCTGCTGAAATAAAAGGAAGTTGTGGATACACTTTAGTTAGTTGTGGTGTAGCCCCCGGATTTGAATTCAAAGATTTTGAATTGGCTAGCCCAGAAGATCTATTAAAAAATCATCCGGACTTAAAAGAGTTAGTCAATCGTTTGACTTAAAAAATGTCAGCTCATAGGCTGTTAGAGTTACTATGAGCTGAATATATCTTTATTTTTCTGTGATTTTAATTTCAGAAGTAAGAGGAATCGCCATTTTATAAAGAGCAGAAACGCCACAATATTGCTCATCAGATAGCTGTACAGCTCGTTTAATTTTTTCTAATGGTAAATCTTTACCTGTAAAATGATATATAATTTTCATTTCATCATAATACTTGGGGTGTTCTTCACGCATATTAGCTTCTACTGAAATAGTTAGATTGTCATATTCAACTCTCATTTTTTTCAAAATTGACACAACATCCATTCCTGTACAACCAGCTAAAGCGACCAGCATTAAAGGTTTTGGTCTTGCTCCGGAATCATCTCCTCCGCTCTCAGTTCCTGCATCAACTCTAATTTTATGGCCAGTTACATCTGCTTCAAAAGACATATTTTCTAACCAATTTAGATCAATTGTTGTCTTCATATTAAAATATTTAGATTAGACGACTTATAACAAATATACATCTTTATTTATATCTTTGGCGTGTCATTTTAAATACATAAGTTTAATAGTAAAAAAATATTGAAAATCTTATGATTTTACGCATAAGAATAATTGAAAACATTATTTTTACTATTAATTTACATTGTTTTTTTATAAAGTTTTAAAAATATAAAGGGAATGAAGAACATTCAAAGTGTTCCTTATAACGAACCAATAGATCTGCGAGCGTTTGAAATCTTTAAGGGTTTAACAGACGACGAGATTGAAATGGTGAATCAATCTGTAAGTTGTACCTCGCATAAAAGAGGTAATACAATATATCATGAGGGGAGCAGGATTAATGGTACCTATTTGGTAGTAGAGGGGATATTAAAGATTTTTAAAACAGGTTTTGATGGAAAAGAGCAAATAATCAGGTTTGCAAAACCTGGTGATTTGATTGGCTTTAGATCGGTAATAAGTGATGAGTTGGCTTGTAGTACTACTAAGGTAATTCAGGAAACTATTCTTTGTTATTTACCTGGCGATATATTAGAAAGATTATTGAAAGAAAATTCCAGCTTTTCTATGTCTCTTATGAAATTGACTTGCAAAGAGCTGGGTGAGTCAAATAAGTTTTTAACAGATATTGCTCAAAAAACAGTTAGAGAACGTTTGGCAGAAGTGTTGCTTTTATTAATGGATACCTTTGAATTAGATCAGGATCATACACTGCAAATTTCATTAACCAGAGAAGAACTGGCTAATATGGTTGGGACAGCGACTGAATCTGTAATAAGACTCTTATCCGAATTTAAAAGTGATAAGCTTATTGAATTAAATGGAAGGAAGATTAAGCTTTTAAATATACCAAAGCTAATTAAGATTGGTAACGTATATGTTTAAAAGTACAATGATATTAAATAAAAGGGCTGCATTTGTAGCCCTTTTTTTATGTATTATATTTATAGTTCAACAGTGTTTTTTTCAGCAGCACATATCTTATCACGCCATTCATTATTAATAGGAATTGAACCTTGAGTTTTATGATCAAAACCTACCATTACTGAATGGCTAACAGCTTTAATTGCACCATTTGTGTCGGTGATGTGCTGTATTAGATTCATGCTTTTATTTCCAATCTTGGTAATTTTAGTTTTTACCAATAATTGGTTGTTAATAAATACAGGAGATACAAAATCTGTTTTTATTGAGGCGATAATTGCAGCAAATTTCGTCCAGTTGATATCTGGATTAAATACTGATTTAAAATAATGCATTCTTCCAAGGTCAAAGTATTCCTGAATGATAGTGTTGTTTACATGTCCTAAACTATCAATATCATTAAATCTAATCTGTATTGGTGTTTCAAAAAAAAATTCTATTTGCTGTTGTTCCATATAAATTTATTCTCTGATAATATTAATTTCCCCTCCTAATCCAAGTTTAATTATACTTGATGGAGCCGGATTTGCAGATTCCTCTTGTCGGTAGTTTACAATGTAGTCAACATTCTTTTTAACATCTTCTGAGATATCACTAAAACAAGAAGGAGATGGTTGACCGCTAATGTTTGCAGAAGTTGATACAATTGGTTTTTTAAAGCGTTGACAAAGTTTATGTGAGAATTCTTCTTTAGATATTCTTATTCCGATGCTTTTGTCTTTTGCCAAAAGATTATCAGCCAGGTTTTTTGCATTTGGATATATAATGGTAAGAGGTTTTGTTGAGAATTCAATTAAATCCCATGCCATTTCAGGAACCTGATCCATGTAAGAGTTTAGTTTTGCCTCATTGTCTAACAAAACCAACATGCTCTTACTGTCTTCTCTTTGTTTAAGTTGGTAAATTCTCTTTACTGCTTCCGGATTTGTGGCATCACATCCTATGCCCCATATGGTGTCTGTCGGATAAAGTATCAACCCTCCATTCTGAAGAGTTTCAAGGGCTTTTAAGATATCTTCGTTCATATATTTTTGTATAAAGACAAAAGTATAAAGAATATGTTCATCCTTATACTTTTGTCAATGTACTATTTTAAATTAAACAGCAACGTTATTATCTCTTAACGCATCGTTTAATGAAGTCTTCTTATCAGTTGATTCCTTACGTTTTCCAATGATTAATGCAGCAGGAACCTGAAAATCACCAGCAGGGAATTTTTTAGTATAACTTCCTGGGATAACTACAGAACGAGGAGGAACATAACCTTTGTATTCTACTGGTTCGTCACCTGTAACATCAATAATCTTAGTTGAACCTGTAAGCACTACATTTGCTCCTAATACAGCTTCTTTACCAACACGGCAACCTTCAACAACAATACAACGTGAACCAATAAATGCATCATCTTCAATAATTACTGGAGCAGCCTGAATTGGTTCAAGAACTCCACCGATTCCAACACCACCACTTAGGTGAACGTTTTTACCGATTTGTGCACAACTTCCAACAGTTGCCCATGTGTCAACCATAGTTCCTGATTCTACATATGCACCAATGTTTACATATGAAGGCATTAAAACAACACCACTAGAAATATATGCACCATATCTTGCAACAGCATGAGGAACTACTCTAATTCCTAATTCTGCATAATTTCTTTTAAGAGCCATTTTATCATGGAACTCCATTGGGCCAGCTTCAATAGTTTCCATTTTCTGAATTGGGAAGTATAGAATTACAGCTTTTTTAACCCATTCGTTTACTTTCCAATCATCACCATTTGGTTCAGCAACTCTAATTTCACCTTTATCTAGTTTTTCCATTAAAGTGCGGATCACGTCTTGCGTTTCCGAATTCTTTAATAATTCTCTATTCTCCCAAGCTTGTTCAACAACTTCTTTGTATTGCTCTAACATGATAGTCTTAAATTTATATTTTTGTGCGAAAATACAATGAAACAAACCTAATTGCAAATTCATTTGTTATATAAGTATGAATTTGAAAGTAAATTGTTTGTGTCATTTTTTAATTATTACTGGTAACAAAAAATAAAGGTTAAAGTTTGGTTAATCACATAAAATATAACTTATATGTTCTTTTAAGTTTATATTTTGCAGCTTTATAAATTGTATGCGATTAGTAAGTGTAATAATATTGTTGTTGTGTTCTTTGAATATTTTTTCACAGGATGAAGCAAAAGAAGTAGTTTGGGTTAAGCTTATAGTTAAAGATAGTGTTGATAATAAAGTTATAGAAAACGCTCAGATTGTAAGTTATGAAACCATGATTATATATGCCACAGATGATTCCGGAGAATTTAGAGGTAGTTTTAGTAAAACAGATTCTTTGAAAGTTTTTGGATTAGGTTATTCACCTCAGGTTTTAAGGGTAAGTGAATTTAATGATTCCATACAGGAAAGAACGATTCATCTTGGAAGGAAATTTTATATGATTGGAACTGTTGATGTTCAGTCTGATAAAGAATTACATTTAAATTTGCCAAAGGATATTAATTTTGGTGATGAAGATGACTTACCTGCTTCTTTAAAAGGAGATTCTTATAATAAAAAACCACCTGTAGCTGCAGCTGTAGTAAATCCATTAAGTTACGTAAATTACTATACAAGTAAGCGCGAAAGGGAAAAGCGTGATATGAGACGTGTTCTTGTGCAAAATGTAGAACAAGAAAAGGTCGATGAAATCTATAATCGGAATATTGTAAAGGAAGTTTCTGGTTATGATGGAGAGATGCTTGATAAATTTATGGTTTATTGTAATGTGAACCTGAAAGTTACTTCAGAAAGTAACCCAATACTGGTTCGTATGCAAATTGCTGAATTATTGGAGAAGTTTGAAGAAGAGAATAAAAAATGAGGTTAATTTTTTCTGTCTTATTATTGGTTTTTTCTGTTAGTTTATTTTCTCAAGTTATAGATAATGAACTTCATACTTTTAGAGGTATTGTAAAGGAAACCAAATCTCAGAAGCCAATTGAATACGGCGCAATAAAGAATATTTCAACAGGTGAAGTTATATTAACGGATCAGGTAGGAGAGTTTCAGATTGAAGGTAGTATTGGCGATACTTTAAGATTTCATAGTATGGGGTATGTCGATACAACATGGGTAGTTCCAACTATATGGACAACTATGAATGATGATTTAGTATTAGATGTTCCAACTAATATTTATGCAATAACTGAAGTAGAAGTATTAAGATTTTATTCTTATGCACATTTTCGTCAGGCTTTTAAAGACCTTGAACTTCCTAAAGATAAAAATGAAGAGATTAAGGCTATGATAAGTAGCTGGGACTTTAAAGAAGCTATTGCTTGGGGAAAAGCAGATCGTAAATTTGCTCAGGGAAATTTTGGCGTATCCTTGGGAACAGGGGGAGGCAAATCAAAAGATGAAAAGAAAAAGGAAGAAGTTAAGAGGTTGGAAAAAATCAGTCTTGAAAGTGATAGGTTTAATTATTTAACTTCTCGCGAAAATTTAGCTGATTTAACAGGTTATAAAGGTACCAGTCTCGATTCATTTATGGTTTTTCTTAATTCAAATTATACCATCAATTATAAGATGAATGATTATAATTTACTGACATCTATTATGGGAGCATATAAAGATTTTAAGGAATTAAAGAATGATAAAGAGTGGTATGATCTACCTAATGATTCTACCGATATACAATAATACTTCAGTAATATTGCATAATTGAAGTCCCCCCGAATATATTTGAACAGATCAATGAAATTGCTTAAATAAAATATCTTATTGTTTTTTACGTTAAAAAACTGATATATTTGTCCATTCAAAAAGTTAAGCAATTGCTAATAAGCAAAAATGAAGTTGCAACAATCGGGTAAAAAAATATATTTCGCTTCAGATGTACATTTAGGAGCTCCATCAATTAAAGATCATAAAAAACACGAAAAGTATTTTGTGGATTGGTTGGATTATATAAAACCAACTGCTTCTGCACTTTATTTAATGGGTGATATATTTGATTTTTGGTACGAGTATTATCATGTAGTACCAAGAGGTTTTACTCGGTTTCTAGGAAAAATAGCAGAATTTACCGATAGTGGTATTCCTGTGTATTTCTTTACTGGTAATCATGATATCTGGGTATTCGATTATCTACCAAAGGAAATAGGAGTTACTGTATATAGGAAACCGGTTACTGTTGATTTTGATGGAAAGAAATTTTATTTAGCTCATGGTGATGGATTGGGACCATATGATAAAGGATATAATTTCTTAAAAAGAATATTTACAAATAAGGGTCTTCAGTGGTTATTTTCTCGTTTACATCCTAACTTTGCAGTTGAATTAGCAAAAAGATGGTCGAGTCATAGTCGATTAAAGAACGAGAATTCTGAAGAAGCTAAGTTTTTAGGTGAAGATAAAGAGTTTTTAATGCTTCACGCTAAGGATGTTTTAGCCAAAGAGCATTTCGATTATTTCATTTTTGGTCATCGACATATTGATTTGCATCAGCCAATAGGACAAAATAGTCAATTTGTATATCTGGGAGATTGGGTAAAAATCAGATCATACGGAGTTTGGGATGGTGAAAATTTTGAGCTAAAGTATTTTAAAAAGTAGTAGTTACAATATATAGTAAATGATGTTGGGTAAACATCATTTTTAGCAAAATCGAAAACAATGGGAATTTATGCTGTTGCCACTGGTACAGGTAGTTATTTGCCTGAAGTGGTAGTGAAAAACATAGATTTTGCCGATCGCGTGTTTTTAAATAGTGATGGCAGTAAAATTGAAACTCCAGGTGAGGAGATAGTTCAAAAGTTTGAAGAAATAACAGATATTACAGAAAGACGCTGTGCAGGTGAAAATCTAGTTACTTCTGATATTGCAGCAATTGCAGGGAAACGTGCTCTTGAAGCTGCAAATTTTGATAAAGAGAAGCTTGATTACATCATTGTTGCTCATAATTTAGGGGATATAAAGCATGGAAGTTTGTATCCGGATATCTTACCAACCTTATCTTCAAGAGTCAAGCAAAAATTAGATATAAAAAACCCTAAAACAATAGCTTACGATATAACTTTCGGTTGTCCGGGATGGACCCAGGCAATGATTCAGGCGAGTTATTATATCAAATCCGGAGATGCTAAAAGTGCATTAGTTATTGGAGCGGATACATTAAGTAGAGTAATGGATCCTCATGACAGAGATTCCATGATTTTTGCCGATGGTGCAGGAGCAGCTGTATTAGAAGCTGTTGAAAGTGATGAACCAGTGGGTATATTAAAGCATGTTGCAAGGACTGATTCGGAGGAACATCTGGATATATTGCAAATGGGAGATTCATTCAATCCGGAACTTAAGAGTGATCATATGTATTTAAAAATGTTAGGGCGTAGAGTTTATAATTATGCTTTAACAAACGTTCCTTTATTAGCTAAAGAATGTTTAGATATTAATGGTCTTGATTTAAGTGATGTGAAGAAAGTTCTTATTCATCAAGCTAATGCTAAAATGGATGAGGCTATTCTTAAAAGAATATTCCGACTATATGGTATCAGGGACGTTGATTATAGCGTGATGCCAATGACGATAAAAACTCTTGGAAATAGCTCTGTAGCAACAGTTCCAACTTTATTCGATTTAGTAGTTAAAAATAAACTGGAAGGTCACAGTCTAGAAAGTGGAGATTATGTGATGATGACTTCTGTTGGTGCCGGTATGAATATTAATGCATATATGTACAAGATGCCTTAATATTTTTGGTAGATTTTAAATTTCTTAATAATATTTGGGGATATTCTAAAAGAGGATATCCCTTTTTTATTTTCAATTGGATGTGAAGTGATAATTTTTAATTATATGGTAAATTTAATAATTGCGTTTTTTGCTGGTGTTGTAGTTACTATTGTGTTAATGTATTTTGTTTATAATTTAAGGATTAATAAACTCAAGCAGCAAAATGAAATATTAGAAAAAGAAAACTATAGATTAAGCAATGATTTAATAAATATTACTGCGAAAATTGAAAAGTTGGAAAACGATTATATGCAAGCCAAAATGCATGTAGTAGCTGTAGATGCTGAAAATACTCACCTAATAAAATCAAATCAGGAAAAACAGACAGAAATAGAACAATTACATATCAAGTTGACAAAGGAATTTGAGTCTATAGCTAACCGTATTCTTGTTGATAGATCTAAAGAGATTAGTGATCATAACAATCAAAAAATTGCAGATATTCTGTCTCCTTTAAAAGAAAGAATTTTACAATTTGAGAAAAAAGTAGATGATGCCTATGATAAAGAAGTAAGGGATAAATTGAGTCTGAAAGCTGAAGTTACCAGATTATTTGAGTTGAATCATAAGATTAGTGAAGAAGCAGGCAATTTGACAAGAGCATTGAAAGGTGATGTTAAGAAACTTGGTAATTGGGGAGAAGTAATTTTGGAAAGGGTGCTTGAGCAGTCTGGTTTAACAAAAGGTAGGGAATATAGAAGAGAAGTTGTGGATGAAAATATTAGTGGTAGTCAGATTCGTCCTGATGTTATCGTTGATCTACCTGAAGGAAAGCATCTTATTATCGATTCAAAGTTATCCTTGTATTCATATGAAGAGTTTGTTAATTCTACTGATGAGAAAGTTAAATCAGAAGCTCTAAAAACTCATAAAGAAAGATTAAGACAGCATGTTAAGGATCTTTTTGAGAAGAATTATATCTCTGCAAAAAATCTTAATACTCCCGATTTTGTTCTTATGTTTATTCCTGTAGAAGCTTCTTTTGCTGCCGCAGTTGAAAACGATAATGATCTGTTTTCTTTTGCATGGGAGAAAAAAATTGTACCTGTTAGTCCTTCAACCTTATTGGCAACTTTAAAAACAGTTAGCTCTATTTGGCGTCAAGAAAACCAAAATAAAAATGCTTTGGAAATTGCTCGACAAAGCGGAGCATTGTATGATAAATTTGTTGGCTTTTTAACAGATATTGAAAAAATAGGAGGAAGTATTCAACAGCTTCATAATAATTATGATAGTGCGTTATCTAAGTTGCAATTGGGTAAGGGTAATTTAATTTCCCGAGCCGAAAAGATTAAAGAACTTGGTGCTAAATCCAGTAAATCAATTGACGATAAATACTTAAATAATTAAAACAATTTCTATAGTGGTAGCAAAGGGATGGTAATTTCTGAGTTTCTGTTTTGTGTTGAAGAGTCTTTGTTTTCAGGTAGGTAGTAGTTAATACTAAAGAAAAAACCAGAACCTTTGTTTGGCAATGATTCAACCCAAATTGTACCATTCATCCTATTAACCAGTCCCTTGCAAATGGCTAGTCCAAGGCCAGTTCCTCCAATTCTTCTGGAATTTGTTTCATCAACTTGTCTGAATGGATCAAAAATTATTTCTTGTTTTTCCTCAGGTATTCCAATCCCACTATCTTTCACATGAAAAATAATCCTTGTTTTTAATATTGTATGACCTATTTCAATTGTACCTGAATCTGTAAATTTAATGGCATTTTCAGATAAGCGTTTTAATATTTCTATCACTTTGTCTTTATCTATGATTATCTCTTCTAACGAATTAATATCACTTTGCTTATAAAGAATAGTTATATGTTCCTTCTTATAAATATGAATTTGCTTTTGAGTAATTTCAATGATCTCATTTTCAAGTTTAGGAAGATTTGTAGGTTTAAGTTTAAGAGGCTGGTTGTCTGTTTCTAACCTGGATACGGATATTATGTCTTCAAATGATGCTAACAAATCTTTGCTGCTTTTCTCTATTACCTCATAGTAATTTTGCTTTTCATCTTCTGTAAATGATTTACTCTTTAATAGAGTACTAAAACCCATTATTGCATTTAGTGGAGTTCTGATTTCATGCGAGATGTTTGCTAAAAATGCAGTTTTTAACTTGTCCGATTCTTTTGCTTTTCTCCTTTCTTCCTGAAGTAGTTTGTTATATTCATATCTTTCAGAAATGTCAACAATTACACCTCGCCAACCATTATGTTCCCCATTATGAAATACTTTATCTATATATAGTAATCCTGGAAACCATGAATTATCTTTTTTAATTGCAATAACTTCATTTTTTTTGTTTTTATTTTTGTTAGTTATTTTAAAGATATTTAGTTGGTATTCAGCTTCATTTTTAGTGTAGCCAAAGTTGGTCTCCCACATTTTGTTCACATAAATAATAGTTCCTCTTTTATCAGTCTCAAAAATGCTTAAAGGGAGTTTTTCAGCCATATTACGATATTTCTTTTCGCTATTTGTTAACTGGTGAATTAGCTGTTCTCTCTCTTTTTCATGAGTTTTTAATTGCTCTATCATTTGACTAAATTCTCTATAAAGAATAATAGTTTCCCTTGTACCTTTAATAAGATTTATTTTAGGAAGCGCTTTAAAATCATTTAAAACAATATTTTCAATAAAGAAGGTAAGTTTAGTTAAAGGTTTGGTAATTTGACTCGATAATATATTTGAAATAAAGAACCATATAAGTATTGCAAATGCAATAACAAAGAATAGTGTTTTACGTAATTGTGATATCTTTTGGGCATTATGTATTTCTACAAAATTGATGAGGCTTGTTATTCGCTTTTCCAACAGATCATCAAGTTGATTAAGATTTTCCTTTAATCCAGTATTATTATATAAACCCATCTTTATGTCTAAGCCTACTACCTCTTTAAATTGCTTTTCATAGTACAGAAGATGGGATAAACTTGCTGTATTACCTTGTTTATTTAATTCACTTTTTAAGAGATTAAATATGCTGTCAAATTTTGTCAGGTATTGATTCTCATGTCGTATGATGTAATCTTTTTCTCTTCTTCGTAATGATAAAATAGATGTTTTATTAATGGATTGGTCATCCTCTAACTTATGCGCATGAATTCTCATCTCGCCAATTAAGCCATAATCTTTATATCCTCTATTGGTTGCCCATTGTGCTAATGTTTTAAATATCGAATCTCTTTTGCTAAGGTTATTTTTAATTTGAGTTAAAGAAGAATATATCTGTTCAGTATTATTATACTTAGTTAATAAAGATTCAACTTCCTTATTCAACAATAAGTTTTGATTTTCAGATTCAATTAGAAACGTACTATGATTATTTTTAAAGTAACTGGTACTTTTTGTTTCCAGAGTAAAGAAGCTGTTTGATATGCTTTTTAATTTTAATAGGTTAAGATATGTTGAATTTAAATCGATGGAAAGTTGTTGCGTTTCTCTTTTAGATGAGAAATAACTCCAATTGATCCATGTTGATAATCCTGCAATATATATCGATAATACAGAAAACCAGACTATTAATTTACTGCTAAACTTCACTTTTAATAATTTTACTTCGGTTGTGAAAGTATATCAGTTAGTTTTGTTTAAGAAACTTTTAATATCATCTAATCATTAAGACTACCTTAAAAATGGATTAATTGTTTTCAGTAATGATATTTCTGTTTTTCCACCTAACTTTTCCTATTAATGCATACAGAACTACGTATGTAATGTAAATTGGATAAATGATTTGTATTAAAAGAAAAGTATTTGTTTTAAAAGATGTATTTAAAATTTTTGCTCCCGTATGTAAAAGCTTGTAATCAATATAGATTTTTGATAAGAACAGAATGCAACTGGTGTAAAAAAGGCCTGGTGTTATAAAGTAAGTAAAAGGTATTAGTACAGATATGATATTGACAAGGAAAACCTCCCATGCAACCAAGATTGTAAACTTATCACTATAGCCTTTACTTTTAGAAGCCCACCTTACTCTCTGTCGAATAAAGTCATTAAGTGTTTCAACAGGTTCGGTTTTTACTATGGTATCTTGATTTCTTAAAAAGGAGATTTTGGCTTTTATTGATTTTGCGTATTGAAGCAGAAAAATATCATCACCTGATGAATATTTATTTAGGACATGTGGAATGCTTTTAGTATAAAGTTCTTTCGTATATACCAGATTAGCCCCATTACACATTATGGGCTTTTTTATTTCGCATGCTCCTGCTCCTGAAGATACAAGGCTAAGAAAATCAAGATGCTGAAAATAGTCCAGATAAGTTTTTACCGGCGAAAGAACTACAGGGGCAATTATTAAGTCGGATTTGTAAATTGATATGTATTTGCTTATTGTATATAGCCAATTGTGGTGGTGGATGCAGTCTGCATCTGTTGTTACAATGTTTGGGTTTAAAGCGTTTTCAACACCTAATTTTATGGCACTCTTTTTACCCGGAGATTGATTTTGAATTAATCTAAAATTAGAATGTTTATTTATAAGCTGTTGTGCTAGGTTATACGAATTATCCGAGCTATAATCATCAATTAATATTACTTCATAATATTCTGAGTTTAACTTTTGATTTATAAGGCAGTTTATGACTTGCTTTAAATTGTCTTGTTCATTTCGAAATGGAATAATACAGGTTATTTGACTAAATTCACTCTCCTGATTGGGATTGAAAGCCTTTGTTTTTTTTAATCCTTTATAAAAACTATAGATTATATATATGTATGAAAAGACTATAGATATTATAATTATAAATGCAATTGTATTAATCATTCCTTTGTATTCAAAATAAAAGGGGCTCACTCACAATTGTAGTAATCCCCTTTAAATAAAATATTTTTGGTATTATCTTAATCTATTGAATTTTATACAGCCAACTTTCCATTTTGTTGTTTTCTAAAATTTCTTGCTGACGAGCTTCTATAGTTCTATATGAGGCATTTGAATCAGCACTAACTAAAAACATATTTCCTTTAGGGATAATTTGAGCATTTGTAAATCCTGAGGATTTTAATTTATCAACCATCTTTAATGCATTCTCTTGTTGTTTAAAGCTACCAACGATAATGTAAAAGTCTTTACTAACTATCTCAGGTTTCTTAATTTCTTTAACAGGTACTTCTTTAACTTCTTTTTCAACTATTTTGACGGTGTCAATTGGTTTTGGCTCAGGTTTAATTGGCTTTTCAACTTTAATTGGAGTTGGTTTAATAACTTCTTTTTTCTTATTAAAGAATACAAAATACACAGCTATGCACAAAACAACTAATAAAGCAATGATAACAAAGGTTATAATATCCTTACGTTTCTTATCCTTATTTGCTTTTTGTGCGTATTTATTATCTTCTTTCTTTGGAGTATTTGTTACAGGTTTTTCTTTAATTACCTTTTCCTCTTTAACAATTGGAGGTCTTATGATTTCTTCTTCTTTATCTTCTTTTTTCTCTACAGATTCTTCTTTATCTATTGTTAAGATTGGTTCATCAATATTTGATGTTATAGTAATCTCCTCTTTGTTTTTTTCGTCCTCTGGTGTATCAATTATTTCTGAAGAGTTGTCAATATCTAATAAGATAGATTCTTTAGTTTTGTTGGCTTCTTCATTGCTTAATGGTAAAGTTTCTTCAGTAGCCTTAATATCTTGTTCTGAATCAGAAAACTCTCCAAAGTCTGATGCTTGTTGAAATCTTAAAATTCCATTTTCATCTTTTTTAAAAACTCCCAGTTTTTCAATGTTGTAGATGCCTTTTTCATCCAATTCTTTTTTTAGGTTATCTACAAAATCAAATACTTGATCAGTTGCAACTATTGTATCAATGCCTTTTTTTTCGGCGATATAGTTTACAAGTAATCCATCATTAAAACTTAAGAAATTATTAAATAGAATACTAATACCATTTTCTTTAGAAATGATAAAAGCTCCAAAATTCGGAATGATGACCCTATTGTTTTCCTTAATTAAATCTAGTATATATTTTTCCATTGGTTCTCGAGTTATGTTTTAGGTTAATAAAATGGAAAAAGCGTACTAAAGATAATGAGTTTTTAAAGAATTGAAATAATAATACTTAAAAGTTTAAAATTATTAGTAAATAGTTTTATTATGATATACTGCGTTTAAATATAAATACAGAACCCAAAAGTGCTGGAATAACCTGATTTATAAACCATAAAATACTTACAGATAAAAATATGTTTAGCTCATTTATAAAAAATGGAGTAAATAAAAAAAATGCAACGGAATTACGAACACCTATGTCGGCTAATAGAAAAGAAGGAATTAATGTGATACACATAAAATAAATTGGCACCCAAAGTATTATGTTAAAATCAAAATTGGAATCAGAAAATGTATAAAGTAAGGTAATCAATTGGCCACAATAAATTAGATATCTGGCCATACTTAGAAATGATATGCTAAGATAGTTTTTTAGTTTTATCTGTTTAATGGTAGATATGGATTCCAAAATTTTTTTGGTCCATTTGTATTTTGATAGATAGATTGAAATATGATTACGAATAGTGTATAATAGTATGAATATTACTATGGTTATTATAACTATAAGAACTAAATATTGAATAATTATGATATATCTAGCATTGTTATTTAAGGTTATTAATGAAAGAAAAGAAATTCCCCAAAGGAGAATTATTATATTCTGAAATGCACCTCCTAAATAATTCAAGATAGTTCCTATTGTTCTATACTCTTTTGGAAGAAAGATAACTCTACCATAAGGTTCGCCTAATTTTGCGGGTGTAAAAATTCCAGTTGAAAAACCGGAAACAACCATTTTAATTGCAATATTAATTTTTATTCTGTGAAAAGGAGATATTAATACTTTCCATTTAATAGCTTCTATTAATATATTAAAGCCTGAAAGAATTAATGCCGTTATAATATAAATAACATTAGAGTTATTAAACTTTATACCCGTAGTATCAATACTTATATTAGATAATCTAAAAGCAATATAACCATATGAAAATATTATAATTAATATATGAATGATTCTTTGCTTGTTTTTTATAAGCACGTTATACCTTTTTGCGATTTATAATGGGTAATAAAATTAATGATATTATACCTGTTAATACAATCATGGCATTTAATGCACTCCAAACTACTAAAGCGAATGCAGCTCCTTCGTTTTGCGAAATACCATACATTTGTAAAGTAGCAATAACCATAAAGTGCCATGGTCCCATTCCTCCTTGAACTGGGGCCACCATACCCAGACTTCCTAAAACAAATGTTGCCAATCCTGCCAAAGGAGACAGATGTAAAGTAAATTTAAAACCAAAAAAGCATAAATAAATCATAAAGAAATACATTACCCAAATAAATAATGTATGTAATATAAATACCCATTTATTTTTAATGCTTTTAACGGCTAAAAAACCCTCAGAAAATTTACTCCACAAGCCTTTTAGTTTCATATATGGGGAGGTACGTGCAAATCTTTTTTTGAAAATTCTGAATAATAAGATTAGTGAAGCAATAAAAGCATAAGTCCAAACGGAAGTGAAAATCTTAGTAAAACTTGTAATATCTGTATTCTCTGATAAAAAGTCCCATACAATATTAAATTGTAATGATAAGACTAATAAAAGACTTATTAATAGCATGATGACATCTATAAGTCTTTCTACTACTACGGTACCAATTAATCGTGTTACAGATATTTTTTCATATTTACTTAGAATACCACAGCGTGATATCTCACCCATTCTTGGAATTAACAGATTAGCAAAATAGCCAACCATTACCGCAAAAAATGTATTTGCAATTCTTGTTTTCTTTTCAATTGGTTCTATAAGCATTTGCCATCTTATTGTCCTACTGAAATGACTAGCAAGACCTGCAACCATAGATAAAAGTATCCACCAGTAATTAACTCCACTTTGTAATGTGTTTCTAATCTCAGACATATCAAAATTTCTATAAACATACCACATTAGAAATCCACCTATAGATAGATAAATTAGGAATTTTGTTATAGAAATTAAATACCTTTTCAAAGTGTCGTTTTTAGTTTTATGTCTGCCTTTAAATTATCTAAGAATTTTTAGTAATAATATTTTACCTTTGCTGCAGGATTTGAGAGTGCAATTTTAAAAAGATTATTTGGTAGTGCAAAATCACCTGTGGTAAATGTTAAAAATAATTAATTTATATTCTGATTTTGTTGTAAATCACCAACTAAAACTTCCTGCTGCTTTCTAAAAATAAGCCAATGAAAAATGTAAAAGCGAAAAAACATTTGGGTCAACATTTTCTTACAGATGAAAAGATAGCTCAGAGAATTGTTGATAGTCTTACTGATTTAAATGTTAGTGTGTTAGAGATTGGCCCTGGAATGGGGGTACTTACAAAATATTTAATTGATAAAGAGGGGATAGATTTACAGGTTGTTGAATTAGATTCAGAATCTGTTGAATATTTAGAAGAAAATTATCCAAAATTACAAGGAAGAATAATATCCGGTGATTTTTTAAAAATGGATCTAAACGAGGTTAATACTAGTAATTTCAATATTATTGGAAACTTCCCTTATAATATATCAAGTCAAATATTTTTTAAAGTATTAGATTATAAAGATAAAATTCCGCAGGTTGTAGGTATGCTTCAAAAGGAAGTTGCGGAACGATTAGCATGTCCTCCGGGAAGTAAAGTATATGGTATTTTAAGTGTATTTCTACAAGCTTATTATAACGTTGAGTATTTATTTACTGTACCAGAACATGTTTTTAATCCGCCTCCTAAAGTTAAATCTGGTGTTATAAGACTTATTCGTAATGATGTTAAAAAACTGGATTGTGATGAAAAGTTATTTTTTAGAATTGTTAAGGCAGGTTTTAATCAACGAAGAAAAACATTAAGTAATTCTTTAAAAGTAATTCCTTTTAATAGAGATACAATCAGTGAATGTTCATTATTTACAAAACGACCAGAACAACTTTCCGTTAGTGAATTTGTTGAACTAACAAATTTTATAGAAAAGAACCAATAAATTTGAATGATTTATTAAAATCACTCGTTTAAATAGTAAAAAGCAGTAGCAGTTATGGCAGAATTCAAATTAACTCGTGAATTTGTTGACCAAATAAAGCAAAAAATTGAAATTAAGGATGAGATTCGGATTTTGGAAGATATACAAGATCTGCATCCGGCTGATATTGCTGATTTATATAGAGAGTTAGACCTTGAAGAGGCTAAGTATCTTTATTTAATTGCTGATGATGAAACTGCTGCAGATGTAATCACGGAATTATATGAAGATGAACGTAAGCGTTTATTAAGTGCATTACCAAGTGAAGTAATTGCTAAACGCTATATCGATAAGATGGATTCCGATGACGCTGCCGACGTTCTTGGTGAGATGGAGGAGGATAGGCAGCAGGAGGTATTATCATTCATGGATGATATTAAATCAGCAGGAGATATTGCTGACTTACTTAACTATGACGAAGATACTGCCGGAGGTTTAATGGGTAAGGAACTCATTAAAGTTAAAGAATCCTGGAATTTACCCATTTGCATTAGAAGTATACGTCAGCAAGGAGAAGAACTTGATGAGGTATATTATGTATATGTAGTTGATAATGATGGGATATTAAAAGGTACACTTTCCCTAAAGCGATTATTGTTAAGTCCAACAACTAGAACTGTAAAAGAGATATATAATGATAATGTCATTTCTGTAAATGCCAATGTTCCAGCAGAAGAGGTAAGTTCAATTATGGAAAAATATGACCTCGTGGCTTTACCTGTTATTGATAGTATTGGTCGTTTATTAGGGCGAATAACCATTGATGATGTTGTGGATGTTATTCGTGAAGAAGCAGGTAAAGATTATCAGTTGGCATCTGGTATTACCGATGATGTGGAATCATCTGATAGCGTGTGGACACATACAAGAGCTCGTATGCCATGGTTATTTATTGGATTAATGGGAGGTATTTTATCTTCAATGGTAGTTAGTCAGTATGAAGGACTAATTGGATTAAATCCACAGATTTCCTTTTTTATGGGATTGATTGCTGCAATGGGAGGTAATACAGGAATGCAGTCATCCGCTATTATCGTGCAGTCTTTAGCAACAGGAAGTAGTAGTTTGCATTCAACGTGGGGAAAATTATTTAAAGAATTAGCAGTTGGAGCCTTAAATGCTGCAGTACTATCTACAGTAATTTTTACATTTAATTTAATCAAAGGTGCCGATCAGGCTTTAACTTATACAGTTTCCCTGGCTATGTTCTCTGTAATAATTATCGCTTCGTTGTTTGGAACATTTATCCCATTGGCTTTAAAGAGAGTAAATATTGATCCTGCGGTTGCAACAGGACCCTTTGTTACAACATTGAATGATATTTTAGGAATGTTAATCTATTTTACGATTGGAACTATCTGTTATTCGATCTTTATATAGCATTGAAAATATACACAAAGCTTCCGTTCCATGTGGAACTAATATTAGTTTCCTAAATAACTAATATCAAAAAAAGCTCCATAAACAGATTTAACGTTTTGATTATGATCAAATCGTAGATGTCCTTTTAGTTGAATTGTTCTTATTTGATTTTCAGAATCCACTAATCTAACCTGAATAATGTTTGATGTATCTCCATTCAACCATTTTTCAAACTGTTGAATAAACACAGGAATATCTACTCCTATAATCAAGGATTTAATGTTTGATAAGTAACAAGGGTCATTACATTTTAATCCCAATACATTTTTCATCGTAGATGAAATCTGAATTGAATCATCAGATACTTTATAAATAAAGAAATCAACTGTTCCTGCTATTTCTTTAGATTCATTAATCATATTAAAATCGAAAGATTCTTGCATATAAAGTTAAACGTTTATTATCTATTACGCAAAAACCTACTTAAATGTTATATTTTTTATATCGCTTTTGAATATAAATTTTGATTAATGTTATTTGTATCTAGTAAAAAGGCTACTTCACCATTACCTAAAACACTCGCTGCCGAAATTTCTTCATGGCTTTTAACTAATTCACCCATTGGCTTTAACACTGCTTGATGTTGGCCCAAAATTTCATCAGCAAAAATGGCAAACTTACTGTTGTTTTTCTTTATCATTATCATTTTTGCCATTTTATTTTGGTCCTCTTTAATGTCAAATAAGTTTCTTAAAGATACGAATGGAATAAGTTCTTCCTCAAAATCAACGGTGGCGTGTTTTAATCTTTTTTCAACGTTTTCATATTGCATTTGAGAACAAATCTCAACGTCTGATAAAGGAAGCAAAAATTTCATTTTGCCTGTACGAACAAGTAAAGTATCTAAAATAGCAATAGACTGTTGAAGCTTAATCGTAAAAGTTGTTCCCTGTCCAGCAACACTTGAAATATCTAATTCACCTCTCATTTCGGCAATCTTTTGTTTAACTACATCCATGCCGACTCCTCTTCCGGATATAGATGTCACTTCTGAAGCTGTTGAAAATCCAGGTTCACAGATAAGTTTAAAGATATCTTTATCAGACAAGTGTTCTCCATTACTAATTAGTCCTTTTGAAATAGCCTTCTTTATAATAGTTTCTCTATTAAGACCCTTCCCATCATCGGACACCTCAATGAAAATATTATTTCCTGAGTTATATGCTTTTAATTTAATTGTTCCTTTAGCTTCTTTACCAATTGAAAGTCTATCTTCAGGCTGCTCAATTCCATGATCTAAAGCATTCCGAAGCATATGGACAAGGGGTTCTGCAACCATGTCTATGGAGCTTTTATCTAGTTCAGTTTCCATACCTTCTGTTACAAATTCAATTTCTTTACCCAGATTGTTAGAAATATCTCTGACTAATCTATTGAATTTTGGTACCATATCTCTAATAGGAATTAGTCTTATTTCAAGAGCATTGTTTCTGAATTGTTTAGATAAACGATCAAGTTTTTCAATCTGAGGACGAATTGATTCAAAACCTTTTTCTTTACTTGACAAATTTAACTGAGATGATGTAGTTATAAACTCACTCACTAAATACATTAAGTAATCAAGTTTTTCAGAATCAACAGAAATCCTATTCATATTTTGCCTGATCGAGGCAATCATAGATTCTGTATTATTTAGTTTATTGCTACTAGGTTTTGGTGTCTCCTCTTTGATGATTAATGTTTCTTCAGATGTAGATTTTGATAAATGTAATTCTTCCTCAAGAATCAACTCTTGTTGATTTTGATCCATTTCATCAGCATTGAAGATGTCAAAATCTGCTACTTTTCTTATAATACAATACTCAAATACGAACATTAAGGCATCTTCAATATCCATTTGAGTGAAATTTCCAACAACAAAGATGCTCCATCTTTCTTCGTCTTCACCGTCTACTGGCAAGGCGTTTATTGATCTTATTTCACCAATTTCGGATAAGTCTTTTATTGTATAAAAAACATTGATTCTTCTGTCAATTATACTCTGATGGGTATGGAATATGATATTATATGTAACTAAACCATCCTCATTTACTTTTTTCTTTATATAGGATTTCTTTGATTCGTTTTTAGACTGTTTAATAACATTATCACACCAATCGAATAATTTCGCTTGTTTTTCCTGATTCTCTTTTATCTCAAAGTTTTCGTCTTTAATAAGAGCAAATAGTTGATCTACAATAATTAAGGTTTGATCCAGAATTTCCTGTGTAAGATCCATCGAATCATTACGTATTAAATCGTAAATGTTCTCAGCATTATGAGTCAGTTCACTCATAGCCTTATAACCATACATGCCACTAACTCCCTTAATGGTATGCATTACCCTAAAAACCTCTTGAATTAACTCCATGTTTTTAGGATTTTCTTCCAATTGAAGAATAATACTTTCCATTGAGTTAAGTAAGTTGGTTGCTTCCTCTATAAATAGAGTCTTAAATTTTGAGATATCATTTACGCTCATACTCAGATTCGTTTTATTAGATTTTTTTTACAGAGAAATGCTTCGTTAAGCATTTCTCTGAAAGGAAAACTAAGTAATAGTGTTTGTGGAAAAATTATTTATTAATTACATTGCTTCGTAACCTGTCATATCAGATTCAAAGTTTTCAAAGCTAATATTTGGAATAACATCCTTTTTATTTTTACTGGATCCGTTTCCATTGTGATTAGTCTTTGTTAATCCTTTAAATGAATTATATGTCGAGGTTTTCTTTTTTTGCCAGCTATTGTTATTTACTTCATCTATTTTAAAGAACCTGGTTATATTTTCAAGATCAGCAGCCTGTGCAGCCATTTCTTCTGAACTACTTGCCATTTCTTCTGATGATGAAGCATTTTGTTGTGTTACCTGACTCAATTGTTGAATAGCCATATTTACCTGGTTAACACCTGATTCCTGTTCTCTACTTGCAGAAGCAATTTCTTCTACTAAACGAGAAGTCTCTTGAATATCAGGAACTATAGATTTCAGCATTTGATTCGATTCTTCTGTCATTTTCAGACCTTTTTCGGCAAGACTAACAATTTCGCTTGCTGCTATTTGACTTCTTTCAGCCAGTTTGCGAACCTCTGCAGCAACAACTGCAAAACCACGTCCCTGATCACCAGCTCTTGCAGCTTCAACAGCAGCATTAATGGCTAATAAATCCGTTTTTTCAGCTATCTCAACAACAACATTTATTTTGGCAAATATATCTCTAACAGCTTTCATACTATCTTCTGATGCAACAGCTACTTGTTCTGCTGAGTTAGATGATTTACCTGATATGTCCATTGTTTTAATAGCATTTTCTGTGTTTTGCTGAATATTAGCAGCCATTTCTTCCATAGATGAAGATACCTCTTCTGCAGCAGCAGCTTGTTCACTAACACCTGATGAGATCTGTTGAGCACCTGAGCTTAATTGTTGACTTGCTCCAGCAATATTGTCTGCTCCACTTTTAATATCACTAACAATTTCTTGTATTCTATCTACCATTTGACGTAATGAATGTGCAAGAATACCAATTTCGTCTTTTTGATTAACGTTGATAGTACTTGTTAGGTCGCCTTTTGCTACTTGATTTGCAAATTGTACTGATTTATTAATTGGTCCAAGAAGGTTTCTGGTTATAAAAACAGATAGAATTATTGCTAATATTGCTGCTATAATGATAAATGTAATAACACCAGCTCTCGTTTTTTGAGCTTGCTCAACCATTACTTCATCGGTTAATATATGGTCTTCTGAGCTTTTAATTAAATCGCCAAAAATATTTCCTACATCATGAAGATAAACCATTGTTTCATTTTGAAATATTTGGTTTGCATTATTCATACCCTGAAGTTCTGCTTCAAACCAATTTTCTAGATTATGTAGTTTAGATTGAACTGTTTCTGCCTTAACATTGAGATTATTTCTGAAATATCTTTGAGCTGTTGTTCTGTTACTATTCAGTAATAGTTTATCAATGTCACTTACGCTCAGGTGTAGTGCATCATGTGCATTTTGTAATTCAGTAAAATAAGTATTAGTTTCAGGATGATCTGTTTTTAATTTTATTACTTCATCAGATTTTAACCATTTACCAAAATTACATAAAGTAGGATCTTTAATAACGTCAATTGATTTCTTTGAGGTAAGAAATACATCATCTTTTACTTTTCCTAACCAATTCTCATGGTCAATTTCTGCTTGCTTAAGTTTTAATGCAACAGCCCAGTCGATTTGAGTAAAAACATCATTAATTTTAATAGCAGATTTGTGAAGTTTTTCATGAGGGCTTTCTATTTTATTCAATAATGGTTTTAGGGCAGGAGCTAGTTCCTCTGCATTTTTTCTTCCTTCTCCATAATACCATTGTCCAAAAGCACATTTATGATGATCTGTTTGTACATTAAGTTCTGTTACATTTTCATCAGTTAAAAGTTTGTTTACATTGTTCGCCCATAATAAATGGTCAATGTATTTATTTTCTAGTTCAGCTCTTAACTTATTTCCATCAATAACTTCTTCTGCATCAGTTAAAATATCTCCTATGCCTAATAATGACCAGGAAGCTGTAATTATCATAACAGCTATTATTGCACCGAAAGCGGCTCCAAACTTTTTGCTAAGTTTTAAATCATTCCATTTCATAACTATTCTGTTGTTAGGGTTTATGATTGTGCAGTTTCTGTTTCAATATTTTCCTGAACTTCCGATGACAGTTTTTTTAATTCAATAATTTCTTGAGTTGCCATCACGTTTTCCAGATTTAGAAGCATGATAAATTTGCCATTTCTGTGTATAACACCATTTATATAATCGGAATTATAACTTTGGCTTACCTCAGGAACTGGTTTGATTTCATTTTCAACTATTTCTATAACATCCACAACTTTATCTGATTGGGCTCCAATTGTTTGTTCTTGATTGTTGATTTTAAGACTAAGGACAATTATTACAAACTTTTCATTTTCGTTATAGTCCTCTAAATCAAATTTTATTCTTGTGTTAACAACAGGAATTACATTTCCCCTGAAATTTACTACGCCGGTAATTGATTCGGGAGCTTTGGGTAAATGTGTAATACTATGTTCTTCTCCAGTTTCAATAATCTCTAAAACTTTGTGAACACTTACTGCAAATAACTCCTCTTGAAGACGAAACAGTAAGTATGATTCTTTTGATTGAGCATCCATAATATTAAAGTTTATTTAATTCGTTCTGAATGATATCAAAAGTACAAGGCTCTATTGTAAGTTCCGTGATGCATTAGAACTGTTTATGTTGATGTAAAAAGGGTATTGGATATCATACAAAATTACTGTAAATTCATTTTCTTATTTTAAGTACTATAACATCAATAAATTAGTAATATGTTAAATATCAAACTTAATTCTATTAAAATCAGGTGTTTAATGAAATGTGTGGATTTTTGCCAGTATAATTAAAGGGCTAGGGTATATACTACTTTTGGGTTATTTGTATCAGAAAAGGTACCATTTTTCGGATAGGTAGTTTATAATACGGAACTAAATTATAAGTTTAGCGTAGGGATAAGACTTGGTTCTTATTTATATTACATTTCATTTAATTATATGCAAAAACCTATCAAAGATATTATCTTAGTAATTGAGAAGGATCCTGATAATACAAAGTTATTTTCATTAATATTCAGAAATCAAGAGTTTCAAGTTTTATATTCCCAGAAAATTAAGGATGCAAAAAAATTAATTGACAGGTTTGAAATTAAACTTATAATCTCAGATATTATTAACACTGATGGTGATATAGTAGATTTTTATGAAAAAGTGGAACATTCATATCCGCATATAAAAAGAATGTTACTGACTGACTATATTGATAATGAAAAGCTTTCTGATGCTATAAATAGAGGAAGAATATTCAATTATTTGCCAAAACCCATTGACCCAAAAAAATTGATTGTTGTAATTAAGAATGCATTAGATCAATATAATTTGTCAAAAAGGAATGAGGGTTTAGTAACTGATTTGAAAGCCAAAAATATTGAACTTGTTAATTTGCTTCAAGAACTTAAAAATGAAGAGGAAAAGTTTAGAAACATTTTTAATTCCAGTCCTGATCCAAGTTTTATTATTCAAAAGGATGGAAGTATACTTCTGGCAAACCACAGTGCTCAACAATTCTGTTGCAAAAAAAACAAAGAATGTAAATACAGTAGTATTTTCGAATTAGTATATTCAGATAGTCCTATTAATCTTAAGAATTACATTTTAGATGTAAATAGCAATACAAATTCAACGTTAGAAGTTTTTATTGACTTAGGTGACAGAAACAGAATTAAATATTATGAGTTGAAAGGATATACCTTAAACTATAAAGGAGAAGAGTGTATAAGAATTACTTTAAGAGATATTTCAGTTAAAAAAGAAATGGAGCAAAAAGTAATTCAAACCATAATTCAAACCGAGGAAAAGGAACGAAGACGATTCGCTCAGGAATTACATGACGGGATAGGTCCTTTATTGAGTACGACTAAGCTTTATTTACAATGGTTTAATAAGCCAGAGTCGAAGATGGATAAAGGTATTATTATTTCAAAAATGGAAGAAACGCTGGAGGAAACGGTTGCCAGTATTAGGGAGATTTCTAATAACCTGAGCCCAAATACACTAAATAGTTTTGGACTTGGTGCAGCATTAAAAACCTTTATAAATCGTATACGCAACGTTTCAGATATTAACTTTATATATAATAATAAACTTACCAAACGACTGGATGAGCATATCGAAATTACAATTTATCGATTGATATGTGAGTTGATAAATAATTCCATTAAACATTCGGAGGCAAAGAGAGTGAATATTCAGATTGAAGATAATAAGGATATTGAAATACTATATTATGATGACGGCAAAGGCTTTGATGTTGTGGAAAAATTAAAGTCTGGGAAGGGTGCAGGATTAATGAATCTTAGTACCAGAGTTCAGTCTTTAGGTGGATTGTATAATATAGATTCGAAACCTGGTAAAGGAACTAAAGTTCATATAAAATTAAGTGCAAATTAAAAAACTCAATAAAATTGTTTTGTTATGGCTAAAGCTAAATTATTTCTTGTTGATGATCATTTAATATTTAGAGAAGGATTAAGAAACTTAATAGAAGTTGAGGGTATTGGCGATGTAGTAGGAGAATCTAGTAATGGTAAAGATTTTCTTAATAAAATAGAAAGTTTGGATGTAGATCTTGTTCTTATGGATATTTCAATGCCTGTAATGAATGGAATTGAAGCTACAAAGCTTGCAATTGAGAGAGATCCTGAATTAAAAATTATGGCTTTATCCATGAATGGTGATGAAGACTATTATTATAAAATGATCGAAGCAGGAGTAAAAGGCTTTCTTTTAAAAGATAGTGGAATAAAGGAAATTGAAAGGGCCATCTATTCTGTTATTGATGGCGACTCTTATTTTTCAAATGAATTATTAAGAAGGATTATTAGTAATTTGGCAAAACCGGCAGATGTAAAAAACGAAGTGGATAGCTTATTGTCAACTCGTGAAAAAGAGGTTTTGGTTGAAATATGTAATGGTCTTACCAACGATGAAATTGCAGAGAAGCTTTTTATAAGTGCTCAAACAGTAAAAGGACATCGAAGTAATCTGTTATCAAAAACCAATTGTAGAAATAGTGCAAGTTTAGTAATGTATGCGATAAAAAATAAGATTGTAGAACTATAGTAATCAAACCTTCTGAACTATGAACGAGAAATTGTATAATATCTGGAACCGGCAGGTGTATCAGATAAAACAACTGACTTTTAGTTCAGTTGTTTTTATCGTGGAGATGCATAATTCTGAAACCAAAATTATTGCTTCAACGGACAATTATGGTTATGATTATGATGTAAATAGATCTGTTGATATTAATGAGTTTGGATTAGATAAGTTATCTAAGGGAATCAAGGTTATTAACTCTAATGATATACTTAAATATGATTTTAGATCATTGATGTCAATTCCAATTAATTATACTAATAATATAGTATGGGGAGCTATAGTCTTACTTAGTGATAAAGAAAATGCTTATTGTTATGAAACAGAGCAGGAAGTTAAGGTCTTTTCGCAATCTATAACTAACCAAATTAAACTTTATAGTTTAGAAAACGCAACAATTAAAAATTCTGAAATTCAGGAAGATTCAGCATTAAATTTCTTTCTAAAGTCTATTAATGGTGTTCCATGGAGATTAGATTTTACAACTAAAGAATTTACATATTTAGGTGAACAGGCTAATAATATTCTTGGATATAGCTTAGAAGAGTGGCCTACAATGGAAGCCTGGGGTCAGAGTATTTTTCATGAGGATAGAGATAAGGTTATAAACTTTTGCTACAATAAGAGTTTACATGGTGATGACCATGCCCTGGAATATAGAATTGTGAAAAAAAATGGGGAGATTGCCTGGATTAAAGATATTGTTAAGGTAATTCAAGATAAAAAGGGAAATACAAAAGAATTGTTTGGTGTAATGATTAATATTACTCATAGCAAAAAAAATGAACATAATTTATCCGCTCTTAATAGCCAATTAAAATATATATTGAATGCTACAAATACTGTTTTAAGTATTGTTGATAATAATTGCAATATTATATTCCATAGTCATCATGATATAACTTCATTAAAAAAGAAATGTTATGAGTATTTTGCTAATCGTAAAAGTGAATGTGATAATTGTCCCAGGCTAAGAAAAGAAAAAACCAAACGTACTTATATTGATAAAATTGAAGATAAAACCTTTCAGGTAACTGCTTTCCCTTTTCAAGCTGATATGCACAACTGGCATGTAGCTGAAATTAGAATTGATATTTCTGATAGAGTTTCTCAGGAGAATGAGATACTGGCTCTTAAAGAAATGCTTGAGTTTAGCATGGATGCTGCCAATATTGGTTTTTTTGAATATACCATTGCTCAACAAAAATTTAAGACAAATAAAGTTTTTAAAAATATTACAGGATATCATTTAGATGATAATCACATTGATTTAGATTGGGTCATTTCCCGGTTTCATCCTGATGATATTATTATGGTTAGAGAGGCATTTGCCAAAGGACCTACTCATAAGATTGACTTTGAATGCAGATTATTAAATGCAAATAATGAATATATCTGGATTAATTATGCCGGTCAGATAGCTGATTTTGATTCAAATAATAAACCTGTTAAAATATCAGGTGTAATTAAGGATGTTACTGCTACAAAAGATCTGTTATATGACTTAATGCTTGAAAGAAACAGAAGTCTAAGAGCAAGTGCCGCTAAATCAACTTTCCTTGCCAATATGTCGCATGAGATTCGAACACCAATGAATGCAATAATTGGCTTCACCGAATTACTTAGCAAGCATGTTATTGAACCTCCTTTTGACGGTTACCTTAAATCAATTAAGTCAAGTGGTAAAGTTTTATTGGATTTAATCAATGATTTATTAGATTTTGAGAAGATTGAAGCCGGAAAGATGATTATTAATAAAGAAAGTACAGACTTTAGGCTGCTTGTAAATGAAATTAAACAAACTTTCTATTTATTGGCAAGAGAGAAGAAAGTGGATATTGAAATAAAAGCGTCTGATTATTTTCCTAAATCAATTGTTGTTGATGCCTTGAAATTGCGTCAGATTTTATTAAACCTGGTAAATAATGCCTTGAAATTTACAGACAAGGGATGCGTAACTATTGAATATAACTTTTCAATACATGAAACTAGTGGGGATGGGATATTGTCATTCTCAGTTTCTGATACAGGAATAGGTGTTCCTAATGACAAAAAGAAGAAAATATTTGAGCCATTTGTTCAGGAAAAAAATGCTAATGAAAAACGATATCACGGAACAGGATTAGGCTTATCAATTGTACAAAACCTTGTTCATATGATGGGAGGAAGTATTTCTCTAGCATCAGAACTAGGCAAGGGAAGTAGTTTTTCTATATCTATTCCTAATGTAAAATCTTCTGTTATTATTGGGAGTGAAGAAGATACAGATCTAATTGAGAATAAAAATTTCTTATTTAATAATGAACAAATATTAATCGCTGATTCAATTAAATCTAATCGAGAAGTACTATTAGAAATATTTAAAAGTCTTGGATTTAGTTGTCATGTTGCTTCTACTGGAGATGAGGTTGCAGAATACATTAATGAGGAGTTAGAAATGGTAGTTATGAATCTTGATATTGAGGAAAATTATAGTTTTGAAACTATAAAGAATATAAGAAAAATTAAACCATTATCTTCTCTTCCTGTTATTGCTGTTTCAGGAAAAAGTAAGGATAAATTTATGTCTGAAGCATTAATGCAGGGGTTTTCCGGTTATATTTCAACTCCTATAATAGAGAAGGATTTAGTTTTAGAATTGTCAAAGTATTTTACTCCAATGAGTGTTAACCAAGATAATTATGAAGATTTTATTGATAATTTAAGTTTTACAGATGAGGAGTTAATTCATATAAAGAATATATTTCAAAGTAAAATAATCCCAATATGGAATGACTTGATGGAGATTCTTTCAATGGAAAAATTGAATTTTTTCACCAATGAAATTGAAAATGTTTTAGAATATAGCGAATGGAAAGATTTAAGGGAATTTAATGCAAAACTCAAAACTGCAATAAAATCCTTTGATTTTGAAATAATTCAAAAGTTAATTAGTAATTTCAAAGTATATATTCAAAATTTAGAACTTTAATATTAACTCTATACTATAAGCCTTATCAAATTATAATTATGAATAAAATTTTAGTTGTTGATGATAATCCTAAAAACTTACAAGTAGTAGCAGCCCTTTTAACAGAAAATAATTATTTGGTTGAAGTTGCCTTAAATGGTAGTACAGCTATAAAGTGGTTAGAAAGCAATTCATTTGATGCGATTCTTTTAGATGTGATGATGCCTGAGATGGACGGTTTTACTACTT
The DNA here is from genome assembly GCA_963666825.2 of uncultured Saccharicrinis sp. Classification (GTDB taxonomy): domain Bacteria; phylum Bacteroidota; class Bacteroidia; order Bacteroidales; family Marinilabiliaceae; genus Saccharicrinis. The sequence continues at coordinate 4,855,528 of OY763044.2, read as the reverse complement.
GCGAGCTTATTAAAAGGGATACCAGAAACGCTAATATTCCAATAATTTTTCTTACTGCCAGACATGATATTGAAAGTATTACTGATGGTTTTACTAAAGGTGGAGTAGATTATATTACAAAACCATTTAATCAACAAGAGCTTTTAGTCAGGTTAAAAACCCATATTGAATTGAAAGAATCAAGAGAAAAGCTTCTTGATTTAAACGGTTGGCTTCAGTCTGAAGTTCAGAAGAAAACAGAAGAACTTATCGATGCAAACAATAGCTTGATAAAAGCATACGAAGAGTTGAAAAAATTAGATATTGCAAAGAATGATTTTTTAAATACAATAAGTCATGAATTGAGAACTCCTTTAAATGGTATAATAGGATCAATTAATCTATTAAATGCTTTTCAACATGATGATCAGGTTAAAGAAATTTTAGCTCTACTGGAAACATCAGTAAATAATCTTGAGAAATATTCATATGCAGCCTTACAAATTTCTAGTCTTCAATTAAAAGGAGAATCGCAGTTAAGTTGTAGCGATTTGGATTTGATTCCCTTGGTTAGATCACAAGTAAATAGTATCCAACCTAAATGTAAAGCAAAAAGTATAGCATTAAAAATTACAAATCATATTACAAATGCAAATGTATTTATTGATCAAACATTAGTTAGTATTGCAATAAGTTCATTGTTAGAATGTTCTTTGATATATACAAAAGAAGGCACTATTTCAGTTGATATTTCAGAGGAAGATGAAAATGTTTTGATAGAAATAAATGATACTGGTAGCCAATACTCAGGGTTAGAATTAAAGCACTTTTTTAATTCTGTGAAAAATCAAAATTATCAGTTTGAAAGAAATCATGCTATTGAATTATATTTAGCAAGAATTATTATAATACTTCATAAAGGGGAGTTAGAACTGGGAAATAGAACTGATGAAAAAGGTACCAGAACGATCATTAAATTACCCCTTATTAAATAAACCTGATATTTGAATATGAATATACTTAATAAGTAAAAGTATATGTTTAAAAATAAAGCTGTTAAAAATATATTTTGGACAGTAATTGTTCTTTTGTTTCAAATAAACTCCTTTGCAAATGAAAGAGTATTATTAATAAGTTCATATAATTCTAGTTTTCCTACTTATTTTGAGCAAATTAATGGTATTAAATCTGTACTGGATTCAATGGACGTTAGTTTGGATGTTGAGTCATTAGACAGTAAAAGATTTAATGACTCTACTGTATATAATCTATATTCCGAGTTATTAGAATTTAAGCTTAATAATGATAATAATTATAAAGCAGTTATTGTAAGTGATGATAACGCTCTTGATTTTGTGTTGTCAAAACAAAGTACTCTTTTTAAAAATATTCCAATGGTTTTTTTGGGTGTAAATGATATTGCAAAAGCACTAGTGATGAACACTAATCCCAATGTTACAGGAATAGTAGAAGAGGTTTCTATGAAAGAAACCATAAAGTTAATGTTAGAGCTTTTTCCGACTAATAATAAGATATACGTAATTTCTGATAATACAAAAACCGGTAAAATAGATTTAAAGTATTTTCATGAAATAATGCAAGAAAGATCTTATGTTGAAGTTGTTGATATTTCGCTTGAAAATTTTTCATTTAAAGAATTTGGCGAAGAATTAAAAAAAGTTGAATTTGATTCACCTGTATTATTACTTTCTGCTTTAAAAGATATTAATGGAGAGTCTATGGATTTTTACTGTAGTTTAAATCTAATAAAGAAGAATCTTCAAGCACCATTGTTTCATTTATTTCAACACGGGATGGGAAAAGGTGTAATAGGAGGTAAACTAGTTTCCCATTATGAACAAGGGAAAAGGGCTGCTTTTATGGTGTCCAGGTTGTTGAATGGAGAGGCAGTAAGTAAAATTAAGGTTCTGGATGAAAGTCCAAATTATTATGAATTTGACTATAAGGAATTGCAGAATTTTAATGTGGATACAAATCAATTGCCAACAGGAACTATTATTATCAATAAACCAATTAGCATTTTTAGTAAGTATACAAAAGAAATTATATTGATTCTTTGCTTTCTGTTATCGCAATCATTTGTCATTATTTTGTTAATTATTAGCAATAATAAACGAAGAAAAACACAATCAAGTTTAAAAGATCAGGTTCATGAATATAAGATCTTAACAGAAGAATATATTTCTTTAAATGAGGAATATAAAACGTTAAATAAGGAATTGATTCAAAAGAATAATGATCTTTTAGCTGCTGAAGAGGAATTAAGAGCAAATCTTGAGGAGTTATCTATTAAAAATGAGGCTTTTGAGATAAGTGAAGAACGATTTAGGTTAGCTGTTCAAGTCACCAATAATGGTATTTGGGATTGGAATCTAATAACTAATAAAGTATATTTTTCTCCAATGTGGAAGAAAATGATTGGTTATGAAGAAGATGAGATAAAAGATTCTTTTGATGCATGGAAAAATCATGTTTATGAGGAAGATATAGAACGTGTATTAGAGGCAGTTGATAAATTTATTAAAGGGGAAAGTGAGGAATATCACATTGAGTTTCGAATGAAGCACAAAAGTGGTAAGCTAATCCATATATTATCTAATGGTTTGATGATGAGGGATAAGAATGGACGAACTCATCGAATTATAGGTACTCATGAAGATTTAACACAACGTTTTACATATGAGCAGAATTTAAAATCTCAGATTGAAGAAAATCTTTCATTATATGAAGAGTACAAAACAATTAGTGAGGAATTACTTCAAAAGAATAACGAACTACACGAAATTGATGATAAATTAAGAAATCATTTAAAAGCAATTGAAGAAAAGAATCTACAGTTAATTGAGAGTGAAGAAAAGTACAGGTTGCTATTTAATAATATTAATGAGGCTTTTGCATTTCACGAGATTATAACAAATGATAATAATGAACCTGTAGATTTTATTTATAGAGATGTTAATCCTGTATTTTTAGATAATGTCGGTTTAAAATATGAAGATTTAGTTGGGAAAAAAGCAAGTGAACTATTTCACGGAATTAAGCTCAATTGGTTAGATAGGTATGGAAAAGTTGCATTGACAGGTGAATCAGATTACTTCCTAGATCATTCTTCTAAATTAGGGAAATCCTATGATGTTCATGTGTTTTGTCCAAAAAAAGGATTTTTTGGTGCCATTTTTAAAGATATAACTGAAACCCTTCAGGCTGAGAAGGAATTAATGAATGAGCGTGAAAGAATTAGTTATGTACTAGAGGGAACCAAAGCAGGTACCTGGGATTGGGATATTGAGAATGATGCAATTACGGTAAATGAAAGATGGGCCAATATTATTGGATATAAAGGAGAGGAGATTGGTGCTCTCACATATCGTCATTGGATGGAATCGCTCCATCAGGATGATGTTATTAGAATTAGTTCAACATTAGGAAAGGTTTTTAGTAGGGAAGCCGATTATTATGATGTTGAATACAGGCAAAAGCATAGAGATGGTAATTATATATGGGTTCACGCACGTGGAGATATAATGGAATGGACGGGTTTAGGAAAGCCTTTAAGAATGTGTGGAATACATTTAGATATTACTAAACGTAAAGAAGCAGAACTTAAAGTTATAGAGAGTGAAAAGCGTTTTAAAACCATTTTTGACAAGAGTAGAACTGCTATGTTTTTGGTTAACCCATCAACTCTAAATATTGTTGATGTAAATGATTCGGCCATTCAGTTTTATGGATATTCAAAATCTGAGTTTTTAAAGTTAACAGGGCTAGATATTAGTATTCTTTCTTTTGATGAGTTGAGGTTGAAAATTAGAACTGCCCTAGATACAGGGAAAAATTATTTAAGTACTCAACATAGATTAAAATCAGGCGAATTAAGAAACGTTGATGTTTATTTAAGCTTAATTGATGTGGATCATAAAAAGATGTTGCATGTAATTATAATAGATACAACTAAAGCTGTAGAGGCAGAATACCAATTGCGTAAAGTAAATCAACGATTTGTAGGGCTTGAAAATATTATACATTACAATGCAAAGTCAATTAATGACTTGTTAGATTTTACTCTCAGACAAATTATTGATTATACCCAAAGTGACATTGGTGCAGTTTATCATTTTGAAGAAGATAAAAACCTATTTCTTTTAAATAATTTCTCTGGAGATATGAAGCTTTCTGTTAATTATAAAGAAGGTAATAATGTTGATAATTTAGATTGTTTGAGTACTGCTGTTCGTTTAAAAGAAGCTGTTATCATTAATGAACCCTATTCAAAATACTCTTTTCTTACAAGAAGTACTGATGATCAGTTAATGTATAAATCCATTACAATACCTGTAATAGATAAAGATAGAGTTGTTTCTTTGTTCTGGTTAGGAAGTAAAACAAACGATTACTCCCAATTTCATGTGAAACAAGTTATGTTACTTCTTGAAACAGCATGGATATTAGTTGAACGACAAAAACTCCAAGACCAGAAATAACCCTTAATCAAAAGGTATTAGTCTTCCTCTAAAACTAATACCACTTTGTTAAAGTCTGCGGCAGCATTAATAACATTTTTAAAACCCTCAAACTCGTCTGCACGAACCATGATGTTTTTGTAATACTCTTTAATTACTACCTTATAAGTGTTATTTTCATAAGTATAGTTTGAAATGAAACCAAAGGCATCATCTTGCACTATTTTCATTTTAGATGCTTCCGGATTAATAATTTTGTAACCTTCAGGTACATGAAAAGTAATTTCGCGAATGTACATTCTGTTCCAATCGTTTTCAGCCTCAGCACCTCTATTCTCTTCAAAATACATTTCTACTTGAGGCCCAATGCTTTCACCTATATTGAAAAGCAGTTTATTACCAGCGTTCTCTAAAAATGCATCTGTCGACAGATCTGAATATATTATGAAATCAGAATTTTTTATTATTTCTTTTTCACTTGAACTTCTGATCTCAAGAACTTTATATTTTGGATTTGGTGCTTTTGTTGATGTTATTTCTTTTAATGTGTTTTGCTTTTGCTCAGCGTCCATTAAGTTTATAAAGTTACTAATGTAGCCACCACTTAATCCATTTAATCCTCTTTCTGTAATGATATTTGTTTTATTGTCGTCCAGATTTAGGGTAATGTCAATAACCATATTATCATAGTTTAAAGAATCCGGGGTAGGCTCAATATATTTAATATTCCCGATGGCTGATTCAAAGTCTCCAATTTGAACAGGAACAACAAATAGGCCGTCAGTAGCTGTTAATTGACTATTTACTGTACCCAATCTGTATGAATGTATTTTGGGATCGAGGTAGGTGTTTAAATTCGGAAAGTAAATCAGATATTCATCCAGGTAATTCCAGCTTTGAAAGTCTGGATCAAATTTTACTTTGTCTCGTTCTGATGTCAATACCAAGTTGTGTTTAACTCCCAATCGTTTTAATAAGTTTGCATATAGTTTTACAATTCCCTGATTCCCTGTTACCTTATTTTCATAAATAAATTCCAGATTTGATAATTCAGGTGCATTAAAATCTTCTACATAAATATTTGTTTTAATAAACTGTTCAAGTGCAGTTATCTTTTCAAATTCACTGGTACCATTTATCTGCGCTAGTTCCATCCATTTGTCAATGGTCTTTTCTTCTACATCTAGATACATTGTTTCATATACCCTTATGGCAGCATCATCCCATGTAAGGCGTTGAGCACGATTGATAGCAGTATTATAGTCTAATCTATATTCAACACGTTCTTTTCGGGGATCAAGATATGAGAACTTTTCTCCTTTTATCAATGGGATATTCTCTTGTTCACATTTAAATTGATTTAGTTTATCGTCTATTTGAGTAAATTCTGCATTGGGAAAGCCATTATATCCTTTTACATCATAAATCAGATTTTTTGGACAAGTGATTTCAAAGTATGCATATTGCAAAGGATATGAGTATTGAAAAAATGTTCGACCAAAGTTATTGCTGTACATCTTTCTGATTACCATATATTCAACATCATCTCCTTTTTCTATTCCATCAATTGCAAAAATTTTATAGCTGTGTTGATTCTCTTCGTCCTTAATTTCTTTAATGTTGTTTTTATCAAACTCAACAATTGTTCCGTCGGGTTTTACAGTTCTTGCTTTAATATCAATTACATCAATTACATCACTTAAGCTAACAGATATTTTATTGAATTGATTAATAGCTTCATCATTATTCAGTCTGTATTTTTTATGGATTGTATGAATCATTTGTAAACTACCTTCTTCTGAATACATGTATTCATATTTCTCTTTTAAAAATATGCCTATTACATTTTCATTTTTATTCTCATCGAGGATGGATGAAAATTTTGGACTCTTTTCCCATGAAATGGTTGAGTTTTGAGAGTAACTTGTAGTTAACGTAAAAAATATAATGATGAGGGTTATAATGTTTTTCATATGATAATTTTTTATTCTTTAAGGTTAGATAGAGCTTGCTAATGTTGATTATTTCATTGTTGGAGAAAGGTTTGACCTAGTAGATCAATCGATTCTCATGGCTCGTTTTATTGGTTTATTTTTGTTAAATGCTTTTTGATATGTCTTTAATAAAATCCTGTTTTTTAGCTATTGGATCTTTTTCAGGACTATTGTTTTTCTGTAATTCTTATTTAAAATTTTAATCATATTGTTCCATTCCGGGATCTTGTCTTCTAATAATGTGAAGAAGTTTAAGGTATACTCATTTTCTAATATTATGGTATTATTATTTTTATGGTAGGTTATTTTAAAACTAAAGTCCTTTCCATTATATGAGCCATCTTCAGGAATGTAGGTAGCTTCATATCCTTCAGGTATATCGAATTCAGTTACAAATCGTTTAGTGCAATAGAAATCATTTTGAATTGGCGCTATGGTTCCTAAGGTGTCTACAATCATACCCTGATATACTTTATCCAGATTCAGATTAATATATATTTCATCATTATATGATTTACAGTAATCATTTATTTCAAACTCATATTCTACTTCTGCAGGAACTTCGTACTTGAATAGATTAGAAGATTTTTCTTTTGTTACTTTATATTTATTATTACCCTTATTGAAAATTCGTGAATAGGTTTTTAGATAATTGTCAGGTTTAACTCCATCCATCGTATAGGCAAGTTCTACTTTATCAAAACCAGTATATGATACTTTGCCTTGCCCAATAATTTGATCCTCTTTCATTTGTATTTTAGTAGAATCAACTACAACACTATAACTAGCTGGAGAAATTGGCACTTTTATGACCTTGAATTCATCCGGACCAATACCAACCAGTATTTCTTTACCTTGAATATGATATGGGTAGATTCCGTAATCAAGATATTTAAAAGTACCATCAAAAATAATCAGTGAGTCATTAATTAATCTAGATGCAATCATGTGATTATCTGTAGAGGGAAGAGGCAATTCTTCGTACATATAAGGAATGTGTCTTGTACCTACCCATGTATAATAAGTTGGTAATCCGGCGATATCCATCATTGTTTTTATTAAACTAGACATGCCCTTACAATCACCATAACGCTTATTAAATACCTCGGAGGCTTCGGCCGGAATAAAACCTGCATAACCCTGTTCATAAGCAACATACTTAATGTTTTGATGAATCCAATAATAAATTGCTTTTGCCTTTTCTTGGTCGTTTAATCCATTTGTAATTTCAAGAACCTTGTTGGTTAATTCATCCGGTATCTTCTTATTTACATCTTTAATAAAATCATAGTAAAAGTTATAAAGTAAGGCTGGGGTTCCAAAATACTTCTCAGTTTTCCCATTTATATTCGTTTGCTTAATAAAAAGCTCTATGTGAGGACTGAAATGACTTACAGAATAGTATTTGCCTGATTGATAATGATAAGGTTTAACATTAGAAACTTCCCATTCGTAATAATTATATTTCCCTTTTTTGTATTCTTTAAAAGAAATAGGAGTTACATTTTCGTTGAATAGTTTATAACCTAGTTCAACATCTCGGTTTACTTTTACAATTACTTTTGAATGTGAAACAGGTAAGAAGGACTGGAAGTAACAGCTTCTTAGAAAACGTGGATTTTTATAGTTAATAGTATATTGTAAAAACGTTTTTGAACCGGATTCTAACGAAGGATATGAAAACTGTATTGTTTTAGAGTCGTCATAAAATATACCACCTTCTGTGCTATGAGTTTCCTGAAATTGATCGACCTTATATTTCGTAAAATTATTACCATCTGGAACTAATGAGTATGCTTCAATATCTGATATAGATGTGAAACTGCTAAAAAAGATATAATCTTTTGTAAATCCCTTTGAGTTATGATTTGTTAGTTCTACTTCTTTTGTATTCGTTTGAGTTACAACAAGAGTATCATCTACTATGTCAATGGTGTATTCATATTTTAATTGATTTATTACACCATGATAATCTGCATAATCCTTATTTACATCAGACGCAGTAATACAAATGAAGATGTTTGTAAGTATTATTAGTAGGATGCTTTTTACTATATATATTTTATAATTCATTAAACGGACTATTTAATTTCTTACACTAGTTCTTCTTATAATCAATCACTCTTCCACAATAATAAGTTGTTGTTTTAATAGGCTTACCATCCATATTATACTCAATCATTTTACCATTTTCCTTGTCCATTTTATAAGTAGTTGATTGTATTAGTTTACCAGTTTTATTATAAATGATGTAATCTCCATCCAAAAGGTCGTTTTTATAGGTAATTTTCTTTTGAGGTTTTCCGTTGATAAAGAATGTTTCACTAGTACCCTCTAACAAACCCTCTTTGTAATGGTTAAGCTGCCTTATTGATCCATTTGTGAAATATTTTATTCTTTCCCCATCAGGTACATAATTTTTAAATTGCTGTACATAGCTTTTCTTTCCATTATTGAAATATGCAATTACTTCAAAATTTGGCTTATCGATGAAAACTGTGTCACATAAAGAGTTGTTGTTATTATATTGATAGGCATAAAATTCATCATCAGAATAAATCTTTTTAATTAGAAGTTCACCATCCCTGTCATAAAGAAAAACATCTCCGTTTAACATATCGTCTTTGTAATGTTCAAGGATCTTAATTTCACCTGTTTCATAATAGGTTGTATAAACAGAATCTAGTTGGTTTTCATAGTAATACATTTCTTCATGTAATGCTCCATCGTCATAATAGCTTAACCATTTTCCAAATCTGTTTCCATTAATATATTTTCCTGTGACTTTTAATTGTCCATTAGGATAAAATGATTTATAATCTCCTGATCTATTATCGTTTTCAAAGGATCTTTGAGAACTTAAAGATCCATCTGCGAAATACCAGTTAAATGAACCATCATATAATCCTCCGACAAGATTTGCTTTTGCCATTATATAATTTGAGTCACTCAGGATTTCGTAACCAGGTTGTTTAATCAAATCATATTCATTTAATAAATTTCCTTGTGGTGAATAATTTTGAACAGTCGTTATTTTATTATTTAAATATTTAATCTTTAGGATTGGTTTACCTTCAATGTCATAATTTGTTAACCATCCATTAAGTTTGCCATCATTATAATAATTACTTTGATCAATCTTGCCATTGTTTAAATAGTAATTCCACTGACCATCAATTGTGCCATTTTTATAATATCCCTCAGTTGTTTTTATACCATTTGAAGAAAAAGATTGATAGATTCCATTTAAATCACCTGCAGAATAAGTATAAATATTTTGTAACTGACCATTATTATAATAGGATTTGTATTGACCCTCTAACTTTCCATTTTTATAAAAGGCTTCATTTTTTATATTTCCACTTTTATAATACCATTCCCATTTATCATCCCTTTTGCCTGAGATAAAACTTCCAGAAAGAATTTTTTTACCATCGCATGCATATGTGACAAAATTAAAAGTGCCTTCCTCATTACCAAAGGAAGCAATGGTATTTCCATTTTTGTCAATAGAGGTGACTTTAACAATGGTTCCATCTCTGTGTTCTTCAATTAAATATAGATTTCCATCATTATCATAGTACTTAAATTCCCCGTTATTATCACCCTTATTATTATAGTGGCTAACTTGTGTTACTTTACCTGTGTGATCGTATTCTATCTTTTCCCCACTTAGAAATCCATTATTAAAATGCTGTACTATTGCTTTTTGTCCGTTAAAATGATAGTTAGTCCAAGGGCCTTCTTCGTTATTATCTTTTAACTCTCCGGTATTTTTTAACTGACCGTTATAATAATACTGTTTATATGTTCTTTCACCCTTTCCATTTTTATATAGTTTTTGTACTTCGATTTGGCCATTGGGATAAAAAGAAGTGTATAAACCATTATATTCATTATCTACATAAAACAGGCTATCTTGTAATTTTCCGTTAGGGTAGTAATCACATGCTTTACCATTTCTTTTATCATCGATAAAATTTTGAGTAGTAGATTTATTTCCGAATTCATCATACCATATGATTTCACCCTCAGCTTTACCATTGATGTAATTCACTTTTACGGCTAATGTATCTGTGGTATGATATTTTAACCAATCTCCGTTTAATTCTCCATCTTTTAATCTTTCAATTGTTTCAAGTTGGCCATTATTTAGATAATATTTCCAAATGCCGTTTTTCTTTCCATTTAAATAAACACCTTCTGCATGTTTTTCTCCATTAGAATAGAAGTAACACCACTCTCCATCATTATTACCTTCTTTGTTCTTATTTCCAATAGAGTATACTTTTCCGCTGTCAAAGTAATCAAATACATACTTTTTAGGTTCTCCAATTATGTTTGCAGTACGAATACCTTTAATAAAGGCCAGTTGACTGCCAGTTTCGTAAAAGGCATCCAGAGCTTTTTCATTCTTGTCGTTGTATTTAGTAACAACATCCTGACCGGTAGATCTTAATAATGTAAATAAAAACGATTCGAGATGACCACCTTCATAAATTGCTTTGAAAAATGGAAAATACATTTGAGCCCAAAAATCTTCTTCTCGATTTTCGTATGGAAGCACTTGCATTAGCATTTTTGTTTGTTTTACTAATGAGGCATTAAAGTCAATCGGTAATGGATATCTTGCTGTTAATACAATTTTAGCTCTAAAATAATGGTCTATTTCATCAAATAAGATATTGTCATCTATCGGATCAATAAAGGATCCCTGTGTAGTATCAATGAAGTTGTTTGATAAATTCTCTACGAAAATTAATATCGCATTGCTTCTGTTACTACCTGGTTCAAGAGCCAGAAATGTTTCTAATGATAACATTGCTCTGGTATATTGCTTTTGACAGGCTGCTAATTTACCTAACTGCATATGGCTCGAAGCATGATAAGGATTGCATCTCAATGCTTCCTGAAAACACTTTTGAGCTTCTGAATATCGCTCCATCTTTAAGTATGAAATACCTAAATTATAATGAAGAAGATACTCATAGGGATATTCTTTTATCGCTTGTTCATATATTTCAATTGATTTTTGAGTATCTCCCATGCTTTCATAGATAGTGCCTTTTGTTCGTAACAAATTGCATCTCAAACTACTTTTATTTGATAATCCTTTATTGACGAAAATAAATGCACTGTCATATTTTTCCATAGCCATATATGTCATAGCCATTTCTGTAAGCATCCAGTTATAATTAGAATCGTTTTCATGAACCATTTTATACGATTCTATTGCTTCAGAAAATTTATTTTCGTCGTAAAGGTTGTTGCCTTTTTTTATGTATTCTTCAGATGGTGTTTGTGAGAAAATAGAGGTTGTAGAAATTACAACAAGAGTAAATAGGCCTAGTAATTTATATTGCATTATATGTGTGGTTTGAATGTAATTCTTTTTTGGAAAAATAGTAACAATTATGGGCTTTAACAAAGAGAGCTATAATAAACTGTTGTAAAACAGTTATCCCATACTGGATATAGATAATAACCGGTGAAATGGATTAGAATATTTAGTAGTATTTATATAGTATCTATTTTCTTTTTTTACGAACCAACTGAATACCTCCAAATCCTGAAATAATTGAAATATAAAATCCAAGGTCATACCACCAACCTGTATTGTTTATTTCGTATATGGATATAGATTTATTAAACAGGCCTAAAATTAAAGTGAAGGGAGCAATCCATCCATGCCATATTCCTGAGAAGAATCCAGCCGGATCTGAAGGGGAGTATGAACCTCCGCCGGGTACGCAAGAAGTAAATAAGAAAGTTAATATAATAATAGCAGAAATGTAGTTATAGTTTTTCATTAGAGTGGATTATGGGATGAATAATTTAGCACCCATAATTTAATAAAAAAAAGGATGTCATTTAGTAACGACATCCTTTTAGTTATATTCTATGATTCAGAAAATTGTAATTATTCTGCAATGTATTTTGCAATCCAATCACCTACTTGAGATGTTTTGTAAGCGTTTTCTTTATTGATATCCTCAGTAACAATACCTTCTTCTATAGATTTATTAACAGCTTCACGAACTAGTTTAGCTTCTTCTAATAAATCAAGAGATTCTAATAACATAGCAGCTGAAAGAATAGTTGCAACAGGGTTTGCAATATCTTTACCTGCAGCTTGTGGATATGAACCATGAATAGGTTCAAATACTGAAGTGTGGGTACCTACTGATGCAGATGGTAATAAACCTAAAGATCCAGTAATAACAGAAGCTTCATCACTAATAATGTCACCAAACATGTTTTCAGTTACCATTACATCAAATTTCTTAGGCCATTGAATTAACTGCATTGCAGCGTTGTCAACAAACATATAATCCACTTCAATGTCTTTGTATTCAGGTTCCATTTCCTGAGCTGTTTCTCTCCATAAACGAGAAGTAGCTAAAACGTTAGCTTTATCAACCACTGTTAATCTTTTATCTCTTTTCTCAGCGTATGAGAATGCAAGTTTCAAGATTCTTTCAATTTCTTCTTTTGTATATACACAGTTATCAAAAGCTTTTGTTAAGTCTTCTGAACGACCTTTATCTCCAAAATAGATACCACCTGTTAACTCTCTAACAACAACTAAATCTGCACCTTCAACGATATCTAAACGAAGTGGACTTTTTTCAAGTAATGAAGGGAAAGTTGTAACAGGGCGGATGTTTGCGTAAAGACCTAATTTTTTACGCATTGCTAATAATCCTTGTTCCGGACGAACTTTTGCTTTAGGATCGTTATCAAATTTAGGATCACCAATTGCACCAAATAATACAGCATCTGATTTCATACAGATTTCGTGAGTTTCATCTGGGTAAGGGTTTCCTACCTGATCAATAGCACAAGCTCCTACTAAAGCTGGAGTATACTCAACTTCGTGGTTAAACTTAGTAGCAACAGCATCAATTGCTTTTTGTGCTTGAGCTACGATTTCCGGACCAATTCCGTCTCCGGCCAATACTGCAATATTCAATTTCATTTTTATTCGTTTTAGATAAGAGATAATAGGTAAATCAGATCTCTCTATTTCTATTTAAACTATTTACTTTATAATTATTTAGAGATAAAATGTTTGTTTATTAGTCTTCAGTTTCTTATCTCTTTATATCTTACTTTTCAAATTTGTCTTTCCAGTTTGCCTGACGTGTAAAAGTTCCTTCTTCAATAACATTCAGAACTTTAATAGTAGCTTCGATGGCAGCCTGAGTCTGGTCGGCAGCTAAACCGCGGGTTTTAATCTCAACACCATTATAGTCCCAGGTAATCATCGTTTCAACAAATGCATCAGTTTTACCACCTGGAGGTATGCTAACCCAGTAATCAGAAAGTATAGGATGAACTTTATCTAATTTTTTATAAATTCTCCACAGTGCTTTCATAAAGGCATCATACTGTCCATCACCTACAGCAGTTTCGTCATGACGACTGCCATTAATCTCAAGACTAATAGATGCTAATGGTCTTAAATCGTGCGCCAAAGATAAGTTATAATTTCTGATTTTAATAGCATCCTTAACCGAAGAACTCTTTAATACATCTGCTATAATAAAAGGTAAATCTTCAATAGTGACAGTTTTCTTTTTATCACCTAATTCAATAACCCTTTGTGTAATTTTTTTCATCTCCTCAGAATCAAGTTCAATACCCAATTCTTCAAGATTCTTCTTGATATTTGCTTTTCCTGATGTTTTACCTAAAGCGTAACGTCTGTTTCTGCCAAATCGTTCCGGCATTAAGTTATTAAAGTAAAGATTGTCTTTACTGTCACCATCAGCATGTACTCCACTACATTGAGTAAAGACATTGTAACCAGTTATAGGTTGGTTTTCAGGTATTCTAAGTCCTGAAAATTGTTCAACAATTTTACTTACACGTGTAATTTTAGATTCATCTAAACTGTTTTCTAGTTTCAGATGGTCATTAAGGATTCCAATTACGCTTGCTAAAGGAGCGTTTCCGGCACGTTCTCCAAGACCGTTTACTGTTGTGTGAATTCCTGAAATACCGGTTTTTAATGCAGAGAATACATTAGCAACTGCCATATCATAATCATTATGAGCATGAAAGTCGAAATGAGTTTCAGGAAAACGTGTTACCATTTGCGTACAGAATTCAAATGTTTGATCAGGATTCAATACACCTAAAGTATCAGGTAACATGATACGTTTAATGTTCATCTTTTTTAATTCACCAATTACATAAAATACATAATCAGGCGAAGTTAACATTCCGTTACTCCAGTCTTCCAGGTAAACATTTACATCAATTCCCATTGAGGTTGCTTTATCAACCAATTTGGAAACGTCATTCATATGTTCTTCCGGAGTTTTGCGGAGTTGGCCCTGTACGTGTTTTAAGGAGCCTTTTGTAAGAAGGTTGATGACTTTTGCACCAGCATCCTGGATCCATTTTAAGGAGATATCTCCATCTACAAAACCTAATACTTCTATTCTATCTAGAAAATTGTTTTTTTTAGCCCACTCAGTAATTCGTTTAACGGCATCAAATTCTCCTTCTGAAACTCTGGCAGAAGCAACCTCAATACGATCAATATTAAGTTCTTCTATTAATAACTTGGCCATTGCCAGTTTTTCACCAACATTAAAAGATACTCCGGTAGTTTGCTCTCCATCCCGGAGTGTGGTATCCATTACTTCTATTTTCATGCTTCTAGATTGTATCAAAGTATTAGTGATACTAATAAGATATTCTTTGTTGTACAGATGGTTGATCCAGTAATATAGAAATACTTAAATACAACGGCATAAATCAATATAAAAGACTTATGCCGTTGTTGTATTATTTATTAAGCTTTAGATCCTTCAAAAGCTTCGATCTCATCTTTAACACTGATCAAATAATCAATATCATCATAACCGTTTAATAAACAGTTCTTTTTATATCCATTGATTTCAAATGATTCAGTTTTACCAGTTGCCTTATTAGTAATTGTTTGTTCTTCAAGATTAACAACTACAGTGTTTTTCTCATCTGCAGCGAATAATTCTGATAAAAATTCCTCTGATACAACAACAGGTAGTACACCATTGTTCAATGAGTTGTTTTTAAAGATATCAGCAAAGAAACTAGAAACAACAACTTTAAAGCCATAACCATGAACAGCCCATGCCGCGTGCTCACGAGAAGATCCTGAACCAAAGTTCTTTCCAGCAACTAATATAGACCCTGAATATTTAGGATCGTTTAATACGAAATCAGCCTTTGCTGAACCGTCTTTGTTATATCTCCAGTCTGCGAATAAGTTATCACCAAAACCTTCTTTGGTGGTAGCCTTTAAAAAACGAGCCGGAATAATCTGGTCTGTATCCACATTCTCAATAGGAAGTGGTACATAGGTTGACTCTAATGTAACAAATTTATCTATTGGCATTTTCTCTAATTTTTAAGTATTATAAAGTACGTGGATCTGTAATTACACCTGTAACGGCACAAGCAGCAGCAGTCAATGGACTAGCTAATAATGTTCTTGCACCCGGACCCTGACGACCTTCAAAGTTACGGTTACTAGTAGATACTGAATATTTACCAGCAGGAACTTTGTCATCATTCATAGCTAAACATGCCGAGCAACCAGGTTGACGTAATTCAAAACCTGCTTCTTCAAGGATGTCTTTTAATCCTTCAGCAATAGCCTGATCTTCTACCTGGTGCGAACCTGGAACAATCCAAGCAGTTACACCATCAGCTTTTTTCTTTCCTTTTACAGCATTAGCAAAAGCTCTGATGTCTTCAATACGTCCGTTAGTACAGCTACCTACAAAAATCCAATCGATTTTTTTACCGATCATAGCTTCACCCGGAGCATATCCCATGTACTCTAATGACTTTAAATAAGTTTTTTGAGAAGAAGCGTCAATAGTATCTAAAGTTGGAATATTTTGAGTAATACCAACACCCATTCCCGGGTTAGTACCATATGTAATCATTGGTTCAATATCTGCTGCATCAAAGTTGTATACTTTATCAAAAACAGCATCTTCATCAGTATATAACTCTTTCCATTTAGCAACAGCAGCATCCCACTCTTCACCTTTAGGCGCGTATTCTCTACCTTTTACGTATTCAATAGTTTTCTCATCAGGAGCAATTAAACCTCCACGAGCACCCATTTCAATACTCATGTTACAAACAGTCATACGTCCTTCCATACTTAAGCTACGAACAGCTGAACCAGCAAACTCTACGAAGTATCCGGTTCCTCCTCCTGTAGTAAGTTTAGAAATTACATATAATACTAAATCTTTAGCAGTAACACCTTTTTCAAGCTCCCCATCAATGTTAATTTTCATTGTTTTTGGGCGTGGTTGCATGATACATTGAGTAGAAAGAACCATTTCAACTTCTGAAGTACCAATACCAAATGCAATACTACCAAATGCTCCGTGAGTAGAAGTATGGCTATCACCACAAACAATAGTCATTCCTGGTTGAGTAATACCATTTTCAGGTCCTACAACGTGAACAACTCCGTTTTTAGGATGACCAAGTCCGAATAATGTTACATTATTATCTTCACAGTTAAGAGTTAAAGTATCTACTTGAAATTTTGATACTTCGTCTGCAATTGGAAGATGTTGGTTAATAGTTGGAATGTTGTGATCAGGAGTTGCAAATGTATTTTGCGGTCTGAATACTTTGATTCCACGAGCTTTTAAACCTGCAAATGCCTGTGGACTGGTCACTTCATGTACTAAGTGACGATCGATATACAATACAGAAGGTCCATCCTCGATGGTCTTCACCTCGTGCATATCCCAAATCTTGTCAAAAAGCGTTTTCCCTGCCAATTTTCTAATATTTATAAGTTAATTACTAATTTACGATAAATGAATTTTGATAAGAGATTTTTAGTTATTGTGTAGTCTAATAATCTCTTATCACTTTTCTATGAGTCTAATTATAAGATCTTTGATAAAGCATCTAAATACGCCCAAACAGAAGCTGTAAGGATATCAACATTCGCTCCAAATCCATGAACTGTTTTGCCTTCTAATGCAAGTTGAACATGTACTTTACCAATATCATCAGAACCTCTGGTTACTGCCTGAACTAAATACTCCTCAAGTACTGCCTCTGTTGGAATCATCTTTTTGATGGCTTTAAATGCTGCATCAACAGGTCCATCACCAATAGCATTTTTAGTCATGATGGTACCATTGTAGTTAAGAGTAACAGTTGCTGAAGGAATACAAGATTTTCCACAAATAACCTGAAGATTATCTAATTTTAATACTCTTTCTTCTTTCTTTTCGTGTCCTACTAAAACTTCAAGATCTTCATCTGTGATATCTTTTTTAGAGTCAGCAAGAACAAGGAAATTTTTATAAACCTGATCTAATTTTTCCTGCTCCAGTTTATATCCAAGAACTTCTAATCTGTGTTTTAATGCTGCACGACCACTACGTGCAGTTAGAACAATACTTGATTCTTTTACACCTACATCAGCTGGATCGATGATTTCATATGTTTCACGATTCTTTAATACACCATCCTGGTGGATTCCTGATGAGTGAGCAAATGCATTTCTACCAACAATAGCTTTGTTAGCCTGAATAGGCATACGCATTAATGTAGAAACAAGCTTACTTGTTTTTATGATCTGTTTTGCATCAATATCAGTTGTAAAGTCAAGGTCTTTATGTGCCTTAATAGCCATTACAACTTCTTCTAATGCTGTATTTCCAGCACGTTCACCTAATCCATTCAAAGTAACCTCAACCTGACGAGCACCATTAATTACACCTGATAATGTATTAGCAGTTGCCATACCAAGGTCATTATGACAGTGAGTTGAGATAATTGCTTTATCAATATTAGGAACGTTGTTTACCAGATAAGCGATTTTTTCACCGTATTCAGAAGGTAAACAATACCCTGTTGTATCAGGAATATTAACAACTGTAGCACCAGCTGCAATTACTGCTTCGATTACTCTTGCCAAATATTCATTGTCACTTCTACCTGCATCTTCAGCATAAAATTCAACATCATCTACAAATTGACGGGCGTACTTAACAGCAGCAACACCTCGTTCAATAATCTCATCCGGATTTGAATTTAATTTTTGGTAGATATGATATGGAGAAGTTCCAATTCCTGTATGAATACGACCTCTTTTAGCAAATTTTAAAGCATCTGCAGCTACTTCAATATCTTTTTTTACAGCACGAGTAAGTGCACAAATAGTAGGATTTGATACAGCTTTTGAAATCTCGACGACCGAATTAAAATCCCCAGGACTTGAGATGGGGAACCCGGCCTCAATAATATCAACACCGAGTTTTTCGAGTTGCTTAGCTACTTCTATTTTTTCAATAGTGTTCAACTGGCAACCAGGAACCTGTTCTCCGTCCCTTAACGTGGTGTCAAAAATATAAACTTTATTATCCATAACTTATTAAATAAATCATTTTTGGATGAAGCCGGGAATGACCTCAATCCGTGTAATTATATATTTTAATTAAAAAGATTCTATTCCTCTGATTTTAACTTCTGTTCTGAGTTTTTTCAGATATTTTTCCAGAAGTTCAGTTCTAAGTTTTGTAATAGCAATTCTTCCGGAACGAATAAACTGAAGAACTCCGTATTTATCTAATTTTACAAAAAGCTCCTGAGTTTCTGATTTATGGCCTGTTTTCTGAATTACAGTATATTCAGGCGTTACCTCCATAATTTGTGCTCCATATTGACGAACGATTTGCTCAATTTCATTACCATTAAGTAATGCTTCAGTTGGTACCTTGTATAAGGCTAATTCCTGATGAATAATTTCGTCATTAGTGAAAACAAATACTTTCAGAACATCAAGTTTTTTCTCTAGCTGACCAACAAGTTTTTCAATTATTTCTCTCGTGGAAAAAACAACAATTGTGAACTTATGTATTCCCTCTAAAGAAGATTCAGATACGTTTAAGCTTTCAATATTGATACTTCTTCTGGTAAATGCAGTTGTAACCTGATTTAAAAGTCCAACATGATTTTCAGAAAATATGGTTAAGGTGAATTCTTGCTGCATGATTTCAATTTTAATAATGAAACAATTACTAATCTAAGCGGATATCTGAAACAGAACATCCAGTTGGAACCATTGGAAATACGTTTCCTTCTTTTTCAACTCTAACTTCTAACAAGAAAGAACCTTTACTTTTAACCATTTGTTCAATAGCTTCATCTAAATTATCTCTTGATGTAACTAATCTTGATTCTATACCATAACCTTTAGCAATGGTTTGGAAATCAGGATTGTCAAGTTCAGTGGAAGCATATCTTCTGTCAAAGAATAATTCCTGCCATTGACGTACCATTCCTAAAAAGTTATTATTTAAAAGAATGATTTTTACAGCTGCTTTGGTTTGGAAAATCGTACCTAATTCCTGAATGGTCATTTGAAATCCACCATCACCAACAAATAAGCATACTTCACGGTCCTGCATACCTAGTTTAGCTCCTAATGCAGCAGGTAAACCAAATCCCATTGTTCCAAGACCACCTGAAGTTACAACACTTCTGGTTTGCTTAAAATTAAAATATCTTGAACCCATCATTTGATGCTGACCTACATCCGTCACCATAATTGCATCATCATCAAAGGCTAAGGATACTTTACGCACTACTTCACCCATTGTCATACCTTCTTTAGTAGGCATAACTTCTTCTGAAATGACTTTTTTGTTTTCAAGATCATCACATTCCCTAAATTCATTAAGCCATTCAGGATATGATTTTTCTTTTATAACCTCTGTAAGTTTTGGAAGTGTTTCTTTTACATCTCCTAATACAGGTATATCAGCATGAATAATTTTATTGATTTCTGCAGGATCAATTTCAAGGTGAATAATCTGGGCTTGAGTAGCATATCTGCTAATATCCCCTGTTACCCTGTCGTCAAAACGCATACCGATTGCAATAAGTACATCACATTCGTTTGTTTTAACATTTGGTCCTACATTACCATGCATACCAAGCATACCTACATTTAATTCGTAATCTGTTGGCATGGCTGATAGACCTAATAAAGTCCATGCAGCAGGTATTCCTGATTTATCTAAAAATGTTCTTAATTCATTCTCGGCATTTCCAAGAATAACACCTTGTCCAATTAAAGCAAGTGGTTTTTTAGCAGAGTTAATAACAGTTGCTGCTTCAATAATTGATTCTTGCTTTGTGAATGGTACCGGTGTGTAACTACGAATATGATTAACTTTTTTATATTCAAAATCAAACTGTCCAACCTGAGCATCCTTTGCAATATCAATAACTACCGGACCTGGTCGACCTGTTGATGCAATATAAAAAGCTCTGGCAATAGCATCTGGAATATCTTCAGCATTTTTTACTAAATAATTCCATTTAGTTATAGGTTGTGTAATACCCACAACATCTATTTCTTGAAAAGCATCTGATCCTAATAATGGAGATGCAACCTGACCTGTAATAACAACTAATGGAGTTGAGTCAATCATAGCATCAGCTATTCCTGTAACCGTATTAGTTGCCCCCGGACCTGAAGTTGCAAAGCAGACACCCACTTTACCTGTTACTCTAGCGTATCCTTGTGCGGCATGAACAGCACCCTGTTCATGACGTGTGAGTACATGATGTAATTTATCCTGGTAATCGTACAATGCATCATACACTGGCATAATAGCACCGCCTGGATACCCGAAGATTAAATCCACTCCCTCACATAGTAACGATCGAAGCAAAGCTTCTGAACCGGAAATTCTCTCTTTTCCTTTCTTGTTCTTTTCCATGAGTATTTGGCTTTGTGGTTCCATATGTTTTTATTTTACTGAAAACCTAATTTATATCAGATTAGTGAAAAATTGTCAAGTTAATAACACGATAGTGTTATACTTGTTTATTTCACAGAACCTTATTTTCGATTAAATTAATCTTACTGCACCTTTATCTGCTGAACTAACAAGGCTTGCATAGGCTTTTAAAGCTTTTGATACCATTCTTTCACGAGGTTCCGGTAAAAATGCTTTATCACCTTTTGCTTCTTCTTTTTGTCTTCTTTCAGCAAGTTCTTCATCCGAAATCAATACATTAATTGATCTTTCCGGAATATTAATTTCAATCTCATCACCGGTTTGAACCAGTCCTATATTACCTCCTGCAGCAGCTTCTGGTGAGATATGACCAATAGATAAACCAGAAGTACCTCCTGAAAATCTACCATCAGTAATTAAGGCACATTTTTCGCCAAGGTGACGAGATTTTATATATGAAGTAGGGTATAGCATTTCTTGCATTCCCGGACCACCTTTAGGGCCTTCGTATGTAATTACTACAACCTCTCCTGCTTCTACTTCTCCAGACAGAATACCTTCACAAGCTGCGTCTTGTGATTGATACACTCTGGCTTTTCCTTTAAACTTAAAAATTGATTCATCAACACCTGCAGTTTTAACAACACATCCATCGAAAGCAATATTTCCTTTAAGAACAGCTAAACCACCATCTTTGTTGTAAGCTTTTTCAACAGATCTGATACATCCTTTCTCTCTGTCAAGATCTAGTTCTGAATACATTGCATTTTGCGAACCCATTGTTAGGTTTCTGATTCCTGCTGGTGCACTTGAATATATCTCTTTGGCTTCATCCGAAACAGCGCTGTTCGTAACATCATATTTCGCAATAGCCTCTTCAAGAGATAATCCATCAGCTCTTTTTACTGTATTATCAAGTAATCCTGCTCTGTTTAATTCAGACATGATTCCCATAATACCACCCGCTCTGTTTACATCTTCAATATGATAGTGAGAGTTTGGTGCAACTTTAGATAAAACAGGAGTATATCTTGATATTTGATCGATATCATCCATAGTAAAGTTTACTCCAGCTTCATGAGCAATGGCTAAGATGTGAAGAACAGTATTGGTTGACCCTCCCATGGCAACATCTAAAGTCATGGCATTTTTAAATGCATTGAATGTTGCAATAGAACGAGGCAATACAGAATCATCACCATCTCTATAATATTTATAGGTATTTTCTACAATTGTTTTAGCAGCTTTTTCAAAAAGTGCTTTTCTGTTTTTATGTGTAGCTACAATTGTTCCGTTTCCTGGTAATGCCAAACCTATTGCTTCGTTTAAGCAGTTCATTGAGTTAGCTGTAAACATACCGGAACAAGATCCACAAGTAGGACAAGCATTTGCTTCAACAGCACTCACTTCTTCATCAGAAACATTATCATCAGCAGCCATTACCATTGCATCTACAAGGTCAAGAGCTCTTTGGCCAACCTTACCTGCTTCCATTGGTCCTCCAGAAACAAATACTGCAGGGATATTTAATCTCATAGCAGCCATTAACATTCCAGGTGTAATTTTATCACAGTTACTAATACATACCATTGCATCAGCTCTGTGTGCATTACACATGTATTCAACACTGTCAGCGATTACATCTCTTGAAGGTAAAGAATACAACATTCCATCGTGGCCCATTGCAATACCATCGTCAATAGCAATCGTATTAAATTCAGCAGCAAAGCATCCCTGAGCCTCAATCATTCTTTTTACTTCCTGACCGATTTCATGTAAATGAACATGCCCCGGCACGAACTGGGTGAAGGAATTTACTATAGCAATCATTGGTTTGCCAAACTGTTCTTCTTTTACACCGTTTGCTCTCCAAAGACTTCTTGCACCAGCCATTCTACGGCCTTCTGTAGTTGTTGCACTTCTTAGTTTATTCTTCATTGTATATTAATAATCTTTCAGTTACAGATAAAAAAAAGCCTTTCATCACGACTGTGAGAAAGGCCCATTGAAAAAAAATATAATATCTTCAAATTTCACATAGCATTCTCACTTCTACCTGGTAATGACCAAGAGAATAATAACATTAATGAGAATGAGTGAAATATTTTTTGTCATTTCGTTTTGCTTTGTTGATTACAACGCTTACAAATGTATAGCTTTTTTTTAAAACCCAAAAAAAAATATGAAAAAAATCATGTATATTTTCTTGTTCCAACTATCAGTATTTCAGTTAAATTGTTTTGATAATTGTATATTTTTTCAGATAATTCGTTAAACATGTATTATTATACAGTTTGATGAAGTTTGGTTTTTGATAGTGTTTTAGCGATTGACATTTATCATTTGTAATTTTAAACAAAACGATTGAATTATTTTTTTTAACAAAAGCAAAGCCCACTTTTTAGAAAAGCAGGCTTTTAGGTCTTTCAGTATAATTATAATTAAATAATTGCTTTCATAGCAGTCATTGCTTCACGTAATTCAGCACCAACAAGTTCAATATCGTGGAAGCGAATTTCTTCGTTTACATCAACTAACTCTTTGTTGCTTACACTTGCATCGATACCTTCATTAAAGTTTTTACCAATAATATTAGTTTCAACTTTTTTCATGAAGTCTGCTAATAATGGTTTACAAGCGTGATCGAATAAGTAACATCCGTACTCAGCTGTATCAGAAATTACACGGTTCATTTCGTATAATTTTTTACGAGCAATAGTATTAGCGATCAATGGAGTTTCGTGTAATGACTCATAGTATGCACTTTCTGCTTTAATACCAGCTTCTGTCATAGTTTCAAATGCTAACTCAACACCTGATTTTACAAAAGCAACCATTAATAAAGCGTTGTCGAAATACTCTTGTTCTGTAATTTCAACATCACCAGCAGGAGTTTTTTCAAATGCAGTTTCTGCAGTAGCAGCTCTCCATCCTAATAAGTTTTTATCATCGTTAGCCCAATCTGCCATCATTGTAGAAGAGAATTCTCCACTCATGATGTCATCCATATGCTTTTGGAATAATGGACGCATGATTTCTTTTAATTCTTCAGTAATTTTGAAAGCTTCAACTTTAGCTGGGTTAGATAGACGATCCATCATGTTTGTGATACCACCAATTTTTAAAGCTTCAGTGATAACTTCCCATCCGTACTGAATTAATTTTGAAGCGTATCCTTTGTCAATTCCTTTTTCAACCATTTTGTCGAAGCAAAGGATAGAACCTGTTTGTAATAAACCACAAAGAATAGTTTGCTCTCCCATTAAGTCAGATTTAACCTCTGCAACAAAAGAAGAACGTAATACACCAGCTCTGTGACCACCAGTTGCAGCAGCATAAGCTTTAGCGATTTCTAAACCGTCTCCATTTGGATCGTTTTCTGGGTGAACAGCGATAAGAGTTGGAACACCAAATCCTCTTTTGTACTCTTCACGAACCTCAGAACCCGGAGATTTAGGAGCAACCATTACAACAGTAAGGTCTTTACGAATTTGCATTCCTTCTTCAACGATGTTAAAACCGTGTGAATATGAAAGAGTAGCTCCTTGTTTCATTAATGGCATTACTTCAGTTACAACATTTGAGTGTTGTTTATCTGGAGTAAGGTTTACTACCATGTCAGCAGTAGGAATCATTTCTTCATATGTTCCAACAGCAAAATTATTTTCTGTAGCGTTTTTCCATGATTGACGTTTTTCAGCGATAGCAGCTGGACGAAGAGTATATGAAACATCTAGTCCAGAGTCTCTCATGTTTAATCCTTGGTTAAGACCTTGTGCTCCACAACCAACGATTACAATTTTCTTACCTTTTAATTTTTCAACTCCATCTGCAAATTCTGAACTATCCATGAATTCACAAACTCCTAATTGGTTAAGTTGCTCACGTAACGGTAATGTGTTAAAATAATTAGCCATTGTAACGATTTTAAAATATTTGATAAATCTTTATTGTTAATTAACTCGTAATTACTACCTAAAATGGTTAGTAACTTTAGTGTCATGATTTTAAGCGATATGCAAGGTACGCATCAAGACGATACAAATCAACAGCTAATTTTTTGATTTGATTATTTACAAAAGCACATATTTTAGGTACTTTTCATGGATTGTATTTTAAGAGCATTCTTAAATAGAAATGCATTTGTATCTTTAAGTAGTTGAAAATAATTCACTAAGAGTGTTTGGTGCGAAATTGACCTGGTGTTATTCCTGTGGTTTTTTTAAAGAATTTAGTGAAATAGGATTGGTCATTAAAATTTAATTCGTCAGCAATTTGTGTTACTGATAAATTTGTATGAATGAGTAATCTTTTTATTTCCAGGATTTGTTTGCTCTGTAATATTTCGTTTGAAGTTCTGCCTGTAAGTTGTTTAACCGTTTGTGTAAGGTGATTAGGTGTGATAGCTAATAATTCAGCATAATGATTCACACTGTAATTGTTCTGATAATTTTCTTCAACCAGTTGAAAAAACCTTTTTACAAGAAGGTGTCCCTTACGTTTTTCTATTTTTTGTTCCTCGAATTTGTATAAAGAAGATGCGTAATTTAAAATAGTATCGAGAAGAGAACGTGTTAGATCTGTATTAATAATTTCATTTCCAACTTCTTTAATTGCTTTAGTAAACAATTGCCTGAAGAATAAAGAATCGGATTCACTACTTAACTGAAGAGGAGGGTTATCCTGATTAATGGTAAAGAAAAAAGGAAACTCAAGTAATCTGTTTTGATTGTTTTTATCATATAAATAATAATCTGCCGCAAATATATAAATGTACCCTTCTATATCACTTGATAATTCCAGTTTATGGGCTTGCCCTGGTGACATAAAAAAGATACAGGGTGGTTCAATCTTATATTCAGAACTATCTATAACATGAATCCCGGAACCTTTTTGCAAAAACAATACTTCAAAGAAATCATGACGATGAGGATAGCTTACCTGAAAATGTCGGTTTGCATCAAAAACTTCAACCTGAAACTGTCTTCCTGCATATTGAGGATGACTAAACGACTGAAGTCCGTATGTAGGTATGTTTTGTTTTTCTGTTGTCAAAGGTATTTCTTTAAAAGCTTAAAGATATAAAACAACTTTTTATCTGTACTAATCTTTTTGCATATATGCTAAAACCATCCGTATTTCTCCATATGTTGCCTGATTTCCTATCTTTTCCTTAAGAGGATTAAGTGCAAATGTATCTTGTTTGTGGATTTCTTTTTCTATCAGATTTAGCTTTTCGTTGTCTAGAATTTTATTGATATCAAGTTGACCTGATTGAATGAAGTGGGCCAGATGTCCTTCGATAGTCCCATTAGTCAGAGAACGTTCTTTTGCAATTTCTTCAATCGATTTTCCTTCATTGAATAATTCAAAAGAAACTAATTTTGTATCAGGCTTCTTTTCTTTTTGTTTAGGGGCTGATGACTTTCTGGACTTTGTTGTTATTTCTTTTCTAGATTCAGAAAATTCTGGTTGTTCAATTAAATTCTTATTAAGACTAGTTCCTTCTAAAGTTGATTTTATCAAAGTTTGTGCCTTGTAAATATTTTGAAGTTGTCCGTAAAATAGGTTTGATAAGTCAATGAGTTCATTGTAATAAGCTTTTGTTCCTTTGATGCTTTTAAGATCATTGCAATGAGCTCTGATTTTATCGTGTTGTTCTTTAATGAGAGGTTCGTAATAAGCGCATGCTTTTGTAACTCTTTCAAAAATTAAGGTTAAGCAATTCTCTTTGCCTGAGTTTAAAATTTGATGTACCTGTACTCTAAAAGAATCACCTACCGACTTAAAAGGAAGACTGGCGTTTAAAATTTCCTTAGCCCAATCTTTATACTTCTGTTTTACTGATCTTTTTTCATCTTTTGAATAACCTGACAAATGGATGTTTAGTTCCTGGATCAAGTCTGAGAAATCAAAAGCTTTTAATGTAAAATTATTCAAATATCTTTTGGATGAATCTTCAAGAATTGGAATTAATTCCTGACTTGACTTCTTTTGATTTGAATAGACAGTTAACGATGAATCTGTTTGAATGCCATTAGTTGGAATCCTTGACGTTAAGATTAGACCATCCAAAGATCGTAACCTGGATAAGGCTACATAAATTTGTCCCGGTGCAAAAGCATTTTCAACATCAATAATAGCTTTGTCAAAAGTAAGTCCTTGACTTTTATGTATTGTAATAGCCCATGCAAGTTTTAAAGGATATTGCTTAAAGGTACCAACCGTTTCTTCCTCAATCTCATTAGTGTCTTTGTTTACTGAGAATTTTTTGTTCTCCCATGTATAGGGTTCTACAAAGGTTGAGTCCGAACCATCTAAAAAACTTACCTCAATTTCTTCTTTATTTAGTTTTGAAATAATACCAATTTTTCCGTTGAAATATCTGTTTTCTCCAGAATAATCATTTTTAGTAAACATTACCTGAGCACCCAGTTTTAATTCTAAACGTTCATCTGTTGGATAATTATATTCGTTAAAATCGCCTGTTAGTTCAGCGTTATAAAAGATCGATTTTTCTTTAATTTCATTTAAAGCTCTTAAATTTCTTTCCTGAGCTAATTTATTATGGGTTGTTAATAAAATAACACCATCCTTAGGTTTCTGAACGTAATCTGGATTATAATACTTATTTAACAATTCAATGTCAGTATTTGTAATCTTATTGT
Organism: uncultured Saccharicrinis sp.; assembly: GCA_963666825.2. GTDB lineage: Bacteria > Bacteroidota > Bacteroidia > Bacteroidales > Marinilabiliaceae > Saccharicrinis. Next base: position 4,827,611 of record OY763044.2, on the reverse strand, counting down.
CACGTAGGTTATTTAATAGTTCAACAAAGATTTTATCAGACTGACGATATATTTTTTCAAGTTCAATATAAATAGGAGGATTATTTCTTAATACCTGTGCATTAAAAAAGTATGCATTAGGGTAGTATGCCGATAAAATATTCCATTCCTGATCTTTAATTACCGGAGGAAGTTGTAACATATCGCCAATAAACATTACCTGAACACCTCCAAAGGGTAATTCTCTTTGTCTTCGAACAGATCTTAAAACAAGATCTATTGAATCCAGAATGTCAGATCGTAACATACTCACCTCGTCAATAATGAGAAGTTCCATTTTTTTAAGCATGTTGCGCTTATTTTTATGAAGCTTAATGCTACTTAGTAAACTTCGAGGTGTATTAAATAATGTATTTGAGGATGAATTTAAGGATGCATTATTGTCTGGTACAAATGCCCCAAAAGGAAGCTGAAATAAAGAGTGAAGGGTTACACCTTCGGCATTAATGGCTGCGATTCCGGTTGGTGCCGCTACTATTACATTTTTATGTGTGTGTTTGTGTATCTCTCGTAGTAAAGTTGTTTTTCCAGTCCCAGCTTTACCGGTTAAGAATATATTTTGATTGGTATTATTAATGAATTTTGTAACAATTTGGGGTAGGTCTAAAAATTGATTCATTTGTAAATGTTTTGTTTTTAATAGTCTGGTTGAAATTACCAAAACTCAGAAACTCGTTAGTTAAGAAATTTTAATGGCTCAGTTAATGTGTTTTGTATTTCAGCACTAAAGATATCAGAAAACCGAGATATATTAAAACAAAAAAAAGGTTGGACTTAAAATCCAACCTTTCATTATTTATATTTACTATATCTTATTTTACAATAGTCATTTCATTAATTAGATTTTCTGCACCTGCAAATTTATCTATAATGAATAAAACATATCTGATATCAACATTGATACATTTCTGTAACTCTGTTTCAAAGGCAATGTCGCCACTCATAGCTTCCCAGTTTCCGTCAAAAGCTAAACCAAATAATTCACCATTTGCATTGATAACAGGACTACCGGAATTACCACCTGTAATATCGTTGTTGGTAGTAAAGCAAACTCTTAAAGTACCATCTTGAGCTGCATATTGACCGTAATCTTTATCGTTGTATAGTTCCTTCAGTTTTTCAGGTACCTGGAACTCGTAATTATCGGGTTCTTCTTTTTCCATTACCCCAGCTAGCGTTGTATAATACTTATACATTACAGCATCTTTAGGAGCATAATCGCCAACTTTTCCATAGCTCAAACGCATTGTGAAGTTTGCATCCGGATAAAATACTTTGTCAGGATTCATCTCCATCAATCCTTTTAAGAAAAGGCGATTGTTTTCAGACTCAATTTTATCGTATGCTTTTAAACTTAAATAAAGACTTCTGTATGTATCGATAGTTGATTGAGCAGCTACCATTACCGGGTCTTTTTCAAGTGTTTTTAATTTTGGATTATCAAGGAAAGCCTCAAGTTTTTCCTGGTCAGCAAAAATGGATTTTTTAAATACATAATCAGCATATGCATTAAAGTCGCCTTTAAATTTTGCGATAACAACATCCTCTAAAAATGAAGGGTGGTATTTTTCATCAATGCTGTTGTAATATAATTTAAGCATTGTTGCAAAAACCTTATGATCAGTTGTATTGCTATAATCTTTATAAAGATCTTTCATGTTAGATCTAATGGATTCAATTGATGCGTCAATCTTTTCCTGGCTGTCTCCTGAAGATAATTCTCTGTTAAGCTTAAACGCGTTGGTTCCAAAGTTTATTATCTCAGTTCCTCTTAACATACATTCAACTAAATAACTGTATGCTTTCTTTTCATCTGCTCTTTTAGTGTAAACAGATTCTAAGTTTGTAAGAACTTCTCCATAAAGGTTCTTTCTCTCATCAGATGCATTAACCCAGTTTGAAAAATCTTTTTCAATGGCTCTTTTTTTATCAAGAACGTTAAGTTTTTCAAGTCCGCGATTCATACCAATACTATTTTTCCAATAGTTAGAACTACGGCTGAATTTTGAAGCATACTGAATGTTAACTTTTTCACTTGCCATCATGTCTTCATGCCAGATGTCTTGCTTAATACCGCGAGGTACAATTCTGGAATCATTGACAATGTTCATTCTTTCCTCGATACCCCATGAAGTAAGATATCTGCTTGTACTTCCCGGGAAACCAATTGTCATTGCAAAGTCATCCATTTCAACACCTTTAAGTGAGATAGGAAGATGATGCTTAGGCTTTAATGGAACATTTTCAGTAGAATAGTCTGCTGGCTTACCATCTTTACTTGCATATACTCTGAACATGCTGAAGTCGCCAGTATGTCTTGGCCACATCCAGTTGTCTGTATCAAATCCAAACTTACCAATTGATGAAGGCGGAGCACCTACAAATCGAATATCTGTATATTTTTCATATACAATTAAAAAGTATTGGTTGCCTTCAAAATAATCTTGTACTCTAACAATATAATCATTGTCTTCAGAAGCAGCTTTTGTGATTTCTGAAATATTTTCACTTATCGTTTTGCTTCTTTCTTCAGCTGAAGTTTCTTCTGTAACACCTTCTAATACTTTCTCGGTTACATCTTCCATTCTTTTTAAAAAAGTAACAGATAAACCTTCTGCTGGTAATTCTTCTTCAAGTGATCTTGCCCAATAACCATCTTTTAAATAATTGTGACCAACAGAACTCAATTTTTGAATGCTTGAATATCCGCAGTGATGATTTGTTAGTATTAATCCCTGGTCAGAAATTAATTCTCCAGTACATCCACCTCCAAATATTACAACTGCATCTTTTAAGCTTGAGTTGTTAATGCTATAAATATCTTCTGCAGAAAGTTTTAAGCCCATCTCCTGCATTTTATTTATATTTAGCTTCGAAATCAATGGGAGAAGCCACATCCCCTCGTCAGCTCTCAGTGTATTACCAAGGCCTATAACTATTACAAAGAATAGTACCAATAATTTTTTCATTTACTTAAATCTTTTAAAAATCCCGACAAGACAAAATCCCCATTTTTATGGAAGAAGGCTAAAATAACAAAGTTTCTGATTTAAAAACAATGACTTTTATGTATTGTAGTACGAAAATTTACAACTATAGTTCTAATTTTAGTTGTGTATCCAGTAACTTGAATGTTTGTCGGTGCAGGGGAGTAGCTCCTAGTTTTTGAATGGCTGCTCTATGTGCTTTTGTAGGATACCCTTTGTTTTTCCCCCAATCGTAACCTGGATATTGTTCTGAAAGATTTTCCATAATCTCATCACGATGGGTTTTTGCAAGTATACTTGCAGCAGCGATACTCATAAATTTAGCATCACCTTTTACTATACAGGTATGAGGTATATCTTTATATGGTTTAAACTTATTGCCATCTATTAATAAATGTTCAGGCGTGATTTTAAGGTCGCCTACTGCTCTCTGCATACCCGTAATAGAAGCATTTAGAACATTAATTTCGTCAACTTCGTTATTGTCAACAACAGAAACTGACCATGCAACAGCCTCTGCTTCAATTATTGGTCGTAATTTTTGACGTTGCTTTTCGGTTAACTGTTTAGAATCATTTAGCAATGGATGTTTAAATCCCTTTGGCAGAATTACTGCAGCTGCCACAACAGGACCGGCTAAACAGCCTCTGCCAGCTTCGTCGCATCCGGCCTCAATTTTATCCTTATGTAAATATTCTTGTAGTTTGGCCTCCATTATTATTCGTTATATATCACATGAAGTAATGTTTGTCCAACTGCTTTCATAGTACTTTTACTAATCACATCCATATTGTCGTTGTGAGTATGCCAAAAACTACCAAAGCTTGAGTTTGATGCAGGATCAAACTGGATAATATCAATACATGGAATGCCTCTTAAGTTGTTTACATAAACATGATCATCAGTAATAGCTCCACCGGTTTCATATACAAAGTGATTCCCGTAACCTAAATCATTAGCAGTATTCCATACTTTTTTAACGATTCTGCGAGCAAATTGTAACGAATGTTGTTCTTGATAAAAGGTAGCCTGTGGAGCTGCAACCATATCAAGTAAAATACCATATTGGGCATAGTAATCAGGAGTATGAGGATTCTTACCCCAATACTGTGAACCTAAACACCAGGTGTCAGGTTTCCACTCAACATTAAGGTGATCCGGAGTTCCATAGTCCTCAGCATCAAAAAAGATAATATCAATACCTATTGGAATTGAATCTTGTTGAATACATCTTGCAATTTCCAGAAGAACACCAACTCCACTTGCACCATCATTTGCACCTAATATTGGTTCGTTTCTTTTAGCTTCATCAGGATCGTGATCAGCAAAAGGTCTCGAATCCCAATGCGAAAATAACATTACTCTGTTTTTTAATTCGGGATTGATTTGACCAATAATGTTTTTTGCATTTAGAACTTTATTGTCAAAGGCTACTAGTTGAGCTTCTTGTATTATGACCTCTGCTCCAAATTTCTTTAGCTGATCAGATAAGTATTCTGCACATTTTATATGAGCCTCAGAATTAGGAACCCGGGGGCCAAAAGCTACCTGATCTGCTACGTATTGGTATGCTGAATCCGAATTAAATTGAGGAACTTTTACAATCCTTTTTTTTGATGAGTTAATTCCTGATCCATTTGATTTAGAGCTGTTTGAGTTGCACCCAAAAAGGATAGTAAGAACAATAAATAAGATGTATTTTGACATAATTTTTATTTTAATTCCCAAGTGGCACCTTCAGCACCGTCTTTAATTACAAAACCTAAATCTTGTAGTTCATTTCTGATTTTGTCGGCAGTTCCCCAATCTTTATTTGCTTTGGCATCTGATCTTAATTGTAATAACAGACTCATTACGTCATTAAGTTTGTTGTCTGTAGAGTCTGCTGATTTTTCTTCCTGATAAATTCCCAAGATATCATTCACAAACAATAAAATCAGATTTTTAAACTGAGCCAAATCTTCAGCATTTAGTTTTACATTACCAGAAATAAGGTTGTTTATAACTTTAACACCTTCAAATAGATGTGCTATTAAAATCGGACTGTTTAAATCATCACAAATGGCACTATAGCATTTGTTTTCAAATTCTTCAATATTAAAGGTTGATTCTGCAGAAGCTGTGATTTTATCAAGGTTTAGAATTGCTTCATTTAATCTTTCAAGTCCTTTTTCTGCCGCCTGAAGTGCTTCGTTACCAAAATCCAAAGTACTTCTGTAATGAGCCTGAAGAATAAAGAAGCGAATAGTCATTGGACTGTAGGCCTTTTCAAGCTTATCATGGTTTCCTGTAAAGAATTGTTCCAGCGTAATAAAGTTGCCTAATGATTTTCCCATTTTTTGTCCGCCAATAGTAATCATATTGTTGTGCATCCAATATTTGGCAGGTGAACGTCCATTGGCTACAGTACTCTGTGCAATTTCACATTCATGATGAGGAAATAGTAAGTCCATTCCTCCACCGTGTATATCAAATTGTTCTCCTAAATATTTCTTACTCATGGCAGAACATTCAAGATGCCATCCTGGAAATCCATCACTCCAAGGAGAAGGCCAACGCATGATATGCTCAGGAGCTGCCTTTTTCCAAAGAGCAAAATCCACTGAATTACGTTTTTCGCTCTGGCCATCCAAAGTTCTTGTGTTTGAAATCAGGTCATCTATATTTCTTCCAGATAGTATGCCATATGGAAAATCCTCGTTATATTTTTTCACATCAAAATAGATAGAGCCATTACTTTCGTAGGCATAACCCTTATCTAATATGTTTTTAATGATCTCTTGTTGCTCAATAATATGACCGGATGCTCTAGGTTCGATACTTGGACTTTGAATATTAAGCATTTTCATGTAGTCGTGGTACCTATCAGTGTAATACTGAACTACCTCCATTGGTTCTAATTCATCAAGCTTTGCCTTTTTAGCAATCTTGTCCTCTCCTTCGTCAGCGTCGTTTTCAAGGTGACCAACATCAGTAATGTTTCTTACGTATCGGACTTTATAGTCTAGATGTCTTAATACACGTGTTAACAGATCAAAAGTAATAGCTGGTCTGGCATGACCTAAATGGGGATCACCGTATACCGTTGGTCCACAAACGTATAATCCTACTCTACCTGGGGTTAAGCTTTCAAATTTTTCTTTAGATCTTGATAAGGTATTATATATTAAAATTTCTCTAGTCATTTAGTATTTATTTTATAAGGATGTCAAAATTACAAAAATCTATTCATTAAACTATGAAATAAGGCTGCTTGTCAAAAAAATAGTGCCGTTAGGGAACCTTTTTTTTTCTTAGCAGTAAGCTTATGATAAGAAAGTAAAAGTTCGTCTGTAACAAAGATTAAAAATTATTGTTTTGAGAAGCCATAGTAAAATATTAAAAAAGAGTAAAATTGAACTTGATGAGGATTTGCATTCATGTATTGTAGATTTGTTTAATCCTGAAAGACAGTATATTGGGGAGGAGTTTTTTAATGTTACTATTCAGAAACTCAATAAACATCTTAATGCCGATTATGTTTTTATTGCAAGGGTTAATGAGGTGGAAAATCGATTGGAGTCTGTAGCTTTTTGTAATCAGGATGAGATTTTACCTACTATAAGTTTTCCTATGGAAGGTTCACTTTGTCAAAAAGTAATTGAACAGAGATGTTCTACTTTTCTTCAAAATATTACAAGTGAAAGTAATATAAATAAGCATTTTAAGGATAAAGATATTAAGGCTTACCTGGCTGTACCTCTATATGGTTCGAAAATGGAACCTATAGGAGTATTAACAGCTTTGTTTCAAAATCCAGTATTAAATCAGAAAAGACAGGAATCTTTAATGTATATGTTTTCTTCAAGAATTGGTTCTGAATTAGAACACATGGAAAGTGAAAGAGAACTAAAAAGACGTAACCTTGAGCTTTTGGTTTTTAAGGAAGAACTTATTCGTAAGAATAAGGAACTGGATAAAATGAATAAAGAGCTTAGTGAGGCGAAATTAAAAGCTGAAGAAAGTAATATGCTGAAGTCGTCATTTCTAGCTAATCTGAGTCATGAAATTCGTACTCCTATGAATGCTATTATTGGATTTACAGAACTTCTGAAATCTAATAACTTAAGTAATGAAGAGAAGTCAGAATATTTGGATATAGTTCATCAAAATGGTAATCAGTTGATGAGAGTTATGGACGCCATTATTGATATCTCCAAATTGCAGGCTAAAGCATATGTTGAACCAAAGCAAGTAGTTTCAATTAATGATATTTTTAACTCAGTATTTGATTCATTTTCCAATGAAATTAATGTATGTAAGAAACCAATAAAACTTAAGTTGTTCTTAGATGCTAATAATGGAAGTGATAAATTATATACTCATAAAGATGCTTTAATTAAAGTCTTTGAACATTTATTAGATAACGCTATTAAGTTTACTCGTGAAGGCGAGGTTGTAATAGGGTATCTAATTTTTGATGATTACTTTGAATTCTTTATAAAGGATACAGGAATTGGAATACCTCCAGGAGATGAAGATGTAATTTTTGATTTGTTCAGACAGGCAGATCTTGATAATACCAGAGAATTTGAAGGAAACGGTATTGGTTTATCTATTGTTAAGAAATATGTTGAAATAATGAAAGGTAAGGTATGGGCTGAGCCAAACCAAACCGAAGGTGCAATGTTTAAATTTCAGATACCAAAATTTGTAGACTGATCAGAATGCAGCCATTAAAAGACCAATATCTTTTGATGGCAGAGAAAATGTTTCTCCAATGTAATGGTTTGTAAGAATACCTTTATAAATATAAACTCCATTGCTAAACCCGGCATCCTCTTTTATAAGACTATCTATGCTTCCGGCTTCTGCAATTTGTAATAACATTTGAGCAAAGATATTGCTTAATGCTATGGTGGCTGTTCTGGCTACATGAGAAGCTACATTTGGAACACAATAATGAATAACATTGTGTTTTCTAAATACAGGATGTGCAAAGTCGGTGCACATTGAAGATTCAAAACATCCACCCTGTCCAATACTCAGATCAATGATTATAGAACCTGGTTTCATTTGTTTAACCTGATCTTCAGTAACAAAATAACTCAATCCTGATTGTAAATATCTTAAATTGCCAATTACAGCTTCTGCAGATCGTAATGCCTTTGTTAAAGCTTTGGGGTGAAGTACGGAAGTAAAAACTCGTTGGCCAACACTATCCTGAAGATCTTTTAGGTTTTTAAAAGAATTATCGAAGACTTTAACTGTAGCTCCTAAGCCTAATGCTGCACGTGCTGCACTTTCGCCTGCAGTTCCGGCTCCCAATATCACAATCTCAGCTGGCGAAATTCCTGTAACGCCACCAAGTAAAACACCTTTACCATTATGTGCCTTACTTAGGTATTCACTGGCAATCATTACTGCAGCTGCCCCTTCTATCTCACTCATGCTTCGAATGATAGGATAGCAGTTGTTGTCATCTTTGATTAATTCAAAAGCCAACGCATTAACGCGTTTATTCATCATCTTTTGAATCAACTCTCTAGATTGTTGTTTAAGTTGAATTAATGAGATTATGGTTTGTCGAGCGCTAAGCTGGTCTATTTCTTCTTCGGTAAAAGGTGAAATCTTTAATACAACTTCAGCTTTAAAAATCTCACTGCTGGATTGAACTATAGTAGCACCACATTCAGAGAAGTCGTTATCTGAGTAATTGGCAGGTATTCCGGCTCCAGATTCAAATAATACAACATGTCCCTTTTCAACCAGTAGTTCAACTCCTTGAGGGGTTAATGCTATTCTGTTTTCAAACTTTGATTTTTCCTTAGGTATTCCAATTACCAGCTTCTTTTCTGTCCTTCTTACTTCCAACATTTCTTCCATTGGAAGTAAACCTGTGTTAATTAAAGGAAAACCTGCTTTGTTTCTAATACCTACCATTTACTCCGTTTAAATCAAATAACAAATAAGGTGAAAGTTAGTAAATATTTTAATACAATCACCTTATAATACTGTTATCAATTTTCAAAATTTATCCTACAAAGCACCTTTTGTACTAGGTAAAGTGTCGTTAAATACATCTTTTCTAATTGCCATCTTGATTGCCCGGGCCAATGCTTTAAAAATTCCTTCTATTTTATGATGCTCATTAGCTCCGTCAGCTTGTATTCTTAGGTTACTTAATGATGCATCAGAAAAGCTTTTAAAGAAGTGCATAAACATTTCAGTTGGCATATCTCCTACCATTTCACGTTTAAATTCGGTTTCCCAAACTAACCAGGGTCTTCCTCCGAAATCTAATGTCACTAGAGCCATACATTCGTCCATAGGCAAACAGTATCCATATCTTTCAATACCTCTTTTGTCGCCTAAGGCTTCTTTAAAGGCTTGTCCCAGAGCTAAGGCTGTGTCCTCTATAGTGTGGTGTTCATCTACATGAAGATCGCCGTTTACTTTAATAGATAAATCGCAGCCTGAGTGTTTACCTATTTGCTCCAACATATGGTCAAAGAAGTGCAGGCCTGTTGAAATATCACATTTCCCTGTACCATCCAGATTTAACTGAATTGAGATATCTGTTTCAGAAGTTTTTCGTACAACGCTTGAAGTACGTTCTTTTGAGAATAAAAAGGAACATATCTGATCCCAATCTGATGTAATTAATTTACATGAATCCTCCAGGTTATTTTTCTTAATTTCATCTATGGCTGTTTCTGAAGCTATAAATATAGCTTTGCATCCCAGGTTCTTTGCCAATTGAACATCTGTAATTCTATCCCCAATTACATATGAATTCTCAAGGTCATAGTCTTCACTAAAGTATTTTGTGAGCATTGCTGTACCTGGTTTTCGAGCAGGTGAGTTGTCGCAAGGAAATGACCTGTCGATAAATATTTCATCGAAAACAATACCTTCTCCTTCCAGAGTTTTAAGCATTTTATTTTGTGCTGGCCAAAATGTATCTTCAGGAAATGAATCAGTTCCTAATCCGTCCTGATTTGTAACCATTGCTAATTCAAAATCAAGTTTTGAAGCAATTTTGTTTAAGTTGGAAATTGCCTTTGGATAGAATTCCAATTTTTCTAAGCTGTCCACCTGAAAGTCAACAGGAGGTTCATTTATAATAGTGCCATCACGGTCAATAAATAATACTCTTTTCATATACCAAAATTTGCTTTTTATTGCCATATGAAACTCGCCATTTTATTCATGCATGTGTATAAATCACTTTACATGGCTCGTTTCATATGATTATAATATTATTTCAAAAGCTATATCGAACTCGCTAAAACTTATCATCTTCCTGTGTGGAAAAGATTGGATTGGTCTATCTCTATAGTCTTATGCTTTGTTTTGCTTTTCTTTTATCTGAAAACAATCAATCATTTAAGAAATGCTCTGAGAATATTTATCTAATCCTTGATATAAGCAATTGTTTTCTTCTTTGGATCCAATGGTAATTCTTAAACATCCTTCGCATAATGCCACACTTGATCTATCCCTAATTACTACACCTTCTTCAACCAAATAATTATAGATTACTTTTGCGTTATTAGTTTTAACTAATAAATAGTTTGCATCAGAAGGGTAAATCTTGCTGATGAAGTTGTAATCTTTAAGCTTTTCTATCATTATCTTTTTTTCTTCCAGAATATCCTCAACCCACTTAGCCATATCGTCTTCCTTTTGCAATAATTCTAAAGCTGTTTTTTGAGTTAGAATATTTACATTATATGGATACTTGATTTTATTATAGATGCTGATAATTTCAGGTGAGGCAAATGCCATTCCTAATCTGATACCTGCCATACCCCATGCTTTACTAAATGTTTGTAGGATAATAAGGTTTTTATATTTTAAAAGTTCAGGAATAAAAGTCTTTTCAGGAACAAAGTCAATATAAGCTTCATCTAAAATAACTAGGCCATCGAATTTTTCAATTAACGATATGATGTCGTCTTTTTTAAAGCTATTACCAGTTGGATTGTTCGGAGAGCAAATGAATAAAAGCTTAGTATTTTCATTTATAGCTGCAAGTATAGCTTCAACATCAAGATCGAACTCTTCAGTAAGCTTTACTTTTTTAGTTTCAATATTATTAATATCTGCAGAAACTAGATACATGCCATAGGTTGGATCAATAGCTACAACATTATCTATTCCAGGCTCACAGAATGCTCTAAACGCTATGTCAATTGCTTCGTCGCTACCGTTTCCAAGAAAAATGTATTCTGATGGAATATTCTTTATTTTAGAAATCTGTAGTTTTAATTTTCTTTGATATGGATCAGGATACCTGTTGTAGGGAGGATTAAAAGGATTTTCATTGGCGTCCAGAAAGATGGCTTCATCTCCGGTATATTCGTCTCTTGCTGATGAATATGGTTTTAATGCCTTTATGTTTGCTCTTATTAATTGATCAAGTGTTTTCATTTGTCTAAGATTTATTTCTCCTGTATTATATCGAGTTCAATAATTTGTCTTTGTTTGAAAGTATAATTATGTCTTGTTTTTGATATAATGTTTTGAGATGTATAAACGCGCCATTTATAAAATGACGCGTTTAAAATATTATTTTTTTAAATGACTTCTATTCTAATGATTTTAAACGAATCGTTACTGCATTTTTATGGGCATGCAATTGTTCTTCTGCTGCCATTAATTCTATTGCAGGTCCTATTTGCTTAAGTCCTTGAGGAGAAATCTTTTGGAAAGTAATTTTTTTAAGATAACTATCCAGGTTAACACCACTATATGCTTTTGCGTAACCATGTGTAGGAAGCGTATGATTTGTTCCTGAAGCATAGTCACCCGCACTTTCCGGGGTGTAGTTTCCTATGAAAACACTTCCTGCATTTGTGATTTGATTGGCAATGTAATCTTCATCTCTCATTGCAATAATCAAATGTTCAGGAGCATAATTGTTTGTCATTTCAATCATATCTGCCGTATCCTTTAAGAGTATAATACGACTATTTTGAAGTGCTTTTGTAGCAATTTCTTTTCTTGGCAATATTTCCAGTTGCTCACTAAGTTCTTTTTCAACTTGATCAACCAGAGATTTACTGTCAGTAATTAAAATTACCTGGCTGTCAACACCATGTTCTGCTTGACTAAGTAAGTCAGATGCAATAAAGGCTGGATTAGCAGATTCGTCAGCTAAAACCTCTACTTCTGAAGGACCTGCTGGCATGTCGATTGCGACATCCTTTAAACTAACCAATTGTTTGGCTGCTGTAACATAACTATTACCAGGTCCAAATATTTTATCCACTTTGGTGACTGTTTCAGTTCCATAAGCCATCGCACCAATAGCTTGAATTCCCCCTACTTTGTATATTTTAGTAACACCAACTAATGAAGCTGTGTATAAAATAGCCGGATTAATTTTTCCATCTTTTCCAGGAGGAGTGCATAAAACAATTTCTTTACACTTTGCAATTTTAGCAGGTACAGCAAGCATTAAAACCGTAGAAAACAAAGGTGCAGTTCCGCCAGGTATATATAAACCAACTTTTTCAATAGGCACACATTTCTGACGACATACAACACCGGGCATTGTTTCAACTACTCTTTCCTGAATAATTTGTGCTTCATGAAATTTTTCAACGTTAAGCTTGGCCTTGTATATTGCTTCTTTTAAGTTGGAAGATACTTTTAGGCAAGCTTCGTCAATTTCTGATTTTGAGACAATAATTTCTTTGGCTGCATAACCATCAAATTTCTCTGAATATTTTACTACAGCTGCATCTCCATCTTTTTTAATTTCATTTAAAATGGTTTGTACTGAATCAAACAAACCGCTCAAATCGTTCTCAGGGCGTTTTAATAATTCAGCCCAGTTTTCCTTTTGTGGATATTCAAATACCTGCATGGTGTGTTATTATAATATCATTTTTTCAATTGGGAAAGTTAATATTCCCTCAGCTCCAGCTTCTTTTAATTTTCCAATAATTTCCCAGAATTGTTTATCTGAAATAACAGAGTGAATAGAGCTCCATCCTTTTTCAGCTAATGGTAATACTGTTGGACTCTTCATTCCTGGTAAGATGCTAACAATTGTGTCTACGTTTTCAGTTGGTGCATTTAATAAAATGTATTTATTAGAACTTGCAGCCATCACTGAGTTAATGCGGAATAAAAGTTCATCAAGTAAAGCTTTTTTCTCAGCAGATAAATTTTCAGCCTGAACTAATAATGCTTCAGATTTCATTACTACTTCAACTTCTTTTAATCTGTTTGCTATTAATGTGCTTCCTGAGCTAACAATGTCAAAAATACCATCAGCTAATCCAATTCCCGGAGCAATCTCTACAGATCCTGCAATTTCATGTATTTCTGCATTGATATTCATCTTATTGAAGTATTTTCTTAAGATTACAGGATAAGATGTTGCTATTTTTTTCCCTTCAAAATATTCAGGTCCGTTGTATTCATCTGCTTTTGGAATGGCTAATGATACACGACATTTACTAAAACCCAATCTTTTAGCAATAGTAAGTTGAAAATCTTTTTCTTCTACTTCATTTTCTCCAACAATACCTATGTCAGCCACTTTATCAGCTATTGTTTGTGGAATATCGTCATCTCTCAAAAACAACACTTCAATTGGGAAATTTGGTGATTGTGCAACTAGAGTTCTGCTTCCCGTATTAAATTTGATACCAGCTTCCTTTAGTAGCTGCATTGAATCATCGTGTAGTCTTCCTTTTTTTTGCAGAGCAATTCTTAATTTTTCCATTTCTCAATTTGTTAATATTGTTTTTTTAAAGTTTTGCCAAAATAAAAAAAGAGGGCTTCCATAATTGGCAAGCCCTCTTTATATATCTTATACATACAGCAATCCCGGCCCACCTATGGTAGATTATAATGATGTCCGTGATGATGTACTAAATTTCTCATTGTTGTATTATTTTCGGATACAAATGTAGATGTATTTTTTAAAACTGCAAATTATCATTGTTATTTTGTTGTAAAAAATACATTAAATCTGTTTGGCGAATAAAATAAAAGCCGGATTGTAATTAACAATCCGGCTTTTGTATTTAATTTCCGTTAAGAATCTGTTTTAATGCCTAGCTTTTCTATTTCATCTTTAGAAACAGCAGGTGGCATTTGTTTCTTTTTTATTTTTTCAATAACCAGTTTAGCAACTTTTTCTGCGTCATCCTGACTAAAGAAAGGTCTTGCGTTTTTAACAGTTGGGATGACATCCTGATGAATAAATGTTTTTTTATTTATCGTTATATCGTAACCCCAGCCATTGTTAACTTCAAAAACAGAATAGTCAATTTCAACCTTCTTCTTTTGATTTTGGCAATTGTATAAGCCAAAGGTAATAAGAAGAAGCAGGACTAATTTAGTCTTTGTTTTCATATTCTTCATATGGTTCAAAGTACCACATATCATCATATGAGTAGCTACCATTACCACCAGTACATAAGTAACCTACATCATTTAAAGTAAATGCAACAGCACCATATCTTGATGATCCTTCAAAGTCTGTTTTTTGTTTCCATCTGTCAGTAGTTGGATTCCATTCCCAAACTTCAGCACTTCCGTTACCTGTAGCTAAATAAGCTTTTCCTCCCATTGTAAATGCAACTCCGTCATAACGTTGGATATTGCTATCGTAATCATCATCAAAGCTATAATCTGTGAAGTCAGAAATTCTGTTTAATTCAACCCAAGTGTTACTTGATGTATCATAACGGAAGAAATCATCAAGAGAACCGTTTGAATAACCACTAATTACATATGCGTTGCCACCTAAAACAAATGACATAGCCTGAGTTCTTTTACTTTTAATAGTACTGATTGCTTCCCATGTACTTGTAGATGGATTAAAAGCGTAGAAATCATTTTTAATTTCATCATCATCTTCTCCAGTTCCAACATAACCTTTGCTATCTACAAAAAATGCAACAGCATCTTTACGTGCAGTACCTGGAAAAGCGGCATCTCCTGTCATCTCTTCCCAGCCTGTACCTGGTGTATATTTGTAAAAATCGCTAAGGAAGTTGTCGTCTTCGTCACTACCTAGTCCAACGTATCCGGAAGTTTCAGATGCAAAGGCAACAGCTCTGTTTCTAGCTAAACCTGGTAAGCTTTCTACTTGTGTCCACTGAAATGATGTTCCGCTAACTGTTAGTTGCCAGAAATCAGAAAATTTCTCATCGTCATCATAGTCATATCCTGTACCTAAATATACTTTATCATCGATAGTAAATGTAACTGCATGGGATCTTACTTTTCCACTAAAGTCACCCATATCAACCCAGTTTCCTAAATAATCATCATCATCATCAGAACAACCTGTAAAACATAAGCTACTTACTAAAAGTGCTGTGATTAAAAATATTGACTGCTTGATCATTGTCTTTAAATTTCAATTTATTTGTTTAAATTTTTCTCTTGCGATACTACAATTAATAAATCACTTATTAATAGCCTCAAAATAACTTTAACTTATAATTAACTTTTAGGTATTATGTATTAATTAGTTATTTGTCAATCATAGAAATTCTGCGCTAATATAGACATATTATCTTAAACTAATAAAAAACAGTTTAAATTAATTCGGCATTAAGAATGACATTGGAGATGGCCGATTGTTGGAGGATACAATTTTTTTTGCACCTTTGTCGTTATTTTTTTAAGGTTTTATAATGCACATATAAGTATTGTGTTTTATTTAATTCAAAATATCAACAAAATATGTATAAATACTTATTTATAATTAGTGTTTTCATCGTTACAATTTGTTATTCGTGTGGCGATCAAAGCTTAGATGAAATTTCCACCCCTATGGGTCAAGAATATATTGATGGGGATGCCGGGATCATGATGTTGGATACTTTTTCTGTACAACTAAGTACAGTTATTTTAGATTCAGTGGAAACCACAAATACAGGAGATGCTCTTGTAGGAAGTTTTTATGATGATGATTTTGGTAGGATTGATGCTGATGCAATTTTCCGTGTGGCTACTCCTGGAGAGAAAACATTAGATGATGATGACATTTATGATGGAATACAATTGTGTATAAAATATAATGATTATTACTTAGGAGATACCACACAAGTTCATTCCTTTACTGTAGAAGAAATAGCCTCAGATCTCGAGCAAATGAGGAAAGATCGAAAAATTGATGGTACCAGCTACAATAGTTTTTATAATACAACAACTGTAGCCACCAAAAGGATTTTAGGAGAATATACTGGTATCCCTAAAGTTACTGATTCAGATACGATAAAGATACCTTTGGATGATGAATTAGGTAAGGAATTATTTGAAATGCTTCGTGAGGATGATGATAACATTACTACATCTAGTAAATTTTATGATTATTTCAGAGGAATTGTTTTAAGAACCAATAAGGATGTTAATAAATCAGTTATAGGATATAATGTTTCTGATTCGTGCTGTATTAAAATTCTTTATCATCGTACTATGGATGAAAGAGTAGATAAAGAAATTGTATTTAAAGTAGAAGGAACCTCAAATTATCAGTTTAATAGTATTGCAATTGATCGCACGGGTACTGGTTTGCCTTTAAGTCCAACACAGGAGGAGAAAATTCCAAGTTCAGATACTGATGATAAATGTTTCTTACAAGGAGGAACAGGAATGTATGTTAAAATCGATTTTCCAGGATTAAAACGTGTTGAAACTCTACCGGCCCTTAATCAGATAATTAAAGCGGAAGTCGTATTTGTTCCTTTAGATAAAATTGAAGATGATTATAATGAGTTGCCAAGTTACCTCACAGTATATGAATCTAATGAGCAGAATGAAGTAGGAAGTGTAATACTCGCTTTAAATGAATCTGATTATTCTTATATGTATTTATATGATGATTCAATTGATGAAGATGAAGAAGAATATTATAAAGTGGATATTACAAATCAGTTTGTAGATGAATTTTTAGATGGTGTTTATGATGATGATTTTTCATTTTTAATTGGTTTGTCTTCTTCAAATATGGCTTCGACTCTTACAAGTATCAAATTTGCTGGGGAAGGAGTTACCGATGGCGATTATCAACCTAAATTAAGACTATATACATATTATTATTAAGATGGTTAAAATGATTCAAAGAGTTCAATATATATTTATTATTTGCCTGCTACTCCCTTTTTATGCTAATGCTCAAACGGGTGCTCCTTCGGCATATACCACTTTTGGAGTTGGTACAATTAATAAGGGAGGACTTGTTAAAAACCAGGGAATGGGAGGAACAGGTTTAGCCTTAAAGACCGATAATTTTATCAATACTTTAAATCCTGCTTCTTTAACCGGTATCGATAGTTTAAACATGTTAATTGATTTAGGTTTAAGGATTAATAAAACTTACTATTCAACAAATGAAGGTGATGGTAATGCAATCTCTGGTGGATTGCATAATATATCACTCGCATTTCGTTCTGCATCAAGATTATTTACAAGTTTTGGATTGAACCAATTTTCATCTGTAGGATATAATGTTTCAACAACAACAGATATTCAAGGTTCTTTAAGTAGTGTTTCTGTTGATTATACAGGAACCGGAGGTGTAAATGAAGTTTATTTGTCTAATGCCTACTCTATAAGTAAGAATCTTGCAATAGGATTAAAGATCGCATATTTGTTTGGTAGTATTGATAAAACAGAAGTTTTTAGCTCATCAACAATTGGTACGCTGAATGTAAATTATTCCGATTATATCCAACAATTTGCTTTTGAGCCTGGTTTACAATATCAGTTTAATATAAAAGATAATGTATTTCGATTTGGAGGTACTTTTAGACCGGCAATTGATATGGCTAATTCACGCACTGTTGAAACGTATGCGTCTAGTGGAGCCGGGATTAGTGAAGAATTAGATGATGGCAATGATTATAAAATTCCAATGGATGTTGCAGGTGGTATGTCATGGTCGAATAAAAGTGGTTTAACATTAGCTTGGGATTACAGATTTCAGCAATGGAGTGAAGTATATTACTCAAGTAAAGCTGCTGATTTAAAAGACAGTCATAGATTTAGTTTTGGAGGGGAGTTTAGAAATAAGGAAACTAAAAAAGCAAATCCTTTTTTATATCAGGCAGGAGGATATGTTGAAGATACTTATATCAAAGTTGAAGGTAATTCTATTATTGATTATGGTGTAAGTGCTGGTGTTGGAATTCCAATGCGTAACAGTAAATCGTACTTTAATGTTAATTTAAATTATGGAAGGCGAGGAACAAGAGGTGGTGATATTATTACAGAAAATTATTTTGGAATTAACTTAAGTATGTCGTTTGTTGAATTCTGGTTTATGAAACGTCAATTTGATTAATATTCAATTTCTTTAGTAAAACAAAATATACAAAATAATATAGGATCGCATTTAGGATTAATATATCTTGAATGCGATTTTTTTAATCTCTTATTTTAAACTTAATCACATGTCAATTAAGAGTTCAGTTCCTAATTTTATTACCAGTTTAAATCTACTTTGTGGTGCATTATCCGCTTTTTTTGCATTAAACGGAAGAATTGATATTGCTGCCATTCTTATTTTTGCAGGTGCACTTTTTGATTTTACCGATGGTTTTGCTGCCAGGATGCTTAAAGCATACTCTCCTATGGGTAAAGAATTAGATTCTTTGGCTGATATGATCAGTTTTGGTTTCGCTCCTATGGCTATTCTTCATATGATGATGAAGAAGATTGTTTTCGGAGATTTTAGTAGTGATTTTTTTCAGCAAGATGTAGTTAATCAGATGATTGTTTTATCTCCATTTGTTATTACCGTATTTTCCGGTTTACGACTTGCAAAATTTAATGTAGATACAAGACAAAGTGAAAGTTTTATTGGTTTGACAACAACAGCAACAGGATTGTTTCTGGCATCCTTAGGTTTTGTATTTGTTCATGGTGAAAACTGGTTGAATGATCTAATTCAAAATCAATGGGTGTTATTAGCATTCGTACCTGTGTTTTCATTTTTGCTTGTTTCAGAGATACCAATGTTTTCTTTGAAATTTAAGAACTTTAAAATACTTCCTAATATTGACAAGTATATTTTATTGCTAAGTGGTTTGTTATTTATTATTTGGTTAGGAATAGGAGGAATTGCTATAGTAATTGCTTTATACGTCGTATTTTCAATTGTAAAACTTATATTTAGTAATAAGTAAAAACTAATTAATATATAAAACAAAAAAGCCTTGGTGTTACAACCAAGGCTTTTTTGTTTTATATGAAACTATTCTTGCGAATCATTTAATTCTGGTTCTTTTTGCTCAAACTTTTTAAGTGCCCATTTAATAGCCTGGAAACTAATAAATATTAATAACGGCCAACTTAAATACCAAAGTATTTCCTTTATATATGTCATGACTTAAATCTTTTTATTCTTAATGGATTAATAGATATGAATGTCATCAGAATGAATTTCTTCTTCATCAATCTTTCTATTATTAACTGATTTCCATGCGTACCATATGTATGCTAAAACAAAAGGAATCATTAAAGATACATAGCTCATCGCTGTCAAAGTAAAATGACTGGAACTTGCATTTTCAATAGTTAATGAACTTTGTAAACTGGATACTGAAGGATAAAATGCAGTATTATTATATCCTGCAATTAACAGGAGCATTAATACTGTAATAACAGTTCCGGGACCAGTATACCAAATACCATTAGAACTAGGTTTTAGGTAACTTGAAATAATTCCCCATAGTACAAGTACAACACCTGCTAAGAAACCTATTAATATAATTGGCATCTCAATTAAGTTGTTGAAATACTTATATGGTTGCATAAATACTTCTTTAGTGTCAGGATTAACAGCAAAACCATCTCTTAAAAGTAGCCAAATAGTAAATGTTAAGAATAAAACAACAAATGGCAATCCATTGATGATAAGTTGTTTTTTAGCTCTTTCTAGAATCTCTTTGTGATCAACAGAGTTCATGAAATAAAGTATTCCTAATACCCTTGCCAAAAAGAATACAGTTAAACCAAGGCTTAAGTTATGTAAGTTTAAGGCAGCCTCTAAACCATGAAATGGTGTATCCCATTTTGATTGGTTAAAATCATTTACCGAGAAATTTGATCCAGTAAAAAATGTAGCTACAGCAGTTCCAATAAATATTGTACCTATTAAACCATTTATAAATAAAAAAGCTTCGTATGTTTTTGGTCCGTAAACATTACTTGGTCTGTTTCTGAATTCATAGGCAATAGCCTGAATTACAAAAGCAAAAAGGATGATCATCCATACCCAGTAAGCACCGCCAAAACTTGTGCTGTAAAATAGTGGAAAAGATGCGAAAAATGCACCTCCAAAAGTAACTAAGGTAGTAAATGTAAACTCCCATTTACGGCCCAATGCATTTACTAAGATTGTTTTTTCATCTTTGGTTTTACCAAGAGTAGAAATTAAAGTTTGTCCGCCTTGAACAAACATTAAAAACACCAATAATGCTCCAAGAAGTGATACAAGGAACCACCAATAGTGCTGTAGTGCTAAATGTGATAAATCTCCGAACATTATTATTTTCCTCCTACTTTTTTAGGTCCTATTTTAATTTGCTTTGTAAGTATTTTCACTTCTGCAATAAGCAATGAAGTAAATGTTATGGCGAATAACCAGAATGTGATCATAACAGATCCTGTGTCAATTTGAGATACAGCTGTTGAAGTTGTCATTAGGTCTTGAATAACCCAAGGTTGTCTTCCAACTTCAGCTACAATCCATCCTGCCTGTGAAGCAATGTAAACTAGCGGTATGGTCCAGACTGAGGCCCACAAAATAAATTTGTTTTCAACCAGTTTACCTTTAAATATTAAAAATAGAACTATAATGAATAAAAGTAAGAACCACATTCCTAAGGCCACCATAATATGGAAAGCATAGAATGTTAATGAAATTGGAGGAACCATTTTAAAAGCATTGGCTTCTAATGTATCAGGATTTTCATCATAGTAAGTACCATAACCAAAATACTTAAAGTAATCATCCATCCATTTTTCATCGTTAAACTTAGCTTGTAAACCTGCAAACTCAGGGCTATTTTCTTTTTGAGCTTTTTTATATGCTATTAAAGTCTGTTGGGCTTCATAGCCTCGTTTAATTTTTTCTTTGTAGGATAATATTTTATGTTCTTCGTTTCCTAAAACTAAGTCTTTAACTCCAGGTACAAAAGCATTAAAATCACCAAAAGCCAGGAATGATAGCGCTGAAGGTATTTCAATCTTCATTGCAAATTCAGCTTGTGAATCTTTGGTTAATGGTTCATCCTGTGCATCAGTAATTAAAGCCATTCCAATTAAAGGAGCATTGGTAGTACCTTCGTAAAGACCTTCCATTGCTGCTAATTTCATAGGTTGGGCTTTTGCAACTGTTTTGGCAGAAGAGTCTCCTGTACCAATAAGTACTATGGAAGCTAAAATACCGAATACAGATGCTATAATCATACTCTTTTTAGCAAAGGCAATTTCCCTTTTCTTAAGCATATACCATGCACTAATACCTATTACAAATACGGCAGCTAGTACAAATCCTGAAGTGGATGTGTGTAAAAATTTACTTACAGCGCTTGGGGATAAAAATACCTCCCAAAAGTTAATCATTTCATTACGTGCAGTATCCGGATTAAATCTCATTCCAACAGGATCCTGCATCCAGGCATTGGCCACTAAGATCCATACAGCAGAAAGGTTTGCTCCAATTGCAGTTAGCCATGTTGAGAGCAGATGGAATTTTTTACTTACTTTTCCCCAGCCAAAGAACATAACTGCAATAAAGGTACTTTCTAAAAAGAAAGCCATAATACCTTCAATAGCTAAGGGTGCGCCAAATATGTCACCAACAAACCAGGAATAGTTACTCCAGTTTGTTCCAAATTCAAATTCAAGAATGATACCTGTTGCAACCCCAATGGCAAAATTAATTCCGAATAACTTCATCCAGAATTTAGTTATTCTTTTCCATTCAGGATCTCCTGTTTTAACATACATGGTTTCCATAAAGGCTATAATAAAGCCCAGGCCAAGTGTTAATGGCACAAATATCCAGTGATACATTGCGGTTAGTGCAAATTGAGCCCGCGACCAGTTCACCAGTGTTAAGTCAATAGATTCAAACATTTATCTGTTATTTTTGAGGGTTTGTTAATTGTTCTATTACGTGTGAAGCTCTCTCTTCGTCTGAATTAAATTCTTTTTTTAATTTATTTTGAAAAAAGAATATTTTAAAAATGAAAAAGAATATAAATAGTTTAAGTAAAATAATAAACCAAATAGATCTTGCCCAACTGGGTAGATTACTAAAACCGCTTATATAAAAATCAATTATTTTCTTCAATTTGTATTCTTCTTAACTCGTAAATCTATTAATGAATTGCTAATATCTACTTATTTTTGTTTATGCACAAAAAGATATTTCCTAAACATCATTAAGGTAATAATGTTTCATGAAAAATCAAATTTAGAAAATTAATTCGGTAAACAAATGCCTAAATGAATGTTTTTGTATTATAAGGTTCTTTAATATAATGCTCATTTTATTTGTCTAATCAATTTGTATCTTTGTGCTTCTTGTTTTAGAGTGATTTGTAAATGATTGACCAAAGTACAGTAGATAGGATTGTAGAAACTTCACAAGCTCAGATAATTGATATAGTATCTGAATTTGTATCGTTACGTAGGAGGGGAATTAACTATATTGGTAATTGTCCTTTCCATAACGAGAAAACTCCATCGTTTACAGTATCTCCACACAAAGGAATTTACAAATGCTTTGGATGTGGAAAAGGAGGGAATGCTGTTAACTTTTTAATGGACGTTGAACAGATTTCTTTTTTAGATGCCATTAAATATCTTGGTAAGAAGTTTCATATTCACGTTGAAGATGTAGAATTAAGCCCGGAACAACAGCAGGTTAAGAACGACCGTGAAAGTATGATGGCTGTTTCAGTGTTCGCACAAAAGTACTTTACTGATATACTTCATAAATCAGATGAAGGGCGTTCAGTAGGACTATCATATTTAAGAGAGCGTGGGTTCAGGGATGATATCATAAACAAGTTTGAGTTAGGTTATTCTCCTGATTCGAGATCTGCATTTACTGATGAAGCTTTAAAGAATAGTTTTAAAGTAGAATTCCTTGAAAAAACAGGACTAACTATAGTGAGGGATAATTACAAAGCAGATCGTTTTAGAGGTCGTGTGATTTTTCCTATTCACAGTATTTCTGGTAAGCCAACTGCTTTTGGAGGAAGAATTTTAAAAACGGATTCCAAGACTGCTAAATACCTTAATTCTCCGGAATCAGAAATTTATCATAAAAGTAAAATCCTTTACGGAATATTTCAGGCTAAGCAGGAAATTACCCGTAAGGACAGATGTTTTTTGGTGGAGGGTTATACGGATGTAATTTCATTTCATCAGGCCGGGATACATAATGTTGTAGCATCATCCGGTACTGCACTAACTGTTGATCAAATCAGATTAATTGCACGTTTTACTCCAAATATAACAATCATATATGATGGTGACCCTGCTGGTATTAAAGCCTCATTGCGAGGTATTGACCTGGTGCTTGAACAGGGAATGAATGTTAAAGTTTTATTATTGCCTGATGGAGAAGATCCGGATTCATTTTCAAAAAATAGAAATGCAGAGCAACTGCAGAAATATATTGACGAGAATGAAGGTGACTTTATTAAGTTTAAAACGGGTATCTTATTAAAAGATGCAAAGAATGATCCGGTAAAGAGAGCGCAGTTAATTCAAGATATTGTAAGAACAATTTCAGTAATACCTGAGGCCTTTATTAGAGGTGAGTACATTAAAGAGTGTAGTACTTTGCTCCAGGTTCGTGAGCAGGTTCTATATGATGAGATAGGAAAGCTAACCCGCAAAAAAAGAGAGGAAGGTTTTAAAAGTAGAGTTGAAGCAACTTCTCAAAATCCGGTATCACCTGCAATTGCAGAACCTCAGTTTGCAAGTAATGCCTTTACTACTCAAAATCCGTTTGAAGTTGAAGAACAGGAGATAGTGCGATTTTTAATTAAATATGGTGATAAATCCCTGTTTCATAAATGCGAGGAAAAGTTTGACGAGGATATATCAGTTGGAGATTATATCTTAAATCAATTGAAAGAGGACGAATTGGAGAGCTTAAATCCTTTATATAACAAGATATTTCAGTTGTATGAAGAAAATAAAACAAAGGAAGGTTTTGAATCTGTAAAGTTCTTTGTTAGTAATATGGACTCTGAGGTGAGTCAATTAGCATCTGATTTATTAAGTAAAGAGTATTTAGTTAGTCGTAAATTTAGAGAGAATAGTCCCAAACAACTGGATGAAGAATTATATTTGGTTAAATATGTTCCTAAAATAGTTTATGAATTAAAAATTAGTAAGGTTAAGTGGTTGTTTGATAAGTACTCTAAGGAAATTGTTACTCTCGATCAAAATGATGTAGAGAGAATTAATGAATTAATGAGTAAACTATCCAGAATTAATGTGATAAAAAGTGCCCTGGCACAGGAATTAGGAAATAGAGCGATTATATAATAATAAATAAATATGAAAACAGTAGAGCATTTAAACAATGAACGTATTGAAAAGATAATAAGGAAATGTGATGTGTGTTTTGTAGGTGTTGTGGATGGAGATTTACCTTATGTGTTACCAATGAATTTCGGATTTAAAGACAATGTAATTTATTTACATTCAGCTCCGGAAGGTAGAATTATTGATATTTTAAATAAAAACAACAATATCTGTGTTACTTTTAGTACAGATCATGAGCTTGCTTTTCAGCATCCTGAGGTAGCTTGTAGTTATCGCATGAAATCGAAAAGTGTTGTAGCCTGGGGAAAAGTGATTTTTCAGGAAGATATGGCTAAAAAAGAGGAAGCTTTAAATATCATTATGGAACAATATTCTGATAAAAAGTTTACATACTCTGAACCAGCCATCAGAAACGTTAAGATTTGGGAAGTGCCGGTTGATGATATTAGTTGTAAAGAATTTGGTGCTCCTCATGAGAAATATAAAGGAGACAATAGTGTAAAAAGAACCTTTTAATAAATATTCTTACATCATAAATACGTAGGTGTTTTTACAGATACTTATATTCTAAAATGATTGATATTTGTAAAAACATCTTATTATTGATAATTAGAATATTATAATTTGATTTAAATTTTATAATCTAAATCTAACATTCTATAGTTATGGTCCTGAATTATATCTGGATAGCCTTCTTTATTATATCGTTTGTGGTTGCATTGGTGCGATTAATCTTTTTTGGGGATATGGATATATTTCCGAATCTAATGCAATCAACCTTTAGCAACGCAGAAACTGGATTTGAGATATCCCTGGGTCTTACAGGAGTTCTTTCATTGTGGTTAGGCTTTATGAAGATCGGAGAACAGGGAGGAGTTGTGCGAATGCTTTCCAGATTGATAGGACCGTTATTTAATCGTTTGTTTCCTGAAGTGCCAAAAAATCACCCGGTATTTGGTACTATTATGATGAATTTATCTGCCAATATGCTTGGTCTGGATAATGCAGCTACCCCAATGGGATTAAAAGCAATGGGTCAACTGCAGGAACAAAATAAATCTGAGGATACAGCAAGTAATGCTCAAATTATGTTTCTGGTATTAAATACCTCCGGACTTACAATTATTCCGGTTAGTATTATGGTGTACCGGGCTCAGTTTGGAGCTGCTAACCCTGCAGATATTTTTATTCCTATATTACTGGCTACTTTCTTTTCTACATTGGCCGGTATTTTATCTGTAGCCTTTGTTCAGAAGATCAAGCTTTGGGATAAAGTAATCTTATCTTACTTAGGAGGATTAACTGCATTTGTAGTTGGGCTTATTTATTGGCTTTCAACATTACCTAAAGACCAGATTAAAAGTATTTCATTAGTTGGTTCTAATGTGATCCTTTTTTCAATAATTATTGTCTTTTTATCCGCCGCAATTAGAAAAAAGGTAAATGTTTATGAGGCTTTTATTGAGGGTGCAAAGGAAGGTTTTCAGATTGCAATTAAGATTATTCCTTATTTAGTAGCTATTTTAGTAGCCATAGGGTTATTCAGAACCTCTGGGGCAATGGATTTTATTGTGGATGGAATTAAAGCTATTTGTATTTTCTTTGGTGTTGATTCCCGTTTTGTAGATGCTCTGCCTACCGCTTTAATGAAACCTTTGAGTGGAAGTGGAGCAAGAGGTATGATGTTGGAGTTATTTGATAATCCTAATTTTGGTGTTGACTCATTTGCTGCAAAAATAGCATCTACAGTTCAGGGTGCTACTGATACTACTTTTTATATCATTGCTGTTTATTTTGGCTCAGTAGGAATTAAAAAAACACGTCATGCGATAGGTTGTGGATTAATTGCAGATTTGGCTGGTATAGTAGCTTCAATTACTATAGGATACATGTTCTTTGGTTAAAGAATTTCTATTCTTAATATTCGTTTAATTGTGAATTTGAGATTATGAAGAAGTTTGTGATAATTCTGTTTGCTTGTTTCTCTGTTGGTAATGTTTTTTCTCAGATTGACTTGGAGTCGCTCGATGCTAAGTTCTCTTCATTTGCTGCCGGAATTGATTATAGCACAGATAATAGTTTAAACGGAACAACCAGTATTTACAGTACTCAACCTGTAAGTTCAGCGTTTGTAAGTTATTATCATAAAACTGGAATTAATCTGTCCCTATATTTTTCAAACATTGAAAATTCTGATGAGAGTAATACGCAATCAACCCAGGAATATGGTTTGTCTTTAGGATACGATTTAGATATTACTGATTGGCTTAGTACTTCGGCTAATTACAGCCATTACGAGTTTAGTGAAAACTCTCATGCTTTACGATCAAACTATAGCGATCTGTTTAATTTAAGTACGTATAGTCAGGTTAAATGGTGGAATTCAAATTTTGATATTGGTGTTTATCTTGGAAATGCACAGGACTTATACTGCTCTTTTCAAACAGGTGTCGATATAAATATTGATAATGTTTTTAAGCATGGTAATTCATTATCAATACAGCCCTCTTTTGTGATGTTTGCAAGTAGTATAGATTATTATAATGAGGATGCATATAAGAACTATTATTTTCTTTATGAGTATTCACAAAATAATCCTGATCAAACAATAGGGGAGTTATTATCCATAATAGAAGATCCTCAAACTGTTCAGGATCGTATTATAAGCAGAATTGTAGGTAGAAGACCATATTATTTAAGGAAGATTAATAAACTGGATTCAGATATAGTTATATCTGATTTGTTTGAGAAACAGAGTTCTTTTAATATTAGTAGCCTTGGTTTTACTTTACCTGTTTATTATCAATGGGGAAGCTTTATGCTTAACCTTGGACTATCTGTATATAAGCCAATGAACCAACCTTCTTACGTAGAAGAAGACTGGACCGCATATACTAATGTAGGATTGACTTACTTTTTAAGTTGGTAATTGTTTTTATTCAATGGTGTTGTGAATATTATTGCAAATTGCTTTCATTTCTTTTGTTTTGCGTGTTTGTATAAAGCCTAATGCAATGAACAAAGATTAAAAGGAATTGAATTGAAGCC